>NZ_VFJE01000054.1 GCF_006385255.1 Flavobacterium microcysteis
ATTTGCTGTCAATCCAATATGTCTATGAACGTGTTCTTCTTGTTTTCTGTCGCCCCTCTCGGAGCGGCTGCAAAGGTAACACTCTTTTCGAGTCCTGCAAGCTTTTTTTGAAAAAAAATTTTCTTTCCTTTTTAAGCCCTTACCGTTTTTGCGGACGGCAAAGATATGACCCTTTTCCGTTTCCCGCAAGCTTTTCAGAATTTTTTTTTCATCTAAGCCGGTACTGCATTTTGTCTATGAACGTTGCCCTGATTGCGGGTGCAAAAGTAAAAAACCTTTTTGATTCTCGCAAATTTATTTTTGGAAATTTTTATCCCCTTTCAAAATCCGCTTCCTGTCAGTATTTACCTATGAACTTCGCCTTTATTGCGGGTGCAAAAGTAGCACCTTTTTCCGCTTTCGCAAACTTTATGGTAACTTTTTTTTGAAGTTTTTCGCAAGGTACTGGAAAACAGGTCCGTGCAGGCAAACTTTTTTTTCCCTTTTTCAAGGTATAATGTCCGAAGCCTATAAAATCAAGGAAAGAGAATTAGAAAGTGTATGAAATAACTGGTAAAGTACCCTGAAAACACACCTGAAAAAAGGGAATATATAAGGTATAAGAGAGAAAATCTTTCAGAAACCTCCCGAAAAACACCTTTTACCTATATAAGGCTATTCAAAACGGATCGCTTTTACCGGAGAAATCTTCGTTATTATATAGGAAGGAATCAAAAGAACAGCCAAACAGATAACCAATGTTCCAATGTTGAGCAATAAAATATACAACCAATCCAAATGAGCAGGCGCTACATTTACATAATAACTATCTGGATTTAGTTTTATAATGCCGAATTGCTGCTGAATAATAATAAGACCAATCCCAATACAATTCCCCCAAAGCAATCCACGAACTATTAAATAGAAGGCATTGTATAAAAATATCTTGCGTACTGACCAGTTGTTTGCTCCTATTGCTTTGAGTATTCCTATCATTTGAGTTCTCTCCAGGATTAGAACTAGCAATGCAACTACCATATTAATGGTAGCCACGATAATCATTATTACTATAATGACTATTATATTAAAGTCAAACAGCTGTAACCATTCAAATATATTATAGTACTTCTCGGAAATTGTCTGGGTGTCGAGCGTTTTTGATGCGTCTTCTTTATTTTGGGTATTGTTATAAACCTGTTGCCCTTTCTCTTCAATCTGATTAAAGTCATCAATAAAAACTTCAAAAGCACCCACCTGATCTGGTTTCCATTTATTGATTCGTTGTAAATGGCGAATGTCTCCTATTATATAGGTAGCATCAAATTCCTGAAATCCGGAATTGTAAATCCCTGCCACAACAAATACTCTCAGATTAGGCAATTGATTACTATTATCTTTCATGAAGAAAGTATTGAACTTATCGCCCACTTTCAAACTCAGTCTATCTGCAAGATATTTTGAAATCAAAACATCTGGCGTCAATTTATGTTCTACATCTGGCAGTTTTCCTTGTACAAGATATTCTTCCAGATTCTTCCATTGATAATCTTTTCCTACTCCTTTATATATAATACCTTCAAAAGAAGTTTCTGTTCTGATGATTCCTGCTTTTGTAGCTACAGCCTGAATATGGCTTATGCCTTCAACATTTTTAAACTTCGGATAAAAATCCTGATTGGTAGAAATTGGACTGATACTTACCTGCGATTGGTTATCATCATAATTAGTTATAATAATATGTCCGTTAAAAGCCGCAACCTTTTCACGTATTTTTTGCTGCAGACCGATTCCTGTCGCTACAGACACAATCATCATGATCATACCTATTGCAATGGCAGCGATCGCAATTTTTATAATTGGTGCAGATATACTACTTTTATGATTTTTAGCAGCAATCAGTCTTTTGGCTATAAAATATTCTAAATTCAATTTTGTATGATATCAAATATGGTTTTCAAAAATACAGCTTTATTCTTGGTTTTGTCAATTCTTTCCTGTGGAAATTCATATAACCCAAAAGCAAGAACTGAAAAAACGAAAGCTCAGGACACCGTCAAGAGTTCTAAATCTTCTACGGCTATTGCTGAAATAAAAACAGGCGCTGACGATTGGATAACTTACCTGCCCTTTTTAAAAAAATATAAAAACATTGGTGTTGTTGCCAACCAAACCAGTATTGTTAATTATAACCCTAATGCAAAAAACAGGGACGAACTTCGTACGGAACCTGCAACTAAATCGATGCATCTGGTGGATTGGTTAGTAGAGAACAAGCTAAATATCACAAAAATCTATGCTCCTGAACACGGATTTAGGGGAACTGCTGATGCAGGAGAACTAATAAAAGATGGAAAAGACACCAAAACCGGAATTCCTATCATCTCTCTTTATGGTGATAATAAAAAACCTAAACCGGAACAATTGGCTGGTATAGATATTTTGGTTTTTGACCTTCAAGATGTGGGCGCTCGTTTTTATACCTATATATCTTCTCTACATTATATAATGGAAGCTTGTGCCGAAAACAAAATAAAGTTATTGATTTTAGACCGACCAAATCCAAAGGGAAATACTGTGGATGGCCCTGTCCTGGAAAAAGAAAATTCAAGTTTTATTGGAATGCACCCTATTCCTGTACTCCACGGCATGACTATTGGCGAATATGGAAAAATGATCAATGGCGAAAAATGGCTTAAAAACGGAATTCAATGTGAATTGACCGTTGTTCCTTGTGTAAATTATACAAAAGACATGAGCTATTCACTTCCTGTAAGACCTTCTCCAAACTTACCGAATGACCAATCCATAAATCTGTATGCCAGTTTATGTTTTTTTGAAGGTACCAATGTAAGCCTGGGAAGAGGAACAGATAAGCAATTTCAGATATATGGCTCTCCTTTTTTACCAAAAACCGACTTCAGTTTTACTCCTAAACCAAATTTGGGTTCAAAAGATCCGATGCATAATGGTAAAGTGTGCTATGGTGAAGATCTTTCGAATGCTCCGAGAGTAAAGGGTATCGAACTAAAATGGCTTTTGAAAGCCTATGCGACTACAGCCGACAAATCGAAGTTTTTTATTCCATTCTTTACAAAATTGGCAGGAACTAAAAAGCTACAGGAACAGATTGAAGCTGGGATGTCTGAAGCAGACATCAAAAAAAGCTGGGAAAAAGGAATTGAAGATTTCAAAAAAATAAGAAAAAAATATGAAATTTATTAATTGGAATTTTCTTGAAAATACGTATTTTTAGATGCGGCTATTTTTTATCAGTCGCATTTAAATCTTAATAAAATAGCTACAAATGGATACATCGCAACTACTTTTGAATTATATGGATAAACTACAGGAATTTTTCGAAATGATTGATTCTTATGTAGAGAAAGCCATTGAATTATTTCATAACGCAAAGGAATGGGTTGAAAAAATATTAGAATATATCAAAAGAGGGATTGATTATGTTGTTGATGCCATAGGCGGCCGATTCGATGAATCAATCGAACTCCCAGAAGATTATATTTTTGTCTAATATAAGGGCCTTACTTTGTAAGGTCTTTTTTTTGCTTTTTAGCGATTCTGTTGGCACCTGACTTTGCAACAAACATCAAAAAATAAAGCACTACCAGAACGATGTAGATAAGAGCTGTCATAATCACAGCTTCCATAACTTTATCGAAAAGGCTTCTGACAACTATATCCTGGTTGACAAAAACCAACAAAACTGAGATGATGGCAGATGCCAGGAAGATGTACAATAAATTTCTTTTGTGTTTCATACAGCAATTGTTTATAAAGGCATTCTTTTTTTCATTTCTTCTACAATATTATAGGCTGCCGGACAAATTGCTACATTCTGCAATGTCAGGTTTGAAATTTGCTGGAATTTTTTTCTGTCCGTATGTGGATATTCACGACATGCTTTTGGCCTGACATCATAAATCATACAATAATTCTCTGTATCTAAGAATGTGCAGGGAACACTTTGAAGCACATAATCGTTTTCTTCGTCGACCCTAAGATACTGATCGATGAATTGTTGTGGCTTTTGGCGAAGATGTTTAGATATCCTCTCGATATCGGCAAGGGTAAAAAGTGGCCCTGTTGTCTTGCAGCAATTGGCACATTTCAGGCAATCTGTTCTTTTAAATTCCTGATCATGCAATTCCTGCATGATATAATCGATATTCTTCGGCGCTTTCTTTTTAAGCTTATCGAAATACTTCTTGTTTTCGTTATGCTTATCTTTGGCCAGTTTTGGAAGATTTTTGATTACTTGTTCCACTTCATTTATTTGCGGACAAAGTTACACTTTCTTCTTTATCTTTTTAAAATATACCATAAATCATGAAAGACCTTTTTGGAAAAGCCATATTGGATTATCAGACAAACAATTCGTGGGAAAACCTCATTACCGAAACTTCAATTTCCGAAGCTGATGAAATGAGCGTTGCTTATTTGTTCCGGAATTATTCAGCCATGCCAAAAATTGAAAAAAAAGCAATGACTCTGGCTAAAGGAAAGGTTTTGGATGTGGGTTGCGGAGCCGGAAGCCACAGCTTATATCTTCGAAATAATAAAAAACTAGAGGTTCTTCCTATTGATATTTCTGAGAATGCTATTGAAGCTTGCCGTTTAAGAGGTCTTGACAATGCAATAGTTCAAGATATGATGGAACTGGATTCTTCTAATCCTGAAAACAAATTTGATACAATATTGCTTTTGATGAACGGCACCGGTATCTGCGGCAAGTTGAAAAACCTTTCTTCTTTCTTGCAACAGCTGAAATCTTTGCTGACACCAACTGGCCAAATCCTTATTGATTCTTCCGATATCATTTATATGTTTGACGAGGATGAAGATGGCGGAAAATGGATTCCAACCGAAAGGGACTATTATGGAGAGATTACATTTACGATCTATTATAAAAAAGAAGAAGAAAAACCGTTTGATTGGCTGTATGTTGACTACAATACACTACAGAATGCCGCTATTGCCAACGGCCTCCAATGCAAACTCGTTTCAGAAGGTGACCATTATGACTATCTCGCCAGATTGACTCTTTAGATTTTTATCAAATTGGTTGAGGCTATGATTTCTTTTAAGACTTCATAAAGCCTGTCCAATTCCTCTTGAGAATTATAGGCATTGATAGAATATCGTATATAAAAGTCTCCATTTAAAGGCATAACCGGTATTTCGATCTGATATTTTTCAAAAAGCAATTCTTTTAGCTTTTGAGGTTCATCGGTTCTGACCGGAATACTTGCCATTTGTCCTAAAAATTCCTTTGTGATTGGACATATAGGTGTTGTGCTTAGCAAATCGCAAAAACGCTGGTAGTTGTCTAAAACTATCTGTTTGCAATTTTCTGTTATTTCCTTCCAATTATTTTCTTCCAGAAAATCAATAACTTTTGGAGTGCATAAAAAAGAAGAAATATCTCTTGTGCCTTGGTATTCATGATAATCCAAGAATTGTGTTTGGGCAATAAACTCATTGTCATAGCCCCAACTCACAACAAGCGGATCCAAATCATCCTGAAATTCTTTTTTTACATATAGAAATGAACTCCCTTTTGGTGCTAACATCCATTTGTGTAAGGTTCCTGTATAAAAATCGGCATTCATTTCTTCAATGTTTAAAGAAATATGTCCCGGAACGTGAGCACCATCAACAATGGTTATCAATCCTAGTTCCTGTGCTTTCTTGCAAATTTCCATCACCGGAAATATTAGTGCCGTTGCGCTGGAAATCTGGTTTATAAAAATAACCTTAGTATTGGAATTATAGCCCTTCCAGAAATCTTCCAGTAACTGTTCTTTTGAAACTACGGGCATGGAGATTGTCTGTCGGACATATTTTGCTCCTGTTTTTTTACAGAAATAAGCCCATGTCCTATCCATTGCTCCATATTCATGATTTGTTGACAGGATTTCATCACCTGGCTGGAGGTTCAAACTTCTCATAACCGTATTAATGGCAACCGTAGGGTTGGGTGTAAAAAAGAAGTTTTCTGGTTGACAACCTATATATTTTGACAGTTTTTCTTTTGCCTTTTTCAAATAGACCGCTGCTTTTTTCTGAATAAAATAAACTGGTTCATTTTCCAGTTCCAGTTGGAGTCTTTGATATTCGTCAAATACTGGTTTTGGACAAGCACCAAAGGAACCATGGTTTAAAAAAGTTATGGATGGATCTAGAAGAAAAAGCTGTTTCATAGTTAGAAGGTATAAAAAAACCCAAATTTACAATTTGGGTTTTGTATATAAAAAGATGTTTTTATTATTGCATGTATTTCATCATAATACCTTGCAATTCTACACCCCAAGCTTGAGCCGCTTCCATTGTTTTTTCAGTCAGGACTCCTGCTTTAGAAGTTATTTTTTTACCTAGTGGAGTTTCGTAGAATTTAATCATGTCTTTAATCTCCGCATGTGTATATTCTTTCATGTAAACATCAGCAACTTTATCAAAATAAGATGGCATTGTTGCATCAAAATCTTTTAAGAATGCTGCTTGCTTTGCTTCAGGGATCATTCCTAGAATTTGCTTTTTTGCCACATCAATTTGAGCTGAAGCTCCAGTCATTTCTATTACTTTTTTTACATCATTTTTAAAAGCTGCATCTTGAGCAAATCCAACTTGAGTTGCCAATACGAAAGCGAATGTTACTATTAATTTTTTCATTTGTTATTTGTTTTTTATGTTGGTTTAATTATTAGCAAATATAATTCCAAATTTATGGAATATTCAAATATTTATGCGTTTGCAACGATACTCTCCATTTTGGATTGTTCATTACATAGTCAACAATTAATGGGGTCATTGCTTCTTTCTTGCTCCATTCAGGTTGCAGAAACAATATTGCATTTTTATTGACCTTTTCTGCCTGTTCTTCGGCAAAGATAAAATCGTGCTTATTATAGACAATTACTTTCAATTCGTTTGCATTGTCATAAACCGTCTGGGTAGGAAGCTTATTCTTTTTTGGTGAAAGCGTAATCCAATCCCAGGTACCGGAAAGCGGATAGGCTCCGGAAGTTTCAATATGTACTTTTAAATCTTTTTCTTTCAGTTCCTGCGTAAGCGGCCCCATATCCCAAGTCAAAGGTTCGCCTCCTGTCACAACAACAGTATTGGCATATTTTTTTGCATTCTCCACTATTGTCTCGATTGCTGTTGGCGGATGCAATTCTGCATTCCAGCTTTCTTTGACATCACACCAATGGCATCCTACATCGCATCCGCCTACACGGATAAAATACGCTGCTGTACCTGTGTGATATCCTTCACCCTGAATGGTATAAAATTCTTCCATCAACGGAAGCATTACTCCTTTTTCAACAGCGATTTGTAATTCTTTCTTCAACATCATCTTTAAAAATAGTCTGCAAAGATAAGGATTTGATTTCGTATTGCAGTTTTTAAAAATAAGGCTTTAAATAAAGTTTATGATTATTCCGGTTAGGACATAAAAAAAACCGACACTATGTGTCGGTTTTTAAAACTTCTGATTTTTATTTTTTCAATACATCAAGAGATTCTTTGATGTACTGGCTAGTTGGATCTAATACCAATGCTTTTTCAAAATATTCTTTTGCTTTTGCTTTGTCAGATATTGCATAGTGTGAACCTATGTAAGAATATGCTCCAATCAATCCTGATTTTACATTATCCTTAGCTAATTCTGCTTCACCTTTTGCATGTACAACTTCAATATATTTTTGGTATGCTGCCACAGCAGCTTCCTTAGCTTCTGGCCCAACAATAAATCTGTTGATTTTTGCTCTGTTCAGGTGTGCATCTTGAGTTGTTGGCGAACCAGCTACTACTGCTGCATAAGCTGCATCTGCTTTTTTAAGCAATTCCTGTACTTCTGGCTTGTTTCTTTCTGCATCTGTTTTTAGGTCGTTTGCCACATAGAACAAAACTGCATTTCCAAGATAGAAGTTATCAAGAAGTGCATTTTTAGAATTTGGTGCTTTTGTAGCAGCTTCAAAAACTTTAGTCGATTCTATATATAGTTTTTGCTTGTATAATGACACTCCTAAATCACTGAACTCTGATCCGATTGCTGGATCAATTTCTGTAGCTTTTGTTAAGTCAATCATTGCACTGTCAAATTGAGCTTTATCTGCAATAGTACCCTCAGCAGAAATTGCTTTCCCTAATTTTGCTTTAGCCAAGAAAAGGTAATCTCTTGCGCTGATTCTTTTTGGATCTACTTTTGCTAAGAAGTCATTTAACGCTTTGATACTTTCATCATAGTTTTTATTCTCATAAGCTGCATATCCTAAATATCTGAAGATTCTAGGATTTACTTTATCCAACTGTTGCATTGCCTGTGCTTCTTTTTGCAAAGCTTCGTAGTCTTTAGCAAGAATCAAGAAGTCAGCATGACGCATTCTTGAATCTAGAGAATAATCGGTCAGGCTCATGTATTTCTCATAATACTCTAACGCTTTCTTGATATACTCTGCACGTTTTGATGTGTCGCTTGTACTCCAGAAATAATACGTTTCTGCCAACTCACGGTAAACAGGACCATAGTTTGCATTTAATTTGATTACTTCATTAAAAGCTAAAATCGCTTCAGGGAACGCTTTAGCATTTTTGGTAATAACACCCAATTGCATTTTTGCACGCAACAAAGAGTTATCCAAATCATATGCTGTTCTGTAAGAACTGTAAGCACTGTTTACATCGGCATCACCAAATTGAGCATCACCCAAACTTAAGAAAGCCTGTGCATATTTTGCATCAACAGCGATTGCCTTCTTAAGAGAAGTTATCGCTTTTTTATAATCGTGCTTTTCTGAATTAATATAGGCTTTACCTATGTATAAAAATTCTTCAGCATCTTTCTTTTTCAGATTAGCAATAGCTTTGTTGAAATTAGCTTCTGCTTCTGTTGTGTTTCCGTTATCCAGGCTGATTTCACCTAGTCCAATATAATTGAAATTGCCATTGTCTTTGGCAACGATTCCTTTGTCAAAATAAATCTTTGCAGAATCTGCATTATCCAAAGCAAGATATACTTCTCCTAAATGAAAATAATTCTTCCCTTTATCAGGACTTGATGCAATTAATGATTTAAGGATTGTTTTGGCTTTTTGATATTGTTCGGCATCGATTGCTTTTTTGGCTTGCTCTAAGTCTTGTGCAAAGACAGCAGTTCCAAAAAACAATAGCGACAAACTGATAAACTTAATTTTTTTCATTTCTTCGTTCTTTATAATTTTTATTTATTTTCGATGTCTTCTCTAACTTTCACTTCTCGTAAAGCTAACCTAACAGGAGCAAGTCCGGATTTTAAAACTATTCTCTGTCCAACGTCTCCTGCCACAAAAGTGGCAAAACCCATACCCAAACCAACAGATCCTTCATAATTTAACATAAAGATCTTTCGTGTTAAAGGATATAAACCCTCTGCCAGGTTGGATTGGCTAGGCTTATAGTATTCTGTTGAATTTGGTTCACTTTTAACATTTTTGACAGCCAAAACCTTGACATTACTTGTGGAATTCAACATATCAGGCATAGGTTGTGTCATCCAATTCACCCCAACAACTCCAATATAACCGTCATTTTCGCCAATGTATTTGATAACATCATTGCTTGTTTTCAAGGCAAAAATATTTTTGCTATCCACTTTTGTTACGGATGCTTTCTTGCTTAAAAAATCAATTGTGCTTGAGTTGGCATTATCAAAAACAAGTCCCTTGATAGTAGCTACAGATTTCCCGTTCATAAAATCAATGATGTCCTGTAAATCAATTACCGTATCTTTTGCCTTAGTATTTGCAACAAGGGCAACCCCATCAATGGCGATTTGGGTTATTCTTGGAACAATGCCTTTATCTGTAAATCTTTTTTCTTCCCCTTTTGACAAGGTTCTTGACATAACGACCAATCTTGTCGAGTCATTTTTCAACAAGTCCAGAATCGCAACTTCTGTCTTAGGAATAAGATTTATTTTTTCTGGTCTTTGGCTATGAAAAACAACTAGCTGATCTTCCATCATTGGCATGACTGTTTCATCAACGTAAATCGTTGCTGTTTCGTCTTCTTTTTTCTTCTTGTCTGCACAGGAATCAATAAAGAAAATTGTCAGTACAAAGGCAAAAGAAAATAATAAAAATCTTAGATATTTTGGCATTTCTAAATTAGTTTTATTGTTGGTCCTTTTTGATAAAACGTATAAATCTAAAAAAAGAATATACGATTAGCAGTAATCCGAAAGCTATTCTATAAGGTTTAGGCATTTCGATTGGTAAGTCTTTCCAAAAGATAATAGCCATGCCCATAACGAAATACATCAAAAAAAACAGCATTCCTAAAATAAGAAGAAATCGCCCGAGGAGCGATTTCTGATCTTTATTGGTCCTATACTTACTACCGTTCATTAATTAGATTTGATCACTAATTTGATTGGAAGGTTGTAAGAAACACGTACCGCTTTACCATTTTGGATACCAGGCTTCCATTTTGGAGCTGATTTTAACATCCTGATAGCTTCTTTACCTGTTCCGTAACCTAAGTCTCTTACAACTTTGATGTCTGTAAGACTACCATCTCTTTCAACAACGAAGTTTACGATTACGTTACCACTCACATCGTCATCTACTTCAGGGATTCTGTAATTCTTTTTTACATAAGCGTAGAAACCTGTGATACCTCCTGGGAATTCCGGTAAAACTTGTACAGATGTATAAATTTTATTTGGATCTTCTTCAATTACTTCAGCATCAACTTTGATTTCACTTTGTGTTCCATCAAGAACTACTTCCCCACCTTCTTTTGCCTTTACAGTTTCAGAACCTGTTTTTTTAAGTTCAGCTACTACGGCTACTTCTTCTTTTACGACTTGTTTATCAACAATAACAGGCGGTACATATTTTTGGATATCCACATTACTCTGAGTCTGTTTTTGAACAACCGGCTCAACAATAATCTCTTCCTTTTTTATAGGTTCCTGGACATTTACCAGAGTAACCTGCTCATCAATGGTTCTATCCTCTTTGACCATATTGTCAGAGATGAATTTGGAGATGATTGGAATGCAAACCATGAACAAAAATATGACTGCACCAATTGCTAATGCTTTTAAGGTTCTTTTTCCGCTGTTAGTACGCAATTCATACGCACCATAGCTTTTGTTTCTACCTTCAAAAACATTTTCAATCCAGCTTTGTTCGAATAAGTCTAATTTTGAATTTGACATATTTTAATATTTTATAGATTTTAATGAATCAGACTAATAAATTTTATTGTCTTCCAAAAACTTAATGTCTGCATCTGTTATGTCAACAATTGCGTATTTCTTCACCTTTGTGATAGCCATCTCATCCAAAATATCAACCAAATTTTTATAATTTGATTTTTTACTTGGCTTTATGATAACGGTAATACCGCTTTTTTCAAGATCGGCACCTTCTGCTTTGTTTCTTGCATCAACACCTGCCTTTTTGTTAAGGATCAAATCTCTTACGCCAGTCTTTCCATATGTGGTAGCAACTGGCCCGTCTAATGGCGGTCCGTCAGCTCTTCCACTATACCAAACCAATTTATCACCTGTCCCTAAAACTAGAGTTAAAGTTCTCCAGGCTGGTGTTTCAGTTGGAGTATCTTCGATTTTTTGTTTATCTGGCATTGCCAAATTCATCGATTGAGGCTTTGACAACGTAGTCGTTAATATAAAGAAGGTAATCAATAAGAATGCCAAATCCACCATGGCTGTTAAATCAACCGAAGGATTTGCTTTTTTACTTCTTACTTTGCCACCGCCTTTTTTACCACCGCCGTCGCCAGTATTTAATTCTGCCATTTCTTACGAATATATTATTTTATTAAAAATCATCACTTCTTAGACCAGTAACCAAGAAAAAGTTATTCTTACTTTGCTTTTGCAAAATATCTAAAACTTTTTTTACTGTAGGGTATTCTTCTTTAGCATCACCTTTAATAGCGATATCTAAATCTTTACCATCCATATCTTTAGCTACTTCTCTGGCAGTTTTTACCCAGTCAGCTAATTGATTATTGATAGAATCGAAAGGAATTCCTGGCTGAACTCCCTCTTTCATTCTCTGCTCATTTGGCATTTCAATCAGTTTTTTCATGTTTCTGATATCTACACCAAAACCATCAATAAGTGAGAATTTCTTTTGTTCAGCATCCGAGAATTGGATCTTGTATTTATCTCCCATTCTTTTTAGAGTTTCCGCTCTAGTTTCTCTTCCAGTCACTCCAAAAAACACTTTCTCTTTACCAATTGTTAGGGTAGCAAGATTTTCTTCTGGTAATTTGGTCTGAACCGTTGAGGCCGGAGTTTCTACTGGCAAAGCTTCAGGGACTTTTGCTGTAGCTGTCATAATGAAAAAGGACAGAAGAAGGAATGCCATGTCACACATCGCAGTCATGTCAATTCTTGAACTTTTCTTTGACAATTTTATTTTAGCCATTGTTTTTACTTTTTTAATCAAAGCTGAGAAGGAGAAACATTCCTTCTCATAGCTTTAATATATTATGAAACTTATTTTAATTAGTCACGGTTTGTAGCTCTTCTGTAAGCTTGAGTGATAGTAAAACCAGCCTCATCGATAAAATAAGTCAATGTATCAATTTTAGAAGTAAAGTAGTTGTAAACAACAACTGCAAGAGCTGAAGTTGTAATACCTGTCAACGTGTTGATAAGTGCTTCAGAGATACCGTTTGCCAATTCAGCCTGATCTGGAGTTCCAGAAGTTGCCAATCCAGCGAACGCTTTAATCATCCCCGATACAGTTCCCATCAATCCTAATAATGTACCTAAAGATACCAATGTAGAAAGGATAGTTAAGTTTTTCTCAAGCATTGGCATTTCTAATGAAGTAGCCTGCTCTATTTCTTTTTGGATTACTTCAGATGCTTTTTCAGTATCGAAGTTCTCTCTTTTAACCTCTTGGTATTTAATCAAACCTGCTTTCACAACGTTTGCAACAGAACCTTGTTGTTTATCACATGCGTCTAATGCACCTTGGATATCTCCAGATGAAATTTGACCTTGAACGCTTTTTACAAATTTCTCAACATCCCCTTTTCCTGCAGCCTTAGAAATAACAAAAAATCTTTCGAATGAGAATACGATTGTCATCAATAGTAATCCCATCAATACAGGAACGATATATCCTCCTTTGTAAACCATTCCTAGGTAGTTTCCTTGTAAAGGTTGACCTGCTGGGTTATCATGTTGGAAGTTTGATGGAGATCCCATTACGAATTCCCATACAAGGTACCCGATAAGAATACAAATTAAAATCGTCAATCCTGCAAATACGTTAGAGCTTTTGCTTCCTGCATTGTTTTGAACCTTTGCGTTTGATGCCTGTGCCATTTTTTTTAATTTTAGTTTTTTAATTTTTAGAATTTAATTTTGGTAATAGATAATATTTATTTACCCTAGATATTTTATAAGAACGACAAATTTATATTTTTAGTGGATAAAAAAAAATAAATTGCTGTTTTTTATTCCGTCTTAACTATATATTATTACAATCTTAACGAATAAATAATAAGAAATTTAAAATAATTAGTTTCAAAAAAGGAGATATCCCACTGGTTTAAAACCATTTAAGTTAATTTCATTAAAAAAACAGTATGTTTTATCCTTAACAAAGTCTATTTTATTGAGCTGAATTATAACTCAATAATGATAATTTTATTACACTCCCTAATATTAAAATTATATGCCAATTATTTAAGGCATAATTTGTGTCAATAAATAAAAACAATCCTAAATTTGTAAATATTTGTTCATTTCTATTCATCCTAAACATTTTTTTGCTCATGGCTTCTAAAGAAGACTTCGTCAGTCATATTAACACGGGTTATGCTACAAAAGGAGAAAGCATCACGCTTGGTGGCGCTATTTTTAATGGAGAAGCACTCCCAGATGCACTTATTAAAATCCCCTTAAAAACGTTGAATCGCCACGGCCTTATTGCCGGAGCAACAGGAACAGGAAAAACAAAAACCATACAGGTCTTTTCTGAACAGCTCTCCTCATTAGGTATACCGGTTTTGATGATGGATATCAAAGGAGATTTTAGCGGTATTGCCAAACCTGGCGTAGAACAGCCTTTTATCACGGAGCGTCAGGCCAAAATAAATATTCCTTATCAGGTATCAGGGTTTCCTGTTGAATTGATGACATTATCGAAACAGAATGGTGTTCGCTTACGTGCTACTATTTCTGAATTTGGACCCGTCCTCTTTTCAAGAATATTAGACCTGAATGACACGCAGGCCAGTGTGGTTTCCGTCATCTTTAAATATTGTGACGATAAGCAGATGCCACTTCTTGACCTAAAAGACATCAAAAAGGTTATCAATTATATCACTGAGGAAGGTAAAGCTGAAATCGAAGAGCATTATGGCAAGATTTCAACTGCAACAACCGGTACTATACTCCGAAAAATTATCGAGCTTGAGCAACAAGGTGCCGACATCTTTTTTGGAGAAATCTCATTTGATGTCAACGACCTGATGCGAATTGATGAAAATGGCAAAGGTTATGTAAACGTTATCCGCCTGACCGATATTCAGGACAAGCCGAAGCTTTTCTCTACTTTTATGTTGAGCCTTTTGGCCGAAATATATAATGTCATGCCGGAACAAGGCGATTCGGGACAGCCAGAACTGGTTATTTTTATTGACGAAGCCCACTTAATTTTCAACCAGGCCAGCAAGGCCTTACTTGATCAGATTGAAACCATCATAAAACTGATCCGTTCCAAAGGAATTGGGATTTACTTTGTAACCCAGAATCCAATGGATGTTCCAAGTTCTGTTTTGGCGCAACTCGGATTGAAGATTCAACATGCTTTGAGAGCTTTTACTGCCAATGACAGAAAGGCTATTAAAATGACATCTGAAAACTATCCTATTTCCGAGTATTACAAAACTGACGAATTACTGACTTCTCTTGGAACCGGAGAGGCTCTGGTTACAGCATTAAATGAAAAGGGAATTCCGACTCCACTGGCGGCTACTATGATGAGAGCACCTATGAGCCGGATGGATGTCCTGACAGATAGCGAAATTGGAGAAATTAACAGCAACTCTAAGCTAGTTAGGAAATATGACGAAATAGTTGACAGGGAAAGTGCTTATGAAATCCTAACTAAAAAAATACAGGACATTCAACAGGAAGCTGCCCAAACCGAACAAAAAGAACAAGAAGCTAAACAAGAAAAGAAAGCAGCAAACGAACCAATGAGCCAGACTACAAAAAGCATCATTAAGGTAGTAACCAGCGCTACTTTTATACGAGGCTTCTTTGGAGTACTGACCAAAATATTCAAAAAATAAATGAAGAGTTTTATTACGATAGGACTGCTGGTGCTATCTAACATTTTTATGACTTTAGCCTGGTACGGGCATTTGAAATTTAAGGAATTGAAATGGTTCGAGAATGCCGGACTAATAACAATCGTATTGGTGAGCTGGGGACTTGCTTTTTTTGAGTATTGCTTTCAGGTTCCCGCTAACAAAATAGGCTTTAACGGAAATGGCGGTCCATTTTCTTTAATGCAGCTCAAAGTCATACAAGAAGTTATTACTTTGGTAATCTTTGTAATCTTCTCTCTACTGTTTTTCAAAAACGAGACTTTCAGATGGAATCATGCCGTAGGTTTTGTTTTTCTGATTCTGGCTGTCTACTTTATATTTAAGAAATAATGAAAAAATACACCTTACAAAAAAGTCCCTTTGTTGTCCCTACAAACGACGGCAAAGTGATTGAAGAGCATTTCGGGAATGCTACCAATAACAATTCTGATGTTTCAATCGCACATATGATTGCACCTCCAAAATGGAGCGAACCCTATCAAGTTCCAGAATTTGATGAGTATACCTATATAATAAAAGGTAAAAAACAATTTATCATCGAAGGCGAAACTATAATTCTGGAAGCCGGACAATCCATCAAGATTGAAAAAAATGCAAGAGTACAGTATTCCAATCCTTTTGACGAGCCTTGCGAATACCTGTCGGTTTGCCTGCCTGCTTTTTCTTTAGAAAAAGTTAATAGAGAGGACTAGACCCTTTAAATTTGGTAACTTTACATACAAATGAAACCTGTATGGAAACCCAAAAAAGAATCATTATTGTAGGAGCCGGATTTGCAGGTCTTACCCTTGCAGAAGACCTTGAAAATACCGGCTACGAAGTTTACTTAATCGATCGAAATAACTATCACCAATTCCAGCCATTGTTATATCAAGTGGCTACAGCAAGGCTCGAGCCGGCAAGTATTTCTTTCCCGCTCCGAAAAGTTTTCCAACGTTCTAAAAACGTAAAAATCAGAATTGCAGATGTCTTGTCTGTAGAGGCTGATAAAAAACTCCTGAAAACTTCTATTGGAGAGTTTTCTTATGACTATCTGGTATTGGCTTACGGTTGCCGAACTAATTATTTTGGAAATAAAGACTTAGAGCATTGTGCTTTTCCAATGAAGTCGGTTCCTGAAGCTATCCAACTCCGAAACCGTATCCTTCAGACATTTGAAGATGCTGTTATCACAAAAAACCCTGAAGAGCTGCAGTACATACTCAACTTTGTAATTGTTGGCGGTGGACCAACAGGAGTTGAATTGTCCGGAGCTTTGGCAGAGATGAAAAAGAACATCTTGCCCAAAGATTATCCTGATAAGGATTTTTCAAAACTTACCGTATACCTATTGGAAGGTTCTCCCAACGTTTTAAACGCCATGAGTGACGACTCTAAAAAAGCATCCCGAAAATATCTGGAGCAACTTGGTGTCATCGTGAAAACCGGAACCGTTGTTGAAAATTATGACGGACGTACCGTTCGATTGAAAAATGGTGAAACAATAGAAGCTAAAAACGTAATCTGGGCTGCAGGCGTAACCGGTAACCAGATTGAAGGCGTTCCGGAAACTGCTATTACACGTGGCAACCGACTTATTGTAAATCGTTTTAATGAAATAGAAAACCTAAAGGATGTTTTTGCTATTGGAGATATTGCTTATATGACTACTCCTAAATACGTAAATGGTCATCCGCAATTGGCCGCCGTAGCAAACGAACAGGCAAAAGTTCTGGCGAAAAACTTCAAGCTTCTGGCAAAAAACAAACCTTTAAAGGAATATGAGTATCACGATAAGGGTTCTATGGCAACTATTGGAAAAAGAAAAGCGGTGGTTGATCTGCCAAGTTTTAGCTTCCAAGGCCGTTTCGCATGGTTTACGTGGATGTTTGTACACCTTATGTTGATATTGAGTGTCAAAAACAAGCTGACTATTTTTGTGAATTGGGCTTTTAGTTATTTCAACAACGACTCAACACTTAGGGTACTTATCAAACCCGTTACTAAAAAAGTAGACAATTGATCTATTAGATATATAAAATAAAACAGGGATTAAGTCGTAATGATTAATCCCTGTTTTTATTTATAATAAGACGATAACGTATTATTTTCTTTTTCTGTTTAGCAGTTCTAAAATTTTTTCATCAATTTCAGGACTATCCCATTTTGTTTCTATATTGTCCATTTTCAAGACTTCTTCCATGATCTGATTTTGAAAATCACCCACATCCAAGGCTTGAGAATACGGGTCAAGACTAAATGTTACCCTGCTATATAATGGCAACCATTTTTCAGGATACTTATCTGAAAATCTTTTTTCTATTTTTTTCTGCAGCAGGAATTTTTCATCGGCAGTTTTAGAACTCATTTCCATGAAATTCCTATAAGATAATTCGGCTATAGCGTCTGCATTAGGCTTTCTGCTCTTTTCATATTCTTTAAAAATGCGTTCCCAATCGTTTCCGTATTGCTCCATGAAATCATTCAATACGGTGATATCTTCAAAACCTGCATTCATTCCTTGTCCGTAAAACGGAACAATTGCATGACAGGCATCTCCAATCAGCGCTACTTTGTCATCATAAGTCCACGGATAACATTTCATAGTTACCAGCGTACTCGTTGGATTCTTGAAAAAATCTTCTGCCAGGTTTGGTATTACATCAACGGTATCCGGTAAATGCTTTTCAAAAAAGTCTTCTACTTTCTTCCTGTCTGTAAGTGACGCAAAGGAATTTTCGCCTTCAAATGGCATAAAGAGCGTACAGGTAAAGCTTCCGTCTAAATTAGGAAGTGCAATAAGCATATAATCACCTCTTGGCCAAATATGGAAAGAGTTTTTATCCAATCTGTGTGTACCATCTGGATTTGCCGGTATGTTTAATTCTTTATATCCAGTCTGAAGAAATTCCTGAGAATAATCAAACATACTTTGACGTTGCATTCTGTGACGGATTCTGGAAAAAGCACCATCTGCACCAAAAACTACATCATATTTTACAGCTTCCCACTCTCCTCTTTCTGTCTCTCCTATGTGCAATGTGGCATCTGCAAGTGTAACATCCCAGATTTTCTTTTCAAAGAAAAACTCTGTACCGGCTTCTTCAGCCAGATCGATCATCTTTCTGTTCAGAGTTCCTCTTGAAATGGAATAAATACTTTCGCCTTCTTTTCCATAGGGTTGAAAATTGAGCTTATCCGTTAAATGAATCGCCCTTTTATCCATTGGAATTGAAATGGCTCTCACAGCATCTCCAACACCAACTCTATCGAGAGCATTCCATCCTCTATGAGACATGGCAAGATTTATCGATCGTCCAGAAAATTGGATTTTTCTGATATCGGGACTTCTGTCATATACATGAACAGAATGACCTGCTTTTTTAAGGTATATTGCCAAAAGCGAACCCACAAGACCAGAGCCTACAATTGCAATATTTAAGGGATTTTGCATTAAGTGTAGAATGAATTTAAAGATTTCAAATTTAAGGAAATAAGATCATAATTATCATAAAAGCAGGCATTTATTTCCATCTTGCAAATTCTATTGAATAAAATACACTAAAAGCATATTAATCAGGTACTTAATATATTTATTTTGTTAATTAGCAGCAAATTGGGTTATCTTTGTCCTAATTTCCTAAAACAAATATTTAAACACAGAAAATACCACCTTTCTGTGAGATGCTAAAATTCTCCCTATTATTACATAAACACCGATGTAATGAGTTTTATTATTAATTAAATTTTGTACCTATGAAAACAAAACTACTTTTTTTCTTTTTGATGTCGTGCGGGCTAACTAACGCACAGACGTATTCCTTTAACACGGTAACGCCCATCCCTGATGGAGTCGGATCAAGCTGCGCTTCAGGCGCTACATCTGTTGGTAACGTAGTAACAACCATTAATGTACCAATTACAGCAGCAATTACGGATCCTACCAAGGTGACAATCAACCTGGATTTGGTACACACCTGGCTTGGTGATGTTGTGGCAAAATTAGGAACTCCGGGCGGTACTTCTTGTGCATTAATTAAAAGATTGGGCGCCACTAGTGATACTAGCTGTGGAGATAGTTCGGATTTTGCTTCAGGTAATATCCTGAGCTTTAATTCGGCCAATACAACAACTATCAACTTTGCCACTCCTGGCTCTACTCAAAGTATTCCTGCAGGATCTTATGCCCCAACTGGCGGCACCACCTCCTCTTTCCCAACCGACATTCCTTTATGCAACCTCACTACTTTTTTGAATGGTGTGGCTGTGAATGGCAATTGGACAATGACCTTATATGACAATGGAGAAGAAGATACGGGAAGCTTAAATTCATGGCAAATTATTTTTAGTACAGGTTTTGACCTTGACACCCAAGATTTTCTTTTTACTAAAAGAATTTCTGTGTTAGGAAATCCGTTTACAGAAACGTTGACTTTAAAGCTGAATGAACCTGGTGATACTGCATTGCATATTTATTCAATTGATGGCAGGGAAGTTTTCACCCAATCGTATGCCGCCAATGATGTTTCGCAAAATATCATTATCGATTCTTCTTCATGGCAGCAAGGGATTTATCTTTTAGTTCCTGAAGTTGAAGGACGTAAATTAAATACAATCAAATTAGCGAAAAAATAATACACTGTTTTTCCCTAAAAAAGAAATCCTGCAGCACAAATTGCTGCAGGATTTTTATTTTTTAATTTCTATATTTTCTGATTCGGTTGAATCCTCTTTTAAATCAACCATTTCAATATTTATCTCGTTGCGTTCTTCTTTTTTACCTCGCATTGGAACTGGAGCTCCACTAATTCCTGCTGCTAAGGAGGCTAAAATTATCAATATGACATAGCCCAGAAGTTTCAACTTTTTCATGAAACTTTTCATAATTTACTGCATGCTTTTATGCCATTGGATTAAAAACAATGGCTTACTTAATAAATTAAATCTTTAAGGAATATAGGCAGTAAAAGCCTGGCAGTTTATGATATAGGAATTTCTTCTGCGAAGGCAGGAATTGACTCTGTTCTAAAAAATTGAACGTTTGATTTGAACGAACAATATTCTTTGTGTTTTTGATTGGCTTTTACTTTGGCTTGGGCAGTATGAACCGCACTAAAATCTGTGCTGCTGACAATACCTGTCCCGGATTTGATATCTAAAACACCAAATCGTATGGCTCCTTTATATGAAATTGCCTTACGTTCGGAATTATTATTTTTAGAATAGAATGCTTCAGACTGGAAGGCTTGCCTAACCGTGTCTGCATAAGTATGACTAAAAGAAACCGTAAACAATAACAATATTGCCAATGCGGCTCTAAGCAGTCTATTCTTTTGATATTTAAGCTGTTTCCAATTCATTTCAAAGCAAAGATATATTTTACCGGAGATTATTGTTGTCTTTTCTCTCAAAAACATTTTTTTATTTTGGCCACAGATTAGAATAATTACACAGATTTAACCTTTGCGACTCTGTGCCTTTGCGAGCAACTATTTTCACGCAAAGACGCAGAGCCGCAAAATTTTTGGAATTTTATTTCTGCAAAAAACTGATTTACTTCGTCTCAATATCTATAATTTTTTCTCCATTTTTGCCAAGATAATGTTTTACTAAGGCTTCATAAACATTACCGCCAACATCGGAATTGGTAAAAATCAAAAGTCCTTGTTTTGTTTTTGGGAGAATAAATGTAATAGTCCGAACACCCACATCTGCTCCACCGTGTGACAAGCCATATTCTTCATTTTCCAGAGTATAGATTTCAAATCCCAAGCCAAAATGCTTGCCTCTTTCACTGGCTATTTGCGGTCTGGTCATTTCTTTAAAAACGGATTCCTGTAGTAATTCACCATTCATTACAGCTACCAAGAATTTCCCATAATCTTCAATAGTCGTCAACAAATTATCTGCAGCATTGGGTGTAGTATTCTTTTCAACTTCGTAGGGCTTTAAATCCTTGTCATAGCCTATTGCATATCTTGAAATGTCACTATTTTTATTCCAAACATAGCTGGTCTCATTCATCTTCAGCGGTTGGAAAATCAATTCAGAAGCCAGTTGCTGAAGACTTTTATGGAATTTATTTTCTAAGGCTTTTCTCAGGTATTCTAATCCTTCACCAGAATACTGATAAGCTGTACCCGGATCAAACTGAAAGTTTAATTTTTTATCAGCATTCATCCAACGCCAATTCGGGAAACCTGTCTGATGGCTTAAAATCTGGCGGGTCGTGATTTTTTTACTTCTCGGATCCTTAGCAATATCAGGGTCAGTCCAATAATTGTAAACTGGCTTGTCTAAATCCCATTTCCCTAAACTGACTAATTTGAGTGCTACTATTGCCGTCATTGGCTTGGTTAAGGAGGCGACATTAAAGATGGTATTGTAAGGTGCTGAAACACCCGGCTTAATTTCTCCAAAAACCTTTACTTGTTGTAGTTTCCCGTTTTCGATTATCCCAAGGCCAAGCGTAGGCACTTTGTTTTCTTTTAGCCACTTTTCAATAGCCATATCATTGTCGAATGTTGGAGCAGTAACCGATTCCAATTGCTTAGTAACATGTTCGTAGCTATAGGATTTTACCAATTTCCATTCGCCATTTTCCAAAAGCCAGAGATGACTGAATCGGGCAGAACTGCCAAACTTTTCAGGTTGTCCGGTTTGTTTTTCAAAAAACTGATGTGTTCCGACCTGAAGCGCTCCATATACTTTTCCTCCGTTTGTCTTGTCATACAAGGCATAAACTTCTGTGCTTTCTGGGAGTAGTTCTCTTCTTGCCTGATAGTTTTTTGTGTCACGGCATAAACCGCCTTTAAAATCTTTTAGAAATTTCTTTTTATCAGACATTCCATCGATGTCGTGAAAGAACTCTAATTTTTCACTCATCAGGTTTTCAAATTGTGAAATATCGCAGGTATTAAAACCTACATTAAACAGCAGGCTGTCTTTTGACATGATGGTCTTATACAACTCGCTGTTTTTTTCAACCTGCGCTTGTCCTTTTTGCAAAAAGGCACCTAGAAAAAAGAATAGAAAATAAATGGATCTGGTCATTGTAGAAATTTTTGACAAAGATTGGATTTAGTTGCATTATGCCCTAAAAATCAACCCGTCAAAAACCCGACAATCTACCTGACAATATTATATCATATTGAATTTCAGACGACAATACAACTTCTTATTCTTATCAATTTCTGCCGCATTACGAAGTATGATAAATACATTTGACAGCACAATTGCAATTATCAGTATCAAAGTGAATTTCCTGCCTAGTTTTAAAAATATGCCCAACATAAAAACAATAGGCGCTACAATAGTCCAAAGAATCTGGACGGAAACGATTTGTTTAACTAATGTGCTTTTCTGCTTAAAAATGCCTGCCAAAATTAAAGGCACCAAAATATTTAAAGGCGGAAGCACAATAAATAGTATGGAAGAAAGATTCACTATTTTGATTTTGGAATAGTCAATAGTAAACTCCTGGGGAACTGGTGTTTTTTCTTCTTCGCTTACTTTTTCCGTTTTTGTGCTTTTATCTGTCAATTCACTTTCCTGAACATCTAAAACTTTTGCCAATGTTTTCAGCGTATAACCTTTGGGTGAAGTCCCGGCTTCGATACGTTGTATGGTTCTGACAGAGATTCCTGATTTTTCAGAAAGTTCTTCCTGGGTGAGATTTTGGTTTTCTCGTATGAGTTTTAGGTTTGGCATATCATTTAGTAATTATATAAGCGCCGATAAATATAATTAACTTTCAGACATGACATGTGATCAGGCAAATTGAAAATAGGAGATTTAGGATTTTCGGAAAGTTTTTATAATAAAATTTCTTTACTCCTCTTTTTTACGTTTTTCTATTTCGTCATACATTTTATTCAAAAATTTATTCAGGCTGCTCTGATCCATTTTAGACAATGAAAACTCTATTTCACCAAAACAGCTAACAATTTTTAAATATCTATTTTGAACCACAAATAAAAAACAAGCCGAAATTACACTTAAACCAACCAGAATAAGCACCATAACAAACACTTTTTCATCATATCTCGGATCTAAATTCTGATAAGCTATAAATGTCATTATCAGAAAAAAGACGGTAAGAAGTTTGTAGTACAATTTTCTACGCTTAATAACCTGATGCGTAATAATATGTTTAAGAAGCAAATCTTTATTTGTATCTGCTTTTCTTTGAAATATCCGATGCGTAGTAAGCGTAACGGAATTATCATCCGAAATCATCAGTATTTTTTCACTTGGAAATGTTTGCATAGTAGGTTTATTTATCAATGGTTAAACAAACATATTATGTAATCTTTGCCAATTCTTTACGGTTTGCCATAAAGAGTAGTCTCCTTTCACTCGAATATCCTATCCTTACCCAACATATCACGAACATTTTCAATATGCTGCCATTGAACTTCCGGGCTTTCTCCATTTTGTACAGCTTCTTCCAGAATTCTTACCACTTCGTGTTTATCAGTATAGGGTGCTGATTCATTGTTTGCAATAATGATTCGCATGGCCTCGATTACACGTTCTGGTTTTACCAAAAACGTTCCTTTGGGCACAAAACTGATATCTTTTAATTCGCAGTCGCCATAAAATACAATTATGGAATAAAAAGGTATATATTCAAACTGCTTGAGTTTTTTTCTTAGGTCAGAAATATGTTTATTGTTTTGCAGAATAGGATTATCGAATCTGTATTTCTTTTGCCCGTTTGCTAATATCTGGAGCCATTGTGACTGATAACCTGTGCCAAAAATCCAGCCGTTATAATCATGTACTTCAAAGACAATAATTCCGGCTTTGGTTGTAACAGCCAAATCAATCTGAGAAAAATTACCATTGTGCTTTTTCACATACAGATCATGAAAAATAGCCTGTTCCGGTATTCCCGAATGTTTGAGTATGGAGACTAAATTCCTTTCTGCTCTTGTGCCTCGTTTAGGTTCCGGACTTATTTCAAATGTGCTACTGCCTTTTCTTATAAAAGCAACAAAAAAGACTACAACGAAAAATAGAATTATAAGAATTTCCATAAAGCATTCCATTTCTGATTACAAACATTTATAATTGTTTGCAAGCATTTGTTTCAGAACAAACATATAAGTAATTCATTCTAGTTCATTACGACTTTCCGCATAGGCAGTTAATTCTAGAAATTAAGTGTCGTTATACACAAAATCACACAATGGAATCCTTCCAATAAAAAAACCTCCTAGAACTTAAGCTCCAGGAGGTTTATATCGTATTTGTGCAAAAAGGGTTTGTTATTCTAGTGGTGACAATCCAAACATCAATACCAGTTTATCACCTTGGTATAAATTTAGGGTTTGGTCTGCTATATCATATCTGAAAGTACCATCAGTCAGCATTTTCAGCAAAGTTCCTTCTAATTTGGTTTTGTTTTCGTCCGGGCATGCCATCATCGTGCTTACAATTTTTGAGAAAGAGATTTTGTCTTTTGTCAATTCAAATCCACCTCCTATTCGGTTGCAGCCTCCAGAACCTGCCATTCTTTTACCATCGGCCTGAAAAATAAGGTAGGCTGACGAAGCCGATGGCATAGTTCCATTTATTTGGATCAGATTCCATTTGTATTTTGTGATGAAGGCCAATTCTGTGGCTGCTTCATTCGCTATTTTTTCCTTTTTGATGATTCTTTTTAGTTTGTAGGTATAGGCGCTGGCATCAGCCGGAATATTTTTTCTTTTGGTTCTTTTAACGTCAATTACATATCGGTAACCAGGCGTGTATTCAAATCCCTCGATCTGACTGTAGAAAAATTCCCAGTCTTTACTCTTTTTATATTTTACCTGATAGCAATTTTGTGGGGCAACACCTGTGCAGCCAGCCAATTCTTCTTTTATCGTCATTCGTACCGTATCTGCATTGGCTTGCGTTGAAAGGAAAGTGAATCCTATCAATAGCATAAGTGCTTTTAGAGAGAAAATTTGTTTCATTTTGTTTGAGCTTTTAAATGTTTTCATAACTGTTTATATTATTTTGCAACACTTAAGGCAAACTTCATACCGTAATTTCACAGCAAATGAAAAAATATTGATTTTAACTTTTTATTATACTTTTTTATAACTTTTCCAAAAATCAAAATTTAGAACCATGTGGCCTTTAAAACTCTTTGCGCCTGTTGGATATGTCTTTCGTTGTGATAAATAAGAAATCGAAACGTATCACCTAATTTTAACTTAATCAAAGTTGAGATACTGATACTGGTTTTAGTCTTATTAAGGCTGACCTTTCCCGCATTTTCAAGCAATAGGAGCAGTTTATTTTGTTGGCTGATAAATGTTTGAAGTACACTTTTGTCTAACTTGCTATTAATGGGATTCATGTTTTTAAAAGTCTTCATCTTGTTCAGCTTGGCTTTTGGGAGCATGCTTTTTGCAAAATAATTTCCTAACAGGCCACTTTTAAATTCTGCTTCCGACTTAGAATTTGATGAATTGATTTGTTTTTCAATTTCAGGCAGGTAGAAATTGCCATAACGGTTAAGATGTTCGATACACTCCAGGACGCTCCAACTATCTGGTGTTATTCTGGCATTAAGCGGTTTTTCTGTTTGTTTTTCAAGTGATGTTGCATATTCGATATGGCTTTTTACTTGTGTAGTGAGCTCTTGTAGCAACAGTTGTGATTCAATCTTCATTTTTTTTCTTGCAAAGTTCTCACGAATCAGAAAAAAAATCCTTGATTGAACTCAAGATTTTTTGAGTCGGGATAAGGTTTCAGGTGTCATGCGCAGGTAGTTTGCAATATGCTTGTTGGGAATTTCCTGAAAGAGTTGCGGGCTTCGTTTCAGAACCCTTTCATAGCGCTCTCGTGGCGATTGAATCAAAAGGTCTTTTTCTCTTTCGATTTGCTGCAGTACTAAATCTTCCAATATCTCAAGCCAAATCTTAAGGTTTTCGGGACTGTTATTAATATAGGTCATGAACGTTTCTTTAGAAATAACTCTGACTGTGGATTTCTTTATTGCCTGTATGTAGAAATCCGATGCCTTTTGTGTAAAGAAGGAATCGAGTGCAACAATAATATTATTCTGGTATCCAAAACGAATAATGCGTTCTTCGTGACCATCTGTGATAAAAATCCTCAGGCTTCCGTTTTCTACAAAGTAGATGTTACTATCAATACTACCACCTGTTTTTAAAAATTGGTTTCTTTCGACGGTCATCGTTTTTTCAAACAGGCTGCCTATATCGAACTTATTTATGATTATTGCTTTACTCATGCTATACTGCAAAAATGGTAGTACTACACAACTTTTAGAGCCATGCCTCTGGAATGTGGCAAAGTATCCTTAAAACCAAATTTTTCATACAAGTGGTTGGCATCACCATCGGCTAATAGACTTACATAGCACGATTTTGGCAATTTGGTTTGTATAAAATTGGATATTTGCTGCATGATCACTTTTCCGATACCCAGTCCCTGGTTTTCCGGAAGCACACAAATATCGACAACTTGACAAAAGCATCCTCCATCACCTATAATGCGTCCCATTCCTACAATTGTTCCTCCTTTTTTTATCATTACCGAATAAACCGAATTTTGAAGTCCTATTGTGGCGGCTTCTATGTCTTTACTGGAAAGACCTGATTTTGTGCGAAGCTCTCTGTAGATTTCTAATGGGATATTGTTTTCTATGATTTCCATTTTATTGAGTATTAGGGCAAAAGTTTTTAATTTACTTGTATAAGTTATCGCTACCTTTTACATTTGTCTTATTAAAATCTCTTTATAAAAATATTGATTTTGCAAAAGCCTCAAGCTTCTGCCGGTCCAATTTACTTCTATCAAGTAAATCAGGACTAAGATACTATTTTCAATAATTTTATAAAGAACAAAATGAAACAAGATATAAAAATTGCCGTCATTGGCGGTACCGGAAAATCTGGCCAATACCTCGTCAGAGAATTAATCAACCAAGGTTTTACATTCAAGCTTTTGGTACGAAATCCTAAAAATTTCCAATCAGATTATGCAAATGTAGAAGTCGTCTTTGGCGATGCTTCTGATTATGATTCCATAGCGAAGCTAATAGAAGGTTGCCATGCTATAATCAGCACTTTGGGCTTGGGTATTCCTCCCAGCGAACCCACATTATTCAGCAAAGCGACAACTAACATTCTTCAGGCCATGCAACAATGGAATGTTCAACGTTATATTGTAACAACCGGATTGAATGTCAACACTCCGCAGGATCAAAAAGGTCCAAAAGCGACTTTTGCTACCAATTGGATGTATGAAAACTTTCCGGTTTCGACAACAAACAAACAATTGGAGTATGATATTTTAACCCAGAGTGCGGTCGACTGGACTTTGGTACGGCTTCCTCAGATTGAACTCGTTGATGAAAAATGTCCAATTGCTATAAGCCTTGAAGATTGTCCGGGTGACAAAATCAGTGCTACGACTCTGGCACATTTTCTTATCAAACAGATTAACGACCATACGTTTATTAAAAAATCGCCTTTTATTGCGAATTTACCTTAAACAAAAAGCGGGCTATTAAGCCCGCTTTTCAATTATTATCTGTTGAATTTAATCTTTTCTCCTACCGGAAGACCATTGTTTTTTGCCAAAACTCCACACATGTGGAAAAGCATTCTGGCTCCGACATTTCCGTCCCAATCATCATCACCCGGGGCTACTTCTACTAAATCAAATCCGATGATTTCTTTTCCACTTTCACCTAGCTTGCTTAAAAGGTAAGCGGCTTGTTCAAAAGAGAATCCGCCAGGAACCGGTGTACCTGTATTTGGGCAATACCAAGGATACATCCCGTCAATATCAAAACTGATGGCAACTTTTTGCGGAAGCGCTGCAATAATTGCTTCACACTGTTGTTCCCAAGTTTTCCCCGTATAAGTTTCAGCTTTTAGATCCATGTCTGTATGTACTAACACGCGGTTTCCATGTTCAAAAGCAGTTTCAACTTCCTGCTGGCAGAAATCACGAATTCCTACCTGTACGATTTTAGTAAGCTGCGGAATCTGCAACGCATTGTACATAATAGAAGCATGAGAATAAGTAAATCCTTCGTAGGCAATTCTCAAATCCATATGAGCATCCAAGTGCAACAAACCAAATTCGCTATGCTGTGAAGCCAACGCCTCATAATATCCTAATGGTGTAGAGTGATCACCACCTAAAAGGGCAACTTTTTTACCTTTTTTAGTCCAGTATAATACTCTTTCCTTTACTTCTTCTTTCAGGTTTTTACAAACCTTGTTGATTTTGTCCAAATCAGATTGCAGTCCCGGAAGGCTTTCGATAACTTCTCCATTTTCCAAGGCTTCAATAATAGGCTGTGCCAAGCTTTTATATTTTTCGCTTTCTTTTGCCCATTTTTCGGTCTGTTCGTTAGTATCGAGATAGATTCCCAATTTCCATAATTCTGGAAATTCCTGATGGTGCAAGTCTACCTGAAACGACGCATCCAAAATGGCATCAGGGCCTTCAGAAGCTCCAGAACCATAACTTACGGTTACTTCCCAAGGCACAGGAATGATAATAATTTCGCTGTCTTCGGCAGAAAATGGAAGTCCAAAGATGCTGGCATCTGCCAAACCTGGCTGGCTTGGATCAAAGTTTTTTATAATTTGTTCTTTTGTCATGATTTATTTTTTGAGAACCGAAACGAATCGATTTCTTTATTTTATTATTTGTGTGATAGTATTCCTTCTTTCAATATCTGTCCAAATTCGTACATATCTTCGAAAGAACAATATAACGGAACCGGAGCTAATCGAATTACGTTTGGCTCTCTCCAATCGGTTATAACTCCATTTTTCATAAGATAGTCAAACAAAGCACGTCCTTCTCCATGTAGGAACACCGATAATTGCGAGGCTCTTTCTACAGCATTTTCAGGAGTGATTATTTCAAATGTACTGTCGACTTCCTTGTCTATTTCATGCAAGATAAACTCCAAATAGGAAGTGATTTTGTCTCGTTTTTCAATCAAGGCGTCCATTCCAACCTCAGCAAACATTTCTACCGAGGCTAAATAGGGCGCTAAAGACAATATAGGAAGGTTACTTATCTGCCAACCGTTTGCTCCTGCTTCCGGAGAAAATTTTGGTTCCATCAGAAAGCGTCTTTCTTTGTTATGTCCCCACCATCCGGCAAAACGATTGAGTTCGTAATTATCGTGGTGCATTTCATGTACAAAACAACCGGAAGCATTTCCAGGTCCTGAGTTCATGTATTTATAACTACACCAGGCTGCAAAATCTACATCCCAGTCGTGCAATTCCAATTTTATGTTTCCTGCAGCATGTGCTAAGTCCCAGCCTACATAGGCTCCAACTTTATGTCCAGCTTCGGTTATGGTTTTGATATCGAAAACTTGTCCGGTATAGTAGTTTACTCCACCAATCAATACCAAGGCAATTTCATCACCCAATTCTTCAATTTTAGCAAGCACATCTTCCAAACGGATGTTGTGCTCTCCTTCCCTTCTTTGCAATTCTACAATAGCGTCCTCTGGATTATATCCGTGAAAACGCACTTGGCTTTGCAGCATGTATTGGTCACTTGGAAAAGCTTTTGCCTCACAAAGGATTTTATATTTTTTTTCGGTTGGACGATAGAAAGAAACCATCAATAGGTGAAGATTTACCGTCAGGGTATTCATTACCGATACTTCAGATGGAAGCGCCCCTACGATTTTGCTTAGCGGTGCGGCAAATCTTTCATGATAATCCCACCATGGTTTTTCAGCATAGAAATGACCTTCGACAGCCAGCTTAGCCCAATCATCCATCACTTCATCTACATAGGCTTTGGTTCTTTTAGGCTGCAACCCTAAAGAGTTTCCTGTAAAATAAATTACTTTTCTTCCGTTTACTTGTGGGAAAAGAAATTCATTTCTATAATGGTGCAGTTTGTCTTGCGAATCTAGTTCTTGTGCAAATTCGCGGGTATTTTGAAAGGTCATTGGTTGTTTTTTAGATGGCCGTAAAAATAGGAAAAAAGATTGATTTTGGAAAGAGCTTGAAGAGAACGGGGATTTGTTTGGATAGAAATTGAAGTGTTTTTTTAGCCACAGATTAGGGTGATTGTGCGGATTTAGGTGGAAATAAAAAATCTCGCCATTGCTGACGAGATTTTGATTTGTTATGTTATAGCTCTGATTACAAAATCAGCATGGCATCACCATAAGAATAGAATTTGTATCCTTCTTTGATAGCTTCTTCATATGCTTTTTTCATAAGATCGTGTCCTGTAAAGGCCGAGATCATCATCAACAGTGTTGACTTTGGCGTATGGAAGTTTGTGATCATGCAGTCTGCAATACTAAAATCATGTGGAGGGAAGATGAATTTATTCGTCCAGCCATCGTATGGGTTTAATGTTTTTGCAGAAGAAACTGAACTTTCGATGGCACGCATAGAAGTAGTTCCAACAGCACATATTTTTTTCTTGTTTACTTTTGCCTTATTCACGATATCGCAAGCTTCCTGAGTAATTTTCAATTCTTCAGAATCCATTTTGTGCTTAGATAAATCTTCTACCTCAACTGGGTTGAAGGTTCCTAATCCAACATGCAATGTTACTTCAGCAAAATCGATTCCTTTAATTTCTAATCTTTTCAATAAATGTCTTGAAAAGTGCAAACCAGCTGTTGGTGCAGCTACTGCTCCTTCTTCTTTAGCATAAATTGTCTGGTAGCGCTCTGCATCTTCCGGAGTTACCTCACGGTTGATGTATTTCGGGATTGGAGTTTCTCCAAGTTCTGTAAGCTTGTTTCTGAATTCTTCGTAAGAACCGTCATAAAGGAAACGTAACGTTCTTCCACGTGATGTTGTATTATCAATAACCTCAGCAACTAATGAATCATCGTCACCAAAATACAGTTTGTTTCCAATTCTTATCTTACGTGCCGGATCAACCAAAACGTCCCATAATCTTTGCTCTGCATTTAGTTCTCTTAATAAGAAAACCTCAATTCTGGCTCCTGTTTTTTCTTTATTTCCATATAGCCTTGCAGGGAAAACCTTGGTATTGTTCAGCACCATTACGTCACCTTCTTCGAAATAATCGATTATGTCTTTGAACATCTTATGTTCAATCGTTTTAGTCTTTCTGTTTACAACCATCAGACGAGATTCGTCTCTGTTTTCTGCTGGATATTCCGCTAGAAGTTCTTTCGGTAAATTGAAATTGAAGTGTGATAATTTCATAATAGAATTTTGATTTGAGGTAAAAACCCGGCTTTCCGGTAAGCCCTAAATTTTAAACCGGCTGCAAATATACGATGGTGCGATAGGCGTTGTCAAGTGTTTTGGCTTTTATTTAGTCAGAAATTTTTATGTTGGCTATAACGCAAAGTGTTGAAGCCTATAAACATTGGGTTTTTAGATTTTGTCCATCTGAAAACCAATGCTCTTTAAGTCTTCCCAAAAACCAGGATAGGATTTTGATACGACTCCTGCATCTTTTATGATTATTGGAACTTTTATTGCCAATGGAGCAAAAGCCATCGCCATTCTATGATCATCATAAGTGGCTATTGAAATATCTGATTTTATTTCTCCCGACACTCCTAATTCTAAGGTATCTTCGGTTACTTTTATTGCAGCGCCCAGTTTTTGAAGTTCGGTCTTTAAAGCTTCCAAACGGTCTGTTTCCTTGATTTTAAGCGTATGAAGTCCCGATAAGTGACATGTTATTCCCAATCCAAAACAGGTCACAGCAATTGTCTGGGCAATATCTGGCGAATCATTTAGATTCAAGACCAGATTTTCATTAATAGTGTCTGAGTTTTTTCTAAGAATAATAGCGTTTCCATCAAAACTAGTGTCTACACCCAATTCTTTATAAATTTCAGCCAATACCGAATCGCCTTGAAGGCTATGCTGCTTATAACTGGAAAGCTTTATTTCTGTTCCAATTTTTGACAAAGCCGTTATTGAATAAAAATAAGATGCTGAACTCCAATCGGATTCTACAGTGAGTTGATTCGATTGAACTTCTTTCTTTGGCTGAATATGTATTGTGTTTTCTTTAAAATCTGTTTTAACGCCAATTTCCTCCAGTAGTGCCAAAGTCATTTTGATATAGGGCACTGATGTTATTTTTCCTTGCAACTGGAGTTCCAGTCCATTTTCAAGTTTTGGAGCGATCAATAACAAAGCTGAAATATACTGGCTGCTGATAGTAGCCGGAAGTGAAACTTTATTTTTGGAAAGTTGCTGTCCTTTGATTTTTATTGGCGGAAATCCTTCTTTTTCTTCATAGGTGATAGCAGCTCCCAATTGGTTTAAGGCGTCCACTAAAATCTTAATGGGACGCTCTTTCATTCTTGACGAACCTGTCAGGATAACTTCCCGTCCTTCTCTCGTTGCAAAATAGGCCGTAAGAAATCGCATTGCCGTCCCGGCATGATGTACATCTACTACTGAATCTTTAGTCTTAAGTGCTTTATCCATCACTTCTGAGTCATCAGAATTTGAAGTGTTTTTGAGAGTAATGGCAGGATATAAAGCCTGTAGCAGCAGTAACCTATTGGTTTCTGATTTGGATCCTGTTATCGAAATTTCAGATTTGATATGGCAGGTTGCAGGCTTTAAACTTAGATTCATTTTGTTTTGCTATTTGAGTTTTTCGTTATTCTTGTGTCGGTCCTTATCTCTGTCTGATTTTAGGTCCATTTTTTTATCAAAGGCTTCCTGAAGATTGATTCCTGTTTGGTTTGCCAAACACAAAACCACAAAAACCACATCGGCTAATTCTTCTCCCAAATCTTTGTTTTTGTCTGATTCTTTTTCTGACTGTTCACCATAGCGGCGAGCTATGATACGGGCTACTTCTCCAACTTCTTCTGTAAGCTGTGCCATATTTGTAAGCTCATTGAAATAACGAACTCCGTGTTCTTTTATCCAGTTGTCAACCTGAAGTTGTGCGTTTTTTATTTCCATTTGTTATACTTTTTTAAGTACTACTTTTTCATTTTGTTTGTCTACCATCTTTTTGTAGAAATCTCTCAGCGTATAGTAAAAATCCGGTGGGATAATAGGATAATTCATATCCAACTGTGTCGTCACCTGGATCTGGTTTGCCGTTTTCACGATGTTATATTTGAAAATTCCGATATTGCCTTCCATAGCAACCGCAAGAGGCGCAGGCATCGATTCTACTTCATATCCTTTAGGAATTGTAATGGTATAAGAATATTTCTCCTGAGACGGATACATAAAATCCACCGGATATTCTCTTACTTCATCCTTAAACGGGTTATCCTGTCTTGCAAAATGAAGCAATGGCGAGAAATAGATCTTATCTCCTATACGTTCTACTAAATTAGTATTGACAAAACTAAAGGTTTCTATCATTGCTTTTGATAAATCATTGTCATTAGTGGTTGTATACTCGTCAATTTCAATCCCGGTATATCTCTTTTCGAGTTCTTCAAGATACTTATCTTTTGACTTTTTTAAGTGAATCTCTCTAAAACCATATGCATTATAGTCAAAATATTGACCCCTGATTTTTCCATTAACCTTACCTTCTTCATCTATAGCCGCTACTACATTGACTATTTCTTTAGAATTATTTTGTGGCATCAGGTCTACTTCTATAGATGTCTTATCATTTCGAATCATCCTTCCAATCCAATTCAGTGTTCGGAATGGCAAAATGTTAGGCAAAGCATTTTTAGAAGTAGCGTCTAACAAAACCATTTGTTTGTTATCGAGTTCAACGCCTGCAATAACATAATTATAGGCTGTTCTATTTGGAGATACGGCAATACCGTTTGAACGTGTACTGATCAAAACAGGATTGGCTTTGAGCTCAGCATATCTCAACATCGCAACCAGCATCAGGTTGATTTCTGCTACATTCCCTACTTTTTCAGCATATGCTTTTTTCACTCCTGTTTTACAATAGTAGCCATACTTTTCATTCCAATTCATTCGAGTCTTTACATAGTCAAAAATCAATTTAATTTTTTCTTCTCTTGATGTAATACCTTTCAATATTGGTTCAAGATCTTTTTCGAAATACGATTTATAGTTTAGCTCGTCGCCAAAATCTTTATCATCATAAATATTTTTCACTACCGATTCCCAATCTGCGGCATAATGCTTTAGGCCTTGATTTGGTAAGTCTGTAGAAGCAAGTTCAAATTGCAACATGGAAGTATAATTTTCCATGTTATTAACATACGATTCCTCTTTTAGTGCTTTTACGTTTTCAACAGAATAAATCGTTATCAGCTCATTGAACTTCCTAGCTGCCCCGGCTAAAATTGTCGAAGGTTTCTTCGAAACCGCCAAATAGCCTTTCATAAAGACACTGTAGTTAAAGTATTGTGGTATGGCAATTTTATATTCTACGAAATTTGCCGGTATAGGATATTGAAAGTACCAGTCACTAAGCGAAGTCAGGTAAGGAGTTCTTATCGTATATTTATATTCGATTACACTTCCTTCCTTGACGTTTGGCATCGTTATTTTTTTCAAACTGTAGTTTTCATTGACTTTTTCTGTAAACTCGCCATCACTCTTCAGTTTTGTCTTTTCAATTTTATCTCCAACCAGATTGTAGGTTACGGCATCATCAAAAAACAGTCTTACTTGCTTACCTCCGGTATAGTATGGAATTTGCTCGGTTGCAAAGGCATAACCTTCTTTTTTGTATATCTTGATTTTTGTTACCACTTCTGTGATAGCCGCCCAACTTCCATCGGAATCATAATCAAAATAGGTATTCCCTTTTTTAAACAGGATTGCTGCTACTGCTGATGAATCTTTTGGATGTGCTTTCTCATTTAATTCTTCTACAGTTACTTTTCCCAGTTCATATTTTTTTTGCGCATATAGGCTTAATGTAAGGAGAAAGAAACAAATGGTTAAAAGGTTTTTTTTCATGGCTGGAGGTCTATTGTTTTTTTACTAGTGCTATTTTTGCGTTATCGTTTTTTGCTATCTGCTCTTTGAATTTTCGGAAATTTTCGTAGTCTTTTTTGTCAAACTGCCCGGAATTTATTTGATATGTTCTTTTGTAGATTAATTGATTTTCATTCAAAATGACATATTCAGTTTTATAATCTCCAAAAGCGCTTTTAATTTCGGTGTTTTCTGGCTTTGCTTCAATAACAAATCCTTTTGGTAAATCTATAGTAACCTCATCATAGTCATAAAATCCTCTTGAAATTTCAAATGGATTAGTTCTATTTCGATAGCGTTGTGGAACAGATGATGACGGATTGTAAGCATTCAATGCAAAAATCAGCCTATCCCCTGTCTTGTTTGCATATCCAGCTGCTTCTAAAGAAATCTTTTCTGTAAACTCAATATTATCTTTATCATTTAAGATATCAGTCTTTATTATTTTTAAATTATTAATGTGGCTAAAATAGTTTTTATAAATTTTCTTTAAATCGTCAACAGACTTCTCATTAATATTTAATTTTTTATCATACTGAATTCCTTTGGATTTGATTTCTAATTTTCCAGAAATCATTCCGTCATCTGAAACACTATAATTCCCTTTCGTAATTTGAGTATTATCTTTCGTTTCATATACGTTTGTCCTAACAATTTCTCCTCCTTCAGGTTTAAGAACAAGCGCATTTCTATCATCTGTAAAATCACCTTGAAAACCAAAAGGCAACGTTTGACTCGTACATTCTAACCAAACATATTTCTCTTTGTCTGGAATAGCCAAAATAACATGATTGCTTTGCATAGAAACTAAATCAGGAATAACGCTTTTTTTATTTCTATCTCCATATAATCGCACATAATAAGACTGAACTCCTACTGCATCTAAAAGTGATTTTGTATAGTTAGTCAAAGCTTTACAATCTCCGTATCCTAACCTATCTACATCTTTTGCCAACATTGGCCGCCAACCGCCAATTCCTTCTTGAATACTAATATATCTAACTTTTTCCTGGACATATCCATACACTATTTTGGCTTTTTTTAATGGATCTTTCTCATCTCCTATTAAAGCTTTAATTTTAACTTTTGTTTCTTCTGGCAATTCAGATGTACCTGCCAAAATTTTATCCGAAAACCATTTACCCATTTCTGCCCAACTTTTTGCAGTTCCGTCAACTCCCTCCAAATTGAAAAAATCCAATCCCATCATTACATTAGGAGAATAGGAATCAAATGAAGGCGAATACTCTTCTGCTTTGTAAGTCACCATATTATTTGCCGTAAAAGAAACTCCATCGCTCTTAACTTCCTTTGTGATATTTGGATTGTCAAGCATGTTGAACTCTTTGTATTTGAAGCCTAAATCGGAGGGTACTTTTATAGTTATATTCGATTTTTCTACGCTTACAGAAAAACCTGGCACTGGGAACCATCTAGGCATAAAAGCAGTATTAGAGGTTTCTGTTTCACTTGAAAAAACGACCGTGAAAGGATATTCTATAGGGGTATAATCATAATAAAGTATTTTTCCATCTGAAATGATTGAATTTCCAGAAACTGAGTTTTCCTTAAAATCTTTTCTTTTGACTTTTTTTATTTCTTTTCCAAAAGCATTGTAGAATTGGGCCTCAATGGATTTGATACGCTCTCTGCCGGAAAAATACTCGGAAAGATTCATATAGGACAATCCGTTTTCATTAAGGACAGTTACTATGCTTTTAGTCGTTGTTATCATTGACTTTCTGGAAGCAATGACAATGTTTTTTTGGTCTAAACGTACAACTGCGTTTGCATTTTCTTTAAGTTCGGCAGGAATGTTTGCAACAGTATACTCGATGTCTTGTGCAGTAGCTATTGTTGAGAAGAATAAAACAATAACGAGGGGGAACAACAAATTTTTCATTAAATGTTAAATTTTTCCAAAAATAAAATAATAAAACTGATTTCCTAGCTTATTCTTTACTTTTTGTATCAATAACAATCGTTACCGGACCATCATTCAATAATGCAACTTTCATGTCTGCACCAAATCTTCCTGTCTGTACTTTTTTGCCCAAATCTGCTTCCATCTGGCTTATAAAATTCTCATATAAAGGAATTGCTATATCCGGCTTGGATGCTTTTATATAGGATGGTCGATTTCCTTTTTTAGTAGAGGCATGAAGTGTGAACTGACTGACAATAATAACCTCTCCATTCACATCTTTTACCGAAAGATTCATAACATCATTTTCATCCCCAAAAATCCGAAGGTTAGCAATCTTTGCCGAAAGCCATTGGATGTCTTCTTGAGTATCGGAATCTTCAAACCCAACCAAGATCAACAATCCTGATTGTATTTCGCTTACTTTTTCTCCTTCAATAGTTACTGAGGCTTGGGAAACTCTTTGAATAACAACCTTCATTTTAGTTTATAGTTGATAATGGATAGTTTATAGTTGGGAATAGCTTATAGTTGAAAATGGATAGTTGGTAGTTGATAATTTTATCCTCATGACAAGTGACTCTTTTGAAATTTTATAAGTTATGTCCAATCGACTTCATAACTATCGACTATCCACTTTCAACTATCCACTATTTAGTTTCCTGTTTTCTCGTCGGCGTAGTCGTCAGTACGATAATGCTCTTCGTCGCCTTCTAGTATTTGAAGATAGCTTCTGTAGCGTGACCAGGCAATTTCATCTTTTTCCAGAGCTTCTTTGACAGCACAATGCGGTTCTTCTTTATGCAGGCAATTGTTGAATTTACATTGATCCTGCAACGCAAAAAACTCAGGAAAGTAGCCGCTTACTTCTGATTTCTCCATATCTACAATCCCAAAGCCTTTGATTCCCGGTGTATCGATAATCCTGGCTCCAAACGACAAATCATACATTTCTGCAAATGTGGTGGTATGTTGCCCTTGCCTGCTTTGTTCCGAAATTATGGATGTCTTAAGATGTAGCGATGGTTCTAAGGCATTAGCAAGAGTTGACTTTCCAACACCAGAATGTCCGGAAAACATCGAAACCTTGCCTTTCATCATCTCTTTCAGCTTTTCGACTCCTTTTCCTTCTGTTGAAGATACTCTCAGACACTGATATCCTATATTAGAATATACATATTGCAGATAAAGCTGCTCATCAAGCATGGCATCATCATAGGTATCAATTTTATTAAAAACTAAAACCGTTTCTATGCCATAGGCTTCTGCAGTAACCAAAAACCGATCTATAAAACTTGTTGTTGTAGGAGGGTTGTTTATCGTAATCAGCAAAAAAACCTGATCGATATTGGATGCGATAATGTGAACTTGCTTTGACAGGTTAACCGATTTTCGGACTATATAATTCTTTCGCTCTTGTATAGTGTGAATCGTTCCTGTAATTTTATCTGAACTTTTATCGAGTTCATACTCTACAATATCGCCTACTGCAATAGGATTCGTGCTTTTGATTCCCTTCATACGGAATTTGCCCTTGATCCTGCATTCGATAAACTCTCCGCTTTCGGATTTTACGGTATACCAGCTTCCAGTAGATTTATAAACGGTTCCTGTCATTCACTTCAGATTTCCTGATTTTATTAAATTTAGATGACAAAATTACTGTTTTACAATGGAACAATGTAATTTCATCATCTAAATTTAGAAGTCTCGCTTATCCGTTAATAATTTTTTCCTGATGGCTGATACTTTCCTGATGGATTGCTTTGAATATCTTTAAAATAAACTCTTCGCTCAGTCCTTTTTCTTCGCCTTCAAGAATCATTTTACCAAGAATCTCATTCCATCTTTTGTTTTGTAGTACTGCCACATTTTTTTCTTTTTTCAATGCTCCAATCTTATCGGCTACCTTCATTCTCTTTCCTAAAATCTCAATGATTTTTGCATCATATTCGTCTATCTCGACACGGAATCTGTCCAGTTTCTGGTTGTAATCTGAACCGTCTTCTGTTTCTTTTCTTACTCTTAGATTTTTGAAGATTTCTTTTAACTGTTCTGGTGTTACCTGTTGTGCGGCATCACTCCATGCATTATCAGGATCTGTATGGGTTTCAATAATTAGTCCATCGTAATTTAAATCCAATGCTTGTTGTGAAACTTCCTGGATCATTTCGCGTTTGCCTGTGATGTGTGACGGATCGCAGATTAAAGGCAAATCCGGAAAACGATTCTGCAATTCGATTGCCAGCTGCCATTCCGGTATGTTTCTGTATTTTGTTTTTTCATAAGTGGAGAAACCTCTATGGATAACACCCAGTTTTTTGATTCCTGCGTTGTAAAGGCGTTCAATTCCTCCAAGCCACAAGGCTAAGTCTGGATTTACCGGATTTTTTACCAACACAATCTTATCCGTATCTTTTAAAGCATCTGCTATTTCTTGCACTGCGAAAGGATTTACGGTGGTTCTTGCTCCAATCCATAAAACATCTATATCGTGTTCCAAAGCCAATTGGACATGTGCTACATTTGCAACTTCTGTTGCCATCAAAAGACCTGTTTCGGCTTTGGCTTTCTGCATCCATTTTAACCCTTCTGCTCCAACACCTTCAAAACTTCCCGGGCGTGTTCTGGGTTTCCAGATTCCTGCTCTATAAATACTCACGTCAGAATCTTTTAGCTCATGAGCTATTTTCAACACCTGTTCTTCCGTTTCTGCACTACAAGGCCCCGCAATTACTAATGGATGTGACAATTTGAAATCATCCAACCATGTTCTTAATTCTTTTGAATTTTTCATTTTTATTGAGTTTTTCGGCTCATGCCAAAATTAGTTATTTTATTTTTCAAGCTTATCAGTCCAGCCTATCAATTGCTTCCTGAATTTTTTCTTCTTTGATACATAATGAAAATCGTATGTAACCCTCGCCGTTGCTTCCAAAAATGGTTCCCGGCGTAAGAAAGATGTTTTTTTCGATTAAAAACGCATCGATAAATTCTTCAGATGACACAATTTCAAATGGCAATTTTGCCCATACAAACATTCCAACAGCGTCTTTATCAAACGTACAGTTCAATTTTTCGGCCAATTGGAAAATCAGTTCTCTTCTTCTTTTGTATACTCTATTTTGAGAATCAAACCATTCCTGCCCCAATTTTAAGGCTTCTATTGCTCCTTTTTGGATTCCATAAAACATACCACTATCCATATTGCTTTTTATTTTCAAAATGGCTTCGATGAATTGTTGTTTTCCGGAAACCATTCCTATTCGCCAGCCAGACATATTAAAAGTCTTGCTTAAAGAGTTTAACTCTAAAGCAATATTTTTTGCTCCTTCAATCTGGAAAATAGAAATCGGATTTTCATTCAGCACAAAACTGTATGGATTATCATTGACCAAAATAATCTGGTGTCTTTTTGCAAAAGCAACCAATCTTTCAAACAATTCCAGATTTCCATTCGTTCCGGTAGGCATATGAGGATAATTAATCCACATCAGCTTAACTTTAGACAAGTCTTTATTTTCTAATGCTTCAAAATCCGGCATCCAGTTATTCTCTTCCTTAAGGTCATAAAAAACAGATTTTGCTCCTACCAGATTTGTAACCGAAGCATAGGTTGGATAACCCGGATTCGGTATCAGCACCTCATCTCCTTCATTTAAGAAGGCTAACGAAATATGCATTATGCCTTCCTTTGAACCCATCAAGGGCAAGATTTCAGAATTCACATCCAGCGCAACATCAAACTGAGATTTATAAAAATCCGCAATTCCCTTTCTTAATTCCGGCAATCCCTGATAGCTTTGATATTCGTGTGCTTTTTCATCTCCAAGGGCTTGCACCATTGCTTCGATTGCTCTTGTAGGTGGTGCTAAATCCGGACTACCAATTCCCATATTGAGTACTGGTTTTCCTTCAGAAATCATTTGGCGGACTTGTCGCAATTTTGTAGAAAAATAATATTCTTCCACCGTTGTCAATCGGTTAGCGAATCCTTTATTTCCTACTTTCTCCAGGGTTAAAATCTCTTCTATCATTTTTTTTGCGATTTAAATTGTATCTCCTCTCCTATATTCTCCTAAAACTTTAAAATGTGTGGTCATCAATTCTACAATCGATTTTGCTTTTTCATAATGTTTGTACTTTTCAAAAGTCACATCAACAAAAAAGGAATATTGAAATGGTGTTTCAATAATGGGCATTGATTGGATTTTTGTCAGGTTCAGTTTGCAATTATTCATTACATTTAAAATCGTTGCCAAGCTGCCTGGCGTATCGTCCAATTCAAATTTTATCGAGGCTTTATTAATTTCCGATTTTGGCAAAACTTTGTTCTGGGTTTTTAAAATCACAAATCGGGTCTTATTGCTTTTTATGGTATGAATTCCCGAAGCCAAAATATCCAGTCCAAACATTTCTGCGGCAATCGGACTTGCTACTGCAGCAATTTTCTTCAATTGGTTTTCTTGAATCCGATGTGCAGTTTCGGCCGTATCGCTGCTTTCTACTAATTTTATATGCGGATATTTTTTAAAAAACTCCCTACACTGCAACAAGGCGATTGGGTGTGAATGAACTTCTTTTATGTCTTCAATTTTTTGACCTTTTAATACCATCAGGTTCATGTTGATATTCAGATAATGCTCTCCTATAATGTGAAGATCATTCCTATCAATCAAAGCATAATTAGGTATGATTGAACCTGCAATCGAGTTTTCTAAAGCCATGACAGCTTGCTGTGTTTTATTTTCTATCAAGCTGTTTACCAGAGCATCAAACGACATACATTCATCCAGCTCGAAATTTTCACTGAAATATTCTCTAGCCACTTGATGGTGGAATGAGCCTCGAATTCCCTGTATTGCAATTTTTGTTTCCATACGTTTTAGGCAAAAAAAAATCCCGATTTACATCGGGATTACTATATATTGATTTTAAATAATTTCTATTTACATAACAACACAACAATCCCTTTCCTGTTTCCAGAAATAAAAAGAGTTGCTAAAATAAAAACGGTTGTTTTGCATTTTTTTGTTTTGTTATTCGGCTAAAGTAGAAAATTTTGTTTTACGATTTTATAAACCGATGCTTTTTTAAGAAAAATTTCAGCTATAACGTTTTCGTAATCCAATAATAGGAGATTAATTTTCTTGTGATGCAATTCGAATACCATATATGCGTTTTAATTATTCATTTTATTACTTTTGTTCAAAATCAAGAACCATGTCAATCGAAGTCACTTCCATTTCAAAAAATTACGGAGATCAAAAAGCTTTGGATAGCATTTCATTTTCTATCCAAAAAGGTGAGATTGTAGGCTTTCTGGGACCAAACGGTGCTGGAAAATCAACGTTGATGAAAATCCTTACTACTTTTATTACTGCTGATGAAGGCAATGCTTCTGTAAATGGAAATGATGTTGCTACGGCCCAAAAGGAAGTACAAAAATCTGTAGGTTACCTTCCGGAGCACAATCCTTTGTATCTTGATTTGTATGTGAGAGAATATCTGGCTTTTAATGCTGATGTATATAAAGTAGCCAAATCAAGAATTGAAGAGGTGATTACGATGACCGGATTGACTCCTGAAAGCCATAAAAAAATAGGACAGCTATCAAAAGGATACCGCCAACGTGTTGGACTGGCTACAGCCTTACTTCACAATCCTGATGTTTTAATTTTAGATGAACCAACTACGGGGCTTGACCCAAACCAATTGGTAGAAATCAGAGAGCTGATTAAAAACATAGGGAAAGACAAAACCGTTTTCTTGTCAACCCATATTATGCAGGAAGTGGAAGCAATCTGCGACCGTGTGATTATCATTAACCACGGAAAGATTGTTACCGATAAAAAACTGACGAATCTTAAAAATGAAGAAGAGCAGGTTATTGAGGTTGAATTTGACCATCCGGTGGAAGAGCAACTTTTGAAATCGTTGCCAAATTTAACTGCTTTAACCAATACGCACGATACTACCTGGGAGCTGACATTTTCGACTTCAAAAGATATGCGTCCTGCAATTTTTGACTTCGCTCATGATAACGGACTAAAAACGTTGCAACTCAACCTAAAGAACAAAAATCTGGAAACTATTTTCAGAGATGTTACTAAGAAATAATATTCTTACGGATATACTAAATGCCCTCGATAGAGTTGCGTAACTTCAATTACTGGTGGCACGTTTTTTAGAACGACATTGCCAGTACTGTATATTGTCCCTGAAATTTTATCTGTAGGTTTTACGATGATGTCGTTGGAACTTCTCTGGAACACATTGACTTCTTTTACCGTCAGATTTGAACCTTCAAACCTGGCATTGCCATTATAAAAGCCAACATATAAAGCCTGAGCGGTCCCTGAAACAGCAAAATAGGAAGCCTTATTGTCTTCTATTGTTAGTTGGTTACAATTTACCTGAAGCTCAAAAGTGCCGGAAGCCGTATCATTAAACATTCCGGATTGCAAACTTAGTGACGGGAAATCCAAAATACCATCGGATTTTACTCCAAACTGTGATGAAGAATATACGTTTATTAATGTAGGTGTTGTTACATAGACCCGGGTCGTATTATAATCACGAACCCAATTACAGCCGTTGGAATTTCGAAGGAAAAGCTCTTCATTCACAACCTCAGCAGTAATTCCGTTGATGAGATTTTTTCCTGTTTTTACAACTACTTTTTTTTCTGTACCTTGTTTTATGATTAATTCAATTCCTTCGGATATGTTGATTTTTTTAAAGTCATCAACAGTAAATTCTTTAGCCGTTGGAGTGCCTGAAGTCTGAAAACAATCATTTGCATTTTCTGAATCACATGACAAAAAAGCTATCGAAAACAGGATAATTATTCTTTTGATCATTTTTGCTTCCATTGCGATTGTATTAATTTTTCTCTTATAAACGAACTCCGAGTGCAAATTCCAATGCTTCTGCTTTTGCCGCATGTGTTTTTAAAGCGACACCCATAAAAATATCATCCGTAAAATAATATTTAAGTCCCAATCTCTGATAAATTGAAGGTAAATAGTCTAGCGGAGCATAGGCATAATATCCAAACTGCGTTTCAAGGGAGAGCCTGTTGACAAAAAGTTCATGTCCAACAAATATTCCTACCTTTTTATAATCTGTATCCGGACTGACTGTTAAAGTTGGATCTGCAGCAATCCGTTTTACGGTCTCTTTCAAATATTTATAAACAAAGAGTTCTGCCCCAACATGGATTGCACTTTTCCTGTTTAATCTCTTATCAGCATAGGCCGAAAACACATAAAAAGGATGTTGGCCACTGCCTACCAAATCACTTTCATTAAAACCGGTTCTGAAAACCATATTATAGCGTATCGGTTCCATAAATCTGACAGTATCTTTATGTTCAATATAATGAAGCGGTTCTTTGCTTTCAAAATCATAGACTGCTCCTACGTTAAAAGCCAAGGTATTCGTACTCTTATTGGGCGTTCGCAAATTGGCATTAGAATGGTGAAAAAAAGACAATCCTGCCTGAACACCTAATCCGTTCCAGATGTTTTCCTTTTTATAGTTCAGCATAAAATAGGTAGCCGGCATCCAATGTGTTCCGTAAGCCTGATTTTCGGGATTGGTCTTTGCATCATACGGATTCGTATTATAGGCAACACCTTGTGCAACTCTAAACATCAAATTTCTTTTAAAAAAATAGAAATTATAGTGACCATACAAACCATAAAAATGCCCTAAAGCATCATATTTCATATTTTCATATTGGAACGAAAGACCATAATCCGGATAATTATAGAGCGATTCCCATGATTTTTCGCCATAGGTTTTTCTATTAAGGCTTACAAAAAAGCCACTAGGATTTCTGTCCGTGAATTGTGAAATTTCTTCCGTATGTTTTAAAATCCTGCCATAAAAACCATTGACATCCAGAGTATATCTGCTGTTTTGCTCTTGTGAGAAACATAACATTGGCAATAGGCAAAGCAGGTAAAAAAAATTGTTTTTCATGTAGTTGTAAAAATGTATCATAGCCTTATACCGACACCTATTTCCATGGCTTCTGCCTTAGCAGCATGAGTTTTCAATGTCAATGACGTAAAAAAAGTTTTGCTAAAATAATATTTCATACCGACTCTTTGGTAAAATGGGCCTAAAAATCCAAAAGGAGCATATACATAATATCCTGCCTGTGCTTCGAGAGAAAGCTTATTGATAAAAAGTTCATGTCCTATAAAGACACCTATTCTTCGATAATCAGTGTCAGGATCAATATGTTCGTTAGGATAAGCAACCGATTTATATCTGATGTATTCTTCGAGATATTTCATCATAAAAAAATCGGCTCCGAACTGGATTGCGCTTTTTCTGGAAAGGCGTTTGTCAGCATATGCCGATAGTACGTAAAACGGAAACTTTCCGCTTCCTATAATATCACTTTCATTGAATCCAGAACGGAACGCAATATTATACTTGACAGGCTCTTTATAATTTGGAATCGTATCAAATATTTTGGTATGCCTTTGCAAGTTTTCATTTTTTTCAAAAGAATAATTAACTCCAACGTTTACGGCCAATGTATTTGTACTGGTGTTGGGTGAGGCCATATTGGAGTTGGAATGGTGAAAAAAGCCGATACCTGCCTGCAAACCTATATTTTTATAAAGATTTTCTTTGTGGTAATTTAGCATCAGATAGGTGGAAGTCATCCATCGGGTTCCATAAGCCAAGTTCCTAAAATTAGTCTCCTTATCGTAGGGATTAGTAATATAGGCAATTCCTTCTCCGACTCGAAACATTAGGTTTCTATTCAAAAAATAAAAATTGTAATGCGCATACAATCCATACAAATCACCTAAAATGGGATTTTTAGTGGTTTCATAATGAAAAGAGGCTCCATAATCCGGAAAATTATATTCCGACTCCCATTCTTTATCGCCAAATGTCTTTCTGTTAAAGCTTATCAGAGCGCCTTCCGGATGTTCTGTAATGAGGTGTTTAATAGTATTATTGTGGGGTAAAATGTTTCCATAAAAATAATTGACATCAACAGTATATTTCCCATTTATTTCCTGGGAAAAAACGGTGACAGGAATAAAAAGAATATAAAAATATAATCTCTTAAGCACTTACTCTGTTCTTTTAATTATGGCGTCTAGTTCTTTTTCTTTGGATACTTCATAAGAAAACATTCTGCCTAAAGTATCTTTTATCTTGACCTGAAATTTAAAATTCTCATCACTTGGAACAGTAATTATAGCGTTGGCCTGTTTATCTAAAGGCATTGGCAGCTGCTGCCCGGAATATAATTGTGCGTTTGTAACATTTATCAATTCTGCCTTCCAGCCATTGTTTGCCAACACAACATTTTTTATTTGATCGACTGAATAATTGTCAAGGACAACTAATCGCGGCATAAAATAGGTTTCAATATCTTTTATAGAATATTTTTGCCAGTCACCAATATTTAAAGCGCCAATCGTATCCTGATTGGAATAGTTATATGTTGAATTTAATTCCATTGCCTTTTGAAGCTGGCTTCTGGAAATTGTAACTTTTTTTGCACTTTCTTTTTCAATAGCGTATATCTTTTCCAAAAAGTTTGGCATGTTATATTCATTGAGAATTTTGCCATTTATTTTTATATGCGAATAATCTTTTTTGGCATCCAGAATTATGAATGTTATTCCATCTGGTTTTATTTCTTCCGTTTTCAGGTAGATATCAGAATAGGAATATTCAAGTGGTTCCAAATGTATAAAATCATTTGTGGATAGTTTTTTCAGTTTGTCTGCAAAAATTTCTTTATTCTGTTGCGCAACAGCTTGCGCTTTTCTTTCGGCCTGTATGGAATCATATTTATGAATCCCAAAGGCTATGAGTAATCCTATTACGATTGTAGCTGGAACGATTAAGAGATACCATGCTCCCTGTGCCCCTGTTCTCTTTTCTTTAATTACATAGGTTTCCGACCATCTGTCATGAAGTCCCCTAGGCATAAAAAAAGTAAGCGCTTCAAATGGAACCAATCTTAAAAATGTTCTTTTTAGTACAGCACTTACTGCTGGTTTATTTCCTTCTTCGTCTGCAACTCTGGTTTCTGAAAGCGTTTTTGCGGCGGTCACTCCTAAAACTAACTCAAAAATACCGTAATAGAACACCCTAAAAATCGCAACAATTACAATAAAAGCTCCTCTATCACCAAATCCACTCTCTAAAGCATCTATAAAAGGTCGTATTTTTTCATTCTTGATAAGAAATTCGAATGAGGCAGAAAAGACAAGAATCATAATGAAGTCATCCATAATCAGATGGAAAAATCTTCTCCAACGTCCTGACTCAACCAAAGTAACGCTGGTATGCGTTTCATAAGTTCTTTCAATCGTTTCGAATGTTTTTCCTTTTTCAATGTATTTGAGTATCGAAAAAGAGAGATAAACATATAATGCTAAAACTGCATAATCCAAGAACCATAATACATAAAAGAAAGCACCCAAGGATTGTTCAGCGCTTTCCCTAAAAATGATAGAAAAAAGACCAATGATAAAAGAAGAAATTTTCGTTATGAATATTAAGGAATAAACAAAACGAAGGAGGCGTGTTTCTTTCTGCTTACTTCTCAAATAGAATATCGCTCCCAGGATCAGCAAAACATAAAAGAATGTATTCAGAACATTGTAATATATATACATGTTTCTTCCCGTTCCTATCTGGAATGTAAACCAATCTTCCAGATTAAAAACAGTAAGGTGTAATGACTGAAAAATATATTTTATGAAACCTATTGTATATACGGCTTCTTTTGGAGCCGTTTGAAAATCGACAGTAAGCAAGGGAAGAAAAATCCCAAAAAGTGCAATTATAATAGAGAAATAAGCAATTTTTGCTCCTGAAAGGTATTTTTGTAGCATACACTATTTTTTTATAACACTCAAAAATAACCAATTAAAACAATCTTGCAAGACCTGGCTTAGAATACTTCTCTTGCTATTGCTTTGATATTCTCTGATTTCCCCATAGAATAATAGTGTAGAACCGGAATGCCTTGTTTGATTAATTCTTTACTTTGATTGATGCACCATTCTATCCCGATTTGTTTTACGGCTTCTGTATCTTTTGCCCGAACGATAGCCATAATAAGTTCGTCCGGAATATCGACCTTAAAACGATGTGGTACCAGATTCAATTGTTTTTTGGTTGAAATGGGCTTTAATCCCGGAATGATGGGAACCGTGATCCCTTCTTTTCTGCATTTGGCAACAAAGTCGAAGAATTTTTTGTTGTCAAAAAACATCTGGGTAATAATGTAAGATGCTCCATTTTTTATTTTCTGCTTCAGGAAATAGATGTCGCTATCCAAACTTGGTGCTTCCATGTGTTTTTCAGGGTAACCGGCCACACCTATGCAGAAATTTGTGGCTGAAGAGTTTTGCAATTCATCATCCAGATAAATACCATTATTGAGATTAGTAATCTGTGTTACGAGTTCTGAAGCATAGTGGTTTCCTTCTTTTTCCGGCTTGAAATAGGTTTCATTTTTTACAGCATCACCACGCAAGGCCACTACATTTTGAATTCCGAGAAAATCCAAATCAATTAAGAAGTTTTCTGTGTCTTCTTTCGTAAATCCACCACAAAGGATATGGGGAATCGCATCAACCTGATATTTGTTTTGTATTGCCGAACAAATACCTACTGTCCCCGGTCGTTTCTTTACAATCTTTTTTTCCAATAAACCACTAGGCAATTCCTTATATTCATATTCCTCCCGATGATAGGTCACATCAATAAATGGCGGCTTGAATTCCATTAGCGGATCAATACTATCAAAAATCGATTGGATATTTTGTCCTTTTAATGGCGGCAATATTTCAAAGGAAAAAAGCGATTTGCCATTGGCTTTTTCTATATGTTCGGTTACTTTCATTTGTTTTGGATTTTTGATTTTTGATCTCAGAATTTTGACTTGATGACTTTCGACTTGAGACTTTACAACTAATTTAATCTGCGATGTTTGGGTTCAGCCATTTTTCGGCATATTCGTATGGGACATTTCTGCGTTTTGCATAGTCTTCGACCTGATCTTTTTTAATTTTCCCCAGTCCGAAATATTTGCTTTCCGGGTGTCCGAAATAATAACCGGAAACCGAAGAAGCAGGCCACATTGCCATACTTTCTGTTAAGGTCACACCTATATTTTGCTCTACATTTAGTAATTTCCAGATTGTCGGTTTTTCTAAATGATCCGGGCAAGCAGGATAACCCGGTGCCGGACGGATTCCTTTATATTCCTCTTTAATCAGGGCTTCATTGCTTAACACTTCGTCAGAAGCATATCCCCAGATTTCTTTCCTGATTTTTTCATGTAAATATTCGGCAAAAGCTTCGGCAAAACGATCGCCCAGCGCCTTAATCATAATGGAATTATAATCATCGAGATTTTTTTCAAATTCAGCTGCTTTTTCGTCCACTCCAAAACCTGTCGTTACGCAAAAAGCGCCCATATAGTCTGTAATTTCCGAATCTTTTGGAGCTATAAAATCAGACAAAGCAATATTTGGCGCTCCTTTTGTTTTTGCTGATTGCTGTCTTAAAGTCAGGAAAGTTTGCAGGTATTTTCCATTTTCGTCACGCAATTCAATATCATCGTCATTGATTTGGTTAGCAGGAAAAATTCCATAAATGCCTTTTGCTTCCAGCCAATTTTCCTGTATGATCTGTCGCAACATCTCTTGAGCATCAGCAAATAATACTTTCGCCTGTTCGCCTACAATTTCATCATTTAGTATGTCGGGAAATCTTCCATGCAGGTCCCATGTCCTAAAAAATGGCGTCCAATCGATATAATCGACCAGTTCATTTAATTTTACATTGATGACTTTTGCACCAATGTTATTGGGTTGTACCGGAGTAAAATTAGTCCAGTCCAATTGCAGTTTGTTTTTTCTGGCTTCTGCTATGCTTAGGAAATTTTTATCACGACTCCTGCTCAGATAGCCTTCACGAAGCTCGTCATATTCCGTCCGAAGACTTTTAAAATATTCCTGATTAGTATTTTTATTAATAAGATTTCCTGCTACGGTAACAGCTCGTGACGCATCGTTTACATGCACGACTGTTTCGCTGTATTCCGGAGCAATCTTCACGGCAGTATGCGCTCTTGAAGTTGTTGCTCCACCAATCATTATCGGAATTTTGACATTTTGCTTATCCATCTGTTTTGCCAGATAGACCATTTCATCAAGAGAAGGCGTAATCAATCCGCTGAGTCCTATAATGTCTACTTTTTCCTCAATTGCTGTCTGAATGATTTTTTCTGGCGGAACCATAACACCCAGGTCAATAATCTCATAATTATTGCAGGCCAAAACTACTGCTACAATATTTTTTCCAATATCATGAACATCGCCTTTTACGGTTGCCATCAAAACTTTTCCTGCAGAACTGGAAGCTCCATCTTTTTCGGCTTCAATATACGGTAGCAGATAAGCAACTGCTTTTTTCATGACACGTGCTGATTTTACTACTTGCGGCAAGAACATTTTTCCGCTTCCGAATAAATCTCCTACGACATTCATTCCTGTCATCAGGTTGATTTCTATAACTTCTATAGGTCTTTTGGCCAATTGTCGGGCTTCTTCTATATCGGCATCGATAAATTCATCTACTCCTCTCACTAAAGCATGTGTCAGCCTCTCCTGAAGCGGAAGCAAACGCCATTCTTGTGATTGTTTTTCTGAAACTTCTTTGGTATCTCCTTTTATATTTTCAGCAAATGCCAAAAGTCTTTCTGTGGCATCTTCTCTTCTATCCAACAGTACGTCTTCAACATGCTCCAGCAAATCTTTAGGAATCTGGTCGTAGATTTCCAGCATTTCCGGATTTACAATTCCCATAGTCATACCGTGATTGACAGCATGGTATAGAAATGCGGAATGCATCGCTTCACGAACCCTGTCGTTACCTCGGAAAGAGAATGAAACATTGCTTACACCACCACTGACACTTGCGTAGGGAAGATTTTCCTTAATCCATTGGGTAGCCCTGAAAAAGTCAACCGCATTTTGACGATGTTCTTCCATTCCTGTCGCAACGGGAAAAATATTCGGGTCAAATATGATATCCTCAGCCGCAAAGCCAACTTTGTCAACCAAAACATCATAGGAACGTTTGCAGATTTCTATTCTTCTTTCATAAGTATCTGCCTGACCTACTTCATCAAAAGCCATGACAATAACTGCGGCACCATATTTTTTTATCAGTTTTGCCTGACGGATAAAATTCTCTTCTCCTTCTTTTAAACTAATGGAATTGACAACACTTTTTCCTTGTGCTACTTTTAATCCAGCTTCAATAATTTCCCATTTTGAGCTGTCAATCATTACCGGAACTCTGGAAATATCAGGTTCGGAGGCTATCAGGTTCAGGAAAATGGTCATAGCCCGAACACCGTCAAGCATTCCCTCATCCATATTAATATCGATAATCTGCGCTCCTCCTTCTACCTGTGCTCTGGCAATATCCAGTGCTTCTTCATATTTTTCTTCTTTTATAAGACGCAGGAATTTTCGGGAACCGGTAACATTGGTACGTTCTCCTACATTTACAAAAATGCTTTCGGGCGTTATAATTAAAGGTTCAAGACCTGATAATTTTAAGTGTTTTTTACAATCGACATCTGCCATTTTCTTTTTCTTTTTGCTACAATCTAAACTGGTTCTACAATTCTTGGTGAATATTCTTTTGCTACTTCTGCAATGAGGCGAATATGTTCAGGTGTTGTTCCGCAACATCCTCCAATTATATTAATAAGATTGTCTTCAAGATATTCCCTAATCAGATTCTGCATCTCTTCTGCAGTCTGATCGTATTGTCCAAAAGCATTTGGCAGCCCTGCATTAGGATGAGCCGAGATATTGAATGTTGTATTATGTGAAAGTCGTTGTAGATAAGGCTTTAATTGGTCTGCTCCTAAAGCACAATTAAACCCTACACTCAATAAAGGAATGTGAGAAATTGAGATAAGGAATGCTTCTACAGTTTGGCCAGACAGTGTTCTGCCCGAAGCATCTGTTATAGTACCAGAAACCATGACAGGAATATCCAGTTTTCTTTCTTCTTTGACTTCTTCGATTGCAAACAATGCTGCTTTTGCATTCAGGGTGTCAAATATGGTTTCTACCAGTAGTATATCGGAACCCCCATCAATCAGGGCTTCAACCTGCTGCTTGTAGGCAATGCGCAATTCATCAAAGGTTACTGCACGGAAACCGGGATCATTTACATCGGGCGACATGCTTGCTGTTCTGTTGGTCGGACCTATAGAACCTGCTACAAAACGTGGCTTATCGGGATTTTTTGCCGTAAAATCGTCTGCAATTTCTCTAGCCAGCCTGGCCGATTCAAAGTTTAATTCATAAACCAGTTCTTCCAGATGATAATCGGCCATACCAATTGTAGTTCCTGAAAACGTATTGGTTTCAACAATATCAGCACCGGCTTCAAAATATTGGCGGTGTACTTCTTGTATTGCTTTGGGCTGAGTTAACGAAAGGAGATCGTTATTTCCTTTCAACGGATGAGGAAAATCTTTAAATCTTTCACCTCGGAAATCTTCTTCAGAAAAATTATACCGCTGAAGCATGGTTCCCATTGCTCCGTCAAGGATGAGGATTCTTTCTTTGATAGCTTTGTGTATGCCTGACATTTTTTAATACTATTAGATTATTCGAGATTCTGGTGAATCCAGAAGTCCAATGTATTTTTCAAAAATCTATGGTATAGAAAAAACGATTCCAGTCCATAAATGGTTGAAAAATACTATCGATATGTTGTCAGGAAAAGAGAGGGAAAATTGAGGTTTTTCCGTGTGTTATCTATCCATTTATATGGTAGAATGTAGCACCTTCTTTAAAGTTTAAAGGGTTGCTAAGGCTTCACCGGGTCTAATCCCTCCGCCTTTCGTGATAACAATCAATATTTTTAAGAACACTGCAAAGTAATGCAATATGTTTGGTTTTTGCAATAGTCGGTGGAAATTATACCGCTATGCTGAAATTTTGCTTGGCTGCAATCCTTAGAATTTCTTCCAATAATTTTTGGGAAAGATTCTTCTCTTTTGAGTTTACAAAGACAAAATCCTTTTCGGTTTTTTTTATACTGTTATTTAGTGCCATTTTAAAATCTGCTGAAAACGCTTGTACTCTTGGATTGGCACTAATGATATCAAAATCGTTTTGGAGCAGGTCGAAATAGTCTGGAAGAATATCTTCTGTGTTTGATGTGTCGACAGCGATAAGGTTTTCGAGTTCATTTTCTTGGACAAAATTGATGATGTCTTCCACTTTGAAAGGAACGGCAAACTGGATAAAATTGGCCTCCCAAGAATTCCTTACTGTTGGCTTTTCAAAAAAAGCAACGGTGGAATTTGTAATTACGGGTAATCTCAAATCGAAATTCCTGTTTTCAAGAAGCGGTTCCTGATTAGAAAGTATTTCAGTTATCAGGGAACTTCCTATCTCTTCAATTCCAAAGAGTATGATATTTATTTTTTTAACGGACATGATTTTGGAGATTTTAAATTAAAAGAACTGCTTTTGACTGGCGATCAAAAGCAGTCTTTCAACAAACAAACAAATAAAACAAACTAAACAAATATGGCTTTATGCCGCATAATTATATTCTTTGTATAAAATCAGCTCGACCGGCGTGGAATTGACCAGATTGTCATAAACCGGACTTTTTTGCTGTACTAATTGTAACCATTTTTGAAGTACCGAAAGCGAGGCGTCAGTTGTTGGCTTTAATACGATTTCGATTTTATTGAAACCTACTCTTTCTTCCAGACTTGCTTCTCCTGTTATTTCTACTTGTAATGATTTCAGGTTTATACCTAATTCTGCAGCAACCTGCTGGCTCACTGCATTTACGCATCCTGCAAATCCTGCAAGGATATATTCGAATGGACTTGGCCCTTCTAATTCCGGGAATTTTTCATTCCTACTTATTCTGACATCAGAATTCTGTGTCTTTACTACGAATTGCTCATTATTTCTTGAGTATCCTAAAACATTTATTGTTTTCATATTTTTATTTTTTTAGATTGATAATTGAGATTTAAATAAAAAAGTCCTTTTGGACGGCTTACCAAAAGGACTTATCACTTGAATATATAAAGAGATTATGTCGTTCGCTTTTGGCAATGGAGTTTAAGGCGGCAATACATCCACATATGTTTTTTACAGAAAATCGTTGTTATCGTGTTCATTTTTTATTTTGTATTTCTCAAAAGAATTTTTTTCAAAAAAAAAGCCTCTGTATTCAACAGAGGCTTTTGCTATATATTTTAAATAAACTTAAAATTTGGCAATAGTACCCTCTGCGGAAATTTTCCACATCTTACAGTACGTATGACAAATAATAGTTCTCATTTTTATTTCTTTTTGATGGTACAAACTTCAGAACTATTTTTGAATTGACAATGCCTAAAATAAAAATTTAACATTTATTTTATTTTGAAACAAAAAAACACCTGCTTTTAAAAGCAGGCGTTTTCTCAAAAATAACTGATTGATAGTTAGTTTTTTATAATCTTAGAAGATCCTGACCCTAAATCTGTCTGAACATTTAAGAAATACATTCCTGATGTTAAGTCGGCAATGTTAACCTGGGTTTCATGGACACCATCTCTAGCAAGAGTTTTCACTACTCTACCATTTAGATCCGTAACTTGAATTGAATTGATAGCTGTATTATTCTTGCTATTCACATTAATAATTCCAGTTGTTGGATTTGGATAGATTGAAAAGTTATTTGCTAAGAAGTCGTTTGTGCTTAATGTTCTGTCAACAGAAAAAGTATCAATTCCAATAATATCAGAATTTGATCCTTCAGGCCCACCATTTGTCACAAAATACCTAAAGGCAAACTTAACTGCTGTTGCACCTGACAAACCACTTACTGTAAAACTATATTTGGTCCATGTTTTAGGATAAACAAAACCAGTTGCTAATGTTGGATTAACTGTAACTCCAACTGTTGTAAATGACCCTACATCTGTTGCTCCTCCGCTTGGGTTTGTATGTGTTGCAGCCGTACTCATTCTGAGTTCTAACCTATCAGCATAATCATTTGCCCCATCAGTACCTTTTCTGGTATAAAAACTCACGACATCACCATTTGCAACTGTTATAGCCGGTGTTATTAGCCAATTGCTAATATTTCCCGAACCAACATAATCGTCTTCTTCCGGGTCAAAAACCCCAGTACTTGCATAGTTAACAACCGCAAAAGAGTTTACTCCACCTGTCTGGCCTTGAGGTGAAGTGCCACCAAAAATTGCCTGATTAGCTGGCAATGGAACGTCATAGTCTGCATTTCCCCAAACTACTGTTGTAGCGGGATTACTTTGATTAGTTCTTGACCAACCTGCTGCATCCATGGCCTGATCAGTTCCATCAAAACCAAAACCAAATACAACTTGTCCGTTAGCTGAACCTAATGCAGCCGACAAAAAGAGAATTGAAAGTAACGTTTTTTTCATAAGTATATTAATTAAAATTAGATAAAGTTCACTTCAAGCATCAGAAAACAAAAAAAAGCCTACTTAAAAAAAGTAGGCTTTTTTCAAGTATAAAGTTTTCATTGTTTAGCCTCTTACAAGCAAAAGCATCTTTATAAAAGTTTAGTTAATACATAGGCAATATAACAAAAAAATGTTTATTTCACAAAACTTAATTAATTTCAAACAATCCTTGCCATTACTTTCGGAATGTTAGATTCTGCCACTTATGTTATAAAGCAGAATTAACGGGTGTTCCGTTAAAAAGTATAAATATAAATTGAATAGTTTATCGTCATGACAGCATTAGTAGGGCCACCACACATTGAAAAATCAGTCATAATATAATTTATTTCTAAAAAATACCCTCCATTTGTCAATGGTGAAGAGGCGTATAATGAGGCTATCTGATTTTTATATTTACAAGCTACATGCGAATAAACTGTATTTGCTTTAGTAGAAGTTATTTGTGGATATATATCACTGGTATTGATAATCTGGGCTAAATTTATATTATCTGAAGACGAACTCACTAATGTTCGTGTTAGCGGTCTTTGCATTTGATCCCTAACCAATCCGTTAACTCCGTAAAAAATATGGGGCACTAGTTCTTCTGTAAAATTTTTATAACTAGGGCTTCCTCCTATTGAGAACGTGTTTAATGGATTGACAAAAGGATCATTATGAGTCAATGTACAAATAGATGTATTCAAAAATTCTTCCGAAAGTTCGTCTATTTGCGAACAGCTCAATGCAGATTTCTGAATATCATTACTATTCTTCATTAATATTTTATTCTGTGAGCCATTGGCAACAGTAGTATCATCTTCTTTAGTACAAGAAAACATAAAAGGTAACAAAAGCATTAAAAGTATTTTTTTCATGGTTTTTTAATTTAAAGTGTTATACATATTTCAAATATAAACTTTTTTGAAAGATTTATCGTACAATAAGAGTTTTGTTTCTCTCTTTCCTTATTTTGTCAATTAAATATGCTTTTATACCTTTGCAGTCAAATCGAGAAGAGGAAAAATTTGTACTGATTGCAACCTCTGATGCTTAACGATTAAGTATCATAAAAATGCTAAAGCAGAAAACTCTTCTTTAGCCTTTCCCTGCAATTTTTCCGATTCCTAAAAACATAAAAAAACATGGCTTATTTATTTACGTCAGAATCTGTGAGTGAGGGACATCCAGATAAAATTGCTGATCAAATTTCAGATGCACTAATTGATAATTTTTTGGCTTTTGATGCCGATTCAAAAGTGGCTTGCGAAACTTTGGTTACTACTGGACAGGTTATTCTGGCGGGAGAAGTTAAATCAAAAACATATTTAGATGTACAGCAAATAGCCCGTGATGTCATCAAAAAAATAGGGTACACAAAAAGCGAGTATATGTTCGAAGCAAATTCTTGTGGTGTATTATCTGCTATTCATGAGCAATCTCAAGATATCAACCAAGGTGTTGACCGTGCCAGCAAAGAAGATCAAGGTGCTGGTGACCAGGGAATGATGTTTGGTTATGCGACAAACGAAACAGAAGATTTTATGCCTCTTGCATTGAATCTTTCTCATAAATTATTGCAGGAATTAGCTGTTTTGCGTCGCGAGAATAACGAAATCAAATACCTTCGTCCAGATGCCAAGTCGCAAGTTACTTTGGAATATGACGACAACAACAAACCTGTACGTATTGATGCTATTGTAATTTCTACTCAGCACGATGATTTTGACGACGAGACGAACATGCTTGCTAAAATCAAGAAAGACCTGATTGAAATCTTAATCCCAAGAATTATCAAAAACAACCCGCACTATGCGCACTTGTTCAATGATTCGATTCAATACCACATTAATCCAACTGGAAAGTTTGTAATTGGTGGTCCACACGGTGATACCGGATTGACAGGAAGAAAAATTATTGTTGATACTTACGGTGGAAAAGGTGCTCACGGTGGTGGTGCTTTTTCTGGAAAAGATCCGAGTAAAGTAGATAGAAGTGCTGCTTATGCAACACGTCATATTGCTAAAAACTTAGTAGCTGCTGGTGTAGCTGAAGAAATTTTAGTTCAGGTTTCTTATGCTATTGGAGTTGCTAAGCCAATGGGAATTTATATCAATACTTATGGCACTTCAAAAGTAAATCTTACTGATGGAGAGATTGCTAAAAAAGTAGAAGAGTTATTCGATATGAGACCGTATTTCATTGAACAAAGATTGAAATTAAGAAATCCTATTTATAGCGAGACTGCAGCTTACGGACACATGGGAAGAAAACCAGAAACCGTGACTAAAACTTTCAAAACTCCAAACGGAGAAGAGAAAACAGTTACAGTTGAACTATTCACTTGGGAAAAGCTTGATTTTGTTGATAAAGTTAAAGCCGCTTTTGTAATATAACCATTAGCCCTGGTATAAAAAAACCATCCTTTTCAGGATGGTTTTTTATTTTTAATAGGTTCCATTTTTCATTTTTTCAAGAACAGCTTCCATTTCGGCCTTTGTTTCTTCTCCTATTATATCAGAAAATTTTAATGCCAGTTCCTGTGTTCTTATTGCTTTTTGCTTCTCACCATTTTTGTAATATAGCTGAGCCAGAGTATCTAAATAATACGGGCTGTTTTTTTCAATCCTTAAACTGGATTCAGACCATTGAATTGCCTTTTTAATAGATTCCGGATCCTTCCCTTTTTTAACCACAAACCAGGCTGCTTCGTTAGAAGCATTAGAAAAAGAGTACTTAAAGCTTGTCCAGTCGCTATACGAATAATCCGTTTTATTCTGAGAAGAAGTGTATAGATCATCTAAAATTTCGATTTCGTTTTTGCCTCCTTTGAATGCTTCCTTGAAGAAAGCGTCATATTCAGTTACAAACGGATTTTCTTTATTCTGAGCTTCAGCAATTGTTTGCAAAAGTCTTAAATATCCTAGAGTCGTAGTATAGTCCTGAGGTTTTTTTGCGATTACTTTTTTATAAACATCCATTACCCTATTTCTGTATTTCTCATCAGTATTCTCTCCAATTTGAGAAATACCACCAGAAATGGCTAATGGCAGTTGCGTTTCTATTGTTGGGGTATAATCCGCATAATAATCTGCCGCATCTCCTTGTTTGGATGTCTTTTTTTGTTCTTCAAGAATCGCATCATAATGTTTCAACAGATAATCAATGGCTTTAAAGTTGGTTTCATCAAACGGTCTTTCCTCATTATAAATTTTATAATAAAATCCTCTGTTTTGCACTTCGGCTAATGCAATTTTCACAAAATCCATGTCTGGCGTTTTATCTTTTGCATGGCTATTGACAATTCTATCCCAGGCAGAAAGCAGTTTCTTTTTATCAAAATTTACTTTCGTATAGGCTGTTTGATTTTCATAATTTGGATATTCTTCTATGGTATCTACCTTCACTGGCGAAGGCGGTTCCTCAGAACCAACAGCCACTTTTACTGGCGGTTCAATAGACCAGCTATACAGATTCTCATCTGAAAGCGGCAACAGTTTCTTTACGATTTCAGAATCTTTCGCTTTTTTGGAATCCAAAACCTTATTCAGGTCCACCATTGCTTTTACATACTTCAGCTTTTCCCCTATCGAACCATAATAGACATCAAAAAGGCCGGCATTTTCTGGTAAACTTCCTTCAGTCTGGCTCAAGATATTTCCATCCGCATCCATAACTAGGGTTGTGGATTTAAACATTACATTCTTTTTCGCCCAAGACTCGTCTTTTACCGTTGCTAAATAATAATTATACTTGTCATAATCTGCAACCTGCCCATAAGAACTATAGCTTCCTATATTGTATTCCTGATTTTGTATGAATACATCAAAAAAGTTCTTCGCATTTTTATTATCCGGATCATACGAAACCACCAAAAATTTCTGTGGTGAGCTTTTAGTTGCCTCTAATGCTTTCTTCAGGTTGTCCTGTACCGCCAATTTAAAATTTGATACTGTTGCTACAGCCGTACTGTCTACAGCACCATAACCATAAATATCTGGTTTGCCTGGAAAAGTCCAATTCTTTTTATTTATCGTTTCTATTGGTTTTTCTTTAGTTTCCGTTACTTCTGGTTTTTGTCCTTTCACAAAAGTCAATGGATTCTTATTATTTTCAGAAACTATCAATTCGTTTTTTTCATTAATATAGCCCTTAAGGTCTACTTTCGATAAATAATTAGGCGTGTATTCAATTTTGATTTCATTGATATTTCTTGGCAGGGCATACTTATATAGGGATGTTTCTCCGTTATAATCTTCTCTTGCCAGATAAAGATATTCTGCCTTATTGATTTCAAAGTTCGCTTCCTCATCATCAGCTTTTAACTCACCTATCAACTCAGAAACAATCTTATAATCCGGCTCTGCTTTGCCTGACTGGGTACCAATATATATTCCTGAATAATAAACCGAAGTTCCCTTTATATTTACCTTGATTTTCCCTGAACTTGGATTGGCGTCTGAAGAAAAAACAACTCCAAAATCAGGCCCACTCGAATAATTGTTTTTGAAATGCAACGTATCATTCTTAACTTCATAATCCCCATAAAAGAGAACAAATTCATATTGGTTATTATCAAGCAGCTTCAGTTTGATGTACTGTCCAAACGTAGTGGAAGTATAGGTCGCTTTTTCAAATTTGTTCTGTGAATAAGCAAATGCAGAAAGGAACAATAATAATCCCAGAGTGTAGTTCTTCATATTTGGCTTTTTAATTGATTTGTCTTACAAATTTAATTGATTTTTTCAGCAAATCTACCTCTTACCAAAAATAGAAGATTATATTTCAGTCTGGCTATATATCTGGCATAGGAGTAACTAACTCAAAACTCCCAACTGCCTTAAGCTTATAGCCTGACTGAAATTGTATTTTTATAAATTGTATTTTAATGTCAGTATCAGATATCTTGGCTGAACTCTATACTGTGATGTAGTAGTACGATATTGGTTAAAACTGTCATCATTCAGTGATCTGGTGTTTAATAAGTTTGTTGCCCCGATTTTATATTCAAACTTGCTGTCTTTCTTTTGGTAAATCAGGCTGGCATTTAGAAAATCATATTCGTTTTCTACTGTCTTGCTGCTGTTATAATAGTGATAGAATTCATATTCCGCCACAAAAGAAAAACTATCCAGGAAATAATAATCTACTTTAGCAAATGGCCTGTCGGTAAAGAATTTTGAGCCTGCATAATCATTGATTACAAAATTATATCCCACTTCAAGATTAGGCAAGTCTCTATAGTTTGTCGAGGCTTTTAGTGTATAATTCTGCATGATACTTTCCTGTGTTCTTACATTTCCGTTCTGGATGTTATTAAATTTCGACCAGTTGAATCCAATACCCGCTGAAGCTTTATAATATCTCAAGAAAGAACGTCCATAGGCACCATTGGCAGCAATCGTTTCGTCAGCCAGATTTGAATTATAGGGAGCCAACGTTTGGTTTACATTATCAAAAACGATTCTGCTTTTCACGGCATCGGTTACTTTGCTGTATGAGATGTTCGCAAAGATGTTTTCCAAATTATACATACTGTATTTAAAGTATCTCAAGGAATGTGATTGTGAAGTTGAATTTTCAAGGAATCTGTTTCCATTGTACAAACTGCTGTAGCCTGAAAGCACATTGCCCATTGCCAGATTGTTGATGTCTGTAAAATTATTTGTCAGTGCAAAAGTGTATGTCAGCGTTTCTGATTTCTTAATCTGATACAGGGCATAAAAATCTGGTAGTATCTTGGAAAAATTTTGTTTGTAGTTTGTCCCTAACTGTGCATTATCCATAGTGTAATAGTGCGTGCTGAATCCCGGAGTAAAAGTGAATTTTCCTGTCAGGAATTTATAATGCAGTCCTAAAAAAGCATCATTAAAATCATAGCTTACTTTGTTATTGTTTTCTGGTGCCTCAAGATTGTTCTTATTGCCATTGTCCAAAATTTGGAAAATGCTCGAATTGAAATTCTGATGCGAATTGGTATTTCCTAAAGTCACATTGATGTTGCTTTTTGGCGTAACCATATAGTAATAATCTAGTTTTGCATCAAGTTTATTGGTTTTTACAAAACGGCTTTGGTTTAAATTATTTCTATCCTGATTTTCCACATAACCCGACAAGGCAAAAGGCTGAGTCATTAAATTGGCATTATAAAAAGGATCTTCGTCCTGATAAAGATGCTGCATTTCAAAGGCAAAAACATTTTTATCATTTGCCGTATAATACAAACTTGCATTTTGATTTATTGAGGTTGGATTCTGTTTTTTCTTTGTATAGATATCTTCTGCAGAAGTAACATCATTGACCGTGAACTCCCTTAATAAATTATTATTCTCATCCTGTTTTGACTGTTTCATCAAGACATCATAGTCAAACTGCAGTTTTGTGTTGGGCTTATAGCTCGAACTAAACTTAAACAATCCCAGATTGCTTTTCTGGTGTGCTATTTCTTCGTTTTTCTGCCTCACGCCAGTTTCAAGAATGGTACTTCTGGATCGGGTTTCTAAATCTGTTTCAGAGGAAGAAAGAATTGCGAAACCGCTCAGGCTCCATTTTTTAGTGACATTATACGAAAAGTTGGTCGCTCCAAATTTAGTTTCAATTTCTTTTGCTCTGTTGTTTCTTAGCATGGCTATGCCCAAATCATTTGACGAAACGTTAAAAGAGCTTCCTCCTTTTTGCATCATGCCCCTAAAACCACCGGTGAATTTAAAATAGTCTTGTATGGTTAGTGGTAATTCTCCTATATTATTGAAATTGGAAATGAGGTTGATACTGTATTTTGGGTTGTAATAAAACAGCTTCGGATTTACAATATAACGGCTGTCTTCATGTCCAATACCTATTCCTGCACTCATGTCACCAAACCAGAAATTCTTTTTCCCGTCTTTCAGTTTGATGTTCATTGCCACATTTTCTTCATTGTTTTCAAGACCTTTCAATGCCCCAATTTCATTGTAATTTCGCAATACCTGAACTTTATCAATAGCATCTGCAGGAATGTTTTTCACTCCCAATTTTGTATCCCCATCAAAAAAGTCCTTGCCTTCTACCATCAGTTTCTGAACTTTCTTCCCTTCAACCTCAATTTGGCCATCGGCATTTACTTCAACTCCAGGGAGTTTTTTCAAAACATCTTCCAACTTCCTTTCGGTGCCCGTTTTAAAAGAATCAGCATTATAGACAATGGTATCGCCTTTTATGGAAACCGGCATTTCCTGTACAATTTCTACCTGATCCAAATCAACTCCTTGTTCCAATACAAGTGTCTGAACCATGTTTTCAGATTGTGTCTGCACATCTACTTCCTTTGCCTGATAACCAATATAGCTAACCTTTATCTTGTAAACAGTATTGGCTTTGAGCGACAATTGGAATCTTCCCTTATCGTCTGTAATGGCATAGGAATCCATTGCTTTTGTAGACTGATTAACAGCCATGACATTAGCCATTTCCAAACCAACAGCATTCGCATCAGCTACAATACCTGAAAAACGTATATTCTGGGAATATCCTGAAATGGAAAGGAATAGAAATGTAAGGAATAGTATTTTTTTCATATTGTAAGAGAAATTGGATGTGTAAAACTAATGATTAATTGCCTAAATTAATATGGATGTTGCCCTTCGAATCCTTCATACTTTCCATTTGCTTTTCAATTAGTGCTTCATATTCCTTTTTTGTTACTTTTTTTCCTTTTTTTGGCATTTTGATCACCACCTTATCTTTTGGATTCAATACAATTTTAGAGCATAATATTACTGTTTTCGCATCGTTTACTTCCATGATTAGACCCGGCAATCCCCAATATTCACCCGGACCATGACTTACCGGAATTTCTGGTGCATACCAAACCGTTATCGTTCTGTCTTTAGGTTCGTTTACAGTAAACAATACTGTTTTGCTTTCACTTTTTTTATTCTTCATTTTTTCATAAGCCTCTAAGTCTTCTTTAGAGACAGGAATTACACCTATAGCCTTATAGCAGGTAAAGTTTCCTATCTTTTTAGTCTCGTCCACCAGCTTCCAATCCCATTTTGGTAAAGAATCTGACACTAGAAATTCTTTTCCAAAAAAGTCTTCTTCAGAAAGCACAGTTTTATCTTTTATATTTTTATACGATTTGCCATCCCCTGATGAACTGGTATTCACGACTACCATTTTTGCTCCTGACGAACCGCTTGGAGATTCCAATCTTTGTGGTTCTTCATAAACCGATTCCGTTTTATTAAAACTCAATTCATAGGTTTTTTCAAAACCTTTTTTCAATTTTTCTTCAAGTGAGGCTTGCAGATCAGGAGTCATGTTTGAGCCACTTATCTGTATATCATTCATTATTGTTTTTGTCTGGTATGTTGCCCGTCCGGTAAATTCCTGGGCCTGCATCAGTTGGAAAGAAAAAAGGGTTGCTACTATTGCTGCAGTAATTGCTGATTTTATCATGTTCGTTGGTTTTTTTTAATTAATGATACAAAGTAAACCACATGAAATCTTATTTTCAGTTAACCAACGTTAACGATTGTTAACGGCATTTTTTCAATGCTTTTTGTTTATACTTTTGAAAAATGAAATCAAAGAATTATAAATACATTTTATTTTTTATTTCCGTAACCATCATTGCAACAATCAGTTTGCAGATTTACTGGAATATAAAAAACTATGCTGAAAATAAGCAACGACTCATTAATGATGTACAGATTGCTTTTGACAATAGCGTAGAGCATTATTATGCAGAAGATGTAAAAACCGACTTCATGACTTTTGTTGGAAATGATTCTATCAAGGACCCTAATTTTGTACAGAATATTATTTCCGACTCCGTTTTTATCAAGGCACTTACACACAAAAAAATAAAACCTGCGGAAAGGGTAATTGCGTCAAGCACTTTCACTGAAGATGATTCGCCAAAAATGACTACTGTCATAAAAATCAACAATTCCAGAAATGCATCAAAACAAGAAATCAACTTTATAGATTCTCCAAAACCTGAAAGCCCAAAAACGATAAAAGGCAAAACCACCGAAATGCATAGGAAGCCTTTTGGACTAGGGCCCGGAAAGCTTTCTGAAGTAAAAGTTCTTACAGGAAGACGGGCCATGGATAGCGTCTCAAAAATCCAAAGTTTTACCAATAAAATCCTTATTTCGCTGACCCGCGATTCAATTGAATTTGATAAAGTAAGCAAAACTCTGGACAAAGAATTGGCACGAAAAGACATCACTATCCAATACGGAATGCAGCATCTAAAAACAGATACCGTATTTCAGAATTACCACTTGGACAAAAACAGTCATTTTCCTTTGAGTACAACTTCTAATTCTACATTTCTTCCTCCAAGCCAGAAGTTGAAACTACTATTTTCAAATCCGGTAGTAGAGATTTTAAAACGCAGTATGGTAGAAATCATTCTTTCTTTTCTTCTCTCATTATCAATAATTGGCTGTCTATTTTATTTATTAAAAACAATCAATAAACAGAAAAAAGTAGATGAAATTAAAAATGACCTTATCAGTAATATCACCCATGAATTCAAGACGCCAATTACAACGGTTGCTACTGCTATTGAAGGTATCCGGAATTTTAATGCGGTAAACGACACTGAAAAGACGAATCGTTATCTTGACATTTCAAACCAGCAACTAAAAAAGCTGGAAATTATGGTAGAAAAGCTTTTAGAAACAGCCACTTTAGACACGGATAAACTCTTGCTTCATAAAGAGCCAACCAACATCGTTTCAACCATACGGAATCTTGTAGAAAAGCACAAGGTGATTCATCCTGAAAAAAACATGTCCTTCCATTCTAATATGGAGCAGCTTATTGTTGAAATTGATCCTTTCTATTTTGAAAATACGCTTTCCAACCTGATTGATAATGCCTTTAAATACGGAGGTAACATAATTGATGTCCATTTAAAATATGCTGCCAATACTCTTGAAATTATGGTACAGGACAATGGTCAGGGAATCGAAAAAGACCAGAGAGAAAAGATTTTTGACAAGTTTTACCGAATCCCAAAAGGAAACAGGCATGATGTAAAAGGATTTGGAATAGGGCTTTATTATTCTAAAAAAATCATAGAAAAACATGGCGGCACATTAGAATTGCTTTCAAGCCAGGAACTGACTATTTTTAAAATAAAATTATCTGATGTCTAGCAAAATAAAAATCATACTGGCAGAAGATGAGCCTGCCCTCGCCCAAATCATAAAAGAGAGTCTGGAAACACGGAATTTCGAAGTCTTTTCATGTAAAAATGGAGAAGAGGCTTTTGAAGCTTTTTCTAAAGAAAAACCAGAGCTTTTAGTATTGGATGTTATGATGCCAAAAAAGGATGGGTTTACGCTGGCTAAGGAAATCCGAAAACTGGACAAAAAAACACCCATCATTTTTCTTACTGCAAAATCGCAGACACAAGATGTGGTTGATGGTTTCCAACTAGGAGGAAATGATTATTTGAAAAAGCCGTTTAGTATGGAGGAATTAATTGTCCGCATCCATGCGCTTTTAGGCAGAATCCAATTAGAAAAAAACGATGAGAATATCAGTATAGGCAATTATATTTTCAACCAAACCAAACAGACTCTTGATTATTTAGGCAACATACAATTCCTTACACACAGGGAAGCCTCACTGCTTCATCTTTTAATAGAAAATAAGAACGACATATTAGACCGTTCTCTTGTTTTAAAAAAAATCTGGGGAGATGATGATTTTTTTAACGGCCGGAGTATGGATGTTTTCATTACAAAATTGAGAAAAAAACTTAGCCTTGACCCAAACATCCAGATTATAAATGTTCGAAGCCAAGGCTATAAATTGATTACATAATCACTGTACATAAAAAAAACATAGACTGCAATCACAGCCTATGTTTTTTTAAACGTTTTTTATAAAATTAATTTCCTATTCTGATTCCCTGTCTGCCGCCGCCTCTTCTAAATTGTTCTTGCATTTCTTCCATTTTTGCAGTTACAATTTCATCATATTCTTTTTGCGTAACAACTTTGCCTTTTGATGGCGCCTTGATTGCGGCTTTTTCCTTTGAATTAAGCACAATTTTCGAACATAAGATTACCGTTTTGTCATCGCTGACTTCCAGAATCAGTCCCGGCAATCCCCAGTAACCTTCCGGCCCTTGATTGACAGGAATTTCCGGCGCATACCAAGCCGTAACATTCACTTCTTTTGGCATTTCAAAGTCATCCATGAAATTGGTTTTCTTATCTTCCGTTTTTTCCGGTTTTTTGTCTTTTGCTTCTTTTGTCTCTTCTTGTTTTTTCTGTCTGAAGTTTCTAAAATCCGAACGGGCAACTTGTTTTACTGCAGTAGCTTTATAACATGTATAACCGCCAATCTGCTTGGTTTCGCCTTCTAGCTTCCATTGCAGTTTTGGCAACGTATCTTTTACCAGAAACTCTTTCCCCATAAATTCTTTATCGACAGAGAATGTCTTTTCTTTTACATTTTTATAGTAAGTGCCTCCGCCTCCCATCATGGAAGACATCATTCGGAATCCACCATTATTTTGACCCGGAGCATCTAATCTCTCATCTTCCTTATAGATTGAAGCAGCCTTATCGAAATTTAGAATAAACGTTTTCTCCAGCATTTTCTTCATCCTTTCTTCAATAGACTTCTGCATTTCCGGTGTTATTTCTCTATTCCCGGAAAATCTTGATTTCATATCAGGCGTGCTCGTTTTAGATTCATAGACTGCCATTCCTTGAAATTCCTGAGTTCCCATAGCAGAAGTTCCTTGTTGTTTTTGAGCATAAGAGTTGGAAATTGAAACCAACATCATTAAAAAAATCAGGTGTTTTTTCATAAAACAAAATTTAGTATACAAATATGACGGATTTGGACAATATTTGCTACAAAGCTTTTGTTAAATAATTTTAACCTTGCCATTTGAACACAATATTAAATATTTGTATAAAGACCAACATCTGAAAGGATATTCGTAAATTGGCACCTACTATGAGAAAAATTATTTTTATAGCCCTGATTCTTATTCCCGTATTGGCATTCTCACAGCAGCCAAGCATTATCCCTTTTTTTTCTAATGCAGAAAAATGGGAAACGGGACAGTATATCGGAAAAGACAACTTCGGGAATTTCTATTCTATCAACCAGAATGAATTTAAGAAGACCAGTCCGAATCATGTGTATTTTTACAAAAATGTTTCCTTAGGCAAAATTCACCAGGTCGATCTGCAAAATCCTTTACAGCTGGTTCTGTTTTACAAACAGTTTACAACAGTTGTTTTACTGGATAATCAGCTGAATGAAACCGCAAGAATTAATTTTTCTGAGCTGCAAACGCCCTTAAATCCGGAAGCTGTGAGCCTTGCATCGCAAAACAGATTGTGGGTATATGATATGCTGAGCCAAAAATTAGGATTGTTTGATATCCAGAAAAGCACTTTTCAATCAATAACTCCATCTTTTAAAGAAAACGTAAAATTCTATCAATCAGATTACAACTATTTTTACTGGATCGACACTAAGCAAAACTTGTATGTTTCGAATCTGTTTGGGAAAGTGAATTTTCTTGGGCATGTTCCCGATTACAATCAGTTGCAGGTTGTTTCTCCAAAACAAATTTTGATGAAAATCGATAATGGATTGTTTCTCTATAATTTAGAAGACGAGTCGTTATCGCCAATCCAATTAAAAGAAAAAAGCTTCAGTCATTTTTCTTTTAAAGACCAAATTTTATCTATTTTTACCGAAAACGAAATCAGTCAATATAAAATCACATTACCGTAATGCACATAGCAGTAGCAGGAAATATTGGAGCCGGAAAAACAACACTAACACGATTGTTAGCAAAACATTTTAAATGGGAACCGCACTTTGAAGACGTAGTAGACAACCCTTATCTTGATGATTTTTACCATCAGATGGAACGTTGGTCGTTCAACCTTCAGATTTATTTCTTGAATAGCCGTTTCAGACAGGTACTTCAGATACGCGAAAGCGGAAAAAACATCATTCAGGACAGAACGATTTATGAAGATGCGCATATTTTCGCTCCCAATCTGCATGCCATGGGATTGATGACCAATCGTGATTTCAACAACTACAAATCGCTTTTCGAATTGATGGAATCATTGGTAGAAGGTCCGGACTTGCTAATCTATCTGAGAAGTTCTATTCCGAATCTGGTGAACCAAATCCATAAGCGTGGTAGAGAATACGAAAACTCTATTTCTATCGATTACCTTAGTCGTTTGAATGAAAGATATGAAGCTTGGATCCAAAGCTATACTAATGGAAAGCTTCTGATTATTGATGTTGACAATATCAATTTTGTAGACAATCCAGAAGACTTAGGGGGTATCATTAACCGAATCAATGCCGAAATTAACGGATTATTTTAATCTTTGAGTTAGCCCTAAAATATGCTGATACAAAATCGACTTATTTAAAAGACCGAGACAAAATCATAGAGAAAGCCTACACTAAAAGTGTAGGCTTTTTTATTTACATATCTTTTTTTAAATAACAGAAAAAATAGAAAACCATTATTATTGAAAAACCTTTAAGCGATTGGATTATTCTATCTAAAATAAAAACCTACTATATCTTTATTGTTTCTTAGATTAAAATTAGTGTGGAAAATTCGTTTCAATATTACAGTCATCGACAATTTAACACAATTATGGGATTTTTTTAAATATTTTGTGTTATTAATTAATTTTTGTTGTTTTTTTATTTATTTTTGATTTTAGCTACCACCAAACAGATTAAGTAAAAACCATAAATATATGAAACAACAACTTGAACCCTCCCTTTATATCCTGATTTGCGGGATATTCTTATTTCTAGGTTGCCAGACTGATCAAATTCCTATTCCAGAAAACAAACAGCAGAATAGCGAGCAGATAACAAATGTGTCCTTTTCGACATTCAAAAGACTTACAGGACTTGCCGATTTCAAAACCACTTTTAAGCTTCCAGAAAACAGTGAGGATTTTGTGGCACTACGCTCCAGTGAAGGCAATGCTCCCGATGATTTTATTGTGGATACTGACCATATTACCCAGACAGTAGCTTATGGAAAAACAGCATATTCATTCCGGATAACTCCCAAAGAAGGAGAAAAAGAAGATCGCCGGTTTTATTTAATCGTATATGATAAAAAAGGAAATTGGCTAGACATGATTATAGAGTCTACTTTTTCTATTGATGCTGCCGGTAACCCGAAAGAAACAGGATATAAAGAAATCTATGCCAGTGCTGGACGAGGAACGGGCTGTGGCACGATTTTCACATGGGTTATTAACTGCAACGGCAGGGGCAAATGTGCTGATGGTACCTGTGATCTTTGCTCACAATGTCTCAAAACAAGCAGCGAAAGAGTCTGTGGCAAAGATGAAGAGGGTCATGATGATGGTGGATTCACCAAACCTATACAACCAGGAGACGGTGGAGGTGGTGCTCCGAATCCTGAGGACGAAGTAATCGTTGCTCTTCCCATACTCCAAAACCCTAAAAAAGAATGCAATAAGGTTAAAAAACTGGCAGAAGATGTACTTTTCAGGCAGAAAATGAATAACTTGTTACAGGCAACTGAATATAGGTTTGAAAAAATTTTTACAGCTTATGAAAACCCTGATCTAAATTCACAACCTCCCAGCCTGTTTAAATTTATCGAAATGAATGGAACTATAAGTAAACCTCAGGTTGAATACGGTTATTTTAATACGCTGTTAGGAACAATGCACAGCCATTATAATAGCTTATTATCAGTATATAGTGTTGATGACCTTGTTGATATATATCAAAAATTAAAAGACCCAGGGATTACGGATGATTTTTTCAGCGGACTAGTGACAAAATCTGGCACTAGATATTTGATGACTATTGCTGACAGAACTCAATTTATAGCCTTTGGAAATAAACATTTATCAACAGAAAATGGAAAACAAAAATTGATTCTTAAATATATAGAAAAATATAATATAAGTACATCTAACAGTGCTTTGGAAAATGAAAAAGGTTTTTTGAAAATGGCAACTGAATTAAATATGGGGACTGCTTTATTTTCAGGAAATTCAGATTTTACCCAATGGAAAAGATTAGATTACGCAAACAACCAAGTGATTTCTACAACATGCAACTAAAAAAACATATTATGAAAAATATATTTCTGATTCTGATGCTTATTACATCTTTCCTTTCTCAGGCACAAATTGTTGATATTAAAAATTTGGATTCACAATCGGATCTGCCATCTGGAAGCTACATTAAAGATATTAACGGAGATTTTGATAAGTTTGTGGGTACTTGGGTATGGGTCGATGCCGGAAAAAGTGTAACTTTCAAACTTCAAAAGATTACACGTTATCTTGATTCTGAATATAATAATTATAGTGACTTTATGATTGGCGACTATAGCTATAGTTCTAATGGTAGAGTTATAGTCAATACGATAAGTCAGAATTCAGATCCCAATCCGGATCTACATCCCATGTATTCATGCTGCCCATATGAAACTCAGATTATGTTTAGCTTTAAGGATGTGCGACTTCGTAAAGATGAATGCAGAGCGTTTTTTGAATTTTTGCCAGGCAGTACGACCCAAATGAAACTTACCTTAAAAAACAATGAAGGTCCAAGGGGTACATTAGTACCAGAAGGAGGCTCGCTTGATATCACACAATCCAATCCTAGTTTTATAATCCCTAATGATATAATACTGACTAAGCAATGAAATACTTTATTTAGTTCAGACTTCGTAATACTAAAACATAAAAAAAGCCTTCCAATTTGGAAGGCTTTTTCTTTTTTATAAAGCTTATTTCTTTTTGTAGGCTTCAATCTTTGCAGCTACTTCTGCTTCGGTTCCTTCAAAAACCTCAACGGCTTCAGCTGAATCTGTAACAGTTGTAACAGTAGCTTTTACTTTACCGTCGGCATCTTTTACAGATTCAATCCTGATTTCCTTTGTTGATTGTTTTACTTCAGGTGCCGGTGTCGTTTCATCAAGAACGATTTCAATTCCTTCAAGATCATCAATTACAGGTTTTGCATCATGGCTACCCAAGATAGGAGCGATTACCAAACCAATTAAACACGTAAGCTTAATCAGAATGTTCATAGAAGGCCCAGATGTATCTTTAAATGGATCTCCAACCGTATCACCCGTTACTGCCGCTTTATGCGCATCAGAGCCTTTATATGTCATTTCTCCGTTAATCATGACGCCTGCTTCGAATGATTTTTTGGCATTATCCCAAGCACCACCTGCATTATTCTGGAAAACCGCCCATAATACTCCGGAAACGGTAACTCCAGCCATATATCCACCAAGCATTTCTGCAATTAGTTGATTGTTTTCAGGATAAACCAATTTTCCTAAAAGAACAATCGCAATTGGAAATCCTATAGTCAATATTCCCGGAAGCATCATTTCTCTTAAGGCAGCTTTTGTCGAAATGTCCACACATTTTGCATATTCCGGCTTTCCTGTTCCTTCCATAATTCCTGGAATCTCACGAAACTGTCTTCTTACTTCGTATACCATATCCATCGCTGCTTTTCCAACGGAGTTCATTGCCAATGCAGAGAACACAACAGGAATCATACCTCCAACAAAAAGCATCGCCAGAACGGGAGCTTTAAAGATGTTAATTCCGTCAATTCCTGTAAAGGTTACGTAAGCCGCAAATAAAGCTAATGATGTTAAGGCCGCTGAAGCAATAGCAAAACCTTTTCCGGTAGCCGCAGTCGTATTTCCTACTGAGTCCAAAATATCGGTACGCTGACGTACTTCTTTTGGCAATTCGCTCATTTCAGCGATTCCTCCAGCGTTATCTGAAATAGGACCAAAAGCATCAATTGCCAGCTGCATTGCTGTTGTTGCCATCATAGCAGAAGCTGCCAAAGCAACTCCATAAAAACCTGCAAAAGCATAAGAAGCCCAAATTGCAGAAGCAAACAACAATACGGTTGGGAATGTAGAGACCATACCTGTTGCCAAACCGGCAATAATATTTGTTCCTGCTCCTGTACTAGATTTCTGTACGATAGCCAGGATTGGCTTTTTACCTAATCCTGTATAATATTCGGTAACGGAAGAAATTACAGCTCCTACGAACAATCCGACCAAAGTCGCATAAAAAACTCTCATAGAAGAAATTTCATGGTAACCTTCACCATAGAATTTCATTTTCATTGTTGCTGGAAGCATCCATGTAACTAAAAAGAAACATGCTACAGCAATCAATGCGATAGAAACCCAGTTACCAACGTTTAGTGCGCCTTGAACCTGAGCTTCTTTTGCGTCATTGCTTTTAATTTTAACCAGCATTGTACCGATGATTGAAATAATGATTCCAACACCAGCTATTGCCATTGGCAGAAGTATAGGGCCTATTCCTCCGAATTTATCACCCGTAATGATTCCGCCCATATCTTTGATTACGTAATTTCCTAAAACCATTGCCGCTAAAACGGTTGCTACATACGATCCGAACAAGTCGGCTCCCATACCTGCAACGTCTCCAACGTTATCTCCTACGTTATCGGCAATTGTGGCTGGATTTCTTGGATCATCTTCCGGAATACCGGCTTCTACCTTTCCTACCAAATCCGCTCCAACGTCGGCAGCTTTTGTATAAATTCCACCACCTACACGGGCAAACAAAGCAATCGATTCTGCTCCAAGAGAGAATCCTGCCAAAGTTTCGAGTAAGATGGTCATTAATTCATTTGCAGTCCTTGTTTCTCCATCATAGATTCCTTCAACCCATTGTCCGTTCATAAAGAAATGGAAAAAGAAAATGAAAAAAGCGGTAAGACCTAAAACAGCAAGACCTGCAACGCCAAGTCCCATTACCGTTCCACCGCCAAAAGATATTTTTAATGCTTGTGGCAAACTCGTACGAGCTGCCTGTGTCGTTCTGACATTTGTTTTTGTAGCAATCTTCATTCCCATGTTTCCTGCCAGAGCAGAAAATACAGCCCCAAAAATAAACGCAATCACTATAGATAAGTGAGTAGTAGCTCCGGGTAAAAATGTGATTGCCGCTAATGCGATACTAGCGCCAATAACGAAAAAAGTTAATAATTTGTATTCTGCTTTAAGAAAGGCTAAAGCTCCCTCGTAGATGTATTCTGAAATTTCTTTCATCTTTCCATCTCCAGGATCTTGTTTTAAAACCCAAGATCTTTTAATCGCCATAAAAAGAAGTCCGACTACAGCGAGTATTGCCGGCACATAAATCATTATTGACTCCATATTAAAGTTTGTTGGTTTTGGTTAATAAGTGTAAATGTAACGAAACCAACATAAATAAAAAAGCAATATTCTTTATTGAATATTGCTTTTTTAATAATTTTTTAGGAATTCGATTATCTAATGCTAAATAATTCTTCCGGTCTGTTTTCTAAAGATTCAAAACGATCAACGCATTTTTCGATGATTTCTTTTGCTTCATTTACATCACCCCATCCTTCTACATCAACTTTTTTCTGCTCCAAATCTTTATATACCTGGAAGAAATGCTCGATTTCTTTCAACATATGCGGATTCATATCGCTCAAGTCATTCAATTTATTCCAAATTGGGTCAGAAACCGGAACACAGATAATTTTTTCGTCTGGTCCTTTTTCATCTGCCATGTGGAAAACACCGATTGGTTTTACTTCCATTACACAACCAGGGAAAGTAGGCTCTGTAACCAACACTAATACATCCAATGGATCACCATCTAATGCTAAAGTTTCTGGAATGAATCCGTAATCTGCTGGATACATCATCGAAGAAAATAGCATTCTGTCGTAGCGTATTTTTTTCAGTTTGAAATCGTATTCGTATTTATTTCTGCTTCCTTTTGGTATTTCGATCAATACATCAAAAGATTTTTGCTTAGCTGCACTCATATTCTAAATTTGTTTCTCTTATATTTTAGCGGGTGCAAAAATAAGCATTAAGATACATTGAAACAATAAAAACGCATACAAACAATTTAAAAATAAGGATTTCTTAAAAATAGAATCCAAAAGATGCCTTTACGGTAAATTTATTGGCATCAGGAAGGTTCAGATAGTTACCTCTCCAGGCAAAATCAACACGCAATACTTTGAAAATGTTGCCAATTCCTGCATGGTATTCCCAATATACATCTTCTGGTGCTCTGTAAGGTATAGCTGTTTGAGCATTTATTGCTCTGTTTGCATCTGAAATTGTTCCATATACTCCTTTGACTCCGATAATTTCTCTCCAGTTCAACTTGCGAAGGAAAGGAACTCTGGCAAATAACCTTCCATTGAAGTTGTGTTCAAAATGGAGCGAAACATATTCGTCGGCCATAAACTCATAATAGTTCATGAGATTATAGGTATTGTCAATGATAAAGAACGACTGGTTTCCTGGCACGACGCCCATCAATCCAAGAGGAACTGTTCCAAAAATCTTTCCTGCCTCTAAAGTGGTAAAAAGTCTTCCAAAGCCTCCTACCAATAGTGGCTGTCTGTAATAAAACTGTACTTTCTCATAATCGAAATCGCTTCCGAAAATTCCTTTTATCCCTTGACTAAAACTCAGATACAGTCGGGCAAAATTTGAATCTACATTGGTACGTTCCACACCAAATCCGATTGGCCTTCTACCTGGCATATAATCAATCGAAGCATTGAATTCATATTGCTTGACTTCGCTTTCTATGACACCTTGCGGAGTTTGCAAATCCGGCAAAACTTTATAATAATCCAAACTGAATGTGCTTGGCGATGCTGATTTTAAGGTCCTATAAGACATTCCTGCCTGGAATACCAGGTTTTTCAAAGGTTCGACCTCAGCAGAAAAATTAGTCAGGTTGACCGAGGTCAGCTTGCTGTTATCTCCACTTGCAAATAAGGAAGACGAGGCAAAGCTCCTTCCTAAAAGATCGTTAGAAGTCGTAAGACTAACGCCAATCTGTTCGATATCACGCCGGTTTCCTCCTGAAATTATAAATCGGTTATTCTTATCCAGTAATACTTTTCCGGAAATACCATATTTGAACTGGTTGTCTTTAAATCCATAAGCGGTATATCCCTGAATACGCCATGTATCGTTTGGCCCAAAATAGGTCCTACCTCCTGTCCTGACTCGGATTCCTTCTACATCGTTATATCCGAATGTGGAGAAGATGGGCCCGTAATCAAAATGATCCATTTCGATGTAACCACTTCCCAATATGGAGACGAGATTGTAAAGCCTTTTGAATTTCTTGACCGTCTTAAGTGTATCTAGCATCTTATAGACACCTTTTTCATCCTTGTTCAGGCTTTCAAAACGGTTTTCGTTCCAATATTCATCCGTTTTGGCATAGATTTCCGGGTCATAGAAGTTGACATCTTCTTTATAGAACTTATCTTCTTTTTTGATATCGAATTTATGATTTCTGAAAAGTGTCGTTCGTTTTCCATATACTCCTCTGGATTTATCTTTTTTAGAAAAAGCAAAATCAGACATCATATGGTCTCTTGTAAGCAGAAAGACAGAGTCATTCAGTACTTCAAATTCCTGCTCGATGTAGATTTCCTTAACCCAGTTGATATTGGCACCACGGCTTGCTGTAAGATTGATTTTCTTGATGGCAAATGTGGTATCGTTTACCCAGAAATCTCCTTTAAAAGTAAGTTCGTTTTTTCTTCTAGGATAAAACACGATGTTATAGCACCATTTCTTATCAATATAAGTACTGTCATGCAGTACATAATTATAGACATTGATTCCGGTTCTTGATAGCGGGCTCACGAAATCTTTATCAAAAAATTTCAGGTAGTTATCGTAGATATCATATTCCGCATACAAATCTTTTATAAAAGCGATGAGCTGCTGGTTATTGCTAAATCCGGAGTTTTTATTGGCTTTAGTAATTTCTTTCAGCTTTCCGTTGGTATTGTCACCATATACCTGGCTTAAAGCTTCATTAATAAAGATAGGCAAGTATGATTTTCCTGTCACATCTGAAGTATCGACTTGTTCAAAAACAAATTCCATTCCTCTAAACAGTTTGCTTTTCATCAAGGCACTGTCAATTGTATTCAGGTCAAATTCAACTTTTTCGTACTTGTCATACTGGTATTGCTTGAATTGGCGCAATCCATTTTTCTTTTTGCGTGCCCAGATTTTCCTAAGGATATCGATAGCTGGATTATTCTTTTTTGAAGTCTTTCCGGTATAAATAACGACTTCATTCAGCATTTTTCCAGCACCCAGATTAATTTCCATATTGTAGGTTACCGCTTTATCAATTGGAACTTCTTTCGGTTCCATCCCCACAAATGTTACCACTATGGCACTCTGAGTTGATTTGGATTCCAAATAAAATTTTCCTTCTTCGTTGGTGATAATTCCTTCTGTGGTTCCTTTGAAAACTACGTTCGCATAAGGAAGCGGTTGCTTGAACTCATCATAAACAACTCCGCTTACTTTAGTTTGGGCGTTCAGGAAGTTTATACAAAAAAAGAAGAAGCTTAGGCTTACAAATATTTTCTTAGTCATATTGTGCTGCAAAAAAAAACTTCATCAGAATCAGTCTGATGAAGTTCCAAATATAATCAATTTGATTATTTGATTTCTTGATATTCCGATTTTTTGATTATTCGGAAAATCTGGTATCTAAAAGGATAGGAAAACCTATCTATACATTACTTTTTTTACTGCTTTAACAACATCGTCCGCATTTGGCAACCATTCTTTAAGCAATGTCGGAGAATATGGAGCTGGCGTATCAGCAGTTGTGATTCTCTGGATTGGTGCATCCAGGTAATCAAAAGCTCTTTCCTGAACGATGTAAGTAATCTCAGAAGCCACACTTGCAAATGGCCAAGCTTCTTCCAATACTACCAATCTGTTTGTTTTTTTAACCGATTTTAAAATTGTATCGTGATCCATTGGACGAACTGTCCTTAAGTCGATGATTTCACAAGAGATTCCGTCTTTCTGCAATTCTTCAGCTGCAGCATACGCTTCTTTGATGATTTTTCCGAAAGAAACGATAGTTACATCCGCTCCTTCTCTTTTGATCTCAGCAACACCTAGCGGAATTGTATATTCTCCTTCTGGAACTTCTCCTTTGTCACCATACATCTGCTCAGACTCCATGAAAATTACCGGGTCATTATCACGAATTGCCGATTTCAACAATCCTTTTGCATCATAAGGGTTTGATGGAACAACCACTTTCAATCCCGGAGTGTTAGCAAACCAGTTTTCAAAAGCCTGTGAGTGCGTTGCAGCTAACTGTCCAGCTGAAGCTGTAGGTCCTCTGAAAACCATCGGCATTGGAAATTGTCCAGCCGACATCTGACGCATTTTAGCGGCATTGTTGATGATCTGATCAATCCCTACCAACGAAAAGTTAAATGTCATGAACTCTACAATCGGACGGTTACCGTTCATTGCAGAACCTACTGCAATACCTGCAAAACCAAGCTCAGCAATCGGAGTGTCGATTACTCTTTTTGGTCCAAACTCGTCCAACATTCCTTTTGAGGCCTTGTAAGCACCGTTGTATTCGGCAACTTCTTCACCCATTAAATATATAGATTCATCACGACGCATTTCTTCACTCATCGCCTCGCAGATTGCTTCTCTAAACTGGATTGTTCTCATATTATGTTTTATTATCTTCTTAAAATTGAAAGGCAAAAATAATTATTTTAAACTACTAAATCGAATAAATTATAATAATCAATTACTAATTGTTGTTTTCTGGTTGTACAGTTTTTCCACGAAAACGATATAGTCTGCTTTATTAACCGTTATCTTAAACAGTAGCCTTATCTTTCTTAACACGAAATGCGACGTAAACCAAAGCCAAAAATGTCATTCCACTACTCAAATACATAATAAGTGGAATTTTAGCAATCACATCCTGGTAAATCCATCCTGCAAACAAGGCTCCTAAACCAATACCGGCTTCAAGGGCAATATACATAGTAGCCATGGCTTTGCCGCGATGTTCCGGAAAACTCATATCGACTGTCCAGGCATTCAAGGCAGGAGAAACAATTCCAGTTGCAATTCCGAATAAGGCAGCTCCAACAAGCAGTCCGGCAATCGACTGATTAAAAGCAATAACGCATAAAGAAACAATCAGAATGGTCAGGCCAATTCCCATAGGCTTTAAGCGGCCGTATTTATCCGAGGCCTTTCCAGCACCAAAACGGATTAATAATGAGGTTACCGTAAATACCATAAAAAACAGCCCCTTATTGGCTATTCCTAAATGGTGGCTCCAATCCGGAATCAGCGTTAAAATTACACCATATGCCATATAGGAAAGAAAAGTCACAACCGCTGCAGGAAGTACTTCTTTTGCTATGATATCTTTTCTGGAAATTTTCAAAATATGCAGGCTGAAACGATGCTTGTGTTTCAGGGTTTCTTTCATGTTCATCAAGATAACAATAGACAAAAGCGCAAATACGGAAGAAGCATAAAACAGCATGTCCATAGAAAAATGCAGCTTGATTGTACTTCCTATTGCCGGACCTATTGCCATACCGGTACTAAAGCACAATCCGTGAATTCCAAGTGCTTCACCCCAGCGTTCTCTTGGGATAATATCGGCCACATACGCCGCAGTTGCCGTAGGCTTAAATCCTGTCGAAAAACCATGAATCAGACGCAAGAAAAGGAAACCGGAAACCGTTGTCAAAATCGGATATAAAATACCACAAACAAAACACACTATCGAACCTACCGCCATTACAGGAACCCGGCCCAAAGTATCTGTCAGCCTACCGCTAAAAGGACGGGAAATACCAGCTGTTAAAGTAAAAAGCGCCACAATAAGTCCTTTGTATTCAGCGCCTCCCATGCTGCTCAGATATTCCGGCAATTCCGGAATCAGCATATTAAAACTTGCTGAAAACAGCAAAGAACTCAGGCAGACTAATCCAAAATGAACATTATATATAGAATTGGGCTTATTTACAGAAGTATCCATCAGGCATTTTTAAGGATGCAAAGATACCAAACATAACGGGAGCTATCTGTTAAAGATTTTCTCAATTTTTCATTAAAATCTCCCAAACTGCAACGAAAACGAAATAGTTGAGGAAAAAATATTAAAATATTATGCGTGCATAGTTTTTTATTTAAATTATAATCCTTAATTTCGGAGCCTTAAATATCAACACTATAATTTTACATAAAATGAAAATATTAGTTTGCATCAGTCATGTTCCTGATACTACTTCAAAAATCAACTTTACGAATGGCGATTCAGAATTTGACACAAACGGAGTACAATTTGTAATCAACCCAAATGATGAATTTGGTTTGACAAGAGCTATATGGTTCCAAGAACAACAAGGTGCTAATGTTACTGTAGTTAACGTTGGCGGACCTGAAACCGAAGCAACCCTTAGAAAAGCATTGGCAATAGGAGCAAACGAAGCTATCCGAGTAAATGCAAATCCTACAGACGGTTTCTTCGTAGCAAAACAATTGGCAGAAGTAATTAAAAACGGAGGTTATGACTTGGTAATCGCTGGAAGAGAATCTTTGGATTTCAACGGAGGTATGGTTCCAGGAATGATTGCCGGACTGACAAACTCAAATTTCGTAAACTCTTGCATCGGCCTGACAGTTGAAGGAAACAATGCAAAAGCAGTACGTGAAATTGATGGTGGTAAAGAAACTGTAGCGACTACATTGCCATTGATTATTGGTGCTCAAAAAGGACTTGTTGAAGAGAAAGACCTTCGTATTCCTAACATGAGAGGAATTATGACAGCTAGAACAAAGGCATTGACAATACTTGAGCCGGTTGCAGCTGATACTACTACTAAAGCAGTAAAATTTGAAAAGCCAGCTCCAAAATCAGCGGTAAAATTAATCAGCCCTGATAACCTGGATGAACTTATCAACCTATTGCACAACGAAGCAAAAGTTATATAATTTGAGATTTTAGATTTCAGATTTTAGTAAAATTAAAAATAACGTTTTAGGATTTGCCTTTCCAAATCATAAATCACAAATCATAAATTATCATGTCAATATTAATATACGCAGAATCTGCAGAAGGAAAATTCAAGAAAGTAGCTTTCGAGTTAGCTTCTTACGGTAAAAAAGTTGCAGAATCTTTAGGCACAACCGTTACAGCTGTAACTATCAATGCCGGAGACGTTTCCGAATTGTCAAAATACGGAGTCGATAAGGTACTGAAAGTAAACGACGATAAATTATCAAAATTCACAGCTAAGGCTTATGCCGACGTTATCAAACAAGCTGCTCAAAAAGAAAGCACAAAAGTAATCTTGCTTTCTTCTACAACAGACAGCTTATACCTGGCTCCTCTTGTTGCTGTTTCTCTAAATGCAGGATACGCTTCAAACGTAGTAGGATTACCAGTTAGCACTTCTCCTTTCCAGGTTAGAAGAAATGCATTCTCAAACAAAGCTTTCAACATTACAGAAATCAATACAGATGTAAAAGTTCTAGGATTGGCTAAAAACTCTTATGGAGTTTTCGAAAATGCTGTTTCTCTTGCTCAGGAAGATTTCGCTCCATCAATTGGTGATGCTGATTTTGGAGTAAAAGTTGAAAATGTTGAAAAAGTAACCGGAAAAGTAACCATTGCTGATGCAGAGGTTGTAGTTTCTGGAGGTAGAGGATTAAAAGGACCTGAAAACTGGGGCATGCTTGAAGATTTAGCTGCCGTTTTAGGTGCTGCTACAGCTTGCTCAAAACCAGTTTCTGACTTAGGATGGAGACCTCACAGTGAGCACGTTGGACAAACAGGAAAACCTGTTGCCACAAACTTATATATTGCAATTGGTATCTCTGGAGCTATCCAGCATATTGCGGGAATCAACTCTTCTAAAGTGAAAGTTGTTATCAACCAGGATCCAGATGCACCATTCTTCAAGGTAGCCGATTACGGTGTAGTTGGAGATGCTTTTGAAATCGTTCCGAAACTCACGGAAAAATTAAAAGAATTCAAGGCAAATAATTCGTAAATAATTTTTTAAATTGTGCCCATATTAGGGCTATCTAAATTTAGATAGGAATATCCAAATTTAGATAGCCCTTTTTTTTATTATTTTTGCCCTTTGAATATCGAAAGATTCAGTTCAAGCCTTTTAAAAAACAACAAACAAACATAGACCTTATAAATGAGTTTAGTAAAACTAACCATAAAAGGAATTTCATACAGCCAAACACAAAATGGCGCTTATGCGCTGATTTTAAATGAAGTGGACGGAGAGCGAAAATTGCCAATTGTAATTGGCGCTTTTGAGGCTCAATCAATTGCTATTGCTTTAGAAAAAGAGATAAAGCCGCCAAGGCCGTTAACTCATGACTTGTTTAAAAATTTCGCCGAAAGGTTCGATATTATAGTAAAACAGGTCATTATTCATAAGCTTGTCGACGGTGTTTTTTATTCAAGTATCATCTGCGAAAGAGATAAGATCGAGGAAATCATAGACGCCAGAACATCCGATGCCATCGCTTTGGCACTACGTTTTAGCGCTCCTATCTTTACGTATAAAAACATTTTAGACAAGGCCGGGATTTTCTTAAAAACAAATCCACAGGAAAGCGAGAATCAAGATTCAATAGAAGATGTTCTTTCCAATCCTGAAACATTTGGTATGGAAGAATCTAACGAAGCAAGTGATGCCTATGCAAAACTTAGCCTGTCTGAATTGCACGAACAGCTGGAAACAGCCGTACAGAATGAAGACTATGAAAAGGCCGCTAAAATTCGAGATGAAATTAGCAAAAGAGAATCTTAATTGAATTTCTTTACAACGTATTAAAACCGCCTAAAGCCTAGAAAGATGCAACAATATTTAGATTTAGTAAAGCATGTTCTTGAAACAGGGACACAAAAAGGAGATAGAACCGGAACCGGTACAAAAAGCGTTTTTGGTTATCAGATGCGTTTTGACCTGTCTGAAGGTTTCCCTATGGTCACCACCAAAAAACTGCATCTTAAATCGATCATCTACGAACTATTGTGGTTCTTGAAAGGCGACACCAATATTGGCTATTTAAATGAAAATGGCGTAAAAATTTGGGATGAATGGGCAAATGAAAATGGCGAGCTTGGTCCGGTTTATGGCCATCAATGGAGAAACTGGAACAGCGAGGAAATCGACCAGATTACAGAGCTGATTGAGATTTTAAAAACCAACCCAAACAGCAGAAGAATGCTGGTTTCTGCATGGAATCCATCTGTTTTGCCAGACACTTCAAAGTCTTTTGCTGAAAATGTTGCCAACGGAAAAGTCGCACTTCCACCCTGCCACGCTTTCTTTCAGTTTTACGTAGCAGATGGTAAATTATCCTGCCAACTCTACCAAAGAAGTGCCGATATCTTTTTAGGAGTGCCTTTCAACATTGCCTCTTATGCGCTATTAACCCTTATGATTGCTCAGGTTTGCGATTTGAAACCTGGAGATTTCATCCATACTTTTGGCGATGCACATATCTACAACAATCATATAGAACAATTGGAATTGCAACTTTCCCGCGATCCAAAACCCTTACCAAAAATGATCCTGAATCCAGAAGTCAAAAACATTTTCGACTTCAAATTTGAGGACTTTACTTTAGAAGGCTATGAGCCGCATCCTCATATAAAAGGAGCGGTTGCTATTTAAATTAATTTGCATTTTATGAAATCAGCTATACTTTCGGCGTTATTTTTAATGATGCCTATATTTCTATTGGCACAAGACGTCAAAGACAAAAAGACTTTCTTAGATTCACTAGAAAACCCAACGGTTAAAGAAGATTATAAATACTACAGGATTGTAAAAAACTACAATATTCCCAGCGAGTCCTATGAGATACGGAATTATTATCGTTCTGGAAAACTATACGGAGAAGGAAAAACCATCGATAGCCTTGGTTTTAACATAACCGGAAAATTTACAACATACTACGAAAACGGCAACAAAAAAAGTGAAGGAAATTATATGAATTCAAATCCTACAGGTCCTCACAAAACATGGTATGAAAATGGAAAACTGCAAATGGATGCCCTGTATTTTGAAAAAGAAAAAACAGTCGGGAATTTAAAAATCAGTCAATTTTATGATGCCACAGGAAAACAGACTGTCAAAAACGGAAATGGCACCTATGAAGAGGAAATGTATGGTGGAAAATCGAGCGGCAAAATAAAAAATGGTCTTAAGGAAGGCGAATGGAAAGGCAGCAACACTAAAACAAAAGCTACTTTTATAGAATTTTATAAAGAAGGAGACCTTGTTTCTGGTGAAAGTACAGATTCCGATTCTCAAAAATACCCATATCGTGAAATCTTTGAAAACCCGGAACCTACTAAAGGAATGCCAAACTTCTATAAATTTGTTTCCACAAATTTTCATATCGAGGATGACATCACTCCTATCAACGACAAAATCATAGTGAGTTTTATCGTTGAAAAAGACGGATCGGTTACCAGTATAAAAATACTAAAAGGTTTAGGTGGGCAATTAGATAGGGAAGCCAAACGAATTATAAAAAAGTATAACGAATGGAAACCAGGAAAAATTAGAGGCATGACCGCCAGAGCCTCTTTAGCTCTCCCAATAGCTATTCACGTTGAGTAATAAAAACATTCTCCTGCAGCTTTTTTAAATTTTAAAAATAAGTCTTATCTTTAAAATCAAATTTCTATCGTATGGAAAATAACCAACACGAACTCTACGAATATGCCCGTCGCAGGATGAAACAGAAAAAACGTCTGTATTTCCACTTTATCCTGTTCTTTGTTGGAAGTATTTTTTTCCTCATCATTCACAGAGTATTAGACCTCGATTTTTATCCTGGCTCCAATTGGGATTTATGGGCCATCATTATCTGGGCATTTATCTTTGTTCTTCATTTTATACGAGTATTTATCACTGATAGCTTTATGAACAAAAACTGGGAAAGATCCCAAATCGATAAGCTGGTCGCAAAACAAGAACGAAAAATACAGCAAATGCAGTCAAAAATTGACAACAATCCACAATCTTAAAATACCTTCCTGATGATTACCCTAATTGCTGCTGCTGCAGAAAATAATGCCCTTGGAAAAGACAATGCCATGCTTTGGCACCTACCGGACGACTTCAAACGATTTAAGGAAATCACTACCGGACACCACATCATCATGGGAAGAAAAACGTTTGAAAGCTTCCCAAAACCTTTACCTAACCGTACACATGTAATCATTACCCGTCAGAAAGGATATACTCAAGAAGGATGTATTGTTGTTGATAGCATGGAAAACGCTATTGCTGCCTGCCCTAAAGAAGAAGATATTTTTATTATTGGTGGAGGCGAAATCTACAACCTCGGAATGCCGTTTGCCGATATAATCGAGCTCACAAGAGTTCACGAATCGTTTGAAGCCGATGCGTTTTTTCCTGAAATAAACCGTAACGAATGGGAATTGATTTCTGAAGAATACCATCCAGCAGATGAAAAACACAAGGTTGATTTCAGTTTTCAGACTTTCACAAGAAAATAAAAAAAAACATCCTGAAAAATTTCAGGATGTTCATAGTTAAACTATTCAATGCTATTTTCTCAGAAAACAACTACTCTATAGACAGTATCTGATAACTTAAAATAAATATTAGTGCCGCCATCAAGACTCCAGAGATGAAGATAATGACATTGGCAAATTTTCGAGAATACATCTCAAAAAAGCCTTTAATACCAAATACCACAAAGGTACTAAAAACGAAAAAAACTAAAATTTCCAAAAACAAATTTAACCCTAAGAACGTTTGTGGCACCCCAATTTCAGTGTCGCTTCGAAAAACGCCACCGTCGATACTGTTCACAAGAAAAAATGAGATAGCTAGTGCCAGTAGTACCCATTTCAGTTCTGCTATTAATAACCTTGAAAACATGAGATTGAATTGTTATGTTTAACATTGTAAAATTGCACAATATACAAATGCAGCGCAATCGCCTAATTTTGGTAAATTTTTTTCTAACCTAATTTAGTGACCCTTTGTTCATCTTTTCTTAAAATAACTTGAACGCATATTAAATTGATGTTTTTTGTTATCAACTATAATAGTTTATCTTTGCGCAAACTATTGAAAATGTCAGAGAACGTCACTCCTTATAAAGGTTCGTCTTTAGGAAAAAAAGAGCAGGTTGAACAAATGTTTGATACGATTTCCGGAAAATACGACGGATTAAATCGTGTCATCTCTTTTGGTATCGATATCAAATGGAGAAAAAAAGTACTAAAGATTGTAGCCTCAAAAAAACCGGAAACTATTTTGGATATTGCTACCGGAACAGGAGATTTAGCCATATTGATGTCGCAGACCAATGCTTCAAAAATAATCGGCCTTGATATTTCTGCAGGAATGCTGGAAGTTGGAAGAAAAAAAATCGAAGCCAAGAACCTGTCTAACAGAATCGAAATGATTCAGGCAGATTCTGAAAATATGCCTTTTGAGGACAATTCTTTTGACGCTATTACTGTTGCCTTTGGTGTCCGAAATTTTGAACACCTGGAAAAAGGACTTTCGGAAATCCTCCGTGTTCTTAAACCGGGCGGTGTTTTTGTCATTTTGGAAACTTCCAATCCAACAAAATCTCCTTACAAACAATTCTATAGTTTTTACACAAAAAAGATCCTTCCGCTTATAGGAAAGCTGTTTTCAAAAGACAATGCTGCCTATGGCTATCTTTCAGAATCAGCTTCAGTTTTCCCTTTTGGCGAAGCATTGAACAATATTTTGAGAAAAATTGGGTTTATAGAAGTTGCAGATCAACCACAAACTTTTGGAGTTGCAACAATTTATTCTGCGTCTAAGAAATAAATATGAAAAAAATATTTGCGATTCTTCTTTTAGCTTTTTCTCTGAATAGTCAGGCGCAATTCGGCACCAACCTGTTCAGCAAAGATCCTATTATCAATTTAGAAAACTGGGATAAGCAGCGTGTTCATTGGGGCTACTTCCTTGGATTCAATGCTTATGACTTTAAATTGGATTACAAGCAACCCGGCAAAGACATTCAGGTAAAAGGAACTACGGGATTTAACGTAGGACTTATAGGGAACTTAAGACTGTATGAATATATTGACCTTCGTTTTGAACCGGGACTATATTATACACAGAGGGATCTGCAATTTACCGGTTTTGAAGATCAGAGCGACGCATTAAGACAGGTAAAATCAACTTATATCCATTTCCCTTTATTATTAAAGTTTTCTTCTTTGAGAACCGGAAACGTTCGTCCTTTCTTAGTTGGCGGTCTTTCAACTTCCTTAAACCTGGGCAGTAATTCAAAATCAAAAGAAGACAACGTAAACAACCGTTTCAGAATGAAACAATGGACGAATAACTACGAATTAGGATTTGGTGTTGATTTATATTTAGAATATTTCAAGTTTTCTCCTTCTATTCGAGGCGTATTTGGACTGGATGATGAATTGATTCGTGACAACGATCCAAACAGCCCATGGACAGGAAACGTGTCATCAATGAAAACCCGAGGCGTTTTTATCAATTTTACTTTCCAATAAACTTAGCTCCTTTTAAATTCGCTTAGGATAATAGCGGTAGCAGTAGCCACATTCAGGCTTTCTGTCTGTTGCAGATTTCCGAATCTTGGAATAGCAATCCTATGATTGACCGCTTTTTCTATTTGAGATGAAATTCCGTTAGCTTCATTGCCCATAACAATGACACCTTCTTTTGGAAGTTCAGACTTATAAATGTTATCGCCGTCCATAAACGTACCAAAAACAGGCAAAGTCGTTTCAGCTATAAACTTTTCAAGATTCACATAAGTAACGTTCACTCGTGCAATCGACCCCATAGTAGCCTGTACCACTTTAGGATTATAAATATCAACCGTTTCCTCAGAACAGACCAATTCGGAAATGCCAAACCAATCACATAAACGTATGATAGTTCCTAAATTTCCAGGGTCACGAATATCATCCAATGCAACTATTAATCCTGTTTCACTTATACTTTTAGATTCCGGCATCCTAAAAACGGCAAGGCAGTCATTAGGCGTGGTCAAGGCACTGATCTTTTTCAGTTCGCTTTCAGAAATGGGCAGTATCTTCTTTGGATTTACCTCCGGGAAAGATGCCGTAGTTGTGAACAAATTTTCCAGAAAAAAATTAGAATGGATCAGTTCTTGAATCACTTTTTTCCCTTCGGCAAAAAATAATTGATGCTCTTTTCTAAATTTTTTCTGCTGTAAGCTCGTTATTAATTTTATTTGGTTTTTGCTAACCATAAAAAATGTATTTTTGAATTAAATATGCCCGACACTTGAAAAAGATAAGTACAAAAATATCACTATTTATTCTAATAGGAATCATATTTGCCGCCTGTAACACTGTAAAAAGAGTTCCGGAAGGAAAAAGACTTTTAACAAAGAATGAAATTCTCGTAAATGATCAGATCACAAAAGATGAGGCGATCAACAATCTTCTATACCAAAAGCCCAACAGTACCATTTTGGGATATAATTTACGATTGAATTTATACAATCTTGCAAAACAAAATCCGGATTCTTCTTTTAAGGCAAAAATGAAAGCCAATCCAAAAAAGTACGAACGCCTCTCTAAATTACTTTCCAAGAAACAGGTAGAACGTTTAGGAAACTCCTTTTTTTATTCCGGCATCCATAACTTTTTAAAAAGAACTGGTGAACCTCCTGTGATTATTGATGAAGCAAGAGCCAAGAAATCGACTGCTAGATTACGTGCCTACTATTTCAATAACGGTTTTTTTAATGCAAAAACATCCTATAAAATAGATACGCTTCCTAATAAAAAAGGACAAATACACTATACCGTAACTACAGGAGAACCCTATATTATTGATTCTCTTTCCAGAGAAATCAAAACACCAGCACTGGATTCGTTGTATGAAAAAAACAAAAACAAAACGCTTGTTATACCTGGACAACAATTCAAATCTGTAAACTTTGAGGCCGAGCGTGAGCGTATTACCACAAACTTCAGAAATAACGGAGCGTATTATTTTCAGCCTACAAACATTAATTTTGTTTGTGACTCTATTGACACAAACCATAAAACCAATGTAAACCTGAAGATATCCGACCGAAATGTACGAGTTGGAGACACTACTATCACAAAGCCTTTCAAGCTTTATAAAATTAGCGAAGTAAATATTTTTACAGACAGTCCTTCTAACAATAATAGGATTAAAGTTGCTGACAGTGCTACTTACAACAACTTTAATATTTACAGCAAGGACAAGCTGCGCTACAGACCTAAAGCGCTGACTGATGCTATTTTTATTTCAAAAGGAAGTACTTATGCCGATTTCCGAAGGACTGCAACCTCCAGGTCACTGAACAACCTCCGTGTTTTCAATTACCCAAACATTCAATTTGTAGAAGATTCAACAGATGTTAACGAATCTTCACTTATTGCAAATATCTACCTGACGCCCCGAAAGAAATTTAGCTTTGGTGCTTCAGCCGACGTGACGCATTCCAATATTCAGAACTTTGGTATTTCGGGCAGCATGACAGGAACATTCCGTAACCTTTTCCGAGGTGCGGAAACATTAGAGCTTTCGCTTAGGGGGAATATTGGTTCCTCAACAGATTTAGGAATTGCCAATCCAAACAACGTATTTTTCAATTTATCAGAATATGGTGCCGATGTTAAGTTAAATGTTCCGCGATTCTTTTCTCCTTTTAATACGGACAAGATTATTGCGAAAAACATGATTCCTAACACTATTTTCAGCCTTGGTTTTGCAAAACAGCAGAACATAGGTCTGGACAAGGAGAATCTGACTGCTTCGATGTATTATACCTGGACGCCAAAACGAAACACAACTTCCCGTTTTGACTTATTCAACATCCAATATGTAAAAAACATCAATAAGGCAAACTATTTTAATGTGTATCGTTCGTCTTACGGAAGATTGAATGACGTAGCCAGGGATTATGCAAGCCAGGTTAATCCTGATTATTTCAATGCCAGCGGAAATCTGATTATTGAATCCGGTACCAATGGATTCCTTCAGGATGTGACCGGCCCTAATCCAACAATCACAACAAGTCCTGAAGACTTAAGAGTTATAGAAAGTATTTCTGAAAGAAAAGACCGATTAACCGAAAACAACCTGATTTTTGCTTCCAGTTATACGTTTACCAAAAACACAAAAACCGACCTACTTGACAATAATTTCTGGATTTTCAAGACAAAAATAGAGTCGGCCGGAAACTTTTTAGGATTAATTTCAGATATCGCCAAGCAGCCTAAAAATGCTTTGGGTAATAAAACTATACTCGAAATTGAATATTCACAATATATAAAAGGAGAACTTGATTTTATAAAACACTGGGGATTATCCGGTAACAGAGTACTAGCTATGAGAGCCTTTTTCGGAATTGCCATTCCTTATGGCAATTCAGACAACATTCCGTTTTCCCGAAGTTATTTTGCAGGTGGTTCCAATGACAACAGAGCTTGGCAATCTTATGGTTTAGGGCCTGGTAGCAGCGGAAGTATCAACGACTTTAACGAAGCCAACTTAAAGATTTTATATAGCGCAGAACTTCGATTCAAAATGCTAGGAAAACTAAATGGAGCCATTTTTGGTGACGCTGGAAACATCTGGAACGTATTGGATAATGTGAAAGATCCAAAATCTACTTTCACAGGAATACGCTCTTTAGAAAACATTGCGGTGGGTTCCGGCTTTGGATTTCGATATGATTTCAACTTCTTCGTTATCCGTCTGGATATAGGCTTCAAGACCTACGACCCTGCCAAAGAAGTGGGAAACCGATGGTTTAAAGATTACAATTTAGGCCACTCCGTATTAAATATTGGAATTAATTACCCATTCTAATTTCAGAAATTATTATTTTTGTATCCTTTAACTCTAAACAAAAAACACAATGGCTCATAATATAAAACCTGGAGTTGCAACCGGTGATCAAGTACAAGAGATTTTTAAATACGCAAAAGAAAAAGGTTTTGCATTGCCTGCTGTAAACGTAACTGGCTCAAGCACAATCAATGGCGTTTTAGAAACTGCTGCAAAGTTAAAAGCTCCGGTTATCATCCAGTTCTCTAATGGAGGTGCTATTTTCAATGCTGGAAAAGGTTTATCTAACGAAAACGAAAAAGCAGCTATTGCAGGAGCCATTGCAGGAGCAAAACACATCCACACATTGGCAGAAGCTTATGGAGCGACTGTTATTTTGCATACAGACCACTGTGCAAAAAAATTATTACCTTGGATTGACGGACTTTTGGATGCTTCTGAAAAACATTTTGCTGAAACAGGAAAATCACTTTTCAGCTCTCACATGATTGATTTGTCAGAAGAACCGATTGAAGAAAACATCGAAATCTGCAAAGAATACTTAAAAAGAATGTCTAAATTAGGAATGACTCTTGAAATCGAGCTTGGAATCACAGGTGGAGAAGAAGACGGAGTTGACAATTCTGATGTAGACAGCTCAAAATTATATACGCAGCCTGAAGAAGTAGCTTTTGCTTATGAAGAGCTTCTAAAAATCAGCCCGCGATTTACCATCGCAGCTGCTTTTGGAAACGTTCACGGCGTATACAAGCCAGGAAACGTAAAGCTTACGCCAAAAATCCTTAGAAACTCACAAGAGTACGTACAAAACAAATTCAACACAGGACACAATCCTGTAGATTTCGTATTCCACGGAGGTTCTGGATCAACTTTGGAAGAAATCAGAGAAGCTATTGGATACGGAGTTATCAAGATGAATATCGATACTGACTTGCAGTTTGCTTTCACGGAAGGAATCAGAGACTATATCGTTAAGAATGTTGACTATTTAAAAACACAAATCGGAAATCCGGAAGGGCCTGAAGCTCCAAATAAGAAATATTATGATCCAAGAAAATGGATTCGTGAAGGAGAAGTTACTTTCAATACCCGATTAGAGCAGGCTTTCAAAGACCTGAACAACGTAAATACATTATAAATTCAAAATTACAAATTACGAATTGCGTTATCCCTAATTCATAATTTATAATTCATAATTAAAAAATATTATGGCTTGGTTTAAAAGAACAGAAAAAGGAATTACAACCGCTACAGAAGACAAGAAAGATGTTCCTAAGGGACTTTGGTATAAGTCGCCTACCGGAAAAATCGTAGATGCAGATGAATTAGCACGAAATTTATATGTGAGCCCAGAAGATGGTTTTCACGTTAGAATTGGGAGCAAGGAATATTTCGAAATTTTGTTCGACAATAACGAATTCAAAGAACTGGATGCTAAGATGACATCAAAGGATCCATTACATTTCGTGGATACTAAAAAATATTCAGACCGTCTGAAAGATGCTATGGAAAAAACCAAGCTGAAAGATGCGGTAAGAACAGCTGTAGGAAAATCAAAAGGAAAAGACCTGGTAGTTTGCTGTATGGATTTTGCTTTTATTGGCGGTTCTATGGGAGCTGTAGTGGGTGAAAAAATCGCAAGAGGAATTGACCATTCTATCAAAAACAACATTCCTTTCCTAATGATTTCAAAATCAGGAGGAGCCAGAATGATGGAAGCTGCTTATTCTTTGATGCAGTTGGCAAAAACTTCTGCAAAATTAGCACAATTGGCTGAAGCTAAAATCCCATACATCTCGTTATGTACAGATCCTACTACGGGAGGAACAACAGCTTCTTATGCCATGTTGGGTGACGTGAACATATCTGAGCCAGGAGCATTGATTGGATTTGCAGGACCTCGTGTTGTAAAAGACACTACAGGAAAAGATCTTCCAGAAGGTTTCCAGACTGCTGAATTTGTATTAGAGCACGGATTCTTAGATTTTATAACGCCTAGAAAAGAGCTAAAAAACAAGATCAACTTATATTTGGATTTGATTCTTAACAATCCTATCCGATAAGAAATTAAGACAAAAAAATCCCGATGAAAACATCGGGATTTTTTTATATCTATTTTTTTGCTTTTACATTCCTGTTCTGATGGCTTCAACCGGATCTAATCGGGAAGCTGAAATAGCCGGCAATATTCCGGATACCAAGCCTATAACAGCCGCCAGACTGGTTCCAAGTGCTATATTTCCAAATCCAAGCACAAACTTGAATTCCAACACATTGGTTAATAAAGCAGCCAAGCCCCAAACCAATAATAAGCCTATAATTCCGCCCATCAAACACAATATGATGGCTTCAAACAAGAATTGCAATAAGATAAATTTATTTTTTGCGCCCAAAGATTTCTGAATCCCAATCAGGTTGGTTCGCTCCTTTACTGACACGAACATAATATTGGCTACTCCAAATCCGCCAACTAAAAGCGAAAAGCCACATATAGACCATCCAATAACATTCATTCCGCTTACTATTCCATCAATGAGATCTGTAAAACCTGACAAGACATCAATAAAAAAGTTATCGTCATCTCCTACTTTCAACCCTCTCTTATTGCGTAATTTTTGAATGATTTCGCCTTTAAATGCATCAATATCAACTCCCGGATTCGGCTTGATGATAATGATAGGCGTCATAGAATCATTATGGTCTCCAAACTTATTTCTTAAAAAATTGACCGGAATAAAAGCTGAGATATCATTGTTATCGCCAAACATTCCCTGTCCTTGTTTTTCCAACACGCCGATTACCGTAAATCGTTGTCCGTACAACCTGATTTTTTTTCCTATAGGGTCACTATTTCCAAAAAGGCTATTCGCAACCTCATAACCAATTAAAGCAACTGCGGTTCCTGAATTGGATTCCGATTCATTAAAAAAACGACCTTCTTTTATTTTCTGCGGCTGGATTTCAACAAATTCATAAGTGGCCGGAACAATATTCACATCACTAACGGTCTTATCATCATATTTGATAATCTCACGCTTGGTAAACAGCTGATAGGTTGACTTATCCATACCATTGACCGCATTCTTGAGATAATCAAATTCTTCATAAGTAACATCCGGATATTGCTCTCTTTTCCAACGAGGTACCTCAGAAGGACCAAAAGAAAAACGCTTCAGATACATTGTGTTTTTATCCAAAGTACTCATGTCCTCTTTAATTTTCCTATCTAAAGAATCAACTGCCGACAGTACGGCAATGATAGAAAAAATCCCTATGGTCACACCAAGAAGCGAAAGAATGGTCCGCAATTTATTATTGCGTAACGCATTCAGGGCAAAGCCAAAACTTTCTCGCAGCAAGCGTAGATATACAACCATAAAGCTGAATTTGAGTCTCTGTAAAATTCAGTAATTTTAATACAATTTCCTAAAAAAACTTCTACATTTCTTGTTAAAAGAAAAACGATAAGGATGTATTCCTCCCAAACCTTTAAAACAAAATTTCCCAAACACAAATTTGAGCACAAAAACAGCTTCAAAAAGCCTAAACTGCCACTCGAAATAAATATTGAAAAAAACCTAAAAAACATGTATTTATTGTTTTATAGTTAAAGTTACAATAACTACTTTTGCACCTTTAAACACAACTACACAATGAGTACTTCAAAAACTATCAAATCGGCCTTGATTTCAGTCTTTTCGAAAGACGGACTGGAGCCAATCGTGAGAAAACTGCATGAGCAAAATGTAACCTTTTATTCTACCGGAGGAACAGAAGATTTTATCAAAAATCTAGGAATACCTGTAGTGCCTGTAGAAGATGTAACTTCTTACCCTTCAATTCTAGGAGGCAGGGTAAAAACATTGCATCCGAAAATTTTTGGCGGTATCCTAAACCGTCAAGACCATGAAGGTGATGTTCAGCAAATGGAAGAATACCAGATTCCACAAATCGATTTGGTAATTGTTGACTTATATCCTTTTGAAAAAACGGTAGCTTCAGGTGCTTCGGAAGCCGATATCATCGAAAAAATCGATATTGGTGGTATTTCCTTAATCCGTGCTGCTGCAAAAAACTTCAAAGACACTGTAATTGTAGCTTCAGTTGACCAATATGCAGATTTCTTAGATGTAATCACTAAGCAAAACGGAGCGCTGACATTAGAAGACAGAAAACTTTTCGCTACAAAAGCGTTCCACGTTTCGTCTCATTACGATACGGCTATTTTTAATTATTTCAACACCGACGATACGGTTTATAAAGAAAGCGTTGCGAATGGACAAATCTTGCGTTACGGAGAAAACCCCCACCAAAAAGGGTTTTTCTTTGGAGATTTTGACGCCATGTTCAAAAAGCTGCACGGAAAAGAATTGTCATACAACAATCTTCTAGATGTTGATGCAGCCGTAACCCTTATCCTGGAATTCAAAAAAGACAATCCAACTTTTGCTATCTTAAAGCATAACAATGCTTGCGGATTGGCAACAAGAAACACGATGAAAGAAGCATATCTTGATGCATTAGCAGGCGATCCTACTTCTGCATTTGGAGGTGTTCTTATTGCTAATGGAAAAATCGATGTGGATACGGCAAAAGAAATCAACCAGCTATTCTGCGAAGTTGTCATCGCTCCAAGCTATGACGAAGCTGCGATTGAGATACTATCTGAAAAGAAAAATAGAATTATTTTAGTCCAAAACGATATCGAACTACCACAGAAACAGGTTCGTACCTGTCTGAATGGTTTGTTAGTGCAAGATAAAGACAATGTAACAGACAATAAAGAGCACTTAAAGACCGTTACTACAACTCCCCCATCTTCAGGAGAGACTGAAGATTTGTTGTTTGCGTCAAAAATCTGCAAAAACACAAAGTCAAATACAATCGTATTGGCAAAAAACAAACAACTTATCGCATCAGGAACAGGACAAACGTCACGTATTGATGCTTTAAAACAAGCAATAGAAAAAGCAAATAGTTTTAATTTTGATTTGAAAGGTGCCGTGATGGCAAGTGATGCATTTTTCCCTTTCCCTGATTGTGTAGAAATTGCTCATAACGCCGGAATTACTGCTGTAATTCAGCCAGGTGGCTCTATAAAAGACGAATTAAGTATCAATTATTGCAACGAAAATAAAGTTGCAATGGTATTTACTGGAACTCGTCATTTCAAACATTAAATTATGTAACTTTGCATGTTAAAATTTTATAAACATTTTTAAACCCTAAATTTACTTATGGGATTTTTTGATTTCATGACCGAGGACATTGCGATCGACCTTGGTACCGCTAACACCCTGATTATTCACAACGACAAAGTTGTGATAGACAGCCCATCAATTGTAGCTCGCGACAGAGTATCCGGCAAAATTATTGCCGTTGGTAAAGAAGCAAGCATGATGCAAGGTAAAACCCATGAAAACATAAAAACGATAAGGCCCTTGAAAGATGGGGTTATTGCTGACTTTGATGCATCTGAAAAGATGATCAGTATGTTTATAAAAAGTATTCCTGCGTTAAAGAAAAGATTATTTACGCCTGCTTTGAGAATGGTAATCTGTATTCCATCCGGAATTACGGAAGTGGAGATGAGAGCGGTAAAAGAATCGGCTGAACGTGTTAACGGTAAAGAAGTGTATCTGATTCACGAACCAATGGCTGCGGCTATCGGTATTGGAGTTGACATCATGCAGCCAAAAGGAAACATGATTGTTGATATAGGTGGTGGTACTACTGAAATTGCGGTTATTGCTCTTGGAGGAATTGTATGTGATAAATCGGTAAAGATTGCGGGTGACGTTTTCACCAATGACATCGTTTATTACATGAGAACTCAGCACAACCTTTTCGTTGGAGAAAGTACTGCTGAAAAAATAAAAATTGAGATCGGTGCTGCCATCGAAGATTTGGAAAGCCCGCCAGACGATATGTCGGTTCAAGGTCGTGATTTGCTGACTGGAAAACCAAAACAGGTAGAGGTTTCTTTCAGAGAAATTGCCAAAGCCTTAGACAAATCCATTCAAAGAATTGAGGATGCCGTTATGGAGACTTTGTCACAAACACCACCGGAATTGGCAGCCGATATTTACAATACAGGGATTTATCTTGCAGGAGGAGGTTCAATGCTGAGAGGATTAGACAAGCGAATTTCACAAAAAACCGACCTTCCGGTATACATCGCAGAAGATCCATTGAGAGCGGTAGTCCGAGGGACGGGAATGGCACTTAAAAACATCCCAAAATTCAGAAGCATATTAATAAAATAACAAGCATAGTTCATGCAGCAAATATTTAATTTTATACTTAAAAACAGCAACAGGTTGCTGTTTTTGCTGCTTTTGGGCATTTCGTTAGTGCTTACCATACAATCTCATTCCTATCATCGAAGCAAGGCGGTGACTTCTGCTAATTTTATTACTGGTGGAGTCTATGAAAGAATCCATAATGTTCAGGAATATCTGAATCTAAAAACCCAGAACGAACAGCTTGCTAAAGAGAATGCGTATCTCAAAAAAATGCTTTTTAATGCTAAGGATTCTTCCGGAATAGTAGTCAGAGATAGTTTAAAAGGTTACGGGAATATCAATATCGTTCAAGCCAAGGTCATTAAAAACTCCTATAACGTAAAAGAGAATTACCTGACATTAGATGCCGGAACTAAAGCCGGAATAAAACCAGATATGGGAGTGGTTAACAGTTTAGGAATTATCGGAATTGTAGAACACACTTCAAAAAACTATGCTACGGTTATCAGTATTTTGAATGTCAAATCAGAAATTAATGCCCGTATCAAGAAATCAAACCATTTTGGAACATTGCGCTGGGATGGAAAAAACACGGGTTACGTACAACTAATCGATGTGCCTCGATTGGCTAATGTTCGAAAAGGAGACACGATTGTAACCGGAAATGAATCCGTTACCTTCCCTCCAAACATAAATATTGGTGTGATTGATAAGATTTATACTGACAAAGAAACAAATTACTTTACCCTGAACATACGACTTTTCAACGACATGACTAATCTTGGCCATGTATATGTGCTTGAAAATTATGAACGAAAAGAAATTGAAGAATTAGAGGCTAAAACGGAAGTAAAAAATGAATAGTACGCTATTATTAAATATCGCCCGATTTATACTCTTGCTTGCAGCACAGGTATTGGTTTTTAATGAAATCGACTTCTGGGGTTATGTAAATCCATATCCATACATCTTATTCATTCTTCTTTATCCTGTAAATGGAAACAGAGCCGGATTGTTACTGGCAAGTTTCTTACTGGGTATTATTATGGATATGTTTTGCGATTCCGGAGGCGTGCATGCCACTGCCTGCGTTATCCTGGCCTATGTAAGACCAACTTTCTTCAAGTTTTCTTTTGGAGTGAGTTATGAGTATCAGACTGTAAAGATTAATGACAAGCTGACTCCTGAACGGTTTTCATTTCTTTTGATTTCAGTATTTACACATCATATTATACTGTTCTTATTAGAAATTTTCAAGCTGAGTTTTATATTTAATATTTTATTGCGAACCCTGTTCAGTTCGATTTTCACATTAATACTCTGTATCGTAATTATTTATATATTTAAGCCTAACGCCAAAAGATGAGAAAAGTTCTTCTTCCAACTTTAATAATTGTATCTGCAATTGTCATTGTGGCCAGGCTTTTTTATCTTCAAATTATTGACGATTCCTTTATCAAAAAGTCTGACAATAATGCGATTAAGATAAAATACGACTATCCTGAACGTGGCTATATGTTTGACAGGAATGGTGTTCTTTTGGTTGCAAACCAGCCCTCTTATGATGTCATGGTTATCCCAAAAGATGTTAAGGATATTGATATTCCGGAATTCTGTAAGCTTTTAAAGATTACACAAGAAGAATACGAAACCAAAATCAAAAAAGCGACCATCTATAGTCCAAGACTTCCGTCTGTATTCTTACCTCAACTAAACAAAAAGGAATATGCCGGCTTTCAGGAAAAAATCAGAAAATACCCGGGATTCTATATACAGAAACGTTCGCTCAGGGATTATCAGGTCAATGCTGCTGCCAATGTTTTTGGATATATCGCACAAGTAAACGATGCCATCATCAAGAAGAATCCGTACTACAAAAGTGGTGATTTAATTGGAAAGCAAGGTGTTGAAGAAGTCTATGAAGAATTTCTTCGTGGGACTAAGGGAGTAAAATACATCCAGAAAGACCGTTTTAACCGTGATATTGGTTCGTATAAAGAAGGTATTTATGACACGATTGCCGTACAAGGTGAAGATGTTACGCTTTCATTAGACATCGAGCTTCAAAAATACGGTGAGTCGCTGATGATAAACAAGCGTGGTGGAATTGTTGCCTTAGAACCAAAAACAGGAGAAATTCTAGCTTTGGTTTCTGCACCATCGTATGACCCTGCTATTTTGGTGGGAAGAGACCGTTCGAAAAATTATTTAAAACTTAGTCAGGACACACTTGCCATGCCTTTGTTTGACCGAGGACTTTTAGCTGAATATCCGCCCGGATCGCCTTTCAAAATCATGACAGGACTAATTGGCTTACAGGAAGAAGTTATTGACGAGAATATGACTTTCCATTGTAGTCATGGGTTTTCCTATGGTCGTGGCGCCTTTATGAAATGTCACGATGCCGGCGATAATAATCTTCATACCGGAATCGCACATTCTTGCAATACCTATTTTGCGAATGTTTTCATGAGAACGATTAACAAATATCCAAAACCTACTTATGGTGTTGATGCATGGAGTAATCACTTAAAGAGTTTTGGATTAGGAAACTTTATGGGTTATGACCTTCCGGCAGGAAGAAAAGGACATATTCCGGATTCAAGATATTATAAGCGCTGGTATCCAAATGGAGGCTGGAGAAGTACAACTATTGTTTCCAATTCTATTGGTCAGGGAGAAGTTTCTACTACTCCGATACAATTAGCGAATATGATGGCAGCTGTGGCTAATGAAGGCTACTATTATACGCCTCATATCATCAAGAAAATCAAGAATCACACGATTGATAAAAAGTATACGACCAAGCATGTCACTACTGTTGACAAACAGTATTTCAAGCCTGTAATCGAAGGTCTTTTTGCTGTTTATAATGAAGGAACCGCTCGTTCTCTAAGAGTAGAAGGAATCGATATTTGTGGAAAAACAGGAACGGCAGAAAATAAAACAAAAATTAATGGCGTAACTACACAGCTTACTGACCACTCTATTTTTGTTGCCTTTGCGCCAAAAGACAATCCAAAAATTGCCATTGCCGTGTTCGTAGAAAACGGATATTGGGGAGCACGTTGGGCTGGACCAATTGCCAGTTTAATGTTGGAAAAATACCTTCGTGGAAAAATTACGCGTACTGACTTAGAGAAACGAATGCTGGAAGGAAGCCTTCAAAGTGAATATGCAAAAGTAACCAGCGGCCAGCCATTCCGAATAAATCAATAAATAGTAAATGAAAAACCAAAGCGTAACAAGTAATATCGACTGGATTACCATACTCCTGTTTATCACCTTGGTAATCATGGGATGGCTCAACATTTACTCTGCTTCATTGCCATTGGAGCAGACCTCTATTTTTGATATCAGTCAGATTTACGGAAAGCAGATTCTTTTTATCTGTCTTACCGTTCCTTTGGTCTTGGTCGTTCTTACGGTCGATGCCAAAATTTATGAGAAATACGCTTTTGTCTTTTATATTATCGGATTAGTGTCCTTACTCGGACTTTTTGTTTTTGGAAAAACCATTAAGGGACAGACCAACTGGTATAGTATAGGTGGTTTTACCTTGCAGCCTTCAGAATTCGTCAAGACTTCAACAGCCTTGCTTTTGGCAAAATACCTGAGTGATGTTCAGGTTAACCTGAAAAACTTTAACGACCAGTTAAAGGCTTTTGCCATTATGGGCGTTCCGTTATTGCTTATTTTGCTTCATGACACAGGAACAGCAATGATTTTTGTTGCCCTGATTTTTGTATTGTATCGTGAAGGATTGCCTGCTTGGTATTTATGGACCGGATTCCTGGCCGTACTTTTATTTTTTATGTCACTGCTTATTGAGCCGCACTTTGTCTTGCTTATAGCTTTGGTCGTTATACTCGTCCAATTCATACTCTCCAAAAGAATCAACAGAAATCCATTAGCCTCATCAATTATTTTTGTTCTGATTGCCGGTTTTACCTACTCTGTAGATTTTGTGTATGACAATGTACTTGAAGCCCACCAGAAGGACAGGATTAATGTATTATTCGGGCAAAATGTCGACATGAAAAATGAAGGATATAACCTTAATCAATCAATGATTGCTATTGGTTCAGGTGGATGGTTTGGAAAAGGCTTTTTAGAAGGTACTCAAACCAAAGGTGGCTTTGTTCCTGAACAGCACACCGATTATATCTTTACAACGGTTGGAGAAGAATGGGGATTTATAGGTGCTGTTATCGTAATAGCGTTATTCGTATTTCTTTTCTTGCGTATTATTTATTTAGCCGAAAACCAGAAGACTAAATTCAGCCGGGTTTATGGCTATTGTGTCGCTACCTTCCTGTTTGCCCACTTCTTTGTAAATATTACGATGTTGATTAGGCTATTCCCAACAATTGGAGTGCCATTGCCTTTCTTCTCCTATGGAGGATCGAGCCTTTTTGCCTTCAGTATCCTGCTATTTATTTTTATTAAGATGGATGCGAATAAGGTAAATGAATGGTAAAGTCTTAAAAGCTCCAGGCTTTGTAATCGTTACTTTTTTCTAATTTATTTTCTATAGCATCAGGCAATACGGGAAAGAAATCTATACCGGTCATACGCTCAATTTCATCAACAGGCACAACAAATTCATACAATGGTTTTGAGCTGTTTTCATGCGGCACCAAAAAGCCAATCATTCTATATTGTCCGTTGTCAACATCCAAAAGGACTTTATAAAAATAGTTTGGCACGGCTACCTTTTCATTTCCAATAGTTTTTAATCCATCAGACAGCACACCTCCGGTTACTACATAAATCCCATCGTATTTATCAGCCCAGTAGCGTATTTTCTGTTCCAATCTATTCCATACACCGGCATTGAAATCTTTTTTCTGCGGAGAAATATTAGAGGTATAAAAAGTATCGTCAAAAGCCTGCTTTGAAAATTTCATATCGCCTGCCGGACACAAATGCCCTTTATCATAGCCTGAATTTTTATAGTTCTTCCAATCTGCCGAACCTGTTTTTACCAAAGGATCTTGTATAAAAAAGGGTCTTTTATAATCAGATTTTCTTGCATTAAAGGCTTTGGCTTCATAGAATACCCATTCTGCTTGTTCGTATTTTTCGTAATACGACAATGTAAAATTTGGATGTACTACCAGTTGCTTCGTAGTGGATGTAGGCAAATATTCCTCTTTTATAATCGGGTCTTCAGCTACAATTACATCTTCTTTTGGCTCAGGAATTGAAATTTCTGAAGTTTTCTTATCGCCAGTCGTTTTTAGGTTGTTGCTCTTTAAAAAATATACAATTGCAACAAGCACTGATACTATTGCATATAAAACGGTTTTTTTAGTCATTTATCGAAATCTGTGTTATATTTTTATTTTTCAGAATGGTGTTTGTTATATTTACCAGCAAACGAAATCGCTAACTAAATTACAATTATTTATGAAAGCCAAAATTATTTTAACCTCAATTTTATGTGCGGCAATTCAAACACTATCTGCCCAAGAAAATCATGAAACTCCAGCAGCAGTTAAAGATTCTGCAGCTATAACGGCAACAGTGCAAGAGCCAATAGTAACACAGGCTCAGCTCGAAGAAAAGGCAAAAGCTGAAGAAAAAGCATTAAAAGAAGCTGAAAAGAAAGCCAAAGAATTCGAAAAAGAACAGCGCAAGTTTGAAAAAGCTCAAAAAGAAATGGAACGTGAAAAGAATGATTTTGAAAAAAGACAGAAAAAAATCCTTTCTGCAGAAAAGGACGTTTTAAAAGCAAAGACAAGACTTGCCAATGAGAAAAAATCTTTGGAGAAAAACAAAGTCAAACTGGATAAAAAGAAAGGCAAAGGCAAGCTTACTCCAATTGAAATCCAGGAAGAAGAAATCAAGATCAGCAAACAGGAAGTAAAAATCAAAGAACTGGAGCTAAAAGTCCAAAATGAAGAAGCTGACCTCATCAAAGTAAGATCCTAAAAACAAAAAACCGCCAGAAGGCGGTTTTTTTATATTCCTTTAATGACAAATTCACTACGTCTATTTAATTCGTGCTGTTCTTCTGAACAGGATTCTTCCGGTATGCATTTTACTATCTGTACCGTTTCGCCATAACCACGTGAAAAAATCCTGCTGTTTGGTATGCCCTGCTCTATAAAATATTCTCTTGTAGAAGCAGCCCTTTTGTCGGATAAATCAAGATTGTATTTGTTATTACCTCGTACATCAGTATGTGAACCTATTTCTACTACCATATCCGGATATTTTTTCATCAAGGCGATTACCTTATTTAATATGGGTTTAGACTCTTTACGGATATACCATAAGTCATAATCAAAGTAAATAGGTTCTGTTTTAATCAGCAACCTGTCTTTATCTCTTACTACATCTTTCTCATCCGCCAGAAGCTTTTCAATACGTTTCTTTTTATTGACTTCAGCCAATTCCTTTTCTTTTTGCTTTGCTACTTCATCATCCTTTTTCTTTTGTTGCAAGGCAATTTCCTGTTCTTGTTTTATCGCTGCTACCGATTTTAACGGCATAGAAGCATCGTTGTTTTTATTCCTTTCCTTGGATAATTTCAAACTTCTGGAATTATCAGTATACTTCTCTTTGGATGCCAAAACCGTATAAGCAGATTCACAGGCTGCATCAAAAAGGAACTTCCCATCTGCCGCAGTAATTTTTCTTTGGATTTCTATTTTCTCTGAGTTTTGTAGCACAACCAAAGCTCCTTCTAAAGGCAATTTTGTAATTTCATCTGTAATCACACCTGAAATCAACTGTTTGCAATCTTCAATAACTAACGGTTTGATTTCATTGATCTGATAGATATCATCATTCCCTTTGCCTCCTGTTCGGTTTGAAGAAAAATAACCTTCTTTTGTATCCGGGTCAATAGTAAAAGCAAAATCATCATATTCTGAATTGACAGGAAAACCAACATTTATTGGTTTTGAAAATTCGCCATTGTTCTTAGCAGATACAAATACATCCAACGAGCCAAATCCTACATGACCATCAGATGAAAAATAAAGCTTGCCATCTTTTGAAATAAAAGGAAATTGCTCTTTGTGTATCGTATTTATATCGGAACCTAGGTTTACTGGCGTGCTAAATTTTCCTTCGTTAATATCTACAGAAAAGATATCGAAAGAACCCTTGCTTCCCGGCATATCCGAAGCAAAATAAAGTGTCTGTTCATCTGGACTTAAAGCAGGATGTTCTGTGGAATAATCATCGCTATTGAATGGTAATGATTTTATGTTCTTCCATTCTCCATCTTCAAATTCAGCGCTAAAAATCTGCAAGTGCGAAACTTTTTTCTGGTCCTTTCCTTTTTTTCCATTGTTAAAGTTGTTTCTGGTAAAATACATTTTTTTACCATCTTTGGTAAAGACAGCATTCGATTCATGCATTTTAGTATTTATCGAATTGGAAAAGTCTTTTGCTATCGAATCGCCTTTTTTTACATTCTCAATTGGAATTATATGCAAATCCAAATAGTTTTCATTATTCCATTTATAGACTTTACTGTCTTTTCTAGGCGATGAATAAATCAAATCCGAGCCTCTTCTGACTGCTCCGAAATCTGAGTTTTTGGTATTGATTTCCAGATTTTTGATTTCAAAACGATTTCCTAATGCTGCAATATTTTCCAGAATTGCTAGCTGTTTATCAAATGCTGCAACTTCATCCGTTTTACCATTAAGATCTATCCTACTCCGTATTAAAGCATTGGCTTCCTCATATTTCCCTATTGCTTTTAACGAATGCATGTATCGGAAATAATAATCTTCTCCAAAATCGGCACTATAATTCTTTAAAAGAAAACGATACCATCTTTCGGCATTTTTTAGGTCATTGGTATAATAATAAGCGTTCGCCAGATTGCTTACAACTTCAAAACTATGATTGTCTTTAATAATGTTCTCATATAACGGAATGGCTTCGCTATAGAATGTCCTTTCAAAATAAGCATTTGCTTTTTTTAAATCCTGCGCATTCCCATTCTGAAGACTAAGAATGACAATTAGCGTATACACTATTTTTTTCATGGTTCCCATTTTAAAAAAATCTTGGAGACTTGTCATATCCTTTTTTCATAAAGTTCAGGTCAAACAGCAAAAACACTTCGTGCGTTCCTGAATTGAATTGTCCTAAATTGGTTGTGGTATAATCATACGCATATCCTATTCTTAAATCGGGCGTGACTTTTACATTAAGCAATCCACAGACAGCGTCATCAAGCCTATAGGAAACACCCAGCTCAAACTTATCATACAATAAAATATTTGCAGAAACATCAACCACACCCGGAGCGCCTTTAACTCCTTTTGCCATAAAGGATGGTTTTAATTTCAGGTCTTCGTTGATCTGGAAAACATAACCTCCGGTAAAAAAAACATGGACATTTTCAGAGCCAAAACGGTTTATTCCCTGTCGTTCTTCAAGATGTTTTGTATTCAGAAGATTGGGAGTTGACAATCCGACATAGTAGTTATCTGTAAAATAAAACGCCCCGATACCAAGGTTTGGGAAAACGCTATTGATATTTTGGGCAAAAGCCGGATCAGTACCGTTCGAGCCGCTTTCCAACACAAAACCATTAAAGTTAGTTTCAAAAATAGTCACACCAGCTTTTATTCCTAAAGACAGCCTGTGCTTGCTATTCAATTGCAGTACATAAGCAAAATCTCCGAATATATTGTTTTCTTTCTTTGCTCCGTCACCTATATCATCCGAAATAAAAGAAAGTCCGAGCTCAACATTTTTGCTTGCCGGCATATGTCCAAAAAAGGTAAATGTTTTGGGAGCTCCAACAGCACCTACCCATTGTGTTCTGTACAATCCACCTAAATTCAGTACTTCTGGTGTTGCCGTTGCATAAGCCGGATTCACTACACTTAAATTATACATATAATGAGTGTATTGAGGATCCTGCTGGGCCACTGCTTTATTTAAAAAGCCTGTAAAAAGTATAAGGAGTAATATTTTTTTCATCTGGTTCCGATTAAATAATGATTGGACTATTATCGATTCAGATAAAGCCTTCCCTGTTGTGCAGGTTTCTTGCCTTTGTTGAAATTAACGATATAGAAGTAGACTCCATTTGGAGCCACTCCATCAATTATAGTCGACTGATTACTTCTTCCGTCCCAATCAGGCGTATTGCGATTTCCTTTATACATCACGTTTCCATAACGATTGTATATTTCAAGCGTAAAATCCGGAAATAAAAATTCAATATTTGGAATATTAAACGTGTCATTGATACCGTCACCGTTGGGTGAAAATCCATCGGGAATCATCAGTTCATATTCATCTTCACCACAATGAGTCAAAGAAACCATTACCGCAAGTGCATTTTCTGAAATACAGCCGGTAACCGCTGAAGAATCAAATCCGTAATAGGTCGTCCCGTCCTGTAGAGGATGTGAATCTGGCAACTGATTTCCGTTGATCAGGGCATCATACCAAACTATCGTTCCTGTTCCGTTCACATTTGCTGAAAGGTCAGCAAGTGTTGGAGCAGGCGAATCCAAACCACAGAAATTTTGTCCATCAGTTTCTAGTGTAGGCGCCGGCAAATCAGTAATCGTTACTGTAACCATTGCTTTTTGCGACACGCAACCAAAAGGAGAAACTGCCGCAACATAATAATTTCCTGATGTCAGTACCGTATCACTGCTCAAAGGTGAAGTGCCGCTTTCTGTAGCATACCATATATAGGATGTTCCGTTTGGCAATAAGTCTGCAACGGTAGCATTCTCACTCTGGCAAAACTCCATAGTGTTTACAATAGGAATTTCAGGAAGTTTGTAGATTGTAAAACTGTCGGTTATGGAAAGGTTGGAGGCTCCACAAGAAGTTTCGTTATTAACGATTTCTGAAACTGTAAAAGTTGTTGTTCCTGTATTTAAAAGCTGGTTTGCAGGTATCGTAAACGTAGCCGAACCATTTACCGCTGCTATAGTTACTATTCCAGAAGCTGTATTTGCTCCGGTTAACGAATAGGTAATCTGCATGTTTGTCAGAATGCCAAATCCTGAAAAATTTGCAATTACTGGCTGGTTTTCACAAACATCGTTAATCGCTACTCTTACATTGGACACATCGGGTTTTGGGAATATCGTAAAGGATTGGGATAAGGAAGCTACATTCTCACACAATGTCTGCAGATTAATAATGTGTGTTATAACTATTGTTGTACTGCCCGGATTATGGAGTAAACTGCCCGGAATAATAAAAGTGCCTACACCACCTGTAACCGTCATAATGACCTGTCGTGACGGTGCAGTATTGCTGCCGCTTAAATTGTATGTAATCCTGTAATCTCCATCGGTTAGGTTTATATTTCCTGATAATTGTACTGTGGCATCCGTATCCTGGCAGGTATTTTCTATTGTTAGTGTTCCGTCATTAATCTTTGGCAAAGGATATACATTCAGAATATCTGAAATATCGCCAATAATATGATCGCAGGCATTATATCCCGTAGTTTCATGAATATTTATAATACGCACGGTATAAGTTCCAATCAAAGGAAAGGAAATAGCCGGAATGGGAAAAGTCGTGACTCCATTTTCAAACCGAACAACTATAGTGTTTCCAGATGGAATAGGCCCTGTAATCTGGTATTGCAAATTGTAACTTCCGTTAGGTATATTTTCTAAACCTTGGGTGAGCGTTGCCACAAAAGTTGCTCTTCCTATCTCATCTTCGCAAATATCTGACGCTACTACCAATGTAGAGCCGGTGAAATCCAATTGCTCTTCAATGATTATTTTGATTGTTGCCGATTTTTGGTTGCATACCGGATGCGATGGCTGAACGGTATATGTAAATCCGTATTCTCCCGGGCCAAAAGTATTGTAGATATTCTGTACGTTAATAAAAGTATCTTGCGGACTCGATAATTCCGAGGTACCGGATTCCGACCATTTCCCACCAGGATCCTGACCGAAAAGATAATCCAGTAGATTTACATTGGTATAGATAGACATATCATCTGAATCACATAAAATCAGATCTGATGGTTCTCCTGGTTCCGGAGCCGGATGCACGGTAACATCAACCGTTGCTGAAACTGGTTGACATGACCCAATGGCTGGCATGGTATAGGTAAACGAAAAAGTTCCCAATCCGGAAACTGTAGCGTCCAGAAAATTACCTCTCAAAGCACCACTATTGCTATCATCGTTCCAGTGACCATTCAATTGCGGATTTGGAAAGTTTCCTAAAAACTGGAAAAGATTGACACTGCTATTGTCGTCGCAAGCAGAAGCATTTGGATTGCTTATTCCGGCATAACCACCAACAGTAACTGTGACTGTTGCCACATTATCTGTGCAGAATGCGTCATTTACTGTGTATATAAAAACATAGGTATCGCTTTCATTAATGCCCCAAACGTTAAGAACCCCTGTTGAAAGATTTAGTGCGCGTGATTCCTGAAGATCTGTCCAACTTCCTCCGGGCGTAGGTGTACCTCCAAGTAGATTGAAAAGATTGATGCTTTGATTGGCCGGATCTGGAATATTACATATTGTGATCGATGCATCTTCACCAGCACATTGTGCATTGGCCAGATTAGAGGATAAGAGTAAAAATATAAAAAAGAGTAACTGAAAAAATCCAGCCTTTCGGGGGAGGCAAGTAATTTTTAAGTACATATCATCAAGTTTAGTTGGAGTAAAAATATACTATTTTTTTTCACTAAGACCTAATAACATGAAAAATCCGACGAACGGTCAGGTTAAGTTTTCATTAATTTTTAACATCGAGTGCATCTCGCAAGGCGTTACCCATCATCATAAATGCTAAGGTTAACAGCATTATAGCCGTTCCGGGAACCATCGCCAAATACGGTTTGTCGAGAATAATATCGCCATAATAATCTTTTATCATTCCGCCCCAGCTAGGAACCGGAGGCTGTGCACCAAGGCCTAAAAAGCTTAGTCCGCTTTCCACCAAGATAGCCGAGGCAAAGTTTGCCGCAGAAATAACGATAACGGGTGCCATAATATTAGGAAGGATATGGTGGAGGATTATTCTCCAGTTGGTATATCCCAAAGCTTTGGCAGCAGTAACATATTGCATTTCCTTTACAGAGATAATCTGTCCACGGACGACACGGGCCACTTCAACCCACATGGTAAGTCCGACAGCTACAAAGACCTGCCAAAAACCTTTTCCAAGACTTAAAGTGATTGCAATAACCAGCAATAAGGTAGGTATCGACCATATTATATTGACAAGCCACATAACGAATGCGTCTACTTTTCCTCCGTAATAACCACCCAATGCGCCAAAAAAGAGTCCTACTACGAGAGAAATAAAAACGGCTACAAAACCAATAGCGATTGAAACTCTTGATCCTACCAGCATTCGGCTTAAATAATCCCTGCCGGCTTTATCAGTCCCTAAATAAAACTTTTGATTTTTTATGTAGTCTTTTGCAACATCTTCCAGATTGTTATATCCTGGAAAATCTTGTAAGGTTGTTTCTTTTTGTATGATGACTTTAGGATCATCATTATATAAGGTATAAACAATTTTGTCTTTTTCTAACTTGAAATCCGAAATGGGTTCTTTTGAGAATTTTTGTTCATGTCCCAAAAGGAAATCCCAAAAACTGGATTCCGTCTGTTCTTTCAGAGGAATAGAAAGAATTTTGACTTCAAAGCCCGGTTTTTCTGACCGGATAGTCAAGTCACCCCAATTGGCATTTTCGGAATTATCTGGTGCTAAAACATAGGCAAAAATTGAAAGTAACATCAGTAGTACTATAAACCCAAAACTGAAAACGCCCCAGAAATTCTTCTTGAATTTCTGGAGCGCTATTCCTGTTAATGATTGTGTGGATTTATTCATTAAAATGCCTTTGAGCCAATTATGACTTCACCAACTTATCTTTCTTTTTAACGTTTACAGTTCCTTTTATAACCGCATTTGGTTGCAGGTCATCTAAAACATTCAAAGCTTCTTCTACATAAACATCTTTTGAAAGACTTTCATGCCAACGATCTCTTTTTTCTTTTAAAAGATTATCATTCTTTACCATTTCGTTTTCATATGGTAAGGAAGTAAATTTCAAGTCATTTTTATACTTAGAAATAGCTTTGTATTTTTTTGCTTTTTCTTCCAGTTGAGCTTGTTCTTGTTTGAATTTATCAATGTTCAGGCTAAATTCTTTCTCGTCCTGTCTTTGTTTAAGCCATTTCGCATTTTCTTCAATCAGTTTGAACTGCTCGCTTTTCTCCATTCTTCTCTTGCTGTTTTCAACTGCCAGGTCAAAATTACCCTGTTTGTCCCAAACTTTATAATCGGCTGCATCAATTTTGTCCCAAGGCATTGCATTGTCAATATCTCGTTCGCCCATTTTGATGTAAGAATATCTGTCTGGTAAAGCGACATCACTTGAAACTCCATTTAGCTGAGTAGAACCTCCGTTAATTCTATAGAATTTCTGAGTTGTTGTTTTTAATGCTCCAAGGTCACCCATAGAGTTGCTTCTCAAGAACTGATTCAGGTCAATTACATTCTGTACGGTTCCTTTTCCATAAGTCTGCGTACTTCCAATAATTACACCTCGCTTATAATCCTGAATAGCTGCGGCCAAAATTTCTGATGCTGATGCTGAGAAACTGTTCACCATAACTACCAACGGTCCGTCCCATTGTACTTTAGCATCTTTATCATACAGGATTTCTTTCTTCTTCCCTGCTGATTTAATCTGAACAATTGGTCCTTTTTCGATAAATAATCCTGCAATATCCACAACTGTTTTCAAAGAACCACCTCCGTTATCACGAACGTCCATAACGATTCCTTGTACACCAGCTTGTTTTAGTCTTTCAACTTCCAAAGCAATATCTTTTCCGGCATCGCGGCTATCTTGATTTTCAAAATCGATATAGAATTTAGGAAGATAGATGATTCCATATTTCTTGCCGTTCTTTTCAACAACACTTGATTTTGCATAGGTTTCTTCAATCTCTACTTCATCACGAATGATTGAAATTATCTTAATCGTACCGTCTGTTTTTTTAACGGTAAGTCTTACTTCAGTTCCTTTTGGTCCTTTGATTTTCTTAACTACATCGTCAATTCTCATTCCAACCACATCTACAGGTTCTTTGTCACCTTGTGCTACTTTCAGTACAACATCACCAGGCTCCAATTGTTTTCCTCTCCAAGCCGGACCTCCTGAAATCAATTCTGTGATTTCGGTAAAATCATTTTTCTTTTGCAGACGCGCACCAATTCCTTCCAATTTACCGCTCATGCTCACATCAAAACGCTCTTTGTCGTCTGGTGCGAAATAAGAAGTATGCGGATCGAAACGGGTTGCAATAGAATTGATGTATACTGAGAACCAATCATCTCTATCCAAATCTTTAATAAATCCGAAATATTCATTCAAGGATTTCAACTGGCTTTCTCTGGTTTCTTTTTCAAGAACATCAAAAGGTTTTTTCTCGATTTCCTTTTTCTCTTTTTTCTGCTCTTCTTCCTTTTTAGCTTTTTCTGTTGCTGTCAAATCAGAAAGTTCTTCATTATCGGCAACATTTTTACCTTCCTGGATTTCCAGTTTGTTAGTAAGAGAAGCCAAAGTCGAAAGCTTAATCTGCTTGTACCATCTTTCTCTTAATTCATCTGAATTTTTAGCATACGAATGCTCAGCATAATCCGTATTGAAGGTCTCGTTCTTTTTATAATCGAAAGGTTTTGCCAAAATATCTTTGTAATATTTTTTGCTCTCTTCAATTCTTTGAAGCAAACGATTGTATGTCAAATCAAAAAATGTCAAGTCTCTGCTTAAAATCTGGTCATCAATCTTAGTCTCATATTTTGAGAATTCATCAATATCAGACTGAAGGAAAAATCTTTTCGAAGGATCTATCGCCTCCAAATAGTCTTTGTATACACCTTTTGAAAAAGTATCGTCAATTTTTGCAGGGTCATAGTGTCCACGCTCAATGACAAATGTCAAAAGCTCAAGAAGTAATTTATCTTTTTCAGGGTCGTTTTTTAGTTCTCTTGGAACGAAGCTCCATAAGGCTGCAGAAAGTGCGACTACAACCAGTACTATCTTATAATTTCTTTTCATAAACTCCATTATAGCATTCATCAAATTTTGTTCTAAATTACAGAAAAAATTATGCCACGGTTTCTTAAACCGTATAATTTTTTGTTAAAGATGGTTTTAATTGAGGAATAAGGTTAAATCATTGCAGGTAATGCTATTTTTACAAATTCAAAGTTATGCAATTTTGTAACATTGAAAAACTTTAAAAAAGGTTATTTTTGTATTCTGTGCGACTCATTTTGTAGTGAAATTCCACAGTAAAACAAACACATCTCACTCATTTTCAATAGCAAATGAGGCAAAAAATTACCCATGAAAAAGAAACCTTTAATTTTAGTTACAAACGACGACGGAATTTCAGCTCCAGGAATACGTGCTTTAATTAGTGTCATGAAAGAAATTGGCGAAGTTGTTGTCGTTGCGCCTGACAGCCCACAATCGGGTACAGGACACGCAATTACCATCAACAGCACTTTATTTCTTAATAAGATAAGTCAGGGAGATGATACTCCGGTTGAATATTCTTGTTCCGGAACACCGGTTGATTGCGTAAAATTTGCCGTTAATGAAGTATTGGGAAGAAAACCGGACTTGTGTGTTTCCGGAATTAACCATGGTTCCAACTCTTCCATAAACGTAATCTATTCCGGAACAATGAGCGCTGCTGTCGAAGCCGGAATCGAAGGAATTCCTGCCATTGGATTTTCTTTATTGGATTATGATTGGAATGCCGATTTCGAACCGGTTAAAAAGTTCGTCAAAAAAATTGCCCTGGAAGTTTTGGAAAATGGCTTACCTGAAGGTGTAATCCTGAATGTCAATTTCCCGAAATTATCTGAAAAAGAAATTAAAGGAATTAAAGTATGCCGACAAGCGAAAGCCATGTGGGCTGAAAAATTCGACAAGAGGACTTCGCCAATGGGTCGTGATTATTATTGGCTGACCGGAAAGTTTGTCAATCAAGATAATGGTGAAGACACTGACGAATGGGCACTAAAACATGGCTATATTTCGTTGGTTCCTGTTCAATTTGACCTGACAGCCCATCACGCCATACAGAATCTTAATACCTGGAAACTAAATGACAATAGTTGATTTGCATCAATTTAAATTGTTAATCATATGAAATACTATATTATTGCCGGAGAAGCTTCGGGCGACCTGCACGGCTCCAATTTGATGAAAGCTATTTTTAAAAAGGACCCTCATGCCGAAATCCGGTTTTGGGGCGGCGACTTAATGCAAGAAGCCGGCGGTACTTTAGTAAAACATTACCGAGAGTTGGCTTTCATGGGATTTGCAGAAGTGATCATGAACCTCAAGACTATCCTTAATAATATTAAATTATGTAAAGCCGATATTCTGAAATTCAAGCCGGATGTCATCATCTTTATTGACTATCCCGGATTTAATATGAGAATTGCCAAATGGGCAAAAGAAATAGGCATTCCTACCCATTATTATATCTCTCCCCAGATTTGGGCATGGAAAGAAAACCGCATCAAGGCTATCAAACGTGATGTTGATTTCATGTATGTGATTCTTCCATTTGAAAAAGATTTTTACGAGAAAAAGCATGGATTCCCGGTAGAATTTGTAGGTCATCCGTTAATTGATGCCATCCATAACAGGCAACATGTTGATGAAGCGTCCTTCCGAAAAGAATTTGATTTGGACGACAAGCCCATTATCGCACTGCTTCCAGGAAGCCGAAAACAGGAAATTTCCAAAATGCTTTCTGAGATGCTGGCTGTTGTAAAAGATTTTCCGGCCTATCAATTTGTTATTGCTGGTGCTCCAAGTCAGGAATATGATTTTTACAAACAATTCTTAAAAGACCAGAATATCCATTTTATTTCTAACAGAACCTATGATTTATTGAGTGTTGCCTCAGCAGCTCTGGTAACTTCAGGAACGGCAACATTAGAAACAGCTTTATTTAAAGTGCCGGAAGTAGTTTGCTATAAAGGAAACTGGATTTCTTATCAGATTGCCAAGCGCATCATTACCTTAAAATATATATCGCTCGTAAATCTTATCATGGACAAAGAAGTCGTGACTGAATTAATTCAAGGCGAATGCAATCCGAAGAGAATCAAGAAAGAGCTGCACAAAATCTTAGAGACCAGCCAAAGGGAAAAGCTTTTAGAAGATTATGAAATTCTTGAAAAGAAGCTGGGAGGTATTGGTGCGAGTGCGAAAACAGCCGGTTTGATTGTTGATAAACTTAAAAAATAACAGTTATTTAACATCAAAAATAATCAGCTAAATTTCAAGCTGTTACAATCCGGAAAATCTTTCCAAAAATTAGTTATCAACAATTTCTTGAAAAGATTTTTGCTGATTTTACGAATTTTCTATTATATTTGGAATCTGTTATATAATAAATCAGATTATTAAACCGTTATTTATCTAAACGTATAGCATTTGAAAAACGAATAATTCTCCGGAATTTTTATTAATAAATCTAAAGCAAATTCGCCCCTAAGTCTTTGTTTTTGCTGAAAAATAAAAAATAAATATGTCTGCAAAAAAAATCTTTTTACTGTTCTTCCCAATTTTTTTATTGGTATCGACATCAGGCCACTCGCAAATTATTACCACAAAAAAAGAAGCTCTTAAAAAAGGAGTTTACGAAAAACCTGTAGAAAAGAAAACTACTGTTGCTGCAGACAAGCCTGTTTCGGCTCCTGTTGCTGTTGCAGACAAAACAAAAGCTACCGCTACCAAAAACACTAAAGTTGTCAAAAATAAAAAGGCTGTTATCGTAGAACAGGAAGATCCGGAACTTATCGCATCTGCTGCTCCAACTGAAAGCTATATTTCGCTTCAATTAATCAATAATGCCATGAATTTCCTAGGTGTAAGATACCGTGGTGGTGGAACTACTACAGCCGGTATGGATTGTTCAGGGATGGTTACCGCTGTCTTCAATCTTTTTGACATCAAATTACCAAGAAGTTCGCATGACATGGCTTTGATTGGTGAAAAAGTCGATAATGAGGACATCAAAAAAGGCGACTTAATTTTCTTCAGAACAAACGGAAGAAGAGTGATCAACCACGTTGGTGTTGTTGTTGAGAAAATTGGTGATGAGATTAAATTCATCCACTCTTCAACAAGTAAAGGTGTTGTGGTTTCGTCAACAAGCGAGCCTTACTACAAAAGAACATTTGCTCAGGTTAACAGAATCATTCAGCAGCAGTAATTTCACTTTTTGTTAAATTTTCAGTATTTTCGGATTATGAAAATATTGAAATTCCCTTTAGCTAGGATAGCCATTTGGTTTGTTCTAGGAATACTCGCCGCATTTTATTTTGAACCAAATCCACTACTCTCACTGATTTGTTGTGGAGTTGCCGCTCTTTTTTTTGGAGCTGCCTATTATCTTTCCAAAAAAGATTTTATCCAGAAGACCTATTTTGGATATGCGACTTATCTTGTTTTTTTCTGTATAGGCAGTACTACTCATGCTGTACATAACGAAAAAAATTCCAGGATTCATTATGTGCACACACTAGACGGGCACAATCATTCCGTAGAAGTAGTTCTTCTTGAAAAACTAAAAAGCAATCCCTACAGCCATCGCTATATTGCAAAAGTTACTGCAATCGATTCAACAATTGCCGAAGGGAAAATTTTGCTGAATATTAAAAAGCAAAATCTTCCTGAAGAGTTTCAAATTGGAAGTAGGCTACTCATATCCGGTACTATCTATGAGCCCAAAGAACCGGGCAATCCTCATCAATTTGATTACAAAAAGTATTTAGCTTATAAGTCTGTTTATGGACAAATGTATGCTGATGCACCTGCAATACAGCTAAGTTCAAAAACTGAAAAAAGTATCTGGTATTATGCTGCCCGTTTTCGCAGCACCATTATCCAAAACCTTAAAGACTCAGGATTTAGAAACGAAGAACTGAATGTGGCTGTCGCATTGATTTTAGGACAGCAGCAAGATATTTCACCGGAACTGCTGAAAGATTATCAGTTTGCCGGTGCCGTGCATATTTTATCCGTATCCGGGCTCCATGTGGGATGCCTGATGCTTTTTATTGGATTCCTCCTTAGTCCTTTACCAAAAACCAGAACGGGCACTATTTTAAAACTGGTTATTGTCTTAGTCTTTCTCTGGATTTTTGCCTTAATTGCCAACTTTTCACCATCGGTTACACGTTCGGTTGTGATGTTCAGTTTTGTAGCTATTGGAAAATATGCCCACCGTAAGACCAATATTTACCATACACTTCTTGTTTCCGTATTCATCATACTACTTTTTGAGCCTTCTTTTATTTTTGACATTGGGTTTCAGCTCAGTTATTGTGCTTTATTCTTTATCGTATGGCTCCAGCCGTTGTTTAGCTCCTTATGGAAACCTAAAAACAGAGTAGCAAACTATTTCTGGGATATACTTACCGTTTCTTTTGCGGCTCAGATTGGCACTTTTCCTTTAAGTCTTTATTATTTCCATCAATTCCCGGGATTGTTTTTTATAACCAACCTGCTTGTTCTTCCTTTATTGGGAGTTATCATGGCACTGGGTGTTTTGGTGATGTTATGGGCCTCTTTTAGTAGTGTTCCCTCATTCCTTATCAAATGCCTTGAATGGAGCCTTTATATCCTAAATAAAACAATCAACCGGATTGCTTCTTTTGAATCTTTCGTATTTCAGGACATTTCTTTCAATTGGCAGATGTTATTGTCTTGCTACCTACTATTGTTCGCCATTATACTTTGGTTCAAAAAACCCAATTTCCAAAAACTTTCTTTCGCTTTAGTCGGCTTAATTTTATTCCAATTAGCTTATTTGGGTAATGAATTCTCTTCAAAAAAGCAAGAAGAATTGATTGTGTTTAATGCCAAAAGAAATACGATTATTGCTCAAAAAAAGGGAACGGAAATAACTGTCTTTAGTAATCAAAAATTAGCTGATCAAACGATGGATTTTATTTTGAGACCTTATCTCGTTGGAAGTTTCAGCCATATCACAGCTACAGAAAAAATCGGGAATTTGATGTATTTCAAACAGAATAAGATTTTGGTTATTGACAGCCTTGGCGTTTCTCCTAAAAGCCAGCAGCCTGATATTATCATCTTGTCACAATCACCAAAAATAAATCTTGAAAGGGTTATCCGGAATGCAACGCCAAAAATGATTATTGCTGATGCTTCTAATTATCGCACTGATATTGAACGTTGGAAAACAACCTGTATAAAAGAAAAAATCCCTTTTCACTCAACAGTTGAAAAGGGATTTTATAGTATGTCTGAATAGCTTAGACTTTAATCAAAGGCAATAGCTGCTCTGGAGTATGGTATCCAACAATAGGACTTTTCACTTCTCCTTTGCTATCAAAAATATACATTGACGGATATCCTTGTACTTTCAAGAACATTGTAAAATCGTGAACTGCGTTACGTCCTTTACGGGTAGCATCAAATTTTGGGTTTGTATATTTTTTGCCTTTATAATTCACTTCTGAATCACCTTCAGCATTAAACTTTACAGCATAATAGTTTGCATTGATGTAATCTGCTACTTCTTTTGCTTGGAAAGTATTCTTATCTAACATTTTACATGGACCACACCAGTCTGTGTATACATCCATAAAAATTGGTTTTGCTTTTTTCTTTTGTGCCGCCAAAGCCTGATCTAATGTCATCCATTTCACTTCTTGGGCCTGAACTGCAGCCATTGAGCCTACAGCTAAAAATAGTGCTAAAAGTAATTTTTTCATTTTTTTATAGTTTTTAATATTGGGTTCAAAAATAGTGCCGTTTTTAAGCTACATTATTTTCTTTCATAACACTGTTTAGCCATTTCAGCATCAATAACAATACGATTGCCGCTGCCAAAACCAAACCAAAGTTAAGGAAGAAGAAGTTTTCTTTCTGTGGCATTTCTTCCCAAAGAGAAGATAGCATCCCAGAAAGTTTGTTTCCTACAGAAATTGCCAGGAAGAATCCACCCATCATCAAGGCAGTAATTCTTGGAGGTGATAATTTAGATACTAGAGAAAGTCCCATTGGAGATAAACATAGCTCACCTATTGTAATAACACCATAAGAAGCGATTAGCCACCAAGAACTTGCTTTCATAGTCAGGTCGTTTGTTGCAAAAACAGCTCCTACCATAACCAAAGCTGATAAGGCAGTGATTAATAAACCGATAAAGATTTTTGTAGGTGTACTAGGCTCTTTTTTTCTTCTTCTCAACCAGCTGAATACTCCTACTACCAAAGGCGTCAAAGCCACTACCCAGAATGGGTTGATAGATTGGTATAGCTCTGTTGAATATAATTTTAAGTCTGTTCCTTTAGCTGGAACCTGGTCGCCAGGCAAAGTTGCAAAGTATTTTCTTGATTTTTCCAGCTGTCCTATTTCGCTTGAATATTTTCCTTTTGCGACAATTTCTTCTTTAGAAACTGCAGGCATTGCTGCTTCTTTAGCACGCATTTCCTCGATTGTCTTATCAAATGTAGCCTGATCTGCAGAAACGATATCATTGTTTACAACAACCTGTGCCATTCCCAATTTGTCTGCTACGTTAGAAACTGCAGTTGGCATATTTCTGTCTGTATGGTCTTCTGCCCAAACTGTTAAGGCATCACCATTTTGGTGGAAGATGGCAAAGAATAAGATAACGCAGGTAAATACAGCTAATAATGCTTTAATCGCTCTGCTTTCTTTAGCCTCCGCTTTAAATGCCAAATAAATAAAGAATCCAATTACCGGAATACATCCAATGATGAAGGCATCATTTGTATCTGAACCCAAGAAATTCCCTGGTATCATGTATCCGATTATACCAAAGATAAACATTGGAAGAACTGTCAATCCTAAGATTTTTCCAGTTGACATATCGCCTTCTTGTACCGGCTTGATTACGTCAACATGTTTGATGTGTTTTGTTCCGATTAAGAATACAACCACACCAATCAACATTCCTACTCCAGCGGCAGCAAAAGCATGCCCCCATCCGTAGTTGATTCTCATGTAGGCAGCAACGAAATTACAGATAAATGCTCCTACGTTGATTCCCATATAAAAGATGTTGTAACCCGCATCTTTTTTGTCTTTCATATCATCACCGCTGTATAAATTACCTACAAGTGTTGAGATATTCGGTTTAAAGAATCCGTTTCCTAAAATAATACAGAATAAGGCGATATAGAAAGTCGTTATACTATGGATTGAAAGCAAAAAGTAACCTGTTGCCATCATCAATCCTCCCATAATGATTGATTTTCTGTATCCTAATACTCTGTCAGCAAGCAATCCTCCAATAAAAGGAGTCAAATACACCAGACCTAGATATGTTCCATAAATGTCAGATTTTTTAGCAGGGTCAAATCCCATACCTCCATTATTCCATCCGTCGAGCATGTAGAGGGAGAATATCCCTAGCATCAAATAATATCCAAATCTTTCCCACATTTCTGTTCCGAACAGGTACCAAAGTCCTTTAGGGTGTGATCGCTTTACTGTTGTTTCCATTTATTATAGTTTAAAGTTAGTGTTATATTTATCTTACTCCGTGCATTAGTTTCTTCAGCACCGGATTTAAGGCTACGACAATGAATCCCGCAACAATAGGGACTATCGTAAAGATCAGGAAGAAGGTACTCATATCGTATTCTTTCGTAATTCCTTCAATCATTCCTCCTAGCGAACCTGCCAATTTATTCCCGATTGCAATCGCAAGATACCACATCCCGAACATAAATGCAATCATTCTTGAAGGCACCAATTTGCTCACATAAGAAAGACCTACTGGCGACAGGCATAATTCTCCCCAGGTATGGAACAGATAGGCTAATATAAGCCAAATCATGCTAACTCTTACAGCTCCTGCTTCAGCTCCTGAAGGAATAACTCTTGCTCCATAAGCCAAAATTGCAAACCCTAAGCCCATGATGATTAATCCGAGTCCGTATTTTACGGCTGCACTTGGGTTGTACTTGCTGTCCCACCATTTAGAGAACATCGATGCAAAAGCAATAATAAAGAACGAATTCAAGATACTAAACCATGAAGCTGTAACTTCTACCTGGTTTTCTTTCAGTTGTGTTACTTCTGCATTTATAATTTGTGAATCTTTTGTCGCTTTTTTATAATCATCCCTGATTTTAGTTTCTAGTCCTTTCGTTAGATATACAAAATTTCCAATCTCACTATGCAATGCAACCTTATCGCTTACCTTCAACACATCTTTGCTAGAAATCGTAACGGTCTGGTCAACTACTACATCTGTTGGCTTTAAAACCGTAGTTTCTGTGACTGCATTGAAATCAAAAACCAAATCTCCGTTTTCATCAACAGCCTGTTTCTTAGTTTTTTTATCAATCTGTGCTGTTTTAATAGCCTGATATTTTAGTTCGTAAGCTTTTGAATTATAATCATTGTTTAGCATCCAGCCTACAATTCCCCATACTCCCAAAAAGCTCAATGCCAATACAATGTTTGATGTAGCAATTTTTTTAGAGGTTTGTTTGAATAACAGAAACAAAACCCATGAAACTAGAGCTAACGGTATAACTGTAAGAAGTGTGTTGACAATATTAAAGATAACTGCCTGATTGCCCATCAAGGTTCTGTCTGTAAAATCTCTGGCAAAAAGCACAAGTGATGTTGCTCCCTGTTCAAACGACAACCAAAAGAAAACGGTAAAGAAGGCAAAAATAATTACAGCAACCATTCTATGACGCACTACTTTGGTATAGCGTGCAATTCTGGAAATTACCAAAAATAAAAACAATACTAAACCGATAATCGTAATCACTAGTGACCCTGGCAAAATCTCTTTTGACACTAAAAATTCCTGTGGTAATAAATGGATATTTCCAATTTTTGAAGCCGGATCATCAATTAAATATAATAATCCAATTATTGAAGTAATAACAATCAGAATCTTATCCAACATCGTAAACGGATTGCGCTTGTCTTCCGGTTTTTCTTCAGCTTTTGGTTCTGTAATATCAATCTGTCCGTCTGGCGAGATTACTTCTACAACTTTATCTTTTTTTGGAACATCACCAATTGTACCGAACAATGGTTTGGCCAACCAAAACTGCAAAGAACCAAGAAGCATAAAGATTCCGGCTAATCCGAATCCCCAACTCCAACCGATTTTTTCGGCAAGATAACCGCAAAGCATCATTCCGAAGAAAGCTCCGGCATTTACTCCCATATAGAAAATAGTATAGGCACCGTCTTTTTTCTCCGGCAAATCCTTATACATTTCAGAAATAATAGAAGTCATATTCGGTTTAAAGAAACCAGTACCAATTACCAGCAATCCCAATCCAAAATACATTGAAAATTCTGTTTCAATTGCCAATGAAGCGTGTCCTAAGGTCATGATAAGCGCTCCTATGACAACTGCCCAACGGTAGCCTGTAAATTTATCGGCAATAATTCCTCCGGCAATTGGGGTTAAATATAAAAGTCCGGCATATGTACCAAACAACGCACCGGCATTTTCTGACGACCATTCCCAGCCCGGATTGGTTCCGATGGCTGCCATGGTCAAGAAGTTAATTAATAAAACTCTCATTCCGTAGAAAGAGAATCGTTCCCACATTTCAGTAAAAAACAATACGAATAATCCCGATGGATGGCCTAAAACTTTTGATTTGAAAAAATCGTTATTGGATGTGATTTCTGACATTATAAATTTTTATTCTTATTATTTAACTTCCTGCATTAGCTTTTTAATCAAAGGCGTTGCTACAATTAGAATCAATCCCGCAATTAAGGAATAGATTGCTAACGTATAATATCCGTCTGTATAGGATTGCAATTTTGACAATAAATCATGGCCTGTATTGGATTTTGACATTGCCGCACCTAGTTTCCCAGCTGCCAACTGACCAAAAGCACTTGCTAAGAACCATAATCCCATCATCATTCCAAACAATCTTTTTGGAGACAGTTTTGTAATGATTGACATTCCAATAGGCCCAAGGCAAAGCTCACCGATTGTAGTAACCAGATAAGCGAAAGTGAACAGGTTCAAAGAAGTTATACCTTCAGAATTTGCGAAAAATCGGGTATAATAGAATAAGTAAAACGAAGCCGAAAGGAACAAGAAACCTATTCCAAATTTTATAATCGTGTTTGGCTCAATTTTCTTTTTCGCTAACCATAACCATAAAAGACCTATTACCGGGCTTAAAATGATTACGAAAAACGTATTGGAACTGTTATTTACAATATTAGGGTCAATTGAAAAAAACAATAAATTGTGACTTAGGTTGTCTTTTGCAAAAAGAGACAGTGATCCACCACTTTGCTCATAAATTGCATTAAACAAGAAGTAAAAGAAAATGAATAAAAACGCTGCAAATAGTTTTTTCTGTAAGCTGGCGTTTCTCAGATTAAATAGTTCGTAAGTGAAGTACAATACGGCAATAGCACCAATCGTATACATAAAATAATCTGTATAGTCTGTATTTTTTACCATTATAAAAATAAATGGTATGCTAAGTAGCGAACATACATATACGGCGATTTCTCTGATTTTTCTTTTGCTTACTGATAGATTCAAAAGTGGAGAATCTCCAATAGGACCTAAATGTTTTTTAGTAACAAGAAAAGTTATAAGCCCTAAAGCCATTACAATTGCTGCAGAAAGGAAACATAATGTCCAAGAGTGATATTTCCCTAAATAGATACATAATGCTCCTCCAAAAAGCCCTCCAATATTGATTCCAGCATAAAACATTCCGTATCCAGCATCTCTTCTTGGGTCTTTTTCGTGGTATAATTCTCCAACCATTGAAGAAATATTCGGTTTAAAGAAACCTGTACCAATTATAGAAAAGGCAATTCCATAATAAAACATAGCCTGAGGAGAAAACGCTATCAGCAAGTTTCCTAAAATCATTACGATACCGCCAAAGAAAAGCGATTTTCTAAATCCTAATATTTTGTCGGCAAATATACCACCGATGAAAGTAAAGGCATAAACGAATGCCTGAATCGCACCATATTGCAAATTAGCTGCATCATCTTTTAACAAAAGCTGGTCGACCATAAAAAAAGTCAAAACGCCTCGCATTCCATAAAAACAGAAACGCTCCCACATTTCTACTAAAAACAGATACCATAGCTGCCTTGGGTATTTTCCTTCAAAATTTTGAATCTCTTCAATAGTCGGCAATTGGACTGCGGGGGTATTCGGGTCGGTCATTTCCATTTATAAATTCTCTTTAATAAAGTTTGTCATTTTTGTATATAGTTGCAATCTGGTTTTTCCACCATAAATTCCATGGTTTTTATCTGGATAAATTGCCCAATCAAATTGCTTGTTAGCCTGAACTAATGCTTCAATCATTAGCATCGTATTTTGTACGTGAACGTTGTCATCAGCAGTCCCGTGAATTAACAGGTATTTCCCTTTTAGCTTGCTAACATGATTGATTGGAGAGTTTTCATCATATCCAGATGCATTTTCTTGTGGAGTCTGCATGTATCTTTCTGTATATACTGAATCATAGAATCGCCAGTTGGTTACCGGAGCAACAGCTATAGCCATTTTAAAGACATCGTTTCCTTTAAGAATACAGTTTGAAGACATGAAACCTCCATAGCTCCAACCCCAGATTCCAATTCTGCTGCTGTCAACATAATTGTATTTTCCAATTACTTTTGCAGCATCAATCTGGTCTTCAACTTCAAATTTACCTAGTTCTTTATAAGTTACTTTTTTGAAATCAGCACCTTTATAACCGGTTCCTCTTCCGTCAACGCAAGCTACGATGTAGCCTTGTTGTGAAAGCATCATGTACCAAAAATCATTGGTGTTTAACCAGCTATTCTTAACTTCCTGTGAGCCTGGCCCGGAATATTGGAACAATAAAACAGGATATTTTTTAGAAGCATCAAAATCTTTTGGTTTAATCATCCAGGCATTCAGCTTGTGTCCCTTTTCTGTAGTCAGTTCAAAAAATTCTTTCGAAGGCAAACCATAAGCTTTTACCTTAGCAATCAGCGATTCGTTCTTTTTAATCGACTGTACTTCTTTGCCGGTTTTAGCATCGTTTAGTGAATATTGCGCCGGAGTTGACACATTTGAAAAGGTATTGATGTAAAACTGGAAGTTCGGGCTGAAAGTAGCCGAATTAGTTCCGGTTGCAGAGGAAAGTCGTTTCTTCTCTTTTCCGTTTAGTTTTATAGAGTAAATATCTCTGTTGATGGAGCCGTTTTCTACAGACTGGTAGAAAATAGTTCCTGATTTTTCTTCAAGACCGTAATAGGCAGTAACTTCCCATGGTCCTTTAGTGATTTGATTTTTCAGCTTTCCGGCCTTATCGTAGTGGTAAATATGGTTGTATCCGTCTTTTTCACTTGTCCAGATAAAGCTATTGTCTTTTAGGAAGGTAAGATTATCTGTGATGTCAACGTAGGCTTTATCTTTTTCATTCAGGACTACCTTAGCTGTTCCCGTAGTTCCGTCAACAAAAAGCAAATCCAAATTGTTCTGGTGTCTGTTGATTACTTGAGCACTCAAAACATTCGCTTCGTTGGTCCATTTGATTCTTGGAATATAAAAATCATTATAGTTACCCAGATTAATCTGTTTTGAAGCGCTAGCTTTCAAATCATAAACATGTAGTGAAGCTATAGCATTTTTTTCCCCTGCTTTTGGATATTTGAAAACCTGCTGCGTTGGATAAAGTCCCTCATTGTATAAATCCATTGAAAATTCAGGCACTGCAGTCTCATCAAAACGGATAAAAGCTATTTTATCGCTTGCCGCATTCCAGTCGTAAGCTCTTACAAAAGAAAATTCTTCCTCATATACCCAATCCGTTATACCGTTGATTACGGCATTTTTCTTTCCATCGGTTGTAATTTGTTTGGTAGTTTTTGATTGCAGGTTGTAGACGTATAAGTTGTTGTCTTTAGCATAAGCAATCTGATTTCCATCAGGAGAAAAAGTAGGCTCCTGTATTTTGAAATCGAACAATTTGGTCAATTGTTTGGTTTGGATGTCATATAAATAATAATCGGCTACAAAAGAATGGCGGAAAATTTGCTCCGATTTGCATGCGATCAACATTTTATTTTCATTGGAGTTGAAAATATAACTGTCGATCATTGGAAGGTCTTTGTGATTTTTAGTGTCAATCAGCGTGGAAACCTTTTTCAGGGTAGCGTAGTCATAGAGATCAATCTGCATGCTCCTGGACGGCCTATCAAAATTCAATACAGTATATTGGTTTGTATTTTTTAAGGATTGTAATTCGTCCATCCCTTCGGCCCTAAATGCACCTCCCCATATTTCTTCGAGAGTTATTTTTTGCTGGCCAAAAACCGACATACTTATAAATAAAAGCAGTACGGTAATCTTTCGTGAATTTATCATATTTTGCTAAGGTAAAAAAACTGTCAATTTTAGTGAAAAAATCGCAATAAACCTTGATTTTTTCTGTTAAATGCGATTTTTGTAATTTTGATTAATCTCTAAATTTCAAATGCTTCCGGTTTAAAACTCATAAAAAAATTTCTAGCAGCCTGTTTCTATTGTTATTTTACCGTTATGTTTGAACAAATCTCTTCCCAAATGAAAAAATATTTAGTGTTCTTTTTACTGATTTCCCTTACAATCAATGCACAAAACCTCAAAGACTGCTCCAAATGTTCGTCTGAAATAATCAAAGAAAGCAGTATCGTTAATCTGGAAGCCTCTTCCTTAAAGCTTCTAAAAAATGAAATCTATGCCCGCAAAGGCTATACTTTTTCTAATGAAGAATATGCCAATCATTTTAAACAATTTTCATGGTATATGCCTTCTGGCAACAATAATGCTATCGCATTTTCAGATATCGAGCAGAAAAACATATCGATTCTCGCCAAAAAAATCAGCGAGATTTCACAGTCTAACTTAAACAGCGAACCCAATAGCAAGTACAAAACACTATCGGAAGAAAAAATAAAAGAGATTTTTACCAATGAAAAACGAAAAGAATTGGGTATCAATTTTTCTATCTGGAAAGTTTACGATTATCAGGACAAATCCGGGAAGTATTATCTTGTCCTGACCGAAGACAAAATTAATCCGTCAAAAGAAGGCAATTTTAATAATGCTGTAAAAGCACTTAATTTTAAAGTAGAAAACAACATCTTGACCAAAACATTTGAAACCAACGATTACAAACAAGAGCAGGAAGAAAGTATCTGGTTTTGGACAAAGTATGTCTATGTTGAAGATTTTGACCAAGACGGGATAATCGAGCCTATGCTTTTTTATGGAACCAATGGCTATAATGGTTATGACGACGGAAGAATCAAAATCCTTACCTATTATAAAGGACAAAAAATAGCAATCCGCATTCAGAATGGAGTATTAGATGATGAACGGAATTTTAGTGTTGATGCCAGTTTTTACAACCTGCCTAAAACCATACAAAACAAGATTGTGGAGCAGATGAACAAGATGGTCGAAAATGGTCATTCTATACTGCCGTATGGCTGGCAGAAAAAAATGGCAAAAAAGATGACTTTTATTAAGGAATAATCGACCCGTAGCGATTTCGCATTAAATTAAAAAAGACATAAAATATTTACCTTTAAAAGAAATTTATCTCGATGAACTTTGCGGCTCTGCGACTTTGCGAGCAACTGTTTCACGCAAAGTCGCAGAGCCGCAAACCCAAATCTATTAGAAATATTTTGGCAGCAAGTTTCAAAGAACAACAAAGAACAATTCAAACACCTTACATAAAATCATACTTTAAACAGTTAAAAAGAACTGTTCGAAACAGTATCTTTGCAGTACTATTTAAAGACATAACTGCTAGATAATGAACAAAACCATTTCGGGATTTTCAAAACTATCCAAAGAGGAAAAAATAAACTGGATTGCCGGAGAATATTTTTCGAATCCGGAAGAAGCGACAGCTATTATTAGGAATTACTGGAATTCTGACGCCAAGCTTCAAAAACTGCACGATGATTTTATAGAAAATACAATCACCAACTTTTATTTACCTCTGGGAATTGCGCCTAATTTTCTAATCAACGGAAAATCGTATACCGTTCCAATGGCAATCGAAGAAAGCTCTGTTGTTGCAGCAGCAGCAAAAGCAGCAAAATTCTGGTCAGAAAGAGGCGGATTTAAGGCAACTGTTATCAATACCGAAAAAATAGGTCAGGTTCATTTTCTTTACAAAGGCGATGCCGCTAAACTGGAACGTTTTTTCAATGAAAACAAAACCCGTTTTTTTGAAGAAACAGAGAGCATGACCAAAAACATGCAAAAACGTGGTGGTGGAATTTTGGATATCGTACTCAAAGACAAAACCGACCTGCTTCCGAATTACTTCCAGCTTCATGCAACTTTTGAGACAAAAGATTCCATGGGTGCCAATTTTATAAATTCTTGTCTGGAACAGTTTGCCAAGACTTTAAAAAAAGAAGCCCAATCGTTTGAACTTTTTTCTGAAGAAGAAAAAAACATTCAGGTTGTAATGAGCATTTTATCGAATTATGTTCCCAACTGTCTTGTTCGTGTAGAAGTTTCCTGTAAAGTAGACGACTTAAAAGAAAAGAATAGTAATCCGAGAGATTTTGCAGAAAAATTTGTTCAGGCTGTCCAGATAGCTGAAGTTGAACCCTATCGTGCCGTTACCCATAACAAAGGGATCATGAATGGTATTGACGCTGTGGTTTTGGCTACCGGAAACGATTTCCGTGCCGTAGAAGCCGGAGTACATGCCTATGCTTCAAAATCGGGTCGCTATCAAAGTCTTTCGCATGCTAAAATTGAAAACGATATTTTCCATTTCTGGATGGAAGTTCCTCTTGCTTTAGGTACCGTGGGCGGACTGACTTCTTTGCATCCTCTGGTAAAACTGGCTTTGGAAATGCTTGAAAAACCTTCTGCACAAGAATTGATGCAGATTGTAGCCGTTGTTGGATTGGCCCAGAACTTTGCCGCATTGCGTTCCCTAACCACAACCGGAATACAGGAAGGACATATGAAAATGCACCTTGGTAACATCATCAACCAATTAGAAGCTACAGACGAAGAGAGAATTAAGATTGTTAATCATTTTGAGCACCATCCTGTTTCTCATGCCGCTGTCGTGGAATATGTAAATGATTTGAGAAAAGTTAAATCCTAAATACTCTTGAAAAAGACATTTTATAGCAACGGAAAACTTCTTATTACTGCTGAATATGTTGTATTGGATGGTGCTAAGGCTTTAGCACTACCAACAAAATTTGGACAGAATCTTATTATCGAAAAGGGCAAAAACAATCAGATGGATTGGAAAAGCTTTGATAAAGATGGAAGCATCTGGTTTGAAGACAGCATCTCTTTTGAAAGCATTATTAATAAAGAATCTTTTGGCGCTGACAAGATAAAGACAACATTGGTTGAAATCCTGCACGAGGCTTATGTTTTAAATCCAAAATTTATTGGCGACTCTGAAGGCTATACTATTTCAACCGAACTTACCTTTCCTAAACTTTGGGGACTTGGTACTTCTTCGACTTTGATTAATAATATTGCCCAATGGCTCGATATCGATGCTTTTGAATTGCTTCGCAGAAGTTTTGGGGGAAGCGGTTATGATATTGCCTGTGCCCAAAAAGACACTCCTATTTTGTATTGGCTGGAAGATGGGAAACCAAGGATTGAAAAAACCGTTTTTAATCCGCCTTTTGCTTCTAACATGTATTTCGTATACCTAAACAAGAAACAAAGCAGCAAAGCAGCGATTGCGTCCTATTATAACAAACAGAATAACATTGGCGAGGCCTCCAAAAAAATAAATCAGATTACCGAATCTCTTCTTATAGCCGAAGACTTAAAAACATTTGCCTATTTGATTGAAAAGCATGAAATGATCATGAGTGATGTTCTGGAAATGCAAACCATACAGGAAACCTATTTTAGCGACTTTAAAGGCGTAGTAAAAAGCCTTGGTGCTTGGGGAGGTGATTTTGTATTGGTCCTGTCAAAAAACGACCCATCAGAGTATTTCAAAGAGAAAGGATTTCCAACCATTCTTACTTATGAAGAAATGATTCTAAAATAAAAAATCCCGACTTAACAGTCGGGATTTTTTTATTCTTCTAAATCTTGTACTAGAATCCGAAATCTAATCGGTTGTCTTCGATTTTAGCTTTATCTTTTAATGCAGGAATAATTCTTCCCATTGAAGCTCCACTCATTGCTTTAAGTCTTGCAGTGTAAGCATCGTAGTTTTTAATTGCTGGTGCCTTAGCTACGCTCTTTGTTTTCAATTTGAAAACTCCAGCTCTTCCTTCGATCAATTCAGAAACTTTGTTTGGTGCAGTTGCAAAAGCAGTACCTACAACTTTAGGCTCAGAACCGAAACCTAATAGGTTTGGACTTTGAAGCGTCAAATCAGTAGCAGTAACAACAGAAACGTTAGCTGCCTTAGCTGCTTCTTCCAAAGTAGCTCCTTTCATGATTTGTTTTATCTTTTCAGTCTTTTTCTGATTTTTTAAGATTGGCTCAACAATTGCTTTTGCATCAGAAATAGGCATTAATCCTTCTTCATTTACTTTTTTAAGTTTTACGATCAAGTTTCCGTTTGGAACATTGAAACGCTTCACATCGCTTTCAGAAGTTTTCTTATCGTAAGCCCATCTTACTACTTGTCTTTGGTTCGTAAGACTTCCAAAGTTTTCGTCAAGAGCTTTTACATTAGCAGATGCTACTGTCAATCCAAGAGGTTTAACTACTGCAGCAAAATCTTTGTCTTTAGCTTCCATTTCGATCTTGGTTGCTTTTTTGAAAATATCATCGCTAGTTGCTTCAGATGCTTCAATTCTTTGTGCGATAGTTGCTAAACGGATGGCATCACGCTTATCAATTACTTTAATAATGTGGTAACCGAATTCTGTTTCAACAAGACCAATTTTTCCGATTGGGCTATTGAATATGAAATCGTTGAAAGGTTTTACCATTTGTCCAGGAACGATGTTATCATATTCTCCTCTATTTTGAACAGAACCTTGATCATCAGAATTTGTTGCAACCAATGATTCCAAAAGAGCTGGATTTGCCTGGATTTGCTTTAATAAGTCATCCGCTTTTGCTTTAGCCTCTTCTTTTGTTCTTGTAATTGCAGGGTTAGGAATTTTGCTTCCAGCATAGCTAACCAAGATGTGGCTTGCTTTAGCGCTAGACCCAGCTTTTTTACCTAACGATTTGCTAATTGCATAGTATCCGTTAAAGATGTATGGACCATAAACTTCTCCTGTTGGCAAGTTATATAACTGTTCTGCATATTGTGCAGGCAGGTTATTTTTAGTTACATAAGTTGAATCGAATTTAACATCTGAATTAGCATCAACAAATTCCTGGTTGTTTGTGATGTCTCTGAAACCTTTAACAGTATCGTTTTTACCAGTAGTTTCATTAAAAACAACTCTAGGAGAAAGCAAAGCTGTGATGTTTTTCTTTACCTCCTCTTCGTCTTCTTTAGATGGCTTGTCTTCAATTATAACAAATTGCAATTCACGACTTTCATCAGCTTTGAATTTTTTCTCGTTCTTTCTCATGTAAGCCACAATTTCGTCGTTAGAAACTGTAACATCACTATCTTTTATGTTAGAGAATGGGAAAGCAACATAGTCAAAAGTTACTTTGTCAGTTTCCATCTCATATTGTAATTTTCCTTCAGCCTCAGTAGTTCCCAAACCTGCTTTTAGCATAGTGCTGTAGATTTGATATTTAGCAGAAAGAGCCGCTTGAGTTTCTCTTTGCTGTAATTGAGGAGCTAATTCTGGATTAGATTGGAAAAATTCTTTGAATTTTTGATAATCAAACTGGCCAGCTGCATTTTGGAATTGAGGATTTTGACCAATATCCTGGCTTTGCTTAAGCACATCCAAAATTTGGCTCTCACCTACTCTGATTCCTAATTTCTCAAATTGTTCTGTTAGCAAAGCTATAGAAACTTCCTGCTCCCAAACCTGATTTGCTGCCTGAGACGAGGACATTCCTTGACCGCCTTTTTCAACTCCATCGACTTTACTTCTAAAATCTTCAAATGAAATGTCTTCTCCGTTGATACTTCCAACGTATTTTGATGTTTGTTTGAAACCACCACTGTTGATAAGGTCACCAACAACAAATGCTAATAAACAAAAACCAATAACAAATATAAGAAGTAATGATCGTTGTCTAATTTTTGATAAAACTGCCATTTTTTATTGTTAATTTTTAAATTCAGAGGGCGAAAATACAATTATCTATTTAATAATAAAAGGAGTAAACCTATATTTTCTGATAAAGATGAAGTTTTTTTTGAATGACTTGTAAAAGATCCGCAAAAAGCCAAGAAAATAAGGAAACTGCTATTATTTGTTTTTATTTGGGTTTTCATATTTCTTTGCAAATCTCCTACGGAAGAAAAACATGAAAAGTGCAATTCCTGCAAAGAAAAAACTTAGCCAAGGATTTCTTTCAGAAGCATTAAGCTGCACAAAACCATCGACTGCAAAAAGGATTGCTGCAACAAGATAGAAATACTGGATGTATTTTAGGTAAACCATTATAATTAATTTGAAATTTAAAAATCGTTTGCTTGTCCTTCGCCAAAGAACACCTGCCCGTTGATATCTTTGAAATCACGGCTTGCATCAAATCCTTTTGTATAGAATTCATTGCCAGGCCCTAACGTAAGCTTGCATTTTTTCTCGGTAAAGAACCATTCTCTTTTTTGGTCATAATACAGCTGGGTAGTTTCGAGAATCTTGCCATCTTCGGATGTAATCTTCACATTTCCTTGCAAGTCTATAATATCGGTTCCTTTGTAGGTTATAGCATAATCTGAACGAACAAAACTCTTTTTCCCACCATTGTCATACAGCGTCACATCGATTCCTTTAGGAAATTCGGTATAAGGGAATGCTGCATTGGAAAAATCCAACATTTTAGGACTGACCAATATGGCTTTTATTTTTCCTGAATCGGTATATTTCAAATTGATGGTATCTGCCTCACCGATTGGGGCATAGGTAGAAACATTGATTTTCTGGACATCCTTGAAATTGCTTTCACAGGAAAACAAAAAGCCAGCCAGTACAATAAAAACGGCAGGGAATAGTATCTTGCTCGTAGAAATCATATTATAATTTTGGAATGCTTACCGATTCACCAATCCAGCATTTAAACGAAATTTGCTCTCCAGCCTTTCGTTTGGCCATAGAAATCTCCTGTTTGGATGGTGCTTGTTTTGTATAATTAGCAAAAAGTTCGTCGGCCGTTTTTTTCATTGTTGGATCAACAGCTCCTGCTTTTTTAGCCGTTTCTGCCGCAAGCCAATAGAGTGCCTTATTCTCAAAAGCATTGTCGGCTGCGCAATCTCTTGTGCTATTGACATAAAGCTGGGAAATAAAAATGTATGACTTCCCAAAATTCGGCTTTACTTCCAATGCTTTTTTAGCAAATTCTCTTGCTTTTTCTTTTTCAGGATAGCCATAAGTAGTCGCTATCAAATAGTACAGCTCCGCTTTTTTGTTTACATCAGTCTGTAATTCTGCCGATTTTGTAAAATATTCAATTGACTGTAGTCTGTTCTTTTCACCTCTGGCAATGATTCCCATTGTATAGGCCGATTTTGCCGTAGGACTCAAAGCATATAGTTTTTCAGAAACTTTGATAAAGAAATCCGATTTGCATTTCTTAGCATCCAAACGGTCTGAAGCTCTTTCGAGCCATAATGCGTTTTCAGAATTTTTGTCGAAATTTTTCTGGTAGAATGCAAGCAACACCTCACAATTGGTTAACTTATCTATTCTAGCATTTACATTTTCTGTAACAATAGTCAATTCACTAACACTTAATTTTGACTGTTGCAAGCTATTCTGCTCTGCTACTGTCAATTTTTCTGTCTGTGATTTCAACGTCAGATTGTCTTTGACCTGATTTAATTTTTTTAATTCCGATTGTACTTTTTCGGCAATCTGATCCAGTTTGGTTAAAAACTGATCTAAAGTAAGTTCTATTTCTTTTTTCTCGTATTGAGACATCAACAATTCTGAATAAATATTCAGAACTTCAGGATTGGTAAACTCAGAATTGTCTAATTGAAAGGCTTTATCCAGGAAGACAAAAATTTCACGGGAGTCTCCAGCCTTGTTGCCATAAAGCAGAAGCGCTTTATTAATCCTGTTTCCCTTTTTATTATTTGGAAAAACCTTATCGTGCTCATCATACAGATTCAAAAGTTCCGTAATCAGCGGGCTCTTTTCTTCTGTGGTATTGGCCTGGTCAACTTTCTGACTAAGTATTTTTTCGCCTAACAGATAAATGGTTTCACTTTCTGTTGGGCATTGTTGTTTTAATTCTTTCCAGCGGTTGTAAATTGTCTGGTCATAACTGTTTTCGCGAATGAATTCTTCAAATGCGACTAGCTTGTTTTTACATTCTGAATTTTGAGCTTTTGCAGCAAAATTAAAACTCAGCATAGCAAAAATAAATGCTCCGGACCTAATACTACGCAAGATTTTTTTATTCATACTTTCTTTTTACAAACCATCTATCATTCAAAGATAAGCTTAAAAATATATTGGCATATGTTTCTTTAACAAGGCCCAAATGAGTTGTTCCTTTTCTTCCGTATTCAAAGCCAATATTCAGGTTTGAGATTGTTCCGCCTACTGGCAATCCCAATCCTAATGTCATTCCATAGTCCTTGATTGAAGTATCGCCTACAACCAATCCGGTATTCTCATATTTAAGTCCGGCTCTGTACGTAACTCTTTTCCAATAGCTTGTAAAAGAATCAAAATTCGGAACAAAATAACCTCCCACACTATATCTTGTAGCATTTTCATAGCTGACATTTGTTATGTCATCATATCTGCTTCCAAATTTACTGCTCTCTTGAAACGTTACCTCTGCTCCAACAAACCACTGTGTTTTTTTTCCAAAACCTGCTCCAAAAGCAAGCTTACTTGGCAACTTCAAATTAGAATCTGCCACATCAATTTCTTTTTCCTCTACTACAATTTCAGATTGGCTGCTGCCTATCAACGTAGCAATCTTTCTTTCATTCTCTGATTTCAGATTAGCTTGCGGACTATAAGTCACACTTGTAACGAAATCATATTTCTTAATTTTTGTTGCAAATACCAATCCTGTATTAAAAGAAACACCGCTCAGATCAGACACATTCAATTCTCGTGTACCATATTGCACATCTTGCGAAAGAAGGCTCTTGGTTTCGATACTTCCAAAGTTATAGCTGAAATCAGCACCCAGGCTCAATTTGGATGTTATTTGATATCCTGCTCCAAAAAACACCTTGTTCATCCCTCCTTTTCCGCTATAGGATCTGCTAGGCTGTCCTTCAACATCAGAGATTGAATTTATTTTGTACCCAACAGATGTATAAGGCATCAAACCAAATCCAACTCCTAGTTTTCCTGCCGGAAAAGCAACCGCCAAATAATCAATCGTGCTTCTTTGTGCTTTTGCCGTAGCTTCACTTGTTTTTAGATTGCTTACACTAAAGCTACCTCCAGCGGTAAAGCTTGTCAGTTTTAATGAAGCAAATGTTGCCGGATTCTGCAAATTCATGTGGATACTGTCAGGCAGGATCGTTAAGCCACCCATCGACCTGTTTTCGGTTGTACCCTTAAATCTTGCATCTCCAATTCCATAAAACGAATATGGCGATGCTGATCCTTCTTGTGCTACAGACGCTAATGAAAAAAGCAAACCTAAGCTTACTATAATTTTTTTAATCATTTTTGATTTTGTATTGAAATAAATGGCTCAAGCTCTCCAAAAGGAAATTTGAATTGGCAAATATGGTATTTTTTAATCGTTTAGCCAAAAATTCTGCGTCACCGCCCGTTAAAATTATCGTAAATTTTGAATAATGCTGTTTATAATCATTTATAAAACCATCTATTTCATTAATGGCTCCATTTACGACTCCTGAATGTATCGATTGGCTGGTCGAATTTCCAATGATGCTTTTTGGGCTATCCAACTCTAATAACGGAAGCCTGGCCGTAAAATTATGCAATGCTTCATAGCGTAGACGCAAGCCCGGCGATATCGCTCCGCCCAGATAATTGTCATTCTCATCAACAAAATCATAAGTGATGCAAGTTCCGGCATCAATAACGAGCCTATTCTGCTCAGGAAATTGCAAAACCGCACCGGCAGCCAGCACCATCCTGTCCATACCGAGTGTTTTTGGAGTTTCGTATAAATTAATAAACGGAAAAGAATCTTCATGGGATATAAAATGAACTTTCAGCCTTTCTCCAAAGCCTAAAAAATCATTTTTGTCCAGACTTCCGACCGAAGCAACGGTCAAAAAGGCCACACTTTGAAATTTTTTTAAAATATTTTCAATATTTTTTTTAAAATCTTTTTTGAGAAAAATAAATTGTTCCAAAATAGTATCATTCTCAAAGACAGCACCTTTAATACGAGTATTGCCAACATCAATTGCTAAAAGCATATCCTTTTGTTTGTTTTTGCGAAGTTACGAATTGATTTTTTTTAAAATTTGTTTTGGATAAATTAAAAATCGTTCTATATTTGCACCCGCATTAGCAACGGTACCTTAGCTCAGTTGGTAGAGCAATGGACTGAAAATCCATGTGTCCCTGGTTCGATTCCTGGAGGTACCACAAGAAAGCCTAAACAAATGATGTTTAGGCTTTTTTATTGCTATAATTCTCCCTATTTTTATTTCATCCTCTTTTATTAATCCTGCCGTTTTCCCAATAAAAAGTTAATTTATATTTATTAGTTAGGATTCCTTACTAATTTTGTTCTCGCAATAATGCATTAATCTTAAATAGTTTAAAAATGAAAAAATCAATTTTTTACCATGCAGGTTGTCCGGTTTGTGTAACAGCAGAACAAGAAATCCTATCGTTATTGGACAATTCAAACTTAGAGATTGTCAATTTAGGCGAGGCAAAAGATAGGCTAGCAGAAGCAGAAAAAGCGGGCTTGAAATCAGTTCCAGCTTTGGTAACGCCAACAGGAAACGTACTGCATATTAATTTTGGTGCGGCTTTATCTGACCTAAAATAACTTGAAATCGTATGAAAGTAGCAGTTTGGGATACTTATGTAACCAAAAAAGATGGAAGTATCATGCATTTTGACATTCTTGCACCTGATGAGATATCCGACTTAGAAACGATTTATGCTTTTGGAAAAGACTATCTGAAATCAAAAAATGAAGAAAATTCGCATCTCACGGCCAAAGAATGTAATTTTTGCCATATCGAAAGTGCAACAGAAGAAATTGTTGCCAGCGTAGAACAAAAAGGATACTTCATAATCGAAATGGAAGGATGCTAAGCAATCTCATCATCGAACCTCAAAGTTTCACATCCGATATTTTGGGTGTGAAACTTTAATCTTTTACTGCCTGATAAAGTTTATATGCCCTACCTTATCAAAAATAATTAATTTTGGCAGAGGCGAATATTGCAAACTATTTTGAATATATCATATGTCAATTTTTAATCTTAATACGCAAAACGAAAATCTTGACAACAAAATAGTTGCAGGCCTGGAAAGACTATCGCACGTTTTTAAGGCCCTCTTATGGGAAAAAGCCAAGGAACATTCGCTAAGCCCGATCCAAATCCAGCTGCTTATCTTTATCCTCAACCATACGCAGGAAAAATCGACAGTAAGTTATCTGGCTAAAGAATTTAATGTCACCAAGCCGACCATAAGCGATGCCGTTAGGATTTTGGAAGCCAAAAAAATGATTGAGAAATCAACCGATTTGAATGATACCAGAAGCTATACAATCCTGCTTACCGAAATCGGAAAGAAAATAGTAGCCGAAACGGAAGATTTTCCAAACCCAGTCACTAAAATCATTTCCCAGGCCAGTGATGATGATAAGGAAATTATCTGGAAAAACATTTCCGATCTTATTATTGGACTGAACCGATTGAACATTATTGATGTCCAGAGGACTTGCTATAACTGCAAATATTATTCTCAAGTGGGCTCTGAACACTTTTGCGACTTGCTCGTGATGAAATTAGAAGATAGGGACATCCGCATTGATTGTCCTGAATTTCATGATAAGTCTATGGCTTACTAGCCTAAAAAATCATCTTTTTAAATACTGTAAAATTTCATGTGTCACTGGTTCGATTCCTGGAGGTACCACAAATAATTGATAATGATCGATAATAACATTACAAAAATTGCAAACCAAGCCAGTTTAAAAATTTTAGACAACAATAGAACTGTGGACATAAGTCACAAATTCAGGTGGAATGATAAATCAATTTGGGGAGTGTTATTTTTTGCGGGCGGCGGTGGATTTTTGGTTGTTGTATCCTTCATTAAAACATCAGACTTAACATCAAAATTGTTAGGAGTTGTGATTGGACTTTCATTGTTTGCCTTATCACTTTTGATAATCATTCGACAAATTTCCGATAAAGTAAAAATCACTGAAAACAGTATCTCATTTCGACATAATCTAAAATGGACAACAATTCCTTTAAGCGAAGAAATGAAAATAAAAATGAAAACTGAAGTAATTAAAATTAGGAGAGTTGGAACGATAGGTTCGGACTTTATTGTTGTTACCCATTATTTGCAGTACTTAAACAAAGAAATAACTATTCTAAAATTTCAGATGGATAATTTATATAAAGAAGACGCAACAAAATTAGGCACTGAGATAACAAATATAATCAGCGCTAAAATTCGACAATCTAATTTTAGAAATACTTACTAACCTCAAAAGCCATTTTATATAGGTAGTTAAGCTGTTACCAAAACCTTAGCAACCACATCACAAGCAACAATTTTATCCTTTCTGCATTTATTTTACTTTTTTACTGCAACCATTTCAAATTTTTCACTCTTATCATAAAATTAAAGTATATTAACTCCAATTTATTTTTACTTATGAAAAAGATTTTACTTATTCTGACTCTATGTACTGGCTTGTTACAAATTTCTTGTAGTGAGGATTCGGTTACAGATTCAAATTCAACAAATGTACCAACTAACAACTCTGTAGATGTTTATGTGGCAGGCCAGAAAGACAACCAGGCTTGTTATTGGAAAAACAATCAACCTGTATTATTGGAATCAGGAGGAATAACGGCTCCTATAGCTAACAAAATTACAGTAGTAAACAATGATGTATATGTTCTTGGTATGGGCGCTGGTACAACTACTTTAGAAGTTTTCCCAATGTTTTGGAAAAATGGTGTATTGACTAATTTAAAAACTAGTCTCAGCACAGCAGACGAGGAGGTCATGACTATAACTGATTTTGAAGTAGTTGGCAGCGACGTCTATTTTGTTGGCTATACTAAGAGAAGGATTATCACTTTTGAGGATTACAGCCTTGCTTATTGGAAAAATGGCGTCAAGACAGTAGTTCGTGATTATGGTGCTTACGTTCAGAACTATCCTAAAATAAAAGCAGTAAACAATACTGTTTATATAGCCGCTTCTAGCACTGGTGCTTTAACCTTAAATGGTTATTATACAAACAATGTTTTTACCGAAATTCCATTTGCTACAATAACTGGCTTAGCTAAAAACAATAACGAAGTATATGCCTACGGAACGGCAAACTTTGGTGGCTATTATAAAAACATTACTACTGGTACAGAAACTACTTTTCCAGCTGTAGCTGCCATTTCATCAATGTATTTTGAAAGTAACAATCTGTATCTTACAGATGTAGCGAGCATTTATAAAAACGGGGTTATGTTTGATGCAGGACAACCTCAATTGGGCGGAATTATGGATTTTAAAATTCTAAACAACAATACCTATAAAGTGACTCAGGTAGGGATTGATAGCTATATTAGCTACCTGACTGTAAATGGAGTTGAGGCAGCACAAATACCAGATTCTCAAGGCACATTTTTATCGCTTTTTGTAGTTCAAAACTAAATTATGAATAGCATTAACTGGAATGATATTTATACAAAGACATCCCCAAAACTCTTGGGGATTTGTCGCAGATATATAAAGGATGTTGCTACAGCCGAAGATATCGTCCAGGATTCTTTTATTGTGGCCATCCAAAAAGAAGATACCCTAAAAGATAAAAGTGCCTTACAGGGTTGGTTGAGCAGGATTGTTATAAACATGGCTATCCATCATTTAAAAGAAGTAAAAAAAATAAACTTTTCAACGCATCAGGATCATGAAATTGTTGATTCAAATACAGTTATGAATACTATCGAAATAGACGCTAAAAGCATACTTCTGTCTGCCGATTTAGAAAGAGACGACATATTAGAAGCTATAGACCGCCTGCCAGAACACCATAAGTCCGTTTTTAATATGTATGTTATTGATCAGTTTTCACATAGCGAAATCAGCAAGATACTTCATATATCGGCAGGTACTTCAAAATCGCATTTATCACGAGCCAGAAAGGCAATTCAGCTTTTTCTATTGGAAAGAATAAAAGAAAAACCAGTAGATGAGAAAAAGAAACGCCGCATTGCGCTCTTGCTTTTTTTAGGTTTTGGAAATCAAATGTTTGCTAATTTTTGCAAAAAACAGTTTCAGGATTTCGAAATAAAACCATTACAATCCTTTGAATCTGCTTCAAATAAAGCAATCATTCCCAGTCAATTTATTGGCCTGGTTAAGATTAATCCTATGCCTAAATTTATAACTCTAGGTATTTGTTTCTTAAGTTTAATAGGAATTGCTTTTTATGCCTACAACTTTGATGTAAAAGATGTTCCGCAAAAAAACCATCCCAAACTAAATTTCGAATCTGCCAACACTACTCCTACTAATCAATTGATAGTAAACGTGGAAGATACGGCAAAAAATGAAGATTATACAATTGAGTCAAAAGACATCGATAAACTCCCTTTAACACAAGAAAAAACAACTCTTTCAAAAAACAATACTCAAAAGATTACAGAAGTAGCAACTACTATTTCACAGAAAGATTCTGTAAAAAATGAACCTCAGAAAGTAGTGATCATCAAAAGGCAAATCGTAAAAAAAGACACTATTTATGTTTCAGAATAAAATCTTAATCCCTTTTTTATTCATTTATACATTTGCCTTTTCTCAAGAAAAAAAGGTAGATACGATTTATGTTTATGAAGAAGTTATCGTTTACGATACCGTCTTTATTGAAAAGCCTCTGATCAAAATAGACAAGGCAGTTTTTACTTCAGAAAACAACAAAAAAGACAAATTAGAACTGTCTCAGAACGGAAAAAAAACCCAAATTCCAGTGGATACACTTGTTCTTATTACTGATAAAAAAAGGATTGATAAGGACAAAAAACAAAGCTGGTTTTTTGGTGGCAAACTGCATCTCGGTTTAGCCAGCAATAGCCTGTTTAAAAAGGTCGATGCTCCCAATCCCGTCGGGTTAGGATTGGGAATTTGGACACGAAAGGAACTATTCAGTTCTGATTTTTCTGTAGGAATTGGGATAGATGCCCTATATTGGACAAGTCCGTTTTCGTTTAATGCCTCCAAAAAGAGCAGTGAACTCAATGGTTATTATTTCACAAAAAACAACGAACCTAAATTATTCCAGTCTATTGAAAGCAAACATTTCCAACTGCAAATCCCAATTCAATTTTATTATAGAATAAATAAGTTTATGCCTTCCATTGGCGGGTTTGTTAGCACAAGCAGCTATAAATCGCAATTTTTAGGCTCATCAGGAAGATTGCCTCGAACCTTAGATGAAACGCAAACATTTAGAGCTGAGGCTTTCCAAATAGGATATTTGGCCGAAGTACAGTATGCTATTTCAAAACAGTTTTCTGTTGCCGTTCATTTTAGTTCCGGAAAAGCAAACAACCTGCTTTTTACCAATAATCAAGATAAGGATCAATCTTTTAAGACGAAGAATGAGTTTTCTGAAAAGAGATTTATGGTTCAGTTAGTGTATAGTTTATAGTTGGTAGTGGATAGTTTTTAAACAAATCATAATTTTCTTATAATAAATCATTTGAGGTTTCTGAACCCGCTTTTTTATTTTTATATTTAAGTGCAGAACAGAAAGAAAACCCTATGGTTTGGTGGAAAAAGACATTGATTGGAATTGGGATTCTTATAGTCCTGGCCTTGATTTTGAACATTGGCCTGAACTATTGGATACGAAAGCAATTGCCAGTTATTATCAACGAAAATAACAATTCGCCTTATCAGATTACCTACAAAACTCTTGAGGTTGCCTTATTTGACGGAAATGCCACCGCTAAGGAAATTACTATCGTTCCAAAATCGTCTTTAAAGAAAACCGATGTCAAGGCCGGGATCTACACCACCATACAAAGCATAAAAGTAGAAGGAATCAGCGCCTGGTCGATTTTGTTTGGCAAAAAAATTGTTGCAGACAAGATTATCATCAACAAGCCTGAAATTATCCTTTTTAAAGACAACGACAAGGCGTTAAACAATCCCAATAGTATTCGGGACAAAGTGGTTGCCCCGTTCAAAAATACGATTTCCGTATCGGATATTTATCTTTTAAATTCCAGCCTTCAGATCATTTCAACGACCGATAATAAAGCGTCGTTGATTGTCCACAATCTGTCTATGCAGCTTGACGGTATTATGCTTGACGATGCTACATTAAAAGAAAAAATCCCTTTTACTTATAAAAATTTCGAAATCGACTGTGATAGTATTTATTATCGTGCAAACGAGTTTTACCATCTAACAGCAAAACAGATACATACCGATAAATCGGATTTAAAAATAGCCGATTTTCGCATGATTCCGGAATATGACCGCCATGAATTTGTCAAGAGGATTCCTAAAGAAAAAGATATTTATACTATTAATGCCAGTGAAATAAAAATAAATAATATGGACTGGGGATTTAAAGACAGTGTTTTTTATTTCAACACGACCAATATCTTTTTTGAAAAGGTTTTTGCTAATATTTACCGTCCGAAAATGCCAGCAGATGATCTTTCAAAAAAACCGCTGTACAACAAGCTTTTGCGTGATATCAAATTCCCGCTTCATGTGGATACACTTGCCATTAGGGAATCTACTCTGGAATATGAAGAAGAAAAGACTTTTGAAAAAGGAGCCGGATTGCTTTCTTTTAATAAGTTCAACATGTTTGTAACCGATATCAATAGCGGTTATGGACATAAAAAACTTCCTGATGTAAAAATCACCGTCAATTGTAAGTTTATGAATGTTTCGCCAATGAAAGTAAACTGGCGTTTTAATGTCTTGGATGCCTCAGACGGATTTAACATCAAAGGAACCATATTCCAGTTTCCCGCCGATAAGCTGAAGCCTTTTACAAAACCCTATATGAACGCTTCTGTTGAAGGAAAACTCAACGAAGTATATTTTAATTTCACTGGGAATGACGTAAAATCCAAAGGAGATTTTGCTATTAAATATGATGATATAAAAGTCACCCTTTACCAGAAAAAGAATCCGAAGAAAAAGAACAAATTGCTTTCTGCCGTGGGCAACTTATTCGTAAAAAACGATTCTGATGAAAAAGTTGTAGAGGCTGAAGTTGAAGTCGAAAGAATTCAGGAGAAATCATTCTATAATTTCTTCTGGAGAAATATAGGTGAAGGATTGAAAAAGACTCTTTTATAATTTTTTGACTATAATGCTTTGCGCCTTAGCGTCTTTGCGAGAAAATAGTTGTTCGCAAAGACGCTAAGGCGCAAAGTTATTTGTTATAAGTTATTACCCTTTATTGACCTTCCGGTTTGGTTTCTTCTATCGCCTCACCAGTCTTGCTGAATACCTTGATTTTAGGATTGTCTTGTGTTCCGGCTACTACAACAGGGATTCCGATTAGTCCAAATGGCGGCAAACCAACACGTATTCTAAGATTTAGTTTTCCGTCAAAGCTCGTTTCTCCTTGCAGGCGCAATCTGAAAAGAGCTACCTTCATCTTGGTCTGCTCGATTTTTATAATATTATTTTTAATTGTTGATTTGATGTCTACCTGGCTCAAATCAGGATTGTCAATACTTTCAAAATCGGTTTTGCTACTAAGCTGGTTAAACAATTTCAGTCCGTTAACTTTTACTTTGCTCAATGAAACAACTCCTTTTCCAACCAACGTAGGATAAACCGGTTTCATTTCTTCATTTAACTGGCCTTTTACGCTATAATCCAAAGAAATAATACCTTCTGCCTTTTCAGCTGATGAAGCCAGTTTTCGGAACATCTCTATTTCGTTATATGCTTTTTTGACATTGAAATTTTTAGCTACGAAGTGAATATCGAAGTTTGCTTTTTTAGCATTAATGTCGTCGTAAAAACCATTAATTCCAACTCTGCATCCAATAATTCCGAAACCTATTTTTTGGAAAAGCAGCTTTCCTCTGTCTAAAGAAGTACTTCCGGTAACATTATCCAAAACAAGTCCGTCATATTCCAGCTTTTTCACATTTGCTAACAACGATACTCTTAGGTTTTCCGGCAACAGAATTACTCCTGTGGCTTCTGCAGTTTTAGTTTCCGGAGTTGATTTTTTCTCAGCTTCTTTTCCTTTTTCAGCAACCGGTTCCTGAGCCATAAATTCATCGGCAGCAATGTATCCTGAGTTGACCTCAAAATGTCCTTTGAGTATGGCATTTTTCTCAAAAAAGAAATTGATAGCGTTTTCAAGACGGCCTTTCATGGCAAAATCAGATTTCCCATAATTGGCACTGAACTTATCAAAATTCAGCTTGTCCTGATGAAAAGTAAAAAGTCCTTCCTGAATAAAAAACGGTTTAGGAAAAAACTCCCAAGTTGCTTTTATATCACGTAGCAGCAAACTGCCTTTGTTGTTTAGCTTACTGTATTGTCCGGTCGTAGCATAGCTCTGTTTTCCTTTCAAGGACAGGTCTGCTTTCGCATAACCTCTAATATCAATACCTTCTTGTCTGAATACCTTGTAGATTTTTGCAATATCAAGTGATCCTTTTGCTTCTACATCATAATTGACATCATCAAAATCAGACAGGATTGCTTTTACATAAATCGGATTTTGCTCAAATACGAAAGAAGCCGGAGTCACATTGATTTTAAGGTCTTTGTATTGTCCTGTTGTGTTTTTGACAGCAGCTACAAACTTAATATCCGTGATTGGATTTGGGTAATATTCTGTTTTAAGGAAACCGTTCTGAAGATTAATTGTTCCATCTGTAACCGGGAAAAGTCTTTTCTCAGCATTGTATTGTCCTTTTGAATTGATGTCGGCCAAAAGCACTCCTTTCAGTTCCAGATTGCTGATTCCCATAGCGCCCATTGCTTTGCCCAAATCCAGTTTTGATTTTATATTGGCTGTCAGGTCAATGTTTTTTAAACCTTTTGAATTTATTTTAGCGCTCAGGTAATCGTTTCCAACATTAAAATGTAACGTATCTAATTTTACCTCGAGTTCTTCTGTTTCTAAGGATGGTAATTTGGTATAAAACTTCAAGGAAATATTTGAGGTTTCAAACGGTGCATCTTTATAAGAAATATTACCTTCTCTGATGTTCATTCCAAATGCCAGATCAGGTTTTCTATTGAGTGATGCATTATAATTTCCTTTGAAGGTAAGCAAGAGGTCTGTTTGTCCTTTTACTTTTGTTTTTTCCAGCCAGGTCACATATTTAGGTGGCAATGCTGTAAAAAGATCGTTCAACTTGCTGTCTTTGGATTCAATTTTTATATCAATATCATACCCGTCTTTCAGGAAGTTCATCTTTCCGATAAAACTTACTGGCAGTTTATTGATACGCAGGTCATTTTGCTGAAAGACAAACGACAATGAGTTGGTATTGATTTTGGTAATAAGATCAGCATCAATTTTTTTGTTTTCCAGATATTTTTCCCCATCAAACGCAAAATCCAGCGATTCAATTTTTGCTTCGGTATAAAGGTCAAAAATCGATTGGTCAAGATTCCCTTTTCCCAGATAGTTAAAACCTCTGGCTTCGAGATTTACCTTTGCAGAAATGTCCTGGTATTTAAGCGCTACGTTCCTGATATCGATTCTTTCAAGACGAATGGACGCTCCTGTGGTATCTTTTGGAGTTTCTTCTTTATCTGAAATATATACGTTGTAATTGGCTTGTCCTATTTCATTTACCTTGACATTGATAAGACCTTTAGAAACATATATTTCATCAATATTTATGTTTCCATCAAAAATCAGGTTTTTTAGGTTGATACCAAACGATACATCTTTTGCTGCTACGAGTGTATCATTTCTATAAGGAGCTGAACCTTTCAATGCAAAATCGTTCAACGTTACTGTCAATGAAGGAAAGTGCTTAAAAAAAGACAGGTTTGATTCTGTAAAGCTCAATTCACCGTCCAGTTTTTTATTAGCAAATGCTTTTACCTGTTCTGCAATCTTCCCCGGAAAAATCATGGGCAAAAGAAACATCAGCAGCAGTATACTTACAATAGTTACTCCGGTTATTTTGAGGACTTTAACTCCTATTTTTTTCAACGACACTTTCATACTGCAAAAATAAGAGTATCAAACTTCATTTCCTAACAAGAAATTTCTTGTTTCAAACAAAAATGCCTTTTCAATTTCTCGAAAAGGCATTTTTTAAAAATCTAATTTTAAAACTAACTCAAAAATCTTATTGCTTCATCAGTTTTAGTGTAGTCTCCTGACCTTCAGAATCTATCACTTTCACGATGTACATTCCTTGATTCAGATTTTCAACTGAATATTGGTAGTCGTTGCTAAAATCACCCTTGAATTCTTTTACCAGCTGACCCGTAATTGAATAAACAGACACTTGTTTTGTGTCCTTACTGATATTGAAAACTCCTTTAGCCGGATTTGGATACAAAGCTATAGCCGTTGTCTTGAAATCATTTCTTTCCAATGCCTGCTTGTTTCCAAAAATCCTGAAGCCATCAATTTCAATAGGGATAATCATGTTTACATCTGTAACTGTTATTGGTGTACCGTCCATCAAATTATACCAGGTTCCAGCATATGGGAAACCGGCTGGAGCATTGTAAGCTGTATTTGTCGCATTAGTCAGTACAAAAACATAACTCAAATCAGCTGTTTGTGATGTACTTGTCCAGATATCCAATCTTGTTCTTCCTGTTTGAGAAAAATTCCAGGCATGGGTTCCGTTTTCAAAAACATTTTCACGTTTTTTGAAGTCGATCATTTTTGCCCAATCGTCATATATTTTTTTTCTTGCAACATCTCCAAGCCAATTGTTTGTCCATTGTGGCTGCGGCTTTGTATCTAACTTACAGTCGCCAGAAATAGCATCATTTGGTGTATTGACTGTTCCGTTATTACAGGTGAAAATAGAACTGTTGTAGCCTAAATCTCCAAAATGATAAATCATTTTTGGACCAGGAACTAATAAATGCAATGCTCCCATTGCCGACATTCTTGCCAAAGTTTTTGGAAGATTACCGTTAGTCTGCCCTGATTCAGTAAGTGCCTTGTAGATTACTCTTTCTTCATCATGGCTTTCTGCATATCCTATAAATCGGTCGGTTGCATCAGCAACTCCTGCTAAGTTAGCACTGTTTCCTTTTAAGAAGTTTGCATAGGCATCTGTCATTTTTCTCCATTGCATGATGCCTTTAGAAATTCCGTCAGCATCACCGGTTTTTCTATAATTTGCCCATTCTACTTCTTCATTATAAGAACCACCTGCTCCTAAATGTTCAAAAATCACATAGAAATTAGGATCGATTGCCCATTGCATATCGGCATAGTATTTTAGTTTAGCCACACGATCTGCCTGATAATTATTGGTACAGGCATCTTGGGCAGAAGCACTTCCAGTGTAAGGGCAATTTTGCGTAAATCCTTTTGTCAAATCCCAACGGAAGCCATCAATCTTGAAATCGTTCATCCAACGCTGTATTGTTCTTTGTACATAATAGCCCGTAAGGTTATTTGGTTCGTTGAAATGATTAAGATCTCGACCTACGCTGTAAGAGTGCATTGCATTTTGATTGCAATACGGATTCTCAGAAGTAACACCATTTGCCCAACCGTCGTTGTCGGTATCCGTCATCCACATTCTTTCCAATGGTGAGCGACCATAAACGTGATTTAATGCAATGTCAAAAATAACAGCAATTCCATTTTGGTGACATAAATCGATAAATTCTTTCAGTTTTGCTTCTGTACCGTATCTTTTGTCTAAGGCCAAATGATATGCCGTGTTATAACCCCAGCTTTCATTGCCTTCAAATTCCATAACCGGCATTAGCTGGATTGCGTTTATCTTAAGGTTTTTAAAATAATCGATACGATCAATCAGATTCTGGTAGGTTCTGTTCGCATCAAAGTCTCTTACCAGAACTTCATAAATTACCAGGTCTTTTTTACTTGGCTTCACAAAGTTAGTTGTCGCCGCACTCCAGTTATAATTATAAAATGCGTTTGGTCCGGTCTGAAGTACTGAAACTTCTCTTTCCTGTCCTGCCGGATAAGCTGGCAAGTTAGGATAAACTCCTAAAGAAGCAATTTCCGGATCATCAAACGGGCTTAGAACCAATGTTGAAAACGGATCTGCAGTTTTAACCAAAGCAGGCGAATTAGCAGGAAGGTTAGTCTGGTCACCTACCCAATATTGGTAAGTATAAACAGTACCTGAAGTTAACCCAGATAATTCAATCCAAAATTTTCCTGTAGTCGGATCTTTTTTCATTGCATACGCTCCTGTTGGCTGCCAGTTGTTAAAACTTCCTGCTACGTATACAAAATCTTTGTTTGGTGCATTTAATACCAATGTTGCTTTTGTTGGGTCTGACGAATTATAGTTGACACCATCACCCATCCCAGCTGGTAAAGCTCCACTAATACTACCCGGGTTTATAATAACCGTAAAGTTTTTTGTGATTGTGGTAGCTCCCTGAGTCACTTCAAGCGAATAATTCTGATTTGAAGTAATTGCTGTATGGGTATAAGAATAGCTTGCAGTACTGGCATTGGTATTGATAGTCGAGCCATTAGATTTTAAGACATAACTCGCATTTCCACCAGTATTGTTAGCCGTAATGGTAAAGTTAGAACCCGAAGCAAGCATAGTGCTGCTATTTTGAGCAGGTGCTGTCAGGTTAACCTGAAAAGTCCCAACTCTAAGCAGAATATCCTGGGATTTTTTGTCTCCATTACCGTTTTTTGCCTTAATCAAAAAGCCTATTCTTCCTATTCCGGTTCTTGCATAAAAAGCGGTTGGAACAAAAGTTATCGAATAAGTATCGTTAGCAGAATTATACGTCAGACGGTTGGCTTCGTTAGAATTTCCCCAATCTCCATTCGTAGGACAATCGGCATTATTTTGATCATTCAGATCGAGAGACCAGGCCCAAATATAAAGCGCATTGCCTGTAACTCCCCAGGTAGCTTCATTAATGCTGCTTCCGTTGAAGGTTAAGGTAATGGATTGGTTCTCTTCGAAAGTCGTTGGAGCGACCGAATAGGTTACGGTTTGCTGCTGCGACCACGCATAGGAAGCAATCAATAAAAATAATAGCGTAATTTTTTTCATATCATATTATTAAAAAAAGCTACCTGAAAATTCAGGTAGCTTTTTTATTTTTTAAATTATCTCGGGATAAAAATATAACGTCTGTCAAGATCATTAAACCAAACAGAGTAGGATCCCTCAGCTTCAACACCAACAAAATCTCCTCCATTAACATCTAACTGACCTGAAACAGCTGTTCCTCCACCCCAGTTTCCAGGTGTATCCCAGCTATCATTAGCTCTGAACTTTATAGCGGCCTGAGTAATAACAATCTCATTTATTTTCCATAAATGTGGATTTGCCGTGCTATTTGTCATATCAGTATCAGCTTCCCAGCCTCCTGGCGTACCAGCTCCAATAATTCCTACGCTTCCAAAAACCGGCATACTAATAGGGTCATAAGTAAATGGCACTAATGTATATGTCATCTCCTGAATATCGATAGTTAATTCATAATATCCTGAAGTCTGAACTGCTATAGGACCTGGCTCATTGCTTCCGTCTGCGCCGCTTACTGCCAAAATTCCATCTCCTGCTGAACCGTATTGCGGATGCCAATTGCCAAGAGCCGACAATATTTTTATTCCTTTTCCGTCCCCTCCTGTAAAATAACCTGTATAATAAAACTTATATTGATTTTCAGGATCTCTAAACAAAGGTGAGTTACCTGCATTATTTTCATATCCATACTCGGTAGCGTTACCAACTAAATATAGGTTTTGTAAAGGAACAAAAGCTTGGTATGGAGTTATTGAAATTGTTACAGGGTTACTATATATTGGCTCAAAAGAGTCATTTACACTAGCTTTAACTCTAACTACGTATTGTTTTTCTTCCAATGGCACACCACCTAAAGCAATAGCAGCTGTATTTAAGGATACAACTGAAACTGCCAGTTGATTTGCTCCAATTATTGAACCTAATGAACGTGGCTCTGCAAACTCATCTACTCCATCTGCAGCATCAAGCTGTATTTCATAATTGATTGCAACACTCTGTCCAAAATTAGCAGGAGTCCAAACAAATCGTTCTGCCAAATTATTGGCACTTTCAATATTCAATACATAAGATCCACCATCTGGCGCTGTTAAAGCTGGTCCATCGATGGCTTTAATCACTGGTCTATCTTCAACATCGTCCGAGCTACATGAAACAGCCAGGACTGCGAATAATGCAATTATTGATTTTGCTATATTTTTCATATCTATATGATTTTTACTTTAATTAATAACCTGTGTTTTGTTGTAAAGTTGGGTTTGCTGCCTTTGCTCTATCCGGAATTGGGAACAATTTTAAATGATCTGAAATTGGCGCTCCATTAGCAGAGTTGCCTTTCCATTGCCATAAGTAAGAACCGCCTGTGAATTTCCCAAAACGGATCAAATCCTGACGTCTGTGGCATTCCCAATATAATTCTCTAGATCTTTCAGCCAAGATAAAATCCAAGGTAAGATCTCCTTGAGATATAGTACCTGCATTTGCTCTGGTTCTTAAAGCGTTTACATAAGTTACCGCTTGCGAAAGCGAACCTTGTCCTCTGACAGCCAATTCAGCATACATCAAATAAGCATCGCCCAAACGGAATAATGGGAAATCTGTATCAACAAAAGCTCCTGAAGGGTTTGAACCGTTAGAACCATCAGATTTTTTGTTGGTCCATTTCGTTACTCCATATCCTTGTGTTTCGTCAGCAATACTTGCAATATCTAAAGTCTGCCCTGTTGTATGGAACATTGCTCTGTTATCAGAAGCTCCTGTCACATCAGCAAACTTGCTTACAAATTCTCTTCTGGTTCTTAGTCCTTTCCAACCACCATCAACTCCAAAGTCACTCGCATTCATTGAACTTAAGATAGATGCGTGTACTAAATAATTTGTTCCTCCACTGGTTGTATATTGGCCATCAAAACGTACTGGAAAGATAAACTCATTCTGAGCACCATTCACATCGTTATCAGCCATGAACAAATATTTGTAAGGGACGTTTGCAATTTGGTAGCTTGAGTTTAAAACCGGCTCTAAAGCGGCAGCAGCTTCAGCATATTTAGCCTGTCCGATGTAAACCTCAGCATTTAAATACAGTTTAGACAATAGCATTTTTGCAGCAATCTTGTCAACTCTTCCGTATTCGTTTGTTCTTGATTCTTTCAAGTCAGCATCAATAGCTATCAATTCATCTTTTATGTAATTAAAAACATCAATTTTTTCTCTCTGTTGCGGAAAAAAGAATCCAACAGGATCATTTTCTGTAACGATTGGCACACGCCCGAATAAATCCATAGCATGGTACAATGACAATGCTCTCAAAAATCTGGCTTCTGCTCTATAAGACTTCATATCACTCAAGATAGCTGGATCCACATTTCTGCTTCCTACTTTATCAGGACTTGATTGTCTTAGGAACTCATTAGCCAAACTGATCTGGTAAAAAGTCCTTGAATACATTACGTAAATGAACTCGTTGTTACTTGTCCATGTTTGTGTATTCATCGATGGTAAGTTACCATCTTGCCATGCAATTACTGACTCATCCGTTGGCAACTGCTGTAACGTATAGAATGCTCTCAAATATGGACTGAAGTCATTTCTAATTCCTTGCAAGTCTTCACCACCGTCACCTTCACCATTTCCTGCTTTAGCCAACCCAAGGTATAGCTTAGCCAAAAACATTCTATAAGCTTGAGGGTTTTCGTAGAATTTTTCAGCTGTAAAGTCATCATCATCCTGTGGCATTACATCTAAATCGTCCGTACAAGAAATGCCTATCGCCATAATGACAAGCAATAGCAGCGCTTTCTTCCCTAATATGTCTAACATTTTTTTCATTTTCATATTTTTTTTAAAAATCTATATTAAATCCTAGCATAAACATTCTCGGTCTTGGATAAATAGTTTTATCAATACCTCCATAAATTTCAGGATCTACTCCATCATAGTCCGTGATTGTAAATACGTTCTGAACGGCTCCATAGACTCTAAATTTCGATTTCTTTGTAGCAAAAGGGTTTTGGATTGTGTATCCTAATGTGATGTTATCCAATTTGAACCATGATGCATCTTGAATATAATAATCAGAGAAAAGTCTGTTGTTTCCTTCTAACTGGAAGCCTGAATTATAATAATCTGAATTGATGTTACTGATTACATCATTGTAACGAACACCAGCCTGCAATACTCCTTTATTAGAAGCAACGTTGTTGTACATATAGTTTCCTAAGCTGGCTCTCCATGCAAATGAAAGATCAAATTGCTTATAAGTCATATTATTCATCATACCAAAAGTATAATCAGCATTTGGCTTTTTGTATCTGTATTGGTCGGCTGTCGAAATAATTCCATCTTGATTTCTATCAACATACACACCTTCAACAGGCTTTCCATTTACATCATACACTTGTTCATATACATAAAATGCATTTGGGCTGTATCCAACTGAATTGATTTGGATTTTGTTTCCACCACCTCCGTCAATATCACCTACAGGGTTGTCAGATGGAATATCTGTAATTTCCTGTTTATTATAGGTCATATTAAATGTTGTAGTCCAATTAAATCCTTCACCACGGAAGATGTCATAGCTTACGCTGAATTCTACACCTTTAGAAGTAAAGTCTCCGAAATTTCTAAATCCTTGGTTAGACAAATTTGCTCCGTCAGGGTAAGGAACAATAGCTAACAAATCAGATGATTTTTTCTCATATAAATCCAAAGACCCTCTCAATCTGTTGTTAAAGAAGCCGTAATCGATACCAATGTTTCTGGTTTCTGTCTCTTCCCATTTCAATCCTTTGTTGTAACCTTCAGGTCTTCCTACCGGAACAAAAACGTTTCCAAATTGGTATTGTGCCTGAGTTGTTCCTGTAGTATATCTTTCGATATAAGCGAAACCGTCATTAATATCCTGCTGTCCTGTGATACCCCATCCTAATCTTAATTTAAGATCAGATACGAAGCTTACGTTTTTCATGAAGCCTTCTTGTGATATTTTCCATGCGAAAGCAGCTCCAGGGAAGTTACCCCATCTGTTTTCTTTAGAGAATCGGGAAGTACCGTCTCTTCTGTAGTTCAAAGTAAGTAAATACTTGTCGTCAAATCCTAAATTCATTCTTCCAAAATAGGATTGCAAGTTTACTGTAGGTCTTGTAAATACGTCTGGTTGTGCATTCGGGTCGTAAACGTTTCCTGTAGAGAAACCTACCCATTTAAAATTTTGATACGAATAACCTCCTGTTACGTCCAAATTGAATTTTCCTATTTCCTTAGAATATACAAGGTAGGCATCTAACAATTTGTTCTCTTTGTTTTCATTAAAATAAGTATGCGAACCGAAATTTTGGTAAGTACCACCACTATAGCTTCCTGTTTGGAAACCGGCAGGGCTAAAAGGTGCCAATGTATTAGTTCCGTTACCGTCCTGCTTATCAAAACCAACATTTACTACGGCTCTGATGTCTTCAAAGAAATGCAGCTTATAGTCAACCTGGAAATTACCATACATTTTACGGTTGTCTGTAACGTTTCTTCTTTGGTTCAATAGCGATACCGGGTTTTGTTGTGCTCCAGTAACAACTCTGTCCCCGTCTGGCTCAAGCCATTCGAAATAACCTCCAAAATAAGAAGTAGGATCATAAACAGATTGCGTTGGGTCAAAGCTCAAAGCATTACCTATAGCTCCTTCTTCTGCAAAACGGTTATCTTGCCAAGAAATATTAGCATTTAAATTAATTTTCAAATGGTCGTCAAAGAATGATGGGTTTAATGCCAACGACGTTGTTGTTCTTTTAAATTCTCCTGTTTTTAAAAGACCTGGAATTTGAGTATAACCAATAGACAATCTGGCCGGCATTACTCCAAATAAGTTTCCTCTAATAGAAAGGTTATTATCAACCGACATACTAGTCTGGAAAATTTGATCTTGCCAATCTGTTTTTGCATTACCAAGCAAACCTATTTGTGTTGGCGATCCTACTTGATTTACTAATGCTCTAAATTGGTCAGCAGATAATACATCTACTTTTTTAGCCAAGGTATTTACGGTAGTTATCGAATTAAAGCTAACCTGCATATCTCCCTGACTACCTTTTTTAGTAGTAATGATGATAACACCATTAGAAGCTCGGGAACCGTAGATTGCCGTAGCAGAAGCATCTTTCAAGATAGAGAAAGATTCGATATCATTTGGGTTTATAGAAGCCAGTACGCTGGTTGAACCACCACTTGCTTCATTATCTAAAGGAAGACCGTCAATTACAATTAACGGATCGTTTTTAGCATTCAAAGAAGATCCTCCACGAATCCTGATTGTAGATCCTGACCCTGGTGCTCCTCCGGTTGTAATGTTCAAACCTGCCACTCTACCATTTAATAAGTTTTCTGCAGTTGCATTCATTCCTCGGTTAAAATCTTTTGAAGAAATTACTTCTACAGCTCCTGTAGCATCCTTCTTTTTAACAGAACCATATCCAACTACTACAACCTCATCCAATTGCGAAGCATCTTCCTGTAAAATAACACTTATAGTATTTTGAGAAGAATAGGTTATAGTGGTCGATTTATAGCCCAAAAAAGAGAATGAAATTACGTCACCGGATTTCACTCCTGAAAGTGAAAAATTTCCATCAAAATCGGTTGTGACTCCATTCGTGCTGCCTTGAACAGTCACGCTGACTCCCGGCAAGGGCAATCCTGAAACCTCATCTCTGACATTTCCATTTAATGTGTTCTGTGCCAGCACACTAAACGGAAGAATCAGTAATAAAAGCAACAACTTTTTGTAAATTGTTTTCATACATTTTGTTTAGGTTAAAAATGAGTTTGTTTACCTTATATTTTTACTTCGAATGTTAAATCTATGTAAATAAATTAGAGAAAAAAATCGTTTTCGTAAAAGCACCAACCGAAAACGTTTGCGTGTTGAAAACTTTAGTAAATACGCAGATTTTTTACCCGAAAATCGCTATTAATAAAAATTAAATTTATCTTTATTCAGAAATATTTACCTGACATTAAATACTATGCGAAAAAAAGTCACGCTAAAGCAAATTGCCAAAGAATTAGATGTATCGATTTCAACTGTTTCAAAATCGCTTAGAGATAGTCCTGAAATTAGTGAAGACACCCGCCAAAAAGTGCAGGCTTTTGCCAAATTATATAACTACAAACCCAACCTGATTGCCTTAAGTTTAAAGAACAAAAAAACCAAGACAATCGGAGTTATCATTCCTGAAATTGTCCACCACTTTTTTGCAACGGTTATTAGCGGGATTGAGCATGTAGCCAACGAACATGGTTATAATGTTATCGTAACATTATCTGACGAATCTTTTGATAAGGAAGTCATCAACATGGAGATGCTTGCCAACGGAAGCATTGATGGATTTATCATGTCGCTTTCTAAAGAAACCCAACATAAAAAAGACTTCCATCATATTACTGAAGTCATTAATCAGGGAATGCCAGTCGTTATGTTTGACCGCGTGACAAATGACATACTATGTGACAAGGTTATTATTGACGATAATCTGGCGGCCTACGAAGCTGTTCGGGATCTAATTGACAAAGGATTCAAAAAAATTGCGTTGATTACTACCGTTGATTATGTAAGTGTAGGGAAACTCCGCACAGACGGATACATCAAAGCGCTTAAAACAAACAACATTGCCGTAGACCCTAAACTGATATTAAAAATTGAGGACATCGACATCTGTGAGCATCAAATTGAAGAACTGATCAATACTAATGAAATAGACGCCGTATTTGCTGTAAACGAATTATTCGCTGTAACTGCCATCAAAGCGGCAAAGAAAATAAACCTTAAGGTTCCGGAAGACATATCAGTCATCGGATTTACGGATGGTATTATTTCTAAATATTCTTCGCCTAGCATCACCACAGTAAGCCAGAACGGAATAAAAATGGGCGGAAAAGCAGCCAAAATGCTTATTGAAAGATTAGAATCAGAAGAGGAAGAAGATGAACATTACAAAACAGAAGTTATAGAAACTCACCTCGTGGTTCGAGAATCTACGCCAACGTTGTAGTTGAATTCAAATCGCTGAAAATCAAATATATAAAAATTTATTTTTCCGTTTTTACCGAGTGTTAAATATTCAAATTTTAATTTCGGGTATAAAAAAACTATATATTTGTAACGATTATCAATGCTTATATTTTTACTTCGAACGAAAGATTAAGTCTTGATAAGCTGCTAACGCTTATCGTATATCAATCAACAAATTACGATAATGAAAAAGCGTAAATTAAGTTTTCTGGATATCTGGAACATGAGTTTTGGCTATTTGGGAATACAAATGGGATTTGCCTTGCAAAATGCAAATGCCAGTAGAATTCTGCAAATCTTTGGAGCCGACGTACACAGTCTGTCCTGGTTTTGGATTGTTGCCCCATTAATGGGATTGATTGTCCAGCCAATTATTGGCCACTACAGCGACAGAACCTGGACACGTTTTGGCAGAAGAAAACCTTACTTTTTAATCGGATCAATTTTAGCGGCCCTGGGATTAATATTAATGCCACAATCTGCTATGTTGACTGCTTTTATGCCTGCTCTTTGGGTGGGTGCCGGAATGCTCATGATTATGGATGCCTCGTTTAATATTGCGATGGAACCTTTCCGTGCTTTAGTAGCCGACTTACTTCCTGCCGATCAGAGAACATTAGGTTTTAGCGTACAAACTGCTTTAATAGGATTTGGTGCTGTAATAGGTTCCTGGCTTCCGTATGCCTTAAACAAATGGTTTGGCGTTTCTAGCGAAGCCGAACCGGGCGAAGTTCCTTACCATCTGATCTTATCCTTTATTATTGGTGCCGCCGTTTTGGTAGGAGCCGTATTATGGACCATTTCTACTACTAAGGAATACTCTCCGGAAGAACTGGAAGCATTTGATAAAGCAGAAGGAATTGTTCATGAGGAAGAAGAAAAAGCAAGCTTGATGAATATTTTCAAGGACTTCGAAAACATGCCCAAGACGATGAGACAATTGGGATGGGTACAATTCTTTTCCTGGTTTGCTTTATTTGGAATGTGGGTTTTTACAACTCCGGCCATAGCACATCATATCTACGGACTTCCGCTAGAAGACACACACAGCAAAACCTATCAGGAAGCTGGCGATTGGGTTGGAATCATTTTTGGAGTCTACAACGCCGTTTCGGCTGTCTTCGCTTTCTTTTTACCAGCTATTGCTAAAAAAATAGGGCGAAAATCTACACATGCTTTTTCATTAATCGTGGGAGGAATCGGACTGATCTCAGTTTATTTTGCTCCGAGCCCTAACTGGCTAATCGTTTCGATGATTGGTGTTGGTATCGCATGGGCGAGTATTCTTGCCATGCCTTATGCCATCCTTTCAGGATCAATTCCTGCTAAAAAAATGGGAGTCTATATGGGAATTTTCAACTTCTTCATTGTAGTTCCACAAATCATCAACGCCATCATTGGCGGACCTATCGTTAAATACATCTATGGCGGTAACCCTATTTATGCCATTGTAACCAGCGGAGTTGCTTTCCTTGTCGCTTCACTTTTTGTGTTGCGAGTGAAAGATCAAGACGACACCGTAAAACAATAAAACTTTGAAAACAAAAGCATTTATATTCGATTTAGACGGAGTAATCGTCGATACCGCTAAATACCATTATTTGGCTTGGCAAAAAATAGCAAACCAACTAGGTATAGAATTTACTCCAGAACATAACGAAGAACTTAAAGGCGTAAGCCGTGTACGTTCGTTAGAGCTTATCCTTCAATTAGGAAAAATAGAAGCCAGCCAAGACGATAAAGACAAATGGCTTACACAAAAAAATGAGGACTATCTGTCCTATTTAGTCGACATGGACGAAAGTGAACTGCTTACAGGAATTCTGCCCGTCCTACGTTACCTAAAAGAAAAAAAACAACTGATTGCTTTGGGTTCAGCCAGCAAAAATGCAAGGCCAATCTTGGAGAAAACAGGCATCATCCACTATTTTGATGCTATAGTCGACGGCAATGATGTTTCGAATGCCAAACCCGATCCTGAAGTTTTTCTAAGAGCAGCAGAATTATTAAACACCACTCCTGAAAATGCTATCGTTTTTGAAGACTCTGTAGCCGGCATACAAGCGGCAAACATTGCAAATATGACTAGCATTGGGATTGGAGAAGCAAAAATTCTGCATGAAGCCGATTATATTTTTCCTGACTTTACCCATATAGAAACAAATTTCATAGAAACTTTAGTGAATAGATAAAATGAACCAAGATTATATAGTACCAAATAATTGGTCAATCATAGAAGAAGGATTTGATGCAGAAAGAATAAAATCTTCCGAAAGTTTATTCAGCATTGGAAACGGTGCCATGGGACAGCGTGCCAATTTCGAAGAAAGCTACTCCGGAGAAACTTTCCAGGGAAGCTATATTGCCGGTATTTATTACCCAGATAAAACAAAAGTGGGCTGGTGGAAAAATGGTTATCCGGAATATTTTGCCAAAGTACTGAACGCACCCAATTGGATCGGAATCGATATTGAAATCAATGGTGAAAATCTCGATTTGAATACATGTACAGAAGTTAAAAACTTTGAGCGTGAATTAAACATGAAAGAAGGATGGTACCATCGTTCTTTTGAAGCCACACTAAAAAACGGAACTCAGATAAAAGTTGATGTCCGTCGTTTTCTTTCGCTGGATTCAGATGAATTAGGTGTCATCAATTATGAGATAACGCCTTTAAACAAAGACGCAAAAATCGTTTACAAGCCATACATTGATGCAGGAGTAAAAAACGAAGACGCCAACTGGGAAGAAAAATTCTGGGAACCGTTAGACACAAAACATTCAGACAATGAAGCTTTTGTTGTTGCCAGAACATTCAAGACCCATTTTAATGTGGCAACGTATATGTCAAACAGCATCTTTTTGAATGGCAAGAACCTAAACAGTACTCCTGTTAATGTTGAAGCTACTTCAGAAAAGATTCTTTTTGTTTATGAGACAGAAGCTGCAAAAGGAGAAAAATCGTCTATCCAGAAATTTGGTGGCTATACCGTGTCACTAAACCATGAGAACTCGCAATTAATCTCAGCAGCTCAAAGTGTCATTGTTAAGGCTAATGCAAAAGGTTATGAAGTATTATTACAAGAACAGATTGACGCTTGGTCAAAAATCTGGGAAATGTCGGATATTACTATTGATGGTGACGTTAAGGCACAACAGGGAATCCGTTTTAATATCTTCCAATTAAACCAAACGTATTTAGGCAAAGATTCTCGACTGAACATTGGACCAAAAGGCTTTACAGGAGAGAAATACGGTGGTTCTACCTACTGGGATACGGAAGCGTATTGCATTCCGTTTTATATGGCTACAAAAGACCAACAGGTTGCCCGAAATTTGCTAACCTACCGATACAACCAATTGGATAAGGCAATCGAGAATGGTGAAAAATTAGGCTTTACAAACGGCGCCGCCCTTTTCCCGATGGTAACCATGAATGGCGAAGAATGCCATAACGAATGGGAAATTACCTTTGAAGAAATTCACAGAAACGGAGCCATTGCCTTTGCTATCTACAACTATCATCGATTTACCGGAGATTACAGTTATATTCCTGAAAAAGGTCTGGAAGTATTAATTGCTATTGCCCGTTTTTGGCATCAAAGAGCGACGCTGTCTACGCTTAAAGACCAATTTGTGATCTTAGGCGTTACCGGTCCGAATGAATACGAAAACAACGTAAACAATAATTTCTATACCAACTATTTGGCAAAATGGTGTATTGATTATGCTGTTGAACAAATTGAAAAAGTAGAGAAAGAATATGCTGCGGATTACTCCAGAATCATTTCAAAAACAAAACTGGAAACAGCAGAAATCATCAATTGGAAGAAAGTAGCAGACAAAATGTATCTTCCTTATTCCGAAGAACACGATGTTTACCTGCAACAGGACGGATTTTTAGACAAAGAACTGGTTAAAGTCCACGATTTGGATAAAAGCCAGAGACCAATCAACCAAAAATGGTCATGGGACAGAATCCTACGTTCTCCATACATCAAACAAGCCGATGTTTTGCAAGGATTTTATTTTTTTGAAAACCATTTCTCAAAAGAACAACTGGAAAGACATTTCGATTTTTATGAGCCTTTTACGGTACATGAATCTTCGCTTTCTCCATGTGTGCACTCCATCCAGGCTGCTACTTTAGGGCGTATGGAACAGGCGTATACTTTCTACTTAAGAACTTCTCGCCTGGATCTTGACGATTATAACAAAGAAGTAGAAGAAGGTTGTCATATTACAAGTATGGCCGGAACCTGGATGAGCATTGTTGAAGGTTTTGGAGGTTTGCGTGTCAAAAATGACAGCTTGCATTTTGAGCCAAAAATCCCGGAGCAATGGCAAGGCTATTCATTCAAAATCAATTTCAGAAACCAGATATTGCAAGTTTTCGTAAATGCAAACGAAACAAAATTCACACTAGAAGGAACTCAGGAACTTACCGTTTATGTCAACGGAAAAGCAGTCCTTGTAGAACCAAATACTCTGGTAACCGTATAATATAGTACCACCACCTTCCCTTTCAGAGTGTTCGACTCTGAAAGGGTTTTAAAAACAAAATAATGAATTTTATAAAAAAACTAAACCTGTTAGCGCTGCTTTTATCGGTTTCGGCTTTCGCCCAAATTGATAAGATAGAGCCTCCTTTCTGGTACGCCGGAATGCATAACCCTGAACTTCAGATTATGTTTTACGGAAAAAACATAGCACAATATGAAACCTCCGTTTCTAATAACATCGTTATCAAAAACGTGGTAAAAACTGAAAATCCTAACTACATTTTCGTTACAATCGACACAAAAAATATTCCTGCTTCTGATTTTGTCTTTTCATTCAAAACCAAAAACAAAGTAGCCTTTACAAAAAAATATTCGCTGAAAGCAAGACGTAAAAATTCGGCTCAGCGAAAAAGCTTCGATTCCTCCGATTTAATGTACCTCATCATGCCAGATCGTTTTGCTAATGGAAATCCAAACAACGATACCGACAAATCGCTGAATGAAAAAGCAGACCGTAGCCTTCCAGGCGGACGACATGGTGGAGATATCGAAGGAATCATAAAACACCTCGACTATTTGGAAGAATTAGGCGTAACGGCTCTTTGGAGTACGCCGCTTTGCGAAGACAATGATAAGGTTCATTCCTATCATACCTACGGACAGTCTGATGTATACAGAATCGATCCTCGTTATGGAACCAATGAAGAGTATGTACGCCTTTCAGCCGAATTGAAAAAGCGTAACATGAAACTCATCAAGGATTATGTGACCAACCATTGGGGTGCAGAACACTGGATGTATAAAGACCTGCCAACCTATGATTGGATTCACCAATTCCCGGGATTTTCGCAGTCCAATTATAGAATGACAACGCAGTTTGACACCAATGCTTCTGCTATTGATACCAAAAATTGTATGGATGGATGGTTTGTTCCTTCCATGCCTGATTTGAATCAATCCAATCCTTTGGTATTGAACTACCTGATACAAAACGCTATTTGGTGGATTGAATATGCTGATCTGGATGGATTCAGAGTTGATACGTATTCTTATAACGACAAAATTGGGATTGCAAAATGGACAAAAGCCATTACTGATGAATATCCTTATTTCAATATTGTAGGTGAAGTCTGGATGCACGACCAGGCTCAAATGTCGTATTGGCAAAAAGACAGCCCAATCAGTGCGATACAGAGCTATAATTCCTATCTACCAAGCGTTATGGATTTTACATTGCACGATGCTTTTGGGAACGTATTCAATGAAGACAAAGCCACATGGAATGACGGAATGATTAAGGTCTACGATAATTTTGCTAACGATTTCTTATACCCTAACGTAAATAATCTTCTGACTTTTGTAGAAAACCACGATACCGGAAGGTTTAACCATATCTACAAAAACGATTTTAAGAAATACCAGATGGCAATGGCTATAATTGCTACCGTACGTGGAATTCCTCAAATTTATTACGGATCAGAAATCGGAATGGCGGGAGACAAAGCAAAAGGTGATGCCGATATCCGTCAGGATTTTCCAGGAGGATGGGCAGGCGACAAAAACAATGCCTTTACCAAAGCAGGAAGAACAGAAGAGCAAGCCAAGTTTTTCGATTTTTCTTCAAAATTATTCCAATGGAGAAAAGGAAAATCAGTTATCCACTCCGGCAAGATGACGCATTATATCCCGGAAGACAACGTATATGTTTATTTCAGATATGATGATAATGAAACCGTAATGGTAGTCATCAACAATGCTGCTCAGGCAAAAACATTCAAGACAGGTCGTTTTCAGGAAAACATTAAAAATTTTACGACAGGAAAAGATGTGCTGACTGGAAAATCGATTAACGTAAAAGAAGATGTAACTATCGATAGTAAATCAGTGTTGATCTTAGAATTAAAATAATCTCACAAAGACGCAGAGACGCAAAGCCTTTATTTCTTAGCACCTCAGCGACTCTAAAATAAATATCCATGAAAAAAACAATCTTACTAGCACTAACGCTAACAGCTTTTATCAGCTGCAAAGACGATAAAAAAACGGAAAGCGCAACAACTGCAAAAACAGAAACTCTTGCCCCAATTACGGATGCAACAGCAGAAAATGCAGTTATCTATGAAGCCAATATCCGCCAGTACTCCCCTGAAGGAACTTTTAATGCTTTCACGAAAGACATTCCGGAATTGAAAAAATTGGGCGTAAAAATCATCTGGCTGATGCCTATCTATCCTATTTCGATGAAAAACAGGAAAGCTACCGGAGAACTTTCTGTAGAAGACATCAAAGATCCTAAAGAAAAGGCTAAATATTTAGGAAGCGCTTATGCTATATCAGATTATACAGCGATCAATCCGGATTACGGAACCAAAGAAGATTTCAGAAATCTTGTAAAAACAGCCCATGAAAACGGCATGTATGTTATCCTTGACTGGGTAGCTAACCACACAGGATGGGATCATAAATGGATTACGGAACATCCGGAATACTACCAAAAAAATGCAAAAGGCGAAGTAACTGATCCGCTTAATCCGGAAACAGGAAAATCATGGGGTTGGACTGATGTTGCCCATTTGGATTACGCCAACAAGGAACTTCACAAAGCCATGGAAAACGAAATGTTATACTGGATAAAAGAAGAAAACATTGACGGTTTCCGTTGTGATGTTGCCGATAATGTTCCCGCCGAATTCTGGCAAAAAGCAATTCCTCAGCTAAGAAAAGCAAAACCGGTCTTTATGCTAATGGAATCCAACAAAAATTATCTTTTAAAAGACGGACTTTTTGATATGGGATATGGCTGGGAAGCACACCACGTGATGAATGACATTAATAAAGGAACAAAAACAGTCAAAGACCTGAACAACGTATTTGATAAAATTGCGAAAGAATACGAGAAGAATGATATTTTCATGAACTTTACGTCAAATCATGATGAAAATTCATGGAACGGAACCGAATATGAAAGAATGGGCGATGGTGTAGAAGCTTTTACAGCACTTACCTATCTGATGCCGGGAATGCCACTTATCTATACAGGTCAGGAATACGATCTTAAACACCGATTGAAATTCTTTGAAAAAGATTCAATCCCAAAAGCAAAGGCAAAAATGTTCCCTATTTATGAAAAGCTAGGCGAATTGAAAAACAACAATAGTGCCTTAAATGGTGGAAAAAACGCAGCTTCTTTCAAACGTTTGGCAACTTCAAACGACATCAATGTTCTTGCTTTTGAAAGAGAAAAAGAAAATCAGAAAGTTTTATTTATCGGAAATCTATCTAAAAAAGACCAACAATTCACGGCTCCAATCGAAGGTACATTTACCAATTATATGACCGGTGAGAAAATAACATTGGCCAAAGACCAGAAGTTCAACTTCAAGCCTTGGCAATATTATATTTTGGTTAAATAAAAAAGTGATAATTATTATTTAGAATGTTTAAAAATGCTAATTTAGTACTTCCGTAAAATAACTTAGCATTTTTAGACATGGCCTTTGAATATATCGAAATAGAAAGGGTTGAAAGACTTACAAAGAAAGAGTTTATCGAGAACTATTATAAGCCTCAAAAACCTGTAGTAATTACCAACCAAATCGAAGACTGGCCTGCTTTTTCCAAGTGGAATTTCAAATTTCTGAGAGAAGTAGCCGGCGATAAGACAGTACCTCTTTATGACAGCAGGAAAACGGATTATACGAAAAAAGTAAACGAGCCGGATTTCAAAATGACGATGTCAGAATATATCGACATCCTTGAAAAAGGCCCGACTGACTTGCGTATTTTTCTATACAACCTGATGAAAGATGTGCCTTCTATGAAATCAGACATGAGATGGCCTCAATTAGGACTTCGATTGATAAAAAGCCTGCCATTGGTTTTCTTTGGCGGTCAAGATGCGAAAGTTTTTATGCATTATGACATCGACTTCCCTAATATTTTCCATATCCATTTTGAAGGAAAAAAACAATGTGTTCTTGTTGACCCAAAAGAAACGAAATACATGTACCGTCTTCCTTATTCCTGGATTTGCAATGAAGATATTGATTTCGATAATCCCGATTTTGAAAAATTCCCGGCACTCAAGATGGTGAAGCCTTACATAACCAATCTGCAGCATGGCGAAATGCTTTATATGCCCGAAGGTTGGTGGCATTATATGAAATATCTAACACCTGGGTTTTCGTTAAGTTTGCGTTCGCTGGCTGGAAGACCAAGCAACCTGCTCAAAGGTTTAGCGAATGTTGCAGTAATCCGTTATTATGACAACTGGATGCGAAAACGCAAAGGACAAGCCTGGCTGGATTATAAAGATGCCGAAGCCATACGCAGAACCAATGAACTGTTGAAAAAATAATGAAATGCCCTGTATCACGCAGGGCATTTTTTTTAAGATAGAGAACTTTTGTCAGGCAGAGCCAAAAACTTTACTTTTACCAATTAAAAGTCAGTCTTGAAAAAAATACTCAATATCGGACATCGTGGCGCCAAAGGCCATGAACCTGAAAATACGCTTCCTTCATTTCAGAAAGCATTCGATCTAAATGCTGACGGAATTGAATTGGATGTCCATATCTGCAAGACGGGCGAATTGGTCGTTATCCATGATTTTACCGCAGACAGGACTACCAATGGTTCTGGAGCTATTTCTGAGTTGACGCTTTCCGAAATAAAAGCATTGCGTATCAACGAACATATTGAAGTCCCTACTTTAGAAGAAGTGATAGAATTGGCAGGTAATAACTGTCTTATCAATATTGAGCTAAAAGGCCGTCAAACTGCAAAACCTGTATCGCATCTCATCGAAAAATATATTCTTGAAAAAGACTACGGCTACGAAAACTTTATTGTTTCCAGCTTTCAAAGAGAAGAACTCGAAATGATGTACATCATCAACCCGAAAGTACATTTGGGCGTATTGTCTCAGGCAAGCGTGGCGCAAGCCTTAGAATGGGCATCCGCTTTGTCTGCAAAAGCAATACATCCTCATTTCAGTCTTTTGACAGAAGAAAATGTACAGCAGGCACAAAAATCAGGTCTTAAGGTCTACACCTGGACAGTCAATGAGATTGATGATATCGAGAGAGTAAAAATGTATAATGTAGATGGAATCATTACTGATTTCCCTGAAAGAATATGAACACTAATTTCGACATAATCATCGTTGGCGGAGGTGCCGGAGGTTTTTTTACGGCTATTAATTGTGCTGAGAAAAATCCGAAACTGAAAATCGCCATATTGGAACGAGGCAAAGAAGTCCTGACAAAAGTCCGTATTTCTGGCGGTGGAAGATGCAATGTGACACATGCCTGTTTTGTACCCAACGAATTGGTAAAGTTTTATCCTCGTGGTGAAAAGGAACTTCGTGGTCCGTTTCATCAATTCTGTTCAGGCGACACAATTGAATGGTTTGAAAAACACGGCGTAGAATTAAAAATTGAAGATGACGGACGCATGTTTCCTGTTTCCAATTCATCGCAAACCATTATTGATTGCTTTACGACCGCAACAAAAAAATTAGGAATACAGGTTTTGACCGGACAAAGCGTACAGTCCATCTATAAATCAGAAACAGATGGAGAAAGTTTCTGGAAGATTGAAACCCAAAACCAACAGTATTACTGCGAAAAATTAGTATTGGCAACAGGAAGTAATCCAAAAATGTGGGATATGCTTCAAGAATTCGGGCATTCCATCGTAAGTCCGGTGCCATCCTTATTTACGTTCAATATAAAAGATCCCCGCATCAAAGAACTGCCTGGCGTTTCGGCACAAGTCTCTGTAAAAGTCAAAGATACCAAACTGACCTCAACCGGACCTTTACTGGTAACGCATTGGGGAATGAGCGGCCCGGCAATTTTGAAACTATCCGCTTGGGGAGCACGAATCTTGTTTGAGAAAAACTACCAGTTCACCATTTTCGTCAATTGGCTCAACGATGTCGATTCAGAAGAAGCCGAATCAATCCTAAAGGAATTGAAACTGGAACATTCCAAAAAAGCAGTATCAAAAAAGTCTCCATTTGATTTCCCTAACCGTTTATGGGAAAGCCTTGTTTTGGCTTCAGGAATTTCAGAAGAAACAAAATGGGCTGATTTATCCAAAAACCAATTGCAGAACTTGGCAAATCAATTGACAAAGGCACAATTCCAGGTCAATGGAAAAAGTACTTTTAAAGAAGAATTTGTTACCGCTGGAGGAATTGACCTAAAAGAAATCAATTTCAAAACAATGGAAAGCAAAATGCATCCAAATTTATTTTTTGCCGGAGAAATCACCAATATTGATGCGATTACTGGCGGATTTAATTTCCAAAATGCATGGACTAGTGGATTTATCGTAGCCAACTCGATTACTCAATAATACTACAAAGCAATCTTTATTGATTTAACCACCATATACTGGCATTCAATACCATAGCAAAGCCTACCCAAAGCAGATACGGGATAAATAAATATCCTGAGAACCGGTTTATTTTGACGAATTTGACATAGGTCTCATAAATCATCAGCCAAAGCAGGACAATCTCAAACAAGGCGAGTAGCGGGTTTTTGAGTCCGAAAAACAAATACGACCATAGCGCATTTAGCGCTAATTGGATGGCAAAAAACAACATGCCTTTTTTGACTTCTTCTTTTCTGGGAGAATCAATTTCATGCCAAACCAGTCCGCCTGCTATTCCCATCATAACATAAAGAATAGTCCAGACAGGAGCAAAAATCCAATTGGGCGGATTAAAGCTTGGTTTTTCAATCAACGGATACCAGCTTTCTACTGCTGGTCGGGTAACCAGACTTGAAAAATAACCTATTGCCAGGCATGTTGCTGTCAAAACTAAAATTCGCGTGTATCTGTTCATTTTTGCTTTTTTAACAAAATTAGTTATTTTCACAGATTAGCCCTAATGCAGACTGCGATTTGGGCAAAAAAAGTATCTTTGCACAAATTCATAAACTATGATTTCGGAAAAGGATTTTATTCCGTCAGGATATACCCATTCGATAGAAAAAGGAGATTTCAAATGGAGTGCGCCAAGCAATATTGCTCTGGTAAAATATTGGGGAAAAAAGGACAATCAGATTCCTGCCAACCCATCGATAAGCTTTACGCTAAACCATTGCAAAACCATCACTTCCTTGTCGTTTGAGAAAAAAGATCCGGATGGAAATTTTTCATTTGACTTGTCATTTGAAGGAAAACCAAAAGAAGATTTCAAACCAAAAATCCAGAAATTCTTTGAAAGAATCGAAACTTATCTTCCGTTTCTAAAAGAATATCACTTCACTATAAATACTGAAAATACGTTTCCCCATAGTTCTGGAATTGCCTCATCTGCTTCGGGAATGGCAGCTCTTGCCGTAAACCTGATGAGTATTGAAAAGGAATTGAATCCTGGAATGACTGAAGATTACTTCAATCAAAAGGCTTCTTTCTTGGCAAGATTAGGTTCGGGTAGTGCATGTCGAAGCGTAAAAGGAAACATTGTTATTTGGGGAAATCATGAAGAAACCGAAGGAAGTTCAGACTTATTTGGAGTAGAATTCTCTGGCAACATTCATGCTAATTTCAAGAATTATCAGGATACCATTTTATTGGTTGATAAAGGTGAAAAGCAAGTTTCAAGTACCGTTGGGCATGACCTGATGCACAATCATCCGTATGCCGAAAAACGATTTGAGCAGGCTCATGTAAATCTGTCTAAAATAAAAACCATATTGGAATCTGGCGATTTGCAGGAATTCATCAAGATTGTAGAAAGTGAGGCCTTAACCTTGCACGCCATGATGCTGACTTCTATGCCGTATTATATACTGATGAAGCCTAATACGCTAGAAATCATTAACCGAGTATGGAAATTTAGAAATGAAACCAATATTCCGGTATGTTTCACGTTAGATGCTGGAGCCAATGTCCACGTTTTATATCCCGAAAACGTTAGAGACGAAGTTTTAGAATTAATTAAGAATGAATTAGTTGGCTTTTGCCAAAACTCGCAATATATTTGCGATGAAATTGGATTTGGCGCAAAAAAATTGTAATTTTAACAAAATTCAAAAGCAGACATGAAAGGACCATTATTTTACTCAAAAATATTACTCTTCGGTGAACACGCTATCAACAAAGGTTCCCGAGGTTTGTCCATTCCTTATAATTTTTTCAATGGCGGACTGAAAGTAGATAACAATCATACTGATGAAGCCCAAAAATCCAATGCCAGCCTGAAGCGCTTTGTGGCTTATCTTGAGACCATGCAGCAAGAAAATCCGGAATTGGTGACTTTTAATATTGAGCTATTAAAGCGCAATGTAGAAGCCGGAATGTATTTTGATTCCAGTATTCCACAAGGCTACGGAATTGGAAGCAGCGGTGCTTTAGTTGCAGCCGTTTATGACCAATATGCCGAAAACAAAATCACGGTTCTTGAAAACCTGACACGTGAAAAGCTGCTGAAACTGAAACAGATTTTCTCAAAAATGGAATCTTTTTTCCACGGAACGAGTTCTGGATTGGATCCACTAAACAGCTACCTGAGCATTCCTATACTTATCAATTCACACGACAATATTGAGGCTACCGGAATTCCTACCCAAAGTCTGGAAGGAAAAGGAGCCGTATTTTTGTTGGATTCCGGAATGGTAAAAGAAACTGCTCCTATGGTTAGCATTTTCATGGAAAGCCTAAAAGACAAAGGCTTTAGAGCTATGGTTAAAAACCAGTTCGTAAAATATACTGACGCCAGCATTGATGATTTCCTTCATGGCGATGTCAAATCATTGCTTTCCAATACTAAAAAGCTTTCCAAAGTTGTCCTAAACAATTTCAAGCCTATGATTCCGGAACAATTCCACGGAATCTGGCAAAAAGGATTGGATTCGAATGACTATTACCTGAAACTTTGCGGTTCAGGCGGAGGAGGCTATATTCTTGGGTTTACGCATGATTATGAAAAAGCGAAAGAAGCTTTGAAAGACTACAAATTAGAAGTAGTCTATCAGTTTTAACAAAAAACTCCCACTCCATTCATAAAAGCAAGCCGTTAGGATATGGCATAGTATTTTTTACCTCAAACTCAAAATAGTATACCTGACATGTTAAGCAGAAAAAACAAACTTCTAGTAATGAAAATTATCAGTTTGTTTTCTGTAGTACGCGGCTATAATATTCCTGTTATTGTTCTTGCACAGTATCTTTCAGCGATATTCATATTGGCTCCGGAAAACACAAGAGCATTAGATGTTATTTTAGATGTCAATCTTTTTATTCTTGTTTTAGTTTCCAGTTTCTGTATTGCTTCAGGCTATATTATCAATAACTTTTATGATGCGCAGAAAGACTTAATCAACCGGCCGAATAAATCCATGTTGGATAGACTGGTGAGCCAAAAAACTAAACTATATGTATATTTCGGATTAAACTTCCTGGCTGTTTTCCTGGCTTATTTTGTTTCCTGGAGAGTCAGCATTTTTTATTCAGCCTATATTTTCCTGATCTGGTTCTATTCGCATAAGCTTAAAAAATATGCGATTATCGGAAACCTTACCGCTTCTATATTGGCCATCTTTCCGTTCTTTGGAATCCTTTTGTATTTTTTCAAAGGACAATATTATGAATACGACTGGCAGAAAATAGGAATCATCTTTGGCCATGCAAGCTTTTTGTTTTTACTAATCCTAATTCGGGAAATGGTTAAGGATCTTGAAAATATGAAAGGAGATTTTGTAAGCGATTACAAAACAATCCCTGTAGTATATGGCGAATCCGTATCAAAAAAAGTCATTACGGCATTGACCACCCTCACCATTATTCCAGTTTATCTTTTAGTAGACATTTATGAAGTTGGCTATATGGTCATCTATTTCTATTTCTGCCTGATGACACTAATTTTTTTCCTGTTGAAACTTTGGAAATCAAATACCCGTAATGAATTTCTAAAACTTCACAATCTATTAAAATTCATTATCGTAGCAGGTGTTTTCTGTATCGTATTAATTGAACCGGCTGTACTTTGGCACGGAAAGAAAATCCTTTTAGCTATCAATTTTTGCTAACTTTCACTTCCATGGGCTTTTAAAGCCTCCAATTCGCTATCTTTGCACAAATTTAGACGCGAATGAACAAGAATGAAGGAGGCAACAGACGCAATGCCTCAAACAGACCAGGAGGAAAAAGCAGTTTTGGAAAATCAAAACCGCCATTGCCAAAAAGAGCCCAAGGACCTAAAAAAAATAAGCCAGCTGTTGATGCAGCTGCTGAAAAAACTGAGAAAAAACCAAACCAGGCTCCAAAAAGACAAAAAGCAGCAGATGAAATGCGCTTGAACAAATACATCTCAAATTCGGGAGTATGTTCACGTCGTGATGCTGATATCTATATACAATCCGGAAATGTAAAAGTAAACGGTGTTACCGTTACTGAAATGGGATATCTTGTCAAAGCAACTGATGTAGTAAATTTTGACGGTGCCTTACTGACACCAGAAAAGAAAGAATACATTTTGCTAAACAAGCCAAAAAACTTCACAACCTCTTTAGATGAAGGTTTTGAACACAGAAATGTTTCGGAATTGGTTAAAGGTGCTACAAAAGCTGTCTTGTCGCCTGTAGGCCGTATGGATAAAAACACAACAGGTTTGTTATTGTTTACAAACGATACAGACATGATCAGAAAATTCACGATTCCAAATCAAAAATCTTCAAAAATCTATCAGGTATCATTAGACAAGAACCTGAAATTCGAGGATTTGGAAAAAATCGGGAAAGGCTTGACTATAGATAACCATCGTGTTAATGTTGAGGAAATCAGCTATATTGACGATGAGCCAAAAAGTGAAATCGGATTAAAATTACGTACGGCTAATGTGAAAGTAGTACGCCATATTTTTGAACATCTTGGCTATGACGTTCTAAGAATTGACCGTGTGGTTTTTGCAGGACTTACTAAGAAAAATCTCCCGAGAGGAAATTGGAGATTCCTGACAGAACAGGAAATTATCAATTTGAAAAATATATAATGCAACTAAATCCCAAAATCAAGTTTGGGATTTTTTGTTTTTGTAGCTTTGCTCCTCTATCAAAAAAAACACTATGACACCTGAAATATTGCAATCTATCGCATTTAAATGGTTTGATGCGTTCAACTCACACCAACTTGAAAAACTTTTAGATCTATATGATGATGAAGCAAAACATTTCAGTCCGAAGCTAAAAATCAGGAAACCTGAAACCAATGGGTATGTAACCGGGAAACAAGCACTTCGTGAATGGTGGAAAGATGCTTTTGAACGCTTGCCTTCTTTGCATTATAAAGTCACTTCTCTGACACCTAACAACGACCGTGTTTTTATGGAATATGTAAGGACCGTTGATGGCGAAGACGATATGCTGGTAGCAGAAGTTTTGGAAGTAAAAAACGGAAAGATTATCGCTTCACGAGTATATCACGGATAAAAAAAAGCCCTTGTTGTCAAGGGCTTTTTTTTATTAACCTCTAATCTTTTTAGCAGGTTCTTCTTTTTTATCGAGTCCACGTTTTCTTAATAGCGGCTCTACACTTGGTTCTGCACCACGGAATCGCTTATACAAAACCATCGGATCTTCAGTCCCTCCTTTTTCAAGTACATTTTTGCGGAATAATTTTGCTTTCTCCGGATTGAAAAGATTTGTCGTCTTAAAGGCTTCAAAAGCATCCGTATCCAAAACTCCCGACCAGATATAGCTATAGTAACCCGAAGAATAGCCTCCAGAAAAAATATGGCTGAAATACGTACTTCTATATCTTGGAATAATTGCATCAATCAAACCAATCTTTTTCATAGAGTTTTTCTCAAATGTATTGGCATCCAATTGGATTGGAGCTGTTTGTGTATGATAATCCATATCTAAGAAAGAAGCTGCAAGATATTCAACTGTTGCAAATCCTTGGTCAAAAGTTCCTGACTTCTGTAATTTCTGAATCAGTGCATCAGGAATAACTTCACCTGTTTTATAATGTTTCGCATACATTTTTAAAACTTCTGGCTCGGCAGCCCAGTTTTCCATAATCTGTGATGGTAACTCTACAAAATCTCTTGGTACGCTTGTACCTGCAAGACTTTTATAGGTAACATTCGAAAGTAATCCGTGCAAAGCATGACCAAATTCGTGGAAGAAAGTAGTAACCTCATCAAATGTCAACAATGCTGGTGTATCGCCTGTTGGTTTTGTAAAATTACATACGATGGAAATCACCGGAGCTTTTCTTTTCCCATCAACTGTTTTCTGGCTTCTGTACGATGTCATCCATGCACCGCCTCTTTTAGAAGCTCTTGGGAAGAAATCCATATACAAGATACCTACGTGTGTTCCGTCTGCTTCTGTAACTTCCCATACGGTAACTTCATCATGATATTTTGGTACATCATTCAGTTGTTTAAACTTCAAACCGTATAACTTTTCAGTTACTTGAAAAATACCGTTTCTGGCATTATCAAGGCTAAAATAAGGTTTTAGCTCTTGCTCATCCAGATCAAAACGTTGCTTTCTGATTTTTTCAGTATAATATCTCCAATCGTAAGGCTTCACTTTATCTTTAACCCCATCCTTATCCATCATCTTTTGGATATCTGATGCCTCTGTCTTAGCGATCGCCAAAGCAGGCTTCCATAAATCATTCAAAAGTTTTGCAACATTCCCAGGATTTTTAGCCATCGATTCTTCCAATACATAAGCCGCATGGGATTTGTAACCTAGCAATCTTGCTTTTTCTCCTCGAAGATTGGCCAGCTTGATTGCATTTTCTTTATTATCTAAAGCATCATCGTGGTTGCCACGTGTTTGGTAGGCATTCCAGATTTCCTGACGCAGCTTTCTGTTCGAACTGTATTGAAGGAACGGCATCACACTGGAATTTGAAAGTGTAAAAACCCATTTTCCTTCCTTGCCTTTTGCTTTTGCATCGTCTGCCGCTGTATTTATCAATTCCTGAGGCAGTCCGGCCAAATCTTTTTTGTCTGTGATTACCAACTCATACTTGTTGGTTTCAGCCAATATATTTTGCCCGTATTTTAAAGAGGTCATCGAAAGTTCTGCATTTATCTTACGAAGCTTATCTTTATCAGCAGCTGCTAAATTTGCACCACTTCTGACAAAAGCCTTATGCAGATTTTCCAGAATTTTTGACTGTTCAAGATTCAATCCCAGGGATTCTTTTTTGTCCCAGATTGCTTTTACCCTTGCGAATAATTTTTCATTCAGGTAAATATTATCGCTATGAGCCGCCAGGTTTGGAGAAACCTCTTTAGCTATTTTTTGCATTTCTTCGTTTGTATTGGCTCCATTCAGGTTGGAGAATACGATATTCACATTCGACAACAGTTCTCCTGCATTTTCCATAGCCAATATGGTGTTTTCAAAAGTAGGAGCTGCCGTATTATTTGCAATAGCATTAATTTCTGCTTCATGTCTTTTTATTCCTTCTAAAATAGCAGGCTTAAAATGTTCATTTTTAATCTTATCAAACGGTGGGACTTCGTATGGCGTACTATACGGCTGAAAAAACGGATTCATATTTTGCTTGTTTTCTTGCGCTTCAATTGTCAGCATATTTCCAATAGCCAACAAAATGAAAAAGGATTTTTTTCTCATCTAAAAAATTTATTGAAGCGTAAATTTAGCACAAAATGGCTTTTTAAGCAGTCTTACGAATGTTAATTAAACCAAAATATTGCCTTTACCTTCGCAGTAACTTCTTAGAAACATAACCCTCAAAAAAATCATTACGGTAGTTGTTCCCTATTGGAATTTCTTGCTTTTGGATAAAAACCGTATTGTTATCAAAGGAGCTTATTTTCTGTATATTGACAACATACGATTTGCTAACACGTGCAAAGTTTTTAACCGGTAGTTTTTCATGGATTGTCTTGATATTCATAGCCGTAATTAGTCGCTGTGCATGGGTATGGATTACGACATAATCTTTTAAGCCTTCAATAAAAAGGATGTCATCAAAATCAATCCGGAAAATTTTTCGGTCGGCCTTTACAAAGAAATAATCTGCATTGACTTCCTCAATACTACTTTTTATATGGGTAACATCCAGCAAAGAACGGTAGGTCAATGCTTTTTGTACCGCCTTATTAAAGCGTTCCGGCTTAATCGGTTTTAAGAGATAATCTACCGCATCAACCTCATAACTGTCAATGGCATATTCCGGATAGGCTGTAGTAAAAATAATCAGGCTGTCGCCGGCATCGGCATGAGCCAACTCAATTCCGTTATTCCCCGGCATCTGGATATCCAGAAAAATTAGATCTACAGAATTTTCTTTGAGAAATTTTGCTGCTTCAATTGCATTGGAAAGACTTGCCAGTAGCTCCAAATCATTTGTCTTTTCAATAAGAATCTGCAATCCTTTACGTGCCAATGGCTCATCATCTACTATTATACAGTTCATATATTTATTCTTAAAATGACATTATACTGTTGCTCATCTTGATTGACTGATAGCGAATAGGAATCGCCATACAACAATTGCAGCCTGCGTTTCACATTTATTAATCCGAGTCCTCCCGTTTTTCTGGTTTTAGCAATCCGGCTAGGTTTCGAATTTATGCAAACAAACTGTAATTCGTTCTCTACGATTGAGAAAAAAATATCTACATACGATGCTTTTTCAGGATCCAAGTTATGCTTTACTGCGTTTTCAACAAAGGTGATAAAAAGAAACGGCGGCACTTGTATTCCGCTGATATCGCCTTCTTTTGAAACACGGAAATTAAAATTGTCTCTTCGCACCTTTTCAAGATTCAGGAAATCGGTGAGAAAATGAATTTCACCTGTCAATAATACTTTATCTCTGGCACTATCATACAGCTGATAACGCAATAAGTCACTCAACTTATGCAATACCTGAGAAGCTTTATCAGGATTGGTATAAACCAACACATTGGCATTATTGAGCATATTGAATAGAAAATGCGGGTTAATTTGATTTTTGAGCTGCTCTAACTCTGCCTCCATCGACAGTTTTCCCAAAGCATTTATCTGCTCATGATCGGCTATTCTTTGTTGAAATAGCCTTATAGAAGTTGATGCCGCAATTATGACAAAAAGAATAAAAAAGAAGCCTATGAAACCTTTTATCAATTCGGGGGCATTATAATCGGGCACAACCCTATAAGGCTTTAAATGCTCATTGGCGAAGCTGCTAATGCAAAAACAAATCACAATCAATAACACAACGGATAAAAAATAACCGTTCGGTTTTCCTTTGAAAAGCAGCAAAGGCACAAGAACATAAACATTGAAATAAAGTAGTAAAAGAAAAAAAACAATAGCACCAATTTTCACATAATCGTCCATGGGTGACACATATACATCTTCTCCCAGGCTGAACAACAGCAACAGACTAAATAGCAAAGCCAAATGTCGGAAAGGTTTTAGCCTTGGATCTATAAAAAGCGATGTAATGTATTTTTTATTTGCAGACAAAATGATTGATTTTTTGATTTTGATGATTGAAACCTAATAATTTTTGTTTTTAGAATTAACGCCTTCTATTTTCTTCGTTACCTATTATAGGCAGTACAATTCCTAATTGCATGCGAATGATTTTAGCATCTGTGCCATCTCCTATATTCTCTATTTTACTACCCCAGGCAACTCTTCCGTAAATGCTCACTCTTGGTCGGGACTTGGTGATGAATTCAAACCCTGCAACCCACGTAGAAGATCTTTCCTTAAAAGCAGCGTTCCTATTATCCAAAAGATATTTGTCTTTGTCCGTGAGAACATTTAGCTGCGGTCCACCAATGAGTGAAAACTCCGAACTAAGATTTAAACGAGCCAGAATCGGAATCGAAAAATAATTCAGTTTTTTATTTCCACCTTCTATCCCCGTGCCATTATTCACAAAATAATCCTTCGTACTTAGTCGAGTCTGCTGATATAGTGCTTCGACTTGTATTCCCAATTCAGGTATAAAATTGATTCCGGCATAAGCACCTACTTCAAAACCTACATAAAGTTTTTTAGTAAATGCATCCCCTTTAGCGCCGCTAAAATTTGTCCCTCCGCGAACACCAAATAAAACTGGAGATTGTGCTGAAACAGCCCCGCTAATACCCATACAAAAAATAAAAAACAAGATTTTACTTTTCATAACAGTCTCATTTTTTGTTTTTTGTTACAGTAACCGTAGTTGTTTCCAAAAGCTTTCCATCTTTATGAGCCTCAGTTTTCACAACTCCAAATCCGGGAACAAACCATTCGTGAATTTCTAATTTCATCGGTATCCCTATTCCAATAATTTTGAATCGGACATCTAAATCAAATCGGATCTTCATGCAGTCTTTCATCCCCATAGGTGTGTTGATTTTTTCCGGGCCAACTACCTTTCTGTCCTTAATCTTGAAAGTCACATTCATTTTTTTTCCCTTAACCTTTCCGTTGATAACAAATTCAACTTTAGATTCCAGTTGTTGACCGGCTTTCATCGTTGCCGGATAGAACAGATATTGCTCTTGAGGCTGTACTCCGTCATCCATCATAGGCATTTGGAAACTGATTCTCAAACCACTTCCATCACATTTAATTTTTGCAATCTGTGGTTCGCCTGCTTTTCCATTCTTATCATACTTTATTGACGAATAAACTGAGGAAATCTCATTGCCGTTTACCGTTACATCTGTCGGTTTGGCAACTTCTCTTTCTTTAAAAGTTCCATCAGTTAAAACCGTTCTGGTTTCGATTGATGTGTTTTCTGAAAAATAATAATAGTTTTTGCAGTCCTGAGCTTTTGCAAAAGCCCCAATTAACAGCAATAATGCTGTAATGCTTTTTGTTTTCATGATTTTCTTTTTTTGATTGATGGGATAAAAATAGAAGGATCAAAAAAAAGAAATCGGGGCTTTTATACGTATGAAGGCAGCTTTTATACGAATGCAGTTCTGCATTATACAACTGTAAATTGATCGTTTGGAAAACAATTCAAAAAGAGGCAACTTGAAGAAAACAAAAAAGCCTGTTTGCTTTGCAAACAGGCTATCTTTTTGTGCGGGTAATAGGACTCGAACCTACACACCTTGCGGCACCAGATCCTAAGTCTGGCGTGTCTACCAATTTCACCATACCCGCAGTAGACAGTTGATTTTGACTAGTGTCTCAATCGAGGTGCAAATATAGTCATAGTTTTGAACTTTCAAATAAAAAATTAAAAAAAAATAAAAATTCTTTTTTTGTATTTTTGGCAAACAACATATCAATTTTACCTTTCATGGATACTTTAAAAGATTACGTTCAGAAAAACAAAGAACGTTTCCTCAACGAACTTATTGATTTACTGAAGATTCCATCTGTCAGTGCAGATTCTGCCTATTCACAAGATGTTATCGATACCGCTAATGCTGTCAAAGCTAGCCTGGAAAAAGCAGGCTGTGATTTTGTTGAAATTTGCGACACACCAGGATACCCTATCGTTTACGGAGAAAAAATAATTGACAAAAACCTTCCAACAGTATTGGTTTACGGGCATTATGATGTTCAGCCGCCAGACCCATTGGATTTATGGACTTCACCTCCTTTTGAACCAGTTATCAAAAAAACGGATTTGCATCCGGAAGGTGCCATTTTTGCCAGAGGTGCCTGCGATGACAAAGGACAAATGTATATGCACGTTAAGGCGTTGGAATATATGGTACAAACCAATAACCTGCCATGTAACGTAAAATTCATGATTGAAGGCGAAGAAGAAGTCGGTTCAGCAAGCTTAAGCTGGTTTGTGGAAAGAAACCAGGAAAAACTTAAAAATGATGTCATCCTGATTTCGGATACGGGAATGATTTCCAATACGCAGCCGTCAATTACAACAGGATTACGCGGATTGAGCTATGTAGAAGTTGAAGTTACAGGACCAAATCGTGATTTGCATTCCGGATTATATGGTGGAGCTGTAGCGAATCCTATTAATATCTTAGCTAAAATGATTGCTTCACTTCATGATGAAAACAACCACATCACGATTCCGGGATTCTATGATAAGGTAGAAGAACTATCGGACGCCGAAAGAGCTGAAATGGCTAAAGCGCCTTTCTCTTTAGAGGCTTATAAAAAAGCGCTTGATCTTAACGATATCTATGGTGAAAAAGGGTATACAACAAACGAAAGAAACTCCATCCGTCCTACTTTAGATGTCAATGGAATCTGGGGAGGTTATACCGGAGAAGGAGCAAAAACAGTTATTGCCAGCAAAGCCTTTGCTAAAATTTCAATGCGTTTGGTTCCAAATCAGGACTGGCATGAAATCACAGAATTGTTTACAAAACACTTTGAAAGTATCGCTCCAAGCGGCGTAACAGTAAAAGTAAAACCGCATCACGGTGGACAAGGTTATGTAACTCCAATTGACAGCATCGGTTATCAGGCAGCAGCAAAAGCCTATAACGAAAGTTTTGGAGTACAACCAATTCCTGTTCGTTCTGGAGGAAGTATTCCAATTGTAGCTTTGTTTGAAAAAGAATTAAAAAGCAAGACTATTTTAATGGGATTCGGTTTGGATAGCGATGCCATCCACTCACCTAACGAACATTTTGGCGTATTCAATTATTTAAAAGGAATTGAGACTATTCCGTTGTTTTATAAATATTTTGTGGAGCTTTCTAAAAAGTAATCATGACACATCATCACTCTAATACCCTAAAAGGATTAGCTCTATTTTTATTGTTTCTTTTGTGTAATAGTTTTGCTTATGCCCAAGAAGAAACAAGTCAGCCTATAAAAACGGAAAGTCCTAAACTTAAAAAAGAAGAAATTCTGCAACAAGTAAATTGGGATGAGAATAAAGTTTATTCTGCAACCGAAAACACTCCTGCTCAATTTGAGGGAGGGATGAAAGCTTTTGCTGCATATATTAGTGCAAACTACAAAGTCCCTGGCAATGTTGAAGGCCCCATAAAAATTGTAACGGCTTTTGTTATTGACTTGGATGGAAGTGTTGTAGATATAAAAATTATACGTAGTGCAGGACATGAAACAAGCAAAGAGATGATTAGAGTTTTAAAAGCTTCACCTAAATGGAAGCCCGGATTAAAAGACGGGATTCCTGTGAGAACCGCTTTAACTTTACCTATAAACTTTTAACACATCCGCTCAGAAATGGGCGGATTTTTTTATTCCAACCTTTTTAAAACGTTTCGCATCTTTATAAGAAAGACCTTTAAACTTATATTGAACTATGAGAAACTATTTATTCATGCTCGCAATCCTGGGTTGTTCTTTTACAAGCTATGCCCAAAACAACATAGAGCCTACCGCAGTTGATCTTTCTAAAAAAGAAAATCCCGCAGAATGGATTTTGGTATATGCCCCGGACGGATTAATGGGTTATATAAATCGAGAGGGTAAAGAAATCGTACCGCCACTTTTTACAATGATTTATCCATTTGGAGAGTACAAAGAAAATTGGGCTCGTGTTGAAATTTTAGGAGATCTAACCGGTTTTATCGATACTACCGGAAAATTTGTCGTTGAGCCAAAGTACGAGTACATCGAGAAATTTGGAAAATATAGAGAAGATTGGGCGTTGGTTTGCATAGATGATCAATTTGGTTTTATAAATTCACAAGGAAAAGAAATCGTCCCACCTATTTATTCAGAAATTCCTTTTATCAATAAGAAAGAATAATTCAATGTCAGAAAACGAATTCATTATTGGCTGCCAAAAACAAGACGCTAAAATTCAAAACAGTGTCTACAAAACCTATGGACCGAAAGTCTTTGGAATCTGCAAAAGATATATGAAGGACCGTGAGCGTGCTGAGGAAATGACTATGAATTCTTTCCTAACCGTTTTCCAAAAGATCAATCAGTTTAAAAATGATGGCAGTTTTGAAGGTTGGATTTTAAAAATCACGGTCAATTGCTGCTTGATGGAATTGCGTAAGAAGACCGCTTTTTCGAATGAGTTTCCTCTTGAAAACATCCAATCTGCTAATGAAAATGAAGTCCTTAAAAGCCTGCAAGAAAAAGACATCGATACCATACTGTCAATTCTGCCCGAAGGAGCCCGGATTATTTTCAATCTCTACGCCATTGAAGGATACAAACATGCGGAAATTGCCGAAAAACTTGGCATATCGGAAGGAACATCAAAGTCGCAATTGAATTATGCCAAAGAAAAATTAAAAAAGATTTTTTTCAATTCACAATCTAAAAACTAAAACCATGACTGATAATCAGCTATATGATTTCTTTAAAACCAGGAGCAATTCCTTTGATGAAATGCCTTCGGATATACTGTGGAATAAAATCAATAAAGAACTAAGACCTGAAACTTCTCCAATCTCGAACAATGCTATTTTAAAGAAAATAGCGCTCTTAATTCTGGCAATTGCATTGGTATTACTTCTTATATATCTATTTTCAGATAAATCCGAGCAGACACCTTCACCTGTGAAAAAGGAGACCATTACAAAAGATAAAGGAATTGTAAAAATCGACAATAACCGTAACATTCAGGAAAATATCGAAAAAGCAACTTCTGATACCACCAAAAGAAAACGTATTCCTTTTAAAAGGATCAGTCTGCTCCCTGCAAAACAAGTCGTTCCTATTCCATCAAATTCAATGACTATTTTGCCGGACAGTATAAAAATTATAAATCCGGCAGTAAACGACACTCTTAAGCACAAACCCCAAATTTTAGGACATCGATATCTTTATGAAAGCAAAGAACAGCTAACGAAAGAAGAATTTGACCTTTTCGTACAAGAAGTTTTAAAAGAAAACGAACTGCAATACGGACGCCTCCTTGTTATAAAATCTAAAGGACATATTCCTGTCAGGAAATTAATAAAGAAGACTCCTAAAGGCATCCAATTAACTGATGACAAAGTAAATTTAAGTCCTAAGCCAGTATTTTTCAGAGGCAGGATTATTGTGGATACAATTTCCAATGCTAAAAGAGACAGCATACCCAAGGTAAAAGCCAATAAATAGTATACTTCACATATAATTTTAAAAATCCATCTATACGGTGGATTTTTTTATTTCAAAAAAAATACGCTCTACACTTGTAGAATTGAATTTTATTTCTACATTTGTAGAGTAATTACAAAAATACAGAATGAGGATTAAAAAAATAGCACCCAAAATTTTTGCATTGCTATTCATTTTGACCCTATCAGGTTGCAAGACCAATCGGATTCGAAAGAATGAACGCGTTGGAAGATGGGTCGAATTTGATACGATAGAAGGTAAAATATATAAAAGCGTTGGAAGATATAGAAATGGGATTGGAAAAGGTACTCACCGACAGTTTTCTGATAAAAAGTTAGTTCGGGAAGAAAAATATAAGAATGATATCTGCCATACCATTTATTATCATGAAAACGGCAAAGTAATGACAGAAGGATATACAAAAATGGTCGTGACGGAAAAAGAAATCCATTGGTTTTACAACGGTGATTGGAAATTTTATAATGAAAATGGCCAACTGTTAGGAATCAGGACTTACGAAAACGGCAATGCAATTAACGAAATAGAAATACAACAATAAACCCATGCAATTATCCAACTCAGAAGAACAATTGATGCAGCATCTTTGGAAACTAGAAAAAGGTTTTATGAAAGACCTGCTTGAATGTTATCCGGAACCAAAACCAGCTACAACAACCATAGCCACTTTATTAAAGAGAATGGCCGATAAAAAATTTGTAGGCTATAATGAAATTGGCAACTCAAGAGAATATTATCCCTTAGTAGAAAAATCGGATTATTTTTCTAAACACGTAAATGGGCTGATTAAAAATTTCTTTAATAATTCAGCTTCACAATTCGCTTCTTTCTTTACGAAGGAAACCAATCTGACACAAAAAGAACTGGAGGAACTCCAAAAGATTATTGACAAAGAAATTCAAAAAAAGAAAAAATGATCGACTTCCTAATCAAATCATCACTTTGCCAGCTTATCCTTTTGGGTGTTTATACTCTCTTTCTGGAAAAAGAGAAAATGAGCACTTTCAACAGAGTTTATCTTTTGGCCAGTTTGGTGATTTCATTTGCGATCCCGTTTATCAAATTTGAACCGGTACATGAAGAATTACAACAAAATTTGATTCCGTATGCAGTTCAAACAATACAAGCCCAAGCCATTTCGATAAAACAGCATTCCGATTATTCTGTATCGTTTTTATGGATTTTGTATATATCCATAACTTCTATGTTCATTTTCCGATTTGTAAAAAATCTATTGACGATTACCAAAAAGATAGAATCAAACCCAAAGAAAAAATTTGAAAACTCAACTTTAGTTCTGGTTAAAGAAAAAATAGTACCTCATACCTTCCTGCATTATATTTTTATTAATAAAGAAGACTATGAAAATCGAAATATTGAAGAAGAATTATATACCCACGAATTAACGCATGTCCGACAAAAGCATACAATTGATATTCTGATAATTGAGATTTTAAAAACTCTTTTTTGGTTTAACCCAATCTTGATTTTTTACAAAAAAGCAATACAGCTCAACCACGAATTTCTTGCAGATGCAAAAGTCGTGAAATCCTATAATAATGTTCCTTTTTACCAAAGCCTGCTTTTGGAAAAGGCATCTTGGAACAGCAACTCTTACTTGGCCAGTAACTTGAATTTTTTAGTAACCAAAAAAAGATTAATTATGATGACTAAAACCACATCAAAATCGAGAGCACTGCTCACAAAATTATCGGTACTGCCAATTTTAGCCGGCCTGATTTTCTTCTCATGTTCTGAAACAGGCAATCAAAAAGAAGAAACTCTGTTAGCAACTAAAGAGCAAATTATAAAAACAGAAGAACCAATCTTAGAAAAGCAAGAAACGCAGAAGATTTACGAAGCTTCGCCAGGGAAATCTGATGATGGGCTCTCAGTGCCAAAGTTTCCAGGCGGTATACCGGCTTTTCACGAATTTGTTAAAAAAGAATACAAGATACCTTCTGATTTTAAAGGTAAAGGAAATGTCATTGCTTCTTTTGTAGTTGAAACTGATGGAAGTCTATCAGACATTAAAATCCTAAAAGATTTAGGAAATGGAACAGCAGAAGAATTTGTGAGATTGTTAAAAACCTCTCCAAAATGGCATCCAGGAAATTTAAAAGGAAAAGCGGTAAGAGTTAAATATAATATACCAATATATTTAGACTCTAGAAATACATAGAAAACGAATCAATTTTCATTAAAAATGGAAGCCTTTTTATTAAAATCAACAGCTTGCCTAGCTTTCTTATTTGGAATTTATTATTTGTTTTTTGAAAAAGAAAAAATGCATCAATTCAATAGGTTTTTTCTATTATTCAGCCTGCTATTTTCTTTGGCAATTCCTTTTATAACCATAACGGTTTATCATGAAATCGTTATGCCTATACAAGTTCCGACTATTATAGAACAAATACCTAGGCAAGCTCCTATTATTGTAGAAGAATCTACAAATTACACCACATCAATTCTGTGGATTTTATATGCATTAATAACTTTTATTTTGGCAATCAGGCTTTTTCTGAACATCAATAAAGTCAGAAATAAAATCAAGAATAATAGAAAAGAAAAAATCAGTGGTGCAACATTGGTCTTAATAGAAGAAAAGATTTTGCCTTATACTTTTTTGAATTATATCTTTATCAATAAGAAAGACTATGAAAATCGAAATATTGAGGAAGAATTATACACTCATGAATTGACCCATGCCAGACAAAAACATACGTTCGACATTTTATTTATTGAACTTCTAAAGACTATTTTTTGGTTCAATCCAATACTGATTGTATATAAAAAAGCAATACAACTCAACCATGAATTTCTCGCAGATGAGAAAGTGGTGAAATCTTATAACAATGTTCCATCTTACCAAAACCTACTCTTAGAAAAGGCATCTTGGAACAGCAACTTTTACTTGGCCAGTAACTTGAATTTTTCAGTAACCAAAAAACGATTAATTATGATGACGAAAACCACATCAAAATCAAGAGCACTGCTCAAAAAAATAGCTGTATTGCCGGTCTTAGCTGGTTTGATATTTATTTCTTGTATAGAAAATTCAGCTATTGCAAAAGAAAACAAATCAGCAAAAGCAGGTGTTAATTGGAATGATGCCGTAACCTATAATCCACAAAATATGCAATCTCTTAATGATATCCAAGAAAGAGAAGCCTCTTATTTTGCAGGCGTAAGGTTTATTATTTACAAATCTGGTATTCAGACAAAAAAGAAATTGGAAGGTAGGGACATCCTATTTGACAAAGTATATGAAGAACTGACTACGGAAGACAAAGAACGTTTAAAACCGTGGATATCAATAATCCCAAAAGGGTATGTAAAAAAGTCTCCTACTCAGAATGAACTGGATGGTTTTAAAAATCAAGAATCTTATGCTGTCTGGATTGATGGCGTGAATGTTAAAAATAGTGAACTGGATAAATTTAAGCCTGCCGACATTGCCTTTTTTTCAGGAAGTGTGATCTTAAAAAATGCCAGAACCAAAAAACATCCACAACCATTTCAGTATTGGTTTTACACACATGATTATTTTGACAAAAATGAAATGGGAAAAGCTCCTGAAAAATATGTAGGTGATAAAATGGAAATTTTCAAAACAGTAATTAAAAAAACAGCTTAAGTTTCTCCATAAGAAAACGGACAAAAGGAAATCTATTGCTAACACAATACAAAAGGCTACTAAGAATTCCTTAAATAATTCTGGAATACAATTTGTTTCATTTTCACAATTGAACCCGATCCGAAATAGAAGAATTTCAAAAGATTATTAACAAAGAACTCAAAAAAAGAAAAAATGACAGACTTCATCATAAAATCGACCGTCAGCCTGATCATACTATTAGGCATCTACTATCTTTTTTTAGAAAAAGAAAAAATGCACAGATTCAATAGGTTTTATCTTTTATTCAGCCTGGTTCTTTCTTTTGCGATTCCTTTTATTACAATTGAAGTAGCGGTTGAATCTTTACCAAAACCTTTAGTATCCCAATCGGTTCCGGCTCCGGCTCCGGTTTTGACACCTACTCAGGATCAGGTAATCGCTTCCAGAGTCACTACAATACAGGAAGCGGAAACGAATTATATGCCGATTGTACTTTGGAGCTTATACGCTCTGGCTACGGCATTCCTGGTTATACGATTCGGAAAAAACATCTACAGCTTAATCCTAAAAACTAAAAAAAGCCGAACGGTCGCTTTTAATTGTTCCACACTGGTCTTATCTAAAGAAGAACAGCTACCGCATACGTTCTTAAAATACATTTTCATAAATGAAGATGATTATAACAGCCACAATATACAGGAAGAACTGTATACGCATGAATTGACACACGTTAGACAGAAACATACTTACGATGTGCTATTCATTGAAATAGTGAAGACCTTATTTTGGTTCAATCCGATATTGGTCTTTTACAAAAAAGCAATACAACTCAACCACGAATTTCTCGCAGACGAAAACGTGGTAGAATCTCATAAAAATGTTCCATTTTACCAAAATCTGCTTATCGAAAAGGCATCTTGGAACAGCAACTTTTACTTGGCCAGTAATTTGAATTTTTCAGTAACCAAAAAACGATTAATTATGATGACTAAAAACACATCAAAATCAAGAGCTTTGCTTAAAAAAATAGCCTTAGTGCCTATTTTAGCAGGACTCATATTTGCTTCATGTATAGAAAAAACGGCTGCTAAAGACAAAGAGCCTGAAGTTTGGATAAACGGAGAGCGAGTTAAAGACAGTGAAATGCATTTGCCTATTTCTAATTGGAAGAAGAATCAAGCTAATGAAAATAACCAAACCAATGAGGCAGCTTATTTTGAAGGAGTACGATTTATTATTTATAAAACCGGAACCTGGACAAAGGACAGATTACAGGGCAAAGACATTATTTTAGACAAAACCTACGAAGAATTAACTCCAAAAGAAAAAGACCGCTTTAAACCCTATCTGAGAATTCCTAAAGGTCATGTCAAGAAATCACCTACTGCGGCAGAATTGGAAGACTATAAGGATGCAAAAAAATATGCTATTTGGATTGACGATGTAAACGTAAAGAACACAGAACTGAACAACTATAGTCCGTCAGACATTGCCTATGTCCTTGGAAGTTCTGTGATGAAAAACGCCAGAACCCAAAAACATCCGCAGCCGTTTCAATTCCATTTTTACACACACAACTATTTTGACAAAAAACAGATGGGTAAGGCTCCGGAGAAATATCCGCTGGATAAGGTTGAAATTTTTGATAAAATAATCAAGAATTAAATACGACAAATAGGAGTCTCATAAATACAAAAGGGAAAAATTTGTAGTTAGTTATAATCTCCATTATAAATCCGCCTTTCGGCGGATTTTTTTATCCCTAAGCCAAAACATATCAACATTTTATAACATTTCTTGAAATTTGGCGTTACTTTTGCAGACATCATCATCAATCATAATATTGGACACGTTTCCAATATTCTAATCATCAATCATTATGTTAAAAGACTTCTTTATTGTCTGCTCCGGGGTAGACAAAAAAATCATCGAAAGTTGTTCCAATGGCGAGCAAAATAAATATGCCGGAATTGGAGCCACCGTATTTTTCACTGCAGTTATGGCATTTATCGCCAGCAGTTATGCACTTTATACCGTTTTTGACAATGTCTATGCAGCCGTATTTTTTGGATTTGTATGGGGATTATTGATTTTTAATCTGGATCGTTTTATAGTTTCAACAATTCGAAAAAGAGATAGCTTTTCTAACGAATTCATACAGGCAACACCAAGGATTGCCCTGGCTATAATTATTGCCATTGTAATCTCAAAACCATTGGAAATTAAAATCTTCGAAAAGGAAATCGACACCGTGCTTTTGAAAGAAAAGAACGCAATGGCGCTGAATAACAAAAAAGAAGTTGCCAATTATTTCAAATCGGATCTTGAAAAAAACAAAGCCAAAGTCGATAGTCTCAAATCGGAAATTGTAAAAAAAGAAAAAGAGGTTAATACTTTGTATGAAACTTATATAGCTGAAGCAGAAGGAACTGCCGGAACTAAAAAACTCGGCAAAGGTCCTGTATTTAAAGAAAAGATCGCAAAGCATGATTTGGCTAAATCAGAATTGGACACTTTAAGAAAAAATAATCTGGCTAAAATTGCAGAAACAGAAAAACTGTCGAAAAAATTGGAGGCTGATCAGGATAAAAAAGTAACCGAAACCCAACCTATTATTGATGGATTTGACGGACTTATGGCACGAATCAATGCATTGAACAAATTGCCTTGGCTTCCATCCTTTTTTATCATGCTGTTATTTCTGGCGATTGAAACTTCTCCAATTATTGCAAAGCTGTTGTCTCCAAAAGGAGAATACGATTTTAAACTGGAAGATATAGAAACTGCATTAAAAGCTACAATCAGCCAGGATAAGTATCAGAGAGAACTACTTGTAAAAACCAGCGCTCAGATGCACGATAAGGTTTATGAAGATATCGCTACGGATAAAGGATTATTCGACTTGCAACGCAAAAAGGCAAAAGAACTTTTGGAATTGCAAGCCCATAATTTTGTAGAAAAACAAAAACGTACTTTATAGTACAGCATAACCAAAAATAAAAGGCGAAAAGTATCGGATACTTTTCGCCTTTTTTATATCAAAGTTTTTATTCCTAAACGGCTTCTTCAATTCGGATACTCATCCAAGAGCCTTCCATAACAATGTCGTCACCGACATACGCTTTTCCGGATTGCTTGATTATCTTTTCGCTTAATCGCAAATTCTGGATAACAAACTTCACCTGATCGCCAAATAGGACGCCTTTTAAAAATTCTGCCGTTTCAATATAAGCCAAAGCAAAGATCCCATTGGTGACTCCCAATAACCGAACACCTGCTCCGCCGCATTGTGCCATCGATTCCAACAAGATAGTTCCGGGAACATAATTAAATTCCGGAAAACTGCCTTTTAAGATAAAATTCGTATCGTCAAAAGTCTTAATGGCGACTATCTGCTCTTTATCTACAGACACAATTTCATCTACAAATAAAAAGGGTGCTCTATGCGGTATCAGGTTTTCTATATCCTTGCTCATGGTCGTTACATATGACTTAAAATTTCTTTCTTCAAAGCATCGTATTCACCTTGCATGATGAGTCCGTTGTCCAACAATTTTTTATAATTCTGCAGTTTTTCGAACAGTTCATCCTGAGACAATTCTCCTAACGTTTTTTCCTTTGCAACTTCAGGCTTTTCGTCCGGATATTGCTTTTCATCTCGGTAGCCTGATTGAGAAACAGGAATGATTTCGGCAAAATCGGTTACTTCTTCAGTTTCTACTTCTTCAATAACTTCCGGCTCTTCAACCTCAGCGAACGTTTCTGCAACGATTTCTTTTTCCTGGAATTCTTCTACCACTGGCTCCTCAACAAAAGCTTGTGCTGCGACAACTGGGCCATTCTTTAATGTATCTAATTGTTCCTTCGCAAAAGTATAAATCTTTCTTGCTTGCGTTTTTGGAAGATAATCGATAGAAATAGTCAAATCCGTTTTAGTTGTAAATGAAAACTCGGAACCTAAGATATTCTCTTTTACAAAAGTTCCGGCAATATCATCCCATGTATAATCTGTGAAATCCATCGACAGTCCTAAATTTTTAGGCTTGCAGATAATAATTCTTTTATTTGTAAGCACAATACTATCTGGAAAAACCGTAATAGCCGGTTTTTTTTGCACTCCTATATAGCCTATTTCCTCATTCTTCATGAGTAGATCGGTCAGTTTTGAAGTAATCTTTTCGATTGCTTTTGGATCTTGTTCTTCGTTTAAAAACTTTTTAATTTGTTCTTTCATCTTTCAGTTGCTGAATTTGTAGACTTATATCTACAAAAGTAATACCTAATTTTTTAATTCAATAATTTCAGTTTGGATTTTCTTTGTTAAGCTTTTGAAAACCAAATCATAGGAATGATCAATAAGTTCCCTTACCATTTTATCCGTAACATCACCATGCAAGGAAACTGTATTCCAATGGACTTTGCTCATATGGTAGCCCGGTTTTATATCGTCAAACTCAGCTCGCAGTTCTTCTGCACGTTCCGGGTCACATTTTAAATTGATAGACGGTGTTCCTTTTTCCCAGCCGCTAAGCGAAGAAAGTGCAAACATTTTTCCGCCAACTTTAAAAACCAGCGTGTCTTCATCGAAAGGAAAATGTTCTGTTACTCCTTTTTTAGAAAGACAGTACTCAAAATAGGCTTGTATGTTCATTCTCTTATTATTTTTTCCATTTGTTTTTCCGGATTGGCCAATGCTCCAAATCCAAATTTCTCATATAAAAAGTGAGCATCTGCTGTAGCCAGTCGCCATGTCTTGACTTTTTTGAAAGCAGGCTCATTTAATAATTTGTCCATTAACAGTGAAGAATATCCTTTTCCTTGCTGTTCTTCCACTATAAAAACATCCATAATATACGCAAAAACAGCATAATCGGTCACCACTCTTGCAAATCCTATCTGCTTTCCATTGGTATAAATTCCAAAACAGAAAGAATTCTCAATAGTTGTCTTGACTTCTTCAAGAGTTCTTCCTTTTGCCCAATAGGTGTTGGTCAGGAATTTGTGGATAAACGAAATATCCAATTTGTCTTTATCTGTAGAAATTCTTATCATATCTTATATAAAACAGGTTTACTTGGGCTTGCATCATTTTCAAAAGAAGCTATTTGCAGGTTTAGCAGATAACTGCCGTCCTCTACTTCATCAGCTACAAAAATTAGCTCTGTAATCGTCGCATCAAATCGGGCATCATCATTCAGGTCATGAGTGTTTTTTACATTCCAAAATGCCTTGTGAGCCAATAGCTTTCCTTGGTCTTTTTCCTTGTCAACACTTGGCAGATCAATCAGCAAATGTTTGATTCCTCTTTCTCTGATAAAAACTGCTGCCTTTTCTTCCATATAAGGCGGATTAGTATCCGAATATTTCCTGGAAAGTTTTTCGTCAACATTTGGCAAGGTTCTGATTACAATGGCTTCGGGAAATTTTCCATCTAATGCCTTTTCTATCTGGTTTTTGGTTATTACCAAATCTTCTCCCCGAGGTTCCGGTTCGACAGAAACTAATTCTGCTGTAAAGAAAAAGGTTTTGAGGTATTGGTTAATGCTATAGAATTCTTTTGTAATGTGCCCTAAGCATTCTGTGTGCGTTCCATGTCCGTGCGGATTGAAAAAGATATTATTGAAATTGGTCGAGGAACTTCCTTCAGAAACCTTCCCTACCCAATGTCCAAAGCGAACAGGCTCAATGACAGGTTTTTCTATATACCAGGCGATAGGATTCTCATCTGTATTTGTCAATGTGATGGAAATATCAATGGGCTTCGAAAGATCAACTTCAAAATTTTGGTTATTATGCTGGATTTTTGCAATCATTGTTGAATGTTTTGATTCCTTTTTGCAAAAACCCGTGTGGCTTTTACATTTAATCATTCAAATTTATCAAAAACAAATCACTTGCAATTCCATCTGCCAAAAACTTTCCTTTTGGTGTTGTTTTCAAGATATTATTTTCGACAGCAAGCAATCCGTCAGCGATAAACTTTTCCGATTGCCTTTGGAGATATCCCAACACTTCTTGTCCAAATTCTTTTTGAATGCGTTCAAGCGAAACGCCCCATATAGTGCGAAGACCTGTCATGATATATTCATTATAACGGTCATTTTCTGATAAAATTTCGACTTCGCTTGGTAATTTCCCTGCTTCAATTTCTTTTAGATAGATTGGGTTGTTGGCAATATTCCAGCTTCTGGAAATTCCATCATAACTATGCGCAGATGGACCAATGCCAATGTATTTTTTCCCTAACCAATAGGCTGAATTGTTTTTAGAGAAATAATCTGGCTTGCCAAAATTAGACAGCTCATAATGTATGAATCCGTATTCCTGAAGCAATTCTACCAGAATCATAAAATGCTCCTGAGCCACATCATCTTTAGGTTCAGAAACTTTTCCTGTCTGTATCATTTTTTTTAAAGCCGTTTTGGGCTCTACCGTCAAGGCATAACTTGAAATGTGCGGGATATTAAAACGCAGCGCTGTTTCTATATTCTGTTTCCACATTTCATTTGTCATTCCGGGAATGCCATAAATCAGGTCGATAGAAATATTGTCAAAATAGCGTGTTGCTGTTTCTAAAGATTTTTTGGCTTCTTCCGCATTATGCGCACGATTCATCATTTTGAGGTCGTCTTCAAAAAAGGACTGAATACCAATACTCAAACGGTTAATGCGACTGCCGGCTAATCCAATAATACGGTCATCTGATAGATCGTCAGGATTGGCTTCCAGAGTAATTTCTGGATTTTCTGCCACTTTAAAATTGGCATATACGGCATCAATCAAAAAAGCCAGTTCCGCATCTGACAATACCGAAGGCGTTCCGCCACCAAAATAAATGGTTTCTACGATTTCGTTTTCAAATTCCGATTTCCGCATCTGAATTTCTTTTACCAGCGCCTGTACCATTTCTTCTTTCTTTTTCATGGAAGTCGAAAAATAAAAGTCGCAATAATGGCAAGCCTGTTTGCAAAAGGGAATATGGATGTAAATACCCGACAAATTATTGTTTATTTTCTGATTTTAGTTTTTCAAATTTATACCAAAAAATAAATTGTTTTAAATTATCTTCTTCAGAATTTTCATTATAATCATCAAATTGGGCATCATTTTTATCGTTGATTTTCTCTACAAGAACTGGATTAAATTCAGATAATTTGTCATAAATAAAGTCAACATTTATCAATTCTTTTAAATAGCTATAATTATCATATTCTAAAGCTCCTATGTAAGCATTATTCCAAACACCAGGAAAATTTCTTATTAATTTACCAATTCTTTCTTCACTAATAAGTGTATCTTTAATGTACTTGTCGAATGCTTCATGATTAGTTTCTTTCCAATAATGCATTATCATCTTATTTGAATTCTGTAGAATTAAATAAAAAGGTTCTTCTGTTGTAAACTCATTTTCTGCTTTGTCAGAAATTAATTTGATTAACTCTGGTTTGATAACTGAATCTTTAAATTTTCTCGAATAATGACAAAGTTTATTTAAATCAAGAAAACGAGATAATCTTAATGAAATTTCTTTATTATCGTTTTCAGAATCAGAGGATAATTTTGAACCAATCAATTCGATTAGCTTTAATTTATAATCTAAACCAAACATATCTATTCCTGACTCAGGTATAATGGATATATTTTTAAGCATAAACTCATAAAAGAAATTACGGCCTTTTTTAACCGTAATATTCTTTATTAGAAATTCAATCTTATCAAAAACTTTATTTTGTTGAGTTTGTTCTAAAAAAAGATTTTCAATTGTGGTTATCAAACCATCTTCGCTTTTTTCGGCAATTAATTTTTCTATCTCTATAATTTTATTGGCTGAAAACTTCCTCATTATATGAAATGAAAAATATTTTTCAAAATGGTCTTTAAAGTTTATTCTTAATTCTTTTTCTAAAATATCTGGACCTATCTGCTGTTGGCTATAAGCCGTTTGTTGCGTTGGAAAAAGAAAATCTATAACTCTTGCGACATTATTAAAATTACCCATCAGATGTTTTCGCATACCATTTGGGGTCTCTCCTCTTTCAATACTATCATTAAAATCAATGATTTTTCCAACAAAAACTGTATTATTTGAATAATTTTTTATCGTATTATAGCACTTTTCATTTTTAATTTTTATATACTCAATCCAAAACAAATCTCTTAAGTTAACCTCATCGCCTATTGCAAACGCACTAATAAAAAAACTATTTAAAGTTCTTATAATTTCTCTTGGCGATTCAAAATAATATCCTGAAAATTCCCCATTTATTTCCTTAAACGCTTCATTAAACCTTTCTTTATTTTCGACATTCAATGCATTCTTAATTTGAAAAAGCTTGGATTCAAAAAAAAATTTTAAATCGACTTGTTCTATTCTGGGAACATGGATTGGTATATTAATTATTTTTTCTAAAAACATTTTGCCATCATTGTTTTCTTCGCCAAATCTATTCTTAATGGCTTTAGAAACATAATCAATATCAAGACTAACAATAAAAATAAAATTATTAAAACTTGCATTTAATTTAATAAGTTTCAAAATGGTGTAAATTTCATTCTTATCTAACCTATCTATATCATCTATAAAAACGATTACTTTAAATTTTGCATCATTTATAGAATCATTTACTTTATTCTTTAAGGATTCTAATGTAATTTGTTCTCCTGCCAAATCCTCACCTAGGGCTTCAAAAATTTTATTTGCATCAAATGAAACAGATGTTCCTAAACTTCTTGGAATTCCAATTGTAGTAGAGATTTTTATTGCCTTTAAATATTTACTATATCTGGTGATTTGATTTCCAATTTTTTGCAGAATGGTTTTCTTTTCAACATAAAACATTTTGGCTAAACCATCGAAAAATTCGAAAAGCATTTCATCCTCGTTCGAATATCGCCAAGGATTAAAATGATATTTTAGATATTCTTTCGCATCTTTATTTTTTTCAAAATGCTCAATTTTATTCTCAATTAAATTTAACAAAGAGGTCTTTCCTTCTCCCCATTTTCCATAGATACCAATAGTAATTGGATCTGGATTATCTGAATTTAATTGGATAAGTTTTTGGACTTTTTCAGCATAATGCTTAAAATTAAACAAGTCCTCTTTTACATTATTGATAGGATTGTCTCCTAAAAAATGAGTTTTACCAATCATAACTTACTTCTTTACTCTGTCTTCATTTTGTTTTACAAAAGCATCCCAGCCTGAATAGCTTTTTGTGCCTGTTGTTCTTCCTGAGTTAAAAAAGTGGCATACTGCTGCAGCAAGACCGTCTGTACTATCCAGATTTTTAGGCAGTTCTTTTAATCCCAAAAGCTGCTGGAGCATTTTAGCTACTTGTTCTTTGGAGGCATTACCATTGCCGGTGATGGCCATTTTAATCTTTTTTGGTTCATATTCCGTAATTGGAATCTGACGTGAAAGACCGGCTGCCATAGCAACACCTTGTGCCCGACCCAATTTCAGCATCGATTGTACGTTTTTCCCAAAAAAGGGTGCTTCGATGGCAATTTCATCCGGATGGTGCGTTTCAATCAATTCGATAGTCCTTTCAAAAATGACTTTTAGCTTGGTGTAATGATCGTCATATTTGCTCAATATAAGTTCATTCAATTGCAAGAACTCCATTTTTTTATTGATAACCTTTATCAATCCGAAACCCATGATGGTAGTCCCGGGATCAATTCCTAATATGATACGTTCGTTTGCCAATTTTAATTTGTTATTTTGCCGAATGATTGCAATTCCTCACAAAGCTAAACAATTCCTAGTGTTTCTAATCAAACTTTTGATTGTTGGCGGTGCATTTTATTTTATCTGGAATCAATTGGCTCATAATAAACAATTGGACTGGCAAAAATTTCTTGATTTGCTGGATCGAAAGAAATCTTTCTGGGGCATTCTTTTCTTACTATCATTCAGCTTTTTTAATCGTTATTTTGAAATATTAAAATGGCAGAATCTGGCTCAGGTCGTTGAAAAGATTTCTGTTGGCAAGGCAACAGCACAGGTTTTGGGAGCATTGACAGCTTCTATTTTCACACCTAATGGAATTGGTGAATATGGAGCCAAGGCATTGTATTTCCCAAAGAGCGAAGCCAAAAGAATCGTGTTCTTGAACCTGATTTGCAATGGAATTCAGATGATTCTGACTATCATTTTTGGCACAGTCGGACTGCTTTATTTCAACTATAAATTCCCAATCATATCAAACAAAAGCCTTATGCTTGTTTTCGGAATACTACTCCTAGTATGCGGCTTGCTATTTGGCTTGAAAAAAATCACAATCAGAGGCTATTCCCTCAATAAGCTATTTGAAAAAATCAACGAGATTCCTAAGCAAATCCATCAAAAAAATATACTCCTGGCTATTAGTCGCTATCTTATTTTTTCGCATCAGTATTATTTCCTGTTTCTTGCCTTTGATGTAAAACTCCCTTATTTGCTACTCATGGCAACGATTACAAGCGTTTATTTCCTGGCTTCTTCGTTACCCACATTCCAGTTTTTGGATTTTGCTGTCAAAGGAAGCGTTGCCGTATTCTTTTTCGGATTGCTTGGCGTAAACGAATGGATTGCCGTTTTTATCAGTACCTTGATGTGGTTTTTAAATGTGGTGTTTCCTGTAATCATTGGAAGCTATTATGTCTTTAATTTTAAGTCGGTATGGAAATCATAACCTATCTGTGTTTTGGAATTATAGGGATTTATTCCGTTTTTATCGTATGGCTGGCCTATGGGTTCCGTAAAATACCTGTTTTCGACAAGAACCTTCCTGAAACAAAATCTACTTTTTCGATTATTGTCCCTTTCCGGAATGAAGCACAGCATCTTCACCAATTGTTATACTCTTTTTCACAGCTGGATTATCCAAGGTCAAAATTCGAAATTGTCTTTGTAAATGATGCTTCAACAGACGATTCTGTCAGTGTCATCAAAGAATTTCAAGCCTTGAGTTTTAACTTTCGAATACTAGATTCTATCCGAAAATCGGGCTCTCCAAAAAAAGACGCTATTTCAACAGCGATAGACAGCATCCAAAACGAATGGATTATTACTACCGATGCTGATTGTTTTGCAAGCCCTGAGTGGCTTAAAACGATTGACAGCTATATACAGAGCCATAATCCTTCAATGATTGCAGGAGCGGTCTCTTTTTCTGCCGGAGATTCTTTCCTGCAACAGTTCCAGCAACTGGATATGGTAAGTCTGCAAGGTGCAACGATTGGAAGTTTCGGATTGCAGAAAGCTTTTATGTGCAACGGAGCCAATCTTGCTTATAAAAAAGAATTATTCCTTGAACTTAATGGTTTTGAAGGAAACGATAGTATTGCCAGTGGTGATGATGTTTTTTTATTGCAAAAAGCTGCAGCAAAATATCCTGAAAAGGTACAGTATTTAAAATCTGAAAATAATATTATCCTGACCGAACCTTTGGATAGTTGGAATGCCGTTTTTAATCAACGGGTGCGTTGGGCATCAAAAACAAAATCCTACCAAAACTCATTCGGGAAAATTCTAGCTCTCGTCGTTTTTGGAGGAAATCTGGCCATTGTCATCGGATTTCTTTTGACATTTGCTAGTCTGTTTCCTTTTTGGAGTTGGTATCTGCTGTTTGCTATAAAAATCTTTGCCGATTTCCCGTTATTAAATCCAACCGGAAAATTCCTAAAACCGGAACAGGTCAAATTTTTCCTTCTCAGCAATCTGTTTTATCCTTTTTTCAGTACGGCTGTGGCGTTGTATTCTCTTTTTGGGAAATACGAATGGAAAGGCAGAAAATTCTAGATTTCTTATTCTACGTTCAGAATCACAGGCAAGATAAATTGCGTCTTTACCGGAATCCCTCTTTTTAGTGCAGGATTAATTTTTGGAAAATCGGTCAGGCGACTATGAAGTATGCTGTCAATTTTCACTTTATCATACGCCAGGCTATCCGACGGGAACTGCGGTTCGAACTCAATTCTTGAATCCGGATATACGGTAACTTTGACTTGTATCGTATCAATCTGCGGGTATAAAATAGACAACGTATCCAAATCCAGCTTTTGTTGGATTGTAACAGTCAGGAAGTCGAAAAAACACTGTTTTCTGGTGGTTTCATCCTTGATTGAATCACAAGTTGCCACAGAAGGAAATTCATCCACCTGATTCCAATTTACTTTCTGGAGCTCCTGTTTGAGTAGTTCTTCCTCAGAAATCTTCTGATTCTGAAGATTCTGGCACGAACACAAAAGTCCTAAAAAAAGAATTGCTGTGAGTTTTCTCATGTGATGATTGGCAGGCATTTTGTAATATTACATAATTCAAAAATAATAAATTTAATTTATGGAATATTTTTTATTGGTTCTTGGATTATTATGCGTGATTGGAGGCATCATCGGCAGTTTCCTGCCTGTACTTCCAGATGCTCCGCTATCATGGATTGGATTGCTTCTGCTTTACTTCTGCGACGGAATCGAAACCGAATACTGGGTGTTGGGCATTACGCTATTCGTGGCTATCGTTTCTGGCGTTTTAGACTATATCATTCCGGCAAAAGGAACCAAATATTTTGGAGGAAGTTCCTATGGAATCTGGGGAACCAATATCGGACTGATTATCGGACTGATTGCGCCAATTCCTTTTGGATTTATTATAGGCCCGTTTTTAGGCGCTTTTATTGGAGAAATGCTGTACGATTCCAAAAACCATTCCCGTGCGCTTAAAGCTGCAACCGGTTCTTTTATCGGCTTTCTGGCTTCGACTTTTATAAAGTTTGTTGTGTGTATGGGATTCCTTGGACTTTTTCTGTATAAAGTATGGGAATTTAGGGAAGTCTGGTTTTGATAACCAAAAGCAATGCCGTTTAAATCAAAAAAGCCCTCCAAGTAAATGGAAAGCTTTTCATTGGTCTAACTACTAAACCTGGTACTTTCGTACCTAAACAACACAACTAATCTTAAAAACCTTTTTGGGCAAAAAAGCCTTTCTTTCGAAAGGCTTCCCCCAATTTAGCGGTCTGGACGGGACTCGAACCCGCGACCCCATGCGTGACAGGCATGTATTCTAACCAACTGAACTACCAAACCAGCGCTTAATTGCGAGTGCAAATATACCACAGTTTTTTACTTCTGCAAGCGTTTTCGCAAAAAAATTAAAACTTTTTTTTATCGTTTTACCCAAACATTTGTTTTTCAACCAAATATGTTGTGAGTATTTTTTCAAAATTTTTGCCTGCTGCAACAGGAACGTACTTGATTTTATTCTGTGCACAAGTCAATGACAATCGCTTGAAATAGTTTTCTGCACGTTTTTCATACTCCTCTTTTATGTTATCTGCAAAAAGATTGACTTCTTCTCCCGACTCAAGGTCTATAAATTTCCTTGGCGTGTTGTCAAAATCAAAGCTCAATTCGGTTTTGTTGTCAATAACATGAAACAATACGACTTTATGCTTATTGTGTTTTAAATGCTGTAATGCATTCAGCAATGCTTCTTCATTTTCGGGCTGAAACATGTCCGTAAAAAGGATAATCATCGAACGGCGGTGCATTTTTTCTGCAATCTGATGCAAAAAAGTAACCGTATCTGTGTTTTTGGATTGTTTTGGCTCTGCCAATAGTTGTTCCAGTTTGTTGAGAAGCATCCTGTGATGGCGTTCGCTCCCTTTTTCGGGCGCATAATATTCATAGTTGTCTGAATAGACACTCAACCCTACAGCATCTCTCTGTTTTTTGAGCAAATTCATCAAAACGGCCGATGCCAGAACAGAAAATCCAATCTTGCTTTCAAAAAATTGCTGCCCGTCTTGTAACTTCGGATAATGCATAGAAGACGAATTATCAATAATCAGATGGCAACGGAGGTTTGTTTCTTCTTCAAAACGTTTGGTATACAGCCTATCTGTTTTTGCAAAAAGTTTCCAATCAATATGTTTTGTACTTTCGCCCGCATTGTACACCTTATGTTCTGCAAATTCCGCAGAAAACCCATGAAACGGACTCTTGTGCATTCCCGAAATAAAACCTTCAACAACCTGATTGGCCAACAGCTCCAAATGCTGGAAACTGGAAATTTTTTCTATTTGCGATTCAATCTTCATTCTTCAAATATATTGAAAGATTGACTGATTTAAAAATTTATCACACGACTTTGCTAAAGCAAAAAAAGACCCGAAGTATTATCTCCGGACCTTTCCCCAACTAATCCTAAAAACATCTATATATTCATTACCGCATTGTTTAGCTGTTTATTTCTTTGTTTTCTGCAAAAAAAGACCTGGTCATACATACCAGGTCTTTTTCTAACTAACCCCAGAAATTATTCTGTTCTCTTGAAATCAAAGCTCAAGTCTCCTCCATTATAATTCAAAGACACATTGGTTGGAAATGTTTGAGTTGCCCCACCTACCCATCTGTATTCTATGAACTTGATATTTCCAGCCGTAATAGGATAAGTTGCATCCGTATTATCTGCTTTACTTCTTTTATACCAGTCATTAGAATTCATCGTAATCAGATACTTCTTGTCTTTTTCTAATGCCAAGTCAGTAATAGGATGTGAAATAGCAGTATTTGCATTTGCTACATTTACGGTTTCCGTTTTTAAAACTTCTTTGGTTGTATAATCCCAAATTGTAACTTTTAATGCTGGATTTTCATCTGGTAGTTTAATCGTTATCGCTTTCATAACTCCTTTGACATTTGGAGAAAATGCCAATCCAAATTCATAGCTACCTGAATTAATAAAATTGCTCGTAGTCGTAAATCCAGCCTGTGTATGATACGATTCCAATGGATTTTCAACCGGATAAGTAGGCTTGCTGTCGTCACTGCTACAAGAGATTGCTAAAATTGCTAATAAAGCTCCCGATAAGATTTTAATCGTTTTCATTTCTTAAATTTTTTGTTATTGATTTTTAATCATTTGGTTATTACAAGACAAAGGTGCTGACATCCTCCAAGTGAAAAAACCGGTAATAGACCAATAACATTTTAAATAGACCAATAACATTTTTCTTAATAAATGTTAAATTTTTTATTTATATTTGAGTAAACGCTTCTGGAATGGAAAAGCTAAAATGCATTATAGTTGATGATGACGAAATAGACAGGCTTACGGTACTTTCGTTTGCGAAACGATTTGAGAACCTTTCCATTTTGGGCGTGTTTGAGTCTGCAGACGAGGCCCTTTCTTTTATGGAACAGAATCCGCCCGATCTTTTATTTCTGGATATTGATATGCCTGGCATGAATGGTGTTGAATTGCGAAAACAAGCTTTGGCGGTTCCCGCTTGTATTTTTATCACTTCACATCCGGAATTTGCTGTAGAGAGTTTTGAACTCGACACTTTAGACTTTATCGTTAAGCCCTTAAAGTTTGACCGCTTTGCTCAGACCATGCGCCGTATTGAAGAATTCATGGAGATAAAGCATAAGGCATCCTTGTTTGAATCAAGCATAGGTGGCGATGTAATCTATATAAAAGAAGGACATGACCAGACCAAAGTCAAACTACATGATATTCTATATCTCGAAGCCTTAAAAGATTATACGCTGATTATTACTTCCAAAAAAAGACACTGTGTACTGTCTAGTTTAGGAATATTGCTAAAAGAAACCCATTTCCAGTCCTTTATAAGAATCCACAGAAGTTTTGCCGTGCAAAAACAGTTTATAGAAAAAATCAATACCCAGGAAATACAGCTCAGTAATGGTGCTATGATTCCTGTGGGAAGGAGTTTTAAAGAAAACATCAATATTTTGCTATCATGAAAAAAGCACTCTTCTTTTTAGTATTCTGCTTGTTTTCAACAGTATTGACAGCCCAAAAACAAGGGCAAATGCTGATTGATTCGTTGGAAACATCGCTAAAAAACACCAAAGACAAAAAGACAATTGTCATTATCAAAAACAAGCTGAGTCAGGAATATTCTCGGGTAGACCCTGAGAAAGGAAAGCAGCTGGCAAAAAGCGCTATTGAAATGGCAGAAACTATTGATTTCAAAAATGGGCTGGCCGAAGGCTATCGCTGTCTGGGAATCAATACAACCGATTCTACGGCGATTAATTTTTACCGCAAAGGTCTTGAATTTGCAAAAGAGACTAAAGACAAGCAGGTATTGAGTGTTCTGTATCGGAATATAGCCGTTTATTACATCTATAGGAATGATTACAAAAACGGGCTCGACTACAGTTTCAAATCCCTTAAATTAAGCGAAGAATTAGGCAAAAACGAAGAAATTGCCGGAACCTATATCAATATTGGGTTTATATACAATGACCTTAAAGACCGTAAAAAGGCGCTGGAATATTTCAAAAAAGCATTGGATATAAACAAGAAATTCAACAATCCGACGATGAAAGCCGTGATTCTTGAAAACATCGGCGTGCTTTATAATAACGAGGGTAAAAACGAATTGGCAGTTTCCTACCTCAATCAGGCTTTGGAAATCAACAGAAAAAACAACAACCTAAATTTTGTAGCAACAAATTTGGGAACCTTAGGAAGCGCCTATCTGGAATTAAAAAAATATGACCTGGCAGAAGAACATATCAAAGAAGCATTAAAAATCAGCAAGGAGTTAAAAATCCGCAGGGTTATGTCATACAATCTGCAAAACCTTTCTATGATTTACATGCAAAAATACAGCGATCCTAAAAACAATGCTTTTTACAAAAACAGGCCTATAGCAGACACTTCTTTATTAATGCTGAAAGAAGCGGTAATCTATGATCAAGAGAGCAATGACATCAAATCGCTTTCAACTGATTTTAAGGAAATGGCATCACTTTATGAAGTCATGGGCGATTCTAAAAACGCACTTCTTTATTTCAAAAAATTCAATACGTATAAAGACTCTATTTATCAGAGCGCCACAAAAGAAACCGTAAAAAATCTGGAAGATCAGCGCACAATAGAGCTAAAAAATAAAGAAATCCAGTTCAATAAGCTCAAAATAGAAAATAAGGAAAAACAAAAATGGTATTTTATCCTGGGTCTTATCATGTTGGGCATTATCGGGATATTGCTATTCTATCAAAGCCGAAACCGCAAGAGAAGTAACGAAAAACTACAGCTTTTAAATAATGAGCTGGATCAGGCCAACAAAACAAAATCACGCTTCTTTAGTATCTTGAATCATGATTTGAGAAGTCCAGTATCCAGCCTGATTCATTTTCTTCATCTTCAAAAAGAAAGTCCTGAATTGTTGGATGCCGAAAGTAAAAAAAGGATGGAAGACAAAACGATTGTCTCTGCAGAAAATCTGCTCAATTCTATGGAAGACCTCCTACTTTGGAGCAAAGGCCAAATGGAAAACTTCAAACCTCAGCCCAAAGCCATCAAAGCAAGTTCCTTATTTGAAGATACCCGAAAACATTTTTCAGGACAGGAAAATGTCAGCATTCTATTTGAAGACCCACAAGGTTTAGTACTCAATACCGACGAGAATTATTTGAAAACAATTATCCGTAACCTAACCGGAAATGCTATCAAGGCTCTGGAAAAAACCAAAGATGCTCAAATAACATGGAAAGCGTGGGAGAAAAACGGAAAGAAACATCTTTCTATTTCAGACAATGGTCCGGGTGGCAGCCAGGAACAATTCAAGGCCTTATATGATGACAAGGAAGTTGTTGGCATAAAAACCGGATTAGGACTGCATTTGATACGTGACCTTGCCAAAGCTATTAATTGCAAGATTGACATCCAGACAGAGCCTAACCAAGGAACGACTTTTATACTGACTCTAAATTAAAAAACCCTTCCAAAACCTTGGCTTTGGAAGGGCATATTAAGATATAATCTCTCGATTATAACAATGCGTCAATTGCGTCTGTGTAGCTTTGTTTTGGTGCAACACCAACTTGTCTTCCTACAACTTCTCCGTTTTGGAAAACCAATACCGTTGGAATGTTTCTTACACCATACTTTGCAGCAAACTCTTGGTTTGCATCTACATCAACTTTTCCAACAACAGCTTTTCCGTCATATTCAGTACTGATTTGGTCAATGATTGGACCAACCATTCTACAAGGTCCACACCATGCTGCCCAAAAATCTACTAAAACGGGTTTATCTGATTTTAATACAATTTCTTCGAAAGTTGCATCTGTTATTGCTTGTGCCATATTTTTTGTTCTTTGAATTTTACATTACAAAATTAGTTATTTTATCTGTAATGTTTTGTTAATTGAAAATTAGTTTTAGCTATAAAGATATTGTCAATTTCTATCCTAAAAAAGTTAATTTAATTTGAAATTGACTTGTAATTTTTCTAATTCACGTAGTAATTCGCCACAAATATTTACTTTTAATTTCCTGCTAGGCATGGAAAGATAGGTAATGACTTTGGTTTCTTCTACTACAGCCGGAACGTTCAATTCCATCTCTTCTGCATTTTCCATATCTGGAATCGCTTCGGCTTCATCAATATTTGATTCTATGGCAACAGGCACTTCCTTCGTAATCTTTTCGGTTTCCATTACCTCAAAAGTCACATTATTTTCTCCACGGTTGGATTGAAAAATATGACTCAGCTTTGTAATCATTTCCGAGTGGAGTTCTCTGATATTCATTTGAATGATGAGCTTTTTCGCAAATGTCGTCAGTACATCCTGAAGATATTGGATTCCTATGAACTGTATTCTCGGATCTCCTTTTTTACCAGTTTCTGCATTGGCCCAGCCTTCACGTACCAGAATTTTCATATAGGTAAAATTATTTTGAATCAGGAAATGACGGAATTTAAGATATTCTTCTCCAAATATCCTGAATTCAGCAGATTCATCATAGCCTTCTAATGTAAACGCAGCCCAGCCTTTGCCATTTTTGGCAACTCTGTGCTGTACATCGGTTATGATGCCTCCAATTGTCAGGTTTTTGTTTACATGGGCTTCGAGATTTTTCAAGGCTTCCAACTTTGCATTACAGAAGTACTTCATCTCGAAACGGTAATCATCAAGAGGATGTCCGGAAATATAGATTCCTACCACCTCTTTTTCTTTTGCCAGCTTTTCCATAGTGCTCCAGTCTTCACATGGTGGGATAACTGGTTCCGGAATCTGCACATCGCTTGCTTCTCCAAAAAGACTTACTTGTGAAGAATTTTCATTTTCCTGAAACTTTGAGCCATAACGTACGGCCTTTTCCAAAAATGTAATTCCATCGCCTTCGTCATGGAAATATTGTGCCCGATGTGCTGTAAACGAATCAAATCCGCCGGCAAGTGCCAAATTTTCAAAAGCTTTTTTATTGGCAGCACGCAGGTCAATTCGTTTTGCCAAATCAAAAATCGATTTGTATTTTCCTTCTTTTCTGTTTTCTACAATAGTCTGTACGGCACCCATACCTACTCCTTTGATGGCACCCATTCCAAAACGGACGGCATAATTTTCGTTTACCGTAAATTTATAAAAGGATTCATTCACATCCGGACCAAGAACCTGCAATCCCATACGCTTACATTCTTCCATGAAAAACGAAACCTGTTTGATATCGTTCATGTTGTTGGAAAGCACTGCCGCCATATATTCTGCCGGATAATGTGCTTTCAAATAAGCCGTTTGGTAAGCAATCCATGCATAGCAAGTCGAGTGCGACTTATTAAATGCGTACTGTGCGAAAGCTTCCCAGTCTTTCCATATTTTTTCAAGCTTATCAGCCGCATGTCCATTGGCAACTGCCTGGTCGATGAATTTGGATTTCATCTTATCGAGGACATCTTTTTGCTTCTTACCCATCGCCTTACGCAAGACATCGGCATCACCTTTGGAAAAGCTTGCCAGTTTTTGCGACAAAAGCATTACCTGTTCCTGATATACCGTAATTCCATAAGTGTCTTTCAGATATTCTTCACAGGCTTCAAGGTCATAGACGATTTCTTCCTCGCCGTTTTTTCTTCGGACGAAACTTGGGATATATTCCAACGGTCCCGGACGATATAATGCGTTCATCGCAATCAAATCTCCAAAAACTGTCGGCTTCAGGTCTTTCATGTATTTTTGCATCCCGACCGATTCGTATTGGAAAATACCTACCGTTTCACCTCTTTGGAAAAGTTCATACGTCTTGACATCATCAATAGGAAAGGCATCCGGATCTAATTGGATTCCTGTCCTATATTTTACCAGTTTTACGGTATCTTTAATAAGTGTGAGGGTCTTAAGACCCAAGAAGTCCATCTTTAGCAAGCCTGCACTTTCTACTACCGAGTTATCGAATTGCGTTACATACAGATCCGAATCTTTTGCAGTAGAAACCGGGACGAAATTTGTGATATCGTCTGGCGTGATGATTACCCCACAGGCATGGATTCCTGTATTCCGGAGATTTCCTTCCAATAATTTTGCCTGCGTAATTGCTTCTCCACCTAAGTCTCCTGCATTTGCAAGCGCAATCAGTTCTTGTACTTTATCAAATTCTTCGGCACGGAGTGCTTTTTTCAGCTGCTCATTGTCGAAAGTAAAAATCTTAGCCAGATTCAGGTTCATCGGGATAAGCTTGGCAATCTTATCGGCTTCAAACAAAGGCAAATCCAAAACACGGGCCGTATCTCTGATTGAAGATTTTGCCGCCATGGTTCCATAAGTAATAATTTGCGCTACCTGATTAGAACCATATTTATTAATAACATAATCCATTACACGACCACGACCTTCGTCATCAAAATCGATATCAATATCGGGCATGGACACACGATCCGGATTTAAGAAACGCTCAAAAAGCAAATCATAAAGCATCGGGTCAATATTGGTAATCCCTAAACAGTAGGCCACAACAGATCCTGCAGCCGATCCACGACCCGGACCTACTGAAACGTCCAGCTTTCTGGCTTCGGCAATAAAATCCTGTACGATTAGAAAATATCCCGGATATCCTGTCTTTTCAATGGTCTGCAATTCAAAATCCAAACGTTCCTGGATTTCAGGCGTGATGTCTGTATAGCGTCTCTTGGCTCCTTCGTAAGTAAGATGCTTCAAGTAAAGGTTCTCACCTCTTTTCCCTCCATCAACATCATCTTCCGAAACGATAAATTGTTCTGGAATATCAAATTTTGGAAGCAAGACTTCACGTGCCAAATCGTATATTTCTATTTTTTCTACGATTTCCTGAATATTGTATATAGCCTCTGGAAGATCTGAAAAAAGCTTTTTCATCTCGTCTCCCGACTTAAAATAGTATTCCTGATTAGGCATTCCATATCGGTAGCCACGACCACGGCCAACCGGCGTGGATTGTTTTTCACCATCACGGACACAAAGAAGAATATCATGCGCATTCGCATCTTCTTTGTCGATATAGAAAATATTATTCGTTGCCACTAATTTCAGGTCGTGTTTCCTGGCTAATGAAATCAAAGTAGTATTCACACGATTTTCATCTTCCTGATTGTGGCGCATTAATTCGATATAGCAATCTTCTCCAAATTCCTGTTTCCACCAAAGCAATGCTTCTTCCGCCTGATGTTCACCAATATTCAGGATCTTGCTTGGTATTTCACCATAAAGGTTTCCTGACAAGACGATTATGTCTTCTTTGTATTGTTTTATAACTTCCTTGTCAATCCTAGGCACATAATAGAAACCTTTGGTGTAGGCAATGGAAGACATTTTTGCCAAATTATGATAGCCGTTTTTGTTTTTTGCAATCAGTACAACTTGATATCCATTGTCTTTTCGGGTACGATCCAAATGGTCTTCACAGACAAAAAACTCACAGCCTACAATAGGTTTCATCAAAACTTCCGTAGGCTCTTCTCCGTTGTCGATAAGTGATTGGTTTTTTGCTTTTGCTCCTTTATTATGATTCAATACATCACGCACAAAATGGAAAGCTCCCATCAAGTTCGCATGATCCGTCATTGCAACAGCAGGCATTTTCTGTTTTACGGCAGCCTTGACCAAGTCACCAATACTGATTGTGGATTGCAGTACTGAAAACTGTGTATGGTTATGAAGATGCACAAAATCGACATCTGTTATAGAAATAGCATTTTCGGCAGTTTGCTTTTGCTGCGCTTCATTGGTAGCTTTTTGCAAACGGGCACGCACTTCATCAGAAGCCTGCTTCAGGTTGATATGCTTTAACCCGATGAGCTGAATCTCTTTCGGATTATTTTCATTAAATCTTGTAAAATAATCAGCCGGTACATCAAGCTGTTCTTTAGTAAAGTCTTCTCTTCTGATCAGCTCTAAAAAACAACGTGTTGTTGCTTCAACGTCGGCAGTTGCATTATGCGCTTCGGCAAAAGGCTGGTTAAACAGAAACTGATGCAGTTCCGTCAATGTTGGCAGCTTGAATTTTCCTCCTCTTCCTCCCGGCAATTTTAAAAGCTCGGCCGTATATTCTGTACAAGTGTCCAAAACGGGCATTTCGGCCATTTTAGAATCAACTCCAAAACGGTAAAATTCACAGCCCATGATGTTAACATCAAAGCCTACGTTTTGTCCGACAATAAATTTCGATTTTGAAAGCGCAATATTAAATTTCTCCAGAACTTCCGAAAGTCCGATTCCTCTTTCTGCTGCCAATTCTGTAGAAATACCGTGGATTCTTTCTGCATCATAGGGAATATTAAAACCTTCCGGCTTCACAAGGTAGTCCTGGCTTTCAATCAGATTTCCCATTTCATCATGCAACTGCCAGGCTATCTGAATACAGCGAGGCCAGTTATTGGTATCGGTTATGGGTGCATCCCAACGCTTTGGCAATCCGGTTGTTTCTGTATCGAAAATTAAGTACATCGCTAATTTATAAGGTTTTATATTTTTGAAAAATCCAAAAAACGTAGACTACAAAAATAAGCTTTTTTAAGCTTTGGACAATATCACTTATCTATGAATCTTTTCCGTAAAACTTTCCCTAAAACAAAAAATCCCGGCCAAGGCCAGGATTTATATTTGTAAATTATCTTTTTATGGTGCTCCTTGAATTGGCACTCTGTAGAAATGACCTTCCTGGTAATTAACTACTGCTGCTCCAATAGGATCTGGAATTGTAGAAGGCGCATTGAAATAGAAAGTTCCTGTTACAGTTCCATCTGGACTTTGCTCAATTTTGATTTGTCCATCTCCTACACCTGTTCCTGTAGCATAGGTAGAACTAACTCCATCCGCTTCAAACATATAAGCCGCTTTATTTGTGTTGTTCACTCCTAAAGTATAGGTTCCAGGCACAGTAGACGATGTTGTAAGAGTCAAGGTTTCGAATGGCGTGTTACCGTAAACGGTCAATACTCCACCCGTAACAGTTGCATAAGAACTTGATGCTCTCCATCGAACATTGTCTTTTTTGCCTTGAACAGACGGGTTATTAAAGGTAGCATCGTCTTCACACGAAGCAAAAAGAGCCACAAGCATTAAAAGCGATAAAATCTTTTTCATATTTATAATTGATAGATATGTATAATCATTTTTACATCGACAAAAATAGTTTTTTATAGCATATATGCTAATGAAAATTAAAAAAATAACATCAAAATCGTAAAACGTCATGATTTCAAAATATGAAAAATGACAAAATTTGCGAACGGAATAATTTGTATTACAAACTTTTGTATATTTGCACCCTTAATTAACAGAGGTCGTGTACCTCGCTTTAATCATATAGATTATGTCTGTAAAAATTAGATTACAAAGACACGGTAAAAAAGGAAAACCTTTTTACTGGGTAGTAGCGGCAGATGCTCGCTCAAAAAGAGATGGTAAATTCCTAGAAAAAATCGGAACTTACAATCCAAACACTAACCCTGCAACTATCGACTTGAACCTTGATAGCGCTGTTAAATGGTTGCACAATGGTGCTCAACCAACTGACACTGCTAGAGCTATCCTTTCTTACAAAGGAGCTTTATTGAAGCACCACCTAGACGGAGGAATCCGTAAAGGAGCTTTGACTCAAGAGCAAGCTGATGAGAAACTAGCTAAATGGCTAGATGAAAAAGCTGGAAAAGTAAACGCGAAAAAAGACAACCTTTCTACTTCTAAAGCAGACGCAAAAGCTAAAGCTCTTGCTGCTGAGAAAAAAGTAAACGAGGATCGTATCGCTGCTGCTAAGCAAGCTGAACTTGAGGCTGCTAAAGCTGAAGAGGAAGCTGCTGTTGTTGAAGAAGAAGTAACTGAAGTTGAAGCATCAACTGAAGAAGCTCCTGCTGCAGAAGAAAACAACGAAGAAACTCAAGCTTAATTTTGATGCGATAATGCGTAAAGAAGAGTGTTTCTATTTAGGTAAAATCGCTAAAAAATTCAGTTTTAAAGGTGAAGTCCTTGTCTATTTGGACACTGATGAGCCTGAGTTATACGAAAATTTGGAATCAGTGTTTGTCGAATGCGGCAAACACTTGGTTCCTTTTTTTATTGAAAACAGTTCGCTTCACAAAAACGACTTTCTTCGAGTACGTTTTGAAGATGTCGACACAGAAGATGCAGCCGATGAGATTATCGGAAATGCGATTTATCTTCCCTTAGAAATGTTGCCAAAACTGGACGGTAACAAATTTTATTTCCATGAAGTCATTGGTTTTGAAATTGAGGACAAACGTTTAGGCGTTTTTGGAAAAATTCAATCCATTAATGATTCAACTGCTCAACCGCTATTTGAAGTTCTTGATGGCGATAAAGAAATTCTGATTCCGATGATTGACCATTTTTTGGTTTCAATCGACCGGGACAACAGAAAAGTAATTATGGACCTTCCGGAAGGACTGATTGAAATGTATCTCTAATCTTTTCGATTTACAATTTTATATTCCTGCAATGTCTTTTCAATTTAAACAATTTTTAGTAGAACAAGATCGCTGTGCCATGAAAATAGGAACCGATGGCGTATTGCTAGGCGCATGGGCTCCCATTGAACACAATCCATATAACGTTTTGGATATTGGAACAGGTACCGGAATCATTTCCCTGATGATTGCCCAAAGAAGCCATGCTGAACAGATTGATGCTTTTGACATTGATGAAGATGCCTACGAACAGGCTGTAGACAATTTCGAAAATTCTTCCTGGAACGACCGATTGTTTTGCTTTCATGCTGCGTTGGATGAATTTATGGAGGAAACTAGTGACCAATACGACCTGATTGTTTCAAATCCTCCTTTTTACACAGAAGATTATTCTTCAGGAAATGAACAGCGTGATTTGGCACGATTTGCCGATGCCCTTCCCTTTGAAGATTTAGCCGAAGCTGGCGGTTTCTTACTTTCCCAGAATGGAATTTTTGCCGTTATCTTACCTTATAAGGAAGAAGAAAAATTCATTGCTTTGGTAAGGGATTTTGACTTATTCCCTGTAAAAATTACCCGTGTAAAAGGAACCCCAACCTCAGAAATCAAAAGAAGCCTGCTGGCTTTTAGCAAGCATCATGTAGAAAATTTTCCAATTGACGAATTGGTTATTGAAATCTCTCGTCACAACTACACTCCGGAATATATTAATTTGACAAAGGATTTTTACTTGAAGATGTAATTCTTTTTATTTGTAAAAACTACTACAAATAAAAAGTCTATTACCCGAGAGCAATAGACACTAATTTTTCATGACACAGGATTCTTTACTATGAATCTTGAGGGCAAAGAAGTTTTGTCAATATTTCGCAGCTATCAGCATGTCCAACAACAACATTACCTGTTCCCGGACAAATGCATGCGATAATATCATTACCACCGCCTCTAATTATTCCGTTTCCTTTAATGGTTTTTTGCTCACCATTGCTTAGCTTGTGAACGCCTTCTAATTTCAAAATGTTTTCTAACATAACCTGTAGGTTTAAAATTATGATAATAGGGCCCAATCATTTAAAGACATTTAGGCTTTATGTCTGTTATCTTAAAATATTCATTCTCTGCATGTTCAAAATCAAATTGTAAGATAAATTTACCGAAAAATAATTTACCAGAGATGGATTCTTTTAAATTTATCCAAGATTTTTTATCAATAACGCAATGATCAGATGCTTTCTTAAAAATTACGGCAACACTTTCTAACATTTGCTGATTGTTTTGTTGCAATTCTTTACGTAAGTTTGCAAACGTTTTCGGAGAAAACAAAAAACAGTTAAAAACAGATAGCCCTGCTATCGAAATGATAAAAAATAATGAGACCCGATCTTTTCCAAGCTCCAGATTATTACCTTTTAGACGAATTATTGTCTGACGAACACAAAATGGTACGTGACGCTGCCCGTGAATGGGTAAAACGTGAAGTATCTCCAATCATCGAAGAATATGCACAAAAAGCGGAATTCCCGAACCAAATCATTAATGGTTTGGCAGAAATTGGTGCTTTTGGCCCATACATTCCAGAAGAATACGGTGGTGCTGGCCTAGACCAGATTTCGTATGGCTTGATTATGCAAGAAATCGAAAGAGGTGATTCTGGTGTTCGTTCTACTGCTTCAGTACAATCTTCGTTGGTTATGTATCCTATCTGGAAATACGGAAATGAAGAGCAAAGGATGAAATATTTACCAAAACTGGCTTCTGGTGAATTCATCGGATGTTTTGGTCTTACCGAGCCTGATTATGGTTCAAACCCATCTGGGATGGTTACCAATTTCAAAGATAAAGGTGACCATTACTTATTGAACGGTGCTAAAATGTGGATTTCTAATGCTCCTTTTGCTGATATCGCAGTAGTTTGGGCTAAAGACGAAACTGGCAGAATACACGGTTTAATTGTTGAAAGAGGTATGGAAGGATTTACAACTCCTGAAACACATAACAAATGGTCACTTCGTGCTTCTGCTACAGGAGAATTGATTTTTGACAACGTAAAGGTTCCTAAAGAAAATTTATTGCCAAATAAAAGCGGACTTGGAGCTCCACTAGGATGCTTGGATTCTGCACGTTATGGAATTGCTTGGGGTGCTATTGGCGCTGCAATGGATTGCTATGATACAGCTCTTCGTTATGCTAAAGAAAGAATTCAGTTTGACAAACCGATTGCCGGAACTCAATTACAGCAGAAAAAACTAGCTGAAATGATTACTGAAATTACCAAAGCACAATTATTGACTTGGAGACTTGGTGTTTTGAGAAACGAAGGCAAAGCGACTTCTGCTCAGATTTCTATGGCTAAGAGAAATAATGTGGACATGGCGATTAATATTGCCAGAGAAGCAAGACAAATCCTTGGCGGTATGGGTATTACAGGTGAATATTCAATTATGAGGCACATGATGAATTTAGAATCTGTTATTACCTACGAAGGAACACACGATATTCACTTATTAATTACTGGATTGGACATTACTGGAATTCCTGCATTTAAGTAATAAACAAATATTAAAGTATCTTAAAAAGCTTCTCGTTATAGAGAAGCTTTTTTACATTTGTAAAAATCCCTCATCATGAAAATTGACACTATTAACGCCAGTATACAGCCACAAAAAGACATTTTATTAAACCACCCGTTGTATAAAAAAATACAAAATCTGGAAGACTTACGGAGATTTCTGGAAAGTCACGTATATGCCGTATGGGATTTTATGTCACTTTTAAAAGCATTACAGTCTAAATTGACTTCTACGACTACGCCATGGCTGCCTGTGGGAAATCCGGAAATCCGTTATCTGATTAATGAGATTGTTTTGGCTGAAGAAACCGATTTGACTCTTGATGGCAAAAGACAAAGTCATTACGAAATGTATATTGATGCGATGAAAGATTGCGGTGCCGATATTTCGGAGATTCAGCGTTTTTTAGAAAATGTCATTACGACTCAGAATATTTTTGTATCGATAAAAAAAAGCGAGTTACATCCAAAAATAAAAGCTTTTCTTGACTTTACCTTCCGAGTTATTGATGAAGGCAAACCGCACGAAATTGCAGCTGCTTTCACTTTTGGAAGAGAAGACCTGATTCCTTCTATGTTTACCGAAATATTAAGGAATTTCCAGGAGAACTTCCCTAATGCTGATTTGCGTAAACTGATTTATTATTTTGAAAGACACATCGAGCTAGATGCTGACGAACACGGACCAATGGCTATGCAAATGATTGAAGAATTGTGTAGCAATGATGAACTCCGTTGGCAAGAAGTAAAAGAAGTATCTGTTCAGGCATTAGAACGAAGAATTGGTCTATGGGATGCCATCGAAGAACAGATTTCTATGAAAGCCGAAATGGCCTAATTCTCATTAAAAATTGCTTTTTTAATTTCTCCACAATCAATTTGCAGTAAATTCTTATAACTATTTAAAAACAAGGTAGTTTTTAAATAGTTATTTAGATTTATTTTAGATTATTTCAAAATTTTAACTTTAAAATTCTAAGATATTTATACCTTAGCGCACTTGTTTTTTTTGTGCAGACAAGTAAATAAAATATCACACCATTATTAATTTCCAATTTTCATATTTCCATGAAAAAAATTACACTTTTTTTGTGCCTTGGTCTTGCTGGTTTTTCAGCTTTGGCACAAAATACACCAAATGTCTTTGGAAGAAAAGTCCAAAGTATCAACCCTAAAACTAGAATAGTTCGATGTGTTTCTTCAGAATACGAATCATTTTTGCAAGAAAAAGATGAGAAAAGGGCAACTACCCAACAATTTGAAGAATGGCTTGCTCCAAAAACAGAAGCTATCAAGTCAAAATTAATAGCGAAGAGAGGTATTGAAGGTACAAACGCTGTAATAACTATTCCTGTTGTTGTTCACGTTATCCACAGCGGACAAAACGTAGGTAGCGGGATGAATATTTCAAATGCCAGAGTACTTTCTCAAATTACCGTTCTAAATCAAGATTTCCGCAAAATGCTTGGAACTCCTGGATACAACACTAATCCTGTAGGCGCAGATGTTGAAATCCAATTCTGTATGGCTCAAGTAGATCCAAATGGAAATCCTACAACTGGAATTGACAGGGTTAATCTTGGAGTTTCGGAATGGGACGAAAACAGCATTGAAACGTTATTAAAACCAGAAACCATATGGGACTCTTCAAAATATTATAACATTTGGGTCTGCCAATTTGGACTTGATTTAGATGGTATCTTAGGTTATGCCCAATTCCCAGGTAGTTCTGGCTTGCAAGGATTACAAGGACCGTATACTGCCAACACCGATGGAGTAATTATTGACTGGAGAGCTTTTGGTTCATCAGATTTTGCCGGAGCCGGTGGAAGTTATTATCCAGGTATTAACAAAGGTAGAACTACCACACATGAAACAGGACATTTTTTAGGACTAAGACACATCTGGGGTGATGGTGGAAGCCGTCAACTAGGGCAAATAGTTTGTGGGCCTACCGACTATTGCAACGATACACCACAGGCTGGTTGGGAAAATTATGATTGTGCAGATATATATGATTCATGTCCTTCATCGCCAGGAAACGATATGACAGAAAACTATATGGATTACAGTAATGACATCTGTATGAATATCTTTACCGCAGATCAGAAGGCAAGGATGATGGCTGTAATGCAAAATTCTCCAAGAAGAAAATCCTTAGGCACTTCAACCGCTTGTCAGCCACCATTAAGCAATCCAGCGTTTGAATTATTACAAGGAATAAAACTATATCCAAACCCTGCTAGCGACGTATTAAACATTGCAGTATCTGATAGCTCTAAAACCCCTGATAGCTATACTATTTATAACAGCCTGGGACAAGTTATCAAGCAAGCTACAACTGTTAGCGAAGGAAACTTAAAAGTTGATACTTCTAATTATGCTACCGGAATCTATATGATTCGATTTACGAAAGGTAATGAGACAAAGACTTTACAGTTTGTGAAAAACTAAAACGAATACCGCATAATAAAAAAGCCTTCTTTCGAAGGCTTTTTTATTTTTAATATTCCGGAGCTAATTCTATTTCTAATCCGTTCAGTTCTTCAGTAATATGAATCTGACAGCCTAGACGACTGTTGGACTTGACAAAGAAAGCCTCTGAGAGCATTGCTTCTTCATCATCTCCCATTTCAGGCAGGGCAACATCATTAAGAACATAACACTGGCAGGAAGCACACATAGCCATGCCTCCGCAAACGCCAATGGTTCCTTCTGGCGCCAATTCGTAGGCACGAACCAGTTCCATGATATTCATATTCATATCTGTTGGAGCCTGAACTTCATGCAAAGCTCCTTCCCGGTCAGTTATTTTTATAGTAACATCCATTTGTATATGGTAATTCAGCCTGATTAATCTATCGATTTAACGACTGCTTTTTCAGCTTCTTTTCTTGTTCCGTCAAATCCGTCTACACCTGAAACAGTTGTATATTTCAATACGTATTTTTTACCCGGATTTAATTTATTGTAAACGCTCTGGCACATCAATGTAGCTTCATGGAAACCGCAAAGAATCAGCTTTAATTTGCCAGGATAGGTATTGACATCACCAATGGCATAAATCCCTTCAATATTGGTCTGATAATCCAATGAGTTATCTACTTTGATTGCATTTTTTTCAATTTCAAGTCCCCAGTTGGCTATCGCTCCTAATTTAGGTGATAATCCAAAAAGTGGAATAAAATAGTCCGTCTTGATATTTCTATGCGCTCCGTTTTCGTCGATATCAATCGATTCCAAATGTTCAGCTCCATTTAATCCTGTAACTTCTGCAGGAGTTATCAAACGAATTTTTCCAGCATGTTTCAGTTCCTGCACTTTTTCTACAGAATCCAATGCTCCACGGAATTCATTTCTTCTATGGATAAGTGTTACTTCTGAAGCCACATTAGAAAGAAAAATACTCCAATCCAAAGCAGAGTCTCCTCCGCCGGCAATTACTATTCTTTTATCTCTGAACAATTCCGGGTCTTTCACGAAATATTCAACTCCTTTATCTTCATAGAATTCAATATCTTCAATCAGCGGTTTTCTTGGCTCAAAGCTTCCTAAACCACCTGCAATTGCAACAGCTTTGCAATGATGTGCAGTTCCTTTATCTGTAGTTACAATAAAACTTCCATCCTCTTGCTTTTCAATAGTTTCCGCCTTTTCATTCAATGTAAATCCTGGTTGAAACTGTTTGATTTGTTCCATAAGATTATCAACAAGATCACCTGCCAATACAGATGGATATCCTGGAATATCGAAAATAGGTTTTTTAGGGTAAAGTTCTGACAGCTGTCCGCCCGGCTGAGGCAAGGCATCAATGATATGGCATTTTAGTTTTAGCAGTCCTGCTTCAAAAACGGTAAACAGACCTGTTGGCCCGGCACCGATTATTAGTATATCTGTTTCAATCATTTTAAAAAAATTCTGAGGGTTCTAAGTTTCTGATACAAAATTCAGGAAACCAAGAGTGATTTTGTATGATAAATATCATGTCATCGCAAGCTTAAGCGCTATTACGAAAACATTTTTGTCCCAAAAACGCAGGACAACTGAGCAATCTAATAAGATTACAGCAAAAAAATCAGGCAACAATGTTGCCTGATGCAAGCTTATTTTTAAGCTACATTAACCACAGTCTCAATCTGTGGCGCATATTTTTTTATGGTAGTTTCAACGCCGGCTTTCAACGTCATTTGATTGACGCTGCAACCTACGCAGGCACCTTCAAGACGGACTTTGACATGTTTGTCGTCTTCAATTTCGATAAGCGAAATATTTCCTCCGTCTGATTCAAGAAATGGACGGATTTCATCCAATGCCTTCTCTACGTTTAATTTGATTTCTTCTGTTGTCATAATGTTGTTTTTTGGACAAACTTTAGATTTTTAGATTTTGAATTGGCTAATAATAACCTTTGCGTAATCTAATAATCTTATTTTTTTACTGCTGAGCATCCAGCCATTGTCGTAATTTTTACGGCTTCTGAAGGCGGCAGGTTTTCATTTCTGTATACAGTTTCCTGAACTACGTTTCTCGCAATATCTTCAAAAACTTTTTCTAATGGAGAAGCAGTCTGTAAAGCAGCTGGGCGACCATAATCTCCCGCTTCACGGATTGACTGTACGATTGGAACTTCGCCCAAGAATGGAACTTCTAAATCTTGTGCAAGATTTTTAGCCCCTTCTTTTCCAAAGATATAATATTTATTTTCAGGTAATTCTTCAGGTGTAAAATAAGCCATGTTTTCAACAATTCCCAAGACTGGAACATTGATTGAATCTGACTGGAACATAGCCACTCCTTTTTTCGCATCAGCTAATGCTACAGCCTGTGGAGTGCTCACTACAACAGCTCCTGTGATTGGCAATGATTGAACTATTGACAAGTGAATATCACCTGTTCCCGGTGGCAAATCGATTAGCATAAAATCCAATTCTCCCCAATCTGCATCAAAAATCATCTGGTTCAGTGCTTTTGATGCCATAGGTCCTCTCCAGATTACAGCCTGGCTTGGTGCAGTGAAAAACCCGATCGAAAGAATTTTAACTTCATAGCTTTCGATTGGTTTCATTTTAGATTTTCCGTCAACAGTAACTGAAATTGGTTTTTCAGATTCTACGTCAAACATAATCGGCATTGACGGACCATAAATATCCGCATCCAATACACCTACGTTAAAACCCATTTTTGCTAATGTTACTGCCAGGTTTGCGGTAACAGTTGATTTACCAACGCCTCCTTTACCGGAAGCTACAGCGATAATATTTTTGATTCCCGGAATAGACTTTCCTTTGATCTCGGTTTTTTCAGGAGTTTCAACCTTGATGTTGACTTTTACTTTGGCTTCTGCTGAAATGTTTTCGTGTATTGTTTTGATAACGTCAGCTTCCGCACGTTTTTTAATATGTAGTGCTGGTGTTGTAAGCGTAAGTTCTACTACTACTTCGTCTCCAAAAGTAAGTACATTCTGAACTGCTCCACTTTCTACCATATTTTTACCTTCCCCAGCAATGGTAATAGTTTCCAATGCTTTAAGAACTTCTTTCCTATCTATTTTCATTTTTGTATAGCTCTCTTTTTCAAGCCTTTAAATTAGACTGATTTTAAATTGCAAAGATAGCATGAAAACTTTGTAATGTAAAGTTAATAGATTGAAAAAGTTTATGGTTAGATAGACGAATTTGGACTATGCCGATTATTGCTTTAAAAAGCGATTACAATTCGTTTTTTTGAATCAGGTTAATCTTCAGAGAAGCATACTGTACCAGTAGATTATTCTTTAAAAAATCATATTCAGAAGACAGCAATTGGTTTTTTACGGAAGTGTAAATCACGGCATCCACTTTCCCGCTGGTAAATTTTGCCTGCGTAGTCCTAAATGATTCTTTGGCATATAGCAGCGTATTCTGCAAGTTTGAAGTCAGTTGGACATATTGTTTTTTCCGGGTAGTTTCCAATTCAACCTGTTGCTGTATCTTGATTTTTTCCTGCTCTGAAACCAATTTGACTTTTTCAGCTTCAATTTTTGATGCTGTAATCTGCCTGTTTCTTTTGAATCCGTTAAATACCGGAACATTAAGCCTTAGTCCTACTTCATGATTTTTATTGTCATCAAATTGGGATTTGAAGCTTGGCAAATTATCGTTAGGTTGATTAATTGGCGAAGAATAAAATGTCGAAAGGCTGTAATATCCTGTAAGGGAAGGAAGATTATCCGATCTTAAGATTGAAATTTCTTTTTTGGAGCTTTTGTACGACAGTTCAGCATATTCTATTTTTGGGTTTTTCAAAAGTGGCTCGTTCGTAGGCTGTGTTTCTTCTGCCAGATATGCTTCAAAGGTTATAGTTTCAAGGTTTTCTACCGGAAAGTTCATCAACTGAAAAAGCTGTAATTTTTGCGTTTCAAATAATTGTTGTGCTTCAAGCAAACGTTTTTCGTCTTGTGAAAAACTTAGCTTGATATCATACAAATCACTTTCAGGCTTATTCCCAATTTCCACTTCTTTCTTGATTCGGTCTAAGTTAAAGGTTGTATTTTGAATTTGCTCTTTTTGGATTTTGACCAATTCCTGTGAGAATAAGACATCAAAATATTTTTCCAGCAGTTGCAGCTTGTATTCATACTCTATAACTTCTTTGTCTGCTTGAGCCAGTTCAATGTTGATCTTGTCTCTTTGAGCAACAGCGAGGTTTCCGAAATTTAAAAGACTCATATTGGCTCCCAAGCTCATATTGTCATATTGGATATCTGAGCTCACCCTGTTGTTTGTACTTGGGTCAATGGTTGAACCAAAGTTATAGCTATGATTTCCCGTCAGATTCACCGTTGGAAATAATTCCAAAAGCGGATGGGTGTACAGCTTTTTGGCTCTATTGATTTCGAGCTGTTTGATTTTTATATCAATATTATTTTGCAAAGCTGTAGCGAAACACTTTTGCAATGACCAGGAGTTTTCTTGGCCATTAACAAAAATGCTCGAAGTAATTAGGAGCAAGCTCAAAATTAATTTCTTATTCATATTTCAGATATTTCAATACATTAACTCGTGTAGCTTGATAGGCTCTTGATAAAACTACAATTAGCATCAGCAACAAAAGCGCTAAAAAGCCTACGACAAACGGAACAATCGAAATATCGATGCGGTAGGCAAAATTCTCCAGCCATTTGTTTAGCAGAAAATAAACAGGGAACAGGGCAATGAGGAAACCGGCAATGCAGAAAACCACATATTGCTTGGAAAGTTCTTTTAACAGCGTTTTCGTTTCTGCACCCAAAGTTTTTCGGATGGCTATTTCTTTCATCCTGCGTTGGATGGAATAAGAAGCCAAGGCAAACAAACCGGAAAGTGCTATAAAAATCACAGCCAAGTTTAGCAATGAAAATAAATTTCTCTGGTTCACATAGGCTTGATACGATCTTGCATAACTCTTATTTACAAAATCATATTTGAACGGATATTCTGTATCTACTTTCTTAATCCAGAAATTTTCTATTTCCTTCATCGCACTTTCCATATATTCTGCATCTATTTTTATAAAAATCTGATGCGCATTCTGAATCATCCACGGAATAGTTTTATAGTGGAAAATGGTCATTGGAGGAATTTCTTCCTGAGGGCCACTAACATGAAAATCTTTAGCAACACCCACAATTTTTAGTTTTTTGTCATTCCAGTTGATTTCTTTACCTATCGGATCTTTTTCGTTCATCAGACGTAAAGCGGCCTCATTAATCAGAATATTTTGCATCGTATCTGTTGAAAGCGAAGGAGAAAGGTCTCTGCCTTTTGCCAGTTTTATATTCATCATGCTTAGCAAATCGAAATCTATTGCCATATTTCTTCCTTGGATAGCTTTCTTATTATATTCATAACCTGAAGAAGCCTGAGCGCCACCCCCAAAGTCAAAAGACCCGATTGAGACTTGCTTTACTCCTTTAATCTTTAGTAACTCTTGACGAATAGTCTCATAGCGCAGTACTATTTTTTCCAGATAGCCTTTTTCTTTAAAATCATACGGATTTCTATAATTAACCTGAACGACCTGATCTCCTTTGAAACCTAAATCTTTAGAGCTCATATAGGAAACCTGTTCGTAAACGATATACGACCCAACAATAAAGAAAGAGGCAATAGCAAATTGCAGGATTAACATGCCGTTTCTAAGCCAGATTCCGTTTTTGCTTCTGCCAAAATTGCCTTTCAGTACTTTCAAAGTTTCGAAGTTTGACACATATATGGCTGGAAAGATACCAGCAAGCAAAACCACCAGACCAAATATCAGCACAATCTGAAGATAGAACTGTCCGCTATGAATAATCAGGTCCTTTCTCAAAAACTCATTATAATAAGGCAATGAAAGTTCTACAATTACCAATGAAATCAGGATAGCAAAACCTGTCATCACAGCCGTCTCGAAAATAAATTGTTTGACAATATTCCCTCTTGAGGCACCCATTATTTTTCGAACCCCTACTTCTTTTGCTCTTTTTATAGCATTTGCAGTGGCTAGATTTACATAATTTACGATAGAAAGTGTCAAAATCAAAAGAGATAGTCCCATCATTATCAACAAGAATTGATAGCTTCCTCTTCCTTCTCCATAATTTGACGTCACAGAATGCAATCTTGCCGCTGTCAATGGTTCTAAAATAATTTTAGAGACTTGCCCCTCGCTATTTTTCTTCCTCCATTGTTCTGGTGTAATCCCTTCTTCTCTTGCCCATTTCAGCTCTCTGTTTTCATGCATTAATCTTTCTAATTTCGATTTTACCGACCCCGTCTGTTCCGGATTTTTTAATTTAAGCATCAACCCATAATTAAAATTTCCCCATTGTGTCCTATCTTCTTCCAATCTTCTATCAATTGTGCTAATAACAACCTCTGGCGCCATAGAAGATTTGCCTGGAACTTTATAGAGTGCTCTTACAACATACTTTTTTTCGGAATAGGTAACTTCTCTTCCTATTGGATCTTCATCCCCGAATAATTTTTGGGCTGCTGCTTCTGATAATGCCATACTGTTATTATCAGCCAGAGCATTTTTTGCGCTTCCTTTTATAAATTCAAATGGGAAAAATTCGAAAAAAGTTTTCTGAGCATCTGTGATTTTCAAAGTTTCCTTTTTTCTCTTGTAGCTCACCATATCTTCCTCATAATCCGCATCAAAATAGCAGTAAGATTCCAGCTCTTCATAGTCTTTAAGATAAGGCTCATAACCTGCCAGATTGGTTGCCCAAAGCATGTTTTCACCAAGATCGGAAATCGAAAGAAATATTCTTTCCTTATCAGGATTCCATTCATTATACGAATGTTCATCATTCCAGTAGAGGATGGCAAAAACCAATCCTGCAATTCCCATACTCAACCCCAAGATATTTAGAGCCGTAAAAATCTTGTTGTTTTTAATCTGATATAAAAATATTTTTAGCCAATTCTTCAGCATAGTATCTTTTTTAATTAGTTAACCCATTAGGGTTTATTCGTATTTTAAATAGTTCAAGACATTCACCCTTGTGGCCTGATACGCTTTTGAAATCACTACAGCTAGTGTCAGTGCCATCAAAAAGAAAAGACCTGTGATGAATGGGATTGGAGAAATATCAATTCGATAAGCAAAATTCTCCAGCCATTTGTTCAATAGCAGGTAGGCCGGAACCAAGGCAATAACAAAACCAATGATACAGAACACTACATATTGTTTTGAAAGTGTTGCAAGCAGTGTTTTGGTTTCTGCTCCCAGAACTTTCCTGATAGCAATTTCCTTCATTCGGTTTTGAATGGAATAAGAAGCCAACGCAAACAGTCCGAAAAGAGCAATCAGGATAACAACAAAATTCAATAGTGAAAACAAATTTCTCTGGCTGATATAACCTTGATATGTTCTTGCAAAGCTCTTATCAACAAAATCGTATCGGAAAGGATATCTTGTATCTAGTTTTGTTGACCAGAATTTTTCTATATCAGAAATTGTCTGCTCCATATTTTCAGGAGAAATCTTTACATAAATCCTACTCAAATAGCTGCTTTCAGAAACCGTTTTCAAATGGTAAAAAAGCATTGGAGGAATTTCTCTTTGTGGGCCATAGGAATTAAAGTCCTCAACAACGCCCACAACTTTCAATCTTCTGATACCCGGCTTGTCGCCGTCATCTCTAAAATCAAATTCTTTTCCTATCGGGTCTTTTTCACCCATCAAAGCAGCAGTCGTTTTATTGATAATTACAGAATTAATCGTATCTGACGCAAATTTTTCAGAAAGCTTTCTTCCTTCTGCCATTTGGATTCCCATCAGATCAAACAGACCAAATTCCATTGACATATTTTCTACTTCAATATCTTTTCCTTTATACCCAAAAACTGTGGTAAAATAACCTCCACCTCCAAAGGAAAAATTCCCGGACGAAACTTCTTCTACTCCTTTTATTCTGAGCAATTCATTGCGGATCATTTCATAATCAGCCGGATTTTTCGCTTCGTTAAAAGGAATATCGATTACCTGATTGCCGTTAAATCCAAGATCTTTGTCCATCATAAAATTTACCTGCTGATAAACAATGTAGGAACCTATGATAAAAAATGAAGCAATCGCAAATTGAAAAATCAACATTCCGTTTCTAAGCCAGGTACCTCGTTTGCTTCGGCTGTAATTTCCTTTTAGCACCTTTAGCACATCAAAATTGGCAATATAGAGTGCCGGAAAAACTCCTGCGGCTATAACCGTTAGAAGAAAAACTGCAATTAGCTGGATATAAAACTGACCGCTACTCAGAATCATATTCTTCGACAAGAATTCATTATAATACGGCAGCAGCAATTCTACTATTACCAGAGCAAAAAGAATTGAAAAGGAAGTGGTGATTACTGTTTCAAATAAAAACTGCCCAACAATCTGTCTTTTTGCAGCCCCGATAATTTTACGGACACCAACTTCCTTGGCACGCTTTATTGCATTTGCCGTTGCTAGATTTATATAGTTTACAATTGAAAGGACTAAAATCAATACAGAAAGTCCGAGCATGATCAGAAGAAACTGATAATTACCGCTTCCTTCCTGATAGCCGTTGTTTACTTTTGAATGCAGTCTTGCTGTTTTTAACTGCTCCAAATATGGGATGTCCAGTCCGTAATTTTTGATATAGGCTTCCGTAGAAATTCCTTTTTCTTTAGCCTCTTTTGTTGCTTGTTTGTCAACATAAATCTGATGAATCTGTTTTTCAACCGTTTCTTTATTTGCAGGATTCTTTAATTTGACCACTAAAAAAGCAGTATGAGATCCCCAATTCTCTGCATTCTTTTTGATATTTTCTTCAAATTCTTCACGGATTACAATTGCCGGTTCTACCGAAGATTTCCCCGAAATTCTATACACACCACCAACGACGCAATTGGTTTCGCCTACTTTTATGGATTTGCCTATAGGATCTTCATCATCAAATAATTTCCGGGCTGTTTCTTCTGAAATTGCCGCATTATTTTTTTCTTTAAGAGCCGTTTTTGCATTTGATCTGATAAATTCAAAAGGGAAAAAAGAGAAAAAGCTTCCTTCAGATTTTAACACTTTTGATACCAGTTCTTTTTTATCTGCATATTCAACAAGTGCTCCGCTGTAAGCCGGATAAAAGTTACAATATTCCTCTACTTCCGGTGAGACTTCTTTTAAGCGAGCCCCTAAAGGCATCACATTATAGGCCAGAAATCCTGACCTTGGCTGATCATTGACCACCTGAAACACATTTTCATTTTCAGGATTCCATGCGTTATACGATTGTTCATCATTCCAATATAAAATGGAAAATACCAATCCCGCAATACCTATACTCAATCCCAAGATATTCAAGACTGTAAACAGCTTGTTCTTTCGGATTTGGTACAAAAATATTTTTAGCCAGTTTGAAAACATACGATTTACTTTTTGAGATTTGTAATTCTTATGCTGCCTTATGCCAAAACGTTCACATTTCTGCTATTCAGTTTTTCAGAAAGAACAATACCGTCTTTCATCAGTATGGTTTTTTGAGAAAAGGAAGCATCATAGTCAGAGTGGGTAACCATCAAAATTGTAGCTCCATTAGCATGCAAATCTGTCAAAAGCTCCATCACTTCATTTCCGTTCTTACTGTCCAGGTTACCCGTAGGCTCATCGGCCAAAATGATTTTAGGATCATTGATTAATGCTCTTGCTACCGCAACTCTTTGTTGCTGTCCTCCTGAAAGCTGTTGTGGAAAATGTCTTAATCGGTGAGAAATTGCAAGACGTTCTGCCATTGCTTCCACTTTTTTCTTTCTTTCAGAAGCACTTACATTGTTATAAATCAGAGGTAATTCGATATTGTCATAAACAGAAAGTTCGTCAATCAGGTTAAAATTCTGGAAGACAAAACCAATATTCTGTTTCCTTATTTTTGATTTTTCGCTTTCTTTTAGTCCACGGATTTCGTTACCCAATAATTGATAGCTACCAGAAGTAACATCGTCTAAAAGTCCGATAATGTTGAGTAATGTTGATTTCCCACAGCCGGAAGCACCCATAATGGTTACAAATTCGCCCTGCTTTACTTCTAATGAAATTTCATTAAGCGCTTTGGTTTCTACTTCTTCTGTTCTAAATACTTTTGAAAGGTTTTGAATTTTGATCATGATGTTGATTTTTTTGATTGTTCGTTTTTTGATTGATGATTGAAACTGATGATTTATTTTTCTATCCATTGGCAGAAATACGATCCCGCAGTCTGTTGTCCAATAAATTTAATTTTGTATTCCTGATTTTCCTGAAACACTACTTCTGTTTCGCCTTTTTCGTCCTTAGAAAATGATTTCTGAAATAACACTTCATTTTGGCTATCTACTACAATCATTTCTAATGTTCCTTTTTTTACTTTGATAGCATACTTCAGCAAAGTGTTGACCTCTTTTGAAGTGGTAATTTTTACAAAAGTTTCGCCTTCATATTCGGAGTATTTTGCTTTTGTAAAAGTGCTACCATTTTCATTTGCCCATTTTTTATCTTTGACAGGCTCGGTAAAATGTGTGCCATAAGCTTTGATATACTTATTAGTGACCAATTCTGCTTTTTGGGCATAGAGCTGAAAAAAGCTCAGGATTAAAAATGCTAATACTATTAAAAATCGCTGCATAATTATTTAAAGTTTAAAATTTCAATTTCTTTATAATCTTTATAGGATGAAGTCACTGCTTTGTCTCCTGCTTTCAGTCCACCTAAAACCTCATAATATAAAGGATTTTCTCTACCCAAACTAATTTCTTTGCGGACTGCTTTATCTCCCTCAACAATAAAAATCCATTTGCCTGAAGTATCTTCATAAAAGCTTCCTTTAGGGAGCACGATACTTTTTGATTTTTCAGAAAGCATCAGCCTTACTCCAAAACTCAAGCCTTGTCTAAGGTCGAGTTTTTCTGTGCTCATAAAATTAAGTTCCACCTGAAATCTGCCGTTTTTTACTTCCGGAATTACTTTTGAAACTGTTACCGGAATCATTTCTCCTTTGTATTCAATTTCTCCTTTTTGACCTTGGGAAACTTTTTCAAGATAAAACTCATCTACATCTGCCAGCAGCTTATATCCTTTCATCACATCAATTTTTCCGATGCTTTCTCCTGCAACGTAGTTTTTACCCAAAACAGGCTCAAAAGAGGACAATCTACCCGCAAGTGGTGCCGTAACCAAAAAGTTCTTTTTGTTATTTCTCAAAATACTCAAGCTTTTCTGCATGATTGCCTGTGATTGGTTAATCTGAGCAATCTGAATTTGGTTAGCCTGTTTTTCTTTTTGGATGCTTTGCTGAATTATGTTTTTTCGTTCTTTTTGAAACCTGAAATTTTCCTGTGTCTTTTCCCATTCGTTTTTAGAAAGAATCTGCTCTTTGAACAATTTCTCATTCAATTCATACAAGCTTTTGGCATCCAGATAATCGTGCTCTATTGCAACCAAATCTTTGGCAAGGTTTAGTTCTTGATTTCTCAAGTCCAGCTTTACCTTATTTAGGTTGTTAATCTGTTCAATCATGGACGTTTCTTGTGTCATATAACCCAGTTCCGTGTTTGGATTATACAATCGTGCTAAAGGCTGTCCTTTTTGTACAAAGTCACCATTGCCAACAAAAATTTCCTGAATTGAACCACCTTCGATAACATTCAACAACATCGAATTCAAAGGTTCTACTTTTGCCTGAAAAACAATGAAATCTTCAAAATAGGCATTCTCAACTGTTTTAATAGTGATTTCACCTTTCTTGACATCCAAACCTCTTTTTTTAGTTACAGAGGAAAACACAACATAAGCCGCCAATAAAAAAAGAGGCAAACCAATTAACAGGTATTTATTTTTTCTACTTTTACGAGGAACGATAGTGTCCATAATTAAATTATTTGTGAAACTATATAACAATTTTGTGCCACGATTTTAAAAATTACAAAGACCTTATAGTACAAGGCTTTTCATTTTTAACCAAAATCCCAGGTGTCCGATAATGAACACTATTTGTCCAAAAACGAACAGTCGATGAAAAAAACGCAAGCCACAATTTTAGTAATTGATGACCAGGAAGATATTTTATTTGCTTCCAAAATGTTCCTTAAAAAGCATTTTGAGACAATTTATACGTTGAATAACCCTAAAAATATACTTGATACGCTTTCTCAAAATCAAATTGACGTTGTTCTTTTAGACATGAACTACAGAATAGGTTTTGAAGACGGAAGAGAAGGAATTTATCTTTTAAAAGAAATCAAGACTTTTTCACCACAAACTACAGTAATCTTAATGACCGCTTTTGGGAAAGTAGAAACGGCTGTTGAAGGCCTTAAGGCTGGTGCTTTTGATTATATACTGAAACCTTGGGACAATGAAAAGTTGTTGGAAGTTGTAAAAGCCGCTGTTGAAGAAAACCGAAAAGAAAAGAAGAAAATAGCGAAAGCACCTAAGAAAGATTCTTTCTTTATTGGGAGTTCTTCCAACATACAAAAAGCCTATTCTCTGGCAGAAAAAGTAGCAAAAACAGATGCCAACGTTTTGATTCTTGGAGAAAATGGAACCGGAAAATATGTATTGGCAAATCATATCCACCAAAAATCCAATCGAAATACCCATCCGTTTGTTCACGTAGATTTGGGTTCCTTAAACGACAATATTTTTGAAAGCGAACTTTTTGGTTATGCCAAAGGCGCTTTTACGGATGCCAAGAATGATACGCCCGGAAGATTCGAACTGGCTCAAAAGGGAACTATCTTTTTAGATGAAATTGGAAATGTTCCGCTACAATTGCAGGCAAAATTATTACAGGTTATACAAAACAAATCGGTGACACGTTTGGGTGAAGCTAAACCCAGACAATTGGATGTTCGAATAATCACGGCTACCAACATGGATCTCAAACAGGAAGTGAGCCAAAAGAATTTCAGGGAGGATCTTTACTACAGAATCAATACCATGGAAATCACACTACCGCCGGTTCGAGAGCAAAAAGACGATATTGTTCCATTAGCAAAATTCCTACTTGATAGGACGATTGAAAAATATGATCGTGGAGAAATTGTTTTCGACAACCATGCCTTGGCTCAAATGGAAAAACATTCCTGGAACGGAAATGTCCGTGAAATGGAGAATCGCATTGAACGAGCCGTTATTTTGTGCGAAAACAATACGATTACCATTTCCGATCTTGATTTGGATACAATTTCCATAATAGAAGGTAATGATGATGTGCAACTTTCCGATGTTGAAAAATCTGCTATTGAAAAAGTCCTGCAAAAGAACAATTTCAATATCAGCAAATCTGCCGATGAATTGGGTCTTTCAAGGGCCGCACTCTACAGAAGAATGGAAAAATATAAAATAGATAATCCAAATGGCAACGAATAGAAATACCGTATTATTATTGCGATTCTGCATTATTCTGGCAGGCATCATCATTTGTTTTTTCTTATTTCAGAAAGGACTTTTTTATACTGCTGTCTTCCTGTTTTTTATCGTATTTCTTCTTATGCTGGAATTGTTTTCAGCAATAAAAAACATGTTTTTGTTCTACGACAAAACCATACAAGCTATATTAAACAATGATTTTTCTGCCGATTTTTCAAAGCATGCTTCCTTCGAGAATTACAAAACGCTTTTCAAGCTATATGACAGCCTGAAGGTAAAACAAAACGAGCACGTTTCTAAGGATCTGGTTTATCGTTCCATCTTGAACAATATAGAAACAGGCGTATTGATTTTAGAAAAAGAAAACGAAGACTGGGGCATTTTTTTGATGAACGATTATTTCTCAAATCATTTTCAGGTGCCAAAAGTTTCAAAATGGCATTATTTGAAAAACCAATTGCCTTCGCTTTGTACGATCATTGAAGAAAGAGATTTTCAGGAAATAAAAACATCATTACAGATTAGCATAAACAAACAGGCTTCGCAGACCTTCATTCTTCAGGCCTCCAAAACAAAAACCTTCGACAGAGAGTATTATATCATATTGCTTGATTCCATACAAAAGGTAATTGAGAAAAAAGAAAAAGAAGCCTGGATCAACCTGATGAAAGTCATCTCACACGAATTGATGAACTCAATCACGCCTATCCGATCACTTACACAAAATCTGAACGAACTGATGCAGCAGGAAGATCTGTCAAAAGAAGATCTGGAAGATATCAGGCAAAGCGTTACGACCATCATCCACAGAAGCGACCATTTGCAAAATTTTGTAGAAAGTTATCGCAAACTCGCCATGCTACCTACGCCAAACAAAGAAACAATAGATTTAGAACCTTTGCTTGAAAACACTTTACAGGTCATGGCTCCACTTTTTAAGAAAGGAAACATTAGCGTAAAAAATACGATTGAATCAAACAGACGAATAAAGGCCGATAAACTTCAAATCGAACAAGTTCTGATTAATTTGCTGACCAATAGTATTTATGCTCTTGAAGACAGAAATGAAAAAGAAATTGAAATCATTTGTGAAGAAAAAAACGCACGGACTTTTATTACCATATCCGATTCCGGAATGGGTGTAGATCCTGCCATAGAAGAAAAAATCTTCCTGCCTTTTTTTACCACCCGCATAGAAGGAGCAGGCATTGGGCTTACCTTATCAAAAAACATAATCGAAGCTCATGGTGGCTATCTCAGTCACAGTACTGAAAATGGGCGAACCAGCTTTACCATTTGCCTATTGTAGAATTATTACGACAATTTTATCAAAAAACTCACCATAATTAACAATAACTTGTTTTTTATCCTAAATTTGTGTTAATTAACTTAATAATTTACAACTATGAAAAAATTATTTGCTGAGTTTTTTGGAACATTTTGGTTGGTTTTTGGAGGTTGCGGAAGCGCTTTGTATGCTGCTGGAATTCCTAACCTGGGAATTGGTTTTGCCGGAGTCGCATTGGCTTTCGGACTTACAGTACTGACAATGGCTTATGCTGTTGGACATATATCCGGAGGGCATTTTAATCCGGCTGTTTCTTTTGGACTTTGGGCCGGCGGAAGATTTCCAGGAAAAGATCTGATTCCGTATATTCTTTCACAAGTTGTTGGAGGAATCGCAGCGGCAGCAGTCTTATATCTGATTGCTTCCGGAAAAGAAGGTTTTGCAATTGACCCAACAAAGGCCGGAGCTTTTGCAGCAAATGGTTTTGGAACTTTATCTCCTGAAGGCTATTCCTTAGAAGCGGCTTTCATAGCAGAACTACTCCTGACCTTTTTCTTCCTGATTATAATTCTTGGTGCGACAGATAGATTTGCAAACGGAAAATTTGCCGGAGTTGCAATCGGACTTGGACTGACCTTGATTCACCTTATCAGTATTCCAATAACGAATACTTCTGTAAACCCTGCAAGATCAACTTCTCAGGCACTCTTTGTTGGAGGTGAATATATTTCACAACTATGGCTGTTTTGGGCTGCTCCTATTCTGGGCGCTATTCTTGCCGGATTTGCGTATAAATTCTTGCTTCAGAATAATGATGAAGCTTAAAATAAAAAAGGCGGGGAATTTCCCCGCCTTTTTTATTATCTTAATTCAATTGCCGGATCCCAGAAATGTTTCTCAAAATCCACAACTTGATTGTCTATAACTTCAATACCTTCATTCTCCAAAAGTTGCTGCATTAGGTTTGTACCGTCAAAATGGTGCTTTCCTGATAAAAGACCAACACGGTTTACTACTCTATGTGCTGGAATATCATCATTGTTATGCGATGCATTCATTGCCCAGCCCACCATTCTCGCTGATCCGGAAGAAGCCAAATACTTTGCAATCGCTCCATAAGAAGTAACTCTGCCGTAAGGAATTTGCTTTGCGACTTCATAAACTCTCTGGAAAAAATTTTCTTCTTTCATCTCTGGAAAATTTAATTCCTAAAAATCTTAATCAGGTTGATAATTGCCACCAATCCTGTAACCGATCCTAAAAAGTAATTCATGTTTTCCATCATCCAATTTGTCTTATGCTCAATTTTCTTGAAGAAAACGATATACAGATAAAAAATTGAAAAAGAACCCACCACAACTCCCATAACAAACATCCAAATCAAGGTAGGTGTGAATTGTAGATAGCCATTATTCGCCAGAGTAATGCTCACAAAAACATAATAGGGTATCGGAAAAAAATTTAATGCGGACAACAGCATTCCAAGAAAAAACCTCCCAGTTTTTGTCCTGATTTTGCTATCTTCTTCTTTTAGTTTTGGCTTTTTTGCAATAAAAAAGAAATAAATCGTAAGCAAGGCAAACAATACCAGTCCGATTTCCTGAAGCAGGTAAATAATATCCGGCCTACTGTTAATGAATTTTGCAAATGCAACCGCAATGTAAGTCTGAAAAAACACAACAACCGTTGCACCTACAGCAAAAGAAACCGCACGCGAACGGCCATCACGAACACTAATCTTAGCAGCCGTCATGTTTATTAGCCCCGGAAGAGCAATTCCAACAGCCGATAGAAAAATTCCCCACAACAGCGCCATTGCAATTGCCATATTATTTTATTTTAAATCTAATATAGGTAATTGCCTTATTAATCTCCAAATATTGTTTCTCATAAAATGTCTGGATGCTTGTCACTTCCTCTGGGCTTCCTTCATTTTTGTAAACGTTATGATTCGCATACAAAACTTCATGCCCTTCTCCATGCAGCAATCCAAGCGTATAGCCGTGCATAAACTCGCTATCTGTTTTCAGATTTACGACACCGTCCGGCTTTAATATTTTTTTATAGAGTTGCAGGAATTCTGAATTGGTCATCCTGTGTTTTGTTCTCTTGTATTTGATTTGCGGATCCGGAAAAGTAATCCAGATTTCATCTACTTCATTTTCTCCAAAAACATAGTCGATCAATTCAATCTGCGTTCTTACAAAAGCAACATTGTGCATACCTTCTTCAACGGCAGTTTTTGCACCACGCCAGAAACGGGCACCTTTGATATCGATTCCTACAAAGTTTTTATTTGGATATTTTTCTGCCAATCCAACGGAATATTCTCCTTTTCCACAGCCTAATTCCAGAACAAGCGGATTGTCATTTTTAAAAAAAGAGGCGTTCCATTTTCCTTTCAAAGGAAATTCGCCGCCCACTACTTCTTCTCTAGTCGGCTGAAAAACATTACCAAAAGTGGCGTTCTCTTTAAATCGTTTTAGCTTATTTTTACTTCCCACGGCTTAATTTAAAATTTTGGTAAAATTAAGGAAATATATAAGAACTGAATTACTTTTATCTTGCTTCAAATTTAATTCCGGATTTGAAGCTACAATTTGGGCTTTTATCATCAATTGTAACCGTTCTTTTTTGCCAACTTTATAAAATGAACTGGCAAAAAACTAAGCAGAAGCCAGACAGTATTGACTATTTTTAAACTTTTAACAGCAGGATCGAAAAGCCATGTCTTCAAAAAAAATATTAGTGGCTCCATTAAATTGGGGCCTGGGTCATGCCACAAGATGCATTCCTATTATAGAAGCTCTTGAAAATAACGGCTATATTCCGATTATAGCTTCCGATGGAGTTGCGCTGCAAATGCTCCAAAAAGAATTTCCGCACCTGCAAAGCCTGGAACTGCCATCTTACCACATCGAATATGCCAAAAATGGCGCCTTTTTTAAATGGAAAATGATCAAGAATTCCCCAAAAATGATTGATGCTATTCTCCAAGAGAAAAAGACCATCCGCCAATGGATTGATGAATACGATATTGCCGGAATTATTTCAGACAACAGACTTGGCGTGTACTCCAAAAAAATACCTTCTGTTTTTATTACGCATCAGCTAAATGTATTGACCGGAAACACAACATGGATTTCCAGCAAAGTACATCAGCATATCATTAAAAAATTCAATCAGTGCTGGATTCCTGATGTTGAAACCAAACCCAATCTTTCTGGAAAATTAGGCCATCTTGAAAATCCGGAAGAGAACATAAAATATATTGGCCCGTTAAGCCGACTTCACAGAAAACCAACCGATAAGAAGTACGACCTGATGGTCATCTTATCAGGACCTGAGCCACAACGAGGCATGCTTGAAGCCCAGCTAACCCAGGAAATGGGGCAATTCAAAGGAAAAGTAGTTTTTATCAAAGGAAAAATTGAGCCTGAACAAAAAATTGAGCAAGTAAGCAATGTGACGTATTACAACTTCATGAATACGGAGCAGCTGGAAAACACATTCAACGAAAGCGAAATTGTGCTATGCCGTTCCGGATACACTACAATTATGGACCTGGCACAGCTTGGAAAAAAAGCATTTTTTATCCCGACTCCGGGACAATACGAACAAGAATATCTTGCCAAAAAATTAAAGAAAGAAGGATTGGTTCCTTTTGCGAAACAAGAAGATTTCAAGATTGAAAATCTTTTGGAAATCGACCTGTTTAAAGGATTGAAAAACTTTGGAACCGCAATAACCTGGAATAAGTTATTTTGTCTTTTCGAGGGTAAATGAAAATTCTGATCCTTTACCTACCTGACTCTCGACATAGATTTTTTCGTCGTGAGCCTCAATAATATGCTTTACGATAGAAAGACCCAATCCTGAGCCGCCTTCACTCCTGGCGCCACTTTTGTCTATTCTGTAGAAACGCTCAAAAAGTCTTGGGATATGCTGTTTTTCGATACCGTCGCCATTATCCATAATGCGGACAATGACTTTATTGTTGACAAGATCTTCAACACTAACTTCGGTAGTACCATCTTCTTTACCGTATTTTATGGAATTGACGACAAGGTTTGTAACTACTTGTTGAATCTTTTCCTTGTCGCCATATACATAAATAGGTTTTACATATTTCAAATCGAACATCAGTAAGATGTTTTTCTCAGATGCTTTCATCTCCAGCAAATCGAAAACATTTTGTATGACTTCCAAAATATCAAATCGTGTATTCACCAGATTCAATTCACCAGCTTCCAATTTCGTAATCATATCCAAATCCTGCACGATATAGATTAGTCTTTCGACTCCTTTCTCGGCACGCTGAAGGTATTTTTTACGAATGGTTTTGTCTTTCATTCCGCCATCCAAAAGCGTTGAAAGGTAACCTTGCACGGTAAATAATGGTGTTTTTAACTCATGGGATACATTTCCGATAAATTCTCTTCGGTATTCTTCACGGACTTTCAGAGTTTCGATTTCAAGTTTTTTATCGGTGGCGAATTTTTTCACCTGCTTGGTCAGCGTAGCCATATCGGTAGTAATAGGCTGCGATCTGAAATTAGTAGATTCGAGGAGTGAAACATCATCATAAATCTTTTTCACTCTTCTGTAGATAAATCTTTCTACGCGGTATTGTAAAACGAAGAAAGAGAAAACAGCAATGCACAAAGCAAAAATAAGGCAGAACTTCCAAGAAAAATCAAAAAACAGGCTAGTAAGAATTCCCACCATTCCGGTAGAGAAAAAGGTAATATACAGCGATGATTTTACCGCAAAACGGTATGTTTTCTTGAAACTTACGGACATTAAACTTCTAATTTATAGCCAACTCCTTTTATGGTTTTGAACAATTCTTCTCCGATTTTTTCTCTTAATTTTCGGATGTGGACATCAATGGTTCTTCCGCCAACGATTACTTCGTTACCCCAAACTTTGTCCAGAATTTCTTCTCTTTTGAATACTTTTCCAGGTTTAGATGCCAATAGGTAGAACAATTCAAATTCTTTTCTTGGCAATATGATTTCTTTTCCGTCCTGGATAATCTTGTATTCTTCTCTGTTGATTTCGATACCACCCACATTTAGGGTTTCCGAATTTTGTTCTTCCTCTTTTAACCTTCTTAACAGCGATTTTACTTTGCTTACCAACAATTTTGGCTTAATTGGTTTAGAGATATAGTCATCAGCTCCGGCATCCAGTCCAGCTACTTGCGAATAATCTTCGCTTCTTGCTGTTAGAAACGTAATAATTACGTTGCTTAGCTCAGGCAGCTTTCTGATATTTTCACAAGCTTCCATTCCATCCATTTCCGGCATCATCACATCCATGATAATTAGGTGCGGCAACTCCTTTTTAGCCTTGAGTATTGCCTCTTTCCCATTGCTGGCCGTTACAATTTGATAGCCTTCTTGTGAAAGATTGTATCCTACAATTTCGAGGATATCTTGCTCATCATCAACCAATAAAATCTTAATGTCTTTCTTTTTCATCTTTAGGAAAAAATTTGCGTTTAGCGGTTGTAAATGTAAATATAAAACAAAAGGATTACATGTGTTAACTGTAATTTAATATCGTAACAATTTAGTAAAGTTAATGAAACTTAAAAGTAACAAGTCGCTAACATCAGCTTTACAAAACGACCGTTCCTTTGCGCAAATTTAAACAACACACACAATGAAAATTAAATTATTATTCATCACTTTACTGCTTAGCACTCTTGGTTTTGCACAAAGCAAAAGTACGATTTCAGGAGTAATTACTGATAAGGATTTGAATAACGAAACGTTGCCGTTCGCAACAGTCACTGTTAAAGGAACAACTACTGCAGCCCAAACGGATATCGATGGGAAATATACTTTAACTGTAAAACCGGGAACTCATGTACTGGTTTTTGCCTTTTTAGGTTATGAGTCGCAAGAAGAAACTGTAACGATTAAGGCAGGCGAAACAAAAACGGTAAACAAAGCATTAAGTTCCGGAAGTGTGACATTAGAAGATGTCGTAATTGAATCGGTACAAAGCAGAGAAAAAGAAACTGCTTTGCTTATGGAGCAACAAAAGGCGGTAAATATCACACAAAGTATCGGAGCGCAAGAATTGGCACGTAAAGGTGTAAGCAATGCTGCGGCAGCTGTAACTAAAGTTACGGGTATTTCAAAACAAGAAGGAAGCAGCGGTATTTTTGTTCGTGGATTGGGAGACAGATACAACAGTACTACTCTAAACGGACTTCCATTGCCTTCAAACGAGCCAACCAATAAAAACGTTGCATTGGATCTTTTCTCTACTGATGTAATCCAGTCTGTAGGCGTAAGCAAAACATATTATCCAGATTCTTATGGTGATGTAGGCGGTGCTAACATAAACATCGTTTCAAAAGAACACAATGGAAAAGGAAAATTAAACATTGAAATTGGAAGCGGCTTAAACAACAATGCTTTTAATACCAATTTTAAAGTTGCGGATGGAATTCAAAAGTCTGGTTTTTACAATGTAAAAAAACCAAACAGCGTTACTACTTACCAATTCCAAAACAGATGGGTTCCTAACTTAGAAAATCACCCTGTTGATATCAACTTTGGAATTAATGGAGGAACTAGCTTTAACATTGGAGAAGAAAGCAAATTGAACATTTTTGCAACGGCTTCTTTTGAAAATGGCTACAACCTTAAAAAAGGATCTCAGAGAAACATTGGAAATACAAATGACAACATCATTGAAGATTTCTATAATGTGAATAAATACGAGTATGTTACAAAAACAACCGGAATGGTGAATCTTGCTTATAAGATAAATTCAGATCACTCTTTAAAATTAAACAGTGTTTTTGTAAACTCATCTAAAAGTGACGTTAATGAATATGACTTTTTCAATGAAAACGGCACAAACAGTTTTACAAGACAGACAATTACTGAGCAAAACAAATTATTCGTAAATCAGCTTTTAGGAAAAAATGCTCTAAGCGACAGATTAGAACTTAACTGGGGTGGATCTTACGGAATCGTAAATTCTGACATGCCGGATAGAATCACAAGTACATTGCTTGAAGGAATAAATGGATTTACATTCAATACCAACTCACAGTCTACAAACAACAGATATTTCCAATCGCTTAAAGAAAATGAAGTAGCTGCAAAAGCTGTTTTTTCATACAAGCTTTTCAAAGGCGAAGGACAAGACTATAAAGGAAAACTTTCTTTTGGATACAATGGAAAAATGAAAACCAGAGATTTTGAAGCAACACAATTCAACTTCAGAATCAACGGAAGTGTTAATACATCAGAAAGCACAATCGATGATTTCTTGAATGGCACTAATCAGTCAAACTCAACTAACATCGACAATACGTTCAAAATCCTAACTTCAAGAAATGCTGGAAGTCTTAAACCGTTTACTTATTCAGCAGATTTAGACGTACACTCTGGATTGGTTAATTTTGAATATTCTCCATCAGAAAAATTGACGTACACTGTTGGTGTTAGAGCTGAAAAAGTATTGCAAACAATGAAATGGGATACAAACATTTCATTACCAAATGTAAACTTTGATGATGCAAAAATTGATGAATTGTACATTCTTCCAGTAGCTACTTTAAAGTACAGCTTAAACGACAAACAAAATCTTCGTGCAGCCGTTAGTAAAACATACACATTGCCTCAGTTCATTGAAAAAGCACCTTTTAGATTTGAAGTAGTTGGAGAAAGTACTGTTGGTAATGCCTTTTTGAATCCATCAGACAATTATAATGTTGACATCAAATGGGAAATGTTCCCTAACAAGGAAGAATTGATCTCTATTACCGGTTTTGGAAAATACATCGTTGACCCAATCAGTAAAGCACGTTTGAATTCTGCTTTGAACGATAACACTTTCGTAAATGCAGGAGATAATGCTTTTGTTGTTGGAGCTGAATTTGAGGTTCGTAAAAACATCTGGAATGTTGAAGACAAGCAAAATTTATCAGCAGGTTTCAACTTTACCTATATGTATTCTGAGCAAAAACTAGATTCTGAAAAAGTTGCTTCTGAAACTAACAACACTGTCAGCGTAAGTTTTAACGACAAAAAAGACGGATTGCAAGGAGCATCTCCTCTTTTAGTAAATGCTGATATTACGTATAGAATTGAAAGCGGAACATTTAAGCCAACCATTTCATTAGTTGGAAACTATTTTCATGACAGAATCTACTCTCTTGGTAACATCCAAACTGGTGGAAACGTAATGGAAAAAGGAATCCCTACTCTTAACCTTATTTCAAGCGCTGCAATTGGTGATCGTCTAAACATCAGTTTCAATGTTAAAAACCTTTTGGATAGCAAAATTGAAAGATACCAGGAGAATGCACAGGGAGATGCTACTACTTATTCCTTTAAAACAGGACTTGATTTTAGCTTAGGAATCAAATACAATCTATTTTAAAAAATACACATTGCAATTAAAAAAGGCTGTCTTGTTATGAGACAGCCTTTTTTAATTTGCGCAAGCTAAAGACCTAAATCAGAGTAACATTAAATTTACAATTATTCTATTTTAAAATAAAGATTAGATAATACTTGCTTAACTGCATTGACAATCCCTCTCGCCATATTTGCACAACTAAATAAACAACATAATATTTTAGAAAATGAAAAAACTAGTATTTAGCCTAGCTATCTTAGGTACACTTTTTACAGGTTGTTCAAGTGACGACAGTAACGACGGTCCAACTGTTCCAGAAACAGGCATCTTGAGTGGTAACATTACACAGAACATGACGCTTAATGCAGGAACACTTTACACTTTGAGAGGTTCTACTTATGTTAAGCCAGGAGTTACATTAACAATACCTGCAGGAACAAAGATCGAAGCTGATGCTTCATTTGAAGAAGTTGCTTTCTTAGCAGTTGAAAAAGGAGCTAAGATTATCGCTCAGGGAACTGCTGCTAATCCAATCGTATTCACATCTAACAGCGCTAACCCAGCTCCACAAGATTGGGGAGGACTTGTAATTTGTGGTAACGCAATAACAAACTTAGGAACAAACGTAACTGCAGAGGTTACAGGATTGACTTATGGTGGTACTAATCCAGCTGATAACTCAGGTATACTTTCTCACATCATTGTAAAATATTCTGGTAACCTAATCAATGAGGATGCAGAATTCAATGGAGTTACTTTCTACGCTGTAGGTTCAGGAACAACTGTAAACAACATTTTAGTTTATCAAGGTTCTGATGACGGTTTCGAATGGTTTGGTGGTTCTGTAAACGCTACTAACTTGGCTGCTATCGGATGTCAGGATGATTCTTTTGACTGGACTGAAGGATGGAACGGAACTGTTTCTTACTTATATTCTGATCAATCGTCTGCAACAGGTCTTTCTGCTGACAGCCGTGGTATAGAAGCTGACAACAACCAAACTAACCCACTTTTGGCTCCAATTTCTAACCCAACATTGAGCAATGTAACCCTTATTGGAAGAGGACTTGCAAATGTACCTAAAGAAGGTGGAATGTGGTTGAGAAGAGGAACTTATGCTACTATCTCTAATGTTTACATTGCTAACTTCAGCAGTACAGCTTCTGGATCAGGTTTTGGAATTAACTTTGATGGAACTGATTCTCAAAATTACTTCACAGCACATCCATTAAGCAACATCACAATCACTGGTGTAACTACAGCAAGTAATATGGCTGCCGGATTCAACGCTACAACTACAGCTACAGGAGCCGGAAACGGAGCTACTAAGCCAAGTTGGATGAACTGGATGGGTCTATAATATAAAGATTTAAATCTGACAAAAATGCCTTTCGTTTGAAAGGCATTTTTTTTGGTATAATTATTGAAATATCTTTTATATATTTACAATACCAAATCTAGGCGATGGCTAAAAAATACTTTTATACTATCTTTTTCTTCCTGTTCCTTTTCTCTGCAAGAGTTTCTGCTCAAGAGTCAAGGCCGGCTACTAACGGAAAAACGCAGGAAAGTACCATTGAAGGATTGAGTTTTTACCCAAATCCTGTCAGTAATGGTAAGATTTATATTACTTCAAAATCAACTTTAGACAAGGAAATCGCCATTTATGACGTACTTGGCAAAAAAGTTTTACAGTCTGTTGTGACCTCAAAAGAGCTTAATGTTTCCTCTCTTTCACCAGGCGTTTATATCATAAAAATTAAAGAAGGTGACGCAACTGCTACTAGAAAGCTAATAGTCAAATAGTTGCAATCCAGCTTAAATTTTACATTTAACCATAAATTTACACAGATATTTTTGTCTCTGACAAATAGTTCCTATCTTTGCAGTACATTTTTATAACAAAAAACAAGTTAACATGAAAAAACTTTACATTTTATTATCTGTTGCTTTTGTATCAGTTTCGGCTTCTGCACAAGTAGTTATTAGCCAAGTTTATGGTGGTGGTGGAAATAATGGAGCAGTATACACGAACGACTTTATTGAATTATACAATAGAGGAACGGCTCCTCAAAGTTTAAATGGCTGGTCTGTTCAGTATGCTTCGGCTGCAGGTACATCATGGGCTGTTCAAACTCTTCCAAACGTTACAATACAACCTGGAAAATATTATTTAATTCAGCAAGCAGCTGGAACAACTCCAGTTTTAGCTTTGCCAACTCCGGATTTAGATGGTGTAACATGTGGTTGTACAGTTTCTGGTGGAGCAAGCCCAGCTCCAATACCTGGCTTTGCAATGGCTGGTACTAACGGTAAAGTTATCTTAGTAAACACAACTGTTGCTGAAGCTACTGCTAATCCAACTGGTTCTCAAATAATTGACAAAGTAGGATACGGTAGTGCAAATGGTTTTGAAGGATCTGCTGCGACTGCTGTATTAACAAACTCTACAGCTGCAATCAGAAACAACAATGGTTGTGCAGACACAAATGATAATGCTGCTGATTTCACAGTTGCTGCACCAGCTCCTAGAAACTCTGCAACAGCTGCTAACACTTGTAGCTTAGGAGTTAAAGATAACGACATCGCTGGACTTAAAGTTTATCCAAACCCTGTAACAAACGGAAAATTATTCATCACTACAGATTCAAATGTTGAAAAAACAGTTGCTATCTATGATGTATTAGGAAAACAAGTAGTAAACACTAAAGCTACAGATTTTGTAAGTGTTTCTAACCTAAAAGGTGGTGTTTATATCGTTAAAATCACTGAAGAAGGAAAAACTGCTACAAGAAAATTAGTTATCAAGTAATTAGTTTCTTTCAAAATAATATAGAGCATCCCAATTGGGATGCTTTTTTTTTGTATTATTGCCTCTTAATCTAAAAATATAACAAAAACATGAGGAAATTTTACATTTTATTACTGGCGGTTTCTTTTGGAAATGGCTATTCACAAACAACCATATTTACAGAAAATATGGGAGCCCCAACAACAACGACAGCCATAGCAGCACATACCTTTCAAAATAGCAGCCCGATACTTTTTTCAGGAACGGCAGACATGAGAAATTCGACTCCTTCTGACACCTATGCAGGCGCTTCTGGGAACGGATGTGTTTTTCTAGGAGGAACTACTCCTGCAAAAACTTTTATCATTGAAGGAATAAACACTCTTAATTATTCTGATATGGTTTTATCCTTTGGTCATCAAAAAGGCACCAATGCAGGAAGCAATGAATTGACAGTAAACGTAAGTACAGACGGAACAACATGGACACCTCTAACTTATACACGACCAACCGGAAGCGGAACCTCAGTCTGGACTTTAATTACGGCTTCTGGCACAATTCCAGCTACATCCAATCTGAGAATAAAATTTGAAAACCCTATCTCAAATATCGGATTTAGGATTGATGATGTTAAGCTAACAGGAAATGCATTAGGTGTTAAAGAAAACAATATCGCTGGGCTTAAAGTTTATCCAAACCCTGTAACAGACGGAAAACTATTCATCACTTCAGATGCTAACATTGAAAAAACAGTTGCCATCTACGATATTTTAGGAAAACAAGTAATAAACACTACAGCTACTGATCAAGTAAATGTTTCTAATCTAAAAGGTGGTGTTTATATCGTTAAGATAACAGAAGAAGGAAAAACTGCTACAAGAAAATTAGTTATTAAATAATTAATCCTTTCTCACAAAATAAAAAAGGCATCTCATTCGAGATGCCTTTTTATTTCAATAATCGCAAAATGAAATCATCAATCTAATTTTCAATGGCATTTTGAACAAATACAACCAAACGTTAAAATTTCTCTCTCAAAACTTTCCAATATTATTTTAAACCAAGTTTTTAAATTTAAATAACAAATTATCTCATTTACAGCATATTAAATATTTTTTTATAATACAAATAGTGTTAATTTTAGGTTAAACCTTAAATCACTAGTATTATGAACTTAACAAAAACCCTATGTGCAGGATTCCTGCTTGGCGGAATCTTTTCTGCAAATTCGCAAAATGTCGCTTCGACTAACTTATTAACCAGCGGAGGCCTCGATGCAGGAACCGTTGAAAAAGAAAATGCTTTTTACGGCTATCAGGCCGGACGCTTTACCGAAAATGCTTACAATTCATTTTTTGGGCATTTGGCAGGCGCTAAAAATGTCTCAGGAGATACTAACTCCTTTTTTGGACATCAGGCCGGAATCAATAATGGCATAGGTAGTTCGAATACCTTTATAGGTGCCAGCGCCGGATCTTATAATTATGAAGGAAGGCATAACGTTTATGTAGGATATGCCAGCGGAACGTCAAATCAAGGAAATACCAATACTTTCATTGGAGCCTACTCGGGTGCAAAAGCGACAGGAGAAGGCAATGTTTTAATTGGAAGCTATGCGGGTTATGGTGAAACAGACAGCAATAAGCTCCATATCAATAATGCTTATAATGTAACGCCATTAATTTGGGGTGATTTCTCAAAATACCTCATCAAATTAAATGGGAAAGTAGGTATTGGAAATGATTTCGGAGCATTCCCAAATTTCGCAGGAGGATTAAACATTTCGCATTACAGACTGATTGTAGAAGGCGGTATCCTTACTGAAGAGGTGAGAATCAACCTGCAATCTGACTGGGCTGATTACGTTTTCACTGAAGACTATAAACTGAAATCATTGGAAGAAGTAGAAAAATACATTGAAAGCAATGGCCATTTGCCAAACGTTCCTTCTGCCAAACAAGTAAAAGAGGAAGGAATTGAATTGGGAGAAATTGCAAAAATCCAACAAGAAAAGATTGAAGAACTTACGTTGTATCTGATTCAACAGAACAAAGAAATTAAGGAATTAAAAGAGATGGTGAAAAACTTAAAACAATAAATGTGGAAAATCTATACAAAAAACCAAAAATATGGCAGATTATCCTCTTTTGTTTTTTAGCAGGCTCTTTTCATTCAGAGCTACATTCTCAAGAACAGATTATATGGGATAATGTGCCGGTAAATACGACGGGCATTACTGCAACGTATTCTGGCGGAACCTTAAATGTAATGGCTACCGGATCAGGATTGAACATGGTGTTCTACAGCATTCCTACCAATCCTACCGTATTTCAGACAACAGGCGCATGGAATAATGCTCCATCAAAGGATTTGACATTCACTTTCCCGGAAAAAGTAATAATAACCCGCTTTCGTGTATATGACATCAATTACGGAAACTGGAACGACTCCTTTAGCTTTTCAAACATTACATTCAGTGGAGTGACTGCATCTGCCGGATGCTGCGCTACGACAAGTGGCGTTACAGTATCGGCCGGTACGCCACCCAATACGGATGTTCATTGGTTGTGCTCTAATCCGATAGACAACTTTACAATAAATTACGCCAATACTAACGGAACAACTCATGCTTATCTGTTTTACACAATGGAAGTCCTACGGCTACCGTCAATAGGAACATTATGCTATAACAGTATTCCTCCTGCACTTCCGGCAACTTTAGGCAATAATATCCAAGGCACTTGGAGTCCGGCTACTATCAATACGAGCGTAGTGGGAACAACACAATATTTCTTTACGCCAAATCCCGGACAGACTATTCAATGTCCCGTATCAATAGACGTTACCGTATTGCCTTCCGGACAACAAAACTGTTGTGTTCCAGACATAACATTAACCTCACCAGGTGATGATGTTGCTTTCGGAAATCAGGACAATAGGGAAACATCAAATACGATTACGGCTCACAATACGATTAATTCGGGAGCTGTAGGAATATATCATGCGAAAAATTCCATTACGCTTAAAAAAGGCTTTTATTCTGCAAATGGCTCAAGATTTAGAGGCTATATACAAGGTTGCTCAGGCACATTTGTGGGAAGGCAACCAGCATCGGCAGACACCAAAGATGTCCAAAAGCTAATAACAGACACCAAAGTCCCACAAAAATTGCTTTTGTATCCAAACCCTGCTACGCAAAAAGCAACGATAGAATACGACCAGCCTATCCGAAACATTCTGGTTACTTCTATTGATGGAAAAACCATGCTATCAAAAGAGCTAGATGCAAACTCTTTTGATATTGACCTTTCCAATTATAAAAACGGAATGTATATCGTTACCGTACAAACCGGAGACGGAAGAACAATTACATCCAAGCTGGTCAAAAAATAGTTTAAAACAAAACTGTATTATTTTTCACCCCGATATGGAATAAAATCCTATCGGGGTTTGTTTTTAAAATAATTACCTTTGTCAAAAACAATTCCCATTGATTCCAGCGTCAGACATATTCAGTATTTCCAACAATAAGCAGTTTGAAAAAATAGCCCTGAAAGTATTCCGATTCCAATACGACAACAATAGCGTATATCGTGAATTCTGCCAGTTTTTGAATGTTGAAAAGCAGCAGGTAAAATCATTAGAGCAGATTCCTTTTTTGCCAATACAATTTTTTAAAAGTCACGAGGTTTTATCATCTCAAGAAAAAATTCAGGAAACTTTTACAAGTTCTGGAACAACGGGAATGTCAACAAGCAGGCATCTTGTTACCGATATCACTTTATACGAAGAAAGCTATCGGAAAGGGTTCTCGCAATTTTATGGGAATATTGAAAATTATGCAGTGCTTGCCTTGCTTCCATCCTATTTGGAAAGAGAAGGCTCTTCGCTTATTTATATGGTTGACGACCTGATTAAGCTGTCCAACCATCCGGAAAGCGGTTTTTACCTCAGCAATTATGATGACCTGATTCAAAAACTGCTTCAGCTTGATGAAGCCGGAGAAAACATAATCCTAATCGGTGTGACCTACGCCCTTCTCGACCTGATTGAGAAGCAAAATTTCCAATTGAAAAATACAATCATTATGGAAACCGGAGGCATGAAAGGAAAACGCAAGGAAATGATTCGGGAAGAACTTCACGAACTGCTTTGTAAAGGATTTGGAGTCGATGCCATCCATTCTGAATATGGAATGACAGAACTGCTGTCACAAGCCTATTCTCTTGGTAACGGAATCTTTGAATGCCCAAACTGGATGCAAGTACTTATTCGCGATACCGAAGATGCACTATCGTATATTGAAGATGGAAAAACCGGTGGAATAAATGTAATTGATCTCGCCAATATCAACTCCTGTTCTTTTATTGCCACGCAAGATCTGGGTAAAAAACAACCCAACAATTCATTTGAAGTATTGGGTCGTTTTGATAATTCAGATATTCGTGGATGCAACCTTATGGTACTCTAGCGGTTTAATAATAACCGATAACTTTCATCCACAGGCCTCCAACTACCATATAAATTATGAGCATGATTACGCCAGTAATCAGACCTTTTGTCCACCAATTCTTGATATCTACAAATCCGCTTCCGAAGAAAACCGGTGCCGGGCCATGTCCGTAGTGTGTCAGCGTTCCATAAAACGATCCGCAGAATCCTAACATAAATGCCAACAGCAGTCCCGGAATTCCTATGGAAACTCCAACTCCTAATAATGCAGCATACATCGCAGCAACATGAGCCGTAGCACTCGCAAAAAGATAATGGCTCAGGAAATAGACAATCATAATGACCGGAAAGGCAATCTGCCAACTCAGGTCTCCGATTTTAGTCTTTATCAATTCACTAAACCAACCTATAAAACCCAGCTCATTGAGAGAACTGGCCATCATTACCAAAACTGCAAACCACACGATGGTATCCCAGGCTCCTTTTTCTGCTTTGACATCTTCCCATGTAAGCACAGATGTCAATAGCAAAAGCACCAACCCAAGAAAAGCTGTCGTAGTGGCATCAATACCGAATAAATCTCCGGTAATCCATAAAAACAGTAATACTGCAAAAGCCAAAAGCATCAGCCATTCGTTTTTTGTAACCGGCCCCATTTCTGCTAACTTTTGTTTGGCAAGCGCTGGCGCATCTCCTGTCTTTTTCAACTCAGGAGGATATACTTTATATAAAACCAAAGGAATCACAAAAAAAGCAACAAGGCCTGGTACAATTCCGGCAATTGCCCAAGACATCCATGTAATACGAATGCCCAAATCTGCAGCAAATTTTTGACACATTGGGTTACTTGCTGTTCCGGTCAGAAACATAGAAGAAGCAATCAGGTTCATATTATAACTATTCAGCGTAAGAAACGAGCCTAGTTTTCTATGTGTTTCAGGCTTGTCAGGAACCGAATCAAAACTTATGGACATGGATTTCATAATTGGATAAATAATTCCGCCTCCACGGGCCGTATTACTTGGAATTGCAGGTGCCAAAGCCAAATCAGCCAAACCCAATCCGTAGGCGAGTCCTAAAGAACTTTTCCCAAAAACCCTTACGAAAAGATAGGCAATCCTATTACCGAGTCCGGTTTTGATAAATCCTCTTGCAATAAAAAATGAAATTCCAATCAGCCAGATTACCTTATCGCCAAAGCTTCGAAGCGCAAGGGAAATTGATTTTGAAGGATTGCCGGGAGCCAAAACACCGCTCAATGCAACAGCAGCTATAGCCATCATACACATCGTTCCCATACTAGCAGCCTTGAGAATTATTCCCAAAATTGTAGCAAGAAAAATTGCCAGTAAATGCCATGCTTCCGGTTTTACTCCTTCCGGAACAGGAGAAAGCCAAATCGCCGCACCAAATAGCACGGTAATGGCCAAACGGGAGAGTTTTATTTCTTTCATGATAAATATATTTTAGCTAAAAACGACTTTGGACTTGAAGAATAAACAGCTTGTTATCATAGGTAGGAGTATCTGGAACATTCCTTTTATAATCGTCTATCTGCATGGCCAGCTGTATACGGGCATTGTAGCTTTTTAAAAATTCAAAGCTCAGCATAGGCAACCATGTTTGTCTTAGATTGGAATTGACCCTATAACTGGAATCCAGATATTCATAGCGGCAGGAAAATTCTATAGAACTTAATCTTCTGTATTGAATTTCATACCTCAAATTTGGAAGAAAATAAAACCCTCTTGTCTGATATCTATTCAGAGCATATAACCTTTCTGCAGGCAGCATATTGAAAAACAGATTATGGTTTGTACCCTGTTTCGCTTCAAGTTGCAACTCTAACAAAAATTTCTCTGACAAGTGGAAATCGGAAGTAACATCAAAACCCACGGCATAGACATCTTTATGGAAAACCTGTCCTAATCCTCCGTTTAAACCCAGATTGACATTATTTTTCTCAGACAATCGAAAAAGAAACCGACCAGCATATTGCTTACCGTTGTCTTTATCATTGTTTTGGTTTCTTCCATTTCCGTTAAATACGGTAAGACCGTATTGAATAGGCATCCTTCCAATAGAATCTCTTACCGAAACAGAAGCTCCAATCTGGAAACTCTCCCAACCATTATTCCCGAATTCATAATATTGGTTTGAAAAATCAATAGATTTGACAATATCAATCGGGTAGGTATTTTCAAGTCCGAAAAAGGGTCTGAACTGCCCAGCCGTCAAACTTATCTTATCACTCAGCTTATAGGAAATATAAGCATTTTCCAACACCTTGTTTTTGGGGTCGGATTTAAAGTCTGCGAGATTGACCGACATCGTTACATCAGTACGATCACTAATGATTGCCTTTACCTGTAAACGGCCCCGTTTGACAAGAAATGAATTACTCACTTCTTCTCCATCAGAATGATGCAGTCCATTAATATCCACATCGGTATTCAGGCTAGCAGCATATTGCCCTTGAAAAAGTCCTTTAACTGAGAACTTAGGATAGGTTGTGGCTTCTTTTTTTTCGTTTTCATCCACCTGAGAAGTTTGCGAGAAAACACCGTCCGATGCTAGCAGACAAAAAAGAAAACTGGCTTTCAAAATAGTATTTTGAAAATGTCTAGATATATCCATAGTCTTTGAATTAGCTGAAACAAGATAATTTTTGGGGATCTCTTTGAAATCCAACTATTGACTATTGTATTACAAACATCGTTTGTAATCCTTTTCTCAAATTTAAGAAATATTCTGATATATTTAACATTTATAAATAAAAAAAGGAGACCGTGAAGTCTCCTTTAATTAAGTTATATGAAACGCTTAGACAGCTCTTATCACAAAATAATTTTTCTTTCCTCGTTGTAAAAGGATAAATTGACCGTTAATCAGATCTTTTGATGAAACCTGAGATTCTTCGGTTACCTTTTCTCTATTTACAGATATTGAGTTTTCAGATAAGGCTCTTCTCGCCTCTCCATTCGATTTTAAAAATCCTGTCTTTTCATTCAGTAATGAAACAATATCGATTCCGTTTTCGATGTCTCCTTTTGCAACTTCTGCCTGTGGAACTCCATCAAAAACTTCAAGGAAAGTAGCTCCATCCAGTTGCTTTAAATCTTCTGAAGTTGCATTTCCAAACAAAATGTTTGATGCCTGGATTGCTTTTTCCAATTCTTCTCTGCTATGAACAAAAACCGTGATTTCTTCTGCTAGTTTTTTCTGAAGAATACGCAAATGTGGCGCCTGTCTGTGCTCTTCAATCAAAGCCTCAATAGTATCTTTATCCAGGAATGTGAAAATCTTGATGTATTTTTCTGCATCTGCATCGGTTGCATTAACCCAGAATTGGTAGAATTTATATACCGAAGTCTTGTCTGCATCCAACCAGATATTTCCGCCTTCTGATTTACCAAACTTTGAACCGTCAGCTTTTGTAATCAGCGGAGTCGTCAGAGCATACGCTTTTGCATTTTCACCACCCATTCTTCGTACCAATTCTGTCCCGGTTGTAATATTACCCCATTGGTCAGAACCGCCCATTTGCAACAGACAGTTGTAGTTTTTATATAAATGATAGAAATCGTATCCTTGGATTAATTGATAGGTAAATTCTGTAAACGACATACCTTCTCCTTCTCCACTGAATCTCTTTTTTACAGAATCTTTTGCCATCATGTAGTTTACCGTGATACGTTTTCCTACTTCGCGGGCAAAATCAATAAATGAAAACTCTTTCATCCAATCATAGTTATTAACCATGAGAGGAGCATTTTTACCTTCAGTACCAAAATCCAGAAAACGCGACAATACGCTTTTGATTCCGGCTACATTTTTGGCCAATGTTTCTTCATTTAACAGGTTTCTTTCATCAGATTTTCCAGATGGATCTCCAATCATTCCTGTAGCACCGCCTACCAAAGCAATTGGCTGGTGCCCGAAATTCTTTAGATGAACAAGGAGAATGATTTGAACCATGCTTCCAATATGCAATGAGTCTGCTGTAGGGTCAAATCCGATATAGGCAGCCGTTGCTTCTTTAAGCAATTGTTCTTCTGTTCCGGGCATGCTATCATGATACAGCCCTCTCCACTTTAATTCTTCAACTAAATTTTTCATTTTTCTATTAATTTGCGCAAAGATAAGGGTATTGAAGTAATTAGAAAATCCGAATGACTCTCATTTCTAATTTATTTGCACACAATCCAAAAGAAATTGTAGCTTTATCATTCTGGCACATTATTGAACAATCTCCTTATATTTGCAACTATGGTTTTAGTAACAGGCGCTACCGGATTAGTAGGTTCACATCTTTTGCTCCTTCTTCTTGAGAATGGAGAAGAAGTGAGGGCACTCTACAGGAATGAAAAAAACATACAGCAAACAAAGGCGCTTTTTGAATGGAAAGACCGGTTGGCTCTTTTTGAGAAAATAAACTGGATACAAGGTTGCCTTACCGACATTCCTTCCCTTGAAAAAGCATTTGAGAGTATTGATTATGTATACCATTGTGCTGCGTTTATTTCTTTTAATCCGGACGATGAAGAACAGCTACGCAAGACAAACATTGAAGGCACGGCAAATATCGTTAACCTGTGTCTGGCTTATCAGGTCAAAAAACTTTGCTATGTGAGTTCTATTGCAGCATTGGGCGACCTTCAGGGACACGAGACTGTTATTACGGAAGAAACCGAATGGAATCCGGAAATACCCCGAAGTGATTATGCCATATCCAAATTTGGCGCTGAAATGGAAGTATGGCGCGGACAGCAAGAAGGACTTCCTGTTGCTATTGTGAATCCAGGCATTATACTCGGACCCGGTTTTTGGAACAGTGGAAGTGCCGAAATATTCCAGCGAATAAAAAAAGGGTTGAAATATTATACAGAAGGTTCTACAGGATTTGTAACCGTAGAAGATGTGACAAGATCCATGTATCAGCTCATGAAAAGCAATATCCAGAAAGAACGCTTTATCCTGGTTACGGAAAGCATTACTTACCATAGACTCTCAGATCTTATTGCAACAGCATTGGGCAAAAAAAAACCATCCGTATATTTAAAACCTTGGGTAACAGGACTGGCATGGAGAATCGATTGGCTGATTTCTACACTTTTTTTCAAAAAGAGAATGTTATCGAAAGCAACTGCCATCTCACTGCACACGCAATCTGAATTTGACAACTCTAAAATAAAAAATGCCCTCAATTTTGAATTTGAGGACATTCCTAATTATATCTCTAAAGTCTCCGTTACTGTTTAGCGCTATCTTTATTTGCCTTAACCATATTACTCCTTTCTATGGTTTTAGTTGTATCCGCTTCTTTGCTTAGCTGGCTGTCAATACGCATCTTTTCTTCTCCTACCAACTTGCTGATATCTTCATACATTTTCGCGTATTCCTTGATGTTTTCGACAGCATAATACTGGTCGCTTTTTGCAAACTGAAGACTGTCGATTTTATATTTTTTATAAACATAGGTTGCCGGATTGATGCCATTGGAATCCAAAGCTGCCGGACTGACGCCTTTAATTCCTTGAAGCAAGGAAAGATCGTAGATAATCTGCTTCATCTTATCTCTCGGAATAAGATTAGCAGGTTCTTCAATTGCCTTTTGCTGACAGGATGCCATACTTAGCAAAACCAACAATAAAAAATACTTTTTCATACCCTTTTATTAACGGTCAAATTCCAATCGCATTCCCGGATGTACATCTTTCACCTTGAAATTATTATAGACCAGTTCTCCATTTACAAATGTATGGGTTATTCTCGACTTAAAGGTATATCCTTCAAATGGCGACCAGCCACATTTGTATAGGATATTTTCTTTTTTAACGCTCCATGGCAAACCGGCATTGACAATCGCCAAATCAGCATAATAGCCTACCTTAACAAAACCTCTCTTTTCGATTTTGAAAATTTTTGCAGGATTATGGGCCATTTTTTCTACGATTTTCTCAACAGAAATTTTTCCCTGATGAAAAGCTTCAAACATGGCGACAACCGCATGCTGCACAAGAGGCCCACCAGAAGGTGCTGATGTATATGGATTTTTCTTTTCTTCTAAAGTATGTGGAGCATGGTCAGTAGCAATGACATCAATTCTGTCATCAAGCAAAGCTTCCCAAAGCGCATCTTTATCCGCTTGGGTCTTTACGGCAGGATTCCACTTAATCAGGCTGCCTTTTTTGTCATAATCCTCATTGGTAAACCAAAGATGATGTATACAAGCTTCAGCAGTAATCTTTTTCTCTTCTAAAGGAATCTTATTGGTAAAAAGCTTCATTTCTTTCGCAGTCGAAAGATGGAAAACATGCAGTCTTGCTCCTGTTTTTTTAGCCAATTCTATCGCTTTGGAAGACGATAAATAACACGCTTCTTCACTTCGAATCAGATGATGAAATTTCATAGGAATGTCATCACCGTACTCTTCTTTGTATTTTGCAAGATTATTTTTAATTGTAGTCTCATCTTCGCAATGTACAGCAATCAGCAAAGGAGTACTAGAAAAGATTTTTTCCAAAACCTCTTCATTATCCACAAGCATGTTTCCTGTAGAAGACCCTAAAAATATTTTTAGTCCGGCTACTGTTTTTGGGTTTACTTTCAGTATTTCGTCCAAATTATCATTGGTCCCACCAAACATAAAAGAATAGTTTGCTACCGATTTTTCGGAAGCAATCTTAAATTTATCTTCAAGTAACTCAATAGTTGATGCCTGAGGATTTGTATTGGGCATTTCGATAAAAGAGGTAATCCCTCCTGCAACAGCTGCACGCGATTCCGAAGCAATATCCCCTTTATGTGTTAGGCCAGGCTCACGAAAATGCACCTGATCGTCAATGGCTCCCGGAATCAAATAATTCCCTTCGGCATTGATGATTTTTGTTGATGATGATTTTGCGCTGATAGTTTCCGCAATTTCAACAATAAATTCGTTTTCAATTAAAACGTCTCCTTCAAAAATAGTCCCCTCATTTACTATTTTGGCATTCTTAATCAAAACACTTTTCATCTTTCTTTTCTTTGTTTTTTTTGCGCATTAAAACTGTATGGAAAATTCCTTACAGATTGTTGAACATTTTCTTTATTCGTAAGACGATAACTCCAAAAATGGCTTCTTTAATAATAGAATTACTCATTTTCGATTGCCCTTTTGTCCTGTCAGTGAAAATAATTGGCACTTCAACAATTTTAAATTTTCTGGCATACGCCCTATATTTCATTTCAATCTGGAACGCATAACCTATAAATTTTATCTTATCCAGGTTAATGCTTTTCAAGACATTTTTTTTGTAACATACAAATCCGGCTGTCGTATCACGAATTTCCATTCCGGTAATCAATCTAACATATACCGAAGCAAAATAGGAAAGCAAAACACGACTTAAAGGCCAATTTACAACATTTACTCCTGTAACATATCGAGAACCGATAGCGACATCATAAATACCAAAACGGCAGGAATCGTACAACTTTTCTAAATCGTGCGGATTGTGCGAGAAATCAGCATCCATTTCAAAAATGTATTCGTATTCACGCTCAAGTGCCCATTTAAAACCATGCACATAAGCAGTACCTAAGCCCGACTTTTTACTTCGTTGTTCTAAAAAAAGACGTCCAGGATATTCTTCCTGAAGCGCAATTACTTTTTGTGCGGTATGATCTGGAGAATTATCATCAATAATCAAAACATGAAATGGCTTCTGCAAAGAAAATACAGTCCTGATGATACTTTCGATATTTTCAATTTCGTTATAAGTAGGAATTATAACAATGCCGTCATTCATATTTGCATAATTTCATGACAAAAGTAAACTTTTTATGGTTGCTGATTCATAATAAAATTATAATAATCTCTGCTTTTCTTAAATTTCATGGGGTTTATTCGCTTTTGGCCTGTTCCTTTTTTTCGCTTCTTACACTCCAATTTCTTGATAATAATTGAAGAGGCATTTCCGAAAAAAAATAAAAAAAGAAAGTAATAAAAATCACTAATTTTACGCCATGTTAGAAATCGTTTTACAGCCGAGGATTTTGGAAAGCAGAGATTGGGCAACTGTCCTATTTGTGCTTTGCTTTGTACTTATTGCTGCCACAAAAGGCGTTTTCGAAGGTCGTTTTTCTGATTTTTCAAGATTGGCATACAGCGACAAATACATCAAGATTTACAGAGACAGCGGCAACCTTATGAACTGGTTTACGATTTCGCTGTTTGTAGTGCAAGTCATTTCCTTTGCGTTTTTTATTCAGATTATCCTGAGCTATTTTGGATATACTTCAAAAACAGACTGGATAACTTATGTTCAAATCGTTACGTTATTGAGCATTTTCATACTCTCTAAATACCTCATAGAGAAGATTATAGCTACTTCTTTTAATATTGAAGAATTTAGTGAACAGTTTAATTTGCAAAAAGTTAGTTACAGAACTTATATAGGACTTTGCATCCTTCCTTTAAATGTAATTTTGTTCTATAACGATACACCAATAGATTTATTAATATATTTCCTTATTGCTATCATTTTGTTAATAAACATACTTACTTATCTTCTTTCTTTAAAAATTTATCAAAATTTGATTATCGGCAAGTTGTTTTATTTTATTTTGTATCTTTGCGCACTTGAAATAGCACCTTATTATTTCATGTATTATTGGTTTACAAAAAGGTAGTACACAAGAAAACGTCAACTATGAAAGTGAAAACAATTTTGGTTTCGCAGCCAGAGCCTAAAGTAGAAAACTCTCCATATTTTGAGTTGCAACAAAAGCACAAAGTCAAAATTGATTTCAGGCCTTTTATCCACGTTGAGGGCGTTAGCGCAAAAGACGTGAGACAGCAAAAAATTGACTTGAACAATTTTACAGCCATCATCTTAACTAGCAAAAATTCCATCGATCATTTTTTCAGAGTAGCAGAAGAGATGAGATATAAGATTCCTGAAGATTTGAAATATTTTTGCCAGTCAGAGGCCATTGCTTTTTACCTTCAAAAATATGTAATCTACAGAAAGCGAAAGATTTATGTAGGACAGAAAGATTTCGCAGATTTATCTCCGCTAATTAAGAAATACAAAGACGAGAAGTTTCTTTTGCCAGCTTCAGATCAGCTGAATGCAGATGCACCACAAACACTAAACAACTTAAAAGTTAACTGGACACAAGCTACTTTTTACAAAACAGTAATGAGTGACTTGTCAGACTTAGCCGATGTTTATTATGATGTTTTGGCATTTTTCAGCCCAACAGGAATAAAGTCTTTGTTCATGAACTTCCCTGATTTTGAACAAAACAACACCAGGATTGCTGTTTTTGGAAGCACTACGCAAAAAGAAGCTTTGGATCACGGACTAAGAGTCGATATCATGGCTCCGTCTCCTGAAGCTCCATCTATGACTATGGCTTTAGAGAAGTATATTGCAAAAGCAAATAAAGAAGCAAAATAAAAATAAAATTTCAATATATATAAAACCCTAAATTCTACTGAATTTAGGGTTTTATTTTTCGGGAAAACGAAAATCACAAACGAATGTCCTACAATTCTCAACGAATGTTCATCGCTTAAAATTTACTTTTTTTATTAATTAGATTTGCCAAATGAATCAACTTCAAAGCACAGAAGGATATTTTTACATTTGCCAGATTTTTGAATTTTAAAAACAATCACACTAAGCGAATCAAAAATATTTTAAAACCAAATCTACAAACAATCACATAACAACATCTGAAATGAATTCAGATGAAAACAGAAAAACAATGAAAAGAACAATTACAATTCTATTATTATTTTTATCATTACAAATGTCTGCACAATGCTGGCAAAGTATGAGTGCTGGTTACGATCACTCTTTAGCAATTAAAAATGATGGAACGCTTTGGGCATGGGGAAGAAATGATTATTCTCAATTAGGCGATGGCACTACGGTAAATAAAAACACTCCAACACAAATTGGTACAGCAAACAATTGGGTTAAAATAGCTACAAGCTTAAGAACATCTTATGCCATTAAGGCTGATGGCACACTTTGGTCTTGGGGAAGAAATCAATATGGGCAATTAGGACAAGGAGCAGCAACTACTGTAACTACCCCAACACAAGTGGGCACTGCAACTAATTGGCAAAATATTAATGCCGGAGAAGAACATTTTATAGCATTAAAAACAGATGGTACTTTATGGGGTAGTGGTAGAAATCATTATGGGCAATTAGGCGATAATACTTCAGTAAATAAATCAACACCAATACAATTAGGCACAGCTAATTGGCAAGAAATAGCTACTAAAAATGACCATAATTTAGCCATCAAAACAGATGGTACACTTTGGAGTTGGGGTTATAATGCAAACGGAGAGTTGGGCTTAGGTTATGTTATAGTTTCTCTTAATAGCATTACTCAAGTTGGAACTGATACTAATTGGCAAAAAATTTCTTCCAATGGATATCATTCTGTAGCCATAAAAACAGACGGTACACTTTGGGCATGGGGAGCAAATTCCGGGAGTCAGCTGGGAAATGGTACCACAACAGACAGAACTAGTCCTGAACAAATAGGCGTATCAACTGATTGGCAAAAAATAGCAGCAGGACGTTCTTTTACTTATGCAATTAAAACAGACGGTACACTTTGGAGTTGGGGAGAGGGCTTATATGGAGAGCTAGGAAATGGTATTTCTGCACAAATAAAAAGCAGACCGGCACAAGTAGGAACATCTTCAGACAATGCTGATGTATCAGCAGGAACAGACCATGTTTTGGTGAAAAATACCGCTAATTTTATAAAGTCAACGGGTAGAAATAATTATGGTCAACTTGGAGACGAAACCAATGTTGATAAAAACTCATTCAATTCTATTTTATGTTATTCCTCAACACTTTCCACTGAAGATTTTGCAATTAATGAATTAAAAGTATATCCAAACCCAGTTAGAGATTTATTAAATCTTTCATTTGATAAAGAAATTACTGCTGTATCAATTTATAATTTATTAGGGCAAAAAGTGGCAACTAAAAACATCAACAACAATGAAAACTCTATTGATGTTTCACACTTAACTTCAGGAACATATTTAATTAAAGTTATTTCAGGTGTTGGAGTAAAAACTTTGAAAATAATTAAAGAATAAAACTTAAAGGGAGAGATTTTAACCAAAAAAACCCTGCGAATGCAGGGTTTTTTAGTATCTTATAATCCAGGATTAGTCAACCTGAGGGCCCGCTTTTACCAGATTTTGACCTTCTTCATTAGTAGCATATTGTGCAAAGTTCTTTACGAACAGCTTTCCTAAATCAAGAGCTTTAGTTTCCCATTCTGACGCATCAGCATACGTTTTTCTTGGATCAAGAATATCAGAGTCAACTCCTTCTAAAGCAGTTGGGATTTCAAAATTGAAAATCGGCAACGTAGCAGTCTCCGCTTTTTCAAGCGAACCATCTAAAATTCTGTCGATAATCGCTCTTGTATTTTTGATAGAAATTCTTTTTCCTGTACCATTCCAGCCCGTATTTACCAAATAAGCTGTAGCATTGTGCTCTTCCATCTTTTTCACCAATTCCTGACCGTATTGCGTTGGGTGAAGCGAAAGGAATGCTTTTCCAAAACAAGCTGAGAAAGTAGGTTCTGGCTTAGTTACTCCTCTTTCAGTACCTGCTAATTTTGCCGTAAATCCAGAAAGGAAGTGATATTTAGTCTGCTCTGGCGAAAGTTTCGCTACCGGAGGCATAACTCCAAATGCATCTGCCGTAAGGAAAATTACTTTTGAAGCATGTCCAGCTTTAGAAACTGGCTTCACAATATTATCAATATGGTAAATAGGATATGAAACTCTTGTGTTTTGAGTTACAGAACCGTCTTTGAAATCAATTTTGCCGTCTGCATCAACGGTTACGTTTTCAAGCAATGCATCTTTTTTGATAGCATTATAGATATCCGGCTCGTTTTCTTTGCTTAAGTCGATTGTTTTTGCATAACATCCGCCTTCAAAATTGAAAACACCATCATTATCCCATCCATGCTCATCATCACCAATCAATTCACGTTTTGGATCTGTTGAAAGCGTCGTTTTTCCAGTTCCGGACAATCCGAAGAAAACAGCAACATCGCCATCTTTTCCTTTGTTAGCAGAACAGTGCATTGAAGCGATTCCTTGCAATGGAAGGTAATAGTTCATCATGGCGAAAAGTCCTTTTTTCATTTCTCCTCCGTACCACGTACCTCCAATAACCTGAACTTTTTCAGTAAGGTTGAAAGCAATGTATACTTCTGAGTTCAAGCCATGTGCCTTATAATCTGAAAATTCAGTTTTTGAAGCATTCATTACCACAAAATCAGGCTCTCCATAATTTTCAAGCTCTTCTTCTGTTGGGCGGATAAACATATTTTTTACAAAATGTGCCTGCCATGCTACCTCAACAATAAATCTTACTTTTAGTCTTGTATTTTCATTGGCTCCGCAAAATGCATCAACCACATATAGTTTTTTGCCTGAAAGCTGATCTACAGTCGTCTTTTTTAAAGCCTCCCAAGTTTGTTGGCTGATTGGCTTGTTATCATTAACAGCCTTATCCGATGTCCACCAAATGGTATCTTTAGTAACATCATCCTGAACAATATATTTATCTTTTGGAGAACGTCCTGTAAAATCACCCGTCATTACATTTACTGCTCCTAACTCTGTCAACTGCCCTTTTTCAAACCCTTTAAGGTTTGAATTTAACTCTTCCGCATACAGCATTTCATAAGAAGGATTGTAAATTACTTCTTCAACATTCTTGATTCCATATTTCTCTAGCGAAATCGTTTTCGTAAACTGGGTGTAATTATCCATAGAATTCTAATTGAGTTGTGTTTAAAATTATTTGGCAAAAGTAAAAATTAAATTTCAGATTGAATATATTTGATAAAACTTTATGCTTTTCCCTTTAGGATATTTAAAAAAAGTAAAGCCCAAGCTATAATCATAAGCAATCCACCTATTGGTGTTATAAATCCTATAACGCTAAAATCTACGTTTGTTATATTTCTGGTAGCCAAAAGATAAATAGAACCAGAAAACAACAAAACGCCTGATAGGACTAAGTAGTAAATATTTTTTTTGGTCTTGTCAGACACCAACTTAGTGCTTCCAAGAAATAGCAGAAATAAGGCGTGGTACATTTGATATCGTACTCCGGTTTCAAAAGAAACCAATTGCTCAACATCAAGAACTTTTTTCAAAGCATGCGCACCAAATGCACCTAATATGATAGCGACAAAACCTAAAATTGCCGCTGCAGAAATAATCTTCCTATCCATTGTTGATTTAAATTTACCACAAAGTTAAGCATCTTGAAAACTTTATGACAATCAAACCGACATTAAGTTTTTTAAAATATAACAAATACCTACTTTTGTGTTATTATTAAAATTTTACGGTTTTTTATGAGACATATCCTAATTATTGGGGCCGGAAGGTCTGCTTCTTCACTAATACAATATCTTCTAAACAAATCAGAAGAAGAAAACCTACACTTAACTATTGGCGACCTTTCACTAGAACTGGCTCAGAGAAAAACCAAAAACCATAAAAATGCTACTGCAATTGCTTTCGACATCTTTAATGAAAGTCAGAGAAAAGAAGAAATCCAAAAAGCAGATATCGTCATTTCGATGCTTCCTGCACACATGCATATTGAAGTGGCAAAAGATTGCATCACTTACAAAAAACACATGGTTACGGCTTCCTATATCAGTGAAGCCATGCAAAGTTTGGATGCCCAAGCCAAAGAGAATAATTTGGTTTTCATGAACGAAATAGGACTCGATCCGGGGATAGACCATATGAGTGCCATGAAAGTGATAGACGAAATTCGTGATAAGGGAGGCAAAATTATTCTTTTTGAATCTTTTTGTGGTGGACTTGTGGCTCCAGAATCTGATAATAATCTTTGGAATTATAAATTCACCTGGAATCCAAGAAACGTGGTATTGGCCGGACAAGGCGGTACCGCTAAATTTATTCAGGAAGGTACTTATAAGTATATCCCATATCATAAATTATTTAGAAGAACTGAGTTTATGGAAGTTGAAGGCTATGGCCGATTTGAAGGTTATGCCAATCGCGACTCCTTAAAATATAGAAGTGTATACGGTCTTGATGACGCCCTAACTTTGTATAGAGGAACGATTCGTCGTGTAGGTTTTTCAAAAGCGTGGAATATGTTCGTGCAGCTTGGAATGACGGACGATAGCTATGTTATGGAAAATTCCGAAAACATGACTTATCGTGAGTTCACAAACTCTTTCTTGCCTTACCATCCAACCGATTCTGTAGAAATCAAATTACGATTGATTTTAAAGATAGATCAGGACGATATCAAATGGGACAAATTATTAGAACTCGACTTGTTCAATAACAAAAAAATTGTCGGCTTGAAAAATGCTACTCCGGCACAAATTCTTGAAAAAATATTAAGCGAAAGCTGGTCGTTGGAAAAACATGACAAAGACATGATTGTGATGTATCACAAATTTGGCTACGTGCTTGACGGCAAAGAAAAACAGATTGATTCCACTATGGTTTGCATAGGCGATGACCAGACTTATACCGCTATGGCAAAGACTGTAGGTCTTCCTGTAGCCATAGCTACTTTGCAGATTTTGAACGGAAACATCAAAACTCCAGGTGTTCAATTACCAATACGCAGAGAAGTTTATCTTCCGATTTTGAAAGAACTGGAAAACTACGGCGTTACTTTCAATGAAAAAGAAGTTCCTTATATGGGTTATAATCCGATGCATGTAGCCGGATAAAAAAATATTTAGCCACTGATTACACAGATTTCCACTGATTAACCAACAGAAATCTGTGCAATCTGCGGCATTAATCTTCCAAAATTCAAACATAAATTCATATTTTTGATTAAACTAAAACTGAAATTCCTCAATTCAGTTACAAATCAAAACTCATGAAGATTAATTCCTTACAAATAGAAATTGACGGTATCGACAAAGAAATCCTTCGTGACCTAATGGAAGATGCCCGAAAGCCAATACTTCAGATTGCGAATAAAATAGGTATTTCCGGAGCTGCTATCCATCAGCGTCTTCGAAAACTAGAACAATCTGGGGTTATTTCAGGGTCAAAATTTGTAGTCAATGCAAAAGTCCTGGGTTATAGCACGATGGCTTTTGTTGGAATCTATTTGGACAAAGCAGCCCGAAATCCGGAAGCGGTTCGTGAATTACGAAAAATCCCTGAAGTTTTGGAATGTCATTATACTACAGGAAACTGGTCAATTCTTATCAAGATCATCTGTCGTGATAACGAACATCTGATGCAATTATTAAACACCAAAATACAGGTTATAGAAGGCGTTTCCAGAACAGAAACCTTTATCTCTTTAGACCAGCAGATAGAGAGACAGATACAGTTGTAGATTTGGAGATTTTTGATTTGGGATTTATGATTGGAGAGTTTAGATTTATGATTTTAGATTTGGGATTTTTGGTGTGTAGTCATAGGTGATTTGCGGGTAAGTTAAATACCAAGTTTAAGCTACTAGTTCAGAATACCTTTAATTTTTACAGACATGAGAACTACAAACAAAAAAATCCGTGCTTTGTTAAACACGGATCATTTTAATTATTCCACAAGACCTAAAATCTTAAATCATTAAATCTTAAATTCATTAGTCTCTTCTGCCTCCAAAAACCTGAAGTGCCCAATACAGTAGCGAAGCTAATGAACCAATCGCAGCTACAAGGTAAGTTCGTGCGGCCCACTTCAATGAATCTTCAGCACCCGCATATTCTTGTTGGCTCAACATATTTTTATTTTTTAACCAAGCCAAAGCTCTGTTACTAGCATCATATTCCACCGGAAGCGTAATAAAACTGAAGAGAGTGGCAAATGCCATCATAACCAGACCCGCTACTGCGATATAGAAGCCTCCCACAAAACCGGTAGCTGCCCCAAGAATCAATCCTCCAATCACCACCCATTGCGACATTCCAGAAGTTACGTTCACAATCGGAACTAACTTAGAACGCATATTCAACCACTCATAAGCCTGGGCATGCTGTACGGCATGTCCTACTTCGTGAGCAGCAACAGCCGCAGCCGCAGCATTTCTTTGATTATATACTGCTTCGCTCAGGTTTACCGTTTTGTCTGCAGGATTATAATGGTCTGTCAATCTACCGGGAGTTGAAATTACTCGTACTCCTGTGATGCCATGATCTTGCAACATTTTTTCAGCAATTTCCGCACCGCTCATTCCGTTGCGTAAATGTACTTTCGAATAAAACTCAAATTTGCTTTGCAGCTTGGCACTAACAGCCCAACTGACCAATGCGATAACACCTATTAAGATATAATATCCAATCATTTTTTTTGTTTTTTGATATCTAATTATAAACAAAAACCTCGCCAATATAGCGAGGTTTTGTCAATACTGAAACTTTGTCAGTGCTAATATTCTCTTAAAATCAACCTACAAGATTGATGATTTTTCCTGGAACGATGATAATCTTGTTAGGCGTTTTGCCATTCAATTGTTTGATGGTCCTTTCATCAGCCATTACAATGTCTTCAATTTCCTTTACAGTCAAATTCAATGGAAGGTTAATTGTAAAACGCATTTTTCCGTTAAACGACACCGGATATTCTTTATTGTTTTCTATCAGGTATTCCGGATTGAATCGTGGAAAAGGAACTGCAGAAATACTTTCTTTATGTCCTAATCTTTCCCATAATTCTTCAGCGATGTGAGGCGCATAAGGCGAAATTACAACGGCTAACGGCTCCAATATAGAACGCTCATGGCAGTTCATTGCCGTCAATTCATTTACAGCAATCATAAAAGAACTTACCGAAGTGTTGAACGAGAAGTTCTCGATATCTTCCTGTACTTTTTTGATTGTCTTATGCAACGTTTTCAATGCTTCCGGTGAAGCAGGATTTGAATTTACAATCAAACCATTATCATCAAAATACAACTTCCAAAGCTTTTTCAAGAATCCGAAAACACCTGTTATTCCGGCAGTATTCCATGGCTTGGCTTGCTCTAACGGCCCCAAGAACATTTCATATAGACGCAATGTATCAGCTCCGTATTCATTACAAATGTCATCCGGATTGACAACATTATACCAACGTTTGGACATTTTCTCTACTTCTCTGCCTACAAAAAATCTTCCGTTTTCTGTTACAAATTCTGCATCATTGAATTGAGGCTGCCATTGTCTCAATTTCTCGATATCAATTTCATCAGAAGCATTCACAAGACTTACATCTATATGAAGTCCTTCCGTTTCGTAATTATTTTTGATATTTTTAGAAACATAAGTATTGGTTCCGGAAATTCTGTAAACCAAAGCACTCATTCCCAAAATCATTCCCTGATTGATTAATTTCTTGAACGGTTCTTCTTGGTTAACAAAACCTCTGTCTTTCAAAAATTTGTTCCAGAAACGGGAGTACAACAAGTGGCCAGTAGCATGCTCGCTACCTCCTATATATAAATCGACATTTTGCCAATAATTTTGAGCTTCTTCAGAAACAAACTCCTCTTCATTATGTGCGTCCATATAACGAAGCCAGTACCAAGAGCTTCCTGCCCAGCCCGGCATCGTATTTAATTCTAAAGGAAAAACAGTCACATCGTCTATCAATTCATTGCTAACAACTGTAGCATTTTTTGTATCCCATGCCCATTCTGATGCATTTCCTAAAGGTGGTTGTCCGTCTTCTGTTGGCAAATATTTTTCTACTTCCGGAAGACGAATCGGCAAATGCTGCGCTTCAATCATCTGTGGCAATCCGTTCACATAATAAACCGGGAAAGGCTCACCCCAATATCTCTGGCGTGAAAAAACAGCATCACGCAAACGATAATTGGTTTTTCCTTTTCCTTGCCCTAATTCTTCCAGTGCTTCAATTGCTTTTTTAGTAGCCTTTTTGTAATCCAGTCCGTTTAGGAAATCTGAATTGCCAATCACTACATTATCTTTTGAAGTATAGGCTTCTTCTGAAATATCAGCTCCTGCAAAAATATTTTTAATTGGAATATTAAAATGTTTGGCAAAGGCATAATCACGCTCATCACCACAAGGAACAGCCATAACAGCTCCAGTTCCATATCCCGCCAACACATAGTCACCAATCCAAACCGGAACGGCTTCTTTTGTAAACGGATGCTCTGCATAAGCTCCTGTGAAAACACCTGAAATAGTCTTTACATCGGCCATTCTATCACGTTCACTACGTTTGGAAGTCGCTTCAACATACGCTTCAACAGCTTTCTTTTGTTCCGGCGTAGTGATTTTTGCTACCAAATCATGTTCTGGAGCCAAAGTCATAAAGGTTACACCAAAAATCGTATCAGGACGGGTTGTAAAAACTTCAATCGCATGATTGTTTGTTTCGTCGCCGCTCAAAATATAATCTACTGCATTTCTTTCAAATTGAGAGTCTTTTACTTTAAAAGTTACAGAAGCTCCAACTGATTTTCCTATCCAGTTTCTTTGGCTTTCTTTCAAAGATTCTGTCCAATCGATGGTTTCCAAACCTGTAAGCAAACGTTCTGCATAAGCTGAAATCCTCATGCTCCATTGCGTCATTTTTTTACGGATCACCGGATGTCCACCTCTTTCAGAAACGCCATTTATAATTTCGTCATTTGCCAAAACAGTTCCCAATGCCGGGCACCAGTTTACTTCTGTTTCTGCCAAAAACGTAAGACGGTATTTCAATAAAATTCTTTCTTGATCTTCTTTGGAATAGGATTTCCATTCTTTGGCAGAAAAAGCAGGAATAGCATCATCAGCAACAGCATTTACCTTTTCATTACCATTTTCCTCAAATTCAAGAATAAGGGTTCTTATATCTCTTGCCTCATTCGCATCTTTATCATACCAAGAATTGAACAGCTGAATAAAAATCCACTGAGTCCATTTATAATATTCCGGACTGGATGTTCTTACTTCTCTGCTCCAGTCAAAAGAAAAACCAATCTTATCTAACTGCTCTCTATAACGGGCAATATTTTCTTTGGTTGTCTTGTCTGGATGCTGCCCTGTCTGGATAGCATACTGCTCAGCCGGAAGACCAAAACTATCATAGCCTTGCGGATGCAGAACATTAAATCCCTGGTGTCTTTTAAATCTTGCATAAATATCAGATGCAATATATCCGAGCGGATGCCCTACATGGAGACCTGCCCCAGAAGGATAAGGAAACATATCCAAAACATAGTATTTTGGTTTATCAGAATTATTTTCTGCGTGGAAGGTTCCGTTTTCTGCCCAGTATTTTTGCCATCTGGCTTCAATTTCGTTAGGATTGTATTTCATCGTATCAGATTCTAAGTCGCTAAGATCTTTAGGTTTAAGGTTAATGTTCAGAGAGTTATTTTGCTATATACAAAAAAAATCAATTCAAGGTAGCAAATTTACGTTTATTGTACGAAAGTCAAAACTTTGAGCGTTATAAACTGTGTTTAAAGAAATCTTTATTATTTTTACAGCATTAAATCAAAACTATGGCTTCATCATTTGAAAAATTTCAAAAGCGACGACTTATTTCTTCTTATTTTTCCGTGGTATTGAGCGTTTTCCTGGTACTCTTTTTACTGGGAATTTTAGGGTTATTTGTAATCAATTCAAAGAAATTGTCGGATGACTTTAAGGAAGAAATCGCCATGTCGGTTTATTTTAAAAATGAGGCTAACGATAGCATTATCAATGCGTTTGATACTCAATTAAAGACATCAAAATTTGTAAAATCTTACGAATTTGTAACCAAAGACAAAGCGGCCAAGCAGCATACGGATATTATTGGGGAAGATTTTATGGCATTTTTGGGTGAAAACCCTTTGGAGAATTCATTCGATATTCACTTAAAAGCAGATTATATAGTAACAGACAGTATCAAGAAATTTGAATCAAAGATTGTTAACAATCCAATGGTTTCTGACATTGTTTATGATAAAGTCTTAGTAAATCTGGTAAATGACAACATCCAAAGAATCAGTTTTTGGATTTTGATTGCCAGCGGATTTTTGGCTTTGGTTGCGGTTTTGCTAATTAACAGCTCAATGCGTTTGTCCATTTATTCAAACCGTTTCATTATTAAAACGATGCAGATGGTTGGAGCAACAAAATCATTTATCCGCAAGCCTTTTATCTGGCGAAGCATCAAATTGGGAATTATAGGTTCTCTTTTGGCCATTTTCGCTTTAATGGGCGTATTGTATTATGTAGAAACTAATTTCCCGAATCTGAAAATCATGGAAGACCAAATGATGATAGGTTTGGTTTTGGTTGGCGTTTTGGTTGTCGGAATCCTGATTACATGGTTCAGTACTTTTTTTGCAACACAGCGATTCTTGAATTTGCGTACAGACGATTTGTATTAATATTGGTTTTTTGATTTGAGATTTCTGATTTTTGATCTTTGATTTGAGATTTTGGATTTTGGATTTTGGATTTCCGCATAAAAACTTTGGCTTCTGGCTATTAACTTTTGACTTAAAATTATGAGTACTAAAGAAACAAATACACAAAAAAACGAGTTCCTTTTCGACAAGGTAAACTATAAATTTTTATTGATAGGGATTGGTGTTATTGCGCTTGGATTTATCCTGATGTCGGGAGGTGGAAGCCATGACCCAGCTGTTTTTAGCGATAAGATTTTTGATTTCAGAAGAATCCGTCTGGCTCCTACAACCGTACTGATTGGTTTTGGAATTACGATTTACGCCATTTTAAAAAATCCTAAAAAATAGATTGGATTTCTTATTTCGTCCAGCGGAATAACAATCTGATAATTGACAATCTTACCTAACAGAATGGATTTAATCGAAGCAATTTTAATCGCCATCGTTGAAGGCCTAACAGAATACCTGCCTGTTTCTTCTACTGGACACATGATTTTCACAAGTTCCTATTTTGGAATCCAAGAAGACGATTTCACAAAACTATTTCAGGTTTCTATACAATTTGGCGCCATTCTGGCTGTTGTAGTTTTATACTGGAGAAAATTTTTCAATTTCAGCAAGCTGAACTTTTATATCAAATTAGCCTTGGCAGTAGTTCCAGCGCTAATTTTAGGTTATCTTTTTGACGATTATATCGATGCCGTATTAGGTAATCCTATCCCGATTGCAATCGTATTGATTGTTGGAGGTTTTATCTTGCTTTTTATTGACAACTATTTCAAAAACCCTGTTGTTGCTGAAGAAGAAGACATTTCGATAAAAAAAGCAGTCACTATTGGTTTTTGGCAATGTCTGGCAATGATGCCGGGAACAAGCCGCTCAGCTGCTTCAATCATCGGCGGCATGCAACAAGGACTGACACGACAGGTTGCTGCCGAGTTTTCATTCTTTTTGGCCGTTCCAACAATGCTTGCCGTGACCTGCTATTCTGTATTTTTGAAAACCTACAAGGTTTCAGGATTAAAAGGTTATGAGTTGTTGACACAATCTGGCGACAATATGAAATTATTTGTTATTGGAAATATCATCGCCTTTATCGTTGCGATTATTGCCATCAAATTCTTTATAGGAGTTATCAAAAAATACGGTTTCAAACCGTGGGGCTATTACAGAATAGTAGCCGGAACATTGCTCCTAATTTATTTCATCTACATAAAATAACTTCCCAGTGACAGCACAAGATTTTCAAGACGGACAGGTTTTACAGATAGACAAGCCTTTGAACTGGACCTCTTTTCAAGCGGTTAACAAGTTAAAATGGGCCTTGAAAAGCAAGCTGGGATTAAAAAAAATCAAGATTGGCCATGCCGGAACTCTTGATCCGCTGGCTACCGGACTGCTTTTGGTCTGTACAGGAAAATTCACAAAAAGGATTTCCGAGTTACAAGGACAGGAAAAAGAATATACCGGAACCATTACGGTTGGCGCAACAACGCCTTCTTATGATTTGGAAACGGAAATCAACGAAACATTCCCTACTGACCATATCACAGAAGAACTGATCCATGAAACCATAAAACAGTTTATTGGTGAAATCGACCAGCGTCCTCCTATTTTCTCAGCCCTGAAAAAAGATGGTGTCCGCTTGTACGAACATGCCCGAAATGGTGAAGAAGTTGAAATTCCAACACGAAAAACTGTTATTCACGAATTTGAAATTACCCGAATTGCTCTTCCCGAAATTGATTTCAGGGTAGTCTGCAGTAAAGGAACCTATATTCGTTCACTGGCTTTCGATTTCGGAAAAGCTTTAAACTCCGGAGGGCATCTTACCGCTTTACGCAGGACAAAAATCGGCAATTATGATGTAAAGGACGGTTATGACCTGGAAGCTTTTGTAGATTCTCTTCCTAAAAAAACAGAATAACCATGAAAAAAACGATCCTCTTACTGCTATTCTTTTATTCTAGTTTTTCATATGCCCAAATAAATTCATCCGATTTAAAAACGGGCGATTTTATTTTTCAGGATATGGATTGCGGTCCTTTATGTGATGCGATTGAAGCCGTAACAGAAGGTTACCAAGGCCACGATTTCAGCCATATGGGATTGGTATACATAAAAGACAAAACGATTTATATTATTGAAGCAGCCGGAACGGAAGTGCGATTGAACACCTTGAAGAAATTTTCAAAAAACACATCCAAACCAATGTATATAGGCCGTATCAAAAAGAAACACATCGGTTTGATTCCTGAAGCAATCTCTTTTTCCTTAAAACAAATTGGCGTTCCTTATGATGACGACTATGTGTATGATAACGGAAAATATTATTGTTCAGAACTGATTTATGATGCTTTTAAAAAGGCCAACAACGATAAGCCTTTTTTCGAATTGTCTCCAATGACTTATAAAGAGCCGGGAACTAATGAGTTCTTCCCTGCATGGGTGGAGTATTACAAACAGATAGGAAGTGAAATTCCTGAAGGAAAACCAGGATGTAATCCAGGTGGCATGTCGACATCGGATAAGATTTATATTCTGGGTACTTTAAATAAACTTTAAAGTTCGAACAATTCCGTATTGTTCAGATTTTCTAAAATTTCTTTTGACGGATAATTATTTCGGTCGATGAAATTTCTCATTTGAGGAATATCATCACAAAAAAGTACATCTAACGAAAATCGATCCTGCCCATAAATCCCCCTATGAATCATATTGGCAGAAAAAACCAATACATCGCCCCGATTCAATCCGATAACTTTTCCTCGTTTTAAATTATCACTCGGAACAGCTCCATTCAAGGAATTTCTCACCTCAAATTCTTCTAGCAAATCCCATTCACGATGCGTTTTAGGAACAAGCTCGATTCCAGATTCCTTTTTCATTGGAATCCTGAAATGAACAACGTTTTGATTTTGAATGGCAGTTTTTTGTTCTTCAACCGACATTCCGGTATATTGGATATCCCGATGCCAGTAGTTTTTCTGTTCACTATTTTTAGGATCAAAGAAAAGCTGTGTATTCAGGAAAATTGGAGTTTTTGGAAAAACCGTTTTTAGAATTGCCTGTAGCTTGTCTTGACTAATAAACTGAAAAAGTGCCGTCTTCTCTTCTTGATTAAGATAATTGCCAGATGTAAGACTATGGCTATTCAATAGTCCTTTTTCATAATAGGCCACATTGTCTTCCAGCCACTTTTCATGAAATTTTCTCAGGATTTTTTCAATCGCCTCAATTTCAGTTTCAGAAAAGAAATTTTCAAGATATACATATCCTTGTTCTTGATAGCCTGCCATTATTCCTGAATTTCGATTAGTCGCATCATTTCCAAAAGCTCATTTTGAGTACTTATTCCTTTATCATGAAGATACCACATCTGCAATTCTGTTTTGATTGTTTCGTCCAGAACACCATGTTTTTCTTTATAATTTCTGACCATATCAAATGCTTCTTTGGGTCTTGGTCCCCAATCTGCTAAAACTTCCAAAGTTTCTTTATCCAGAACAATTAATTTCGGAATCGATTTCCCACCATTAGTCAGAAACTTATTCATCAGGGCCTCATTTTCATCACGGAATACAATCTTAAAATCGATATGATCTGTAAGCACTTCCATTTTATGCATAATTGGAAGCAGCTGCGCCGCATCACCACACCAACCTTCAGAAATCACGAGCCAGATATAGTGCTTTCTTAATAGCTTCAGTCTTTCTTCAATTTCAGGAGAAACTGTAATCGTTTTTTCCAAACGGTTCATTCTTGTTTCATTCAATTTGCTATAATGCAACAAATCATCCGATTGGATATCACCCGTTGATTTCCCATTTAAAAGCAAGTCGGCAACTACTTTTCTATATTCTAAATAAGTATTGCTTTTTTCTAAACTGTTCTTAATAATTTCTTTCATAATCTCAATTTAACGGCATGAAAATAAGCTCAAAATTACGAATTACTTTTTTTTCGTCAACTTATTCCAAAAAAACAGATTATGACTATATTTGCACAACTTAAGCGAAAACAAAATCAACGGATGAAATACAAAAGAATACTCCTGAAATTGAGCGGAGAAGCCTTGATGGGCGACAGACAGTACGGCATCGATCCAAAAAGATTGGCTGAATATGCAGATGAAATCAAGGAAATTCATGACAAAGGCGTTGAAATTGCAATTGTAATTGGAGGAGGAAATATTTTTCGTGGTGTTGCCGGAGCAAGCAACGGAATGGATAGAGTTCAAGGTGATTATATGGGAATGTTAGCAACCGTGATTAACGGGATGGCACTTCAGGGAGCTCTTGAAGACAAAGGAATGCTGACACGTTTACAGACTGCCTTAAAGATTGAGGCGATAGCTGAACCGTATATCAAAAGAAGAGCAGTTCGCCACCTTGAAAAAGGACGAATTGTAATTTTTGGAGCAGGAACCGGAAATCCTTATTTCACGACAGATACAGCAGCTGTTTTGCGAGGTGTTGAAGTTAATGCAGACGTTATCCTAAAAGGAACCCGAGTGGATGGTGTTTACACGGCTGATCCGGAAAAAAATCCTGATGCTGTAAAATTTGATACCATTACATTTGACGATGTCTTGAAAAAAGGTCTAAATGTTATGGATACGACAGCATTCACGCTAAGTCAGGAAAATGCCTTGCCAATTGTTGTTTTTGACATGAATAAAAAAGGAAACCTTTTGAAAATCTGCGAAGGCGAAAACGTAGGAACTGTAGTTAATGTATAATTAGAGAGCAGAATCAGGATAACTGTCGGAAGACTGAAATCTGAATCTGAAATCTGAAATTCTAGATAAAATGACTGAAGAAATTGATTTTATATTAGATAGTGCTGAAGAATCGATGTCAGGTTCAATTGCGCACCTTGAAAAAGAATTTTTAAACATCCGTGCCGGAAAAGCAAGTCCTGCTATGTTAGGCAGCGTATTTGTTGATTATTATGGTGCAGCTACACCGCTAAGCCAGGTATCAAACATCAATGTGCCAGATGCAAGAACTATTACAATCCAGCCTTACGAAAAAAGCATGCTTCAACCGATTGAAAAAGCTATTCAGGTAGCAAATATCGGATTTAACCCGATGAACAATGGTGATGTGATTATCATCAGCGTACCACCATTAACTGAAGAGCGTCGTCGTGATTTGGTTAAACAGGCTAAATCAGAAGCAGAAGATGCAAAAATCGGAATCAGAAATGTGCGTAAAGATGCCAATACTGATATTAAAAAATTAGAAAAAGAAGGAACTTCAGAAGACATTTGCAAAAGTGCTGAAGATGAAGTTCAAAACCTGACTAATTCATTTATCAAAAAAATAGAGGAACTTTTAGCTGCTAAAGAAGCTGAAATCATGAAAGTTTAATACGATATAACACTATTTGTATTACTAAATATTAAAATCCACTTAAATAGTGGATTTTTTTTATTGAAGTCGATTACTTTTGCATAGTGTAACAAAACTACCATCTATTCGTCTGTTACATAACTTTATGAAGCACCTGACGTTTTTATTTTTTCTTCTTTCGATTTCGGTACAGGCACAATTTCAGATTTCTGGAATCGTGCGGGATGAAAACACAAAAAATCCACTCCCTTTTGCTACTATAACCGGTAATAACATTTCAACGGTAACAGATGTAGACGGAAAGTTTCTGTTCTTGAATGAAAATCAGACCAATTCTTTTACCATATCTTATATTGGTTATAGCCCAAAAACCATAACTGTTGTTGGGCATAAAAAATATTATGATGTATTGCTTGCGCCCAAAGCAGAAAACTTAAATGAAATACTGCTTTCTTCAGATGAAAATCCGGCTAACGCCATTATAAGCAAAGCCATCAAAAACAAAAAGAAGAACGATCCTCAGCAAAAACTACTAAGTTTCCAATTCAAGTCTTATAACAAACTGATTGTTTCAGCGAATCCGGATTCAATTGACGGAAGTATTGATTCTGTATTTGTAGAACGCTATTGGGGAAAAGAATTCAAGAATATCGATTCTACAAGTTATAAGTTCAAGAAAATTATAGACCGTCAGCATTTATTCCAGACGGAAAAAGTATCGCAGTTCCAATTCAATGGCAAAAAACTAAAGGAGACAATTCTGGGTACAAAAATGGCCGGATTCAAAAATCCTATCTACGAGATTATTGCTTTCAATCTGCAATCTTTTTCAGTGTATGATTCGAAATATGAACTGTTTGAAACAAAATACAATAGTCCTATTGCACCCGATGCGTTTAAAGATTACCGATTTAGAATATTAGATACGGTAAAGCTCGATAATCGGGATACGTATATGATCTATTTCAAACCCAAGAAAAAACGGAAGTCCTCCGGATTGGAAGGTGTAGTTTATATCGACAAAGAAAATTACGCTATTGCAAAAGCAATTATGCGAATCCGTGGTGTTTTGGATATTTCTGCTACACACGAATTTGAATATCTTGCAGACCAAGACATCTGGTTCCCGACACAAAAAGAATTCAAAATTGTCAAAGGAAAGAACGACGACGACATTCGAATTCTGGGCGGTACCATCAAATTTGAAGGTGATTTCGACAACAACAACACGCATCGAAAAAAAGATGCTTCCGACTTTACCTACTTGCTTTCAAAATCATACAACTTTGAAAAAGAACTCAATACTCCAGTAAAAATAAGACATGCCGCCATTGCTATTGAAATTAAAGATGACGCTGTCAAAAAAGACGATGATTTTTGGAACAGTTTCCGAAAAGACAGCCTGGATGTCCGTAGCGAAAGAACCTATTTTGCTTTAGACAGTATTGCCCAAAAAGAGCGACTTGAAAAAAAGCTTCGCCTGGGAAGAAAAATACTAAATGGCTATGTGCCTATCGGTCCTGTAGATATGGATCTTCGATATCTATTGAGCTATAATAATTATGAAGGTTTCCGTGTAGGTTTGGGAGGTATTACCAATGAAAAGTTTTCCAATAAATATCGTTTGGACGGCTATACAGCCTATGGAACCAAAGATGGTGATTTCAAATACAGTATAGGCGGTGCAGTGCGTGTTGGTATTTTTTCAAATTCATGGATTGGCGGAGGTTATACGGATGATGTACGAGAAATTGCGAGTACTTCTTTTGCCATCGACAAAAGGGTTTTTAAAATTTATGATCCGCGACCAATCAACTTAAGTACTTTCTATAATCATAAGACCTGGCGAGGGTATATTGAAACCAAAATCCTTCCTAAAACAGAAAGTATCTGGCAGCTTACCCATAGCAGAATTGAGCCAAAATTCAATTATATCTACATGGTTGATGGCAAATCATACACTAACTACGACATGACAACGGCAATGGTTTCATTACAATGGAATCCGTTTAGTGATTATATGCAGACTCCTACCGGAAAATTAGAGATTGAAAAGCGATACCCAAAATTTACATTCCAGTTTACGCAATCCTTGCCAAAAGTTTTTGAGAACGATTTTGGTTTCTCTAAAATCGATTTAAGGGCAGAATATGAAAAGCGTTACCTGAACGGACAAAGAACGGCATTGTTAATGGAAGCCGGCTATGCATTAGGCGATGTTCCTATCTCGCATCTTTATAACACCTCTCCTAACAGCCTTACAAAGGAAAATCTGATTGAAAGAATTACGATTGCCGGAAAAAACAGTTTCGAGACCATGTATTTTAATGAGTTTTTCTCAAGCAAATATGTGATGTTCCAATTAAAGCATGGCTTTAAAAGAGTGACTGTTTTTAAAGGAATCAAGCCTTCATTGGTTTTGGTTTCCAGAATGGCTTGGGGTGATATGGAAAAACCGGAGCAACATATTGGGCTTAACTACAAAACTCTACGAGACGGGTATTTTGAATCAGGTATCGAATTGAACCAGATTTATAAAGCTTTTGGTTTGTCCGGATTTTACAGATATGGGCCTAACCAACTGGCACGATTTGAAGACAACCTTTCTATCAAATTGACTGTAATATTGAACCTAGGACTTTAGAGACCGTTTTAAAATATAAAACCTGCTATGAACAACATAGCAGGTTTTTAGAATTAATAATAACGTAATCTTTATAAGTATAATCCAAACGCAAAAATAAAACTTTAAAACTTTTATGGCTTAATAATTAACACAGATGGTGTATTATTTAACCAAACACTTTGCGAGTCAACCAGTTTTTTCCAGCTGTCAAGGCTAATAATCATCAGGTCTTGTTTCTCTAAAAATTCTTTTGTCATGGTTTTTTCTCCCGACATGGTGATATGGTTTGGAGCAATTTGTTCAATAGCTCGTATGCTCTCCTTAATTTCTGAATTGTTTTTTATTTCTCCGGTTGGATCCAACACTGTTACCTGTGAACCGTTATTGTGAATCAATTTCTGCGCATATTCTATCAGGAATCGATCTTCTGCAGAGAAAAGTGGCATAAAAACCTGATCAATTTCATCAAGATTTTTATCAACCAGAATACCAACCGGCATCTTGCTGTAGGCAATAATATGGCGTGTTCTCTCATCAAAAGGAGAATTTTCAAACAATCCTTCTTTACCTGTAAATTTATCAATAAGCCTGTCCGGGTTTATAATTCTTGTAGTGTATCCTAGTACTCTTCCCAGCAAGGTTCCTTCAAAAATAGACTGCCCCAACCCTATTAGCAATAAATCAAATTCGCCTTGGTTGGCAATCTCGGTTATATCCGAATCAATATCTACCGATGCTTTAAAAAGCGTAATGATTTTTTGGTCCAGATTTTCTGCTTCATTTACCATAGGCTTGAAAACTTCCTGCTCATAATGACTGGCATCAAATCCGTGCAATTCGTTACTGGATGACAAATGCATTGCTGTAACTATAGCATTGCCATTTTGTTTTCTTACTAAGCTATTGGCTACTTTCAATAAAGAGATTCCTCTATCCGGAATGGCAAAAGAAAGCAATATTTTATATTTTATCTTGTTGCTTATGGTTTCAGGAATGATTGAATTTTTGGTCTTAAAAATAAAGTTAATCAAGTCTAAGGCAGGACCTGTCATAAAAGTCGTTACCAAAGCCATGATGACCATCATTGTAAAAATCATAGGTGAAAGTACGCCCAATTCATATCCGATATTAAGAACGATTAACTCCATCAATCCACGGGTATTCATCAACGCACCTATATACAAGCTGTCTCTCCAGTTTTGTCCGACAAATTTTGCCGCTAATGTGCTTCCCAAAAATTTACCTGCTACGGCTACGGCTATAATCAATCCTGTTATTTTCCATAAATACGGGTCGTCCAAAAGACCAATTTCTGTTCTTAATCCGGTAAAAACAAAGAATAACGGAAGCAATACAATCAAGGCAACATCTTCTACTTTTTCAATAAAGATGCTTCTAAATTTGCCACTTTCCGGCATAATCACGCCCGCCATAAAAGCTCCAAACAAAGCATGGATTCCGATAACTTCTGTCACATATGCCGAGATAATCAAAGTCAAAAAGAAAATAGCAACTACTGGTTTGCTTAATGTCTTTCTCGAAGAATACAGGTCACCTACTCTTTTCAAGAATGGTTTTACTACTATAATCATCAGGAAAACATAAGCAACTGCCATAGCAATGATATACAAGGAGCTTACAAAAGATCCTGCTTTTACGATGGCAATAACAGCAGCCAGAATACACCAGGCCGTGATATCGTCTGCAGCCGCACAAGTGATTACGATGCTTCCTAGTTTTGTCTTATGGATACCTCGTTCCTGAACGATTCTCGCCAAAACTGGAAATGCCGTGATACTCATCGCAATACCGCAGAAAAGCGCAAACGACAAAAACTCGATACCTTCCGGAGCAAAAGAATCATACATAAAATAAGCCAACCCGATTCCCAACGTAAAAGGGAAAATAATACTGGCATGGCTAATTACTACGGCATCATGCGCTTTATTTCTTAGAACTTTCAAATCCAGTTCCATCCCGATAACAAACATAAAAAAAATCAATCCGATCTGGCTTAGGAACTGCAAATTTCCAAGAGAAGCTACTGGAAAAATCGTTTCTTTAAATTCTGGGAAGTACAATCCCAACAAAGAAGGCCCTAAAACAATACCGGCAATAATTTCACCAACGACTGATGGTTGGCCAATCTTTCTGCAAATCCACCCAAAAAATCGGGCTACTAAAATGATGGTAAGTATTTGGGCTAATAAAATCGCCAGGGGATGCTGCAAACTGTGCTGCATGGAAAGGATAAATTCTTCCCACTGCGTTTTGTCTGAAGTTTTTTCAATAATCGTCCTTCCATGTTCCAAATGTTTTCCTTGATCCAGGAACCAATAGATTATCACAGAAAAAACAGCTATCAGAAGAACATAAAAAATAGAATTTTTGTGCTTTTGCATGAGGTAAGTAATTTGTTGTTGCAAATATCTGTATTGAAAATCTCTTACAAATTGATTTTGTAAAATACTTTGGGGCTATTGTAACAAGATGGAAAAATTTTGTAATAAAACTCAAATATTGACTTTACACAAGAAATCAGAACGGTAAATATCGCTTAAAAACAACACCAGATTCTTTCCGTTTTTGTCCAAAATTGTAGCCGTAATTTCGTCATGTGCAAAAAACTTAACCACCTTCATAGCAATAATTTCTTTCTTATTGATTCTGCAAAAATCAGCTTTTGGCAAATGAGAAAGCAATTTGGCAAAAGTGATGTTCTTCAACAGAATCACATTTCCGTCTTTCATCAATACTTCCTTGTCGCGGCTATCTGTTTCCGAAGGCTGTATGTATAAAATCTGGTCAAAAAACAGCAATGCTTTTCCTTTATCCGTATTCAATTGGACAAATTTCTTGTTAGTCGCTTTTTTATTGATTTTTTCCAAAGCCTTAGCCACTGCTTTTTGCAGTCGTTCTTTCTTTACCGGCTTGGTGATATAGTCGATGGCTTCTATATCAAAAGCATCAGCAGCATATTCTTTATAAGCTGTCGTAAAAATCACCATCTTATCTTTCAGCAGATTGGCAACGCTGAGGCCATCAATTCCGGGCATTTCGATATCTGTGATGCACAGGTCAAAATCAAGGCCTCCCATTTCGGCAAGCAATTTTTCAGGATTGTCAAAAGCTTTTACGACTTCCAATTCCGGAATCTGTTCGCAAAGCATTTTGAGATACGTCAATCCCGGCAATTCATCGTCCAGCAGCAAGCATTTGAGCTTTGTATTCAAGTAAGTCTATTTTTAAGTGAGCAATATAAACATCATCCTCGATAAATTTATCAAGCTTGTAATTATTATTGTAAATTATTCTAAGACGCTGGTCTAAAGTGTTTGAACCTAATCCGCTGTTGTCTTTTTTTAAGGATCGGTGGTCTGATATCTTATTGGAAACGGTAAGGTAAAAACAGCTGTCACGAAATTCAAATACGATAGAAATAAAAGCATCTGGACTTTTTAAGTCGGCATGTTTAAATGCATTTTCAATCAAATCGATAGAAATCATAGGCGCTAAAATTGGCTGCTCATATAGCAATTCTGCTTCTTTGATTTTAGTTTTTACTTTCAATTCAAAAAGCGGGCTGACTTTGATTTTGTTGATTTCAATCAGGTTTAACGCAAATTCGATTTCTTCTCTTGGAGAGACAAATTTTTTCTGGCTTTCATACAAGATATAATCCAGGACATTTGCCAGTTTGTCAAGCGCATGATACGTCTGGTACGCATGCGATTGGATCGAATTCAATATATTTTTAAAAAGATGCGGATTTAGTTTCGATTCCAAAGTTTCAAGCTTCAGTCCATTGACTTTCACTTCAAGCGTATTGTATTTTTCCTCAAACTCTCTTCTTTGGGCTTTCGCCTTTTTTAATTTGTAAATAAGAAAAAATACGAGAACCACGAGAATTATGACAAACACAATCCCGATGACATACAGCGTATCTGAGACCAAAATATTGGTTTTCATTTTTATTTTTTTGTAAAATTAGATAAAAAAACGGAATACAGACTTGGTAACGTAATAGGCAGCTGTTGACTGATTTTTTTACTATCTTTGCCTTCTGTTTTTCAGAGCGAAAAGCCTATCTTTTGGCTCGCAGGAATAAATCAAAAACTATTTTATAACATTAAAAATGAAACACACAAAAGTTAAGGAGCTATTGAATAGTGCTCAAACATTGCAGGAAGTTTATGTAAAAGGCTGGGTAAGAACATTCAGAAATAATCAATTTATTGCTTTGAATGATGGCTCGACTATAAATAATATCCAATGTGTGGTTGATTTTGAAAATACTCCAGCAGATACGTTAAAACGTATTACTACTGGTGCTGCCGTTGCATTAAAAGGTTCTTTGACTGAAAGCAAAGGTGCTGGTCAGAAATATGAAATTCAGGTACGCAGCTTAGAAATTTTAGGTGATTCTGATCCTGAAAAATTTCCAATGCAGCCTAAAAAACATACGCTTGAATTTTTGCGTGCCAACGCTCACTTGCGTGTAAGAACCAATGCTTTTGGCGCTATCATGAGAGTGCGTTCCGTATTGTCTTTTGCCGTACACCAATATTTCCAGGAAAAAGGATTCGTATATGTAAATACTCCGGTAATTACAGGTGCTGATGCAGAAGGTGCTGGTGAAATGTTCCAGGTGACTTCTTTGCCATTAGACAATCTGCCAAGAACAGAAGAAGGTCATATCGATTATAAAAAAGATTTCTTTGGGAAGCATACCAACCTAACCGTTTCCGGACAGTTAGAAGGAGAAACTTTTGCCATGGCATTAGGACAGATTTACACTTTCGGACCTACATTCAGAGCTGAAAACTCAAATACTTCCCGTCACTTAGCGGAATTTTGGATGATTGAACCAGAAGTAGCATTCAACGATTTGGATGACAACATGGATTTAGCGGAAGATTTTATCCAATATGTAATCAAATACACTATGGATAAATGTGCTGACGACTTGAAATTCTTGGAAGGCCGTTTATTGGAAGAAGAAAAATCTAAGCCACAAGCGGAAAGAAGTGAAATGACTTTGCTTGAAAAATTGAACTTTGTTTTAGAAAACAATTTTAAACGTGTTTCATATACGGAAGCTATCGATATTTTAAAGAACTCAACTCCTAATAAAAAGAAGAAATTCCAATATATTATTGAGGAATGGGGAGCTGACTTACAGTCTGAACACGAGCGTTTCTTAGTTGAAAAGCACTTTAAATGTCCGGTAATCCTTTATGATTATCCTGCAAACATTAAGGCTTTTTACATGCGCCTGAACGAGGACGGAAAAACAGTACGTGCAATGGACATCCTTTTCCCAGGCATTGGAGAAATTGTAGGTGGATCACAAAGAGAAGAACGTTACGATGTTTTGGTTGAAAAAATGAAAACATTAGGTATAGACGAAGAAGAACTTTGGTGGTATTTAGATACCAGACGTTTTGGAACAGCAGTTCATAGCGGTTTTGGTCTTGGTTTTGAAAGACTGGTACTGTTTGTAACCGGAATGACAAATATCAGAGACGTAATTCCTTTTCCAAGGACTCCTGGAAATGCTGAGTTTTAAAACTTAAAATATTATATATTATATCCCGCTTTCGAAAGAAGCGGGATTTTTTTTGCAACTCCAGAACAATTAACAAATCCAGCACCATTAAACAACTTCATTTTAACTTATTGATTCACTATATTTTATATCTTAGTATTTAAGAATACACTTACAATGTATCTAAGAAATAAATAATAATATAAAATAATTTAAAAACATAGAAAATGCAAGTAATTAAGAATATTGACGATTTAAGGGGAGTAATTGGAGCTAACGATGGTGATGTTTGTTATGTCACAGACTACATTGGAAATAACGATGGTGGTGGAGGTCATTTTGTCTGGAGAATAGCCGGTTTTACAACCGCAACAGATAATGGCGGCACAATTATAGTTCCAGGTGGTGCTAATCCAACAAATGGAAGATGGGTACGAAATATTGAGGGAACCACAATTAATGTCAGATGGTTTGGAATTCTTGGAAGAGAATCAGACGCAGATTATTCTACTGAATTAAACAAACTAATAGTAGCATTTACCACAAGTGAAAAGGTTACGGGCGTTCAAATCATGTTTCCACGAGGTTATTATCGATTCAGAAATGTAACTATTCCATCAGGCTTTACTTTGGTTGGAGAACAGACCGCAAGAAATAATTGGATTGCTAATATGCCAGTATTAATACGTCCGACTTATACCGCCAGTCCTGGCCTAAACGATTGTATTTTTAATTTTACAAACGATACAGAAAACGCTAGCCTTGAAAATTTATATATAGACGGTGATTACGAGAATCCTGCAGGCTCCGGGCTTTATGCAGCGGTAATTTTTAGCGGAAAATTCTGCTCTTTGATAAACAATAATATTGTCAACTGTGCTAAACATGCCGTTTTTGGATCTCCTTGGGCTTCAAGGATAGAAAACAACAATCTACATGGCCTAAAAGCAGCAACTGGTTATGGAAATGATTCCTCAACTGACAGAGGTTTTTTAGGTTCCTTACATTTACAAAGCTTTGTTGACGGATGGATTATAAATAATGAAATTGGAGCAACAAGTACTTATCTGGACTTTAAAGATCCAAACAGAAAAGGTGTAGCTGTTTTTATCAAAGGTATGGAGGCATCAGTTGTAAATGGCAATGTTTTTGAAAATGGAGATCTCGCCGCATTTTTTATGGACGGCGGTTTTAATTATTTATCCGGAAACCGATACGAATTAAGCATGAGTACAGGCCTTGAATTATACAATATGTTTCAATGTAATTTTCATGGAGAGCGTTTCACTAACAACAGCTTGAAAACTGTTGGCCGATATGACGATCTAGTCGTAAATCAAAATTGCGCTAACAACACTTTCATTTCGCCTACATTTACAAAAACATATAACCCTGGTTTAGCAAGTCTGAATATTGATGGGAAGGTCAGGTATAATATAACCAACTATGGAAATAATTCCGGCGTATGGAAAAATGTATTTATTTCACCTTACTTTACCAATATTGGAACTTTAGATCCTAATACTTCTTATCCTAAGAACCCTGGAAGAAAATATGCTTTAACTCCTTATTGTGTTAATCCATCTGAAGTAGACCCTTATATTATAGATTAAAAGCGGCATTTAAAATGCTGAGTTTTTTAAAAATCAATGCATTATCACAACCCTACCAAAAATGGCACAAGTTTATCTTAACGTGTGCCATTTTTAGTTGAAAATGTTTAAATTTGAACTATAAATACCAAATAACTCAATAGATGCTTAAGCAGTTTTTACAACTTAAATTGTCCCAGAAATTATCTCCACAGCAAATCCAGCTGATGAAGCTAATCCAATTGCCTACGCAAGCTTTTGAACAACGATTAAAAGAAGAAATGGTTGAAAATCCGGCATTGGAAGCTGGAAAGGAAGAGGATGAATATGAAAGAGACGAATTCGAAAACGAGGATTATGACGATTATGATGAATTCGACAATGATAGAATTGATGCTGAAGATATCAACATCGACGAATATTTAAGTAATGACGAAACGCCTGATTATAAACTACAGGCAAATAATTATAGTGATGATGATGAAGACCGCAGCATGCCTTTTGCAGCACCTGTGAGTTTCCATCAGGACCTTATCAATCAGTTGAATACTTTTATACTGAATGATGAGGAGCGTGAAATTGCAGAATTTTTAGTGGGAAGCATTGACGATATGGGCTACATTCGAAGAAGTGTTCCTGATATTGTTGACGATATGGCTTTTACTCAAGGTATTTATACCGATGAGAAAAACGTGGAAAGAATCCTGCATATTATCCACGAATTAGAGCCTTCCGGAGTGGGTGCCCGTGACCTGCAAGAATGTCTTTTACTGCAACTAAAACATAAAACACCTACCGAATCTGTTGATTTGGCTATTGATATTTTGGAAAATCAGTTCGAATCTTTTACCAAAAAGCATTACGATAAATTACTCCAAAAATATGGTATTTCCCAAGACCAGCTGAAAAAAGCAATCGATGAGATTGAAAAGTTAAACCCAAAACCGGGCGGTGCTTTTACTGGAAACAACAAAATGATTGAACACATTGTTCCTGATTTTACGATCCGTATTGTCGATGGCGAACTGGAATTAACCTTAAACGGACGAAATGCTCCAGAGCTACACGTTTCTAAAGATTATCAGGAAATGATGCAGACCTACAAAGCATCACGTGACAAATCAAACCAACAGAAAGAAGCGGTGCAGTTCATCAAGCAAAAATTGGATTCTGCCAAATGGTTTATTGATGCTATTCGTCAGCGTCAGGAAACTTTATTTGTGACGATGAATGCCATCATGCATTATCAGGAGGAATATTTCCTTGATGGCGATGAAACCAAGCTGAAACCGATGATTCTAAAAGATATTGCCGACATGATTGGTCTTGATATTTCTACGGTTTCGCGTGTGGCAAACAGCAAATATGTAGAAACTCCCTATGGTACAAAACTGATTAAGGAATTCTTTTCCGAAGCTATGAAAAATGACCAGGGTGAAGATGTCTCTACATTGGAAATCAAGAAAATATTGCAGAATGTCATTGAAGAAGAAGACAAGCAGAAACCGCTTCCTGACGATCAATTGGCCGACATATTAAAAGAAAAAGGCTATCCGATTGCCAGAAGGACGATTGCAAAATATAGAGAGCAATTGGATATTCCTGTTGCCCGAATGAGGAAGAAAATATAGCTAGTGAAAAAACTGCTTTCTATAGTTTCCTATGTGTTCCATCCGATGTTTATTTCGGTATATGCAGTCCTGCTCTATTTTTTCCTGACAGATCGATACCATCCCTATCAGGAAGTCTTTTTGATTACGATACAGGTCATCATCCTGACAATACTGATTCCGATTTCAATATTTTATTTTCTGATGACATTGGGCAAAGCCAATTCTTTTATGCTTTCGGAAATTTCGCAGCGTAGAATTCCTTTGGTTGTAAATACAATACTGCTTTATATCCTGATAACGCAAAGCATCCGAATTGAGCTTATTCCTGAGCTTTATTACTTTTTCTTTGGAGCTTTGGTCAGTACGATTCTGGCTTTTCTTTTTATTTTTATCAACCTGAAGGCAAGCATTCACATGATTGCTATTAGTGCGATTACCGTTTTTACGATAGGATTTAGCCTTCATACGCAGACCAACCATCTCTATCTCGTTGCATTTTTTGTGTTGTTAAACGGAGTTGTGGCCACATCAAGATTGTCGATGAAGGCTCATGATACCAAAGAATTGATTGCGGGCTTTTTGTCAGGGACACTACCTCAGATAGCGCTTCTTTATTTCTGGTTATAGGATATAGAACATCAGTCCAACATTCACGGTATTCATATCGATTGATTTTCCATCGATTTTAGCATCCGATTTAAACAGCGAATTCAGGCCATAATACGCATGGAAGTTCCACGTATTATAACCGAAGGAGATATAGGCTCCATATTGCAGTTTATTAAAATCATCATTGCCAAAAATTCTGATTTTTTCGTTTCCTTGAACATATTTTGATTTGTTAAGCACTAGGCAGCTGAGCTTAAATCCTGTGTATATCCTCCAAAAACGGTGGCTTTGAATTGTTGAAGTCCTCCATCGGAATTCGATTGGCAGGTCTATATAATGGAGTGCAAATTTATTCTTATCAAAATTCACATCATTTTCGTTAACCACCTCATAAAAAGGTTTTCCGTCAACTTCAGTGATTTTTATATTCTGCCTGTAATCGTTCATCGAATAGCCCAAACCAATACCTATGGCAACATTTCTTCTTTTGTTCAATGGGAAATCTCTTAAAAAACCGATATGAAGTCCGGAAGAAAATGAGTTCTGACTTACGCCATCTGGCCTCTTCTGTAACAAATCATAAGTCAATCCAATATAAAACTGATCTTCCCTGTATAAGGAGTCGATTACCGTTACCGTAGCGTTTATGGAATCTTTTTTTCTTTGATCTTCTTCCACTTTACGGATATTGGTAGTTTTATCATTGCTTAAAACTTCCTTGATACGCTCCTGTTCTTCTCTCTCCTGCGCCTGCTTGATCTGCTTATCTTTCACCGGATCCTGGGCAAAAGCGCTTAAAGAAATAAAGAGTATAAAGATGCTGAAGTACTTTTTCATAGATAGGACTGTTGTGCAAATAAAAGTAATAAAAAAAGACAACTTTTAGACCAGCATTTTTGAAGACAAAAAAGAATTTGAACATTTATATAACCTACCGGTATATAGTCATTTAAACTTTTTGTTTTAAATTCCTATCTACTTTCAATAAAGTGTTCAGTTGTACAAATACTCTAAAATTATCAGACAATCAATTACCGTCTTTACTGTAGAGGTTCAAATTATTTACCGAAAGCCTTTCTTTCAGCCATTTCCTAAACCTTTCTTTATTCTCCTTGTCCAGCTTAGCGGAAGTTTCATAAACAACTGCCGTTATTGGAATGACACTGTCTTTTTGAATCGCAATGTTATTTTTATATACACCTATGGAAGTAACCGAGGGAAAAAGCGCATTGGTTTCTTTTAGGATTTGCACATTATCAAAACGCATATCTGCGAGCTCTTTTTCAAGCTTCATAATTTTAGCATCCTTGCCATCCACTTCATTTTCACTGCTTCGTATTTGGTTAAGTATATCACCCTTGAGAGCTGAGAGCTTGTCCGTACTGTCCTGACGAATAAGAAGCTTGCCATCTTGCAGATATTTATTTTTTACAAATTCTTTTTGAAGTTCGCCGAGTTCCGCCTTGTCAAATTTTTTAGACAAAAAAGATTATTAAAATGCAAAGATAAGCAAAACGGTTAAACCCGTTATTATACAATGCTTTATAAAAGTGTAGTCCTTTTTGAGAACTCTCTGTCCGATAGGTTTTGGGCTTGAAAATACAAAGTTAGGTTCCTAAATCGTTACCAATTCAGTTGGTAACTACCCAAATCTAACTGTTTATATTTCAGTCTTTTGCACTCATTTTTATGTTTCCTTGTAACTCAATGTAATTTAATTTTAAACATTAAACATTGTGGTTATGGAACAGACAAAAAGGTCAACGTTTAAATTGCTTTTCTACCTGAAAAAGAACGAACCAAAAAAGAACGGTAATGCTCCGATTATGGCACGTATTACCATTGACGGAGTAGCTAAAACTTTCGGAACAAAGTTAGAAATTAACGCAGAAAATTGGGATTTAAAATTCGGTAGAGTTTTAGGCAAAAGTGCAGAAGCATTAAAAGTAAACAAGAAATTAGACAACATTCGAGGTCGTATTGATACGATTTACGAAGATATGCTCAAACACGAGGGCTTTGCCACTTCGCAAAAAGTGAAGCTCGCCTTTTTGGGCGTTGGTGTAATGGACGATGCTATACTAAAAGTTTTCAACGACCAAAACGATGAGTTTAAAAAGTTAGTTGATAAAGGAGAACGTTCGCAAAGTACCTACGATAAGTACCTTTATGTCTACAATCATCTTTCAAACTTTATACAATTACGCTATCATCGGGAAGATATGGCTTTTCGTGAATTGAATAACGATTTTATCCGTGAGTTTGATTTTTACCTCCGCTACGATTTACAATTAAGCCATAATACTATTTGGGTGTACACAATGCCTGTTTTGGCTTTGGCGGAGTTAGCCATTAAAAAAGGGCTGATACGTGATTATCCTTTTGAGGATTACGAAATCAGTATGGAGGAAACCGACCGAGGTTACATATTGAAAGAGGACGTTGAGAAACTAATGCTTAGTAAGCCTCCGCACAAACGGTATGAAGTTGTAAAAGACCTGTTTATTTTCAGTTGTTTTACAGGGCTTGCCTATGCAGATATTAAGAAATTAAAAAGAAGCAATATACAATCATTCTTTGACGGGCATCAATGGATTATCAGTCGGAGAAAGAAATCAGATGTTTCTTCCAATGTTCGGTTAATGGATATTCCAAAACGTATCATTGAGAAGTATATCGGCACAACCCGTAATGAGTTTATATTCCCTATCCCAACCAATGCTACTTGTAATAAGCACGTCGCTAAGCTGATTGAAAATGCAGAAATTATTACGGAGCAAAAAGTAACTTTCCACACGGCAAGGCATACTTTCGGAACAATGTTTTTGACCGAGGGCGTACCTCTCGAAAGTCTTAGCAAAATGATGGGGCATAAAAATATATCTACGACACAGATTTATGCGAAGATTACCAGCCAAAAAATCAGTAAGGATATGGATTTGGTAACTCCGAAATTTAAAGCAATGGAAGAAGCATTTTTAATGGCTATCTAATTAAATTCATAAACATTTTTTTTAACAGAGCTTGACGGCTCTGTTTTTTTTTGCCCTAACTTTTTATAGCCAAAGCACATTTACCTCCCTTTCCAATCCCTCGCTGTAAAAGAGCTTTCGGCTATTTCTGAAACAGAAATTTGAAAAACGCCCCTCCGCTCATTCCACTTTCCGGCATTTTTAAAATACCTGTTAGGTGTGGCTTTGAGAGCCACACTACAACCACTAAAACATTTATCTATTCAGGGAAATAGAAAGTATTATTTCAATTCAAGACAGACCATTTTCTAATGCAATTTTCCTGGCTTCCACATTCTCTTTTATTCAAAGAAGCCTGTATGCACTATTGTCCCATTTCAAGAGCAAAGGTATTTCCGTGTTCTTAACGCCGCCAAAAGGTCAAGCAAGTTTGGAAAAAAATCTCCACCCGTTGGGTAGTATTTGTTTTCCAAAACCTTGTGTCGCCTAAACACGAACCTTTTATGCTCGTGAAACGAAACATAGCATACTCCGGCTCTTTGGACGAATAAAAAAAATGTCAGTTATGAAAATTATAAGCATTGAAAATGGTAATGAAACGAAACAGCACCTCCTCTCATTACCGAATAAATCAAAAAAAATTAAATCAAATATCAATCACTAAAAATCAGAAAAAATGAACATCACAGGCAGACTGACAAGAAATGCGGAAGTACGCACATTGTCGAACGAAAAACAGGTAGTAAACTTTTCCGTAGCGGTAAATGACGGCTACAAAAACAGGCAGGGCGAATGGGTAGAGCAAACGGCTTACTTCGATTGTGCCTATTGGATTAGTGCAAACGTGGCAAGGCTACTGACAAAAGGCACTTTGGTAGAACTCACAGGGCGAGTAAGCACAAGGGCGTGGACAGGCAAAGACGGAGAAGCGAGAGCAGGTTTGAATTTCCATACCTCACAAATCAAATTGCACGGAGGTAGTAACAGAGCCGAAACCGTACAAGCTACTGCACAATCTGAAAACGACGGATTTACAGCAGAGGGAACAGAGGACGACCTACCATTCTAAAACAAGTATTCAATCATTTTTTAACATCAAAATTTTATCAAAATGGCACACAATCTAAATTTCAACGAGAGAACAGGAAAGTACAGTTTTTTCACAGTACAGCAAAAAGCGTGGCACGGTTTGGGGCAAATCGTGGAGCAATACCCGACAAGCGAGGAAGCTATAAAACACGCAGGTTTGGATTACGAAGTTGTAAAATCCCCACTATTTACCAAAGGTTCGGGATTTATCGAAACCGCACAGGGCATTGAGTTAGGCAGTACCGAATTGGAAGTACCTAACTATTTCGCCAACATACGCACCGATAACAATGCAGTTTTGGGCGTAGTCGGTAAAGATTACCACATCGTACAGAACAGAGAAGCATTTAATTTCTTTGATGCTATCGTAGGCGGTGGGGACGGTATTTTATACGAAACCGCAGGAGCATTGGGCAAAGGGGAACGGATTTTCATTACAGCTAAATTACCCGATTATATCCGTGTAGGTAATGGCGATGATGTTACGGAAAAATACATCTTCCTAACCACAAGCCACGACGGAAGCGGAAGTATTACAGCAGCATTTACGCCTATCCGTATCGTATGCCAAAATACCTTAAACGCAAGTTTGCGGAATATGACCAATGTAGTGCGTATCAAACACACTTCGGGAGCAAAACAACGTATCGAGAATGCTCACAAGATTATGGGATTAGCCAACACTTTGAGCGACCAATTACAGGGCATTTTCAACGATTGGGCAAAGGTCAGAGTATCAGACCGAGAAGTTAAAAAGTTGATACAGTTGGCACTTTGCCCGAATAAAGAAACCCTTGATTTACTCCAAAAAGGTGCGGAAGATGAAGTTTCCACCGTGTTCAAAAACACCGTAGATGACGCATTTGGCTACGCTATGATGAGCGACACACAGCAAATGGAAACTACAAAAGGTACACTGTTCGGAGCGTACAATGCCGTTACAGGCTACTTTCAGAATGTTCGCAATTACAGGGATAGCGAAGCCAAGTTACAGAGTATCGTAATGGGCGGAACAGCTCAACTGAAATCGCAGAAAGCATTTGAATTATGTACCGCCTTTGCGTTGGACGGTGCGGAAATCTTAAACCTTAATTAAATAACAACAGGCTACCGCCTTAATCGGTGGTAGCCTACTAAAAAATTGAATTATGAAAGCGACAACCATAGAGGAAGCCAAAAATTTGGCAAGAGCCAAGAGCCTTGAAAAGAAGTACAAAGACGAAAGCGTATTTATTATTTACTGCAATCGTACAGAGCATTTTTATATAGACACGGACGGTTTAGTACGTCTTTGGGAAAAGTCATTTGGCTACTATGTAAACGGAGTTTATACCAAAGAATAAACGCATAACATTTAAAAGCAGTTACAATGGAAACGAAAGCAATAGCAACAAAATTTGTCAGCCACGAGATACCCGAATTGGAAACGCTGAAAACCGCAAAGGCTTATCAGTTAAGGGAAAAACTGAACAAGGGCGAGAAATTGAGCCGAGCCGATAAAAATTGGATTGCGGAAGCGGTAAACCGAAACGCCTATTTCAGAAAAGCAATTCCTCTAATGGGTTATCGGTTTGGGTTTGAGGATATTTTAAAAACCTATGTAGTGAAACAGTACGGAAGTTGGCACGAATACAACGCACCCGATAAAACGAGCCTACGGAATTTTATCTACGGCAGGATTGACAAGATAGCAGAAATCACAAATTAAAAACGAACAGCAATGTATATAACAGATTTAAACGGTTGCCTAATTGAAGTTACAGACCTTGACGAAGCCATAAGAATAACGGCAGATTACAAGGAGTACAGGCACAAGGACAAAAGTTTTTCCGAGTTCGATAAACGGCAAAAAGCCTATTGGACGGATATGTACGAGAAACTAAAAGCAATCAAAGAACAAGTAACAACACATTAAAATTTCAGAACAATGAACGCAAATTTTTTCAATCAGATAGCACAGTTGGATTTTACAGGTAATTTACAACTGACAATAACCAAAGGCACGGAAAACAACCTAATCGTAACTGTATTGCTCAACAATGAGCAATGCGGAGATAGTGCAAAAAACCTCATTCCCCCTTTGACATTCAACGCCACACCGCAGGAGTTTGACGAGGGATTTTTTGAGCAGATAACCGCACCTATCAAAACCATATCGGGCGTAATGGTAGATATGGAAGCCTTTATGAAGCAAATGGAAATCGTCAAACTGCATTCCGAAGCGGAAAAGCAGAAAGCCGAGAAACTCAAAAAGGAAAAGGAAGCCAAAGACAAGAAGTACAAAGACGGTATGGCAGAGGCTGACGAATTAGAGAAAGAGGGCAAATTCCGTGAAGCGTGGATAAAAGTACCCGACATTTCGGAGTTTCCCGAAAAAGCGGACGAGATACGCAAACGCAAATCTTCACTATCTGCAAAGTTTGCTACACCCGACCTTTTCGTAACAATGTGAGCAACAGAAGAAGCTCCGACACAAGCGGAAGAAGTTACAGCAGATTATCCCATTGACGAAACAGACGAAGCAGAACAGTATTAACCCAAAAATCAAAAGTTATGTTATTAGCAACAGTATTACCGAGAGTTTTTATCCTCAAAGATAAAGGACAGGACATCAGACTGACCGACCCCGAAGCACGGTGGAGCGTGGAAGCCGTAATGAATTATTACGCCAATATGTACCCGATACTGACGACCGCAAAGGTATCAGCACCGAAGATAAAAGACGATGTAGTCGAGTACCGTTTTGAGAGCGTAATGGGTACGAAAGGATAATTTAAAACCGTAAAACGATGAACTATGCAACGCAACAAAATAGCGGGAATAATCAACATCCCCGAACAGAAACGGCAACAACAACTGCACCGACAGTTAGGCGAGTTTGCCCAATGGATAAAAAGACCAAAGGACGCAGACCAAGTGCGGAAAGACAAACGGAAATCCGTACCGATAGCAATGCTACCAATGGTTTTTTAAAGTGTACGTTTCTGCCTAAACTGAAAACGGCACAATCCGTACAGGCTTGTCAGAAAACGGAAAGGGATTTTTATAAGTCCCTTTCCAAACTTGCCGAGCATTACAGCATTGAGCCAATGCAGACCCGACAAGAATACGCCTTTCCCTACAATATTGTATTGGCTATGTGGGATATGAATACCCAACAGAAACGGACAAATATAAATTGGGACGGCTTTAAATTGGTACAGGACAGCAGGAAAACCTATTTTGTAACTGACGAACGGTTTAAAACCAATACAACGCTTTTCTATATTCCTATAATACCGCTTTTCAAAATGTTGCAGGACAAACAGCGAAAGCAATCGGCACAGTTACTTTTATCGGTATGCAGTTATTTATACCATTTTGCCCGAATACCGTATTACAGGAACGAAAACACCTATCTGTATGAGTTATACGAAATGTATAAGGATTGGGCAGAATACGGAGAAGTGGAAGAAAGCGAATGTAATAAAAAAGAGATTGAGCAATCCGAAATGATTGGCGACAAAATGGAATTAGAAATATCTGACCGCACCAATTTAGATAAGTTTGAACAGCGTTTGAGCCAATTTAATAGCCGTGATACATTCGACAAAGAATGTTGGCAGATAGCGTGTAACGTCTTTGCTCTATACACGGAATACCCGAACGCAAGTATTTTCAGAAATGCACCAATGCCCGAACAAGACCCATACGATGACGACAGTATCGAATACGTAGGAATGGAAAGGTACATTTCATTCGTGGCAGATACCAAAGGTTGGTTATTTGAAAGCCTTGTCGAAAGTATCAATTCAGACTTTAACGAGTTGGGAGCATTGGAAGAACCGAGTATTACCAAAGTCTTTGACGGCAAGAAAATAACAGCAGGAAACCTTGATTTTGAAAACCGTTTGTTTGACCTATTGGACGACCTCAAAATATTATTACGAAACTATAAAACAGCAGAACAATGAACAATTTAACAGACATAACCGCAAATTTCGGAACACTTTATTTTCCAAAATCTGCATTGGTTTTTTATCAAAGCAAAGGCACGGACAAAGAAAGCTATGTAGAGCATTTCGATATGGATAAGGACGGCAACCCAATCAACGCCCACCCATTGACCGTAAGAGAAGCCAATATTTTGGCGAGGTGTTTACAGACCGATGAAGAAAAGAACACGGCATTTTTAAAACCAAAGGGAATTTTGCCTACAAATGTACTGCATATCAATCCGAGCAATGATAACGGCACAGTGCTATGGTACACCAAAGCACAGCAAAGGCAACTGTATTTTGTGGATAGTTTAGAAATTCCCAATGGAAAAGCACAAGTACCTGCAATGCTTTGGTTAGCGAGTAAAAGCAGTCTTACTGTATTTGCTTTGGCAAACAACAGGCGACCAACCGAAAAAACGCCTTTGCATTACGCCCCATTTTTCAACATCTATGAAAAGGGCAACGTATGTATGGGAACGGTAAGTATTGACATTAAAAATTCGGCTTCGGTTGAGGAGTTTATACAGGCGTGGGAACACTATTTTTTCAATTCCTATTTCAGTCATTCATTGTGCAGTAATTTGACAAAACAGAATATTGTAAGCCTTTGGAAAGACCTTGTTAATACTAACAAACCCTTTCCGAATGAAGTATTAAAAACAAACAGTAAAACCCTTAAAAATCTATTCAGATGAACGCAGAGAAAACAAAAGTACATTTCACAGATAACTATCTGTTAAATCCGACCAATCCGATTACGGTAAACCTAATTGGAGCAGGTGGCACAGGCTCAAAAGTTCTGACAGCCTTGTTAGAGATAAACGAAAGTTTGACGGCTTTAGAACACGCAGGACTTTCCGTAAGGTTGTGGGACGATGATATTATCACGACCGCCAATTTAGGCAGACAGCGTTTTTTTGAAAGCGAAACAGGACTGTACAAATCCGTTGCTTTAATCAACCGTGTAAACCGTTGTATCGGTACAAATTGGAAAGCGGAAACCCGAAAATTTGAAAGGAACAATTTCGGACGAATACCCGAAGAAGCACAGGCAACCATTACCATTACTTGTGTGGATAACGTACAGGCACGTTTTGGCGTTGCTGAAATATTGAACGTATTGGGCAACCGCAGAAATTACCGAGATACCCCAAAATATTGGTTGGACTTTGGGAACAGCCAACATACAGGACAAGTTTTACTATCGACTATCGGAGAAATTAAACAACCCGATACGCAAAAATACGAAGCGGTGGCAAGCCTGCCATTTGTTACCGAAGAATTTGGCGACTTGCTGAAGCAATCCGAAGAACAGGACGACACGCCAAGTTGTTCACTTGCCGAAGCATTGCAAAAGCAGGATTTATTTATCAATAGTTCATTGGCTCAAATGGGTTGCTCCTTACTTTGGGATTTATTTCGCTACGGAATGACGGAATACAGGGGATTTTTCCACAATCTGAAAGACTACCGCACCCAACCGATAAAGGTTGGGTAAAGCCCGAAAAATCGGGCAAAAATGCAATTCCTCGCTTCGGTCGGAAACGCATTTTTGCATTTTATAAGGTACAACCACTTTGCCAAAATGTACCGCCACACAAACCCCTTGCCCTACATTTCATCAAACAGGTTGTACTTGTTTGGACTTCTTTTCTTTCCGTTGCGACCAAAGAAAAGAAGCAAAAGAACGTCGCTTTATTAAGGACAGATATTTTATACTTTCTCGATAACTCTTTTAAAATCGTCTGCATCGCTACCAATAGGCAGATAGCTTTTTATTCCTATTTTCGTAAGAGCCTGTACCGTTTCATCTGTATCATCAATATCTCCGTAGCCAATTAATCTGATGCTTGGATATTTAGCCTTTAGTTCCCGAACTTGTGCCAGCACATTCTTATCCTCAAAGTTGAGGTCAATAATAATTGCTTTGGGGAGTTCGGTCAAAGCAGATAATTGAGTTAAACCGTCCTGAATGTTCTCCGAACGGAACAGTATCTCAATTCCTGAAGCAGTAAGGTCATTGCAGATAATGTCAATTAGAGGGCTTTTATCATTGATAAATGCAATACTGTTTTTGTGGGGTTTGTTTCCTGTGTCCATAACTGATAATTTTTCTTTTGTTAGTGGAACCTACCCAAAAAAAGAGCGTAGGCAATCACACTTACCGATACTAAGGCACTGGTACGCCCTGAACCCCGAATAAGCGGACGCCCACGCCTATTGCGTGAGCGTTCTTACTTATTGCCTCGGGGTTACGAAAAATTACCAGTTTTTAGTACCGAGTTTTAAAGCAAAAACACTTTAAATAATGTCTATATTTTCAAATACAAATATACTAAAGTAGTTCCGATTGAAACATAGTCGGAACGAAATTAATTACAATCAATGCGTTTTATTCGTTATATAATTCTGTTCCAAGACTGTCAGAATATCGCTTTCTTTATAGATTATTTTGCCTCCAATCTGAATATACGGCAGGATATTATCATCACGATATTGCTGTAAAGTCCGTTTGCTGATATGTAACAGTTTGCACACATCTTCGCCTGATAAAAAGATTTCTCCGTTCATTACAGGACGGTAGTTTTTCAGTATATCCTCAATACGGTTTCGCAACCGTGTTATCATTTCCTGATAGGCTATAATTTCTTTGGTTTCATTCGTGAGTAAATCCATTGTCATTTGTATTGTATGGTTCGCCAGCTTCGAGCAAAGCCTGTACGTCCGATAGTTTATAATAATTCTTGCGGTTCATTTTGGAATATGGCAGTAAGCCTTTGTCCTTATAGGTCTGTAAAGTCCGTTTAGTAATATTCATCATCAAGCAGACTTCCTGATTGTCGAGCCACTTTTCTTTTTTGAAAATCGGAGTGTATTTCTGTGTGGCGTTTTCGGTCAGTTCCAAAAGCTCCCTTAGCTCATTGTTCATTCCGTCCAATGCAGATTTTTCTATTGCGATTACTTCCATCTTTGCTCATTTTTTCTGTCAAAGTCGAAGATATTAATGCTTGTTGCAGAACTATGGAATGTTGCAGGGTTTGGCTTTGAAAGGCAGTGTTTGGCGTTTTATGCTTGAAATATTTGTGTAATTTTGTGGTTTTAGATAAGTGATTATTACAATGGAAAATATATCAATACAAAAGGCAACATTAGAAGATATTGAACAGCTACAAAAAATAGGCAGGGAAACATTTTTTGAAACATTTTCTTCGAGCAATACAGAGGAAAATATGAAACAGTATTTGGAGGAGGGATTTTCTATTGAAAAGCTAACCGATGAGTTAAGCAATGAAAATTCAGAATTCTATTTTGCCTTATCTGAAACCAAAGTTATAGGTTATCTAAAAATCAACTTCGGAATATCGCAAACGGAACTAAAAGACGAAAAAGCCCTTGAAATCGAAAGAATTTATGTTTTAAAGGAGTTTCACAGCAAGAAAGTCGGACAAATCTTATATGAAAAAGCGATTGAAATAGCCAATCGGAAAAATTCAGATTATGTTTGGTTAGGTGTTTGGGAAGAAAACCCGAGAGCTATCAGCTTTTACAAAAAGAACGGTTTTGTAGAATTTGACAAACATATTTTCAGATTGGGCGACGATGAACAAACCGATATAATGATGAAGCTCAATCTGCAATAAAATTTTATTTCGGGCTATCCGATTTATTTAGAAAAATATTGAACAGATTAGCGTTGAGCAGGTTGTTCTGTCTTTACTTCTTGCTTATCCTTTTTCATTTGGCTGTACGTCCAAATACAAACCACACCGAGAATAATAAGAGCATAGGCAAACAACTTGCCTATACGTTCCAAAAAACGTACAGATATAGCTTTAGTATATCCCGAAAACATTTCTACACCAGCAGCATTACGCCTGTAAAACCTCCTGCGGTTTATCCAATAGATAAGCACAACCGCAACAACGATAACAAAAATACCAAACACTAATTGAGCTGTAACGGTATCCATAGCTATATGATTTATAATACCGCAAATTTAAACAAAAACCCCTTACATTGGTTGCTAAAAAGTAAAAAACCGACCTGTTGAAAGTCGGTTTTTGCTTATCTAATTTGCTATCGTTTTAATCGCTACTGTTAAATTGAAAACTTATCTGTTTCTCATTGCCAAAGCTGTCGGAAATCCAAACCTCTAAGGATTGTGATACCGTAGAAGCCGAAGTATAATACAACCTGAATTGCTCCGATTGTAACGGGTACAAATCGTTTGGCAGATACGGCGGTTCATCGTAATACCTCAACGAGCCTTGTCCGTCAAATTGGAAGTAGCGGAGATAGTATTGCGTGTTTTGGTAGTTACCGCTCCGCTTTATCGTTACTCTGATTTCTACCGTTTGCCCATTGGCGACCTCTTTAGGTATTGGCATCACATTGACCTCAAAAGGGAAATCGTTCTGTATTTCGAGTTCATCGTCTTTGGTACAAGATACCAACGAAATTGAGCCTGTCAGGATTGCCAACATTAGGTATATTGGCAACATACCTATTCTGAATTTACTAAATATTGCTATCATCATTTCAAATTTTAAAAGTTAAACCTTAAACCAATTCCTGCGGACGGTCTGAACTGTCGCAGGTCAGTTCCCCATAAGACTTTTGTACGTCCTTGCAGGACAAGTACAAATCGGTCAGACAAATACGTTTCAAAGGTCAGACGACCTCCTGCACCGTAAATGAAATTATCCTCGCTTACTATCTTCGCACCGTCATACAACATCGTTTCGCCTCTGTTGATACTCTCGTAACCAACCACGCTCATTATCCCTGCATTTAGCGTGATATTCTTACGGGCATCGCCCAGCAGGAAGAAACTGTAACCGCCCTCAGCAGTATAAGTTTCCTGAGGTATGCGTTGGTCTTTATAGTCGTGGTATTGGTGTGTATATTCCAAAGACCATATCTGATAATTTCCGTTTTTACCGTTTACGGTCATACCGACATTGATATAATAATCGTTACCGATTTTATCATCGGACAAAATGCCTGTGCTTATTTCCAAACCTTTCTGTTTAGGGAGCATTCTTTGTGCCTGTGTTACCGTGATGGCCACAAAGAGCAGCATCACGGTATAGATATACTTTTTCATTGTTCTTACTTTAAAAGGTTACTAAAATTTCAGGTGCATATCACTGATTACACGGGCATTGATTAAGTCCGAGTTTTCGACCTGAAGCGTTTGGTGTCGTCCGCCGTTTTTCTCGAAAATCTCAATCAATAAAACCTTATCATCGGCAATCGTGAATTTGTCTAAGAGAAAAACATTTTGCTCGGTAGATTTCCCGTTAATTCCGTCCTCTAATGGCTTGTAAGTTCTTAGCGGTGTCAATGCCCGTTCCTGTACTACGGTACGCTTAGCTACCTTTTTATCCACGACCTTGAAATTGATAAAGTCTATATCAAATGGCAAATTGCTTTTGTTCCTCAATTCCGTATGGAAATAATATTTGCCGTTGTGGATATAGATACCTTTCAGGATAAACTGAATACCGAAGCTCTTAGCCCCGATATGCTTAACGATACGCTTGTCTTTCTTGTAAATGGTTTCCAATAACAAGCCTGCCAAAGACGGAGAATTGTTTCCGAGTTCCTCGAAAAGCACATCATTACCGTTGGCTTTATCAACTGCCTTTTGCATCGTCAGCAGGTCATAGCTCAATGCTTCGGGATAGGAACTGTAAAACACATCGAAAGAGTAATAACGTCCGTCATTGGTAATGACCGAAAAATTGGTTTCGGTTTCAAAGCTCCTTACGGCAGCTTTTACACGCAATACGTTTTCCGCATCTTCCGCCTTTCCTGCGATTAGGTATTCACTTCCCAAATCCACATACCGAATAGCGGTAGGGAAAATCAAATGCGAAGTTTTATCGTAGGTTACTTCCATTTTGTAGGGTTCTATCTTGCCCAAAGCAAGCGGAGTTTTGATATTCGCACTATCTTGTGCAAAAGAGGTTACGGCAAAGCCGATTGTCAGGGCAACAGCCCAAAAGGTTTTAAAAAGATTTTTCATTTGTCTAAATATTTGAGTGATACAATTATTGTTTTGATACAAGAAATACTTGGTGTCCTGCCTTTAGCGTGACTTTTGGTGTGCGTACTTTCTTGGCGAAATAGCCCGAAATTCCTTGTACCACGCCACGACTTAAATCGGCAGCGACTTGTTGTCCTGCATTTTGTGTCAGCATTACACTCGTTCCACCTGTCTGGCTCATATTGCCAGCCATTTCTGTAAGTGCATTCATTTCGGGGGAATACGGAACGTACAAACCCTGCTGACCATCCAAATCGTAAATGGTTATATCTACGGGAATGATATTGCCCTCCAATTCGATAGAGGTTATTTTGAGTTGCAAACGCCCTCCCTGAAATTTCGCATTAGCTGTTACAATCGTTCCCTGTGGGATTGTACGGATTGGCGTTTTTGCAGGTTCTAACAGCCGTAACCTTACGCCTGTTTCGCCAACTACCGTTTGTGCATCGTGTACGCAGGCTCTAATACTGTTTTTAGGTTGTACAATTTGCTCTTTAGCACCAGCAGTATAAAATCCCCGATTTCGGGTTTCGCTCCAATCGGCTAAAAAGGCACTGTCCGTAGGTTCACGGTACAAGGCTGATACGGTGTTCTTCCTTGCCGGAGTGAACGCCACAAAATGCTCCTTTTGATTTGCCCCCGTTGTTCCTGTTGCCGTACCGTTTGCAGGTGCATTTTCTGCGGAGCTTGCAGGCGTATTGGCAGGAAGATATTTCGCTGCCATTTGATACGATTTTTCCATTAATGCAAGCTGGTCATCTACGGTTGTTGGTTTCGGTACATTTTGCTCCGCTAATTGCTCTTTGAGTTCGTCCAACTGTCTGCGGAGTTCCATTGTTTCCGAATTGTCGTCCTGATAGAAAGACCCCAATGTACTTTGCATATTGCGGTAGCTGTTCAATGCAGGATTGCCCCCGTTTCTCCCTGAACTTCGACCGCCATTACCATAGCCGTAGCTTTCTTCCTCCTGGGCAAATTCGTCTATCGGTTCTTCCTTATCGTCCGTGTTCCAATAATCTGAAAGTGTTGCTAAAGCATTGCGTTTCTCTTGCTCCTTTTGTTCCAGCATTTCAAGCTCGTAAGCCTTGCCCTTATTGTCGGGCATTCCTGCTCCCGTAGCTTGCGGAACGGCATCGTTCAGACCAATGTTTTCGATTTCCTTTTTGTCTTCCGACGGTTTAAATATCAAATACATACAGCCCACGAAAACAATACCCATTAAGCCAAAAATCAATGGCTTTTTCAATTTCTCGGTATTGTTCTTTTTTTCTTCGGGCAGATTTGATGCTCCGTTTTGGTCGTCCCCCTCAACGAGAAAACTGACCTTTTTTTCATTTTCTTTCATAAATCTGATTTTTTAAAATTGTTTTTAATGTGTCCTGCAATCTTGCAGGGCTTTCGTTCTGTTTCAGGACAGGGTTTTCGATATGGTCGATGTGCATATCGTTTTTTGACTGGCTTGTATCGTACCACACTTTTGCAACAACCCCTACGGTCAGTAGCAGGTAGCCCACAAACAGGTATAGCGTGTATTGGTGCTGTTTGCGAACGGGCATTGTCCTCCAATTTTCGTCCAGCCTGTCAAAAAACCTGTCGATATTTTCCCTTAATTTTTTCATACTCTTATTATTTAGGGTTACTACATTTTAAACCCTCTTTTTCGGGGAGAAAACTGTTGTTTAGGTGTATCGAGGACTTTGGCAAGGGCTTCCTTTGCGGTCGGAACCGACCCCGTTGTAAGGTTTGTCAGTTCCGATTTTTTCATTGAATGCCCGTAACGGTCTTTCCTTTCAATTTCCAAACTCTGTACATCGAATTTGCCGTCTTCATACCGCACACGCATATAGCAATCAGTATAGGGTTTGTCATCTCCGTTCCATTCGAGATATGTTTTTAGCGAAATGCTATCAGCATACAGCGGTTTGTCCGTACCGCTCTTACAAGCCTCCAAAAACCTGTTGATACTTTCTTTGACTTTGCCCGGATAATCAGCTTCCGTATGGAAACATCCGTCATAACCTTTGTCAGTCAATGTTTTTGCGAATGTGTCTAAATCAAGTAGCTTATCCATATCCGTAAATTTTAGCGTTCAATGACTTCGATATCCCGATTTTCAACCACCGCAAACTTTTCGATATTAAATCCCTGTGGATTATTATCCGACCTTACGGAGTTTACGAGATAGCAGGAGGTAATCAGGTTACGGCGTGTTACGTTACTCGACCGTATGATAAATTGCTTCGCATACGTCCGCACCGAATAGGGATAGTTGTCGAAGTTGCACACGACACTATCTACCTCTATGCGTTGTTGTACGTTTCCTGATATGATACGGGAGTAATAACCTTTTTCCGATAAGTCTTTGTAATAGTCAAAGGCTGATTTGTCGGCAAGGTTGAATGCCCTTGCCATATTGCTCTCAATAGCATTCTTATCAGGTGCAAGCGTAAAAAACAGTTCGTGAAATCTCCGAACGTGTTCCCTTGCTTCCACAGGTCTGTTAATGCTTGCATCTTGTGATAAGGCAAGCATCAAAGATTTGCCGTTGTCCAGCACATAGATTTTTTGGCGTTGCTCGTTGGCGAAGCTGTACGATTTCCACACGGCAAATCCTACCACGCCAATACAGAGAACGGCAAACACTATCGCATACAGACGTATCTGACGGAAGCTGTTTTCAATATTTCTAAGCGTTTTAAATTCCATTGTTAAATGATTATTCGTTTTACATTATTTTTTAAGCAATTGCCCTCCGATATTTCCGGCAGCAGAACCAGCTCCGGCACTTGCGACATTTCCGGCTTTCATAGCAGCTTGGTTTACATTTCGGGTAAAGTTTCCAGCACCACCAGCCTGAATTACCCAGCCTGTTACGGTCGGTACAGTGAAGTACCCCACGATGCCGATAATCATAAAGATGATGTACACGGTATTACCCGTATCGGGTATGTAGGTCGGGTCAGCCAACATCTGTATATCCTTTTCGATAATCAGGGATTGGATTTTAGCAAGCATTGAGCTGAACAGGTCGGCGACGGGCAACCACAGGTAAACGCTCACATACCTTGTGAGCCACTGCGTGAGCGTACTCTGAAAGCCGTCCCACACGGAAATAGCAAAGGCTATTGGTCCGAGTATGGACAGGACTATCAGGAAGAATGTTCGTATCGTATCGACGACCAATGCAGCAGCCTGAAACAGCACTTCGAGCAGGTTGCGAAACCAATTCTTAATGGCTTGTTCGGTTTGGTAGGCAAACCTGTCCATATACATACCTGACATAGTAATAAGGTCGCCCGGCGACCAGCCCAATTCTTCGAGCTTTGCGTCGAACTCCTCATTATCTACGAGATATGCCGTTTCAGGATTGCGGAGCATCGCTTCCCGTTCGAGCAGGTCTTTTTTCTGTTGTAGCTCATTGAGGTCAATCACCTGATTTTCGAGGATAGCGTGAGTACCCTGTACCACCGGACTTAGCACCGCATTGATTGTTCCCAACACGATTGTAGGAAAGAACATAATACAGATACCCAAAGCGAACGGACGGAGCAACGGGTACATATCTATGGGTTCGGCTCTACTCAATGCCTGCCATACTTTTATGGCGACATAGAACAAAGCACCCAAGCCGGCTACGCCCTTAGCCACTGCCGCCATATCGGCGGACAGTGGGAGCATCTCATCATACAATGAGCGTAGGACTTCGTGCAGATTTTGAAATTCCATAACTACCAATATTTTTGGTTAGGAGTTCCGTACAAGTCAAGCACTCGTTTGGTATTATTCTGTTTCTTTGCTCTCAGGATACTGACAGAGATATTCTTATTCGTGTAGTATCTGACAAGGCTGTGGTATTCTTTGACCTCCTTATACACACGGTCGATAATGTCCATTCGCTCCTTGTCATTTAGTGACAAGCCTGTGGAGGTTACAATCTGTTTCAGTTCCTTTAGCAACTCGGTACTTTCATTCAGCAAAGCCGAGTAACCATTTGAGATTGCGGTCAATTCCTGTGCGGAGAAATTCGGGTCGTTCATCATTTTGCCGAAGTTTTGCACATACATTTCCGATACATCGCCCACCAGCAAAACAGTCTGTTGCACCTTACGGGCATCTTTCACAAGGTTGTTTACGGCTTTGAGCTTGTCGTAATATTCCTTACCTTGTTCGTACACTTTCTTGACCTCGTTAAAGTTCTTGACTACGTTACTCACGGTCGAAGAAGTCTGTACGATTTCGTTCGCAGAGTTGAGAATACCTGATGCTAAATTTGCAGGGTCAGTTACTACAAATTGAGCTTTCGCACTTGGGGCAACGGCAAGCATTAATGCCGTGATTGCCATTAAAAACATCTTTTTCATTGTCTTGAAATTTTTGATTGTTAATTACTATTGATTTACATTGTCACGCCTTTGCATAGCGATATGCTTAATGGCTAGTTCTACGTTACCGTCCAATTCGGAAGCGAGTTGCATCACTTCCATTTTTTCGGTTTCTTCGGTCGTATAAGCGAGGTATTCCTCCAAACTAACTTCCGTTGCGTACACAGCCGAGTGTGTTCCGCCCAATCCTATCCAAACCTCCTTGTACAGTCGGCTGGCATCGTTGTTCATATTGATAGATAGTACCTGCCCTTTCTCTTTGTCCGTAAGTCCGAGCATCGCCTGTATATCATCGAACTTGTTCATATACTTTCGCTGGTCGAGCAGGATTTTACAGTCGGAATTGTTTATGATACTTTCCTTGACGATAGGCGATTGGATAATATCATCGACCTCCTGCGTGACGACTATGGCTTCGCCGAAAAATTTGCGGACTGTCTTAAACAAATACTTTATGTATTCCGCCATTCCCTCTTTCGCAATCGCCTTCCAAGCCTCCTCGATTAAGATGAGTTTGCGAATACCTTTCAGCCTCCGCATCTTGTTGATGAACACCTCCATAATGATAATCGTGACTATCGGAAAGAGTATCTTGTGGTCTTTTATGGCATCTATTTCAAACACGATAAACCGTTTGGATAAGAGGTCTAATTGCTTGTCGGAGTTCAACAAATAATCATACTCTCCTCCACGATAGTAAGGCTCTAAAACGTTGAGGAAATTGGCAATATCAAAGTCTTTTTCCCTGACTTGCTTTTCTTCGAGTACCTTGCGATAATCGCCTTTTACATACTCATAGAAACCATTAAATGACGGGTAGGTATCGTCTTGTTTGATACGTTCGATGTAACCCGAAACAGCGTTGGAAAGCGCTACTTCTTCAGACCTTGTAGGCGGTTCATCGTCCCGTTTCCAAAGCGTGAGTATCAAAGTTTTGATACTTTCCCTTTTCTCAATATCAAACACACCGTCGTCGGTGTAGAAAGGATTAAAGGCAATCGGATTATCTTCGGTATAAGTGAAGTAAACGCCGTCTTCGCCTTTTGTTTTTCCTTTAATCAGCTCACACAATCCCTGATAAGAGTTACCCGTATCTACCAACAGTACGTGAGCCCCTTGCTCGAAATACTGCCTTACCATATGATTGGTAAAAAAGGATTTTCCCGAACCACTTGGCCCCAAAATGAATTTGTTGCGGTTCGTGATAATCCCCCTTTTCATTGGTAAATCGGAAATATCCAAATGGATTGGTTTTCCTGTGAGCCTGTCAGCCATTTTTATCCCAAACGGAGAGGGCGAATTGTGGTAGTTGGTTTCTTCCGTAAAGAAGCATAAGGCTGGCTCTATGAACGTGTAAAAACTTTCTTCCGCAGGAAAATCCCCAGCATTGCCAGCCATTCCAGCCCAATACAGCGTTGCAACGTCCGTAGTATTGTGGCGTGGCTTACATTCCATTAATGCCAAAGCACTACCGCAATCGTTTTTCAACTGTTTGAGTTCCGCAGGGTCGTCCGACCACGCCATTATGTTGAAATGTGCCCTTACAGAAGATAGTCCGAACGAATGTGCTTCGTTTAAATACTTCTCAATCCATTCCTTATTGATTTGGTTGGCACGGCTGTACCGAGCCAAAGAGTGCATATTACGGGCAGATTTCTCAAACCTTTGCAGATTGTCCTCACTGTTATCCAAGAATATGTATTGATTGTAAATGTGGTTACAGCTCAATAGCAATCCTACGGGAGCAGCAAAGGACAGACGGCAGTCGCTCCGGTCTGTGGATAGCTTTTCGTATCGGGTATCAGCCGAAACGGTTGCTGGCAGGTCGTCCGTATCGGACAAAGTGTGCAAGGACAATCTTTTGTTTCCGATACGCACTTCTTCAGCACCTAAGCCAATATCCTGCATTGGTGTTCCGGCTTCTCTCGAAAGCGTGAGGTACTGTTCCAGCAAACCCTGTTGCTCGTCCGTTCCGATGATGTCATCTTCGGTCAAACGTCGCAGGGTTATGAAACCGCTATCGTTCACGATACGCTCAAACTGTGCGACCGCTTCCATAAATCGGTGTATTGCCTCCTTATTGATTTCCTTTGGAATAAGCGTACCCTTGCAAAGCGAACTAAAGTTGCTTTGCATACGCATTCTGTTTTTGGTTGTCTTCGTCAGGAACAGATAGCAATAATGGTTCAGGAACGGTCGCTCGTTGAAATGGCGTTGATAGGACTTTGAAAGAAAACTTTGGTCTTCCTGTGCCAAATCAGGAGCGTAGCTCTCTTTGATATACCAATCCTGTTTGTGGATTACCGTAAAATCAGGTAAGGTCTTAATTGCCTTATGCCACGCCGAATGAATGGCTTCATATTCGGCAGAGGCTACGGTAAACAGTTCCGGCAAACGTACCTCAAAACAGGCGGTAATGTCTGCATCTTTGGAAAGAATGCAGTTGTTCTCTACTGCCAGCAAAGGAAACTTATTCTCCAATGTGGCTGTCTTAGCTACATTTCTCATACGGCTTTAGGTTTAGGAGTGAATTTTAAATACCTGCGTACAGGCTTGCGACAAATGATGTAGCGAGGGTGTCGTTTTCTTGCACCTACTTTCATCAATCCGTGTTCGCCGTATTTTTTGTTCAGCGAGAATGTTTGCCATACGATTAGCGAAGCACCGCCAGCTCCGAGGAACAGGCAGACGTAATTACTTACGTCAGCCATATACAATATCATCACGAAGATGAGTGTGCCGAGCAGACCACCAGCGAAGATGAATAGGTACTGTGCCTTTAGCCCCCTGAACTCGACCGTCCTGCCGATGCCTTTGTTAATGTTGTAACTATTCATAAGGCAAGGGATTTACAGGAAGAATGACCGTAGGATTGTAGCAGCTACAATCAGGAAGATACAAGCACCAAACCAGCTTGCCGCCGTCTTGCTTGTATCAGGGTCGCCCGAACTAAATTTGTTATACACTTTCACACCCCCTATCAACCCCACGACCGCACCAATCGCATAAATCAATTGGGTCGCTGGGTCAAAGTACGACGTTACCATTTGGGTAGCCTCGTTGATACCTGCCGAACCGTTTCCCTGTGCAAAAGCACCCATTCCTGACAGCATTGCCAAGCCTGCCAGCAAAACTTTTTTTCTCTGTTTTTCCATTTTTGAAAAAGATTAATTTGTTACTATTATCCCGTACCTTACGGGCTTACGGCACAAATGTCTAATGGAAATGGAGGCAGTCTTTTAAAGTGGCAGTCAAAGGAAGTATTTGGCGTTCAGTGGCATAATGTTGGCTTAAATTATCTACTCATTAAAAGTATTTTTGTAAATTTGAACTTTTTAGACAAGTCGTAAAAAATCAAAATGGCATTTGGAAAACATATAAAAGAATTGAGAGAAAGTAAGGGGTTGTTCCTAAGAGAAGTTGGGGCAGCTTTAGAATTGGATAATGCTTTTATCAGTAAGGTAGAAAATGAGGAAAGATTATTACCAAGAAAGCATTTAGAAAATCTTGCTGAATTTCTGAACGTACCATTAGATGAATTATTGATTTTGTGGTTATCTGATAAAATAAAAAGTCTTATTGACGATAAAGAAATAGGAAAACAGGCTTTGAAAATAGTATTAAATCAATTGAAACATAGTTAAGGCAGTGCCTTGAAAACTTCTTATAAACACGAGTTTTAATAAACAAAATATGAGTGTATGAATTATATTTTACTCAACAATAACAGTTCTGTTGCTTATGATGATAGTGATGATGCCGATGTCAAAGTGTATATCGACGGTAAACTTCACGATTTCAAAGAAAGCACTGAAAACAGGATAGATTATGCTATTGCAACAAAGAGGAACAAGTATTCTCAAACTTTAAATAATCAGTTTGAAAATTTATTACTCCTCACAGGGGCTGGCTCGTCCATTGGTTGGGGCAAGGATGAAAAATTAGGTAAGTCGATGGCTAATTTATGGGATGATGCGGAAGCCCTTTTGACTACTGATGTTTTTAACAAGTTGCTTGAAACGATTGGCTATGAAGAGAAATGGGAAGATGGTACAATAGTGAAGAATTTAGAAAAAGTTCTTTCTATGGCTACCCCTGCTATTCCTTATGTACCTAAAGGCGATATTGACATAGAAGATTGTGTAAACAAGATTAAAGATTTTATCAAAGATGCTTGTCAATTGAGTTTACCTGATAATTCACCTCATACGCTTTTACTAAATAAAATAACCAAACGAAAGGTTACGCTACCACGATTTAAATTGTTCACATTGAACTACGATATGATGTTTGAACAGGCGGCTTGTGAAAGCAATTTTGTGGTTATTGATGGCTTTTCATTTTCTCAACCAAGAATATTTAGCGGACGTAATTATGATTATGATATTGTTTCTCGAAATCAAAGCAGGGTAAAAGAGGAAGATAATTTCATTCAAAAGGTTTTTCACTTGTATAAGTTACACGGTTCTGTAAATTGGGAAAAAGAAGACAACAAAATTATACAGAAAGAAAACCCTGACAACCCATTGATGATTTACCCGCATCAGTCTAAATACGAAAGTTCTTATGAACAGCCGTATTTCGAGATGATGTCGAGGTTCCAATCTAATCTCCGAAAGGATAATGTTTTTCTCATAACGATAGGGTTCAGCTTCGGAGATAAACATATAGTTACTGCTATTATCGAAGCTCTTGAACAAAATCCAAGTTTCCAATTAATGATTATCAATCGTGGAATAGATGAAACTAATGAAAATCTGAAGCCATTTATTGATGCTTCAAAGAAATATTCCAATTTAAGTATTGTATCAGAAACCTTTGAAGATTTCGCCAAAAATTATCCTGACTTAAAATCTTATAATCAGGAAGATACAAGACAAATAGTAATTAACATTCCTAACCCCTAACTATGAGTAATAGTCCTTTTAATCACAGCCACTTTCTTGGGTACATAAATTTTGTATCCCCTGCTTTTGTCAAAGTGCATTTTCCTTCATCAGTTTTGATGAAAACATTTGTGCATCACGCAGAAGTGTTGCGGGGTGGTCTTGTTGGCAATTATATTGTTATTGAGGGAGAAGACAAGGGGTTTTTAGGAAAAATGTTGGAAATATCGTTGCCCGAGAAAGAACGATTAGAATTAAGCGAAAGAACCTTTTCAACTAAGGCATTTCATCCGGTTGGCAGAATTGAGATTTTGCTATCATTTGACTTATTTAACCCCAATAAAATAGAAAAAGGCATAAACAGTTTACCACTTATTGGCTCTAAGGTATTCATTTGTTCTTCAGAATTTTTATCTACTCATTTCAAAACTTTCGGTATAAAACCAGAAAATATTGAGCATTCTCCGACATTTAGAATGGGTAATTTGATTTATGATAAAAATGTTCCCGTAGATATTTCATTGCAAGCAATCTTCAGTAGGCATTGTGCTGTGGTGGGTACAACGGGTGGTGGAAAAAGTTATACAATTAGTAAATTTATCGAGGGTGTTATTGAAACTGGCGCAAAGGCTATTATTTTAGATCCAACAGGAGAATATTCCACGTTTGATGCACATCCGAAAGTCGCACATTCCGTGCTTATTTCAGAAAGTTATTTCCCTTATCAAAATTTAACTATAAATGACTTGTTTGTCCTGTTCAGACCATCAGGACAAGTACAACAGCCTGTTTTGTTGGAAGCGATAAAATCTTTGAAAGTTGCTCACTGTTTAATGAGTAATATTCCCAATAATGGACATCTTAATGATGGAACAAATGACAATTTCACTTTTAGAGGGCAGCAAGTTGTGATAAACAATGGATTGATTGTAAAACAGGGAAATTTTACTGCCGCATATAATAATGCTTACTTTACTTACAAGGCGATAGTAGAAGATTTTTCAATAAATAATTTTGGTATAAACCTACTTCATAGACAAATTGGAAACGAATGTTTTCAAATATTTAATGACCGTTGGGCAACAAATAGGGATGAAAGAAATTATGGAAATGCAACCAGCCTAATAATGCGTGTCAATAATGTCATATCTGACAATGATTATGCAGGAATGTTTGGATTTAATGCACCAACAACCAACAACTTGATAACGAAGATTAATGAGTTTTTAGACAATCCTGATTTAAACGTATTGAGAATTGGGTTTGAAAACGTCCCATATAATTTTCAGGTACGAGAAATTTTAGCAAACTCATTGGGAAGATATTTATTAAACAAAGCAAGAACCAATGCCTTTAGAGAAAACCCTTTAATACTTTTTGTTGATGAAGCACATCAGTTCTTGAATAAAAAAGTTAAAGATGAATATTTTGAAAGTACAGAGTTAAATGCTTTTGACAATATAGCTAAGGAAAGCCGAAAATATGGATTATTCCTCTGTTTATCGACACAGATGCCAAGAGATATTCCTGTGGGAACATTAAGTCAGATGGGAACATTTATTACTCATAGACTGATAAACTACCAAGATAAAGAAGCGATAGCAAGTGCTTGTTCAACAGCTAATAAAGAAACACTTTCATTTCTGCCGTCTTTGGGGTCTGGAGAAGCCATTGTAATGGGTGTTGATTTTCCAATGCCTATATCTGTCAAAGTGGATTTGCCTACAATTACACCAAAGTTTGACACTCCAAAATTCGTAAAGGCAACCGGAGGTTAAAAGATATTCCCTTGTTTTCTAAAAGACAAAGGGAAGTCTATATAAACTCCCCAATGTCAAAATCACTTAAATCACTTTTCCGCAAATTTGAAGAATTGTCTTTGGCATCAGTGGTAAGAGTGCTATCCAAAAGCTCGGCAATCTTTCGGGAAGCTCCCTCCATTGAACTTTCCAGCAGAGCAAATAATTCGGTTCCTTGTAATCTTTGAACTATATCAATCGCTGTTTCCTTTTGGGCTGGCTCTAATTTTTCTTTCTGAAGCAAGACCCCCACGTTGTTTAGTTCCTGAAAGGTAACCCCTTGGGCAAAACCGTCATCGCCTACGGAAGCTCTGTACCTGTTCAATTCTTCCTCCTCCGTCAAATCAGGTACACTACTGAATACTTCGTCCAATTCTTCCTGCGGAATTTGAATATTGACTTCTTCGTATTTGTCATATTCGATGACCAAATTAGCAGGGTTAATCTCCGGTTCTGCAATTTGGCTTTCATTGGCAGTGTTTGGCACTGATTGGCTTCTTACGGGCTTAGGTTGCCCCATAATATCAGGTAGCTTCGGATTGACTTTTTCCTGTGCAGGCTTTTTCTCCGACTTCCATTTAATGACAATCTTGTCCTGCAATAGCAGGGCAATGACTATCAGCAGGCATATTACTATTACTGTTTCCATAGCTAAAAGTTTGGCTTTTTCGTTTTATCGTACATTGCTCTCATTTCAGCCCCGTAATCGTCAAAATGGTGCTGGAGCAGATTGTATAAATAATCCGCAAGGGTCAGATTGCCACCACCGAGCATAAACACGAGCTGGCTTAGCTTCTGATGAAATTCTTTGCTGATATATACCGTTTTTCCGTTCCGTGCTAAAAACTCCGTAGGCGTTAGGAACGTGGATTTGTATTGAGCGGTGCGTAATGCTTTTTTCGGCTTTTGCTTTTCATTTTTCATAATCAAATACTTTAAAAAATAGGTTTAAACTTCTCATTAAAATCATCGGTAATCGCTTTCTCAAACAATTCAAAATGATGCTCCAAAATATTGTCGAGGTAGGCATAAAGGGGTATCTTGTCGTTTCCGATAACCTGTACAATACGGGATAGCCGTTCGTGGTATTCCTGACGGATATAGATGCTCTTGTCGCCTCGCTTTTCCATAGAGTGCGTACTCAAAAAACGTTCGCCGTAGGTATTGTCATTTTTCTTGGCTCTCGTGGTGCGTTCCCTTTGTACGGGCTTCTCCTGTACCTGTTCCTTAGCTTTTATCTTGCTCTCCTCTTGGGCAGGTTCTTTGGCAGGCTCAGGCTCTTTCGGAGGGTCGGCAGGAATATGTTGCATTCCCTCTTTGCGGACACCGCCAGCCATTAGCGACATTATATATTCTTCGTCTATTTCCGGTGCGTTTCTTTTTTTATTTCCTTTTTCCATAACATTACAATTCAACGGTTCTTAAAAATTCCTGTACAAACAAATCCAAATGGCAGGCAGTCATTAGCTTTGGGTCGGGAGGCAACAATGAGGAACGGAAAGCCGTTTTTTCCATTGCTTCGCCCTCTTTTCTGAAACGCTTGCTGTCCGTGATATAGGTCTTCATTAAATTAAAACCCATATCTGTAATGAATTTGCCGTACAAATCGTAGAGGTGCGATTTTTCACGCCTATCGACTTGGTTCCAAAACAGGCGAATGCCTTTAATATTACTGTTTCCGATTTTCGGAATAATATCGGTCAATGCCTGTGTAAAGCTCAATGTACTTTCCACGACAACCCTGTCAGCAGTTATAGGCGAAAAGATATAATCCATACCCATAAGCGTTTGGAGTATCCCCGAGGAATTGACTGTGCCTGGCAAGTCAAAAAAAATGACTTCCAACGGCACAGTTGATGATTGGATTAAATCTTCGACTACGCTCAATGCGGTTTCCGCTTTACATTGTACAATCGTGTAGGCTTTCTTGTTAATGGTCATAAACTGTTTATGAGCCATTTTCTTAAAGTTCTCGTTTTCTCTCACAGTCGTCAAATCCCGTTCACGCATTTTCAATAAACTATGCTGTGGGTAATCGCAATCCAACACCGCTACATTATAGCCCATTCGGTAATAAAGCGTACTTGCGATAAGAGCAGTAAATGTACTTTTGCCGACACCGCCTTTCTGTGAAGAAAAGGCAACAAACAGAGGTTTCTTTGTTGTTTCCATATTTTAAAAATTTAAAGTTTCATTCCTTGCAGGCAGTCCTGCGGACAGTCCGTCAGGCGTTCCTGATTTCGCTCCGGCTTCCTTGCAGGATAGCCAGCAGTCTTGACGGAACTCTTGATTGCCTGCCTGCGATACTGCAGGACGGCAATCGTTCTTGTTTTCCGTCCGTCAGGAGAGCCGTCATTCTTGCGTTCCTGCAATCTTGCATTCAGGAGAGCAAGCCTGATTGATTGCAAGCCGTCAGACTATCACGCTTGCATTCTTGCAATCCTGCCGTCAGGCTTTCAGGCTTGTTTGCATTCGTGAATGCTATCAGTCTGTCAATCCTGATTGACGGGCTGACTGACTTCCTGCCTGAAATCTGATACAAAGAACTATCAACATTCTTTTCGTTGTATGTACGTGGCAGTGTTTGGCGTTCATTGGCACTGTTTGGCAGTGTGTGATAGTGCTATGCTTTCAAAAACAGGGCTTTACTTTGTAGAAAGAATTTTATTAACAGATTTATGCAAAAGCGAACAAACAAAATGGACTTTTACAGCGACGGCTTCGAGCCGTTTTTCCCTGTTAAAATCAATCCGACCGTAGGGAGGATTTTTGTGTTCAACAGAACACGGCAAGTTGTGTTTTGAGCATCTCGAAAACTTTTCGGATGCTCAAAACCACTTGCCCTTGCAGGGAGCAGAAAACGTCCTCCGAAGTCGGCGTTTTTGTGTGAATTAAAATGGCTTAGTGATGAATGAGAACAGCAAAAAACAGTTAAAAAAGACGGGGCGACCGCTTAAAAACGACCCTGCGAAAATCCGCTACACGATTTCTTTTAACGAGGAGGAACACGCCCGTTTTCTTGCCCTCTTTGATAAATCGGGTATGCAGATAAAGGCACATTTTATAACGTCTTGCATCTTCAATAAGACGATAAAATCGGTACATATTGACAAAGGAACAGTTGATTTCTATATGCGACTGACTTCGTTTCACAGTCAATTCCGCTCTATCGGGGTAAACTATAATCAGATTGTAAAGCTATTGTACAAAAGTTTTTCCGAGAAAAAGGCATCGGCATACCTGTACAAGTTGGAAAAACAGACGGCAGAAATGGTCGAATTGTTCAAAAAAGTTGTGGATATAACCGAGGAATTTGATAAAAAATACCTCAAAAAACAGCCTTAAAAATGATAGCGAAAATCGGAAGAAGTGCAAATTTATACGGTGCATTGGCATACAATAATCTGAAAGTTGAAAAGGAAAACGGACAAATTCTGTTTACCAATAAGATTATTGAAACGTCCGACGGGCAATATTCCGTTGCACAATTAGCCCAATCTTTTGCTCCTTATCTGTTGGCAAACCAAAATACGGAGAAACATACGTTGCATATTTCCTTAAATCCTGACCCGAAAGATAAGGTCAGCGACGATACTTACAGGGAAATGGCACAGCAGTATATGAGGGAATTGGGCTACGGCGAACAGCCTTTTGTCGTATTCAAACACACCGATATTGACCGCTCCCACATTCATATCGTATCGGTTTGCGTGGACGAAAACGGCAAAAAAATCTCTGACAAATTTGAAAAGGTAAGGTCGATGAACATCTGCCGAGAACTCGAAAAGCAACACAATCTTATACCAGCTACGGACAAGAAACGTCAGCAGAACGACAAAATTTTTAAACCTGTAGATTACAAAGCTGGCGACGTAAAAAGTCAGATTGCTTCCATAGTTCGGCACTTACCGAACTATTACCAATTTCAGACTTTGGGAGAATATAATGCTTTGCTATCCCTGTTCAATATTACTACCGAGAAAGTGGAGGGCGAATTGCAAGGACAGCACCGAGAGGGATTGTTATACATTCCGTTGAACGAGCAGGGCGAAAGAGCCGGACACCCGTTTAAGGCTTCCTTGTTCGGAAAGAATGCAGGACTACCAGCATTGGAATTGCATTTTGCGAAATGCAAAACGGCTTTAAAAGACCACCCGACCAAGCAGACTTTAAAAGCTGCCGTAACGATTGCCCTGCAATCTACGGCTGATGAATTGAGCTTTAAAAAACAGTTAGGCGAGCAAGGTATTAATGTAGTGGTTCGCAGAAACGACACAGGACGTATTTACGGCATCACATTTATAGACCACAATTCCAAAACCGTTTGGAATGGTTCACGATTGGCAAAGGAACTTTCAGCCAATACCTTTAATGATTATTGGAACAATAACATCAAGCCCGACATCAAAGAGCCTGACGAGCCAAAAGAAAAAATATCCCGTTCACAGGACAAGGAAGATTTACCAGCCGAGAAACCGCACCCTATGTTTGAATTTGATAATACCGATAAGAAAGACGACGGATTGATTGAAGCCTTTGGAGGTTTGCTTATCCCTGAAGCACAGGGAGAGGATTACGAAGAAACGGACTTTGCCAACAAAATGAAGAAAAAGCGGAAACGCAAAAGAGGTCAGCAGTAACATTCAGCCAAACACCGCCACGTACTGCCATTGACTGCCACAATCTTATAGCTACACTATACAGCCCATAAATTCACGCCCGAACATTTAAAATTTATCAAAATGCAGGGAGAAGACGATTTGAGAGGCTTAGCTAAGATTATGGCATTTATGCGAGCCGTAAGCATCATTATAGTATTGATGCACTTGTATTGGTTCTGTTACGGGTTCTTTATACACCGTGGCTGGACATTGGAGATTATCAATAAGATTTTGGGGAACTTCAATCGAACAGCAGGACTGTTTGAACATACCTTATATACCAAAGTCTTCGCTTTGGTATTGTTGGCTTTGAGCTGTTTGGGAACTAAGGGCGTAAAGGACGAAAAGATTACGTGGGGCAAAATTTATGTGGCTTTGGGTATCGGCTTCGTCCTTTTCTTTTTGAATTTCCCATTATTAAAGCTACCACTAAACACCGCTACATTTCTCTATATCCTGACTACGGGTTTAGGCTATATCGCTTTAATGGTTGCAGGGGTTTGGATGAGCCGTTTGCTCCGTAGCAATTTAATGGACGACGTATTCAACAACGAAAACGAGAGCTTCCAGCAGGAAACCAAATTAATGGAAAATGAATACTCCGTTAATCTACCAACCAAATTTTATTACAAAAACAAATGGAATGACGGTTGGATAAATATTGTAAACCCTTTTCGGGCAACGATTGTACTCGGAACCCCCGGTTCAGGTAAATCGTATGCCATTGTAAACAATTACATCAAACAACAGATTGAGAAAGGTTTCTCAATGTACATCTACGATTTCAAATTCGACGACCTTTCTACGATTGCCTACAATCACTTATTAAAGAACAGGAATAAATACAAAGTACCGCCAAAATTTTACGTGATAAATTTTGACGACCCACGCAAGAGCCACCGTTGCAATCCGCTTAATCCCGACTTTATGACGGATATTTCTGATGCCTACGAAGCTGCCTATACGATAATGCTAAACCTCAATAGGTCGTGGATACAGAAGCAAGGGGATTTCTTCGTGGAAAGCCCAATTATTCTATTGGCAGCTATTATTTGGTACTTAAAAATCTATGAAAACGGCAAATATTGTACGTTCCCACACGCTATTGAATTGCTGAATAAAAAGTATTCGGACGTTTTTACGATTTTGACTTCTTATTATGAATTGGAGAATTATTTATCTCCTTTCCTCGATGCTTGGCAAGGTGGAGCACAAGACCAATTACAGGGGCAGATAGCTTCCGCTAAAATTCCATTGTCAAGAATGATTTCGCCGAGCTTGTATTGGGTTATGACGGGCGACGACTTTTCTTTAGACATCAACAACCCTAATGAGCCGAAAATTTTGTGTGTCGGAAACAACCCCGACCGACAAAATATTTATTCGGCAGCTTTGGGTTTGTATAACTCCCGAATTGTCAAACTCATTAACAAGAAAGGACAGCTAAAAAGTTCGGTCATCATTGACGAGTTGCCGACGATATATTTTAGGGGATTGGATAATCTTATTGCAACAGCGAGAAGTAATAAAGTAGCTGTGTGCTTAGGTTTTCAGGACTTTTCGCAATTAATCCGTGATTATGGAGATAAGGAAGCTAAAGTCATTCAGAACACGGTCGGGAATATTTTTAGTGGTCAGGTTGTCGGAGAAACGGCAAAGAGCCTGTCCGAACGTTTCGGAAAAGTTTTACAAAAACGCCAAAGTATGACGATTAACCGAAATGATAAATCAACTTCAATTTCTACACAGTTGGATAGCTTGATACCAGCCTCTAAAATTTCAACCTTAACGCAGGGTATGTTCGTGGGTGCTGTGTCCGATAACTTCGATGAGCGTATCGAGCAGAAAATATTCCACGCTGAAATAGTTGTCGATAATGAAAAGGTTGCAGCCGAAACAAAAGCGTATCAGAAGATACCCGAAATTTTATCTTTTGTTGATGAAAACGGAGTGGATAATATGAAACGGGATATTGATAAAAACTACCGTCAGATAAAATTAGACATTGTTCATATTGTCGAGAGTGAAATGGAGCGTATCAAGAACGACCCGAATTTACAGCACTTGATACAGGAGGGATAGTTTGGACATATCAAAAAATAAATACGATAATTTAGTTTTTTCCGGTATCTAAATTCACTTTTTTGCATCGAATTGATACCCAAATGAATTTATTTACATACATTTGCGATAATGTTGCGTAAGTATTCTGCCATATTGTTTTTAGTTGTTGCCCAAATTGTAATTTTGGGTCACGGCATTGTATCGCACCACCACCACGCTGACATCGTTAATGATGGGCATCATAATGGTAAAAATAGCCATCATAAAGACAGTAAGGAAACACCATTAGAGCTTGCTTTCTCCGGTTTTATACACGCTGGCGAACACGTTTCTTTTACCAATTCTGACGAAACAAGAGTTGTCATATCAAAGGACGATGTAAAATCAGTAAAGGCTTTGCCTGTCGATTTTACCAAACCTGTTGAATATATAGTAGTCTATCAGAAACACACGTTTCCACCCGATAGGCATATCATTTACTTACCACCGCTCCACGGAGCATATACCCTTCGGGGTCCTCCCTCTTTCATCGTTGCTTAACTTTCAATTCTCCGAAAGTTAAAATTTGAGTTATGCCCAAAATTCATCGGGCAGGTTATTTCTTTATTTATTATCAAATTTTATTTTAACGATGAAAAAATCATTCATTATAGCGGCTTTTGCTGCACTTACATTTGTAGCTTGCAATAACAGTGGAAAATCTTCTTCCGACAATTCCAATACAGAACAAGAGCAGTCGGCTCCGGTAGTCAATCAAGACAGCATTGACAAGGCTCACGGTCATTCACACGACCCTAACGGCGGACATACAGCACCGGCAGCAAAACAAGACAGTTCTAAGGTTGCACCTGTTAATCAGGATAGTATTGATAAAGCTCACGGACATAAGCATTAATTAATTTTTTAAGCAACGTTTTTCAATCATTGCGGTCAGGGCTTTGGCTATAATGTATTGCATACACCTGTATGCAATACAGCCGGGCTTGTACTGCCTAACTTAAAAATTCAATTATAATGCGGTATATAAAAGTAGTTTTATCAATAGTGCTGTTGCTATTGGTAACAGGCTCGGTGTATGCTCACGGTGTAGATGAGGATACCCAAACTTTCCTCAGTGGAAATTCAGGCGTTGCCTTTGTACCCTTTTTGTACATAGGAGCCAAACATATGTTGACGGGATATGACCATTTATTATTTCTCGTAGGGGTTATATTTTTCCTTTACCGTCCGAAAGAAGTATTGCTGTATGTGAGCTTTTTTACCATTGGACACAGTATTACCCTCTTGTTGGGCGTATTGGCAGATATGGCAATCAATGCTTACCTGATTGATGCAATCATAGCCTTGTCCATTGTGTATAAGGGCTTCGATAATTTGGGTGGCTTTCAAAGGTTCTTGGGGTATCAGCCCAATACCAAAGCGGCTGTTTTAATCTTCGGACTTTTTCACGGCTTTGGTTTAGCCAGTAAATTACAGGAATTGAGTTTTGACCGTACCGGATTGTTGACCAACCTACTTGGTTTTAATATCGGTGTAGAAATAGGTCAGTTCATAGCCTTAGCCCTTGTATTATTTATTATCACTAATTGGAGAAGGTCACCGAGTTTTCTCAAATTCTCGACAGTTACCAATATGTTGCTTATGGCAGCAGGTTTTTTATTGTTCGGCTATCAGTTGGTCGGTTATTTTAATTCTTAAAAATTATCAAAATGTCAGAAATAGCACATCAAATCTTAGATAAGAAATCTATCATTAAGCAGGTCATCTATGCTTTAATTATAGGAGCGGTACTTCTTGTTAGTGCCGTATTACCGGCAGAATACGGTATAGACCCTTTGGGTATCGGTAAAGCAACCGGTTTTAGCAAATTATATGTTGGTGACGGCGGTTCGGAAACGCTTGCTTCGGGACCACATAAAATATTGCAATTGGAAAACGTAGGTTCTCCGGCAGATGTAGCCAAACCTGCGGCAGCAGATAATCCGCCACCCGCTACCCAGCTCGCAGAGCGGACAGACGAAGTAAGTGTCGTTATTCCGGCAGGCGAAGGATTGGAATATAAGATAAATATGTTGAAGCACGGTCAGTTGAAGTACGAATGGATTACCGATAAAGGAGAACTATACTTTGATTTTCACGGAGAGGTTAAGAACAACAGCAACTATTTTGAAAGCTACACCATTGCCTATTCCAACAATATGGTGGGGTCATTGCTCGCTCCGTTTGAAGGTCCGCAAGGATGGTACTTCAAAAACAATTCAAATGAGGACATCACTGTCAAAATCAGAATGAAAGGACAGTATCTCCTTAAACAATAACTATTCTAATAACATTATGGTATGTTAAATAACATCATTCATTTTTCAATCAAGAATAAGTTGATAATAGGATTATTTACCCTGGCATTAATTTGCTGGGGTACGTACTCCCTTACCAAACTTCCTATTGATGCCACACCCGATATCACGGATAATCAGGTGATGGTCATTACTGTATCGCCTACATTGGCGGCACAGGAGGTGGAACAGCTTGTAACCTTTCCGGTGGAGCAGACAATGGTCAGTATTCCCGGCATTAAGGATATGCGTTCCTTTTCCCGTTTTGGGCTTTCCATCGTAACCATTGTATTTAAAGAAAATGTTGACATCTATTGGGGACGACAGCAGGTACAGGAAAGATTGACCATAGCGGAAAAAAGTATTCCCGAGGGTGTCGGTACACCCGAAATGGCTCCGGTAACTACCGGTCTTGGGGAAATCTATCAATACAGCATTCACCCCAAAAAAGGTTATGAAGACAAGTACGATGCCACTGAATTAAGAACTATTCAGGATTGGATTATTAAACGGCAATTATTAGGTACGCCCGGCGTTGCAGAAGTAAGCGGCTTCGGTGGATTTGTAAAGCAATACGAAATCGCTATCGAGCCTGACAGGCTTGCCAGCCAGAACATCAATATCTCCGATATTTTCACGGCATTGGAGAAGAACAACCAGAATACCGGTGGTGCTTACATCGATAAAGGTCCTAATGCTTACTTTATCCGAAGCGAAGGCTTGGTAAAGAACATCGAGGAAATCAAAAAAATAGTGGTCAAAAACGAAGCTGGCGTACCTATTCTTTTAAGAGATGTAGCCGAAGTACGGTTTGGAAACGGACCGAGATACGGAGCAGCCACCCGTAATGGTGAGGGCGAAACTGTAACAGGGGTAGTGATGATGCTTAAAGGAGCTAATTCATCTGAAGTAATTACCAATGTAAAGGCTAAGGTAGCAGAAATAGAAAGCAGCTTGCCTGAAGGTGTGGAAATTGAGCCTTTTCTTGACCGTAAAAAGCTGGTGGACGGAGCTATTTCTACCGTTTCAACCAACCTGATTGAAGGTGCATTAATCGTGATTTTTGTACTGATACTTTTCTTAGGAAACCTGCGTGGCGGGCTTGTGGTCGCTTCCGTAATTCCATTGGCAATGTTGTTCGCCATATCTATGATGAACCTCTTTGGCGTATCGGGCAACCTGATGAGCTTGGGAGCGATAGACTTTGGTATCATCGTGGACGGGACAGTTATCATCGTCGAGGCTGTGCTGCATCGAATAACGGGAAGTAAAGACCGGTACGGAGGTGTGGCAAAACTGACACAGGAGCAAATGGATGAAGAAGTCTATCAATCGTCCCGTAAAATACGCTCTGCGGCTGCATTCGGTGAGATTATCATTCTGATTGTATACCTGCCATTATTAGCGTTGGTAGGTGTAGAAGGTAAAATGTTCGGACCAATGGCACAGACTGTTTCTTTTGCCATTTTAGGAGCTTTCTTGCTTTCGTTTACCTATGTACCGATGATGTCGGCTTTGGTGTTGAGCAAGAAAACAACCCATAAGGAAAACTTCTCCGACAGAATGATGAAGGCTATTCAGAGAGTTTATACGCCTATCATCGAGGGAGCAATGAAAATGAAATTATTGGTCGTTTCTATTGCAGTAGGTCTTTTCATCATTACAATTTTTGTATTCAACCGTATGGGTGCAGAATTTATACCTCAGTTGGATGAGGGTGATTTTGCGGTAGAAACAAGGGTTCCGGTCGGCAGCTCTATCAACCAGTTGATAGATGTTTCACAGAAAGCCCAAACTATCCTGCGGAAGAACTATCCCGAAGTAGAAGAAGTAGTAAATAAAATCGGTTCGGGGGAAATTCCCACAGACCCGATGCCTATTGAAGCGGGCGATATGATAGTGAAACTAAAGCCGAAAAAGGAATGGACAAGTGCCAAAGACAGAGAAGAACTGATAGAAAAAATGCAGGCTGACCTATCCGTTATCCCTAACGCTACATTTAGTTTCCAGCAACCTATACAGATGCGTTTCAATGAGTTGCTTACAGGAGCAAAACAGGACGTGGTTCTAAAAATCTATGGAGAAGATTTGGACGTACTATCAGACCTTGCTTCGGATGTGGGTCGTAAAATAAAAAATGTCGAAGGTGTAGAAGATTTATATGTGGAAGAAATAACAGGTTTGCCACAAATCAGCATACAGTTTAACAGGGATAAGATAGCACAGTACGGAATGAATATCGAAGACGTAAACAGTGCCATTGAAACAGGATTTGCAGGTAAAGCAGCAGGTTTGGTATATGAAGGCGAAAGACGGTTCGATTTGGTGGTAAGGCTGGATAATGCTTCGAGAGCAGATATTACGGATGTTCAGAATTTATTTGTAAGTACGCCCACAGGTCAGCAAATTCCTCTAAGTGAAGTAGCAGATATTTCATACAAACCGGGTCCGGTACAAATCCAAAGAGATAATGCCAAAAGACGGATTACACTTGGTTTCAACGTAAGAAACAGGGATGTAAAAAGTATCGTGAACGATATTCAGGATATTGTGGGAGCAAAAGTAAAAATGCCTGCGGGCTATCATATCACCTACGGCGGACAATTTAAAAACCTCGAAGAAGCCAATGCGAGGCTTGCAGTAGCATTGCCGGTGGCACTCTTACTGATTTTGCTATTGCTGTACTTTACGTTCCGTTCGGTAAAACAAGGTCTATTGATATTTACTGCAATTCCGTTATCGGCGATAGGTGGTGTATTTGCTTTGCTCATCAGGGATATGCCTTTCAGTATCTCCGCCGGTGTAGGTTTTATTGCGTTATTCGGTGTTGCTGTTTTGAACGGGATTGTATTGATTGCAGAGTTCAACCGTTTGGCTAAGGAAGGGGTTAATGATATTTACGAAAGGGTTCGGATTGGTACACGGGTAAGATTAAGACCCGTACTGATGACAGCCGCAGTAGCTTCGTTAGGATTTTTACCGATGGCAATCTCATCTTCATCAGGTGCAGAAGTACAACGCCCGTTGGCTACGGTAGTTATCGGAGGTCTGATAACGGCAACTGCACTGACCCTTGTGGTACTTCCTGTACTGTATATCTATTTCACAAAATCATCATTCAAAATGCGGAAGCCCAAAACCTTGCCTACGGCAATATTACTATTAGGATTTTTAGGTTTACCGTCGGTAATGAATGCACAAGTACCTACAAATTCCGGTACAAGAGTGCTGACCTTACAGCAATCCATTGATGAAGCGTTGAAAAACAACAACAGCATCAAGATAGCGGAGTATAACATCAATGTACAGCAGGCATTAAAGAAAGGAAGCGTTACTATTCCTAAAACGGAAATTTCCTATACACAGGGTGTAGTAAGTAATCCTACTATTAATGATAACCTGATTAATGTTACACAGCGTTTTGATTTTCCCACTGTTTACAGCAATCAATCAAAGTTGGCACAGGAAAGGATACGCAGCAGCGAAAAATACAAGGCTGTAACCGAAAATGACCTTGTTGAAGACGTAAAGCTGGCTTACCTGCAATATCAGTATATATTGGAGAAAAGACGGCTATTGTTGGAACAGGACACGATTTACAGCAAGCTAAGTAAAGCAAGTAATGCGAGGTATAGAACAGGAGAAAGCACAAGTCTTGAAAATGCTACTTCGTCAGTCCAATACCGACAAATTCAGAATGAGCTGGAAAAGAATGAAGCCGATATACAAATTGCCAAACGTCTTTTACAGACATTGCTTAATACAACCGATGACATCAGCATAGCAGATACGGCATTGGTTGTAAGGGCAGAATTATTGGCTATTGATGGTGTATCAACTACCAACAATCCTATCATTCAATATCTGCAACAGGAAATCAATGTTAGCCAAAGAGAAATATCCTTGCAGAGAAGCAAGATGTTACCGGACATTATTTTAGGTTATAACGGTCAGACCTACAAAGGTCTGCAAACGATTAACGGTGTCGATAGAACTTATACGGGTAAAGACAGGTTTAGTTTTTTCCAAGTCGGTATAAGCATACCTCTTTTTCCGGGTGGTTATAAATCTCAAATCAATGCGGCTAAAATCAATGAACAGATTGCACAAAAACAGGTAGAACTGACGACTACAAATCTGAACGGACAGCTTAAAGAGTTGGCACAGCAGTATGTGAAATTTCAGAAATCTCTAAACTATTATCAGACACAGGCATTGCCACAGGCAGACCTGATTATCAGTAATTCGGATAAGAGTTTTAGAAACGGTGATATTTCCTATACACAATATCTGCAAAACCTTACGCTATCCAATAATATCCATTCAGAGTATATAGACAACCTGTATAATCTTAACCGGGTTATTATTTCCATAGAGGCAATTTTAGGCAACAATTAATCATTCAAAAAATCAGAATAATGAATAGGTCATCATTTAAAAAATATATACCATTATTACTGTCAGCAGTATTGGTGGTTTCGTCCTGTAAGGATAAAAAAGAGAATGCTGCCGAACAGGCTCCGGCAGAAACAGAGAGCAAGACCGATACAGCACCTTCGGTAAAACAAATTACGTTTACCGCTGACCAGTACAAGCTGTCGGAGATACAAACAGGCTCCATAGAAATAAGAAACCTTAGCAATATAATCAAGCTGACAGGAGCTATTGAAGCTGAACCGAACAGCATAGCCACCGTATCAGCACCATTAGGCGGTTATATCAAAACAGCAGGGTTATTGCCGGGGCAAGCTGTAAAAAAAGGGCAGCAATTAGCCACTATTGAAAATCCGGAGTTCATCACCATTCAACAGGAGTATTTGGAAAGCATCGGCAGGCTGGAGTATTTATCACAGGAATACAAAAGACAGCAGGAATTGAGAAATGAAGATGTCAATGCTGCCAAAACCTTCCAACAGGTAAGCTCTGATTACAATGTGATGAAAGCCCGTATTGCAGGTTTGGAACAGCAGATGGCACTTATCGGCATCAGCAGTAACGCCTTGAAAAACAGCAAGCAAATTTCCAGAACTGCGGGTATTTATGCTCCCATTTCAGGGTATATCAAAGTCAGTAATACCAATATCGGAAAATACGCCGCACCAACCGATGTACTGTTTGAGATAACGGGTGTAGATGCACTGCATCTTGCTTTAAATGCTTTTGAAAAGGACTTGGGCAAAATTCAGGTTGGGCAGACCGTTAAGTTTTCACTTTCCAATGAAAATGATTACCGCCATACCGGAAAAGTGTACTTGGTCGGTCAGGCTGCAAATGACAAAAAAATGATACCGGTGCTTTGCCGCTTTACCAAAGATGCAAAACTCTTACCGGGAATGTATGTAAAAGCGTGGGTAGAAACAGGAACGGAACAAAAGAATGCCGTACCTAATGATGCCATTGTTCAGTTGAATGGTTTGGATTACATCATCATCCAAACAACAGGGAATAATGACAGCTATACATTCCAGTTGTTGCAAATTGCCAAAGGTGTGGAGCAGGAAGGTTATACAGCAGTTGAATTACCTCAAAGTGCCAACCAGCAATCGTTAAAAGTAGTCACGAAAAACGCTTATACTATCCTTTCAGCTATTAGAAATGCGGAAGAGGAAGAATAATCATATCGGGAAACCGAAGCATAAGAGAAAGAAGAAAAGACCACCTCCGCAAAGGCAGGGAGGTGGTAAATCTTCAAATAATAAATGGGGATACAAGATGATAAAGTATGGTTTAATAGCATTGGTAGTCTTGTTATTTCTATCCGTTCTTATTTTGCTCGGTGTGTTTCCCAATATTAATGTAGGTAATAACCATAGACATTAAATTCTAAAAAATGAACACATTTAAAACCTTTTTTTCCCGGCAGTTCTTGTGGGAAATCATACGCATCATTACAGTAGGTATTGCCAGCCTGTTGTTTTATATGGAACTCATTCCATTACCCCTGTTGCTGGCAGCTACGGCTTTCGGTCTGTATTCTTTGCTAAAGACGGCTATTGTCGAGCTTATCAAAGAACGTAAAGTCGGTACGGAACTTTTTATCTCCATAGCCGTAATTGTATCGGTTGTGGGCAAAGAATACCTTGCCGGTTCCGTAGTACTGATGATTATCCTGATAGCGGAATATATCGCCAGTGCAAGCGGAGAACGGGCAAGGGCATCTATCAAAGAATTGATAGGCTCTGTACCACAAACAGCCGTCATTAAAAAAGACGGAAAAGAGCAAACAATCCAAATCACCTCGCTGGTTATGGGCGATATTGTCGTAGTAAAAGCAGGAGAAAAAATACCTGTTGACGGTAAAGTCATTGCCGGTTCCGGTTCCGTCAATCAGGCTCCTATTACCGGAGAAAGCGTACCGGTCGAAAAAGTAAACAACAGCGAAGTCTTTGCCGGAACTATATTGGAGCTGGGAGCATTGGACGTTCAAATGACCAAAGCAGGTAATGATACGGTGTTTTCAAGGATTATCGCTTTGGTCGAAGAAGCCGAAAGCAGTAAAGCTCCCATTGAAAAACTCACTGACAGGGTAGCCTCGTGGCTGATACCATTCGTGTTCATTTTTGTTATAGGTGTCTATTTAGTAACAAAAGATGTAAAGCTGGTCATCGCCTTATTGATTTTTACCTCGCCTGCCGAATTAGGCTTAGCCACCCCATTAGTAACTATATCTGCCATTGCAAGGGCAGCCCGTGAAGGTATCTTGGTAAAAGGAGGTAAATATTTAGAGGAACTCGCAAAGATAAAAACCATTGTTTTCGATAAGACCGGAACACTTACCGTAGGTAAACCTACGCTGAACAACGTAGATATATCGGATAGCAACTATACAGAAAAGGACTTACTGTATTTTGCGGCTACTGCCGAAAACCGTTCCAGCCACCCATTGGCAAATGCGATTATTGTCCGTGCAGAAGAATTAGATGTGGAGCTTTCAGAGCCGACCGGCTTTGAGGTATTTAAAGGAAAGGGGCTTGGAGCTTCAATAGATGGCAGAAAAGTGTTGATAGGGAACAAAACATTGATGGACGACCATAAAATCAGTGTTATAATAAATAGCGAAAACCTTACAGATACGGCTATTTATATGGCAATTGATAATAAGGCTGCCGGTGTATTCTATGTGTCCGACACCATACGTCCGGGAGCAAAAGAAATGATTGAAGAACTGAAAAAAAGCGGTGTTCAAAATGTTATAATGCTTACCGGCGACAATCTGCAAACAGCACAACACGTGTCAAATCAGTTAGGCATTACCTCGTTCAAAGCGGATATGCTGCCGGAGGACAAAATTAAAGCTATACAGGAACTCCAATCCACAGGAGAAAAAGTAGCAATGGTAGGCGATGGCATCAACGATGCTCCGGCTCTTGTGCAGGCAAATGTAGGTATCTCTATGGGTATCGTAGGTACGCAGGCAGCAATGGAAGCCGCTGATATTGTTTTGGTGGAAGACAAACTCGAAAAAATTGCCCGTTCCAAAGCTATCAGCAAAAGAGCATTCAAAACTATCAAAGAGAATATAATCGGGGGTGTTGGTGTGGTACACGTATTGGGTATTACACTGGTATTGTTGGGGGTTTTAGGACCCGTAGAAGCAGCAGTCATTCACCTGTTGCCCGATACGCTGGTATTTCTTAATTCAGTCAAACTACTTAGAGTAAAAATTTAATTATTAATTCACTTTTAAAAATCAAAAAAAATGAGAAAAATCAAATCAATCGGAATGGCTTTAGTGGTTGCCATAGCCACGCTTCCCGTAAGCCCTGTAATGGCTCAGTCGGGTCACGGTTCTGCCCCTCACGGCGGAAAAATGATAGACGTTGACAATTACCATATTGAAATGGTAAAAGGTAACAATATGCTGACCTTTTATGTGCTGGATGCCAATGCTAAAACATTAAACAAGCCCGCTACCGGTTCGGTAGAGTTTGCTTTTGAGAATGGCACTAAGTCAAATTCAAATCTCAAAGCAGATAAAAACGGTGCATTACAGGTGGCATTGCCCAAAAACGCAATTCATACAAATTGTACTGTTACGATTAAGGTTGATGGCAAGAAGCTGACAGGAAAATTTAAAAATGAGGTTTCTGCCGCTGAAAAAGCACACGGGCATCAGCATTAAATCTATGAGGTTGAAACATACTATCTTCTTCTTTTTGGGGAAGAAGATGGTATGTCAATTCAAATACCGTGTATCAATATTAAGTGAGAAAAACAAATAACATAATAATGCTAAAGGCTATAAGAAAGTAACGATATGGAGCAATTTATCCATTACTTTTTACACCTTATTTTTCCGGGTATCCTTTCTTATTTTCTGTTTAAGGAAAATTGGATAAGATGCTATGCAATATTGTTGCTCACTATGCTGGTTGATTTAGACCACCTTTTGGCAACACCAATATTTGACCCTTGCAGGTGCAGTATAAATTTCCACCCCCTGCATAGCTGGTTTGCTATTGCTATTTATTTTATCCTGTTGTTTTTCAAACCGACACGGGTTGTTGCCGTGGGGTTGCTTTTACATATGGCTACCGATGGTTTGGACTGTTTTCTTAGCCAAAATAATTGCGGTTGATGTTAAAAGATATAAGACATATAAAAGGGCTTTTTCTTTTGCTATTGTACGTTTTTGCCAATAGCCCGGTTATCTTATACCACCACCACGACGATGAAATTATCGCCTATTCAAAAGCAAGCCAATGTGAGAAGACAATATATTATGGGGATGAAAGCAGTACCTGTAAGCATAAAGCACATCTTACCAAAGCATTCAAAAAGTGTTCTCTTTGTGATAATCATTGCTTATCGCCCCATCTTATTGTTGACGCCCCTAACATTTACGTTGATGTACAGCTTTATTTTGAATACGGTTTATGTAAGGTAAGTTTTTACGAAGCGGAACTCCTTGCTATTAAAAACAAAGGACCGCCCGCAGTTTGATTTTTTATATAGATGCGAGCAGCCGAACGCCTGTTTGCTCATATCAAACAATAATCGTTAAAAAATCAAACAATGAATTTAAAAAGCATATTACCATTGGTTGCATTTGTTTCTGCAACCACAAACATATTTGCACAGAACTGTATTTCGGGTACGGTAAAAGACGAAACCTCAAATGAAAATTTAGCTGGTGCATCAATCTATATTGCTGACCTGAAAACAGGTGCAACGACAGCCACAAACGGTAGTTTTAAAATCAATAACCTTAAACGGGGAACTTACCTTTTAGAGATAAATTATACAGGTTATCAACCGATAATCGAGAAGATAAGCATTGACAAAGATACGGTTATGGACTTTTTGTTAAGTCCCGCTGTTACAGAGCTGAATGAGTTAATCATTACAGGCGTAACTCGCTCAACAGAATTAAAATTAAGCCCTGTCATTGTTAAAGCGGTGGACGGTAAAACACTCAATCAGAACAGTGCTACCAATCTGATTGATGCTTTAAGGAATGTACCCGGTGTAAACCAAATAACAACAGGGACAGGAATTTCAAAACCTACCATACGAGGTTTGGGATTTAACAGAGTAATTACATTGAACAATAATATCCGGCAAGAGGGACAACAATGGGGCGATGAACACGGTATTGAGATAGATGAGAATGCAGTGGACAGAGTGGAAGTTGTCAAAGGTCCCGGAAGCCTTATGTACGGTTCGGACGGGATTGCCGGAGTGCTTAATTTTCTTGCTCCGAGATCCCTGCCATTAGGACAGGTAAAAACACAGGTTACGACCAACTATCAAAGTAATAACAACCTCATAGGCTATTCCATTGCCAATGCAGGGAATAAAGACGGCCTGCAATGGCTCGGCAGGTTCAGCAACAAGTTTGCAGGCAACTACCAAAATGCCTACGACGGGAAAGTTTTCAATTCGGGTTTTAAGGAAATCAACGGTAGCCTGTTTTTGGGAATAAACAAAAGCTGGGGACACTCACATCTGACCGTAAGCTCTTATAACAATACCCTTAATCTTGTAGAGGGAGAAAGAGATGAATTAGGAAGATTTATCTACGAAAATGCCAATGGCGATGAAGTGGTAGCAACGGACAAAGATTTGAGAGGGTATAAAACAGGTTTTCCGCATCAGAAGATAAATCATATAGGTGTAGCTTCAAACAATTATTTCATATTGGATAAAGGAACGCTAAATGCCGACTTTGGTTTTCAGAACAATAAACGCAGGGAGTTTGAAGACCCTGCCACACCTGATGAGCCGGAATTGTTCTTTGATTTGAAAACGCTCAACTATAATGTACGATACAATTTTGAAAAAGTAAATGGCTGGGAAACATCGGTCGGCATCGGCGGTATGTGGCAGAGCAACACCAACAGGGCAATAGAGGCTTTGATACCCAATTACAGCCTTTTCGATGCAGGAGCGTTTGTGTTCACGCAGAAAACGTTTTTTGATAAGCTCACTTTAGCCGGAGGTATCAGGTTCGACAACCGGTATATGAACTCAAAGGAACTTTACCTCGATGAAGACGAAAATCCTGTACCCGGTACAGACCCCGATGCGGAATTAAAATTCAGTGCCTTTGAAAAGAACTACAATGGCATTTCGGGAAGTTTGGGATTATCGTATAAGGTGGATAAAAATTCTACTTTCAAATTTAACGTATCGAGAGGTTTCAGAGCACCGAACAGCACCGAGCTTTCTGCCAACGGAAGACACGAGGGAACGTTCCGTTACCTGTTTGGAAAATCAGACCTTAAACCGGAAATCAGTCATCAGGTGGACGTTGCCTATTTCCTCAATTCCAAACACATCACGTTGGAGATTACGCCGTTCGTGAACTTCATAGGCAATTATATCTATCTCGAAAAAATGGTAGATGCAAACGGCAATGAAATTATTCCAGACCCTGCCGACGGTGCACCAGCGTTTGAATATACATCGGGAAATGCCGCCCTAATCGGAGGCGAGATTTACTTGGATATACACCCGCACCCTATGGAATGGTTGCATTTTGAAAACTCCTTTTCCTATGTGCAGGCAACGCAGAGCAACCAGCCCGATAATCTGAAATACCTACCCTTTATCCCTGCCCCAAGGTACAGGGGAGAAGTCAAAGCCGAGCTTAAAGCAGTCAATAGCACATTCTCCAATGCTTACATCAAGTTCGGGCTTGACCATTTTTTCAAGCAGGACAAATTTCACGGTGCTTACGGTACAGAAACAGCAACACCTGCATACACCTTGTTGAGTGCAGGAATTCGAACAAATATAAAAGCATTCAACCGAAGCGACTTTATGTCTTTGTATATCAGTGGCGAAAACTTGGCTGACGTGGCTTATCAAAATCATTTAAGCAGGCTGAAGTATGCCCCCGAAAATCCCGCAACGGGACGTATGGGTGTTTTCAATATGGGACGTAATATCAGCGTGAAAATGATAGTGAATTTTTAATAACAATTCTGTAAAGCCTTATCAAATTTATGGTGGGGCTTTGCAGAAAATTTTATCCAATATGTAAAGAAGATTTTAATTATAATCATCAATGAAAAATAGAAATAAAAACACTTGGCAAAGAACTCGGAAACTATTTAATGATATCCATCTTTGGTTGGGATTAACAAGCGGTATTATCGTCTTTATAATCTGTCTGTCAGGTACATTGTATGTTTTTAACACCGAGCTGACCGAGTTGGGTGCTTCTCATCTGTATAAGGTATCGATACCTAAAGGCGAGGAACGAAAAATGCCCGACACTTTTCTTGAAACTGTAACCAAACATACGGGTGGAAACGTAAGCTCCGTTAGAATACCCAATGATGCTAATCGTACCTATACATACGTCGTAAGAAAAGAGGGAGATAAAAGCCGGTTTGGCACATCTTATATGGTAAACCCTTACAACGGAGAGCTACTTGGCTCTTCACAAGATGAGAATGCGGTCAGGGACTTTATGGGCATAATGTTTAGCCTGCACCGATGGCTGTTGTTGGACAAGGTAGAAAAGCCAATTATCGATGGCATAGAAAATCGTAAGCTGGGTAGTATGATTAGTGGTTGGGCAACGATTATTTTTACTTTGGGTTGTATTACCGGACTTGTTATATGGTTTCCGCAAAAGGTAAAAAGTTGGAAGCAGGGGTTAAAGATAAAAGTTGCAGGCAATTGGAAACGTACAAATCACGACCTGCATAATTCTCTCGGGTTTTATTCTTTGATTTTATTATTAATTATGGGGCTTACGGGACCGCAATGGTCTTTCCCTTGGTATCGTACCGGACTGCAAAAAGCATTAGGCACTTACAAACCCGAAACGGAGACAACCCGAGATGGAGGAAGTAAAAATAAACAGACGGAATATCCACAGAAAGAAAAAGAAGCACTTATTGATAAGGTTCCGTTATTGACCCTTAAAGAATTAATAGCAGTTGCTGATACAAATCTACCGTACTCTGGAGACTACGTTATCTCCTTGCCGAAAAGCCCCGATGAGCCTATTCAGTTCAGCAAAACAAAAGTTGGTTTTTTTGCTTCCGCCGCCTCCGACAAGGTGTCATTAAATGCGTACACAGGAAGTCTGATTTCAATAGATATTTTTGCCGAGAAGCCGTTTAATGAAAGAGTAGCAGGGTCTATTAAGGCATTGCATATAGGAAATGTGTATGGTACGTTCTCTAAAATACTCTATTTTATTGCTTGTTTAATTGCAACCAGCCTACCTATAACGGGTACTTTAATTTGGATAAACAAGTTGAAGAAAAAACGAAAAAAAAGTAATCGAAAAAATATGGAGGTAATCATCAATGAAAAATAAAACATACGACATACTCGGCATTTCGGCAGCAACGCTCTGTTTAATCCATTGCCTGATTTTCCCTTTGCTTGTCATTATACCGATTGGCATATCGCATAATCCGTATATAGATTTAGCCTTTTTGATTATCGGAGCTATTATAGCATTCAAAATCTGCAAGACGACCGACAGCAAGCTGGTCATTGCTCTTTTTGCCGTTTCATTGCTTACGATTTTAATTTCGGTAGTCCTCGATGCCCTTTACCATATACACCTGCCCCTTATTTACGTCGGCTCCGTGGGGCTGATTACGGCACATATCATCAATCATCGCAGGACGCATACCTAAAGAAATCGGGAAAACAACGCTAAAAAACAATACTGAATGGCAACAAATAATATAATAAACGCAATCACAGAACCCTTTAAAACCCTGCGAAACACGACTTTCGCAAGGCTTTATTTCGCACAGATAGCAAGCCTTTTCGGCGATGCTTTTACGTGGCTTGGTTTGGCTTTGCTCACGTATGAGATAAGCCCCCGATATGCCGCCGCCATATTGGCATCAGCCCTTACATTAAGGGTAACGGCATACATCATCTTTTCGCCCTTTGCAGGTGTGGTATCAGAAAAATTCCAACGCAAACAGATATTGCTCATCACGCAGTTTGCAAGAATGGCAATCGTCTGTATGCTGCCTTTCGTCAATGCCGAATGGCAGTTGTACGCATTGATATTTGCATTGAATGTGTTTGCTGCATTTTTTACGCCTACATACAGAGCAATCATTCCGCAGATAGTGGAAAAAGAGATATACAGGGAAGCCAATGGCTTATCAATGGCAACCTTTCAGCTATTGAGTGTTTTTGGTCCTGCATTAGCAGGTATCGTAGCAGTTTGGTTAGGAGCAACACAAATATTTTTTGTCAATGGTGCAACGCTGTTCATCGCTATCCTTTTTATTCTCTCTATTCCCAAAGCATCATTGCAAAGAGGTGTAAGCAGTGATAATGCCGTACCTCAAAAAACGTGGGGCGAAGTATTAAAAGGTATACGCTTATTGTTCGGCAACAAGATTGTACGGTTTGCATTAAGCATTGAATTTATATCAGCCGTTGCTGGTGCTGTTGTTTTGGTCAATACGGTTGGCTTGGTAAAAACGTCCTTAGAGTTGGACGATAAGCACTACGGGTGGATAATGTCGGTATTCGGCGTAGGTGCAGCGATTACAGCTTTTTTATTGGGTAGTTTAGACAAGTCCAAAACACGTAGCGTTTCACTGATTAGCGGAGCAATGCTGATAGGTGCCGCTATCAGTTTTGCCAATTTCGTACCATACAACGGGCTGATGTTCTTGTGGATTTTGGCAGGTATCGGGCAGACCTTAGCCGATATGCCGTCCGAAACACTGATAGGCGAAAATATCGAACCTAAAGACCAAGGCAAAGTGTATGGTGCTCATTTCGCATTCTCCCATTTGTGGTGGGCAATCGCCTACCCGATAGCGGGATTTTTAGGTACACAATTCCCGAATAGAGAGTTTTTGTATGGTGGGATAGCTACCATTGTTTTAGCGATTATTGCTATTCTGATGTTTAGAAAATCAAATTAAAAAATGTAGCCTGAATATTAATTTAAGATAACCGGTATGGATAAATTTTATCAGCAGATACTCAATAAGCTGGAGGACGAAATCAGGGAATTGGAGGTTGAAACCGATTGCTCTGTGCAACGAATTGAAGCAGTTATCAAACTTATCATTAAAACTTTGTCCGACCTAAAGGAGCACATCTTAAAAAGAGGGTTTAAGAATACCGTTGAAGAAATCAATTTTTTCAAACATCAGAAACCCGTTATCGTTGCTAAGCTCATTTATTACTATGCCATTTACAAAATTGAAACGAAAAAGCCCAACGGTACGAAAGCGGTCAGAAAATATTTCAATGAAGAATTGAGAAAGCTCAAAAGACACTTCAATAACAACCTTGAACTGTATAAATACTATCGCACCAAAAGTACATTTCTTGACGAGAAGTTATTTATAAGAGGAAAATTTGATATTAAGTTAAGCATTGACACTATTTATTTGGAAACAGATATTAGGTTCTCTACTTATTACGATTATAAAATAGCCGAGATTATTGCTAATGACTTGATACAGGTATATCTTGAAGCAAAACTAAATAAAAACAGTCACAGCAAAATATCGGATAACTCGTCTTTGAAATGGACAGGGAGTAAAGCCGCAGCTATCGAATTGATTTACAGCTTGCATTCACAAGGTGCATTTAATAATGGGAATACTGATATTATAAGCATTGTCAGATTTTTTGAAAACAGTTTTAATATTGATTTAGGCGATTTTTACCATACATTTTTAGAACTCAAATCCCGAAAGATGAACCGAACAAAATTCCTTGACAGTTTGCGTGATGCCTTGATTAAGAGAATGGACGAACAGGACGAGAAATAAAAGGGGCTTTGAAACAAGCCCCTTTTTTACAATACACCTCGTGGCAAATGAATACCTTTTGTCCGTACAATACTCTCCGAGAACTTTGGCGTTTCTTGCTTTTTCTCGACCTGTTCCGCAGGTTCTCCTTTTTTCTCCGGTTCGATTGATAGCTGTATCTTTCGCTCGATAGAAGCCAGCTCCGTTTTCAGTTCGCTCAGTCGGCTCTCCTTAGTCCACGTACCATTAACGACCTCCTGAAGCACAGGTATATCCTTTTGATAGCTCGCAATGCTTTCCTGTTCCTTTGCCTTAAGTGGCGGTATTTTTTCCAATGCTCGCAAAAAGTTTAAAGAGGCGGTTTCAGGGTCTTTGGCAATCACACCGAAATTGTGATTGTACTTAATGTTACCCTCGCCTTGTATAAAAAATCGGTTTACCCGAATATCTACGCCGTCTTTTTCGGACATTTCCGTTTTAACCAATAGCTGAAATCCGTACAAACTGCCAATCTCCTGATAATCCCCACCTGTACGGGCTTTGTCGGCAATCTCGTTGAGCTTGGTTCCAATCTGTTTGACGTTCGCATTGGGCGATAAGCCGTCCAACTGAACGGGGTTTGCAATTTTGCCGTCCTGCCTTTTTTGTATGCGTTGCTGTAAGTTCTCCCAATCGGTTGTCATACGGTTGAGGCGTGATTGAGCTGCGTTAAATTCTTCCGTATAGTTTTCCAATTTGGATTTAGCACTATACTTAGAGCGGTTAAACGCTTGCTTTTCGCTTTCCAATCCTGCAATCTGTTTTTCAACCCGTGCCTTATCCAGCAGGTCTGTATTTCCTGACAGGATTGCCACGTATTCGGAGAAATTCATTCCCGATTTTTCGTCCAAATTACCCTCGTCAATGGTTCGTTTGCCGAGCTTGTTGGATTTTAATTGGTCGATAAATAGCTGTTTGTTAAACAGAAGATTGAATTTATAACTATCCAGCGATTTCTCAACAGCATAAATGATTACATCTACCTTGTTATCGGCAAAATGCTTGGCAATTTCATTGCCTTTACGGATTGCCCGACCGTCACGCTGGGCAAGGTCGGACGGTCGCCACGGCGTATCTAAATGATGAATGGCAACGGCTCTTTTCTGTGCGTTCACGCCCGTTCCGAGCATACTCGTTGAGCCGAACAGCACACGGATTTTGCCCTCGTTCATTCCTTTGATAAGGTCTTTACGTTGCTTGTCCGTTTTGGCTTCCTGAATAAACCGGATTTCGTTTGCAGGTATGCCGTGGTCTTCCACGAGCTTGCGTTTGATTTCCGAGTACACATTCCACTCATTCGGCTTGTAGGTTCCCAAATCCGAGAACACGAATTGCGTACCTTTCTGTGCGTTATATTTGTTGTAATACTTCGCTATATTGTTGGCACAGTGCGAGGCTTTGTTATCGGGGTGGTCTTCATAGATACCGCTTACCATTCGCATATCCAAAGACATCTTACGGGCGTAGTCCGTAGCGATAAGCATTTTGGCTTTTTCTTCCGATTTTGACAACGGATGTCTGCCCAGCAGGGTTGCATCGCCCGACTTGGCAAACTCCATTAGGTTTTGAATAAACTCCTCTTGGTCGGGCGTAGGCGGAATGTTGTACAGGATTTCGTTTTTTTCGGGGCGGTCAATCCCTATATCTTTGGCAGTCCTGTAATCCGTGATTTCCGAGTAGAACTGTGCCAGCTCCGGTACTTTGATGAAATAACGGAAGCGTTCTTTTGCCACGATATTGTTAGCCACCGAAAATTCATAATCGGTTGTTTTACGTGCGTAGATAGCTGCCCACGCATCAAAACAGTTAATACCTTGTTTCTCTAATGCCCGTGGGCGTAGGTATTTGAAAAGCAAGTACAATTCAGTCAATGAATTGCTGATTGTCGTTCCCGAAAGAAAAGTTGCCCCCATATCTGCATCGGTTCGCTCCTGAATGGTACGGATAGCAAAAAGCAGGTTCATCGCTTTTTGGCTACCGTCCACGTTACCCAATCCGGCTACCCGACTATGACGGGTATTGAACATTAGATTTTTGAATTGGTGGCTCTCGTCGATAAACAAATGGTCTATGCCCATCATTTTAAAATCGACAATATCATCTTTGCGGTTCTCAATATCGTGCTGTAAAGTCTTTAGCTTCACTTCGAGATTGTCCTTTCGCTTGATAGCTCCGGCAAGCATACCCCTTGTTACTTCCGCACCGTCTGCCTCCATTGCATAGAGGTTTCGCTCCACGTTGTCCAATTCTATTTCGAGAATTTCCTTTTGGATTTCGGGGCTTTGCGGTATCATTCCGAATTGGTCGTGGGTTAAAATCACACAATCCCAATCGTTGTTTTTTATATCCCCGAATATTCGGAGGCGTTTTTGGGGAGTGAAATCGTCCTTGCCCGGAAACAGAATTTTAGCGTGGGGATAGGCTGTACGATAGGCTTCGGCGATTTCGTGTACATTACTTTTTAATCCAATTATCATTGGTTTGTGTGCCAAGCCCAAACGCTTCATTTCCTGTGCGGCAGTACACATAACCAATGTTTTGCCAGCACCGACCTCGTGGTCACAAATTGCACCGTTGTTCAGCTTAATCATCCAAACGGTGTCCTTTTGGCTACTGTACAAATCTTCGATACCTAACGCTTTGCGGTCTAAGCCTGCAAAGTCCTGATGAGAACCGTCATAGTTCGGACGGACAAAGCAGTTAAATGTATCGTTGTATTGGTCGGTCAATCGGGTTTTAAACTCATCACTTTGGGCGTGTAGCCAATCGGTAAAAGCGGAGCGGATTTCGTCAATTTTGGAGTTAGCCATTTGTATAGCCTCCATATCCTTGACCTTGACTTCTTTCCCGTCTATTTCGACTTTTTTGGTTATATCGGGTGTCGTATTGACAAGGGCGTGTTTCAGCAGGGCAACGCCGTCAAACGTTCGGCTTTCAGCCTTGACCGCATATTTGACCCAAATATTTTGGTTTCCCTGATTACAGATTACCGAAAAATCATCGGAGCTGTCCGAGTAGTGGATTTTTACATCTGCATCAAACAGGTGCGAGGCAAATTTGACATATACGCCCGTGGGTATCCAGCGTTCGCCGAGGTTGAAGTCCAGCTCCTCAAATTCGATACGTCTTGGTCGGGCTTCCTCTAATACCGTAAGGCTTTGTTTGGCTTCCTTATCTTCGGGATTTTGTTCAACGTAGGTTCTGATTTCGTTAGCTTTTTCAACCACGTTACCAGCAATCCAGCGTTCGGCAATCTCGTACTCCCTTTCCAACGGGTTGTAGAAAATACGACCGTGTAAATGCTCTTTCAGGGCATCGGCGGTCATATTGCTGATTTCGGACATATAGTCCAAATCCACCGTTCCGAATTTGTTCAGCGAGGAAGCTAATGCTTCCTGCGGATTGTCCGTTGCTAATGTTGTGGTAGAAAAACTTACAGGGTGGCTAAATATATCCGCCTTTTGAACAATACCGCCTTTTACACGCTCCAAATACGGGATTTCCTTTCCGGCACTATCCGTTTTAATCAGCTTGATATTATCGGCACTGTTCAGGTTGCTGTACTTTTTGACAAAGGCATCGTACAGGCTATTCAGTTTTTCCCTTTCTTCCTTATGCTCCGTTTGCTTTTCGGCTTCTTTTTGATACAGGTCGTTGTAGGTATCACGTACAGCTATATAGGCTTCGGCTCTTGCTTTTTGAGCGGACGGCAGTTGCAACGGGTGGAACATTGCCGTTCCATTTTCCTTATCGACCTCCTGCAAATGACCGACCCAGCCATTATCCACGAGAAGGCAGTCGTTACGGTGGTACGATTGCAATTCCTGACTATATAGGGCAGGTTCAGGAATGGTAACAGGAGCAGTCACGGGAATAGCTGGCTTTTCAGCTTGGCCATTCCCGTTTTGTTGTGAAAATAAATCTCCGATTATTTCCCGTGTAATGCCGTTGGGTTGGCTTGCTCTATTGACCGCACCATTGGGAGCTGGAGGCGTGTAAGGTTGTTGCATCGCCCCACTGAATAAGTCCGTTTGCCTATTGATAGGCGTTCGCCGTCTATTGGAGGTTTGCCTTTTGGTTCTCGTGGCTCTCTTGGGTGGAGCAAGAACGGCAACGGGTTCGCCAGCATTTTCAAACAGGTCGAAAATGCTTAACTGCGTAAATTCCTTTGGGCTTTCCGTTGCTATGGTTGTTTGCGTAAAACGAGGTCGTTCCGGCTGAATGATTTCACGCTCGATAACAGGAGGCGGAGGCGTTGGCTGTACCGGAATTTGTACGATTGGCTCATCGTTCCGCTCGCCTTTGTACAAAGAAAAATTCAGGTGCTTTCCAAAATCATCGGAAAGCATCTGTTTGAGATTTTTGGCAATGCCCTCAACGCCGTCTTGGTGCGTATAGATTAAAGCAGGTTGCCCGTAAGGGTCGGTATCTACTTTCCAATGCGTATTTATAATTCTTGTACCGTCATTGAATATCGCATTGCTGGGTGTGCCATATCCCGTTTTATTGCTTTGGCAAAACAGTTCTTCCGCTTCGGTCAGGCTTTGTTTTGCGGTATTCTTTTGCAGGATTATCAGGTCGGAGCCGACCTCTGTACCTGCATAATCTGAAAACAGGTTATTGGGCAAGCGGATAGCCGAAACCAAATTGTTGTTTTCCATCAACGCCCTGCGTATCGGCTCATTTTTCGGACTGTTTAAAACCCCCTGTGAGGTAATGAACGCTTGTAAACCGCCCTCTCGGAGCATATCATTCCCTTTCAAAAAGAAATAGTTATGAATGCTTCGGGCAGCTTGTATTTTGGCAGGGTCTTTACTTCGGGAATACGAAAGGTCAAACACGGAAGTATCGCCGAAAGGGATATTGCTTGCGATTACATCGTAGGTGTTTTGTTCCTTTTCGGGGATTTCCTCAAAGCCACTCACACGGATATTGCTTTCGGGGTAAAGATGCTTTAATATTTTGCCCGTCAGTATATCCTTTTCATAGGCGGTAACTTGGGTTTGGCTCTCTGCAAAGGACTGAACGAAAGACCCGATACCTGCGGAGGGTTCGAGAAATTTGTCAATGTTCAGACCGCTATCCCTCAATGTTGAGGATATAGCGTTGATAACTTCCGGCGGTGTATAAAAAGCGGTCAGTACCGAGCTTCTCATACTATCCACATACCTGCGGTATTGCTTTTCGTCCGTAGAATTTTCTTTTAAAAGTTGGTGGAGTTCCTGCGTAATCGGGAATAAATCGTGTTCGGTTTTCCGCCAATGATTGATGTCTATTTCGTGTTCTACGGGGTTGAGAATGAATTTAAGACCGCCAAATCCGCTGTAACGCATCATTAGCAATCTTTCCTCTGTGGTCGCTTGTCGCTTCTCCTTTTCCAATGTAAAAGCAATCCGCAGGGCTTCAATATTGTGCTGGAGGTGCTGACGTTTACTGAAGCCCATTATCTTCAATCCATATTGCGATTGTTCCCGTCAGTTCGGTGTAGAGGACATCAAACTCGTAACCGTAGGCGAAATCATCGGTTAGTTTATACTTTGCAAATACAGGCTCGCAGATTGGGAACATTTTAAGGGCGAACGGTCGTAGCTCCTCGTCTGCCATTATAGTATCGAACTCATTGCATACGACCTGAAAAACCGTATCAAACTTGGAGAAGTGTAAGCCCTCAAAGAGTATGTAATTGGCAATCTCATTGCATTGGTCAATAGGGTTGCCGGAGCGGAACGCACCCTCATAGGCATTGGCAGCCCACGAGGAACGCTGGTCGATAAACTTTTGGTCGTTGGCTTTTTCGGGAAAGCTACTGTTAAGGTGTTCTTGCAGTCGTAATCTGAAATACGACAAGTCTTTTTGCTGTGTACTCATAATAATTTTTGTTTTAGAATTTTTGCGTAAAGCCTAAAATTAGAGCAGGGAGCAAGAGCCTTTGAAGAAGTGGCAGGGTTTGGCGTTGTGAGGCAGGATTTGTCGTAATTTATAGCTGCGTTAGCAGGTTTTAACTACATTTGACAATAGAATTGAATTTGTGGAATTATGGCTAAAAGTGAATTTCAGAGTAAGAAACCAAATAACATTAGAGAATATATAGAACTTGCTAATGATATTTCTGATTATAAGAACAGATTAAAGGCAATAGACTTTCTTTCAAAATATAAGTGTTATGAAAGCAAAAAGGAATTATATCGTTTAATGAAAACAGATAAAATATTCGCTGTTAAGGAACAAGCATTTAGAGCATTGCAAAACTTTGGCGAAGATGTTAGATTAACAAAAAAGAAGAAAGGCAAATCTGTTAAAACCATAAATGATAAACTTTTGATTTTGCATAATTCCTTTAACGGCGACCCTTATACTCTGACAGATTTCAAGATTAAGTTTAAGGACTTATATCCATACATTTATGATATTTACAATTACGAAAAGAAATCAAAATTTGACAGCTTTATAACAAGCTCTATTAAGACGTTCGCTAAAAGGAAAATAAAGCACAATTATTCTATCAATATAAGTTTTGATGCTCCTGATATTTTTATTTCCAGAGAAATATTTGATATGGAATACAAAGGAAGTTCAGACACAAATGATGAGTTAGAAATTAAGAACGATACATTAACAATAAGGAGCAACAGGTCTGCAAAAATCAATCTTATCAATATTGTTTTTTCAGAAAGTAATTCTATTCATAACCAAATTATTAAATCTCTGATTTACTATTATATCAAAGTAAACCGCTTTGTTCCAATAAAAAGTATTTCAATCAACCGGATAAAGCAAACGGGAGAAGACACAATTATTTCTTTGCCAACCACGAAGATTGCAGTTGAACAGATTTTGAATGAAAAATTTATAAGTATTGATATTTCAACTGTCAATATCAACGACCTTTTTAAATCTGATGATAAATCAAAAGCAATTCAGTATGCTTTGACCTATCTTTTGAAATCAAAAATTACCAATGAACAAAGTGAGCGATTTGAAAAGTTATGGAAATCATTTAACTCTATCTATCATTATCTTGGTAACGGTGCAAACGAAAATGAGTGTCATCGTTTAATTCGTAATTTTATACTTACAAACCCAACACTTTTCTCAAAATCACATAGGAAAGCAAAAGCTATAACAATCAAAGAACTTCGTGAAAAAGTTCGTTTTTATGAGCTATTGAGTAATGATTATGATACTAAAGAAAAGATAGTTTCTTTTATTGCTTTTGTCTTTAGGTATCAGAACAAGGTTGTTTGCAAAAACTTGCTTGATAATATTAGTTATTTTGAAACTGATTTAAAAGATATTTTTAATTTAGATAAGGTCGAAAGTAAGTTTAACAAGTTCGATTATATCAAAGACCTTTATCACAATAACAAGTCTTCATCTGATAAAGATATAATCTTTAAAAAAGTCAAAGACTATTTAGAAGATAAAGTTAAAAATCCTGTTCCAAATACTGAATTGGAAATTACCGCCTTCATTTGTCTTAAATATTGTTACTACCTAAGAAACAAAATATTCCACGCCGAGAAGCAAGATTTAACTTTCAGATTTGCTAAAAACAATCTGATTTTTGAATTAGAATGGGTAAATGAAATATTGGAAACTTTAATTGTAGAACTGATTTCAACGAATGTTAATTGGACAAGGAAGAATTAAAATGTAAATCCCTGCCTAAGCAGGGATTTAATTAAACATTATTCAAAATCTGAAGCATTCTGCCGACTTCTATATCCATTCGGGAAAACGCAAACCACTTTTTACCCAAGTCTTTGAGCGAAGCTCCGATATGATAAAGTTCTGTTTGGTCGATTATCAAAAATCGGTCGTGTGCATCGGGGAATAGCTCAACTTCAATCGGGGAATATTGACTATTGTACCGTTGTACATCCAGCCGTAACTGATTGCTGATAGCTTTGGTGTAGATTTTTGCCGTTACATTATCCTTGCGTTTGCCTAACAAGGTCAGCACCGTATCATCTGCATAATTGTCGAGCAGGATAATGGAGCTTTCGGCATTCCTGATAATATCCGCTACAAATTTGTAAGCATCAAAGACCTGCCCGTTATAGAAAATACCTTTTTCGCTTTGGAGTTTTCCGCTTTCCAAAGCCTTAAAGATTTCCTCAAATTTTTGGTCGGCTTCTAATTGCTTCAATTCGATGTTATCCAGCCTGTGAAACAATGCTGCATTACTGATAAGCATACGTCGCATTTCAACAAAGGCATTCATTATCTCTATACTGACTTTTACAGCAATATCGCTACGCAACAATGCGGACATCATTGCTACCCCTTGCTCAGTAAAAGCAAAAGGTAGATAACGCCGACCTCCCCGTCCAACGTTTGAGGTGCCAAATTGGTACCTCAAAGATTTTTCTTCCTGTTCGGTAAGCTGAAAGCAGAAATTTTCAGGAAAACGGTTCTCATTTCTCTTTAAAACCCTGTTTAATGCTTTGGTTTCTACCTGATAGAGCGTTGCTAAATCAGTATCAAGAATAACTTGTTTATCCCGTATCGTGTGAATAAGCGGTGCTATTTCCTGTTGTGATATGATAAGATTGGTCATTTCCTTTTATATTTTTTGTTTTTCTCAAACTCAAAGGAACTTTCGGCATTTTCTTTCAGAATGATATAGGCATCGAATTTCTTTCCAGCTTTGCTCGTCATTCCTTTAATCAGAGAAGTTTTGCTTTTATTGACAAGGCTTGTAATATCGGCTATACTGATATGCACTCCGCAAACATTACGGAACTGTACCCAATTACACGTTTCGTCAGGACATTTTACAATCTTATCACGGATAATCAATTGCTGACTTTTGCATTTCGGACAGGTCAGTTTAGGCAGGTTCTCGTTGGCAATGGAGGTTTGTAGCAATTCGTCTGTTATGGACTTTGCGTAGGTTTCCATTTCCCTTAGAAATACCCTTGCATCAACTTCGTTGTTTTCGATTTTCTGCAAAGCCAATTCCCATTCGGCAGTCATAGCCACGTCCGCAATTTTGCGGTCTTTTACCAATTCATATACCTGCAATCCTTTCTCCGTTGGTATTAAGGCTTTCTTTTCCCGTTGGATATAATTACGGGTAAACAGGGTTTCGATTATCGCAGCTCTTGTGGCAGGTGTACCGATACCGATATTTTGCAGGGCTTTCCGTTCGTCCTCGTTTTCGATTTCCCTGCCTGCATTTTCCATTGCCGACAATAGTCCGGCTTCGGTAAACAGTATGGGCGGTTTGGTTTTCTTTTCCAAACAGGAGGCTTCTTTGATTTTCAGTTCGTCGCCCTTTTTTAGTTCGGGCAAATCCTGTATCGGTTCGGTATCTTCGTCCGAGAAACTGCCTTTTATGGAACGCCAGCCAGCCTCTAATATCTTACAGCCTTTCAGCGTAAAATCGTAATGCGACACTTCCAACGCTATATCCGTTACTTCTTTTACACAAGCTTGTGATATGGCTTCGAGCAGTCGAAAGGCAATCATATTATACACCTTTGTTTCGTCTGCATTCAGGGCAGACGGGATTTTGTCGGTTATGAGTAAACCGTGGTGGTCTGTTACACGGAGGTCATTTACTATCCGCTTATTAAACCGACCCCATTTTAATTTTGATACCGCTTGTTTGAAATTATCGTTGTCCTGCAAAGCCCTTACGAGGTTCGGGATTTCTGCCCACATATCTTCCGGTATGTATTTGCTTCCGGTACGGGGATAGGTAATAAATTTTTGTTCGTACAGGCTTTGGGCAATGTTTAGCGTTTGTTCGGCGGATAGGTTGAGCTTTTTGTTGGCTTCCTTTTGCAGTCCTGTAAGGTCAAAAAGCAAGGGCGGTTGCTCCGTGGTATTTTTGCTTTCCACAGATACAACCGTAGTAATGCCGTGTCTTTGTATTGACCTTAATGTATCTTCCGCTAACTTTTGCTCGTCCCATTTAGTTTTTGAGATACTCTTAAAATCAATATCCTCTTTGCGGTGCAATAGCTGAATTTGCCAATACTTCTTAATTGAGAAATTTTTGTTTTCCAAATAGCGTTTGCAAATCAAAGCCAACGTAGGCGTTTGCACTCTGCCCAAAGAATAAATACCGTTGCCTGCGGATATACTCAATGCTTGTGTGGCATTGATACCCACCAGCCAATCGGCACGGCTTCTGCCTTGTGCAGCCTGATACAATCCGTCAAATTCTTTGCCGTCTTTCAGGCTGTCAAACCCTTGCTTGATTGCCTTTTCGGTAAGCGAGCTTATCCAAAGTCGCTCAAAGGGTTTACGGCATTTCAGATGTTCGTAAATATACCTGAAAATCAACTCGCCCTCACGTCCTGCATCGGTAGCAACGATAATACTATCGCTTTTGTTGAACAGTTCTTTGATGACTTTCAGTTGCTTTAATGCTCCCGTATCGGCTTGGTAGCCTTTGTCTTTTTTGACCTTTCTGACGGTCAATATAAACGGGTTCGGGAGGATAGGCAATGAAGCCTTATCAAACCCCGAAATCCCGTAGTCTTCGGGCATTCCTAAGCCAATTAAATGACCGAATGCCCACGTAACAAAATAGCCATTGCCCGTTAGATAGCCGTCCTTTTTATCGGAAGCTCCTAACAGGCTGGCTATTTCTCTCGCTACGCTTGGTTTTTCTGCGATAACTGTTTTCATAACTAACTTACTTTTCTACTTCTTGATTTTGCAGGGGCTTTGGGTTTATTCTGTTTCTCCTGTTGTTGTTCGTTCTTCGGTGCTTGTTGTCCTTTCTGCAAAGGCTCATTAATATTTTTGGTCGCTTCGTTGGTTTTGCCTTTGGAATTGACCTCTGTTTGTGTTTTGTGAGCTTCCGATGCCTGTACCCGTTCTTTGTATTTATCGGGGAACTCGAAAAACAATTTATCGGTTTCTTTATTCAGGGTTATATATCCGTTATAAGGCTGATTTTTTTTATCCGTCAATTCAATGAATACGGATTGACCGTCTTTGAGCTTGTTGCGTTGTTCATCATTCAATTCTTTGCCTCTAAATTCTGTAAGAGGGTTCGGCTCTTGGCTTTGCTGATTGTTTTGTGCCTGTTTATTGGATTGAGAATTATCAAAATTGAAGTCCAGCCTGTATGTGTCAATATTGTATTGTACAGTCAGGTTATAAGGAGTTCCTTTTTCAGAAATCAATCCCTCCAATCTAAGCGGTTTACCCTCTTGTACGGTTTGTTTTTCTGCCTCGGTTAATTCCCTGTCGCCAATTTTATCAGGCACTCTGATAAAGGACGACGGCACGGACACAAGTTCATTGGTAAGTTTATCCACTTGGATAATTGACGGTATTGTGTTTCCTGTTTTGTATTTCAAATCAACAATACGCCCCATATTTCCCGTTTCAAGCAGGTTTTTTTTGTCTTCGTCCGTAAACTTATGCCCGAAAAATTCTCTGTGCAATTCGGGGGCATTTCGGACACCGTGTACCATTACTACGGTTTCTCCATTTTCGTTGTTCCGAAGCTGTAAACGGGCATCGGTACGAACTGCCACGCCTCCAAAATTTACGCTTACATTTAAAAGCTCGGGTGTTTTATAGCCTTTTAATAATGGTTCAAGCAAATTCCTCTTTTCAAGATACTCTTTACTTACTCCGAAATTGTTCATTGTTTGCCAATCGACCTGTTCAGGCTGAAAGCGGTATTCGCTTTTTTCCTGTGTTGTTTGTGATGTTGCCATATCTTTTTGATTTTCTTGTTTCTGTTCCTCTTTAGGTTCATTCTTGACCTCGTGTTTTTCCATTTCCTTTTTGCCCTCCGGCGTAGGACTATCTACCTGTTTCTGAAATTGCTTTGCCTTTTCGACGGCTTCATTTGCGTCCACTTTGAAGAATGCAAAAGGGGTTGGGTTTTTCAACTGTCGCCAAAAGTTGGAGAAGAAGTTGGAAATGAAATCTCCGTGTTTATCCACTCGTAAAAAGTCGGATTGGTTCTTCTTGGTCGGGTCAACGGTTTCTAAGTTCCCGTCCTTGTCAATACCCTTAACGGCTTGGATTTTCATTTTCTCTTTATCCAGCACTAACAGCACGTCCGAAAGTTGCTCAGGTATTTCCTGTGCAACCTGTTCGGGTGCTTCCTGTTGATTTAATGTTTCTTCGCTCATAATCTGAAAAATTTAAAGTTCAATGCCGAAAGTAAAGGAAGTGGTTACAGCATAACACGAAGTGGCAGTCATTGGCAGTCATTGGCAGTGTTTGGCGTATTACTTACCCGTAGGATGGTTAAAGCTCTCTCGAATAAACTGATGTACATCGGATAGCTTATAATAGAGTTTTCCACTTATCGTATAATAGGGCAGTTTGCCAATAGAACGGTAACGCTGGAGGGAGCGGTTGCTGATTTTCAGCATTTGTAATAAATCCTGATTGTCGAGCAGTTCCTCGCCGTCTATGCTGTTGCGTTTCTTCTGTAAGTCATCTATATGGTTACTCAACATATCCAGCCTATCCATTATCCGCTCCATCCACGACAAAAATTCCATTCTATCAATATTCATAGCTTTTACTTTTAATGGTTCATACCTGTTATTTACCTGATTTCAGTTTTCTGCCTTTTTCGATGTAGCTTTTGCCCTTTGCCATAAGCTCCTCTACATATTCGTCGCTACTTTGTACGGCATTGGTATTAAGCATATCCTTGATTGCTCCAATCGTGTAGAAGTATTGCCCGTAAATTTTGGAGTAGGTTATTTCGCCTTTGGTACGCATACGCCATAAAGTTTTTTCGCTGATATGCAGGTATTGGCAGACCTCGTGATTGTTGAGCCACAAATCATCATAGCTTGTGTCGTCCAATCTTTTCAGATAATCCGCAATAGCGTTGATACGGCTATTGAGCTGTTTCCACGCTTCTTCTTCAATGGTTATGATTTTCATTGCATTGCTTTTTAATGTTCACAATGCAAAATTGCTAAGGGTGGCAGTGTTTGTCCGCCAAGCCTCGCCAATTGGTTTGGCGGTTTTTTGAAATTTTTTACAATCGGTTAAAACCCTTTATTTATGAGGGTTACACGGTATTTGGAATTGTAAGCCTATACCTTTTACTTCAATTCGCCAATGTACATACATTGGCAAAGGATATAAAAAAAGGCAGTACACGAAAAATGTACTGCCTTTGAACAATGACCAGCATTCAGCTAAAGGTCTTTATCCATATATTCCTCTAATGAAGTTTTGAGCTGGTCTAAAAATGCTGTTCGTGAACCGCTACGGGTTTTCATTCTGTGGAAAGCGTGATGTAAGTCGCCCAGCGTGATGCCGAAAAGTATTTGAAACATCAAACTGATTTTTCGGACACCTATTTTACCGTGAGAAATCGCACCGGAAGCGTAAAGCGAATATATCAATTCTATAAGGGCATTTTTGCTGTCCGTCCAAAATATATCTTTTGAGCTTTCAGGCTTTTGTAGAATGGCATCGGGATGTTCGTCAGGATTGATTTTGGTAATTAGGTAAGAGTAGAGCAATTCGTTGGCGATAATCCTCGCAGTTTTATAGTCATAGAAAGTAGAAAATTCGGGGTCTATTTCAAAGACTATACTGTTTAGCCCGTCGTGGTAGTTTATGTTTCCACGTTTGAAATAAGTATGGTCACGGTCAGTACGTCCTGAACGATAATACCTGTAAAAGTCAGAGTTGCAAATATGCTCAATGTATTCTCTTTTCAGACTTGCTAATTGGTTTGAAAAATAGCTGTAATACATTTTACCATTGCTGACGGGACAGGTTGTTTCAATTCGGTAAACCTTATTGTAGTAAATCAGTTTACCGAGGATTTGGGGTTTAATGGTTCTGAAGAATTGTATTTCTTCTTCATCGTTTTTAAATCCTGTTTTAATAACGTGTTCCTTGACCGAAAATAACAGGTCTTGCAGATACAAGGTCATTTGATAAGCCTCATCAATTAGCCTTTCGCTTTGGGCAGAAATCTTATCTTCTTTATTATGTATCTCTAAAATGATAGTGTGTAAAGAATGTTTCATAGCTAATAATTTTGTGTTGTTATTAATCTTTAAATTCAGTTTACACCAAACTAATACACAAAATTTCAAACATTCTTTGACAATAAAACCCACGTTCAACCCACCTGTGGTAAGATTTTTTATCAGTAGGTGGGGGCAACTGTGGAAATAAATTTACAAAATTTTTGTATGACACCTATTGAAAAGGCACATAAAAAATAGGACGGAAAATTAATATTACCGTCCTATTTTTTTGTATATTTGCTACTGATTTACAAGGTAATCAAATGAAAGTGAGTGCAACAAGCACCATAACTAAATCGTTACCGATAAGGTTTTCAATTCTTGTAAACTACTCTTTTTGAAACACTTTGAACCTTATTAATCTTTTTAGTGAAAAAAGCCAATTCAAGCTGTTTCTTTCTGGAGTTATATTCGGTCTTTTTGTAGATAACCGTATAACCATTGTTTATGAATTTATTTTCAATAAATATATCGGCGTTTTTCTTGAATTGTTGTTCTCTGTATAGCGTATAAGCAAGATAGCTGCTCGGAATTATCATAATCGCGATCAGAAAAGAAATAGTATATTTTACCTGACGCTGTTGCTTTTCATCCACCTGTTTTACCGCAGGATAATTAAGATACTTTATAATCAAAAAGGTAGCAAGTCCTATAAAGACGCAATTAATGCAATACAGATAAAAAGCCCCTAAAAAGAAAGACCATTGTCCGGTTGCTATACCATAGCCCGCCGTACAAAGAGGCGGCATCAATGCTGTTGCAATTGCAACGCCAGGTATCGGATTGCCTTTCTCAACACGGGTAACCGCAATAACACCAACGAGTCCTCCAAAAAATGCGATGAGTATGTCATAGATATTAGGCGCCGTTCTTGCCAAAAGTTCTGACTGTACATCTTTGAACGGGCTTAAAAAGAAATAGAGCGTAGAAACCGTAAGGCTGACAACAGTAGCAATTAACAGGTTTTTGAGCGATCTTTTCAGAAGTCCGAAGTCATAAATTCCTAATGCAAAACCAGCTCCAACAATTGGCCCCATAAGAGGCGATATAAGCATGGCTCCTATTATGACAGCAGTTGAATTCACATTTAGTCCTACGGATGCTATAATTATAGCACAAGCCAAAATCCAAAGATTGGCTCCTTTAAAAGAAATGTTTTTCTTTATGCTTTCAAGTGTCTTTTCCCGATTATCTTCTCCCTCACTCAGATTAAACAGGGTCGTAATATTCTTCATATTCCCTTATTTTTAGCATAAGGTACTCAATTTAATTTTAAAGTCAAAATAGAGTGAAAAAGACGAAGTTTAGTTTATAAGTGAACTTATTAGATTTTGACAGAAAATACTCTGGCTTTGTTTATCCTTAAAATAAATCCATTTTTAAAACATTAATCATGAGCCTGTTTACGTATATTTGAACAGTAACACTAACTCAAAAACAGGATAAACCAATCTTGAATTTATGCTTAAAAAACCTCTATCAATTTGTTCATTAGTCATAATTTTACTTGCCTTATTCTGGATATTCTCTGATATAAATAAAAAAAATAATTATTTAAACGGAACAGAAGTTACAGCTAATGTGATTCAGAGACCATACGACTGTGAATCAATAAATTCCCGAACATCCTATATAAAAATTCAATATAAAAATCTTGTAGTCAGTAAAAAAATTGGCCGCGGGTATTGCAAAAAACTGGAACAAACATCCATTAAGGCAGTACTCTCCCCGCAACAAGATTATTTATTTTTTGAAGGTGAAATAGAATCAATTGAAAAAAATATTACAGCAAGCTTTTTAATAATGGTAGCTGGAATCTTTTGCTTTATTAAATCACGAAAAAAGTAAAAACCCTGTAAATCTAATGACTTACAGGGTTTGGATTTTTCAGCGGAATGGATGTAATTTGTTCCTCTATCCTAATCTGTTGATATACTATCTTTATATAAATATGCTTTTTTTTGGCGTGCTTTTATTCCTCCTGATTAGTCGAAATCTTATGGACAAATAAGCTATTACGCCAAATGGACACTAGCCTATCAATTTTAAATTAAAAAATCTATGGGATTCTTATGAATATTTCTATATCTGTTATATCAGGCTGTGTAAATTTTGTCTTTAGAGTTGTACTTGTAAGTTCTAAAATTTCACCAGGAATAGCTGGCTGATCAGGATATCTCACCGTTATAGAATTATTGTTTCTAGTCCATGTTCCTGTACTAATTGTTTCTTGACAATTTGGATTATTAAATTCATGATTTTTAATAATTCCTCCTGGAAGTATTTCTATGTAATCTTTAGTACAACCTGGCGTGTGTTGGTAATCTGTAAGTATTTCTTGATTATCAGTAAAGGTTCCAATTCTTGTGAATTGCCATTTACCTTCTAAAGCAACACTTCCTGAAGTTGAATCATCACTACTACAAGAATACAAGCCAAAGACTGTTAGAGGTAGAATTAAGAAAAGGTTTTTTAATTTGGTCATAATTTTAATTTGTTTTTGTTTTTACGATCGTAAAATTAATAATTTTAGTTATTATTTTTTATTTCTTAATAATATTTCAATTTTGTCCTTATAGCAAAAGATTTGATGATAAATTTTAAAAATACATAAAAACAAAAACCCTGTAAATCTGATGACTTACAGGGTTTGGATTTTTTTAGCAGAGAGGATGGGATTCGAACCCACGATACAGTTACCCATATACAAACTTTCCAGGCTTGCTCCTTCAACCACTCGGACACCTCTCTATTAATTTGCGGTTGCAAAGAACTGCAAAAATTCCGACTAAAGAAAATTTATAGCTAAAAAATTATGACAATTCGCCCCGCAAAGCGGTTTCATAAATAGTCTTGAAAACATTTGGAGAAACTTTCTGCCCAATAAGATACATCAGCTTTGTTATTGCCGATTCTGTAGTAATGTCTTTGCCAGATATCACGCCTATTTTTTTCAATGACGTACTCGTTTCATAATGCCCCATACTTACGCTTCCAGCTGTGCATTGCGTCACATTAATGACATGCAATCCGTTTTTGATGGCTTTCTTCAATAACGAAATAAACCATTCATCTGTTGGTGCATTTCCGGCACCATAAGTCTCTATGACAATCCCTTTCAGGTTGGGAATATTAAAAATAGCAGCCAGTACGTTTTCGCTAATTCCGGGAAACATTTTTACGATGGCTACATTGTTGTCCAATTCTTTATGTACTTGGAATTTTTTGTTTCCGGATTTTGGCAACAGCAAGTCATTATTCACTTTTAAATGCACACCCGATTCAGCCAATGGCGGATAATTTGGCGACATAAAAGCATTAAAGTGCTCTGCGTTTATTTTTGTAGTCCGGTTTCCTCTGTATAGCTTGTATTCAAAATAAAGGCATACTTCATTAATAACCGGTTTGTTTTTATGTTGCAAGGAAGCAATTTGGATTGCTGTAATCAGATTTTCTTTGGCATCTGTTCTTAGATCACCTATTGGCAATTGAGAACCCGTAAACACCACTGGCTTCGCAAGATTTTCCAGCATAAAGCTTAAAGCGGAAGCTGAATACGACATCGTATCTGAACCGTGAAGCACGACAAAGCCGTCAAAAGCAGTATAGTTTTCCTCAATAATTGTTGCAATCCTAACCCAATTATCAGGATTCATGTTAGAAGAATCTATGGGAGTATCAAAAGAAACCGTTTCAATCTCACAGTCCAATTGCTTTAATTCTGGTATTCTTTGAAGCAGTTTACTAAAGTTGAAAGCTTTTAAGGCGCCTGTCTCAAAGTCTTTCACCATACCGATTGTCCCGCCGGTATAAACCAAAAGTATTTTTGCTTTAGACAGCATTCTCATATTTTGATTTATTGACTACCGGATTGGCATACATCGCCAGAAATCCTTGCAGTTCTACCGGATTACTTTCATCGATTCTTATTTCTAATCTTCTTTCAAAAAGCGATTTTTCTTTTTCGGTATATAAGTGGGAATATTTATCCGTATTATTCAACAAATCGTAAGCTATATAATTGGTTGGCCATAACTTGTAGTTCGCCAACACAGCATCGTCTATAGTTTGAGCTAAAGCCTGAATCTGTCTATTTGAATTGTCGAATTTTGTAGCGATCTCATCCAATTCAGCTTCTAAAACGTCTCCTACATGAATATGGATTCTCTTTTTCTGACCCATAATTCCGCTCAGGAGCGTCATAAAGTCTTCGTTTTTCTCTTTTATATACACCTCATCATTTGCTTCTGCCATTAATTGTGGCATTTTTAGCGCATCTGTCGGGTCGTATTCATAGGAAATAGATACCGGAACAATTTTTAATTTCTTAAAATAGTCCATCAGGTTGTCTTCATCAGAACCCATCGAAAGCATTTTCAGTACTCCCGGATGTGTTGCATCATTACCATCTTTTGTTCTTCCTTCTCGTTGGGCAATCCAAACAGAACGATTTTCTCTTAAAATAAGCTGGCAGATATATTCTGACATCAATTTTGAGCTTTGAAGCAGCTCTCTAGGCGACAAGCCTCTCTGAACCAGAAAATTCCGATTCAGTTTAGATAAAATATGCAGGAACGTTTTACGCACTAAATTATCACCAATTGCCGAAGCTGTCATTACCAAACCGTGGTCAAAAAGACAGGTATTTAGTAGCGATGTATCTAAAATGATATCCCTGTGATTGGAAATAAAAAGATAAGGCGTGTGTTTTTCTAATTTCTCAAAACCAGAAGTAGTCAATCCGTCCGAACTTTTTTCGAGCACCTTCATGACGGCATGATAGATAAAATTGCATTGGAAATCTCTAATAGAATGCGTTCTTTTTAACTGCTCTATCCAATCTTTTTCTTCGACGTCCGGATACGTGAAGCTCATCATGGCTTTCATCATTGGATGATCAGCAACTTTGCATAAGGCTTCGTTTACTTCGCTATCATAAAACGGTCGAATTTTATCGAATTTTGACATTACTTACGTTTTTTTAACAATCTACAAATGAACAAAAATTTTATGAATTTGATGTGTTTTCTTTGTTAAATACCGAAAACCTCTTTGGCATTTTCGGTCGTAATTTTAGCAATCTCTTCAATAGAAACTCCATATATCAGGGCTAGTTTTTCTGCTACCAGCTTTGTATAGCTGCTTTCATTTCGCTTCCCTCTAAAAGGCACTGGAGCCAAATAAGGAGAATCGGTTTCCAAAACGATGTGTTTCAGGTCAATCTGATTCAGAAATTGGTCAATCTTTCCATTCTTGAAAGTTGCAACTCCGCCAATTCCTAATTTCATATTGCATGATATTGCCTGTTGTGCCTGTTCATAATCGCCGGTAAAGCAATGGAAAATCCCAAATAGTTTTTCATCTTTTTCTGATTCAAGCACTTCAAAAACCTCATCAAAGGCATCCCTGCAATGGATATTTATTGGAAGGCTGTATTTTTTAGCAAGCTGGATTTGTCTTTTAAAGGCAATTTTTTGTTCTTCCAATCGGGTTTTGTCCCAAAAAAGGTCAATTCCGATTTCGCCAACGGCATAGAACTTTCTTTTTGACAATTCAGATTCCACAAAAGCCAATTCCTCTTCATAATTCTCTTTGACATAGGTAGGATGTAGTCCCATCATCAGGAATACATTTTCCGGATATTGTTTTTCCAAATCATACATTTTTTGGGTATACCCGGAATCAATTGATGGCACAAAAATTCTTTGAATTCCGGCGTCAAAAGCACGCTGCATCATCTCACTCCTGTCCTGGTCAAATTCTTCGCTGTAAATATGCGAATGTGTATCTATTAAAATCATATTGCAAAAATAGGAACAATACGAGCAAATCCCAAAATCAAGAAAATCTTAGCAAAATATTATGTTTTGGATGAGATAGGTTTGTTCGTAAATCGTTATTTTTGATTTACTCATAGCTTACAAATGGATACTATTTTCGATGCCTTAAAAAAGAAAGGTTACAAAAAAATCAAGTTAAAAATCTCAAAAACGAACCATCTCGTTATTAAAGCGAAAATTAATGGCGTTAGCGGTAGTTTTATATTAGATACTGGAGCGTCCAACAGCTGCGTTGGTTTTGGTGATATTGAGCATTTCAACCTGTTTGCTGAAGAATCCTCTACAAAAGCCGCAGGAGCCGGAGCTGTGGGGATGGAAACCCAAATGTCGACCAACAACACACTCCAATTAGGGCGTTGGAAAACCGATGATTTTTCTTTAGTAATCTTTAATATGTCGCACGTTAACCTGGCTTTGGAGCAATACAAGGCAAAGCCTGTCCACGGCATTATTGGCGCTGACATTTTGATGAAAGGCCATGGGATTATCGATTACAATGGAGAATATTTTTATTTGAAACAATAAACCCAATAAATAAAAAATCCCGCTCTTTCGAACGGGATTTTTTTATATTCTAAAGCTTGAAATTATAGTTCCAAAGCTTTTTTAGGATTGTTATCCATCAATAATTCTACCGGATTCTCCAAACCTTCTTTTACCGCAACCAAGAAACCAACTGACTCACGTCCGTCAATAATTCTGTGGTCATAAGAAAGTGCTACATACATCATCGGGTGGATTTCCACTTTACCGTTTACGGCAATCGGACGCTCGATAATGTTGTGCATTCCTAAGATTCCAGATTGCGGAGGGTTAATGATTGGTGTTGAAAGCATACTTCCAAAAACACCCCCGTTAGAGATTGTAAAAGTTCCTCCGGTCATATCGTCTACAGTAATCTGTCCGTCACGAGCTCTTATTGCCAATCTCTTGATTTCAGACTCGATTCCACGGAAAGTCAGGTTTTCAGCATTTCTAACCACAGGAACCATAAGTCCTTTTGGTCCTGAAACTGCTACTGAGATATCGCAGAAATCGTATGAAATTTTTTCTTGTCCGTCAATCATTGAGTTTACATCCGGATACAGCTGTAAAGCTCTTGTCACTGCTTTTGTAAAGAATGACATATAACCCAGACCTAATCCGCCATGTTTTGCTTTGAAAGCATCTTTATATTCATTACGAACCAAATTGATTGGCGTCATGTTTACTTCATTGAAAGTCGTAAGCATTGCCGTTTCATTTTTGGCTGCAACCAAACGCTCTGCAACTTTTCTGCGAAGCATTGATAATTTTGTTCTTTCAGAACCACGGTTTCCTCCTGTTGGAGTTCCCATAGAAGGTTTTGCGTTTACAGCATCGTCTTTAGTGATTCTTCCGCCTTTTCCGGTTCCTTCAACAGATGATGCTTCAATATTTTTTTCGTCCAAGATTTTTCTCGCAGCTGGCGAAGGAGTTCCTGTAGCATATGTTTTTTCCGCAGCAGGCGCTGGTTTTGCTTCTGCTTTAGGCTCTTCTTTCTTAACTTCTGCTTTTGGAGCTTCCTCTTTCTTTTCTTCTTTTGCCGGAGCACTTCCTTCTGGCTTAGCAGCACTTGTATCAATCAAGCAAACTACCTGACCAACAGCTACTGCATCACCTTCTTCTGCTCTTAGCGTGATAATTCCGCTAGCTTCAGCCGGCAATTCCAAAGTTGCTTTATCTGAATCTACTTCAGCAATCGCTTGATCTTTTTCTACGTAATCTCCGTCTTTTACTAACCAAGTTGCGATTTCAACTTCGGTGATTGATTCCCCCGGTGAAGGAACTTTCATTTCTAAAATCATCTGTATATAATTTTATGGTGTTGTTATTTGTATACTACTTATTATTTCAAAATTACGTTTTTTAGCCTTGATAGGCATCAAAATCTTAATTAGCTGAAAAGATTTTTATCAAAAACCATCGCTATTGCAGCTGCATGACGCTTTTTAGAACGTGCATAGCTTCCTGCAGCAGGCGCACTGTATGCTTTCAAAGAAGCCACTCTCAATTTCACTAAATCAAAATTCATCAGCATGTAACCGTAAGCTCCCATGTTTTTAGGCTCTTCTTGTGCCCAAACATAATCATCAGCATTTGGATATTTTTCAATAATGGCTTTTAACTGATCAACTGGCAAAGGGAAAAGCTGTTCGATTCTTACAAAGGCTACATCTTTTCTACCGTTTGCTTCTCTTTCTGCTACCAAATCATAATAGAATTTTCCGGTACAGAATACTAAAGTCTTAACATCTTTAGCATTTACATTTGGATCATCCAAAACTTCCTGGAAGCTTCCGTTTGCAAATTCATCTACAGTAGAAACTACTGATGGATGGCGTAATAAACTTTTTGGAGTAAACACAATCAATGGTTTTCTGTAGGCCGTTTTCATCTGTCTTCTCAACAAGTGGAAGAAGTTAGCCGGAGTAGTACAATCAGCCACAAACATATTGTGGTTAGCACAAAGTTGCAGGTATCTTTCCATTCTTGCTGAAGAGTGTTCAGCTCCCTGACCTTCATAACCGTGCGGAAGTAACATTACAAGTCCGTTTTGGTTGTTCCATTTATCTTCTGCAGCAGAAATATATTGGTCAATCATGATTTGGGCACCGTTAGAGAAATCTCCAAACTGAGCTTCCCAAATCGTCAATGTTTTTGGACTTGCCAAAGCATATCCGTAATCAAAACCAACCACACCATACTCAGACAAAAGTGAGTTATAGATATGGAATTTTCCTTTTTGATTTTTCAGGTGTTGCAACAAGATTACTTCTTCTTCAGAATCCTCAACTTTCACAACAGCATGACGGTGAGAGAATGTTCCTCTCTCCACATCTTGTCCTGAAATACGAACATCATAACCTTCAGTTGTCAATGAGCCATAGGCTAATAATTCAGCCATTGCCCAATCCAGCTTGTCCGTTTCATACATGACTTTTCTGTCATTGATTAGCTTCTGGATTTTGCTGATAAATTTCTTATCACTTGGCAATGTTGTAATTGTCTGTGCAATTTCTCCCAATGTTTCTTTTGAGAAAGTCGTATCGACTTTCTGAAGCATTTCTTTTTCATCTGCCTGAACAAAACCATTCCATTCGTTTTGCATGAACGGAGTAATGATTGTCAGGTCTTTTTTACGCGATGCTTCCAGATTTTCATCCAACATCGTTTTGTATTCTTTTTCTAATTTGCCTACATACTTGTCATCAATCACACCTTCTGCTATTAATCTTTCAGCATAGATATCTCTTGGGTTTTGATGCTTAGCAATAAGCTTGTATAATTTTGGTTGGGTGAAACGAGGCTCATCACCTTCATTGTGTCCATATTTTCTATATCCTAGCAAGTCGATGAAAACATCGCTTCCAAACTGCATTCTGTAGTCCAAAGCAAAAAGCATGGCATGAACAACTGCTTCTGCATCATCTGCATTTACGTGTAGAACCGGCGAAAGCGTCACTTTTGCAATATCCGTACAGTAAGTAGACGAACGGGCATCCAGATAGTTAGTCGTAAATCCAACCTGGTTGTTGATTACCAAGTGAATTGTACCACCTGTCTTATATCCGTCCAATTGCGCCATCTGAACGATTTCATAAACAATTCCTTGTCCAGCAATAGCAGCATCACCATGAAGTGCAATTGGCAGTACTTTTGAGAAATCATCCGGGAAGTGGCGATCTTGTTTTGCTCTTGTGATTCCTTCAATTACAGCTCCTACCGTTTCCAAGTGCGAAGGGTTTGGTGCTAAATTGATGTTGATACTTTTTCCTGATTTTGTCTTTTTATCAGCAGTCAGTCCTAAGTGGTATTTTACGTCACCATCGAAAAGCGCATCATCGTCATAATCTTTTCCATCAAATTCAGAGAAGATATCTTGTGTGTTTTTTCCAAAAACGTTTGCCAAAACATTCAAACGGCCTCTGTGTGCCATTCCCATAACAAACTGCTCTACTCCTTTTTCTGCAGCTGCTTCAATCAAAGCATCAAGAGCAGGGATTAATGTTTCACCTCCTTCAAGAGAGAAACGTTTTTGTCCAACATATTTGGTATGAAGGAAGTTCTCGAAAGAAACTGCCTCATTTAATTTATTAAGAATATTTTTCTTTTGGTCATCTGAAAATCTAGGATGATTGTCATTGTATCCGATTCTATCCTGAATCCATTGGATTACTTCCGGCTTACGGATATACATGTATTCCACACCAATATGCTGGCAGTAGATTTTGTCTAAGTGACCAATGATTTCCTGCAAAGAGCAAGGTGCGATTTTGATGGCCTTTGCTGCATCAAAAACAGTATTCAAATCAGCTTGTGAAAGTCCGAAGTTTTCAAGATCCAGGTTCGGGCTAAAAATTCTTCTGTCTCGTACCGGATTGGTTTTCGTAAACAAGTGACCGCGCGTTCTGTAGGCGTCGATCAGCTTCAACACATTAAATTCTTTTTGTAGTTTTTCTGAAATTTGGCTTACATCGACATTGCTTGATGTTGCATAGTTTGCAAGCTGCTGTGCCGGAGCCTCATGTTCTTCATTATAAGTCTGCATTCCGAAATCGAACCCCTGAAAGAAACTTCTCCAGCTTGGTTCTACGCTATCCGGATTCTCAAGATATTCGTCGTATAATTGAGCAAAAAATTCAGTATGTGCCGCGTTTAAAAAGGAAAACCTATCCATAATTTAGTTGAATGTCCTAATTTGTTAAAAATATTTTTGCAAAAGTACGACAATTAGAACAATCTAATAAATATTTCATACTTTTATGTCTTAAACTTAACTTAAAATTTGGCCATGAAAATACTTAATCTTAACCATATAACAAAACCCTTGTTGGCAGTTATTTTCTTGGCTGTTTCATCAAATGCTATAGCACAGCAAAATACAAACAATGATTTTCAAAGCAGGATACGTTTCGGCGGCGGATTAGGGCTTGGTTTTGGCTCTGGATACACCAATGTTTCTGTAGCTCCAAGCGCTATATATGACTTCAATCCATATTTTTCTGCTGGTTTGGCTTTGCAGGTAAGTTACGTAAGAGATAAAGATTTTTACGAGTCCTATATCTATGGCCCTAGCCTTATCCTATTGGCGAATCCAATTCCTGAAATCCAACTTTCTGCCGAACTGGAACAGCTAAGAGTTAATCTGGATTATGACGATAAAGTTGGAGGCGGTTCTGATAATTTTTGGAACACGGCACTTTTCCTTGGAGCCGGTTACCGCATGGACAACGTTACGGTTGGCGCACGATATAATGTTCTGTTCGACAGCGATAAGAATGTTTATAATGATGCTTTGATGCCGTTTGTGAGGGTTTATTTTTAAGATGCAAAGACACTAAGGTTCTGAGGCGCTAAGGTTGTGTGTGTTTTTAAGATGCTAAGGTACTAAGGCTCTGAGATACTAAGGTTGTGTGTCTTATATTTAAAAAAGAATATTATTGAAAATATATTTTTGTATGTTTTTTATTTAACGAATTAGCTTCTTAAATCTGTGTAATCATTTAATCTGCGGCTAAAAAATTTAATCCGAAAATCATCTGGCTAAAAAAGAACTAAGGACCTTAGTACCTCAGCGCCTTAGAACCTTTTTAAAACTTATTTCTAAACCAAACTTTCTGCCATTCTCTTTTTAGGATGAGAAAAACAATTTGCTCAGATAACTCTACTAAATCAGAGCCATCTAATTTTTTGACCTCAGCTTCGGGAACATCAATAATATAAAGGAGATTCAGGTATTCTGCAAATTTGTGCTGGATCAGTCTGTACACTTTTTCATGCAGCTGGATTTTCAATTCTACCGGCTTAGTACTGAGTGGAAAATCAATCGGCTCATTCGCAAAATTAAAGTCCTTGTTGATTTGTTCCAGTAATTTCAAATACAGATTTTCTTTCTCGGCTTCAGAAAGTAAATTATCGGTATTTATAGGTGCAATAAAATTCATAGTGTTTTTATAACCCTTTCAGGGTTTGGAACCCTGAAAGGGTATTTTGTAATCCGTGTCAGACATTAAACTTTTCGGCCCATCAAATTTTCACCAAAAGCTTTCAATACTGCTTTTTTATCCTGGCCAATATTTAATTTTTCCAATGTTTCAAAAGCCTTAAACGTATATTCCTTGATGGCTTCCTGAGTTGCTTTTGATGCTCCGGTTTGATTAAAAATTTCTTTTACAGAATTTATCTTTTCAGAATTGTCCGTAGGCTGTATAGAATACAGGTGTAGCAACTGTTCTTTTTCTTCCGGTGTTGCAAATTGCAACGTCTTCAAATAAAGATACGTCTTTTTATTTTCAATTATATCACCGCCTACTTGCTTCCCGAATGTTTCTGGGTTTCCAAAAGCATCCAAATAATCATCCTGCAATTGGAAAGCGATACCAAGATTTAATCCGAAATCATAAATCGCCTCACCATTTTCAACAGAAGTCTCAGCTATAATGGCTCCCATTTTCATTGCAGCAGCAACCAGTACGGCTGTTTTATATTCAATCATTTTCAGATATTCCGGAATTGTAACATCATCACGGTTTTCAAAATCTACATCCCATTGCTGCCCTTCGCATACTTCAAGTGCTGTTTTACTAAAAAGCTTTGCCAAAGACTGGAAGATTACCGGCTCATACTTTTCAAAATATTGGTAGGCCAGAATCAACATGGCATCTCCTGAAAGGATACCTGTATTGATATTCCACTTTTCATGAACTGTTTCTTTGCCCCGACGAAGCGGCGCATCGTCCATTATATCATCATGAACAAGTGAGAAATTATGAAACACTTCTACCGCCAAAGCTGCCGGCAATGCTTTCTTATATTCTTGATCAAAAATCTCAGCTGCCATTAATGTCAGAATAGGACGAATCCTTTTTCCTCCTAACGACAATATATACTGAATAGGTTCGTATAGTGATTTTGGCTCTTTGACAATCTTCTGGCTTTCTAGATAATTTAAAAAGCCATCCTGATATTCACTGATGGAATGCATAAAAATAATTTTGGCTAAATTACGGTATTCTTTATACCACAACAAACTTTCCCCATTCTAAAATTCAGCCGCTCCGAAAACGTTTTTTGTTAAAGAAAAGTTAAATTCAATTTGACAAATTTGTCAAAATAAATTATTTAATAATTTTGTTTAACAAAAATGTTAAACACTATGTATATTAAAAATAAAGATGAGGCTACTGAGGATTTAATTAAAAAAACTGCCAAGAAATTATTTTTTGGTGAAGGTAAATTTAATGCAACCACTCAGGAAATAGCTGATGCAGCGGGAGTTAACAGGACTTTGATAAATTACTATTTCCGTTCCAGAGATAAATTGTTTGAAATCGTTTTTGCCGATGCACAAGAAAAAGAGCAACAAAGAACCGAATCAATTGTTTTTTCTGAACTGCCTTTTAAAGCAAAAATTGAAGAATTTATAGATGATTCTTTTGTAATGGCGAAAGAATATCCTTACATGGAAATCTACCTGGTAACCCAATTCAACCAAGGCTGCTATTTCAAGGATGAAGAAGGAATGGAACGAATGCTTAAAAAATTCTATGAAGAAGTACTTGTAGAAATGGAGAAAGGAACGATAGACAAAATGGCGCCAATACAGTTTATAATTAATATGGTTTCATTAATCTCCTTTCCTATTTCCATGCGTCCACTTTTTCAAAGAACCATGCGTTTGACGGATGAAGAATATGAAAAAATTGTGGATGACAGAAAAGACATTATCATGAATACCTTATTTAGAAATCAAAACAAAATCAATCAATAATAAATAATTAATCAAATGAAGAGTATGAACAGACTCGCTATCCTGCTGATTGGATTCATTTTTTCGCAAAGCATTCAGGCACAAAGCCGAAAGCTAACGCTAAAAGATGCTATTCAATATGCCTTGGAAAACAAAGCAGATTCTAAAAAAGCCAAGCTTAAAGTAGAAAATAGCGAATACCAAATCCAAGAAGTACGCTCCAGAGCTTTACCGCAGATTACAGCTCATGGAAATGTGACGTACAATCCAATATTGCAATTAAATGCCTTACCGGGTGACTTTTTTGGACAACCGGGCACTACCATCTTGGCTCCTTTAGGACAAAAATGGAGTTCAGTAGGCGGCGTTAGCTTAACGCAGAACATTTTTGACCAGGCGGTATTTACAGGCTTGAAAGCGGCTAGAACTACTCGTGAGTTTTACCAAATCAACCAGCAGCTCACGGAAGAACAGGTAATTGAAAGAGTTGCCAACAATTACTATCAGGTTTTTGTACAAAGACAAAAGCTTTCTGTAATCGACAGTAACTTTGTAAACACTACAAAAGTTAAGGAGATTATCAAAGGCCAGTTTGATAACGGGCTTGCGAAAAAAATCGATTTGGATCGTATTACTGTAAAGTTGCACAACATCAATACGCAACGCCAACAACTGATCAATGATGTACAGCTACAGGAAAACTCTTTGAAGTTTTATATGGGTATGCCTATTGAAACAATAATCGAGATTCCTCAGACAGAATTTGAAGTCACGCCTCTTGCGCTTTCAGAACAGCCTGATTCGACTCAAAGAACGGAATATGCATTGTTGAAAAAACAAGAGCAGCTTTTAGACTATCAGAAAAAATCTATTGTTGCTGAGTATTACCCAACTTTGGCTATTTCCGGAAGCTATAATTATATCGGACAAGGTCCTAAATTGCCTTTGGGAGCGTCTTCTTCAGAAGGTGTTTACTGGTCTGATTATTCCATCATAGGGTTGGATTTGAAAATCCCAATCTTTACCGGATTCGGAACAAGAGCAAGAGTTCGTCAGGCAGACATCGAAATAAAACAGGTTAAAGAAGATATGTTGGAAACAAAACTGTCTCTTGATTTGGCTTATGAGAATTCAAAAACACAAATCAACAACAGCATTATCACAATCAAGAATCAGAAAGAGAATGTGAGATTGGCTGAAGAAGTGTTAAGCGACACCAAAAACAATTATTACAACGGACTGGCTACACTAACTGATTTGCTTGATGCTGAGAATTCACTGGTTGAAGCACAAAACAATTATAACTCAGCTTTATTGGATTACAAGCTAGCTGAAGTACAGCTGATCAAAGCTAAAGGAGAACTAAAAACTTTAATCAATTAAAAATCAATCATACAAAAGATGAAAAAATTAATATATATAGGTATTGGAGTAGCCGTCCTTGGACTGATCGGTTTCACTTTAATGAATAATAAGAAGAAGAACGACGCAGAAACGGCAATCGTTTCTGAAAAAAACACTACAGTTGCCGTGCGAATCGCAACGGTAAAGACTGAAGCTATCAACTCTGATTTCGTAGCAAACGGTAATTTCATTCCTTCTCAGGAATTAAAATTCTCTGCAGAAAATTCAGGAAGAGTTATCAAAGTTTTGGTAGAAGAAGGAAGCCAGGTGAGAATTGGCCAAACTTTGGCTATCATCAAAGGAGACCAACTGTCTATTGATGTACAGAATGCTAACGCAGCTTACCAAAATGCTTTAACAGACAGCAAACGTTATGAAAACGCATACAAAACTGGCGGTGTTACACAACAACAGCTAGACCAGGCAAAACTGACTCTTGTCAATGCTAAAGCAAAACTAGATCAGGCTAAAATTACCTACGGAGATGCGACAATCAAATCTTCTATTAATGGAATCGTAAACAAAAAGAGCATCGAGCCGGGTTCTGTAGTAGCACCTGGAACAGAATTGTTTGAATTGGTTAACGTTTCAAAATTAAAGTTGAAAGTGGCCGTTAGCGAAAATCAAATTCCTGATTTAAAAGTAGGATCTGTTGTTAAAGTTAAGGTTAGCGTTTATCCTGATAAGGAATTCTCTGGAAAAATTACTTTCATCGCACCTAAAGCAGACGAATCATTAAACTTCCCGGTAGAAATCGAAATCACGAACAATCCTAACAATGAAATCAAGGCAGGAATGTACGGAACGGCTGAATTTACTTCAAAAGCTACACAACAAAAACCGCTTAAGATTATCCCTAGAAATGCTTTCGTAGGAAGTGTGAGCAGTAATCAGGTATTTGTTGTAGAAAACAATGTTGCAAAACTGAAAAAGATTGTTGCCGGACGTGTTTTTGGCGAAAAAGTGGAAGTATTAGACGGCTTGAATGACGGTGAAATTGTTGTCACTAGTGGACAAATCAACCTTGCTGACGGAACAAAAGTAAATCCAATAAAATAGTTGACAGTTTAGTTCATAGTTGATAATTGATAGTGGATAGTTAATAGTGGATAGTTGGTATAAGCGACTTTTAGCTTTACAACTTTAAGACTTTACAACTTTTGACTTCCTCTCTTTTGACTTTATGACCTTTGACTTTAAGACTTTAAACTTACAAAATGAAAATAGCAGAAATATCAATCAAACGACCAACCCTTGTGATTGTGTTGTTTATCATTCTAACGCTCGGCGGTCTGTTTAGCTACAGCCAATTGAGCTATGAATTGATCCCGAAGTTTGAAATAAACGTGGTTACGATTTCTACTGTATATCCTGGAGCTTCTCCGGGGGAAGTAGAAAATACGGTAACCAAAAAAATCGAAGACGCTGTTTCCTCTCTGGAAAACGTAAAGAAAGTAGAATCGAAATCTATCGAGAGTTTGTCTATCGTTATGGTAACTCTGGAACCGGAAGCCGATGCGGACTACTCTCTTAACGATGCCCAAAGGAAAATCAACGCTATCGAAAAAGATTTGCCAGAAGATGTTGATCCGCCTTCCCTAACTAAATTCTCTTTGAGCGATTTACCGGTAATTACTATCGGTGCAACCGCTGCAAAAATGGACGAAGTGGCATTTTATGACTTGTTAGACAAGAAAATCCAACCGATACTTTCACGTGTAAAAGGTGTGGCTCAGGTGAACTTAGTTGGTGGTGAAGAAAGAGAAATCCAGGTGAGTCTTGACCAAAACAAGCTAAAAGGTTACGGAATCTCTGTTCCACAGGTACAGCAGATGATCTTGTCTTCCAACCTTGACTTCCCTACCGGGAATATCCAAACAAGAGAAACTACGATGTTGGTTCGTCTTGCCGGAAAATACAAGAATGTAGAAGAAATGAGGAATCTTGTAATTTCCTCTAAAAACGGAATTCAAATACGTCTTGGCGATGTAGCCGATGTTCAGGATTCGCAAAAAGAAGTTGAGAAAATTGCTCGTGTCAATTCCAAAAATGCAATCGTATTACAGGTAATCAAGCAGACTGATGCGAATGCGGTAACAGTGAGTGAAGACACCTATGCTGCTATTGCTAAAATTGAAAAAGATTATGAAAAGGAAGGCTTAAAGCTTTCAGTAGCCAACGATACTTCTGAATTTACACTGGCAGCAGCAGACTCGGTAATCCATGACTTGTTCCTGGCCGTATTCCTGGTAGCATTCGTAATGCTTTTCTTCCTGCACAGTATCAGAAACGCCTTTATCGTAATGGTTTCGATTCCGGCTTCCCTGATTGCTACGTTCATCGGGATTTATATGATGGGTTACACTCTGAACTTAATGAGTTTACTTGGACTTTCATTGGTTGTTGGTATTCTTGTGGATGATGCCATCGTGGTATTGGAAAACATTTATCGCCACATGGAAATGGGTAAAAACAAAGTACGTGCCGCCTTTGACGGAACAGCAGAAATCGGATTTACCGTAACTGCAATTACATTGGTTATCGTCGTTGTATTCTTGCCAATTGCCATGAGTACGGGATTGGTTGCTAACATTATTACACAGTTCTGTGTTACCGTTATCATCGCCACGTTATTATCCTTACTATCATCATTTACAATCGTGCCTTGGCTTTCATCTCGATATGGAAAATTGGAGCACGTTACAAACAAAAACTTTTTTGGAAGAATCATCCTTGCTTTTGAAAGAGGTCTTGATAAGTTTACCCATAAAGTAACCGATATTTTAAAATGGTCTTTGAAATATAAGAAATCAACCCTGGCAATTGTCGTTGTATTGTTCTTCAGTTCGCTTGCATTGGTTGGTGCCGGTTTCATTGGAGGAGAATTCTTCCCTAAAATTGACCGTGGACAGTTCCTTGTTCAGATCGAATTGCCAAAAGATGCTTCTATCGAACAATCCAACTTTATAGCCCAGAAAGCAGAAGAATATCTGAGACATAAAAAAGAAATTGAAGAAATTGTAACTACCGTAGGACAGACTAGTGAAGGTTTTGGTGCTACGCAGGCTACCGTTTACAAAGCAGAAATTGACGTGAAGCTGATTGACAAATCACTTCGTAAAGACGGAACTTATATCTATGCAGCAAAAATGAAGCGTGAATTGGAAAAAATTCTCGTAGGTGCCAAAATCAAAACTGTACCTGTAAGTATTATGGGTGGTGCCGATGAAGCCCCAATTTTCTTGACGGTTACCGGACCGGATTTAGAAAGTGCAACAGCCTTTGCTAAAAAAGCAGAAGCACAATTGATGAAAATCAAAGGAGCTACAGAAATCAAACTTTCGGTAGAAGAAGGTAGCCCGGAAATTGCCGTTCAGGTTGATAGAGACAAGATGGCTGCGTTAGGACTGACGCTACAAACAGTTGGAACAACAATGCAGACTGCATTTAATGGGAATACAGATGCTAAGTTCCGTGCCGGAGAATATGAATACGACATCAATATTCGTTTTAACGAATACGACCGTTCGAACATTAATAATGTTAGCGACCTGGTATTCATCAACGATATGGGACAGCAAATCAAACTATCACAATTTGCAAGCGTTAAAGAAAGTTCAGGACCAAGCTTACTGGAGCGTCGCGACAAAGCAACTGCTGTGTCGATTAAAGCACAGACTATTGGTAGACCTTCTGGAGACGTCGCTGCAGAATGGGAAGCACAGTTTTCAAAACTGGAAAAACCAACCGGAGTAAGTTATGTTTGGGGTGGTGATATGGAAAACCAGGCTGAAGGTTTCGGTACATTAGGAATCGCTTTATTGGCCGCTATTATTTTAGTTTACCTTGTAATGGTAGCCTTGTATAACAGTTTTGTTTATCCGTTTGTGGTCTTGTTCTCTATACCATTATCCTTTATCGGAGCATTGATGGCGCTGGCGTTGACTAACAACTCGTTGAATATCTTTACGATTTTAGGGGTAATCATGCTTATTGGTCTGGTTTGTAAAAATGCGATTCTTCTTGTCGATTTCGCAAACCACAGAAAAGCCGAAGGTGAAACGACTTATATGGCATTGATTCAGGCGAACCATGCCCGACTTCGTCCGATTTTGATGACGACGATTGCGATGGTTTTCGGTATGGTGCCTATTGCATTGGCTTCTGGAGCTGCTGCCGAGATGAACAACGGTCTGGCTTGGGTAATTATTGGAGGATTGATCAGTTCGTTATTCCTGACCTTGATTATCGTTCCTGTTGTATATGCTATTTTTGACAGCCTGATTGCAAGATTTAACAAAGGCAAAGAGCCTACAAAATATGAGGAATTGATGGTAGCCGATTATGAGCACAAAGAATTGAGCGACGACGGATTTACCGCAAAACACTCTTAAAAAATCGTTCCAAAAACGAATTAACCTTGAAATTTCCCGGCTGAACACCATCAGTCGGGATTTTTTTTGGAGCATACAAAGCTTATTTTCTTGCCTGACAAGAATAAATCTCGACCACATTTTTTATATTGCAGTAAAAATTCCATGTTATGAAAAAAATAATTGCACTCTGTCTTTTTGTTTCCTTGTTTTCCTGCACCTCTGACAAGACCGAAACCATAACAGTAAAAAACAAATATTCTGTAGAATTGCCTTCCTTTCTTTCGGAAGCTAAGGGACTTCATAATCAGGCCTCATTGCAATATCAAAACGCTTTCAAGGAATTTTATGTGGTAATTATTGACGAGCCAAAACAGGAATTTATGGATGCAGCAAAGACTACAGCCGAGTTTTCTCCTGATTTTAATGGCTACTCACAAATCCTGAGAGGCAGCTTAGAAGCTTCTCTTAAAGAAGCAGCTTTTACAGACACAAAAGACACTCATATCAATGGACTAAATGCAAAAACTTTTTCGCTGACCGGAAAAATGGATGAAATCCCTATTTTTTATGATATTGCCTATGTTGAAGGCAAAAATCATTTTTATCAGATTGTAATTTGGACTATAGAAAGCAGCAAAGATAAATTCAGGGAACCTATGGACAAGATTATTGCTTCTTTTAAGGAAATCGGTTCTGGAAAAAGCAGTGACAGGAGTTTAAAATAAGAACAAAAAAAATCCATTAGCATTTACTAATGGATTTTTCTTTTGAAAGATAATCAGATTTAATTTCTGTTTGCAAGAGCATCCTGCTTCCAGCTTTTAACTGCAGCAACTCTGCTATCAGAATAATCAACTTCACTTAAATTATTATCTGTCCAAAAAAACCATTTTCCGGTTTTTGCACCGTTATTATATTCTCCTAAAGATTTTTTGTTTCCTGCTTCGTCATAAGAAATCCATTTTCCGTGAACTTTCCCATCCTTATAGAATCCTTCTTGCATTACTTTTCCATTATCATAAAAATAGGTAGCTTTTACCATATTGTCTACAACTTCATATTTATGATCCGCCTTTTGCGCAAAAACAACTCCAGAAATCAGCATCACTGCCATAATCAAACACTTTTTCATAATTCTGTCTTTTTTAGTTATTTACAATTCTCTAACAAATATAATTATTCCTTTACAATTAAAAAACTTTAACTTAACAATTTGATAACATTGAATGAAAACTTAACATTGGAATTCTCTTAAGCCTTATAAACATTGGCATTCCCAAAATCGTCAAAAAAAAACATTCACCATTGTCCTAAACTGAATTAAGAGGCAAAAAGCGCAAAGAACTACGGTTATACCTATATAAATTTTATTTTTTCCACTCTTTATAATTTAAAAATCATAATTCATAATTGACAATTATCACTAAATTTGCCATCTAAAATTTTGATAATGTATAGAAGTCATAATTGTGGAGAATTAAATGCTTCACATATTAATACAGAAGTTACGCTTGCGGGCTGGGTTCAAAAAACACGTGATAAGGGTTTTATGATCTGGGTTGACCTGCGCGACCGCTACGGAATTACACAATTGATTTTTGATTCAGAAAGAACCGATGCTGCTGTTTTTGAAATGGCTAAAACATTGGGCAGGGAATTTGTCATTCAGGTAAAAGGAACTGTTATTGAGAGAGAATCAAAAAACAAAAATATGTCAACTGGCGATATTGAAATTTTAGTTTCAGAATTAAGCCTTTTGAATGCCGCATTGACCCCGCCATTTACGATTGAAGACGAAACAGACGGCGGTGAAGATATCAGAATGAAATACCGTTATCTGGATATCAGAAGAAATCCTGTAAAAAACAGCTTGCTTTTCCGTCATAAAGTGTCTATGGAAGTTCGAAAATATCTTTCAGACTTAGACTTCTGTGAAATTGAGACGCCTTACCTGATCAAATCGACTCCTGAAGGAGCTCGTGATTTTGTGGTGCCGTCAAGAATGAACGAAGGACAATTTTATGCTTTGCCTCAATCGCCTCAGACTTTTAAACAGCTGTTGATGGTTGGCGGTATGGATAAATATTTCCAAATCGTGAAATGTTTCCGTGATGAGGATTTAAGAGCCGACAGACAACCTGAGTTTACACAGATTGACTGCGAAATGGCTTTTGTGGAACAGGAAGACATCTTGAATGTTTTTGAAGGACTGACTCGCCACTTGCTGAAAGAAATCAAAGGAATTGAAGTGGATAAATTCCCAAGGATTACTTATGATTATGCCATGAAAACGTACGGTAATGACAAACCGGATATTCGTTTCGGTATGGAATTTGGCGAATTGAACGAAGTAGCACAACATAAAGAGTTTGCCGTTTTTAACAGCGCTGAACTTGTAGTGGGAATTGCAGCTCCTGGTTGCGCTTCATATACCAGAAAAGAAATCGATAACCTGATTGATTGGGTAAAACGACCACAAGTAGGCGCTACCGGAATGGTATACGCCAAATACGAACTTGACGGAAGCATTAAATCATCTGTAGATAAATTCTACGATCAGGATGATTTGCAGAACTGGGCAAAAGTTACTGGTGCTAAACCAGGCGACCTGATCTTGGTTCTTTCCGGTCCTGCAAACAAAACAAGAGCGCAATTAAGTGCTTTGAGAATGGAATTGGCAACTCGTTTGGGATTAAGAAATCCAGAAGTTTTTGCTCCGCTTTGGGTAGTAGATTTCCCATTGTTAGAATTTGACGAAGAAAGTGGCAGATATCATGCGATGCACCACCCATTTACATCTCCAAAACCGGAAGACATTGCCTTGCTTGAAACTGAACCAGGTAATGTAAGAGCTAATGCTTACGATATGGTTTTGAACGGAAACGAAATTGGAGGTGGTTCAATCAGAATTCATGATAAGGCGACACAACAGCTCATGTTCAAATATCTTGGTTTTACCGAAGAAGAAGCCCGAAACCAATTCGGATTCTTGATGGATGCTTTCCAATTTGGAGCTCCACCACACGGAGGTTTGGCCTTTGGATTGGACAGATTGGTTGCTATTTTAGGAGGACAAGAAACCATCCGTGACTTTATTGCTTTCCCTAAAAACAATTCAGGACGCGACGTAATGATTGATGCTCCTTCCGCAATTGACAACAAACAATTGGAAGAACTTCACATCCGACTTAAATAATAAAAAAAGCCCCGAAATCGGGGCTTTTTTATATCTGTTCTTTATTGAGCTCATTCAAAAAGTAGGAAGGATAAATGCCTGTAGAAGCAAAAAAAGCCTTTGAAAAATGCTGCGGAGTGCTAAATCCCGATTCATCTGCAAGTGCTTTGATTGTATAATTGCGATATCTGGACTGACTTTTTAAAAGTTCGACAATATAGTCGATGCGTAAATCATTCAGATAAGTATTATAGTTTTTATTCCGATAGTGGTTTATAACTTTAGAAAGATAATTGGAATTCGTATTGAATGCTGATGCCAAATTGACCAAAGTCAGATCTTTTTCTAGAAACTTTTTGCGATTTTCAAATTTCTCAAGTTCCTTTAATATCAATGCAACAACGTCTGGGTTGATGTCAAGTCCCTTTTTCTCTTCATCTTCTTTTTCAACAACTATAGCTTTAGGTTTTTCTTTTTCGGCTCCCATCAATTCTTCAAATTTTTGACGATAGAGTTTCTGGTTACTATAATAGCGGTAGAAGAAATACAATGTCAAAAAGAAAAAAACAGCTAATGAAAAATACAATAATAAAGTAGTTTTCTCCTTGCCAGCCAATTGTTTTTCAATTTCCTGCTTGGCCTGTCGAAGTGCTTTAGTATCATATTCTTTATGAATTTTTCCAGACATATATTTGAAATTCGTGTTAAGCACACTGTCTGCCTTCATCAGCCTATTGATGTAATAAAGCTGGTTTTTTACATCTCCTTTTTCTTTATAATAGCCAACCAATAGTTCATAATTTTCCCTCAAATCAGGGCGTATGTATTTTTTTTCGGAAAAAACACGGTCCACTTTTTTAAAATAGGGGAGCGCCTTTTCCTGTTGGCCTTGATCCCAGTAACATTTTCCTATATAAAAATAGCCTACTGTTTCATTAGCAAAGTCATTGTTCCTTATGATTGCCGGTAATGCTTGTTGGATATTCTGAATCGCTTTAGAATAGTTTTTTTTGAAATATTGATTGATTCCTTCAGAATGGACAATATAATTCTGTGTCAGCTCTACATTCAGCCGCTTGGCTTCTTTTAATGCAAATTCATTGGTTTCTGTACTTAAGTCATATTTTCCAAGTCGGTTATAGACCAATCCTAAAGAATGCAACGAATTCAGATAACCTCTCTGATAATCGTATTCATCATACTTTTTAAAAAAATCAACACATTCTTTTAGCAAGACCAGAGCTTCATCATTGAATCCCAAATGTATTTTGATTCCGGCTATATGGTATTTGAGTTCATATTTGAGATAATTATCATTGGAATTGGAAATATAGTCGCTTGCTTTCAGGTAAAAATTCAAGGCCTGGACATAATCTTTGATGGAATAATAAAAATTCCCTTTTGAAATATAAGCAGAGCCAATAACCGGAGCATCATTAGTCATCATTGCAGCGGCCACTATACTATCTGCATATACAGGTTTCAGACTGTCAGACACAAAAAAGATAGCATTGGAATAGGCATTGACAGCCTCATTCAGATTGTTTTCCAATTTTGCCTTTGACAAATAAGAATCTAAATAAAAGAGTGCCCTTACAGTATCTTCTTCATAAAGATCGATCTTATTATTAAGGTAGTCATAGGATTTCTCTTTTAAGGAATCTGGCAGATAAAATCCTTTTTGCTGAGAAAAAACAGGAAATTGTAATACCAAAAAGAGTATCAAGAAAATACTGGACTTATTTGTCATAAGAAATTTCTGCTGTTTTTTGATTTGCATAGTATATTCAAATAAGTAAAGAGTCATAAATGTAGCATAAAAATAAATAAAAACGTTAAAAAAATCCGTTTTTTAATCTGTCGGATAACTTGATCTAAATGGTAGATTGAAAATTTACCTTTAAAAATATAATTAACTGATTTACAGTTAATTAATTGACAAAAAACGCACTACGAATTCATGAATTCGTAGTGCGTTTTTCGTGAATTCGTACCATATGCGCTTGCAAACGGCAAATTCGCAAGATAGCTTTGTCAACGAAATCCTGAAGCAATTTTTTGAAAGGGATGAAAAATCGAAAGTTCAATGTCTAGGCAAAAATGAACTGAAGAGCAAGATAGTTTAACAACAAACCTAACACCCCCACTCTCATGAAAAAGTTATTATCATTATCCCTGTTTTTATCATTAACATTTTTGTCATGTTCTACGGATGAGGACATCGAAATGGAAGCATCGCAATCCAATGCGTCAGCATCTATAAATCATAAAAAAGAAAATCCAGGAAACTGGAGTCCACAAAATGCTGCTAATCCTTATGATCAAGCAGGGATTCTATACCGACAGATTCTTGAGCAGTATAATGCCAATGTTCCTACGACTACAACCCCATCTCAAATCATATTTGATATTGAATCTATTGCAAATGGTTTTTCCGACTTCGCTCCTATGAAAAACAACAGCTATTCGCCAATAGCTTACAACAACATTAGTTGGATTCTGACCACTGAAGAAAGTTATCATATCGCCATCAGCAACAATAATAATCTATCCATCACCGCAAAAAATCAGTTAGAAACCTTGGCTTCTACCCTGATACAGATGATAGATGCTCAGACCACATCAAAAAGCATCCATGATTACATTGTCGGTTTTGAGGCATCCATATCATCAAGCACTGTTCTAACGGCTACCGACAAAAAGACAATCCTAACCTCTAGCTCAATTGCCAGACATGCCAATTACCAACGTAAGAAAGGAAGAAGATGGGACATCCATCATGGAATAACCGGAGCGGTTTATGGCGACAATGAAAACATGGCAAAGGCCGTAACGACAGCAGCTAGCATCAGCGCCATCGGAAACACCATCAATTAACAATTTGAAAGTAAGTAGTTTAAGTAAATAAAGTTCAACCAAACCAACCAAAATGACCATGAAAAACATCAGAGATCACCCTAGTATGCCCTAATTCGGAAAACCTCATAGAATGTAGTTTGGATTCTATAAAAAACAAACAATCCAATAAAAACTTATTAATCAACCATGGCAAAACCGCCTCCTAACCAACCAAAGCGGAATGCCCTTTAAATTCAAAAATTATGAAAAATTTACTCTTCAGCTTAATGGCTATCACATTGTTCAGCTTAAGTGCGAACGCTAGTGAAATTAAGGAAAACACAATAGCAACTGCAGCTATTGATAAAATCGAGAACACAACAGATCTTGGAGATTTGACACAGCCAACAGCGACTACATCAATAAAAATAACTTGGGGAAGAAAATCCAAAGGCTGTCGTGGTTTTGGAATATGCCGCATAATTATCACTATTGATATCCAATTCAAAGCTTCAGTAAACAGCAGAGGAAATCTTGTTTTAGAAGCAAATGCTGCAGGTCTTGAATCAGTTAGAAGCCATTTTGGATCAAACACAATCACAGTTGAGGAAGATTATCCATTGGAAGCTGATGTAGCAAGACAACTTGGATTGCAAGGTGACTATACTGTCAGAGCAGGAAGATACACGTTGCAACCTGACGGAAATGGCAACTTTGTAACAACTATGTAACAGACTACTTACTTCTATAATTCAATAGGCACTATCTAAAAAATCTGATAGTCCATTTTTTAAAATTCAACCAAAAAAACAATCAATTTTATTAATCAACCCGGCAAACCGTCCTTCTAAAAACCAACTAAGACGGAATGCCCTTTAAATTCAAACATTATGAAAAATTTATTCTTCAGCCTAATGGCAATCGCAATGTTCAGCTTCAACGCTAACGCTACTGAAATCAAAGCAAACACAATTAAAGACACAAACAACACTTGTGATCTAAATGAAACTAACCCAGTAAGACCTGCCATAGTAATTGGCCTTGAATGGGGAAGAGCATCAAGAGGCTGTAGTGGTAATGGGATTTGTATTATTATCACTACAAGAGATCTTTCTTCTTACCAACTATCAACAACTGATGCCGGCAGAGTAGTTTTTAAAGCAGATGCTAAAGGTCTTGAAGCAGTTAGAGCTCGTTTCGGTTCAAACACTATCGTAGTTGAGGAAGCTTATAAATTAACAGACGATGTAACAAGAGCACTTGAATTGCCAGCTGGTTATTCTATCAAACCTGGAAGATATACACTAGCTTCTGATGGAAGCGGAGGTTTTGTAACAACGATGTAATATATCTACCTCGCTATCACACATGCATAATGCACTATCTGAAATTTCAGATAGTGCATTTATAAATTCAACATACGAAAGGAAGAGAATTTCCTTTTCAGATAAGCTCCCTATCTTAAAAGAATAAAAAGCACAAACAACTTCACCATATCATCAATCAATATGAAGTTAACTACTAAAATACCACTAATTCTTATCATCATCGTCAACTTAATCAACCTCTACTTTATCATCGAATTATCCAATTATGACGAAATGATAAGCTATGTAAAGAATGAAGGAGAAAAGATCAACAGTCCCAGAAAAATGGTAACAATCTTCCTTTTGACGGCTCTGATCAATCTATTATTTGTATGCATTGTTTTTATGAGAAGTCTGATCTTTTCAAACAAAACAAGAACACGATGATTAACCTAGGGTTATGAATACTATTGTTCAGAGCCTAACTAAAACAACAATAAGATGAAAAAAATTTTATACCTCCCTGCCCTGCTTTTTTCCGGAATGTCGCTGGCACAAAGCAGCCCTCCCAGCATCTCCATTGATGATAATGGTTTGGGAAAACAATTTCCTGACTGTCTTTTGAGCGGCTCAGTATGCAAATTGTTTCCGACCAATCAGGATCCAAAAAGTTCAAATGCCAATGCCTATAAAACCGGTGAAAGTTCTTTTTGTATAGGAATTAAAAAAACAGCCTTGACAGAAGAGAAGCAAATTGCGTTATTAGGCAAAGCCTTAAAAAACATTCATCCTGGAGAAAACATTACGTTCAGAATGTCTACTCCTTACACCGTTGAACATGATTTCTTAAAAGCAATCAGCCTCAGTACGGTAAAAGATATTGTTCCTACCGGAAATTATCCAGTAGAAATCAACTCCGAGTATGTCCTCATCAAATTGACACTTTCAGGAAACTAAAAAATCACAGTCATGATACGATCAGTCTTATGGGTTGCATTCCTTTTTTTTGCTACGGCTTCATCAGCATTCACTAATGACTCCGACCCCGAGTTTAATGCTATCTTCAAGGAAATGCAAATAGAATTGAAAAAGATAAATGCTTATTATGCCCCTAAGATCCGGGAAAAAGAACTCCGTATTCAGGACATATCGGCTAAAATTTATGATGCTACAGAAACTGCATCCAAAGTCGATTTCTTAATTCAGAAAGATTTGCTGAAAGAGGAAATCCTATTTCTTAAAAAAGAAGAAATGCAGGATCTTTCCAAAATCAGATACTTGAAAGGACTTCAGATTATCCGCCTTTTGTATGAAAAGGTTTTAAGCTTGGACCATCACTTTGCATCGGTCAGAACATTTTCTGAAATCAACAAACTTTCGAATCCTAATCAATATCCTGAATATGAAAAACTCAAAGAAATTGTAAAACACAGAAAGGATAAAAAGGCGGGCTTTGACCTCACCTCTATCCTTGGAACCAATACAATCGTCTCCATAGTACAAACATTTTCAAATCTGATGGTTTCTTCACTTTCAAAGGATGAAAAAGACAAGGAAATTGCGAATATTGAATGTATCCTGGACTTTACGCTCAGGATGCAAAATGAGCTGAATACAATTTATTTCGAAACGGCCTTTCTGCAAAAAAGCAACGATAAAATCCGAACCGATATTGAGACTTTATTTAAAGAATATACCAAGCCTATCGGATATGCCAATACGCTGGAAAGCTGCAGAACATCAGATGATTGGGAAAGTGTAAAACTAAAAACAAATGATTATCTCGCTAACCTGAAAACACAACAAGGGCCACAACTGTATTCATCACAGGTCAACATTATTTTTCCGATAGACAGGCTTCTCCAGTTCATAACGCAATACAACAGTTTTATCGATCAGGGAGGCAAGTTTTATGAAAAATTCAAAATCATTCTTAACAGTTATGAAAATGAAAAGCAATGCGAAACAAAGCTTCCTTTAGAATACAAAAAATTGAAAGATGATATTGATGTTGCCATTAATAAATTCAACATCGCATATCGTCCGGTAGAAGTCAACGGATCAAAAATGAAAGAGATTCTCTATGGAATTAATGAGTTTGAATAATTCTTATAATATTTAGATTTTCTTTATCATAAATAATCAAAAAAATGAGGTATTTCGCTTAAAAATTGAAAATCAAATGATTGAATTATGGGAAAAATCACAAAAAGATTTTTTATTCAATAATTTTTTTTCAATTTATTAACATAAAATTATACTTCGTATCATATTAAATACTACATTTGTTCATTATTAATTATTTTTATTATTACAATGCGTACAGGTACAGTTAAATTTTTTAATGAATCCAAAGGATATGGATTCATTGTAGACGAAGAAACAGGAAAAGACATTTTCGTTCATGCTTCAGGAATCAAAGCGGAAGAACTTCGCGAGGGAGATAGAGTATCTTACGAAGAAGAAGAAGGAAGAAAAGGTAAAGTAGCTGCACAAGTTGCAGTACTTCAAAACTAATATATAGCATACTATTTTTAGTTTCCTAAAAACTTAACCGCTCCAGAAATGGGGCGGTTTTTTTATACTCTTAATTTAACACAAAATTAAATTATATTCATTTTTTTAATAGTAAAAATGAATTTTTCATTTATTTTGATTTAAACATTTAAAAAACGAATAATATAAACAAATCTTGTTGTTTGTTATTTTTATTCATTCTAAATTAAAATTAAGGACAATACTATATAGTATTGAAACCCTAAGGCTGTGAATTCAATATTGGCTCGTATATTTGTAACTATTTTATAAAATAAATTCATTATGAGTACGGATCAGACTAGTTATTTCCCTATATTAATGCAATTTTTGCTTGCTACCGGGTTTGTAGTTATGACAATTATTGGCTCTAGTTTTTTAGGCCCGAGAAGAAAATCTGTCAATAAAGACAAAAACTTCGAGTGCGGGATTGAATCTGTAGGAAACGCCCGTATCCCTTTTTCTGTAAAGTACTTTTTGGTTGCCATCCTATTCGTTTTATTCGACGTCGAAGTTATTTTCATGTACCCTTGGGCTGTGAATTTTAAAGAAATGGGCTGGGCAGGATTAGGTAAAATGGCAATCTTTATGTCTCTTCTTGTAGTCGGTTTTTACTACGTTATGAAGAAAAAAGGATTAGAGTGGGAATAAATGATTTTTGATTTGGGAATTATGATTTAAGACTTTCCCAATTTATAAAAACAAAGAAACAGATTCTTGTTTCGGACTTCACAGAAATCTGAAATCTGCAATCTAAAATCTAAAAAAATGAGTGATTCAAAAATAAATATGGTAGATGTTCCTGAAGGATATGAGGGAACAGGATTTTTCGCTACAAAACTAGATACTGTAGTTGGACTTGCCCGTGCTAATTCACTTTGGCCTTTACCATTTGCTACTTCTTGTTGTGGTATTGAATTTATGGCAACAATGGGTTCGCATTATGATGTTGCACGCTTTGGATCAGAGCGTATGAGCTTTTCACCACGCCAGGCAGATATGCTTTTGGTTATGGGAACAATTGCTAAAAAAATGGCTCCAATCTTACGCCAGGTTTACGAACAGATGGCAGAACCAAAATGGGTTATTGCTGTTGGTGCCTGTGCATCTTCAGGAGGAATTTTTGATACGTATTCCGTATTACAAGGCATTGACAAAATAATCCCTGTAGATGTTTATGTACCTGGATGCCCTCCAAGACCGGAACAGATTCTTGACGGCGTAATGCGCCTTCAGGATTTAGTAAAATCTGAATCCGTAAGGAGAAGAAGTTCTCCTGAATATCAAGAATTACTAGCTTCTTATAACATTTCTTAAAAATGGCTTTAGAAACTTCCGACATACAAAATAAGCTCGTTGACAATTTCGAATTAATAGTAAGCGATTTTGCACAACAGCACGATATTTTTTCTTTTGAAGTAGATTCAACATCAATACTCGAAGTAATGCAATTCCTGAGAGACGATAAAACATTGCGTTTTAACTTTCTTACGGATTTATGCGGTATCCATTATCCGGATGCTGAAACAGACAGGCAATTTGCCGTAGTATACCATATGCATAACTGGGTAGACAATGTCAGAATCCGAATCAAATGTTTTTTGAATGGTGAAAATCCGGAAATTGATTCGGTAACCAGCCTGTTTCTTGGAGCCAATTGGCAAGAAAGAGAAACCTATGACTTTTTCGGGATTATTTTCAAAGGTCATCCTCAATTGAAAAGAATCTTGAACATGGATGAAATGGTTTCTTTCCCAATGCGAAAAGAATTCCCATTGGAAGATGGCGGAAGAACCGACAAAGACGACCGTTTCTTCGGAAGAACAACAGATAATTGCTAATAGTACTGAAATAATATCTATAATGTCAGACTTATTATTACCACCAGAATTACGATATGCCGATATCATCAAACAAAGACAGAATGAAGACGGAAGCGAGCTATCCATTCTGAACTTAGGCCCTACGCATCCTGCTACGCACGGAATTTTCCAGAACATTCTTTTAATGGATGGAGAACGAATCGTAGAAGGAGAAGGTACCGTGGGTTATATACATCGTGCATTCGAAAAAATTGCTGAAAACAGACCTTTTTACCAGATAACACCTTTGACCGACAGGATGAATTACTGTTCGTCTCCTATAAACAATATGGGATGGTGGATGACTCTGGAAAAAGCGCTAAATATAGAAGTCCCTAAAAGAGTACAATACCTTCGAGTAATCATAATGGAATTGGCACGTATTGCCGACCATATTATTTGCAACTCGGTACTTGGTGTTGATACAGGAGCCTTAACAGGCTTTTTGTATGTATTCCAATTCAGGGAAAAAATCTATGAAATCTACGAGGAAATCTGTGGTGCTAGGCTAACGACCAACATGGGAAGAATTGGAGGTTTTGAAAGAGAATGGAGCCCAGCTGCATTCCAAAAAATCAACGAATTTCTTGAAGAATTCCCTCCTGTTTGGGAACAATTCGAAAACTTGCTGTCACGTAACAGGATTTTCATGGATAGGACTATTGATGTAGGCCCTATTTCTGCTGAGCGTGCCATGAGTTATGGTTTTACAGGTCCAAATTTAAGAGCTACAGGTGTTGATTATGACATCCGTGTTATGCAGCCGTACAGTTCTTATGAAGATTTCGAATTTAATATACCTGTTGGAAAATCTGGCGATACTTATGACCGTTTCTGCGTTAGAAATGCAGAAGTTTGGGAAAGTATCAGCATCATAAAGCAAGCCTTGGCAAAAATGCCGGAAGGACCTTATCATGCAAATGTTCCGGATTATTATCTTCCGCCAAAAGAAGACGTTTATACTACAATGGAAGCTTTGATTTACCACTTCAAAATCGTTATGGGAGAAATTCCTGTTCCGGTAACAGAAGTATACCATCCTGTTGAAGGTGGTAATGGTGAATTAGGATTCTATCTGATAACCGACGGAAGCAGAACACCTTACAGACTACATTTCAGAAGACCATGCTTTATTTATTATCAGGCATTCAATGAAATGGTAAAAGGTCAGATGCTTTCAGATGCAATTGCTACGCTATCAAGTTTGAACGTAATTGCAGGAGAATTAGACGCATAGAGATTTAGGATTTGGGATTTAAGATTTAAGATTTAGGGTTTGAGGCCACAGAAATCAAAAATCATAAATCTAAAATCAGAAGTCAAAAAATATATTTAGGAGTATAAATTTTGAATGTCAGATTCGAATCTGAAATCAAAAATCTGAAATAGAAAATGGAACGTTTACATATCAAACAAGAAATAAATATCACAGAAGCCTTGATGGAACGCATCAACGAGCTTTTGAGCCATTATCCGGCAGACAAGAAAAAGTCAGCCCTGTTGCCTGTTTTGCACGATGTTCAAGACGCACATGACAACTGGTTGAGCATTGAACTGATGGATAAGGTTGCTGAAATACTTGAAATAAAACCAATTGAGGTTTATGAAGTCGTATCGTTTTATACGATGTTCAACCAAAGACCGATTGGAAAATATATGTTCGAGTTCTGTCAGACTTCACCTTGCTGTTTGAGAGGTGTTGAAAATCTGATGGATTATACCTGTGACAAACTAGGCGTTAAAGTTGGCGAGCCAACGGCAGACGGAATGTTTGAAGTACGAGGAGTTGAATGTCTTGGAGCTTGTGGTTATGCACCTATGATGCAGCTTGGCGACTTTTTCCAAGAAAATCTGACAAAAGACAAAATCGACCAGCTTATTGCTGATTGCAGAGATAACAAGGTTATATTACACGATAAATAATATGTCAAAGAAAATATTATTAGAGAAAGCGAGTATTCCTGGGATTAAGACTTATGAAGTCTATCGCCAAAATGGCGGCTATGCTTCTGTAGAAAAAGCCCTGAAGTCGATGACCCCGGATGAAGTTGTTGAAGAAGTGAAAACTTCTGGATTGAGAGGTCGTGGCGGTGCTGGTTTCCCTACTGGAATGAAATGGAGCTTCATCGATAAAAAATCTGGAAAACCGAGACATTTGGTTTGTAATGCCGACGAATCAGAACCGGGAACTTTTAAAGACCGTTTCTTGATGGAATACATTCCTCACCTTCTTATTGAAGGAATGATTACTTCCAGCTATGCCTTAGAAGCAAACTTATCTTATATCTACATCCGCGGCGAATATATGTGGGTGTACAAAATACTTGAAAGAGCCATCAAAGAAGCTTATGCTGCGGGTTGGCTTGGAAAAAACATTTTAGGAACCGGCTACAATTTAGACTTATATGTTCATTGTGGTGGTGGTGCCTATATCTGTGGCGAAGAAACGGCATTGATCGAATCTTTGGAAGGAAAAAGAGGAAATCCTCGAATCAAACCACCGTTCCCTGCTGTTTCTGGTCTTTGGGCCAACCCAACAGTAGTAAATAACGTAGAATCGATTGCAGCAGTGCCATGGATTGTCAATAATATGGGTGCTGAATATGCTAAAATCGGTATTGGAAGATCAACTGGAACCAAATTGATTTCTGCTTCAGGACATATCAAAAATCCTGGCGTTTATGAAATCGAATTAGGACTTAGCGTTGATGAGTTCATGAATTCTGACGAATATTTGGGCGGAATGATTGACGACAGACCTTTGAAAGCATTTGTTCCTGGAGGATCATCTGTTCCTGTACTTCCTGCCAACTTGATTTATAAGACTGCAAATGGTGAAGACCGTCTGATGTCATACGAATCATTAAGCGACGGTGGATTTGCTACAGGATCTATGCTAGGTTCTGGTGGATTTATTGTGTATAACGACACTGCATGTATTGTTAGAAACACATGGAATTTCTCCAGATTCTACCACCACGAAAGCTGCGGACAATGTTCGCCTTGCCGTGAAGGAACAGGCTGGCTTGAAAAAGTATTACACAGAATTGAAAACGGTCATGGCCGAGAAGAAGATATTGACCTGCTTTGGAGTATTCAGAGCAAGATTGAAGGAAACACAATTTGTCCACTAGGTGATGCTGCTGCCTGGCCAGTTGCCGCTGCAATCCGTCACTTTAGAGATGAATTTGAATATCATGTCCGTTTCCCGGAAAAAATAAAAAACAGAGACCATTTTGTAAATGAGCCTTTTGAAAAGGTAAGACATTTGGTTGGAAAGCAAACAGTTTAAATATAGTCAAAAGTCGAAAGTCATAAAGTCGAAAGACATAAGTCGAAAGTTATAAAGACATTACAACTTTAAGACTTTATACTCATCAAGAATAAAAAAATGAAAGTAACAATAGACGGTCAAACCATAGAAGTAGAACCAGGAACCACTATCCTGCAGGCTGCTCGAATGATCGGTGGCGAATCGGTTCCGCCAACGATGTGCTATTATTCAAAACTGAAAGGTTCTGGCGGAAAATGCCGCGCCTGTCTGGTTGAAGTTTCTAAAGGAAGCGATGCGAATCCTACGCCAATGCCAAAATTAATGGCTTCATGTGTCACAGGAGTGATGGATGGTATGGAAGTAAACAGCATCAAATCTGACCGAGTTACGGAAGCCAGAAAATCAGTTACAGAGTTTTTGTTGATCAACCACCCTCTAGACTGCCCGGTTTGTGACCAGGCTGGAGAATGTGATCTTCAAAACCTAAGTTTCAAACATGGAAAATCGCAGACCCGTTATATTGAAGAAAAAAGAACTTTCGAGCCGGAAGATATAGGCCCGAACATTCAATTGCACATGAACCGTTGTATTTTGTGCTACAGATGTGTAATGGTTGCAGATCAGCTTACAGACAACCGTGTTCATGGAGTTATGGACAGAGGTGACCATTCTAACATTTCGACCTGTATTTCAAAAGCAATCGACAATGAATTCTCAGGAAACATGATTGATGTTTGTCCTGTGGGAGCATTAACAGATAAAACATTCCGTTTCAAGTCAAGAGTATGGTTCAACAAACCATTCAATGCACATAGAAACTGTGATAAATGTTGTGGTAAGACAACCGTATGGATGTTTGGAAACGAGATCCAAAGGGTAACCGGAAGAAAAGACGAGTTCCACGAAGTAGAAGAATTTATCTGCAACGAATGTCGTTTTGACCATAAAAATGTAGAAGACTGGGTAATTGAAGGTCCAAGAAAATTCGAAAAAGATTCAGTTATCAACCAAAATAATTACACAAGAAAATTAGATACGGTTGTTATCGAAACAGAAAGCGGAATCTTAAAAGGTCGTGAACAGGACAGAAGAAAAATCAGTATGTCGGCAGTTCCTTTGACTAAAGAAGAGGAGCAGGAATTTAAGGAAGGTAATATTTAGATAAGATGGACAGTACTATAATCATAGAAAAAGGAGTTTTTATTGTCATAATCTTTGCTATCACAATGTTGATGGCGATGTATTCTACGCTTGCCGAAAGAAAAATTGCTGCCTGGCTTCAAGACCGTATCGGACCAAACAGAGCCGGAAAAGGTGGAATATTACAACCACTTGCTGACGGACTTAAATTATTTTCAAAAGAAGAATTTCTTCCTGATACGCCTAACAAATTCTTATTTGTAGTAGGTCCTGCTATTTCCATGAGCGTTGCCTTGATGACAAGTGCCGTTATTCCGTGGGGAGACAAATTGCATTTGTTTGGAAGAGATATTGTTTTACAAGCTACAGACATCGACGTTGCTATCTTATATGTATTCGGAGTATTATCTGTTGGAGTATATGGAATCATGATTGGAGGTTGGGCATCCAACAACAAATTCTCTTTGATGTCTGCTATGCGTGCGGCTTCTCAGATGATTTCTTATGAAATCGCAATGGGACTTTCAATCATTGCTTTGTTGATGATGGAAGGAACATTGAGCTTGCGTGAAATTTCAGCCAACCAAAGCGGAATGCACTGGAATGTTTTCTATCAGCCTATCGGTTTTATTATTTTCCTGGTATGTTCTTTTGCTGAAACAAACAGAACTCCTTTTGACCTTGCAGAATGTGAAGCCGAATTAATTGGAGGTTACCATACGGAATATTCTTCGATGAGAATGGGATTCTATTTGTTTGCTGAATACGCAAGTATGTTTATCTCATCCACTATTTTGTCTGTTCTTTATTTTGGAGGTTACAACTATCCTGGAATGGAATGGGCAACACAAAACTGGGGTGTAAATCCGGCTAACATTATTGGAATAGTCGTATTGTTTATAAAAATCTGTTTCTTCATCTTCTTCTTTATGTGGGTAAGATGGACGATACCAAGATTCCGTTACGACCAGCTAATGCGATTGGGATGGAAAATTCTGATTCCACTGGCGATAGCAAATATTTTAGTAACTGCAGTTGTAATGCTGCTGCTTCAATAACAGGATTAATAAAAAGATTTAGAAAGGACAATTTCCGCTTCAAAATCTTAAATCATATATCAAAATGAGTATAGAAACTATATCATTATCGGGAAGAAAGAAAGAGGTTTCAAACAAAAAGATGAGCTTTTTGGAGAGCCTATATCTTGTGGCAATCGTAAAAGGATTGTTTATCACGATCAAGCACTTATTTACCAGAAAAGTAACGATCAAATATCCGGAACAGGTTCGTCCAATGAGCCCTGTTTACCGTGGTCAGCATATGCTGATGCGTGATGAAGAAGGTCGTGAGCGTTGTACAGCTTGCGGATTATGTGCCTTATCTTGTCCTGCTGAAGCTATTACGATGAAAGCAGAAGAAAGAAAGCCAGACGAAAAACATCTGTATAGAGAAGAAAAATATGCTTCTATCTATGAAATTAATATGTTGCGTTGCATTTTCTGTGGTCTGTGTGAAGAAGCTTGCCCTAAACAAGCGATCTATTTGACAACCTCTAAAAAGATTGTAAAGGCAAATTATGAAAGAGACGAATTTATTTACGGAAAAGATAAATTGGTTATGCCTTTAGAACAGGCTTTGAATAATACTAAATTGAAAACGGCTAATTAATATGTTGACAACTGTATTTTATATTTTATCTGCAATTACTTTGGCTTCTGCGTTCCTGACGATTTTCACAAAAAATCCGATTCATAGCGCAATCTATTTGGTAATCTGTTTCTTTTCGATAGCCGGACACTATTTGCTGTTCAATGCGCAATTTCTGGCTGTTGTCCATATCATAGTATATTCCGGAGCAATTATGATTCTCTTGCTCTTTACGATAATGTTGATGAACCTCAATAAGGAAGATGAAAAGCACAAAAGCGGGCTTACGATACTTGCGGCAGTAGCTTCTTTCTGTTTGGTGGCTTACGTACTTTTGGCTGCTTTTATAAAATCAATGCCAATTCTTGAAAAAGGAGACTATTATGTTTCTGGCGAAGATTACCAGTCCATCAAAGTCCTTGGACAAGTATTGCTCGATGAGAAAAACGGCTTTATGATTCCTTTCGAATTTGCTTCAGTATTGTTGCTTGTGTCTATGATTGGAGCGGTCCTATTGTCTAAAAAAGAAGAAAAAATAAGCTTATAGTTATGCAGAGTGTTTTACAGGAAATAGGCATTAACAACTACATTTATCTTTCAACGATATTATTTTGTATCGGGATATTTGGGGTTTTGTTCAGAAGAAATGCCATTATAATGTTTATGTCAATCGAGATTATGTTGAATGCGGTAAATCTTTTACTGGTTGTCTTTTCAACCTACCACCAGGATGCCGCAGGACAAGTATTCGTATTCTTCTCAATGGCCGTTGCTGCCGCAGAAGTTGCAGTTGGTTTGGCTATTCTGGTTGGAATTTACAGAAACATTCATTCGATTGATATTGATAAATTAAAAAATTTAAAAGGATAATCCCTAATGGAGACAAGCTTACTCTTATTTTTATTATTGGCGCCATTTGCAGGCTTTTTATTCAACGTATTCTTTGGAAAAAAAGTCAGCCGCAATGTTTCCGGAACTATCGGAACAATTGCAGTTGCTATTTCCTTTGGAATCGCATTAAACTTTTTCTTTCAAATAAACAGTACAAAAAAGCCTATACTGATTGAGCTATTTCACTGGATGACACTTGGGAATTTTAACGTAGGCTTCAGCTTCCTGTTAGACCAATTGTCTATTCTTTGGCTTCTTTTTGTAACAGGAATTGGTACTTTAATCCATATCTATTCTATAAGCTATATGCATGATGATGAAAATCTGCATAAGTTTTTCGCTTATCTGAATCTGTTTATCTTCTTTATGATCACATTGGTTACAGGCTCTAACCTGTTGATCATGTTCATAGGCTGGGAAGGTGTTGGACTTTGCTCCTACTTGCTTATCGGATTCTGGTATAAAAACCAAGAGTATAACGATGCAGCTAAAAAGGCATTCATCATGAACAGAATTGGGGATCTTGGATTCCTTATCGGAATTTTCACATTGGGTTACCTATTCAGCTCTGTTGATTTCACAACAATTAAAACTGCAGTAGCTTCAGGGCAAACTGTTGACTTAGGATGGCTTGGTTTTGGAACTTTCTGTCTTTTCATTGGTGCTTCCGGTAAATCAGCCCAGATTCCTTTATATACGTGGCTTCCGGATGCGATGGCAGGACCAACGCCGGTTTCTGCATTAATCCACGCAGCAACGATGGTTACTGCCGGAATCTTCATGATCACCCGATTGAACTTCTTGTTTGATTTGACACCTAACATCCAGATGATTATAGCCGTGATAGGTGCAATAACTTCTCTGGTTGCCGCATTTATTGCTTTGGTGCAGAACGATATCAAAAAAGTTTTGGCTTATTCTACAGTTTCCCAATTAGGCTTGATGTTTTTGGCTCTAGGATTAGGGGCTTATGAAATTGCTGTTTTCCACGTAATCACACATGCTTTCTTCAAAGCTTGTTTATTCTTAGGTTCAGGTTCAGTAATCCATGCTATGCACGGAGAACAGGACATGAGAAAGATGGGCGGCTTACGAAAATATATGAAAGTTACTTATATCACTTTCTTAATTGCGACATTAGCCATTTCAGGTATTCCGATTTTTGCCGGTTTCTTCTCTAAAGATGAAATCCTGATGGTCGCTTTCCACGAAAATAAAGCATTGTGGGTTATTGCTTCTTTGGCTTCAATTATGACCGCTTTTTATATGTTCCGTTTATTATACCTTACCTTCTTCAAAGAATTCAGAGGAACAGACGAACAGAGACACCATTTGCACGAATCACCAAGCTTGATTACTTTCCCATTAATTGTATTGGCAATACTTTCAACTGTTGGAGGTTTTATCAGTTTCCCTGGTCATAGCTGGCTGAACGAATATCTGAAACCAATATTTATTAGAGCAAGAGAAGAGCATCATGTAGACACTACTACCTTTATGCTAATGGGAGTTGCAGTTGTGGGTGCCTTGATTGGGATTGGAATCGCATATTCCAATTATATCAAAAAATCCCAGGTACCTGGTGCAGACAATGAAATTACAGGATTTTCAAAAGTTTTATATAATAAGTTTTATGTAGATGAAATTTATATGGCGGTAATCGTGAGGCCAATCTATGCAATAGCAAGCTTCTCGAAAAACTTTATCGAAACAGCCTTATCAGGATTTATTTTCGGATTAGGCAAGGTCACAAATATGGTTGGAACGCAAGGACGAGTACTTCAAAACGGAAGCGTAGGATTCTATCTTTTTGTTTTTGTTATCGGAACTGCTTCAATTATCGCTTATTTATTTTTAGCTCAATAATTCATCACTAATGGACGTATCTTTTTTATTAATTATTTTATTAGTCGGAGCAATTGCTACTTTTCTATCCGGAGACAAATGGGCTTCAAAAATAGCTTTGCTATTTAGCCTTGCTGCATTTGGTGTATCGGTTTATCTTTTGAACTTATATAATGCGGGACAGAATATTAACCTGATCAAGCAATGGGTAACCATTCCGAAAATCTATATAGCTCTTGGAGCAGACGGTTTGACTATGGCAATGGTTCTTCTTACAACTGCCTTGACACCTTTGATTATATTCTCGTCTTTTGGAAATTCTTACGCTAAATCCAAAAACTTCTATGCCTTGATTCTCTTCATGGTTTTTGCCATGGTTGGAACATTTTTAAGTGCTGATGGTTTCTTATATTATATTTTCTGGGAACTTTCATTAATTCCTATCTATTTTATTGCACTAATCTGGGGTAACGGAAATCCCCAAAGCAGAAAAAAAGCTGTCGTAAAGTTCTTTATTTACACTTTTGCAGGATCTTTATTCATGCTGGTTTCTTTTATCTATCTATACCAAATAACAGGAAGTTTCCTTTTGAGCGACCTGATCAGAGCTCAATTGTCTACACAAGAACAATTCTGGATATTCCTAGGTTTCTTCCTGGCATATGCTATTAAGATTCCACTTATTCCTTTCCATACCTGGCAGGCAAAAGTATACCAAAAAGCTCCGGCCGTGGGTACAATGCTATTATCAGGTATTATGTTGAAAATGGCACTTTATAGTATTATCAGATGGCAATTGCCTCTTGCTCCGCTGGCGGCAAAAGAATACCTGTATTATTTTGTAGGCCTAAGCGTTGCCGGAGTAATTTACGGTTCTATCGTAGCCTTGAAACAGAAAGACATAAAAAAACTATTGGCTTATTCTTCGTTAGCTCACGTTGGACTAATTGCAGCGGGTTGTTATACTATGACCTTAGATGGTTTGAGAGGTGCAACCTTGCAGATGATTGCCCATGGTTTTGGAGTAGTAGGTTTGTTCTTCGCAGCTGAAATCATTTCCAGAAGATATACTACCGGAAAAATTTCAGAAATGGGAGGCATCAGAATACAATCACCTAAATTCACTTCCATGTTCATGATCTTGGTTTTGGCTTCTGTAGCCTTGCCTGGAACATTTAACTTCGTAGGAGAATTTGAATTGCTTTACAGCTTAGCACAAAAAAGCGTTACCATCTGTATTATTGGTGGAACAACAATCATTTTAGGAGCTTTCTATATGTTAAGAATGTTCCAGAAAGTAATGCTTGGAGAGAAAAACGAGAAATTTTTTGCAGATGTCAACTTCAATGAAGGCCTTGTAATGGTTATAATTATTGGTGTATTATTATTTTTCGGATTATACCCAAAACCAATTATCGATTTGATTACACCAAGCCTTGAGGAAGCGATAAAAGTTATAAACAGAATTTAATTTAGTCAGATATAAAATGTATACATTAATAGCTATTGCCGTATTAGGGGTTTTATGCCTTTTGGCTGAAATTTTTAACGTAAGGAAAGCAATTGTCCCTGTAACAATTATTGGCTTGCTTGCAATCTTGGGATTGACAGCTACTGGATTAAATGATTCTGCTGACTCGTACAACAATATGATTGTCAGCGATAATTTTTCAACTCCGTTCTCTTGCCTGTTTATCTTATTGACAGTGTTCTTAATTGCATTGACACCTAGCTTTCACCAGAAAGAAGTACACAAAATATCCGATTTTGTTTCTATCAAGTTATTCCTCCTAACAGGAGCCGTAGCTATGGTTGCTTTCGGAAACTTAGCCATGTTCTTCTTAGGAATTGAAATTCTTTCTATTTCATTATATGTCTTGGCAGCCAGCAATCGCCTAAGCCTGAAAAGTAATGAAGCAGGTATGAAATATTTCTTGATGGGAGCTTTTGCTTCAGGATTTATCTTGTTTGGAATTGCCTTGATTTATGGTGCCATCGGTTCTTTCGATATGGCAGTAATTCAGGAAGCCGGAACTTCTGCAGATGTAGAAGACTGGTTTTATATAGGAGCTATCCTGCTTAGTATTGGTATGCTTTTCAAAATAGCGGCAGCTCCGTTTCATTTTTGGGCACCAGATGTTTATGAAGGATCTCCTGCCCTTACAACTGCCTTGATGAGTACTTTGGCTAAAGTTGTAGCTATGGCAGCTTTCTTCAAATTGGTAAGCGCAATGAACGTGAATCTTCCTGATTCATCACAAACAGCCTTGATGGTAATTTCTATCCTTTCGATGACGATTGGAAACATCATGGCCTTGAAACAAAATAATGTAAAAAGAATGCTTGCTTTCTCTGGTATTTCTCATGCCGGATTTATGCTGATGACACTTTTGGCGGTTTCAACTTCTGCTGGAATTCTTCTTTATTATGCTTCTGCTTATGCATTGGCTGGAATTGCAGCTTTTTCTGTATTGCTGTATGTTACCAAAGACAAAGACAACGAAGATATTTTCAATTTCAACGGATTAGGAAAGACAAATCCTCTATTAGCTGCTATACTAACAGGAGCTTTGCTTTCAATGGCCGGGATTCCGATATTCTCAGGTTTCTTTGCTAAGGTTTTCTTATTCGGACAGATGCTAAATGCAGGGCACATCATCTTGGTAATTGTTGCTGTGGTAAACTCTATCATTAGCGTTGGTTACTATTTTAAATTGATTTTGGCCATGTATACTAAAGAGGCTACAGAAGCCGCAAAACCTGTTCCTTTTGTATACACTGCGGTAGCAACAGTTGCTATAGTGCTGAATATTGCAATAGGACTTTATCCTTCTTTCTTGTTGGATTTGCTAGTATAAAAAATAAAACACCTTATATAAAAAAGGCCATCACATTTACTGATGGCTTTTTTTATATATAATTTTCTTACGATAATATTTTCAACATTAACTTTTGGCGAAGACTAATTTTTAAGGGTTTGCCTTAATTTTGTAGTATGTATGCTTTAGTCGATTGCAATAATTTTTACGCATCCTGCGAAAGGGTTTTCCAGCCACAATATAATGGAAAGCCTGTTGTTGTATTGTCTAATAACGACGGATGTATTATCTCCAGAAGCGACGAAGCAAAAGCACTAGGCGTTCCTATGGCCGCACCTGAGTTTAAGGTAAGAGAAATGCTTCGGCAAAACAATATTAAAGTATTCTCTTCCAACTATGCCTTATATGGCGACATGAGCCGCCGAGCCATGAATGTCCTCAACAAGTTTACTCCATACGTAGAAGTATACAGCATAGACGAAGCCTTTCTCAATTTTGAAGGAATGAATATTTCTGATTATGACGGCTATGGAAAACAGATTAAAAACACACTTCTTAAGGGATTAAGCCTTCCGGTATGTATTGGTTTTGCACCAACAAAAGCACTGTCTAAAGTAGCCAATAAAATTGCGAGGAAATATCCGGAACGCACGAATGGCGTCTATGTTATCGATACTGAAGAAAAGCGTGTCAAGGCATTGCGATGGACCAAAATAGAAGATGTTTGGGGTATCGGATATCGGATGAAGAAAAAGATGAAAGCCAAAAACATATTAACGGCTTATGATTTCACGGAACCTTTTCATGAAAGCTGGATAAAAAAGGAAATGGGAGTTATTGGTCTTCGGCTTAGAAAAGAATTGTTAGGAGAATCTGTTCTAGGCATTGAAGAACCCGGCAATAAAAAAAGCATTGCCATTACCCGAAGCTTTCCGAAACAATTAACCGATTTTGATGCCCTGAGAGAACGTGTTTCTACTTTTGCTTCCGTCTGTGCTGAAAAGCTCCGACTGCAAAATTCTTGCTGCCATACCGTAGTTGTAATGTTGGCAACATCCGAACATAAAACCCCTACTACCAAACACTATTACCATAATGCTGTTACGCTACCCTTTGGCACAGACTCTACGCTTACAATAAACCAGGCTGCTATACGGATTTTGGAAAAATTATATGAGGAACACAAGGGAGAGCGGTTTCAAAAAGCAGGCGTTATTGTTACCCAGCTAATCAATACCAATGAAAAACAGCTTCATTTGTTTGAAGAAGAAAATCCGAAACACCATCAGTTGATGAAAGCCATTGACAAGATCAATACTAAAATTGGAGACCGAAAAGTCAAATTAGGCTCACAGGATTCCAAAACATGGAACATGAAACAAAATATGCTTTCACCAAAATACACAACACGATTGGATCAAATCCTAGTAGTTAAATGTCATTAGACCGCAAACATAAAGCCCAAAAACTAACCTTTTTCAAGCCCGATTTACAAAGCGAGCTTAAAATCCCGTATGTCTCACAAGGTGTTTCTGCCGGATTCCCCTCGCCTGCTCTTGATTTTCTGGAAACCACAATCGACCTGAACAAAGCACTGACCGAAAATCTGGATATGACTTTTTATATAAAGGTAGAAGGACACTCCATGACCGATGCCGGAATAAATGACAAAGACATTCTGATTGTTGACCGAAGTATTGAACCGGCAGATACGAAAATAGCCATCTGTTTTATTGACGGAGAATTTACCGTAAAAAGATTAAAGCTCGAAAAAGACGGATTGTATCTTATGCCGGAAAATAAAGCCTATAAACCCTTAAAGATTTCTGAGGAAAACAACTTTATGATTTGGGGTATAGTGACTTATGTAATCAAGAAGATTTAACAAACATCCATAAAAAAACCTCTGATTTCTCAGAGGTTTTTATTTTTAAGTCTTTGAATGTTGAATTTTCAAACCACTTACAAACTTTATTTACTTATTCGATACCCTCTATGACTAGGACAGCCCATAAAATGTAATTATTAAATTCAAAACAAATAATATATCTAAAAATCAGCGTTTTAGATTAAAAAAACATATTCTTTTGGAGAATAATCTAATATTGAACATCTGTAATCGTTTAACAATCAGAATTCCTATATTAGAAAACTTTATGTAAATCTTAACATAAAAAATTTACCTATAAGTTAAGTATAGCTTAACTTTGTAAAAAAATTAGAGATGTCGGCAAAAATACAAATTCCAAAATCTATAGAAAATCTGGATAAACTTATTAATAGGGTTTCAAAAAACATCTACTCAAGTGAAGAAATTCAGAAGCCCTATTTTTGGCAACAAAAGTTTTTGGGTCAAACTTACACCTGTATAAAACCATTTAACGTTTGTACAAAATTTAAGTTTGATGATAATCTACGTATACAGAATGCGGCAAATCTATTTTCAAATCAGGAGTTGACCATCATCAAAGGAAAAAATAAGATTGGTATATCTAATTCTGTATCTGTATTCAACCATATAAATTTTTCAAAAAAATTAAGCGGGCTTGAAACCAAGCTGACTTTAGCTGAAGAAGAAAAGAAAAAGAAACAAAAATTAAGAAATGAATTAAGTCACTGGATAGATAGCTACGAATCCGAAGTATCTATTAAAGAATTAGTAAAAAATGATAGCGAGCAGTCATATTCTCTTAGCGGCAACCTCATCCGTAGAGCTATAGACAAACTTGCACAGGCAGTAAAGATAACGTTAATGCCCAAGCACGAGCCCCGTACTATTCATGACTTATATGCTGAACGCGTCAAAATGCTTGCCGCCACTAATGCCGAAATCAAAGAAAATGATAAAACAATATCATACATAAAGGCTGTTAGAACCTTTTTAAATAACGTTTTTAAAAGATTTGAAGTTAATATAAGAGAATTTATAGGAAGTATAAACAACTTTAATTTTAAAAATTTAGACGACACACACTCAACCTTAATATCCTTGGGATATTAAGGCATAAGAAGGACTGCCTTAATATTTCTGAACGTTTGAAATCCTTCAAAAACAAATTCAGAAATTTTAAGACAAATTAAAATGTATAAGAAAGATTTAATAAATAAAATAAATGAGGCCCTACAGAATGTAGATATGCCCAACGAAATAAGAGAATTACTAATTGAGCTAAGGAACCAGATTCCATCTGCAACAACCCTTGAACAAAAACAGGGTATTTACTTGAGATGGATGGAAATTATTCTGGCTACTACCCAAATAGTTTATGAGATTTCAACACACACATAGTTATGGAAATAGGTGAAGTAATTAAAATGTTTATAAAAAAAAGGAAATTGTCCCAAGGTCAAGTTGCAAAAGATATTGGCAAAAGCCGAACTGCTCTTTCACAGATTATTAACGGGGCCTACAAACCCCTGCCCGAAACATTAGAAAGTTTGAGCAAGGTATTAAATGTCCCTGTGCCCGTTTTTCATTTTCTTTGCATTGATGAAGAAAGTGTTCCACCAGAAAATAGAGCATTGTTCAGAGCATTGGCCCCAAGCATGGAGAGATACTTATTAGACGTATTTAATACGAGCCCAGAAGATTTGGAGATTGAGAAAAAAGCCCTTTAAGGGCTTTTTCTATTTTAGGGCAAATTTAAGGTTTAGAATTTTTCAATACATAAATTATGACATTTGAAAAATCTTAACATATTTACCGGAAAATTCTTATTTAGAAAAGAAGCATATTGACCATAAAAACTAACGAGGACTTCGTGTTTTTGATTAGAAATGGCCGGAGTTCAAATAAGTAAAATAAAAAAAAGAGACACTTTTTAAAGTATCTCCTTTTTAAGTACCTGGAGTGGGAATCGAACCCACACACCTAAGTACACGAGTTTGAGTCGTGCGCGTCTACCAATTCCGCCATCCAGGCAATTGATGTGTTTCAATTGTGGGTGCAAATGTAAAAAAAATAATTTCATTTAAAAGAAAAAATAGTGAAAAATATTCTTTCAGAGTTGGATTTTATTCCTAAATTTGCACCTCGTTTACACAACACAACACTAACTAACTACTAAACAACAAATTAAAATGTCGCACCAAGAACCGGAAGCAAAAATATTTGCATGTTCTCAAAGCGTATATTTAGCCGAGCAGATAGCTAAAAGCTATGGTGTGGAGCTAGGTAAAGTAACGTTCTCAAAATATAGTGATGGTGAATTCCAGCCGTCTTTCGAAGAATCAATCAGAGGATTGAGAGTTTTTTTGGTTTGCTCCACTTTTCCAAGTGCAGACAACCTTATGGAACTTCTGCTAATGATTGATGCTGCCAAAAGAGCTTCGGCTCGCCATATCACGGCTGTAATACCGTATTTTGGCTGGGCTCGTCAAGACCGAAAAGATAAGCCTCGTGTGCCGATAGGAGCGAAATTGGTTGCCAAATTGCTAGAAGCTGCAGGAGCTACCCGAATCATGACAATGGATTTGCATGCCGACCAGATTCAAGGCTTTTTTGAAAAACCAGTGGATCACTTGTTTGCATCGACCATCTTCTTGCCTTATGTAAAAAGCTTGAACTTGGAAAACCTTACAATCGCATCTCCTGATATGGGAGGCTCAAAAAGAGCGTATGCGTATTCTAAATTTTTAGAATCGGATGTGGTTATTTGTTACAAGCAAAGAAAAGCAGCCAATGTGATTGAAAGTATGGAATTGATTGGCGAGGTAAGAGGAAGAAATATCATCCTTGTCGATGACATGATTGATACCGGAGGAACTTTGGCTAAAGCAGCAGATCTAATGATCGAAAAAGGAGCCTTGAGCGTAAGAGCTATTTGTACGCATGCCATTTTATCGGGCAATGCTTATGAAAAAATTGAGAATTCACAATTAAGTGAATTAATCGTTACTGATTCTATTCCGTTGAAGAAGGAATCGAAAAAAATCCGTGTGGTGAGCTGTGCACCGCTTTTTGCAGAAGTAATGCAGATGGTACAGCACAACAACTCTATCAGCGGTAAGTTCTTAATGTAGAATTTTTTATTAATTATATATATTTACAAATGAAATCGATTACAATTAAAGGATCAGAAAGAGAAAGCGTGGGCAAGTCAGCGACTAAAGCGATACGTAATGCTGGAATGGTTCCTTGCGTTTTATACGGAGGAAATCAACCGGTGCATTTCTCAGCAGAAGAAAAAGCATTCAAAAACTTGATTTACACTCCAAACGCTCACACAGTTGTGATCGAACTTGAAGGTGGTAAAACTTTCAATGCAGTATTGCAAGACACTCAAGTGCACCCTGTTTCAGACAAGATTTTGCACTTAGACTTCTTCCAATTGCATGATGACAAAGAAATCACTATGGAAGTACCAGTAAAAGTTGTTGGTGTTTCTCCAGGTGTATTGTTAGGGGGAGTTTTACGTTTGAACCAACGTAGATTGAAAGTAAAAGCACTTCCTAAAAACCTTCCTGACTTTATCGATGCTGATATCTCAGGTCTTGAAATGGGTAACAAATTATATGTTACTAAATTAGTTGCTGACAACTATAAATTACTTCACCCAGACAACACTGTTGTTGCACAGGTAAGAATTTCACGTGCTGCAATGAAAGCTGCTCAAGAAGCTGCAAAAGCTGCAAAAGCCCCAGCAAAAGGAAAGAAAAAATAATTTTCACCTTGAATTATACCAAAAGCATCAGCCTAAAACTGATGCTTTTTTTATTTTACACACCTATAAAAGATTATAAAACAAGAAAGCTAATCCGTAGAGAAAAACTATTTTTACGAAATGAAAAACTGGATTTTCAATATTTTTAGCAAAAAACAAATAACAACAGATTCAGACCCGATGAAAAAATTTTTAATCGTTGGCCTCGGAAATATTGGCGCAGAATACGTAAACACCCGGCACAATATCGGCTTTAAGGTAGTCGATCATTTAGCGCGAAAAGAAAGCCTTGATTTCCAAACCGTAAAGCTTGGCGCTATGGCAGAATACAAATTAAAAGGCCGAACTCTTTTTCTTTTAAAGCCCAACACCTATATGAACCTCAGCGGTAAAGCAATAAAATATTGGATGGACAAGGAAAATATTCCCGTTTCTAATATTCTGGTAATTACTGATGACTTGAATCTTTCTTTTGGAACCATTAGAATCAAACCAAAAGGAAGCGATGGCGGACATAATGGATTAAAAAGCATACAGCAAACATTAAACTCCTCCGATTATCCGAGATTCCGGTTTGGAATCAGCGATGATTTCAAAAAAGGAAAACAAGTCGATTATGTATTGGGAGAGTGGACTGAAGAAGAAACAGTTAAGCTTTCTGAAAGATTAGATCTTTCAGCAGAGATTATTCGTTCGTTCGCATTAGCAGGACTTGACACTACCATGAATACTTTTAACGGAAAATAAATTGGCTTTCTTTTTGCTATCTTTAACGTAAGAAAAACAAATATCATGAAAAAGTACATACTGTTGCCAATAATTGGATTGATTGCCTCATGCTGTAGCACTAAGAATTCTCAAGCTACGGCAAGCAATAGCAAAAAAGCCAAAATTGAAAGCTCTTGCCCAGAAGAAGGAACTTGCAGTTTTGAAATTCTCCAAAACAAAAGCATGAATGTAAAAACAGACGGTATCGACAAGATTTATTATGAGCTTGAAGAAAATCCGGACAAAGTTGTTTTTCTTTATAAATACCAAAAGAAAATAGCCGACAAAACATTGCAAGATGCTGGTTATTCAGAAGAAATTGTTTTCGAAATGAATAAGGATTATACAGACTTTTCTTTTTCGGATAAAAGAATCCAAAGTACCAAAATGCTTTTTGGAGTTTTTTGTTACTGCAAAGGGAAAGCTGGAAATTATAGAGTAACCAAAGGTAGCCTGATTAAAAAAGGTTCTGATTTGCAAATCGATATTCCACCCATTGTTGACAATCAAATAATCACTCAAATAAAAATAAGCTTATAAAAAAAGGAACTCTTTCGAGTTCCTTTTTCTTTATGATTTAGATTCACGATTATTGAATCACTATCTTCTTAACTTCTTTTTTCTCTCCATCCTGAACAGTAACAAGATAAACTCCTGACTGTGCATTTCCTAATTGAAGACTTTGAGAGAACACTCCTGTGTTTTGATAAGACTGATTGAAAATTTCTCTTCCTCTTATATCGTGTACACCAACTTTGATTTCATTACTTGAATCAGAATTAAACTGAATGTTGAAAGTACCATTATTAGGGTTAGGATAAATCTTAAAGTCTGCAAGCCCGAAGTTTTCAGTGCTTAAAACAGCTGTCTGAGAACAAACTGTTATTGAGAATGAATTTACAGTTCCTGTATCTCCAGCTCCCAAATCTCTAACAGCAAATAACCAGCTTCCTTGCGGATTCGTCCCATTATAAATAGACAATGGCTCTAGAGGCAAAATATTCCCTGTAACTGTAGCAACACAGTTTGCACTATTACCTTGATCATCAAAAGTTGCGTTTAAATTTTTAGACACACCCCCGTTCTCACAACCATTACTAAAAAGAGTAATCAGTGTTTGCGCAGGTGAAGGACCAACAAGTACAATTTGCATATCTGCAAGATAAGTATGAGTTAAATTAACAGCCACATTTATATCAGATACCGCAGCAGTTGTAGGCACTGTAATAGTTCTTACAGTAAAGTTTGGATTATTGTCCGGTACAGCAAAAGCCGTATTAGAAGTATACGTATTACATGTGTTGGTTACAGTATATCCAATTGCAAAGGTTTTTGAGTTAAGGGCATAAAAAATATTCCCTACTGATTCTACCATAATTCTACAAAAAGGAGCTGCCGTATTTGGAACAGTTATCGCCTGCGAACCGTCATTTGGCGTATTAGCAGCTAAAACAGTTGGATAAGTCAATCCACCATCCGTTGAAAGCAAAATATTCACATTAGCTGTATTGAAAGGCGCTGCAGTCGTATTTGCAACGTTCCATGTGATAGTTTGCGTCTGCCCTTGTGTCCAAGAAATTCCTTCTGTATTTTGTGACGTTACAGTAAACGGACCACCTGTCGCGTTAGTTGTAACTGTCATGTTTTGTCTGGATGTTTGTCCACCGTTTGGAGTTCTGTTATCTCTTACTGTAAGGGCAAAATTGAATGTTCTTGCCACAGAAGGAATCATTTCCCAAGCACTGGTAAGGCTACCATTAAGCACATTTGTCAAAGACGGAACATATCTATTTGGAGAGCTTGAAGGAGCTACTGATCTAAAGTTCGGGTTTGAAGTAGTTGAAGTGGCACTAGGCACGTTTGTATTAACTCCCGAGTTAGTCTGCTCCCAGCAATACGTCAGAGCATCACCATTAGCATCTGTTGCGCTTCCTCTCAAAACAAAAGCTGTTCCAACAGGAATTGTATAGTTTGTTAAGGCAGGAACTGTAGGAGGTGTATTTCCATTAGCTACTCCTGGAACACAGTTACCAAAATTTCCTGTAATATGAGAAACCATCTGTGCGATGCTCACCGCATGAAAATAAGCATCTGAATTATTTTGTACGTTAGGAGGACAGATTCCCGCATAACCCATAATGGTAGATCCACTACCTGGTTCTACAGCAGAACCAGTCTGTCTGTTATTCCCACAAGAATTATTAAATGTATGTGCCGCTCCAAATTGGTGTCCCATTTCGTGAGCTACATAATCAATATCATACGGATCTCCAACTGGAGCATCAGATCCTGTAATACCTTTAGCTTTTCCTGATGATATACATACTGCCGGAGATTGCGCCAATCCGCCACCGCCTGTACTTACTGTATGTCCTATATCATAATTTGCATTACCAATCGCACCATCGATTACTACTTGACTTTCATCGATTAAGAAATCAGCATCATTATCTGTAAAGTTATCCGCATCGATAAAAATTATATTCTCATTGTTAGGAACTAATTGCATTCTCAATGACATATCTCTTTCATACACGCTGTTTACACGTGCAACTGTTACGTTCATTGCCGCCAAAACGACTGCTTTCTTTTGTGCAATAGTAGCTGTTGGACTCAAAGTCCCTGCGGCAACCGCTGCATCTGTGTGAAATTTTGCATATTCTATAGTACAGGCCATCGCCAGACGATAAGTTCTGAATCTACCATCACTTGCCGGTGGCGGTAACGGAGCATCCATAGATTCCACATTATAATCCTGAACTTTACATTCAAAACTACGAGTTGTTGTCAAGTCAGACTTGTCATAAACAATGTAGTTCTGCAAATCTTTTGTATAAGGATCAATATAAAAAGTTCCTTTTCCAGACAATGTCATTGTATGGAGACCAAAAATTGTAGTTGTAAGGTGGATTTTAGCAGTAGGATCATCAATTCCCTGACCAATATAGGATTGGATTTCAGGATGTGCTTTTGCTAATTCAGGCGCCATTACTGACGATTCATAGATTCTATAATTCTCAAACTTCCCTTGGGCATTTGGGAAAGCAATTATCACATTTGAAACTTCATTAGCCTCTCTTGAAGGAGCTAACTGCAATTGTGATTTCAATCCAGAAAAATCCAAATGATAAATCTGATATTTTTGTGGCGCAGAGCTACGGTCTGTCTTTTCTAAAACACCGAGCTTCTCTGCAGATGTCTTTGTCCATAATGACTGCGAATAGCTCGCAGAAAACATAAGGACAAAAACAATTAAAGGTAAAAGTTTTTTCATAATAGTTATAGTTTACAAAATCAAAATTAATCATTTCTAAGCATATTCTAATTATTTAACAATAAAAATGAAAGAGATATTTAACAACACCAGCCCTTCATTGCTTTTTTATAACAGCCTTTCTTTTACTAAAGACTATTCAAGACTCTAACAAGATATATCCAAGAAGTTTTTTTTATTGTGCATATAGCTTAATTTTGCCCAAAAAGATAATTCCACCATTTTGAATATTTTCAACAACATACAAGATTTTAAACCCAACAGACCTACTGTCGCTACGCTTGGAACATTTGACGGCGTTCATCTTGGGCACAAAAAAATAATCGAACGGCTGACACAAGAAGCCGAAAAAAGCAATACTGAAAGCCTGGTACTTACTTTTTTCCCACATCCCAGAATGGTACTACAGGGCAATTCTGATATACAACTTCTGAATACTATCCAGGAAAAAGCCGAATTACTGAAAAATATCGGCTTACAGAACCTCATCATACATCCGTTTGATCAAAGTTTTTCGCAATTGGGTGCGGAAGAATTTGTCAAGACAATACTAGTTGATCGATTTAACATCAAAAAGATAATAATAGGACATGACCACCGTTTTGGCAAAAACAGATCTGCCGATATCAATGACCTAATTGCCTACGGAAAAATATACGATTTTGAAGTAGAACAAATTTCTGCCGAAGAGATTGATGAAGTTTCTATAAGTTCCACAAAAATCCGAAAGGCTCTGTTGAGCGGCGATATTCAATTAGCAAACGAATATCTTGGTTACAATTATTTCATTACCGGAACAGTCGTAAAAGGAAGACAGTTGGGCAGGACGATTGGTTTTCCTACAGCCAATTTAAAGATTGAAGAAGATTACAAACTGATTCCTTTAAATGGTGTTTATATTGTCAAAAGCTACTGGAACGGGAAAGAGGTTTTTGGCATGATGAATATCGGCACCAATCCTACTGTTGACGGAAAAGAAAGAACTATCGAAACCAATTTCTTAGATTTCGAAGAAGATTTATACGGCAAGGAAATGCGCATATACTTTTTGCAACGAATTCGTTCTGAGGAAAAATTTGACTCTATCGATACTTTGAAGGCTGAAATTGAAAACGACAAAATCATAACTCAAAATTTTATAAAAAATTTAAAATGAAAAAGTTATTTCTGCCTGTAGACAATTCACCGTTGATTATTTTTCGGATTTTTTTCGGTTTCCTTCTTGCGGCAGAAACTTTTGGAGCCATTTTGACCGGCTGGGTAAGAGACAATTTTATAAAGCCCAAATTTACATTTAGCCATATCGGAATGGAATGGCTACAGCCACTTCCCGGCGATGGAATGTATTATTATTTTGCCACGATGGGAGTCTTAGGAATTCTCGTGATGCTTGGCTGGAAATACAAATGGAGTCTTTCTGCTTTTACTGTTTTATGGACGCTCACCTATTGGATGCAAAAAACATCCTACAACAATCATTATTATATGCTTGTTCTGGTATGTCTGATCATGATTTTCCTTCCCGCAAACCGATACGCCTCACTTGACGCGAGGCAAAATCCCGAAATAAAAAGCCTCACCATGCCCAAATGGTGTTCGCTGGTAATGATTGCTCAAGTTGCCATTGTTTACTTTTTTGCAACAGTATCAAAATTTTATCCGGATTGGCTTGACGGAACTTTTACTAAAAATCTTCTCGCACATAAATCAGAAAATCCTTTTATTCAGGAAATCTTTCACCAAAAATGGTTTTATCTTTTTATCGCCTATTCCGGCATCTTGTTCGATATGTTGATTGTTCCGATGCTGCTTTGGAGAAAAACAAGAACCATCGCTTTTATAGCTTCTTTGATATTCCATCTTTTTAATGCGATCACATTACAAATCGGCATCTTTCCTTTTTTTGCTTTGAGCTTTGCCGTATTCTTTTATCCACCTGAAAAAATAAGGGCATTATTTTTTAAGAAGAAGCCTAAACCTGAAGGAAACGAGCCTATTTACCAGAATAAATCGGTTTTGCTCTACTTTTTCATTCCTTATTTTTTAATCCAGATAGCGCTTCCGGTCCGCCATTGGTTTATCAAAGGCGATGTACTATGGACGGAAGAAGCCCATCGTTTAAGCTGGAGAATGATGCTTAGGTCAAGAACCGGTTATTCCACGTTTAAAGTCATTGACAAAAAAACCGGAGAACGACTTCCTTACAGTTTATACTCTAGTCTTACGGACAAACAGATAGCAATGGTTGCAGACAAGCCCGATGCTATCTGGCAAATGGCACAGAGAATAAAAAAAGTATTTGCCAAACATGGCAAGGATGTCAGCGTTTTTGTTGACTGCCACGTCTCCATCAATGGCAGGCCTTACAGGCAACTTATTGATCCTACTGTAGACATGGCCGCAGCAAAATGGGACTACTTTGGTCATAACGATTGGATTTTGCTTTATGATGAGGATAATAAACCTACAAACCAGTCTTCATCCAATTAATCAGAAAAAACTTAATTTATTAAAATTTTGCTAAAAATTCAAAGACTGCAGAAATAGGATACGAAAAACAAAATAATATTCGTAATTTTAATGTATAAATTGAAAAGCTTACCCCTAGCTAAATCATTTATAACTTAAATAGTATAACCAACAAAACCGAATATTATGAAAGTTTCCAGATTACTGACCAACGGTGTGATTATTTTTATAGGATTAGGATTATACTTCTTGCTCATCGAAGCACTAGACCTAAAAGACCACATTTATCTCAGGCTCGTGAATTTTATTTTTGTGATCTATGGTGTAAACAAAACGATCCGATCAAACTATCATGATGGTATAAGTGGCTACCTGACCAATCTTCTTGCAGGTTTCATAACCGCAATGATCGGGCTAATCTTAGGGCTCATTTCTTTTATGATTTATGTAGAGTATCGCGGCGGAAATACCTATCTGGATTCTTTTGCAGACAGCTATATCTTTGGCGGAGGCGATCCATCCTTATACCAATTCTGTTTTGGATTGTTAATAGAAGGATCAGCAGCTTCTATGATTGTTTCCTTTGCCATGATGCAATACTGGAAAGATAAAGTAGAGAAAATCAATAAAGTAGACTAAATTACAAAGACATATATTTTTAAGCAGGGGATTGTCAAATTTGACAATCCCCTGCCTTATTTAATCAACAATTCTATGTTTCTAACTTTAGAGAAAAGATTTTTTTACTTATTGTGGAATTACCTACTTTTGGAACAAACAAAAGACTAAGCATTATGAGTACAATAAGACACAATTGGACCAAGGAAGAAATCATGGCGGTATACAACAAGCCAATGATGGATTTGCTATATGAAGCTGCTACTATACACAGGATAAATCATGATCCAAATGTGGTCCAAGTTTCTACTCTTCTATCTATAAAAACTGGTGGATGTCCGGAAGATTGCGGCTATTGTCCACAAGCTGCCCGTTACCATACTGGCGTGGAAGGCAATGACCTAATGTCTGTACAGCAGGTTAAGGCGCAAGCTTTGAGAGCTAAATCAAGCGGATCGTCAAGAGTATGTATGGGTGCTGCATGGAGAAATGTCAAAGACGGACCGGAATTCGATCAGGTTTTGGAAATGGTAAGAACCATTAACAAACTGGATATGGAAGTATGCTGTACGTTGGGAATGATTACCGAAAATCAGGCACAGCGTTTGGCCGAAGCCGGACTTTATGCCTACAACCATAACTTAGATACATCTGAAGAATATTATAAAGAAGTTATCTCTACACGCGGCTATGAAGACCGTTTGCAAACCATCGAGAATGTCCGCAAGACAAACGTAACAGTATGCAGCGGTGGTATTATCGGAATGGGAGAAAGTGTTGAAGACAGAGCCGGAATGCTTGTTGCTCTTGCTTCCTTAAGCCCACAACCGGAATCAGTGCCTATCAATGCCCTTGTTGCTGTAGAAGGAACACCGTTAGAAGAAGAAAAGCCTGTTGAAATCTGGGAAATGATCCGAATGGTAGCCACTACAAGAATTGTCATGCCTAACACTCAGGTGCGCCTTTCTGCAGGAAGAACAAACATGAGTCGCGAAGGTCAGGCATTATGCTTTTTCGCTGGTGCCAACTCTATTTTTGCTGGCGACAAGCTGTTGACTACACCAAACCCGGATGTAAATGAAGACATGAAAATGTTTGAAATGTTGGGTTTAATTCCGCAAAAACCATTTACAAAAGTCTCTCAGCCTAAAACAGTAGAAGCCGAAGACTCGCAGTATGAAGCTATGGGAGAAAAACCAAAATGGACCCGACCAGCACACAAAATTGAAAGAAACCTTGTGGCTTCCGGCAAAAAGTCATAATCAGAAATCAAGATAAAAACCAAAGCTTTTCCTCACGGAAAAGCTTTTTTTATAAATTTTAAACCCTTCCTGACGCAACCATTTGTGCAATACTTATTCTTATATTTGAATAAAACTATCCCAATGCACAGAAAAGCCCGCCACATCAAGTCCATCTGTTTCTTGTTTTTGCTATGCCTGCTTTTCATGCCCAAACTTCAAGCTCAGGCTACCGCCCACTGCGATTCGATTATTGTTAAAGGAATCGACTATATGTGGAAAAAAGACCATGTCAAGTCGCTCGAATTACTAACTCAGGCCAAGAACCTGGCAGAAAAAAACCGATGGTATAAACAGTTATTTCTGGCAACAAATAATATTGGCGCCAATTATTACACCATGCTTGATTATGGTGAGGCTCTCAACCATTACCTCGAAAGCTACACCATCGCTGTAAAACACCTGGATCCGAAATCTGAAATGGTTGTCCTGAACAACATCGCTATTCTCTATTCGAAAGAAATGAATTATGAAAAAGCGAATGAATATTTCAAAAAGGCCTATGATATCGCTCAGGAAAACAAAGACATGCTTAAAGTTGGACTCTATGCCATGAATCTGGGAAATGTTGCCAATGAAACAAACGAACTAAAAAAAGCCCGTGCTTATTTCAATGAAGCTTTGCCTTTGCTGGAATCACAGCAACAACTGCAAATTTTAGCAAAAGTTGCAATAGCCGAAAATGAAAACCTTCAGGGGAATTCGAAACAGGCACGCACTATGGCCGAAGAATTATACAAAACGACCAAAGACCTGGATTATAACGATATTGGCATTTCACTACTTATGATTATATCCAGAAGTTATCTAAATGAAAACAACCTTGATTTGGCCAGTCACTACGCTAATACGATTTTTGAAAGAAAGCCCAATCTCGAAACCAAAATCAACATTTTTAAGCTTTTATCCGATATTAATTTCAAAAAGGAAAAATATGCTTTGGCTTTAAGCTATAAGGATTCTATTATAAAAACAGAAAGTGAACTCAATGAAATCAAAAACGGAAAAGTTTTTGAAAACAGCCGTGTCAAGTTTGAAATCGAGAATTACAAAAAGGAAATAGCCAATAATGAATCAAAAATAGCTGAAGAACGAAAACTCTTTTACTCTATCATTGCCGTCATATTTATAGTCGTGGCCTTTTTAGTGTGGACATTGCGAAACATTTCCATCAAACATAAGCAGAAAAAACTAATTGCTGAGCGCAACGAACAGATCATGCTCCTGGAACTTGAAAAAGAAAAAAGCGACAACCTGCTGCTTGAAAAAATGGTCAATGAAAATGAAACAAACGCACTGTTAGAACAGGAAAAGCTAAAAAATGAAATCGAGCTAAAAAACAGAAAGCTTTCCGCAAAGGCACTTTACCTATCCGGACGAAACGAACTGATTGAAGAAACGCTTCAGTCATTATCAAAGCTACCTGAAATTTCTAAAGACCCCGCATTGGTAAACCATATCCAAAACTTAAAAGGACACTTGAAGACTGACGACGAATGGGACAGCTTTATTACCCATTTCGAAGAAGTCAACCAAACTTTCCTGACCAACCTGAAAGAAAAACATCCAAAGTTAAATTCAAACGATATTCGCTTCATAACCTACATCTACATGAACCTCAGCACTAAGGAAATTTCCTCTATGTTGAATATTACGGCTGATGCCTGCAGGAAAAGAAAAGAACGAATTGCTGCCCGAATGGAACTTCCGCATGATATTAACCTATACGATTATCTTTCAACACTTTAAAAGATTAAATCACATTTTGTCCTAAAGGATGTCACACTATGTCCGTCCATTTTTTTTGAAATAGCTATTGTTTTTTTGAAAATTTAGAAAACAAAAAATGTCTATTATGAAAAAAATTACCATTGCTTTATTATTGCTATTGAGCTATGCAAGTCAGGCCCAAATCAGTTATGAAGCCTCCACTAACTTTGGAAAATTGGAAGACCTTACGTATGATGCAGCTGTTCAAAATAAAATGTATGCCCGTACGCAAGGAAACCATATTATTGTTTCTGTTGACAATGGATTGACCTGGAACTTAAAATATTCCTTCCCAAATCCTTCAGCACAAATGAAAGACTTAAGATTACACGGACAAACGAATCTTAGTTTTTCAGTCGTTAACAGCGGTGAAAATGACGGTGTTTATCTTTTTGACCTTACCACCAATGCCATTATTCATTTCTATGCCCTTCCTAATCCGCAGGATAATGCACAGGTTGCTTCTTATTCGTTCTATGGTACATCTGAAACTGACTTAGTCGTACACACTTCTTACCTGGAAGGATTAGTTGCAAGAACCAAGGTTTTCCATACTAAAAGCTCTGGTTCTACCTGGAATCTGATCTATTTCAGCGTTGACCATGATGATATACATATTGACAATGTCGCTTTTAGTCCTGTCAGCAGCTCTAAAATTTATATGGGCCGATCTTTGGGCCCTAATGAAGCTATTGGCGGATTGTTGATTTCAGAAAATTATGGGCAAACTTGGACTGAAAAATTGCCTGGATTTACATTTAGCGCTATTGCTTTTAATCCATTAAACAGTGATGATATGCTGATTGGAACCAGCATTGGGTTTGGAGCGCATCCGGAGCGCCTCTATCGCTCTACTGATGCAGGAGAAACTTGGACCCAAGTACCTATTACATGGACTGACCAAACATTGAACAGTATTAACAAAATCACTTTCCATCCAACAAATCCGAATCATATCATTATCCTTGAAGAAAATGAAATCGTAAAAAGCAGTGATGGAGGATTAACCTGGAATAATATAGCTTATCCTCAAGGCTCTACATCCTACTATTACGGATTGAACGCTTCATATAATCCATTCAACCAAAACCAGGTGGCCATTGCTACAGATTTATTTCCGCAATTCTCAAATGACGGAGGTACAACGTTAACGCAGGTTAAAGCTCCTTTTTATAATGTCGTAAGCGTTTCTCATGCCAAATATCAATCAGCAAAACATTTATATTACGGAAGCCAAGGAGGGCGCTTGCACAAAAACCTTACATCTGGAGTGACTTCAATTTATGATATTGAACCGCCAACTTCTTTCAATCCGAAAAGGAATTATATGGTGGCAGACCCGGTAGTTGCCGGTCGTGTTTTCACTTATGCTTCAATGGGCTTTTTTGGAAGCAGCCTAATTATGAGTACTGATTATGGCGCAACAGCAACTGTTTTAATGGATGCTTTTGCAGATGATATGCAGGAACTAATTGTGGACCCAATCAATCCCAACATCATTTATGTCTCATTACGATCTGGCGAGGGCGGCAATCTTTATAAAATCAACTTTGCCAACCCAGAAGAAATCATCACAGAAGAAATCACAACTCCTGAAACAAGTGAATTTGGTGATGGTGTCATCACAGGAATTTCTGTTTCTGCATCCAATACAAATGAAATTTTCATTGTAAAAGGAACCAAATTTTTTAAATCTACTGATGGAGGTGTTACTTGGGTAGAAAAAATAAATGGCCTTACAATAAGTCCCGATGCAGATTTGATTTGGGATATGGCCAGAAATCCGCTAGACGCTAATCATTTTATAGTAACAACCAGTTCAGGTATTTTTGCTACTTCAGATGCCGGTGAAAACTGGACAGTAATTTTACAAGGCGTTGATGCAAAAAGAATCAAATATTCTCCTGTAAATAACGGAGTCATGCTAGCGTCTGTACACAGCGCTCTGGGAATTGATGCTTCTATCTATTACACCATAGATGGTGGTGCAAACTGGACTTATATCTCTCCACAGCAGTTAAACTATGTACAATCATTTTCAATGGACTATGATTTTTATGGTTCAACAATCAATGCTTACCTGGCTACAACTGATTTGGGCGTTATGAAATACCAAATTCTAAATCTGCCGTTGGGAATCCATAATCCGGAACTTGCCCATAATCCTATCTTTATCTATCCAAATCCAGCGAATGACATCTTGAATATTGGTGTTTCAGGCAACCAATTTGAAATAAAAAATACAGCTATATATTCCATTACTGGACAAAAAGTTATGGAAAGCACCAGCAATAGCATCAATATTTCAAAGTTAAGCAGCGGAATTTATATCGTAAATGTTACGACACAAAACGATAAGCAGTTTTCTCAAAAGTTGGTCAAAAATTAGTTTTTCAGTTTTTTAAATTTGAAAATACCGCACATCAAAATTTGATGTGCGGTATTTTTTTGTGGGAAAATTTTAAGGTATTGCTCTTTACAGTTTGATAATCCTTTATTAACTTTGTTATTAAACCATTATCTCAAAACCATCTATTGTATGCCATTGCACTTGACAGAAATTGAGCGTGTAAAGACTATCTCAAAAGAGGACTTCTATACTAATTATGTAAAAAAACAAAAACCATTGGTCATCGAAAAGCTGACAGAAGACTGGCCGGCATATGAAAAATGGAAACTCAATTATATCAAGGAAATTGCTGGCGATAAAACGGTTCCTTTATACGACGATCGTCCGGTAACACACAAGGATGGTTTTAATGAAGCTCATGCCAAAATGAAAATGGCAGACTATATTGACCTTCTGCAAACCAAGCCTACCAATTATAGAATTTTTCTGTATAACCTGATGAAGGAAGTGCCTTCCTTAAAATCAGACTTTAAATGGCCAGACATAGGACTTAAGCTAGTCAAGCAGCTTCCTATGCTTTTCTTTGGAGGAGAAAACTCAAAAGTCTTTATACATTACGACATCGACTATTCGAATATTCTTCATTTCCACTTTCATGGAAAAAAGCAATGCATCCTTTTTGCTCCAGACCAAACCCCTTATCTGTATAAAGTGCCGCATGCCTTAATCTCAAGGGAAGATATCGATTTTGACAATCCGGATTTAGAAAAATGGCCGGCATTAAAAAAAGCCAAAGGATTAATCTGCAACCTGGAACATGGCGAAATGCTTTATATGCCCGAAGGTTATTGGCATTATATGAAATATATGACTCCGGGATTCTCAATGAGTCTTCGTGCTTTTCCTAGAAAAATAGGAAACTTGGGAAAGGCAGCTTACAACATCTTTATCATGAGAAACTTTGACAACTTAATGCGAAAATGGAAGGGACAATCCTGGATTGATTATAAAAATGAGCAAGCAATTGTCAGGACACATAAGAATTTAAATACCTCAAGTTAAATAGCAAAGAGCTAGTTTTCTTATGTTTCTCGAAGCAATTGTTAGCATTGTCTCATAAGCACTTTATATCTTCACTTTCAAACGGAGACAAACTCGTATAATTAATCATCGATGCATTTATTGCGAATAAACACTGTCAATAGAAGGCTTAACTTACCGCCTTTTTAATACTAGGAATAACACAAGTAATACTATAACAGTAGGAATTAAAATCAGGCAATAAACTGTCCAATGAGAGTAGCGAAAAACATCTAAAAACGTTACTTTAATTCTTTTTTGATCCAAATCCTTAATTTTAGATTCTAAGATTTTGAATTGTTGCTTTTGTGCAATTACAAGATATTCGACACTATCTCTTTTTGAACTTATAACATCTAATTGATCAGCTATTTTCTTTTCCTCAATATTGATTTGAAGCATTGCAGAGTCCTTCTGTCTGACTAGGTCTCCTTTGACCAATTCAATTTGTTTAGTATGTATTAAATAATCAACTTGAGCATTTTTTAGCGTCGATTCAGATTCTAGCAAACTAGTTTTTGCCTCTGCAAGTTTCTCTTGGGATTCTTGGTATCTTTCAAGCGTAGACTGTACTGTAATTGCGTTGAATAAGGTCCCTCCAAAAATTAAAACAACATTCACAATAGTTGCTATAGTTAGAATCTTCAGGAAAGGAAAACTCACGCTAGTCGACTGAGGATTATTCGTAATTAAAGATTCAGGAGTAATAAAATTCACATCAATTGAAAACGTAGAATCTGGAACAGCCTTCTGGATACGATGTGAAACTATGTGTTTAAGCAACCGAGAACAATATTCCCCAAATGAAATGGCATCCGCAATTGTTCCTATAGTTTCTATAATCACCCAACCACTAGCAAGTATGCTACCTTTCCTAAAGGAAAGTTTTACTTCAATTTTTGCTAGCTCAAGAACTTTCCGTGCTTCTTCCTCGATTTCCTTACTTAGTGAACTACTATTGTCATTTAAGTCTTGAAGCATTTTGTCTTGGTCATCTTTGTAAAATGCTTTTTCTGTAGTATAAATTTCACCTGAAATTTCGAAAATAAATCTTGTTTTGGACATAATAGTTTATTTAAATTTTTTGCTAACGATTCAGAGCTTTGGTGTTCAAGCTGATAACCGACTCACGAAAGCTGATATTATTAAAGTTCAATAAAAAAAACAAACACCCTCACAATAAATAAACAATATTAGAAAAAGAATACTAAAAAATATCTCATATATTTTATTACTTGTCCTGATAATTTGCTTGTTTTTTAGGGTTCAACTATTTTATTCCACCATAATCTTTTTCGTAACCTCTCCTCTGTCTGTCTTTACTTGAAGAAAATAAACCCCTTTAGGAAGTTCGGAAACTGAAATTGAATTTTCTTTTGTAGTGCGTTTAAGTTGTCCAAGCAAACCGTAAAGCGATAACTGTACCAGGTTGGAATCTGCACCTGTATCTACAAAAACACGTTCTGAGACGGGATTGGGATAGACGCTGATACTTTTAGATAAAAAATCGTCTGTACCCAAAGGATTTGCGAGTTTTACCACCCAGTAATCAAAACCGCCGTGATTTCCGGAAACATCACCATCATTAGATTTTGAATATCCTGCCAATATATATCCTAAATCTGTTGTTTGCTGTATAGAATGGGCACCATCTGACGCATTGGGAATAGCGTTAAATCCTTCCTGACCGCTACCTCCCAAAGCTTTTTGCCATTGGATAACTCCCTGACTGCTGAGTTTTACAATCCAATAATTCATATATCCATTATTTCCGGAAACATCGCCGTCGTTACTCGTGACATATCCAAGTACTATATAGCCTCCATCTGCTGTCTGCTGTACAGATTGTGCAAGATCATTGCCATAGCCTCCCAATGCTTTCTTCCATTGTATAGCCCCTGTACTGCTCAACTTCACTACCCAATAATCATCATAAAAGGGACCATGGAAACCAGAACCTGTAATATCTCCATCCTGTGAATACACATGTCCTGCAACGATATATCCTCCATCAGTGGTTTGAACAATAGAAGTAAGTATATCCGTGCCGGTTCCTCCATATGTTTTTTTCCATTGGATTTCCTGTATATCATTCACTTTCACTACCCAATAATCAATAGTACCATGATTTCCAGAAACATCGCCATCAATAGACGAAGTATAGCCACCCACGACATAACCTCCATCTGTCGTTGGCTGTACAGCACGGGCGTATTCATAGCTTTGCCCTCCAAAACATCGGTTCCAATCTAAGTTGCCGGTTGAAGTCAGCTTTACCACCCAGTAGTCGGCTGCTCCCCTGTTTCCAATAATATCACCGGTATTTTCAGATAAGGTGTAACCTCCTACAATATAACCTCCATCTGCCATCTGCCTAACGGAAGTGGCAGCATCAATATGACGTCCGCCAAATGTTTTCTGCCATTGGATAGCACCTGCATTATCAAGTTTTATTACCCATGCATCACTATTGCCTTGGTTTCTTGTAACATCTCCATCATTAGAATAAGTAGTTCCAGCAATAACATAACCTCCATCCGCCGTTTGCTGAACATAACTGGCTACTTCATTTCCGGAACCGCCTAATGTTCTGCTCCAGGCTACTGTACCTGTTGCGGTCAGTTTTACTACCCAGATATCGTCTCCGCCATGATTGCCGGAAACATCACCATCATTGGAAGAAGTATATCCTGCAACAATATAACCTCCGTCTGCCGTTTGCTGAACGGAGTTCGCATAATCATTACCGGAGCCGCCCAATGATTTTTGCCATTGTATTACCGGCGCTTGTGCCATGCACAAAAAAGGGAAAAATAAAAAGTAGAAATGTTTCATACGCATAATGTTTTTAAAAAAGTCTAGCTATATTTTTTATAATCCATATCATTGTGTATCAAAAGTGTATGTAAAATTTTAGTTAAATATAAACAAATATTTTCTCTGTCGTTTTCCTGTGTTGGAATAAAGCGTCTGACTACCTTTCTTAGACAATCAGAATTATTTATGTCCTCAAAATTTTACGTCAGACCAATATCTTTTATACTTTTATAACCGTTAAACAATTCCTCATGCGCCAAAAACCAGAACAGAAAAGCTATACTCCGGAAGAAATCACCAAAAAGGCCGAAGTCTATTGTGCCTATCAGGAGCGCTGTCATGAGGAAATTCTACAAAAACTAAAAACACTTACTTCTTCCCAGTCCACTATCGACACCATAATCGTACATCTTATTGAAAATAACTTTCTCAATGAAGAACGTTTTGCCTGTAGTTTTGCTCGTGGAAAGCACCGAATCAAACATTGGGGAAAAATCAGGATCATTAATGAACTGAAATTTAGAAACATCTCGAAATACAATATCGAAACTGCACTAAAAGAAATTGCAGACGAATATCTCGATACTTTTCATTTTTCTGCTGAAAAATTCTGGGATACGATTTCCGAAAAAGACACTCTTAAAAAGCGAAAAAAATTCTGCGACTTTTTCCTTCGAAAAGGATTCGAAAGTAACCTCATTTACGAAAAAGCAATCGAGTTAGAAAAATTAGGATAACCTCTTATTTCTTCATTTTCATAGCATTTTTTACGAAAAACAAGTTTTTTCTTACATTTTTTACGAAAACGTTTTCGTTGATTTCTGCATTTCGCCGATGAAAAAATACACGTCATCGAAAACCTGAAAAATAGGCCTTTGAAAGCTTCTTTTGATAGATATACCGGACATACATTTGCCCTACCCTATCAGAATAATACCACTTGACCTATGAAAAAAATAGCTTTGTTACTTGTTTTATTACTACCAGTTTTTGGTTTTTCACAAACAACTTTAGTACGTTGGGATGGCGCAAATAAAACTGCTGCACCATACATAACAGCATCCAATATTTCAGCTGGAAACATCACAGGATCGAATGTAGATTTTATGGTTGACAACTGGGGTAACAATGGAAATGCATTCAACACGGCTCAATGGCCTTCTGCAACAACTCCTGATTATTCAAAATATGTTCAGATGTCGATTTCTGCTAACAGCGGAAACAAAATCGATTTGAACCAATTCAATTTTGAATACCAAAACTATGACAACAATGGTCCTAGCAGAATGCAGGTATACTATTCAAAAGATGCAAGCTTCCCTTCAAACGGAACTGTATTAGCTACTAACAACAGCTTGGTTACTTCAAATACAAACTTTAATTCTGTATCTGTTCCATTGACAGGAATAACTGTACAATCTGGCGAGACAGTTTATATCAGAATAACATTTTACGGAAGAACTAATGGATGGTCTGGTGCAAGAATCAGAATAAAACACGGTTATAACGACAGTGCACCTTCTTCTCATAATGCTTTAGGTCCGGTAATAACAGGAACTGTTGCACCGGTTTGTACACCGCAAGGAAATCCATCAGTTTCACCTAACGGTTCTTGGAATGGTTATGTTTACTCTTACTCAGGAACTCCTGCCGCTACAACTTATTTAGGGTATGTTACAGAAAATGAAACTTTTGACAGAAATATAGGTAGTGGTGCTGTAGCTGGATTGACAACAGTTCTTTGCCAACAGCCAACTGATAATTTCTATACTGTATACAAAATGACTAAAAGTTTCCCTGCTGGAACATATACTTTTACAGTTGGTGGAGATGACGGTTACAGATTAAAAATTAACGGAGAATCAGGATATTCTATCGCAGACTGGACTGACCACGGATATACATCAGGTTCAACTACAAAAACGTTCGCATCTGCAACAAATGTAACTTTCGTATTGGAGTATTATGAAAAAACGGGAGATTCACAGGTATCTTTCAGCTATACTTGTGCTAATTCACCAACAGCTCCAACAACATTAACTTCAAATGCAACTAACAATACTATCTGTTCTGGTAATTCAGTTACTTTAACAGCTGGTGGTGGAAGTGTAAACACAAGTACTTATGAGTGGGGAACAGGAACAACTGTAGGTTCAAACGTTATTTCTGGTACAGGTGCTTCAATCACTGTTTCACCGACTGCAACAACTACATACTGGGTTAGAAGAAAAGGTGCTGCTCCATGTAATTTTACAACTACAGGAATGACATTGCAAATTACTGTGGCTACAGGAACTGCAGTAGCTCCAACATCAATCACAGGAGTTCTTACATTGTGTGCTGGTGGATCAACTACATTGACTGCTAACGGAGGTTCGGGTTCAACATACCAATGGGGAACAGGAACTGCAATAGGTTCAAACATTATTTCTGGTTCAGGAGTTTCAATCACTGTTTCTCCTAGCGCTACAACAACATACTGGGTTAGAAGAATCAACTCTACACCATGTTCTACACCAACAGGTGGCGTAACAGTAGAGGTAAAGATAACAACACCTTCTGGAGACCCAACAGTATTTGGAAACAATTCATGGAATGTATATGGTTATAATGTTGGAAGCATGACTCCTGCATTAGCAGATTATGCTGGATACTATACACAGAACACTTTAGGATTGAACACACAAGACATGGCCAACAACGGTTGGAATAAAGAAACCTCTCCATCTTCTTCAGCAGGATGGAACGGATGTTCTGTTCGTGTTGACGATTTCACTATGATTCATAAAAGAAAAGGATTCACTTGCGGAAAATACCAACTTTCTATGGACAATTGGGATGATGAAACAAGAGTTTATGTTAATGGAACGATTGTATTTAACAACGCTGGATGGAGTGGTGAAAACCCTACACCAACTGTAGTAGGAACCTATGCTCTTAACAGCAACTCAACTATTGAAGTAATCACAAGAGAAGTAAACGGTTCTGCTAACGTAAAACTATCTTTAACTCCAATCAATGCTGTTTATAACGGAACTTCTTGGAGTACTTCTCCTGATGGAGCTGCAATCATAGTAGATGGTGATTTGCAATTGAACAGTAATCTTGATGTTTGTTCTTGTAAAGTAAACACGAACAAAACTCTAAAAGTAAATTCTGGTGTAAACCTGATTGTACAAAATGAATTAGTTGTTGCTCCAACTGCGAACGTTATCGTAGAAAATAATGCAAGCCTTATACAAGTTAATGACAACGCTGCAAACAGCGGAAAAATAACAGTAAAAAGAAACACAACTCCTGTTACTCGTTACGACTTTACATACTGGTCGTCTCCTGTAGCTGCTGCTGACTGGACATTACGTGATTTGTCTCCAAACACATTAGCTGACAAATACCTGAGCTACAATGCTGCTGGAAACGGATGGGTTACTGAAATGAACGGAACTACAGCTATGCAAACAGGAAAAGGATATATTGTTAGAGCTCCTCAACAATATTCACTTACAGCTCCGGTTATTTTTGAAACAAAATTCCTTGGAGCTCCAAATAACGGAGTTAAAAAAATCGATACGAAGATAGGGGCAACGTTAAAATCAAACTTAATCGGAAATCCATACCCATCAGCTATCAGCGCAGATAAATTCTACGAGGCAAACAAAGGTCTTATTAAAGGAACATTCTATTTCTGGACACATAATATTGCTGTAAGCTCAACTCCTGATGCTAACGGAATATACAACTATAATCCTGCAAGCTACGTTTCTTACAATGCAACTGGAGCAACAGGTAGTGGAGACACAAACAACTGTACGACTTGTGGAAATACTCCATCAAACAAGTTCAAAGGAAATATTGCATCTGGTCAAGGATTTTTCGTAGAAGGAAAAGCTAGTGGTGAGATTATTTTCAACAATGCAATGAGAGTAACTCAAACTGCTGGTAACGGACAATTCTACAGAAACAGCAACGCTAACGCTACTCAAAGCAGCGAAGACGGAAATGGAAATGGAGAGATTGTTATTGAGAAAAACAGATTGTGGTTGAATATCACAAATGCAGCAGGTGCTTACAATGAAATTCTTGTAGGTTATGTTACAGGAGCAACAAACAACATGGATGATGCTTACGACGGAATAACATACGCTTCTGGAACTGCTCTTTATTCTTTGCTTGATACTAACAAATTGGTTATCCAAGGTAGATCATTACCATTCAGCACTGCAGATGTTGTTCCATTAGGATTTATGGCTGCTACTGCTGGTGATTACAGCATCGGAATTGAAAGCGTTGACGGTTTGTTTGAAGATCAAAAAGTTTTCTTGATAGACAGATTGACAAACACAGTACACAACATCAAGAATGACAGATACTATTTCTCAACTGCAGCCGGAACTTTCAATTCAAGATTTGAAATCCGTTATGTAAATGAAGCTCTAGGAATTGATACTCCTAAAGTAAATGCAAATGATATCATCGTGTACAAAAAAGGTGATCAGATTGCCATCAAAGCAGATAATTTCACAATTGACACTGTTCAGATTCTTGATTTGACAGGTAAAGAAATCTTCTTCAAAAAAGGAGTTAACAATAACGAATTCACAACTACAGGAATCAACGTAGGAACTCAAGTAGTTGTAGCAAAAATAACTTTGGATGACAACCAAACAGTTTCCAAAAAAGTCATCATGAATTAAGACTAGATAATTCACATCAGAATCCCATAAGCAATATTCTTGTTTATGGGATTTTTTCGTTTAGAGTGACGTTTCTTAAAACTACAACCAAACTTTTTCTTTTTCAGTTGCATCCAATATATCAATTCCAAGAGCTCTTTTAAAGTGATTTGCTACTTGGAAAGCATCGGTTTTATCATCAGTTTGGTAAAATGTGATGTATTTGTTTTTACTGTCGAATAGGTTCAGTAAAATAACTTCATTGGTAAAACTAGTAGTAGCGGTAATAAAATTAATTCTCTGGCTTTGCTTGGTCTTGAAAACCGAAACATATTCGAAATCGGGAAGTGATTTCCATGAGCCAAATTTTACACCAAAAACCGTAGTCAGCTTTCTATATTTTCTATTGTTCAGATCAATTTCTGAACCTTCTGTAGCAACTAAAAACAAACCCATTGCCAAGAATATAATCGAAAAAACATTGCCTGTATAAACAAAAGCAAAAAAGGCAAGAATAATTAATGAGAATCCAAAAAGCTGTTTCATAAACAACGTAGGTTTACTATAACTGATAATTTCCATAAATTTATTTAAGGTTTTACGATTAATATGCTGACAGCATTGCCGCCAAAACCAACTGCATTAATTAGTACTTTATTGATTGGTTTTTTTTCTTTTTGGTTTTCCGTAAACGGCACCCCAATAAATTTTTGGTGCTGCATCATCAACAGAGCCATTTCAATACTCAACATTCCTGAAGCTCCAAAAGTATGCCCTATTTTCCATTTGTTGGTCGTCAGCATCGGAAAGTCATTTCCAAATAGCAATTCAATCGCTTTTAGTTCTGAAGAATCTCCTTTTATAGTTCCCGGCGCATGCATTACGATAGCGTCGATTTCATCAGGATGTATAGTTCCCAAAGCCATTTTCATCGACTTTTGGAAACATTGGGCTTCTGTAGAAATAGAAATGCTGTGCTCTAAAATTTCTGTCGCATAGCCAATTCCTTCAATATAAGCCAGGGCATTTTGCTTCTCTCCTATTTCAAGACAGGCAACAGATGCAGCTTCTCCTAAAACCATAGAATTTTGATTCTTTTCCATATCAAAAGCCCGGCATGGATATGTATCCTGACTCTTAGAGTAGATTTTCAAGGCATTCATCTGGGCGATAGTAAATGGCGTAAGTGGCGCCTCGCTCCCGCCTACCAAAAATTTTTCAGCCATACCAGAACGCAACCATGCAACACCATTAAGTACCGCATGCAAAGCCGTTGAGCATGTAATGGAATGTGAAATTTCCGGCCCACGGCTGTTAAGATCATGGGCTATCCATGAAGAAATGTTGCCCAAAGTAGTGGTTGGCGAAGCCAAAGTATGTGTTTTTCCTGTTTCCAGAAATTCTTGGAAATGCTTTTCAAACAATTGGGTAGACCCTCGTGAAGAACCAATGTTGATACCAAAATCATCGCCCTGTTTCCATCCTGAATTTTCAATAGCTTTTCGGGATGCCAAAATAGCATATAAAACGGAATTATCAAGATTTTTATACTTACTCTCTGAGTCTTTCAACTTTGCAATTTCCTCTTTAAGATAGTCTGGAAGTACTGCCGCCAATGCCTTTGTATTTCCTATCGGGTGTTCTGCAATTAGAGTTTCCTCGTTTAGATAATTCTGCCAGATCAGCTCCGGAGAATTTCCTAAAGGTGAAATAGAAGATAGGGACGTGATGGCTATTTTTTGAGACAAAACAGAATCATTATATTTCTGACAAGCAAACCTTGTCAAAATGGTTTTCAAAACAAATTTAAACTATTTCTAAGGCTTCTTCCACAACAGAATATACTTTTTCCAGTTGCTTATCTGAAATGATATAAGGCGGCAAAATATAGACAATATTCCCAACAGGGCGCAACACTATACCGTGATTTATAAAAAAGTCATACAGCTTGTTCCTGAAATCGCCATAATAGCTCTCTGAAGTTTCTGTTTTAATTTCTAAGGCAAAAATAACTCCCAGAGTTCTGGTTTCCTTTACTCTTGGATGGCTGCTAATTTTCACCTGAAACTCCTTGTGTTTTTGGTGTACTCGCTGAATATTGTGCTGCATTTCTTTGCTCTGGAGCAACTCCAGACTTGCCAAGGCAGCAGCACAGCCTGTAGGATTCGCAGTAAAAGTATGTCCGTGAAATAATGCTTTATTGACATCATCACTGTAAAACCCTTCGAATAATTCCTGGGTGAATGTTGTAATTGCCATCGGGATTGTCCCGCCAGTTAAGGCTTTTGAAAGACACATCATGTCGGGCTGACTTTCAAGATAATCACAAGCAAAATTTTGTCCGGTTTTGCCAAATCCAGTCATGACTTCATCAGCAATCGTAAAAACTTCATTTTCTTTACAGATAGTCATCAGTTTATCCAAAGCAAAAGTTTCATACATCACCATTCCGGCCGCTCCTTGTACTAATGGTTCAAAAATGAAAGCTGCAAATTCGTTTGTTTTGGCCAGTTTTTCTAAAGCCTCAAAAGACTCCTGCTCCTTACCTTTTACAGGAACGGGAATGCGAACCACTTCAATCAGCGAACCTCGGAAAGCTTCTGTGAAAAAAGAAATTCCGCTTGCCGCCATAGCAGCAAATGTATCTCCGTGGAAAGCATTTTCAAAAGCAATAATCTTAATCCGTTTTTCGCCTCTGTTGTAAAAATACTGCAGAGCTACTTTTAAGGCTACTTCTACAGCAGTCGAACCATTGTCTGAATAAAATATTTTTTTCTGATTGTCCGGTAAAATTTCCATAAGCTTTTCTGAAAGCAATACGGCCGGTTCATGTGTAAATCCACCAAATAAAACATGCTCCAGTGAAGTAAGCTGCTTATGGATGGCATCTGCTATAAATCGGTTGCTGTGTCCGTAAGGATTCACCCACCAGGAAGCAATTGCATCAATATATTCTTTTCCGTTTTCATCCCACAATAAAGCTCCTTCGCCTTTTGTGATTGCAATGGCAGGTTTTGCCAATTTATGCTGCGTGTACGGGTGCCAGTTATGCTGTTGGTCTCTTTCTGAAAGCGTCATTGTTCTCTTTGTTATAAGGCTTTTAAATTATCGGAAAACAAATCCGCATAGTCACGAATTACGTTTTTATCAAAATAAGGTTCGTCCTCAATTCTGCCGATACATTTTAATCCTGTTTTGCTTAGTATGATTTCTTCAGTGGCTTTGTTTTCATTGCCATTGAATACGATTCCTGCAATATCAAGCTTTTTATCTCTGAGTGCTGCAATGGTCAGGAGCGTATGGTTGATACTTCCCAAATAATGTCTTGAAACAACAACAACTTTGTAATCTTTCTGAATCAGATCGATAACCGTATCTTTTTCATTCAAAGGCACAAAAACGCCACCAGCACCTTCAATTACAAGATTGTTTTTTGTTTTGGGTTCTTTTATTTTTTCCAGTTCAATAGTTATGCCTTCTTTATCTGCTGCAAAATGCGGACTTGCCGGCGTTTGTAATAAATAGCTATTGGGATGGAGTTTGGTTTTTGAATTGGTAAGCAGCCTTTGTAATTTATGGCTATCTGAGTTATCGGCATCTCCAGCTTGAATTGGTTTCCAATAATCAGCCTCAAGGCTTTCAGTAATAATAGCGGAAGCAATTGTCTTGCCTACATCGGTTCCTATTCCTGTGACAAAAATTTTCATATTTATGGTGTATTCCTAATGTAGATTGAATATTTTCAAAGGTACGACATGGGATTAATTTCCGAGACGATCCTACAATTTATAATTTTTCCCTTTGTAATAACTTCAAAACATGTGAATTCCGTAAGATTTTATTATAGTTTTTGAAAGTAATCGCTTTTTTTAATTACTAAATTTGAAAGAAATAACTTCATAACCTGTATAGTATGCCCATAGCACAAGTACCATCTTATATGAAAGCCGTCTATATTTCCTTACTGATTATCATAATTATTTTTTTTATGATAATGGCCAAGGCAATATTAGTCCCTTTGCTTGTTTCAGGCTATATAGCCATGCTTATGACTTCATTTTGCAATCGTCTTGAAAGATGGAAAATTCCAAGATCGCTGAGTGCTTTTATTGCACTGCTTGTCATTATACTAATGGCCTCGGGATTAATTTTCTTTATCGTTTCCCAATTACAGAGTTTTACAAATGATGTGGAAACAAATATGGAAGAAAGCCTGAATAATTTTGCGATTAAAATAAACACAAGTGTCGAAAATTTCATTGGTTATGATATTGGGATGGGAAATGGTTTTCAGATTAAAAAGGTCATGGCGCTTATCCAATCCGAAAACACAAACATCTCTCAATTACTTTTCACAACAATCGGGACCTTATCCAATATCATTCTTTTACCAGTTTTTATCTTTTTCTTACTGATTTATAGAGACCATCTAGCGGTTTTTGTCACGAAAGTATTTGATAAGCAGCGTAACAAAGTACTCATGGAGCATATGATTTCCATGCGAAAAATTGTTCATGCTTATATTGTAGGAGCCGGAAAAGTGATGATTATTTTGGGAATCGTAAATACGGCTGTCTTATTTGCTTTGGGAATCAAACACGCCATTTTTTTCGGAATGATTGCCGGACTATTGAACATTATTCCTTACGTAGGACCTTTTATGGGTGCTTTAATGCCTTTTGCTTATGCATTGATAACCAAGGACAGCTTATTCTATCCTTTTGCAGTTATAGTGGCCTTTACGCTAATCCAGTTTATGGAGGGCAGTTTCCTGACGCCTAAAATTACAGGTGCCAATGTAAATCTGAATGCATTTGTCACTTTTCTGGGATTGCTGATTGGCGGGGCGATATGGGGAGTTGTTGGAATGGTACTGATTATACCGACAATTGCCATATTAAAAAAATTGTTTGAACTAAGTCCAGATACAGAACCTTACGCTTATCTGTTTGGGGAAGAAGACACTAAATGGTTTAAACGACAGAAACCTAAAACAAGTACTTAGCCAGCGTTTCCAAAACTTTCGTAATTTCTTCTCTAGTATTAAAACTGTGAAGGCAAAACCGGAGTCTTTCCTGATTTTCAGGTACGGTTGGCGAAAGGATAGCTCTGACATCAAATCCGTTTTCCTGTAATTTTCCGGCAATCATTTTTACTTTGTCATTGCCCGGGATTATGGCCGATTGTATGGCTGATTTGTTTCTGACAAAAATCGGCTTCAAACCTATACGCTGTTTCTCCTGATTAAAATGCAGGATATTGTTTCGCAACTTTTCAATTTCTGTTTTTTGGGTTTCCAGATTTTTATAGGCAATTAAAATTTCGGCTACAGAATGAGGTGGCAAAGCCGTTGTATAAATAAAGCTTCGGGCAAAATTTACCAGGAAATCTTTTAGCTGTTTAGAGCCTAAAACCGCAGCACCATGTACACCCAATCCTTTTCCAAAAGTCATGATTCTAGCAAAAACCTTATCCTGCACACCCAAATCTTGTATCAACCCACAGCCATCTTCTCCAAAAACACCTAAGGCATGGGCTTCATCAAGAACCAAAAAGCAACCGTGCTGTTCTGTAATCTGAGCAAGCTTTTCCAAATCTGGCGAGTCGCCATCCATAGAAAAAACAGATTCCGTGACGATATAAATCTCTGAATTTTCAGATTTGTATTTTAAAATTAAGGCTTCCAGTTCATCAAGATCATTATGTTCGAATTTAAACGATCGGGCATTAGAAAGTCGAATACCGTCACGTATAGAGGCATGGCTATATTCATCATACAGAATGAAATCAGTGCGTTGCGGAACGGAACTGAAAAACCCTAAATTAGCATCATAGCCAGAATTAAATACTAATGCCGTTTCAGAGTTATGGAAATGGGCAATATGTTCTTCTAATGCTTTATAAAGAGCATGATTGCCTGATAAAAGCCTAGAACCTGTAGCCCCGTTTTGAATTATCGCATGATCCAGAAGATATTGGTGCGTCTCTTGAAAAATTATTCCTGACTTTGAAAACCCCAGATAATCATTAGAAGCAAAATCAATCAGGCCGTTTGGTTCAGGTAGAACTCTAAACGAATTGCTCTGTTGTCTCAGTTCGATTTTTTGCTGTAATGATTTTGGGAATTGTTTCATATCTGGCAAATGTAAGCAACTTTTATACTGTTTAAAAGTCATACGCTTAGGCATTTCTGTACATAAGATAAAAGACTCTCAGGAAGTTTGTTCCTAAAATGCTGCTTACAAAAAATTTCTTTGCGTCTCTGCGCCTTTGCGAGGAATTATTTTCACGCAAAGGCGCAGAGACGCAAAACAAAAATTAAAACAAAAAGCCCGGCGATTGCCGGGCTTTTTTTATTGGAATAAAATCAGACTATTCTACTAGAATATTGATCTTATTATCATTCATTTCTAATGTTCCTGATTCGATCGACAAATGATATCTTTTATCGTTTCCTAAAAAGAACTTGCCTTCTGCTTCTTTTGAAAAATTAAAGCTGTCAGCAGCAATCTTAATATCTCCTTTTGTAAGGATTGAAATAATTGCAGCGTGATGATTCAGCATTTGGAATTCTCCATCAACACCCGGAACTGTAACTGAAGTCACTGTTCCTGAAAATAATTTTGCTTCTGGCGATATAATTTCTAAATACATTTTTTTTTGCTTTAGGCTTTAAGCTTTAGGCTTTAAGCAATTAAAATTAAGCTTCAGCTAACATTTTTTGTCCAGCTTCGATAGCATCTTCGATAGTTCCTTTCAAGTTGAAAGCTGCTTCCGGAAGGTGATCTAATTCACCATCAATGATCATGTTGAATCCTTTGATAGTATCTTTAATATCAACCAAAACTCCTGGAATACCTGTAAACTGCTCTGCTACGTGGAAAGGCTGAGACAAGAAACGTTGAACACGACGAGCTCTTGATACTGCAAGCTTATCTTCTTCAGAAAGCTCTTCCATACCAAGAATCGCAATAATATCTTGCAATTGCTTGTATTTTTGAAGGATCTCTTTTACTCTTTGTGCACAGTTGTAGTGCTCATCACCTAAAATGTGTGGTGTCAAGATTCTTGAAGTAGAATCCAACGGATCCACAGCTGGGTAAATACCTAGCTCGGCAATTTTACGAGACAATACTGTTGTTGCATCCAAGTGGGCAAACGTTGTTGCCGGAGCCGGATCCGTTAAGTCATCCGCAGGAACGTAAACCGCCTGTACAGATGTAATAGATCCTTTATTTGTAGATGTGATACGCTCTTGCATCGCACCCATTTCTGTTGCTAATGTTGGTTGGTAACCTACCGCAGAAGGCATACGCCCTAAAAGTGCTGATACCTCAGAACCTGCTTGTGTAAAACGGAAGATGTTGTCAACGAAGAAAAGAACGTCTTTTCCTTGATCTGAACCAGCTCCGTCACGGAAATACTCAGCGATTGAAAGACCAGAAAGTGCTACACGAGCACGAGCTCCTGGTGGCTCATTCATCTGACCGAAAACGAAAGTTGCTTTAGACTCTCTCATTCCTGGCTTATCAACTTTAGACAAGTCCCATCCTCCATTTTCCATAGAGTGCATGAACTCCTCACCATATTTGATAATTCCTGACTCCAACATCTCACGAAGTAAGTCATTTCCTTCACGTGTTCTTTCACCTACTCCAGCGAATACTGAAAGTCCACCGTGACCTTTTGCAATATTGTTAATCAACTCCTGAATCAATACTGTTTTACCAACACCGGCACCACCAAATAATCCAATTTTTCCTCCTTTTGCATAAGGCTCGATCAAATCGATTACTTTGATACCTGTGAATAAAACTTCAGAAGATGTAGATAAATCTTCAAATCTTGGTGCCTGACGGTGGATAGACAATCCGTTATCACCATCTTTTGGCAAATCTCCCAAACCGTCGATAGCATCTCCGATTACGTTGAATAAACGACCGTAAACATCTGGACCTACCGGCATTTTGATTGGGTTTCCTGTACCAACAACTTCATAGCCTCTGCTTAAACCATCTGTAGAGTCCATAGAGATTGTACGAACAGTGTTTTCTCCAATGTGAGACTGCACTTCAAGTACTAGTAGTGTACCGTCTTTTTTAGTGATTTCTAATGAATCATAAATTTTTGGAAGTTCAACATCCTTTCCGTTGAAAACTACGTCAACTACTGGACCAATGATTTGAGCAACTTTTCCTATTACTTTTGACATTACTTATGTATTTATTAAATAGCTATTTAGGTTTATGAAAAACACCTCTTTTTTCAGAGCGCAAAGATAGTTTTTAAAATGAAAATTTAATAATGTTTTTATAAAAAAATACGAAAAAAATATAGAATTGTCTGTTTAATGAATGTTACGGCAATAAGTATTCAGAATTCTAAAAACAAAAAAAGCCATTGTACTTTCGCACAATGGCTTTTATATTTTACAAATTTATTTTAGTTCAGCGTTTGCGGATATTGGATTTGGTAATTTCCAGGGTTAACTTCCGGTATCGAAGATCCATATGTCGCCTCTATAGCCTTAAGAAACTGGTTTGCAATATAAGCATAACCTCTTGCTGATGGATGGATTCCATCTAAAGAAAAAGTTCCTCCGGTAATATAGCTTGCTGTCATATGATAGTTTCCAAAACGGATTCCTCCATTAAGCAGTTGTGCCATTATCGCTTTTGTATCTACAAGCGCCAAGCCTTTGGCAGTAGCCACGTTTTGGATTGTAGTATTGTACGCATCTGTAGCTACCTTTATATCTGCTACCTCAGCATTGGTTAACACAGCTCCGTCTTGCAGCGGATATGTAACTCCCACTGTATTGAAAGGAGCCGGCACACCAGCCTGAGTTGTTCCAATAAGAGCTCTTGTTGGCAAAAGTATATAATCAACAAAAGGAGCTGGTGTCGTTACTTTTTTCGAATGACGAGCTCTTCCATATAAATTCCCTACGAAACCTGCTGTTGTTGCTCCTAATACCGGAGTCAGTGCACTTGTTATAGGAGCAGCTAGATTTGGCAAAGTTTCATCGATAATAAGTAATGGATTTGTAGCCTCAACAGTTGCAGGATTACCATCATCAGCAGTCAACACACTAAATCTGGCAGGCATATTGCCCGCTGCAGCAATTTGGTTGATCGCTCCAAAAATCTGATTTAACTGTGCCGCATTAGCTGGCGGTAAAGCAGGAACCGGATTATAAGGAACTGTAGTGAAATAAGGAAGCGTATTAATATAAGGAAGGTTTGCCACCACTCCTTTTGCACCGTTTGCGGTTAATGTATTCACCAAATTATTGTACACACTTTCAAAAACTGCCGGATCGGTAATATCATTTGATCCATACGTTGCAGGATTTGGATTCCCGGTTTGGTTAACCCCAACACCTCCTGAACTCGCATAACCCAATACATCATTTCCTCCAATCCATAATGAGAAGAAAGTCGGACTTTGGGCAATGGCATCAGCAATAACCGAAGTAGCCGGTGTAGATGCAAATCTTACAAAGTATGGATTTGAAGTAGGCGGAGTCGTTGCCAAACCTCCCGGATTTCCATAACCAGGAGTTATTAAGTGAAAACTTTTTGCCCCCGGAACACCCAAATTATTGAATGGCCCTGTTAAATGGGCAAAAACTTCTGTTGTTGGAGGCCCTGTCACAGGCTGAACGTTAGGCGTAGAAGCATTCAGGAACCCTCGAAGATAAATTCTTGGCCCAAACGAAGGGTTTGGAGCTCCACCAAATAGCAATCCACCAATATTATCATTCATATAAGGAATTGCAAATGCACCACCCCCAACTAATTGAAATTGCTGCGCAAGTATATTAGTGTATCCATTTTCCTGACCTTTTTTAAACAGTGCATTATCACTATATCCAGCCGCAAAGGAATCACCTAAAGCGATATATTTTGAAAAATCGGCTGATCCCGGCGAAACAGGAACTTCTCCTCCTGTAGAATCCGAGTCGTCATCTGAACAGGCAATGCTTAAGCTCAACGAAACTAAAAGCAGCCATTTGAAATTTTTTATCATAATTATATTTTTATAACGTTAGCCTTAATTTTTTTAAGGATTGATAATCCAAGAAACTAAATACTGCTGTCCGATTCGTCCAGCTCCAATTACCTGAAGGTAGTCGTTTCCGAAAAGGTTCGATGCACTTACTTTAAATACCGATTTCATAGCCGGAACAGCATAATTTATCTGAGCGTCAAAGACTGTCACAGACGGAATCATACCGTCAGCAAAAGAAGATTGCCATAAATATTCATCACTCCATCTTGCATTAAGATTGAATCCAAAATTCTTGAATAGGTTTTGGTTTCCAAGAGAAGCTTTCACTCTATGTCTTGGCGTATTGAAACCTGCTATAAAAGAAGGATCTTTTGCCTGGTCAAAATCAAACTGAGCATGGTTGTAATTGATTCCAAATTCAAAATCTTTGTAGATTTTTTTAGACAATCCAACACCAAAACCAAAAGAAGTTACATTTTCAGTAGTGTTAGTATATACCTGGTATACTCTACGATCTCCATTAGACAATGCTTGCAAACCTAGAAGGACATTCTGGTCAGACAAATCAGAACCAACTGTTCCATAATATGGACGGATGACACGAGAAGTACTCATGAAATCATTATAAATATTATAGTAAGCATTCAAATCAACAGCAATACCATCATTAGTAACCGACTTGTATCCAACTTCAAATGCTTTTACCTGCTCTGGTTTTACTAGTTTAACATTCACAATTTCCAAATCTGCCGGATTTTGTGACAATGCAAATGCCTGAACTGAAGGCACTGAATATACATTAGAATTATAAGCATCTCTACCTGACAAAGTAACGGTAGCTGGAGCTCCTAAAGCCTGACCAGCAGCACTTACGTTCATAGTTTCTACATAACGATCTAGGTTATCTTCAGCAGAACCTACCAACGCGAATGGCCCTAAATCCAATCCGATGTACTGATCCTGAGTTGTTGGATTCCTGAAACCTGTCTGGAACGATACTCTGAAATTGTGATTCTTTCTTTCTCCCGCAGAATATACGAAAGAAACTCTTGGAGAATACTGCCCTTCAAAATTCTGAGATTTGTCATAACGAATCGAACCTGTAAATTTCAAACGGTCGTCCATGAATTTCTTTTGAACTTGAGTATAGATACCATACTCATCATATCTGATTGGCCCATCAAAATCCGTAAAGATTGTTCCTTGAGAATCTAATTTGTAGCTTCTAAATGAACCTCCTAATTGGATCTCTGCAAATTGTATAATTTCTTTGAAGTTGTAGTTTCCATCTACATGGTATAATTGCGACTGATCGATAAATTTCGCACCTTTAGTAAGATCCGGATTTTGGATTACCGTTGCCAATGCATTTTTAAACTCTGGCGATCCCGGCATGTATCTTGGCCCACCTGTTGGTCCACTACCAAATTGAGGCAGTCCCTGTAAAGCATTTGGCAATTGGTTATAATCAGCATATTGTCTTGCGATTCCAGCTGCCTCTGTTGTAGTTGCTCCCATAACAGCACTTGACAATTGGTAAGCCGTTGCATAATTAGTAAACCACTCCTGATCGGATTTCCATGCTCTGTTAACGTTCCACGCTGCAAAACGCATATCATAAGAATTACCAGCATCTTCCGTAGTCATATAGGCTCTAACAAAGAAGTTTCTGTTTTTAACTTCTAGTTTGCTTTGCTGCATGATAAAGTCTTCCAATCTATATCTGTTAGCTCCTTGATAAATTGTACTTCCGATACCTACTTTGTGTTGCAGAATTATCTCGAAGTCATCTTTCATCGGTTTAAAGTGTAATGAGAAATCTGCTTTTACGCTTTCGATTGAGTTATCATTGATATCTTCTTCATAATAACCCGTTCTGCTCACTTGTCCAACATTTGGAATAAACGTAGTTACCTCATCACCATAAATATTCAAACCGTCATAGTTTTGATTCACTCCGTGACCAAGACCTCCATTTGTCATACTTCTTTCATCACCTGCAATCCACTCCGTAGCTTTTAAGTATGTGAAATTGGCTTTAGCTGCAAAATAATCGGAAAATTTATGGGCTAGACGAATACCAAAATCATAGTAGTCATTTGTCCCTGCCAATTTTTGGTTAGTCTTACCATATCTTGCATAAACGCTTATTCCTTCATAATCAAAAGGGCTTTTACTATTCATGAACAAGATTCCGTTAAACGCATTCGCTCCATACAATGCTGAAGATGCTCCTGGAAGCAATTCAACGCTTTGCACATCAAGTTCAGAAAGACCAATCAAGTTTCCTAAAACAAAGTTCAAAGCTGGCGAGGAGTTATCCATCCCATCAACTAACTGCATGAAACGAGTATTGGCAACTGTAGCAAATCCTCTGGTGTTGATCGATTTGAACGACAAGCTGCTGGTGTTGAAATGCACCTCTTTCAGGTTTTCCAAACCATCATAGAAAGTTGCCGAAGAGGTATTTTTGACATCCTTGATTCCCATTCTTTCAATGGTCACCGGGGATTCTAAAATTCTTTCGGGTGTTCTAGAAGCCGATACTACTATCTCATCAAGATTAATATCCTGATTCAAAAGCTGAACCTCTAATTTTTGTCCTAATGTCTTAACTTCGATAGCTTGCGGTGCATAACCAACGCTCGAAATCTCGACCATGTACGGGGGTTGTTTTGTTGGCTTGAGAAGAAACTTCCCTTCAACATCCGTCACCGTGGATGTCGACTCTCCAACTACCTTAACGCTTACTCCGGGAAGTGGCTGACTGGTCTCATCAGTAACGACTCCTGAAATTGAATTCTGGGCAAAGGCTGCTCCACAGAAAAGCAATGACAAAATAATAAGATACACTCTCATGGTTTGAATTTGTTAGTTTATATAGCCAAATTACAAATAAATTTAATATGCATGCATGGTATCAATAAAAAAAGCGAGAAAATTTCTCGCTTTTGATAATATTTTATATAAAAATTTGACTATTCCACAGTTACAGATTTTGCCAAATTTCGTGGTTGGTCCACATTACAGCCTCTCATTACAGCTATATGATATGACAATAACTGCAAAGGAATGGTTGTCAACAAAGGCGTCAATGCTTCTGCTGTATCAGGAATTTCGATAACGTGGTCAGCTAATTTCTTAACCTGAGTATCTCCTTTTGTAACTACCGCTATAATCTTACCGCTTCGTGATTTAATTTCCTGAATATTGCTAACTACTTTATCATAATGTCCTTGTTTTGGAGCTATGACAATAACCGGCATTTTTTCATCAATCAAAGCAATTGGTCCATGCTTCATTTCCGCAGCTGGATAACCTTCAGCGTGGATATAAGATATTTCTTTTAGTTTTAGAGCTCCTTCTAATGCTACCGGAAAATTATAACCTCTTCCCAGGTAAAGACAATTAGGAGCGTCTTTATAAATAGAAGCAATAGTCTTGGCAATATCGTTTGTAGCCAACGCTTCTGCTACTTTTTCAGGAATAGCTTCCAATTCTTGAAGATATCTATGGAAATCTGAGTTCGACATCGTTCCTTTTGCTTTAGCAAGACGAAGCGATATCATTGTCAGGATCGTAATCTGGGTTGTAAATGCTTTTGTAGAAGCAACTCCAATTTCAGGCCCAGCATGGGTATAGGCACCAGCATGCGTTTCACGTGAAATTGACGAACCTACCACATTACAAACTCCAAAAACAAAAGCTCCTTTTTCTTTTGCTAGTTTGATTGCTGCAAGCGTATCTGCTGTTTCTCCAGATTGAGAAATCGCAATGACCACATCTTTTGGATTGATAATTGGGTTTCTATATCTGAATTCAGATGCATATTCTACTTCAACAGGAATTCTTGCAAATTCTTCAAAAATATATTCAGCAACTAATCCGGCATGCCATGAAGTTCCACAAGCTACAATAATGATTCTTTCTGCATTGAGGAATTTTTCAATATTATCTTCAATACCGGCCATCTGAACAATTCCTTTGTTTGCCAAAAGTCTTCCTCTGTAAGTATCCTTGATTACATTTGGCTGCTCATAGATTTCCTTCAACATAAAGTGCTCATAGCCTCCTTTTTCAATCTGCTCAAGATTCATTTGCAATTCCTGAATATACGGATCTACCAATGAATCGTCTTTAATTTTTCGTACCTTGATTGATTTATTTTTTCTGACAATAGCCATTTCTTCATCTTCCAGATAAATGGCATTGGCTGTATATTCTATAAATGGAGAAGCGTCAGAGGCAATAAAAAATTCCTCTTCGCCAATTCCTATTGCCAAAGGACTTCCTAAACGGGCAACAACAATTTCATCAGGCTTCTTTACATCAAAAACAGCAATCGCATATGCTCCTACTACCTGATTCAAGGCAATCTGAACTGCTTTACCTAATTTTAGATTATCTTTTTTCTGTACGTCTTCAATAAGATTTACCAATACTTCAGTATCCGTATCCGATTTAAAAACATACCCTCTTTTAATCAGCTCTTTCTTTAACGGCTCATAGTTTTCTATAATTCCGTTATGAATGATTACCAGATCTCCTGAATTAGAAAGATGCGGATGCGAATTCACATCATTTGGAACACCGTGAGTAGCCCAACGCGTGTGCCCAATTCCTATATTTCCGTTACGGCTAATTTCTTTTGCTTTTTCTTCAAGATCAGAAACCTTGCCTTTGGTTTTAGCTACTTTCATAGATTCGCCATCATAAAGCATGATTCCAGCGCTATCGTAACCTCTATATTCTAATCTTTTTAATCCTTTAATAATTATAGGATAGGCATCCCTATGACCTATATATCCAACGATTCCACACATAATTCCTTCGTATTAGTTAGGCTTAGTATAATAAATTTCAAGCTTTAGTCGCTTGTTTTCGTTTGCTGGCACCGGAACAGTTCCATAAAGCACAGTTCCAAGTGGATCTATCACTGAAGAAAGAGGCACTTTAGTAAATGCCGATTGTGGTGTTCTTAGTGATAGGCTGGTCGATTTTGTAATATCTTCTGTAACGGCAACACCGAGTCGCACATTTGTAGAGTCTTTAAACAGGACATTTTTGATATGTTCCGTAATCCTTACTTTATATTTGATTACTCTTCTATTTACATCACTGGAACTGCCCGTTAGCTTTGCCATTCCATCAAAAATTCTTTTCCCATACTTAGGTTTTGCCCCATTAGACGAAAGATCAAAAAGATAGTCGGTTAACGGACGGTTATCTTTTGCATTATATACGTATATCCTTTTGGGTTCAACATTATTTTGCATGGCAGGCTGGTCAGCATAAAATACCAGATTAGCCTCATTTATAAGCCAATTCCCTGAAATTGCCTGTGCTCGCAATGTTTCCAATTCTTGAGAATTTCCTCCTCCAAATAAATCAATCATCGCAACAGAGCCATTGCCTCCTCTCAGGTAAAGCTTCTGATCTCCTGTAACAGGATTCGACACCAAATTATCATAAGGCTGGCTTGTACCAGTTGGAGTATAATCCAATAAACTTACCGTATTTCCTTTTAAATTAAGAACAAGTGTTTTTTCCTGAACGCCATCATCAACTTCTTCACCATTTACAATTTTTATTTTCTTGTCTTCATAAGTCATGGTTATTGTTCCGCTGGAAAAATTAAGCATTGCCATTGAGCTTCCGGCAACCTCTTCTACTTGAAAATAAAGACCTCTGAAATGATTTTTAAAGACGTTATTGTTAACTAAATTGCTACTTCCAGCAATAATCTTATCATAAAAGAACTGTTTGTTCAAATCAAGCCTCATGCCAGGAATTTCTCTTATAGTCTTTCCATCCACCCTAGTTACACGTTCCTCTGGACTAAAAACAAAAAACTCATTCTGCTCCGTAAAATCAGAATCATTTAATTGCTGTCCTTTAGCATTATTAAAAACTGCGTTCTGATCAGAATAGAATTTCTGAGCATCAGTAAAACTACTATTAGGATCAAAATCTCTCAAATAGTATCCGTTCTCATACACTTTAAGTCTTAATTTGTTTTCTATGTTTCCATATACTGAATCCAACTCATACGTATTACTCCCATCGCTTTTAGTCTCGATATGGGTAGAATAATAAGGGATATTTAAGACGACAGATTTTATCTTATCTACCGTAGGCACTTCTCTAAAAGTAGGATTCTCAGTCTTTAATTCTACCTGCGTAACAAAATTGGCTGTAGTTTTTCCAAAAAGGCCATTATCAAACACTCCCAATGGGTTTATGGGAAGGTTATTTGATTGCACTGCATTCGTTTTCTGGCTAAAAGCTACTATTGACGCCTCATCGTTTTTTATAAACCCAAAATGGTCATTGTCGTCTACAATGTCAGCACCTATAGAATTGTATTCGCTATCACACGAAATCACAAAACCGGTACCCACGATAAGAAAAAGAAGCTTCTTAAAAGTCGAATTATTAAGCATATTTTTTTTGAATGTTTTTTTATAAAACTTGATTTCTATAGAAATTAGTATAAGCTTCTGCAAACTTATCTTTCGTGGCGAAAGGTAAAAAAGGTTTTCCCGATGATTCTATAAATTTTGTTAAACTTGAAGAAAGGTCTTCTGAAGCTATTATGACTGCATCTGAGTGCATTACAGAAGCTTTGATTACGTTTTCGTAGTTAGGCTCTACCAGATATTCTATAGACTCATTTGGGATTCCGTCAAAGGCTACCTTTTTCATCATCTCCATATCAAGGTTGCCATCAAAGCCTTGGCTATAAACAGAAGTTACTATTTTTGTTTCAGAAAACAAGGCCTCATCTTTATAATAGTGCTTCATATAAATAGGAAGCATTCCAGCTAACCAACCGTGCACATGGATGATATCAGGCACCCAATTCAGTTTTTTCACTGTTTCCACGACTCCTTTTGCAAAAAAGATGGCTCTTTCGTCATTGTCCGGATATAATACTCCTTCTTCGTCTGTAAAAGTTGCCTTGCGTTTAAAATATTCATCGTTATCGATGAAATAAACCTGGATTCTTTCTTTTGGTATAGAGGCTACTTTAATAATTAGCGGCATGTCTAAATCATTTACCACTAAATTCATCCCCGAAAGTCTTATAACTTCGTGTAGCTGATGCCTTCTCTCATTTATGTTTCCATAACGTGGCATAAAAATCCTAATCTGTCCTCCCTGATCATTAATCATTTTCGGAACGTCATACGACATTATAGACACTTCATTTTCAGCCAAATAAGGCACTACCTCAGATGATACATACAATATCCTCTTATCCTCCATATTGTTTTGAACTTTTATTTATTGCATATAAAAACATGCAAAATTACAAAAATTTATGGAGTTATTAACAAAAATGGTAAGTTTGCACTCAATTTAATCTTAAGCTGATGCTCATTTTCAACAGACAGGAAGACCTTAAAAAACATTTAATGTCGGTTACTAAAGAAAATACGACTATTGGGTTTGTCCCAACAATGGGCGCTCTACACCAAGGACACTTGTCGCTGATTGAAAAATCGCTTACAGAAAATCAGGTAACGGTAGTCAGTATTTTTGTAAATCCGACACAGTTTAACAACCCCGAAGATCTTGAAAAATATCCCCGAACTCTTGAAAAAGACACTCAAAAAATTGGAACAGTCAATAAAGATGTCCTCATTTTTGCTCCAAGCGTAGACGATATCTACGAAGGAAAAACCATAGCAAAGGCTTTTGACTTTGACGGACTTGAAAATCAGATGGAAGGCAAACACAGACCCGGACATTTTGACGGTGTAGGCACGATTGTCAAGAGGCTTTTCGAAATCGTAACTCCTACCAATGCCTATTTTGGAGAAAAAGATTTCCAGCAGTTGCAGATTGTAAAAAAAATGGTCGAGAAGCACCAAATGGCCGTAAATGTCATAGGTTGCCCAATATACAGGGAAGCTAACGGACTTGCCATGAGTTCCCGAAACGAAAGACTTACTCCGCAACAAAAAGAAGATTCCTCCCTGATATACAAAACATTAAAGACTGCCAAAGAAAAGTTTGGCACGGAAAGTGCAAAAGATATCACTGACTGGGTGGAAAGTGTTTTTGAAAAAAATCCTGAATTCAAACTGGAATATTTCCAAATTGCTGACGAAGCTCAATTATTGCCGATAGATAAAAAAGACACTGCTAAAAAGTACCGCGCTTTCATAGCTGTTTTTATTAACAGTATTCGGCTCATAGATAATATTTCATTGAATTAAAAAATAATTACCTTTGCACCATGCAAATTCAAGTTGTTAAGTCCAAGATTCACCGTGTTATGGTGACTGGAGCAGATTTAAACTACATCGGAAGCATCACAATCGACGAAGCGTTGATGGAAGCTTCAAATATTATTGAAGGAGAAAAAGTTTCTATTGTCAATATCAATAACGGTGCTCGATTAGAAACTTACGCTATCAAAGGAAACCGAAACAGCGGCGAGATTACACTAAACGGTCCTGCAGCGAGAATGGTTCAAAAAGGCGACATCATCATTATTATTTCCTATGGAATTCTAGATTTTGAAGAAGCAAAGAGCTTTAAGCCAACTCTTGTTTTCCCTAATGAAAAGGACAACTCCTTAACTTAGAATTCTTTTGAAGAAAAAAATCAGCAAAGCATTATCCATACTCCTCCCAATTTTATTGGGAGTTTTTTTAACTATATATGCCTATAATTCATTTACTCCAGAACAACTGGAAGAAATAAAAAGTTATTTCAGGAATGCAGACTATACTTATATTCTTATAGCCTTAGTTTTTGGATTCATCAGCCATGCGGCAAGAGCCTACCGATGGAGATTCATGCTGGAACATATGGGATATCATTCCCCGTTTAAAAATAATTTCATGGCCGTTTGGATTGCTTATTTTATGAACATGACAATTCCAAGATCCGGTGAAGTTTCACGGGCCTTAGTACTAAAAAAATACGAAGACATTCCTTTTGACAAAGCTTTCGGAAGCATTATTGCTGAAAGAGTTGTTGATTTTATCATTCTTTTACTATTCATCGCAACTGCTGTCTTATTACAGTTTGATGTTTTAAAAACTTTTCTTCTACATACCATTCCGGCAGAAAAATTATTGGTCTACGGCATTGTCGCTTTTGTGATTTTCCTTTCTGCTATTCTTCTTTTTATCTACTCTAAATCAAAATGGATTCTGATGATTAAAGGAAAGATTTCTGGGTTGACAGAAGGACTTCTTAGCGTTTGGAGAATGGAAAAAAAATGGTCATTCTTGTTTTACACCGCTATAATCTGGCTTGGGTACGTTTTGACTTTCTACACTGCCATTTTTGCACTGGATGAAACCAGTGGCATTAGTTTTGGCGTAGTGGTAACCGCTTTCGTTATTGGCAGTCTAGCAATCTCTTTTTCTAATGGAGGATTTGGTGTTTTTCCGGCATTAATTTCTAAAATATTGGCCTTATATGGAATTTCAGAAGAAGCCGGAACTGCTTTTGGTTGGATTATCTGGACTTCACAAACCGTTCAAATAATTATTTTAGGAGGACTCTCGTTTTTGCTTTTGCCTATCCTGAATAGGAAAAAATAAATTACTATCTTGCTTTCCTATTAGAGGCCTTTCCGTCTCAGCTAACGTAAACCCTAAAACTCTTACGAATGAAGAATTTCATTACTGCTGCTTTTTGCATTTTTTCTTTTAGTTTGTTTGCCCAAAAAAGTGTTGAAGAAGTAAAATCAGAAAAACTCAATGGCACACGCCAGATTATGATTTCGCTTCCTTCTAATTATGAAAAAGAACCAGACAGAAAGTTTCCGCTTGTGATTCTTTTGGATGGCGAATATCTTTTTGATGCTTTTTCAGGAACCTTATCCTATGCTAATTATTGGGACGACCTGCCACCGGTTATTATGGTAGGCATCAGTCAAAATAAAAAAGGAGAACGATTCACTGATAGCCAATTTGACAAAGAAAGCGGACTTCCAGAAGAAGGCGGTTCACGTTTCTATGAATTTATTGGTTCAGAACTGATTCCTGCTCTTGAGAAAAAATACCGAATCGCTCCTTTCAGAGTGATTGCAGGGCATGATACTACTGCAGGGTTTTTAAACTTTTACCTTTATAAAGATCAGCCGTTGTTTAACGCCTATATTTCCCTTAGCCCCGAACTTGCTCCGGAAATGGAAACCCGAATTGCTGAAAGACTGGCCATTTTAAAACAACCTATTTTTTATTATCAGGCTACAGCTGACGGTGATTTGAAGAAAATGCAGAAAAGAATTAAAGAGCTGGATGAAAACATAAAAAAGGTCGGCAACCCAAATTTGAATTATCGTTTTGATGAGTTCAAAAATGCGACACACTATTCTTTAGTACCGTATGCAATTCCTAATGCGCTTTACCAGATTTTCTCAGCATACCAACCTATTTCAACTATAGAGTTTCAAGAAAAAATTGCAACGCTTCCAAGCGGATATGTTGATTATCTGGCAAACAAATATGAGATTATTGAAAAATCGCTGGGAATAAAAATGCCAATACGTGTCAATGATTTCAAAGCGATCGAAGCAGCTATCTTGAAAAACAAGGCCTATGCTGAATTTGAAAAACTATCAGGTCTTGCTAAAAAAAGCTATCCAAAAGCTATGTTGGCAGATTACGAATTGGGCATGATGTATGAACACACCGGTGAATACAAAAAGGCTTTCAAATCCTACCAAAATGCCTACACTAAAAATGAGATTGGCGACCTGACAAAAGATATGATGCTTGAAAAAGCAGACGAAATGAAGAGCAAATAATTGTATGTCAAAAACAAAAACGTCTTTTTTCTGCCAAAACTGTGGTGCCCAATATTCAAAATGGCAAGGCCAGTGTAATTCCTGTAAGGAATGGAATACTATTGCCGAAGAAATAATCCAGAAAGAAGACAAAAAGGACTGGAGAAGTGCGGTTTCACCAGATTCAAAAAGAGTTTCAAAACCTTTACGAATCCATGAAATTGACAGCGCTGAAGAAATCCGTCTTGATACCAGAGATGGCGAACTAAACCGTGTATTGGGCGGCGGTATCGTTCCCGGATCACTAATTCTTTTGGGTGGTGAGCCCGGTATAGGAAAAAGTACGCTCTTACTGCAAATTTCCCTAAAATTACCTTACCGCACCTTATATGTTTCCGGAGAAGAAAGCCAGAAACAGATAAAAATGAGGGCAGAAAGAATCAATCCCTTAAATGACAACTGTTATATTCTCACGGAAACAAAAACGCAGAATATCTTCAAGCAGATTGAAGCCATTGAACCGGAAATCGTAATCATCGATTCCATACAAACGCTTCACACAGATTACATCGAATCTTCAGCCGGAAGCATTTCCCAAATCCGGGAGACAACGGCAGAACTAATCAAATTTGCCAAAGAATCCAACGTTCCTGTAATCTTGATTGGACATATTACCAAAGATGGAAATATTGCCGGACCAAAAATACTGGAGCACATGGTGGATACAGTATTGCAGTTTGAAGGCGACAGAAATCATATTTACAGAATATTGCGCTCGCTGAAAAACCGTTTTGGATCAACTGCCGAATTGGGAATTTATGAAATGCAAGGGTCTGGTTTGAGAGAAGTTTCAAATCCTTCAGAAATTTTGATTTCCCACAAAGAAGAAGAGCTTTCCGGAACTGCCATTGCTACTACTTTGGAAGGAATGCGTCCTTTAATGATTGAAATACAAGCACTGGTAAGTACAGCTGTTTACGGAACTCCACAGCGCAGCACTACCGGATATAATGCCAAGCGACTTAACATGATTTTGGCCGTATTGGAGAAGAGAGCAGGATTCCGACTAGGCGCTAAGGATGTTTTTTTGAATGTCACCGGTGGAATTTCTGTAGACGATCCCGCTATTGACCTGGCTGTTGTCGCTTCCATACTTTCATCTAATGAAGACATTCCCGTAGGCAAAGATTTCTGTTTTGCAGGCGAAGTAGGCCTTTCCGGCGAAATACGCCCTGTCAATAGAGTAGATCAGAGAATCCAGGAAGCTGAAAAATTAGGATTTTCAACCATTTTTGTTTCTAAATACAACAAAATTACCCTTAAAAATACTTTTATAAAAGTGCGTTTGGTTTCAAAAATTGAAGATGTTGTAAGCGAATTGTTTGGATAATAACAAACTGTTATCCTTTTTTATATATCTTTAAAATATATAATCTGAAACTTATGGCTGACAATCAAGATAGAATCAACCTGCTTCATCAGAAACTAGATTTTCTAATCCAAAGACAAGACAGCTTTCAAAAGGAAATCTCAGAACTGAGAAGAGAAATAGAATCGTTACAGCGTGAAACTTCTCCTGTTTCTAAAGTCGAAACCGTTTCATTTACACAGGAACAGCCAGTTCCGGAAAAACCAAGAGTACACCAGCAAACCCGTGTTGCTCCAAAACCTATTGCTCCAAGGCCAGAGCCAAAAATTAAAAAACCATCGAACTGGGAGAAATTTATTGGTGAAAATCTGATTAACAAAATTGGAGTTCTTGTCCTGATAATAGGAGTTGGAATTGGTGCCAAATATGCCATTGACAACGAATTGATCAGTCCGCTAACCCGAATCATTTTAGGCTACCTGATGGGACTCGGATTATTAGGCTTTGCTCTCAAATTAAAAAAGAAATTTGAAAGTTTTAGTGCTGTTTTGCTTAGCGGCTCTATGGCGATTATGTATTTTATTACGTTTCTCGCCTACAGTCTATACGGCTTAATGCCCCAATCGTTGGCTTTTATAATCATGGTAATCTTTACCGTTTTCACCGTCTTTGCCGCATTGAAATACGACCAGCAGGTTATTGCCATCATCGGATTAGTGGGTGCTTATTCCGTGCCCTTTTTATTAAGTGACGGTTCAGGAAAAGTACTGGTCCTGTTTTCCTATATGACGCTAATCAATATCGGAATCCTGATCATCGCTTTCAAAAAATATTGGCGATTGCTCAACCTGACTTCCTTTTTTGCAACCTGGCTGATTTTTGCAACCTGGTATTTTTCCAGCTTCAATGTCAGTATGCATTTCAATATAGGATTGACTTTCTTATTTATTTTCTTTGCCATTTTTTATACCGCATTCTTATCTTACAAACTGATCAAGAAAGAAAACTACGAAGCAAAAGATATCTTTTCCGTTCTTTCAAACTCTTTTGTCTTCTACGGAATTGGGATTGGAATGTTAAACGCCCATCCGGTTGCCACAAATTATTTAGGGCTTTTCACGCTATTGAATGCAATCATTCATTTTGGAGTAAGCACGCTTATCTATAAGAAAAAACTAGGCGATAAAAGTTTGTTTTATTTGATACTAGGCCTGGTCTTGACATTCATTACTATAGCGGTCCCAATTCAATTAAACGGACAATGGGTAACCCTATGTTGGGCTTTCCAGGCACTCTTGCTCTTCTGGTTGGGAAGAAGCAAAAAAGTCCCGCTTTATGAAAATCTCTCTTATATTGTAATGTTCCTGGCTTTCTTTAGCCTGGTTGAGGATTGGTGGAATTACAAAAATGCTACGCCATTTTTCAATCCGGACTTCTTGAACTCCTTGCTGTTTCTCACAGCATTCGGGTTTATTTTTTACTTACAGAGAAAATTCAGAGAAGAAGAAAATACTAAGATAAAATTCCATGTGTCTCTGATGAATTACTTTGTGCCGGGTGTTTTCTTGTTTGTCTTCTATAAGGCAATCCAAATGGAAATCAGTAATTATTGGAATCTGAAATACCTAGCTTCAACAATGAGCACTGACAGAAGCGGCTATAGCATTTACAATGAGAAATTCATGGATTATGAGACCGTTTGGATATTAAATTTCACTCTTTTATATCTTTCCGCTATCTTCTTTGTAATTGAAAAGAAAATCAAGAATGCCGCTTTAGAAATTACAACACTAGTTATTTCGGGTCTTACGCTATTTCTTTTTATCACTACCGGATTATATACTCAAGCTAGCCTGATTCATAATTACATGAACCCAACAGATGTTGCTCCTGCTGGATTTTTTGGCGTGATTGTTCATTACATTTCCTTAGTAATCCTGGCCATTTTTGTCTATCGAATCTATATCTATTTTATTAGCCGACAAGAAAAAAACAGGATGTTATTTGACATCTTCTTTTCGATTTTAGTAATCTGGATCTTAAGTGCCGAAATGCTAATCTGGCTCAATGCTTTCAATATTTACGAAAACAACAAACTCGGACTAAGTATCCTATGGGGATGTTATTCACTGCTTCTCATCAGCTACGGAATCTGGAAAGGCAAAAAACATCTTCGAATTTTAGCCATCGTTCTTTTTGGAATTACATTGTTGAAATTGTTCTTCTACGATATCGTTCATTTAAATACCATTCGAAAAACAATTGTTTTTGTATCGCTTGGTATACTGCTTTTGGTAATCTCATTCTTATATAACAAATACAAACATCTGATTCTTGATGATGACAAAAAATAAAATAGGATTAGTCCTGATGCTTTTTGTATGCCTGAAATCTTTTTCACAAACAGAAGATTTCCAATACAAAAGAACGCTGGAAAATGTTTCAGACACCTGGCATAAAATCATATTGCCGGAAGAATCTTTTGGTAAATTCAACGCTGATTTTTCCGACCTGAGAATCTTCGGAAATAATAAAATTGAAACACCTTACATTTTAAAGACATCGGCAGACCGGATTTCGGAAGTCGCAGTTCCATTTAAGATGATTAATGTTTCCAATAAAAATTCTGACTATTTCTATACGTTTGAATTGTCTCAAAACAAAGAAATCAATCAGATTAAGCTCGTTTTTGAACAAGAGAATTTTGATTGGAAATTGGATTTGGAAGCAAGTAACAATCAAACGGAATGGTTTTTAATCCAAAAAGACTATCGGATACTTTCAATAAAAAACAACCAAACCGATTATAAATTTACACAGGTTGATTTTTCAGATTCAAAATATAAATTCTACCGAATAAAAATCAGGGCTTCAGAACAGCCAAAACTAACAGAAGCAAAAATTTGGGAACAGAAAAAGGACGAAGGCAGCTTTAAAATTGCTACTATTAAATCTTTGAAAAAATCCATAGACGAAAAGAAAAAGACATCCATAATCGAAGTAGAATTAGTCAATAAAGTTCCCATATCTTCCATTAAAATCGATATTGCGACTGCTTTTGATTATTACAGACCGGTAACAGTTGAAACATTACGCGACAGTGTAAAAATCGAAGACCGCTGGCATTACAATTATGACATCCTTACTCAGGGAACATTAAGTTCTTTAGAGAAAAAAGGTTTTTCAGTGGGAAACAGCCTTGCAAAAAAATTAAGAATCACGATCGAAAACAATAGCAACCAGCCTTTAGACATTAAGGGAATAGAAGTCAAAAATGCCATTTATTTCCTAATTGCCCGTTTTACGGAAAAAGCAGATTACAGCCTATTTTACGGAAATAAAAAGGCAGGAAAGCCATCCTATGATATTGAAAATTTTGAAGAAAATATTCCCAAAAACCCATCTGTAATTTCCATTTCAAAAGAAGAGCCAAATCCGGAATTCAAAATAGAGACAAAATCACCACTATTTGAAAACAAAATATGGCTGTGGGTATTAATGGGAATTATTATCGTTGTGCTGGCCTTTTTCTCTCTTAAGATGCTGAAAGAATAACACATTCTCGCCAAATGACACGATTAGATTGGGTTTAACTGTTAATTCGTCTCCATCTGACTTTTGGTTTTCTATTAATCCGCTATATTTGTTTTTTAAATAAACCAAGAAATCTTAAATGAGATCCAGAAAACAAAAAGCAATACTTGCCGCAAAAATAATCGGCGTGCTTTTTGTGCTTTTCATAGGCACATTCTTTATTTTCAGAAATTCCATATTGCAAAAGGCAATTGCTAAGGTTTCTGATAAGATGGAAAACGAATACGACAGTAATTTTTCTATAAAAAAAGCTTCTTTTCAAGGCTTTTCAGGTGTTGCCTTAGAAAATGTCCTGTTGGTTCCAAAACATGCCGATACGCTTCTCAACGTAGAAAGCATCAAGACCAATATTAATTTCTGGAAGTTGCTTACGGGTGACGTACAATTAGGAACGCTTCATGTAAAAAATGGCTTTGTACAATTGGTTAAAGATGAAAATGGCCGCAACTTTGATGCGTTTTTAAAAAGAAAATCCAACGAAGACACAACAAATATTGAGACTAATTATGCCAAAAGAGCCTATCGCTTGCTGAATCAGGCTTTGAATCTGATTCCAACCGATATGAATCTGGAAAACATTTCTCTTCGTATGGACGACATGGGAAGAAAAGTAAATCTGGACTTGAAAAAACTCCGATTGGAAGACAAAGAGCTCGAAACTTCGATTGGCGTTACCGCAGATAACTTTAAACAGCATTGGAAAATCAAAGGTTTTGCTGATCCAAGGAACAAAAAAACAGACCTACGCTTTTTTAATCTCGATACCGGAAAAATCCGGGTTCCTTATATTGATGAACGCTTTAACATGAAAGCAGGATTTGATTCCATACGTCTGAATGTTTCCAATATTGAAATGGATGGCGGCAAGCTTCATATAGACGGCTTTACTTCTATTGTTAACTTCACTGTAAACCATCCGAAGATTGCAACTAAAGACGTAGTCATAAAAAAAGCAAAGTTCGATTATAACCTGCTTTTTGGCGAAGACTTTATTGCTGTTGACAGCACCTCATCGGTTACCTTAAACAAGATGAAGTTTTCTCCATATGTTTTTTATCAAAAAACTAAAGAAGATAAAAATCAGATTTATGCGTTAAAAGTCAAGATTCCGAAAATGAATGCCCAGGATTTTATCGTTTCGCTTCCTGAAGGGCTTTTTACCAATTTTGAAGGTATGGAGGCAGAAGGAAACTTTAGCTATGATCTGGACTTCCTTTACAACAAAAACAAGCCGAGCGAACTGGTTTTTGACAGCAAACTGAATAAAGAAAATCTAAAAATCACGAAATACGGTGAAGCTAACCTCAGCAAACTCAACAGCGATTTTGCGTATAGGGCAATCATAAACGGTGTCCGACAGCGACAAATAGAAGTTGGAATGTCCAATCCGAATTATACTCCACTGGAACAGATTTCGCCTTATATCCGAAAATCGGTACTGACTTCTGAAGATCCGTCTTTCTTCTCGCATCGTGGTTTTATCAATGAGGCTTTCAAGCAGTCTATTATCAAAAACATCAAAACCAAACGTTTTTCACGTGGTGCCAGTACCATCAGCATGCAATTGATCAAGAACGTTTTCCTGACAAGGGAAAAAACGCTTTCTCGCAAGCTTGAAGAAATTCTTCTGGTTTATATTCTGGAAAACAATCGTATTGCCAGCAAAGAAAGAATGCTTGAAGTCTACTTCAACATTATAGAATGGGGACCTAATGTTTATGGAATTGGAGAAGCAGCCCATTTTTATTTTGGAAAACATCCGTCACAGCTGAACCTGAACGAATCGTTATTTTTGGCTAGTATTGTTCCAAGGCCACGCGGTTTTATGTGGCAGTTTGACAACCAAGGAAAGTTAAAGTCTTTTGCCGAAAAGCGAAATGAATACATGACCAATCTGATGATCCGTCGTGGACTGCTCACTCAAGACGATACGCTACAGAAACATTTCCCTGTAGAAATTACCGGACCAGCCCGTTCCTTCTTACGAATAAAAGCTCCGGATTCTACTGCGGTAGATTCGATAGGGATTGACGAAGAGTTTGATTTTTAAATAACCCTGCCAGGGTTTCGAACCGAAACCTTAACCCTGCCAGAGTTTCGAACTCTGGCAGGGTTAAGAGTTGGAAGGTTAGATAAAGAAATTATTTAAAAACTTTCAAAAAATCTTCTTTATAACTCGGAGAAATTTCTATTTCAGAACCATCTATCAACATTACATAACCTCCTGCACCTTTGTGGTAGGATTTTACAGAATTGACATTTATAATATGTGACTTGTGAACACGAACAAACGGAAAAGGGAGAATTTCAGTAAAATGTTTTAAAAATCGGCAGACCATCTTTTTCTGTCCGTCCGCCAGATATAAATCCGTAAAATTCCCATTCCCACGTAGCCTGACAATATCTTCCATTTTTACGACTTCAAAACCTTCTAAAGTAGGCAAGATTACCTGTTGTTTTTCCGGTTTCGTTTCTCTGAAATTTTCGACAATGATTCTATTCCTGTTAAAAATTTCATGGTTCAATATATGCTGCTGTACTTTGTTTACAGCTGTAATGAGTTCTTCGATACTAATTGGCTTTAGCAGATAATAAGCCGCACTCTGATTCAATGCTTTTAGCGAATACTCAGAAAAAGCCGTTACAAAAATGGTCTCAAATCGCAGATCTTTACACGCTTCCAGAACATCAAAAGCATTTCCAAAAGGCATTTCTACATCCAGAAAAACCAATTGCGGTTCTAATTCATGAAGTAGCGGAACGGCTTCCTTAAAATTCTGTGCTTCTCCTACCACTTCAATCTGCGGACAATATTTCTGCACATAATTTTTCAGGACTTCTCGGGCAGCCGTTTCATCCTCAACTATAACACTTCTTATTTTTTGCATCATCATCAGATCCGATCAATTAATGGAAAACTAATTTCAACACGTGTTCCTATTTCTGGACTTCCTTTTTCTGAAATTTCCAGAGATATATTCTTTTTATAAAGCTCATTCAAAAGACTTATCCTTTCACGTGTATTCGTCATTCCTCGTGATTCATGTACCTTTTGGTTGGTCGTTTTTAATTCCTGACTTTTGGTGAGTCCTATTCCATTGTCGTCAATGGTTACTTTTATCTGATTGTTTTTGAGTTTGAAATCCAATTTCAAAAATCCCTTGCCTTCTTTGTAACGAAGCCCATGCCAGATTGCATTTTCAAGATGCGGCTGCAAAAGCATGTTCGGTACAAAAACAGCATCACCATCCAACGCTTCATCTATGGTAATTTCATAATCAAATTTTTCATTGAAACGCAGATGTTCCAAATCCAGATATTTTTTGAGCTGTTCTACTTCGTTATTCAGCGAAACGAAATCTTTATTGGAATTTTCCATCATGTTCCGCATCAAGTTAGAATAAGAAGTCAGGTATTTATTGGCTTCCAGCTCTTTATTTTCTGAAATAAATTGGTTGACAGAATTCAGGCTATTAAAGATAAAGTGCGGATTCATTTCTCTCCTCAACGACTGCAAAGCAATTTTTTTATTCTTGGTTTTAATAGAATACAACGCCTTGACGATAAAGACAAAAAGCAGAATCATCAACACCACTGAACCCAGAAGAAAATAATTAAAAGTGTTTTTTTTGCTAATCAGCTCGTCTTTTAAGGCTCGCTCTTTTTCTAAATGTTTGATTCGGTCTTCCGTCACCTGAAAGACTTTTGAGTCTACCAGAGAATTATCAGACTTGATTAGGCTTTCAAAGTTCTCAAAGAAATTCTCATACAGCTCAATGCTTTTTTCGCCATTTCCTTTCGCATTATATTCCTTGATAAGCTGATCCAAACTATTTTTTGCCAAGATGGTCTTTCCGTTTTGGATGGCAAGTTCATACGCATTTTTTAAAACAGAGATCCCTTTTTCAGCTTCCTGTTGTTTAAAATAAATTGTTGCCAATTCCTGCATTTGTACAATTTGGCCTTCCGTATTGTTTTTCTCTTTGGCTTCGTTGATCAGTTTTTTGTTAATCTCGATGGCCTTGTCGAATTCATTTTCTGAAGCATAGACTTTCGCTATTTCATTTTTAATCTTAATAGCTTCCTCCGGTTTGTGCTTTACATTTTCTAACGCTTTTTTATAATTTTCAACGGCCGCTTTTGTATCATTTTTATCAATATTAGCCTTAGCCATTTGCTGATAGGCTTCGGCCGTTTCTTCTTTTTCTCCTTCTTTTTCCAGAAGTAGAATATTAGAAGAAATATAATCCTTCTTTTGTTCCGGCGCACTGTTTTTCAATCGCTCGGCATCATTGTAATTAATTTTTTCTGCCACCTTATCCGTTGCAGTCTGGCTTGCCATTTCATAACTCACAATGGCATCTTGCGTTTTATTTTGTGATTCCTGTGCTTTAGCAATCCCACGATTCGTAATAGCCGCTTCTTTTTTCTTGTTGCGCTTTGCATAGATATCACGGGCTTTCTTCAAATATTCTTCTGCTTTTGCATACTGTCCTTTAGCCGAAAGCTGTTTTGCCAGTGCTTCATATTTTTGTGCAGTCTGTAAATCATTTTCATCTTCCGACAATGATTTTTTCAGTTCAGATGCTGCCTGATTCAAATTATATTCTTTTGGGCTATACTTACTTTTTTTCTTAATAGTATCCTGTGCCATGGCGGCTTTCATACCGAACAGCAAAAGAAAAAAGAAGAATGTCCACTTTATTTTCATCGTATAAATATTCTATTACAGAATCACTTACGGCGACTGCCTGTTTTCTGCAATGTAAAGTAAAATAATTCTGGTCTCTTATCCTATTCCTTTCACCAATTGAAAAAGGCGTTTCACCATTTGTAGAAAATTCCAATCCTAACGAAAGATAATTTTACCCTAGAAATCAATTAAAACCTTATAATCATGAAAACAAGAATTATTTCCGTAGCAGTCTTCCTGGCAGCATGTTACATATCTGTAGGAATCATAAACAATCGTTCTATACTGCAAGACAAAGAGGTTTCAAAAGGAAAAGACTTAGCTTCTTTACCTGAAGAAAAAATTGAAGAAGAAGAAAAACCATGCGTTTTTATGACGGTCATGGGAGAACAGCCTTCTGACGGATTTGCAGCAGCTAAAAGAGATGCAAAGATTGACGACAAGATTGTCCAAGGTGAACTTTGGCTCATTAAGGCACAAAACAAAGATGGCGGATGGGGAGCCGGTTCGCATGCCAGACAAAATGTTATGGATCCGCATGCCGTTAGTTCTGATCCAGCTACTACGGCTATGACCGCAATGTCTTTATACCGCTGCGGTTACAATCTGGAATCGGGTAAATATAGTGACGTCTTGAAAAAAAGCCTGGATTATCTTTTACTGGAAATTGAAAAGACAAAAAACAATCCGAATTTCATTACTGAAGTCCGAGGCACACAAATACAAAGCAAATTAGGCGAAAATATTGATGCTGTATTAACGCTCCAATTCCTTAACCAGGTCTATCCAACATTGAAAGACAAATCCTTAAAAAGAAAAGTACAGGAAGCAATACAGATCTGTGTCAACAAAATTGAAAAGTCGTATGATGAAACCGGAAAAGTAAAAGGTGCCGGATGGGCAGGAGTATTGCAATCTTCTTTTGCCAACTCAAGTTTAGAAACTGCCGCAAAAAACAAGGATGTCAAGGTCAATACCGAAAAACTCCAAAAATCTCGCGAATACCAAAAAAACAACTACAATGCAGAAAGCGAAAGCGTAAAAACAGAAGATGGTGCCGGAATCGTATTATATGCCGTGAGCAGTTCTGTGCGTGGCAGTGCAAAAGAATCTCAGGAAGCAAAAGCCATTATCAATCAGGCAAAACGTGAAGGAAAACTAGACAAAAATGCTAAACTGAATAAAGAAAACCTAAAAAAAGCAGGTGTTTCAGAAGAACAGGCTGAAGTTTATGATGTTGCCGACAAAGTATATAATTCTGCAAAGGTAAAAGCCATGAATAAAGATGTAATCAATGGTTTTGGAAATAACGGCGGCGAAGAGTTTTTAAGCTTTCTGCAAACCGGAGAATCGATGATTGTTAATCAGGATGACGAATGGAAAAAATGGTATGATGATGTCAGTGGCAGAATTATCAGTATCCAGAATAATGATGGAAGCTGGAACGGACACCATTGCATTACAAGTCCTGTGTTTTGCACCGCAACCTGCCTGATGATTTTATCAATTGAAAACGATATTAAAAAACTACAATAATCTAAAAACCACAAATCATGAAAACTAAAATCATTTTTGCATCCTTACTATTAGGCACAACCTTTTGCTTTGCCAGTTGCGATTTCTTAAAAAAAGAACCAAAACAAAATCCAGATCCAGAAAACAATCCCGGGCCTGAACTGGCAATGGCCACTACTCCTGATGATGATAACACAAAAATTCAGGTAGCACTGTTATTAGACACTTCCAATAGTATGGACGGATTGATTGACCAGGCAAAATCAAGGCTTTGGAATATCATAAACACTTTGACAACCTTGAAATATGAAGGAAAAAATCCAAAAATAGAAATTGCGCTTTATGAGTATGGAAATGACGGCTTGTCGGCCACCTCAAATTATATCCGCCAGGTAGCACCGCTAACAACCGATTTAGATCTTATTTCTGAAAAGTTATTTTCACTCAGAACCAACGGAGGTTCGGAATATTGCGGTGCTGTAATCCAGGATGCTACAAAACAGCTTTCCTGGGGGAAAAGCAAAACAAACATGAAATTGCTATACATAGCCGGCAACGAACCTTTTAATCAGGGAAGCATCAACTACAAAGAAGCCATAAGCGATGCTTTGAAAAGCGATATTTATGTCAACACCATTTTTTGTGGCGGGTCGATAGAAGGAATCGATACTTTCTGGAAAGATGGTGCTGACAAAGGTCAAGGGAAATATTTTAACATCAATTCTGACGAAAAGGTACGCTATATCGTAACGCCTTATGATGAAAAAATTAGCAAATGCAACGACCGGTTAAATTCTACTTATATGGGCTACGGAGCGCAAGGTTCTGAGAAGAAAGCCATGCAGGAAGCGCAGGACAAAAATGCTGAATCCGTTTCTTCTTCTAATTATGCAGAACGTGCCGTAAGCAAATCAAACGCCATTTATAAAAACGAATCCTGGGATTTAGTAGACCGAGTAAAAGAAGACAAATCAGCCTTGCAGAAAATCAAAAAAGAAGAACTGCCAAAAGAACTGCAGAATAAATCTCCTCAGGAAATCAAAGCCATTGTAGACAAAAAAACACAGGAAAGAGAAACAATACAGAAAGAAATGGCACAATTGGCAAAACAGCGCCAGGATTATATTGATACTGAAAATAAAAAGGGTAAAACGCAGGACGATTTAGGAAATGCTATTGCTTCATCGATTTTAGGCTTTGCAAAAATAAAAGGCTATACTGCTGAAAAGTAAACCTTACTTCAAAATATGCCTCATACGTTTCATGGGGCATATTTATTTTAATGATTATCGGAAAATTTATACCTGACCCGTTAATTCCCAACATTTCCTTTATTAGGAATTTTGCGGCTCTGCACCTTTGCGTGAAATAGTTGCTCGCAAAGGCGCAGAGCCGCAAAGCAAGAAAAGAAATTTATTTTTCTTCCCTCCCAACCTTTTGCGTCTTTTTGCTCTCTTACTAAGAAAGACTAATCCTTAAAATTCAATTATGAAAAAATTTCTTATACTATTCTTGTTATTTCAGGCTACGTTATATGCCCAAAAACCTGTTTTTACGACAGCTAAAGTAAAAGCCGCAACTGTTTATTTCAATGCAGCTGAAATTTCCCAAACGGCCAGCGTAAACCTTCCTGCCGGAACTCACGAAATCGTAGTAAAAAATGTGGCCAATTGGGTCAATGAAAATTCAATACAAATTGGAACATCTCCTACATTAACGGTACTGTCTGTACAGTTCACTGACAATTATATTTCTGAATATGAAATTGACACCAATTCTCCTTTGGTAAAAAAAGTGAAAGACAGTATCGTTATTGTTCAAAAAGAAATCGCAAAACTTGTCAATTCCAGAATTTCTGAAGGTAAGACTATCGACTTATTGGATAAAAACCAGCAGGTTTCTGGACAAAATTCCGGATTGAATGTAACCGAATTGATGAAAATGGTAGAGTACTACAAGGCAAAAAGAGCAGAATTAAGCAACAATATAAATGCCTTGGCCGAAAAAGAACAGAAACTAGCCGAGGTACTTAAAAAATTAAATGACAGATTGGAAGTTAACAACAAAAACGAAGAAAAAATCTCATCCGGAAAACTGATCCTACAAGTCATGAATGAAGTTGCCGGAAATGTGCCGTTGGAAATTTCGTATCTGACTAATAATGCAACCTGGGCACCATTCTATGACCTAAGAGCTAATAACGTTACATCACCAATTGAAATGATGTATAAGGCACAAGTCACACAAAGTACCGGAATTGATTGGAAAAACGTAAAACTGACCTTATCATCTGGAGTTCCTAACCAAAACAATCAGGCTCCATTACTACAAGCTTGGTTTTTAAGATATGGATATGTGCCAGATTATAGTCGAAATGAGGATGCAAAAAGCAATGAACTGTCCGAAGTTGTAGTTCAAGCCTATAGTCCAAAGAAAAATAATGTAATGATTAGAGGATCTGTTTCCAACTTTACGACCATCGCAGAAAACCAATTGAACATTTCGTTTGATATTGATATTCCGTATGATATCCTGTCTAACGGTAAAAAGCATAGTGTTGCCTTAAAAGAAATGAAATTGCCAGCGACCTATAAATATTATGCTGCACCAACAGCCGACAAGGAAGCATTTCTTTTGGCAGAAATCAGCGATTATTCTAAATACAACCTCCTGAAAGGTGAAGCCAATATTATTTTTGAAGGAATGTATGTAGGCAAAACGTTTGTTGATCCAAACCAGACTTCGGATACTTTGAACCTAAGCATGGGAAGAGACAAGAAAATTTCTATCAAACGAGAAAAACTAGTAGACAAATCAGGTACAAAGTTCCTGTCTGCATACAAAGTACAGACATTTACTTTTGAGACTACTATAAGAAATAATAAAAAGGAGGCCGTTCAATTGATGCTTAAGGACCAATATCCACTAAGCACCGATAAAGAAATTGAAATCGAATTAAAGCAGAGTGATAATGCAAAAGTCAATTCAGAAACAGGAATTTTAACCTGGGATTTGAATCTGAAACCAAATGAAACCAAGAAGATTCGGATCAGCTATACGGTCAAATATCCTAAAAACAAGATTATTGACAATCTTTAAAACAAGAGAGCCTCGTTATAATAACGAGGCTTTTTTATTAAAAAAATACTTATATTTCAAACATGTAAACATTTCATTATGAATAATTTCAAATTTTATTTTATAAATTTACTTCCTAACCTAATTGCTATAAAATGAAAACAACACTACAATTATTAGTACTACTATTCTCAACTTTTGCATTCTCGCAGACGATAGGAATAGTTTCTTTTGCGACGGGATTCAATAATCCTATTGAAATTGCCCATGCAGGTGACTCAAGATTGTTCATTGTAGAACAAAGCGGAGTCATCAAAGTCCTGAACTCCAATGGCACGACAAATGCTACGCCTTTTCTCAATATTTCAAGTCTCGTAAGCTGCTGTGGTGAAAGAGGACTTTTAGGTCTTGCTTTCCATCCTAATTATGCTACGAACGGATTTTTTTATGTCAACTACACCAATACATCCGGAAATACTGTAATCTCACGCTATTCTGTGAGTTCGAATCCTGATGTCGCCAATACGACCGGTACTATCCTAATGACTGTTAACCAGCCTTTTTCTAACCATAATGGAGGAACCATAAAATTTGGCCCTGATGGTTATCTGTATATTGGAATGGGAGATGGCGGAAGCGGTGGCGATCCTGGAAACAGAGCTCAAAATATTAATGAGCTTTTGGGCAAAATGCTGCGTATTGATGTCAATTCCGGATCTCCTTATGGAATTCCACCAACCAATCCTTATGCTGGCGCTACAGCAGGAGCTGATGAAATCTGGGCTATCGGATTGCGAAATCCCTGGAAGTTTTCTTTCAACAGGCTTAATGGCGATTTATGGATTGCAGACGTAGGTCAGGATCAAATTGAAGAAATTAATAAAGTAAGCTCAACTACTGCCGGATTAAACTATGGATGGAGATGCTATGAAGGTAATGCTACATACAATACGACAGGCTGTGCCGCTATGTCGACTATGACATTTCCAATTGCGCAATATACGCATGCTTCAACAGGCGGCTGTTCTATTACCGGAGGCTATGTCTACACAGGCAGTACGTATCCGGCCATGCAAAACAAATATTTCTTTGCTGACTATTGTGTCAATCGTATAGGAATGGTTGATACATCTGGCAATATCACCTATTCTGCCAATTTCCCCGGCAGTAACTCCTTTACTTCTTTTGGAGAAAACTCTAGTGGCGAACTGTTTGTTACCGGAACTTCCCAGGATATTGTTTACAGAGTTATCGATACTGCATTGGGCAATGACGATTTTACGAAGAACGGATTCTCTATGTATCCTAATCCGGCAGATTCTGAACTTTTCCTTTCCAATTCTAACGGAACTGTTCTTCAAAAGATTTCTATTGTTGATTTATCCGGAAAACTCCTGATAGACCAAAAGTTGGAAAACACGCCTGTAAATACTATCAACATCAGTTCGCTACAGACAGGAATTTATGTTGTTACAATAGAAGACACATCCGGAAATACGTTTACATCAAAATTGGGAAAAAAATAACAACCCGATTATATAAAAAAAGAAAGCCTGTTTTTGAAACAGGCTTTCTTTTTTATGGTGCAGGATTAGGACGTATGGCCTGAATTTCATCAATGGCTTTTAGTACCTCTTCTGAAAGAACCGTATGTCTTGAATTGATATTTTCTTCGAGTTGTTTTAGGTTTGTTGCTCCTATTATCGTTGCCGTCACAAACTGTTGTTGACGGATAAAAGCTAAAGACATTTCTGTTAGCGTAAGTCCAAATCTGGTGGCTATTTCCTGATATAAGGCTGTTGCTTCTTTGGTCTGTTGTGAATTGTATCTTATAAAATTGGTGAACAGGTTGAGTCGCGCATTAGGATGACTTTCTCCTGTCAGGAATTTTCCAGACAATACACCAAAAGCCAATGGTGAATAGGCCAGCAATCCTACATTTTCACGATAGGCTGTTTCTGAAAGTCCAACTTCAAATGTGCGATTTAGCAAAGAATACGGGTTTTGGATTGTTGCTATTCTAGGCAGATTGTGCTTTTTGCTTTCTTCTAAAAAACGCATTACGCCCCATGGTGTCTCATTGGAAACGCCTATGGCACGAATTTTTCCTTCCTGAATCAATTCCTGGAATACTTCGAGAATATCTTTCATGTTATCTTCCCAAGCTTCTTCCTGAATTTTGAATCCACGTTGTCCAAACATATTCGATTTTCGTTCCGGCCAATGCAATTGGTACAAATCGATATAATCTGTCTGTAGTCGCTTCAGGCTTTTTTCTACTGATAGTTTTATGGTTTCTTTATTGAATCTCAGGTCTTCTCTAAGATATTCCATTCCTCTGTTTGGTCCAGCAATTTTGGAAGCAAGGATGATGTCGTTTCTCTTTCCTGATTTATGCAGCCAGCTTCCTATAATTCTTTCGGTTTCGCCTGTTGTTTTTTCACGTGCCGGCACTGGATACATTTCTGCCGTATCGATAAAATTGATTCCTTTATCCAATGCAAAATCAATTTGGGCATGTCCTTCTGCTTCGGTATTTTGCTGCCCGAAGGTCATGGTTCCGAGACATATTTCGCTGACTTTTAGATTGGTGTTTGGAAGTGTATTGTAGATCATTTTTTAAGGTACTAAGTGGCTAAGGCGCTAAGTTGCTAAGGTTTTGAGGTGCAAAGGTAGTAAGTTTTTGAGGAATTGAGGCACTAAGGTTCTGAGGTATTAAGGTTTTGGGTTGTGTTCATAAATAAAAAAAGACCCAAGACAAATGTCCTGAGTCTTTATATTATAAACAAAAAGCTTTATCGCTTAAATACTTAAAACCTTAGTGCCTTAGTACCTCAGCAACTAGCCGCTTTTCCTACAATTCATTCAACATCTTAGAGATTTCATCCAATTTAGGAGTCAAAATAATCTCGATTCTTCTATTTTTAGCTTTTCCTTCTGCTGTTTCGTTAGGTGCTAATGGAGCATATTCTCCACGTCCTGCAGCCGTAAGGTTCTTTTTGTCGATGCTTTTGTTTTCAGCCAGAATGTTTACGATTGCTGTAGCACGTTTTGTAGATAAATCCCAATTGTCTGTGATTTGTCCGGTTCCGCCATAAGGCACGTTGTCTGTATGTCCTTCAATAAGTACTGAAATATCCGGATTAACGCCCAAAACCTTACCTACTTCTACAACGGCTCTTCTTCCTTCTGTTCCTACAGACCAGCTACCTGAACCGAAAAGCAATTTGTTTTCCATAGAAACATATACTTTTCCATTTTTTTGCTCAACGGTAAGTCCTTTTCCTTCAAAACTGTTTAGTGCTTTAGAAAGTGTTTCTTTCAACTTTCTCATGCTTTCTTCTTTTGCAGCAATCATTCCTTCTAATTCGTCAACTCTTGAAGAACGCTCTTTTAATTCTGCCTGCAATTTGTTCAATCTTTCCTGTTCTGCTGCCAATGCTTTTTCTTTTGCTTCAAGCTGGGCTAACAGTTCGCGGTTTTTCTTCATGTTAGTATCCAATGCATCGCCACTGTTTTTCTCCAACGCTGAATAGGATGATTTTAGCGTATTCAGATTAGCACTTGCTGCTGCGTAATCTGCTGCAAGCTTGTCTCTTTCTGCTTTTAGTTTTTCTAGTTGCGATTTCAAATCCTTGCCTTCAAGATCCAGCTGGTTTTTCGCTTTTGACAGGTTCTGGTTTTCATCAGAAAGGTTCCTGTTTTCTTTTTTTAGGTTAGCATATTTGTCTTCAAGTTCTTTATAAACTTTTGACGAAACACACGAAGTAGTCAATGCCAGGGCTAATACTCCAAGCGATACTTTTTTAATCATGATTTTGAATTGGTTTTTATTTATTTCTTACTAGTTTTTAGCTTATTTAATCAATCTCTACCAGGACCGGACAGTGATCAGAATGTTTGGCATCCGGCAATATTACGGCTCTTTTCAATCTGTTTTCAACAGAACGACTGGCCAATATATAATCAATCCTCCAGCCTTTGTTATTGTTTCTGGCATTAGCTCTGTAACTCCACCAGGTATAATTGTGCGGATCTTTATTAAAATGCCTGAACGAATCAACAAAACCACTTTTCATGAAAAGATCCAACCAGCTTCTTTCTTCCGGAAGGAATCCTGATACTTTGGCATTTCTAATCGGGTCATGGATGTCGATGGCTTCGTGACAGATGTTATAATCTCCGCAAATCAAAAGATTTGGGATTTCTTTTTTGAGATCATTGATGTAGTTCTGGAAATCGTCCATATACATAAACTTATGGTCTAATCTCAAGATGTTAGTCCCCGAAGGAAGATAAAGGCTCATAACCGAAAAATCATCATAATCTACACGAAGGTTTCTTCCTTCTGCATCCATGTGTTCTATTCCCGTACCGAAAACTACATTATTGGGTTTTGTCTTGCATAAAACAGCTACTCCACTGTAGCCTTTCTTTTGGGCTGGAAACCAATAATTATACGGATAGCCCGCTTTTTCAAATTCATCAAGCGGAATCTGGTCTGGCGTTGCTTTGATTTCCTGAAGACATATAATATCCGGATTAGCTTGTTGTAACCATTCTAAGAAGCCTTTCGTAATGGCAGCTCTTATTCCATTGACATTGTAGGAGATAATTCTCATAGTTGCTGTAGATTTTGACTTTTTCAAAAGTAAGTAAAAAAAGATTATTTCTGCAGTCAAAATCTCTGGTCTGATAGGGCGAAAAAAATGGATGTGTTAACTCAATTTTGCTATCTTTGTTTTTTTCGCACAAAACAGATGATAGATGGGGTTAGTTACCGCTAAAGAAGTTGCAAAAGCAATAAACACAGATAAATACGGAGTTTTGGGAACTTTTTCAGGCTGGCTGTTAATGAAGATACTCAAGATTTCCACATTAAATAAAATCTACGACCGGAACAAACATCTACAAAATGTCGAATTCCTTAATGCTATATTGGACGAATTCCAGATTAAATTCGAAATCCCGGAAGAAGATTTAAAACGCCTTCCAAAAGACGGAGCCTATATTACCATTTCAAACCATCCGCTAGGCGGAATTGACGGTATCCTGCTTTTAAAGTTGATGCTGGACAGGGAGCCTAACTTCAAGATTATTGCTAATTTCCTTTTGCATAGGATTGATCCTATGAAACCGTATATCATGCCCGTAAATCCTTTTGAAAATCATAAGGATGCCAAATCGAGCGTAATCGGAATCAAAGAAACACTGCGCCATTTAAGCGATGGAAAACCATTGGGAATGTTTCCTGCCGGTGAAGTTTCCACCTACAAAGACGGAAAATTGGTGGTAGACAAACCTTGGGAAGAAGGCGCCATTAAGTTGATTAAAAAAGCTAAAGTTCCTGTAGTGCCGATTTATTTCCATGCCAAAAACAGCAAGCTTTTTTACTTCCTTTCCAAACTTGACGATACTTTAAGAACTGCAAAGCTACCTTCGGAATTGCTAACTCAGAAAGACCGTGTAATCAAGGTAAGGATTGGTAAGCCTATTTCGGTAAACGAACAGAACGAATACGATAAAATCGAAGAATACTCTGAATTTCTTAGGAAAAAGACCTACATGTTGGCCAATCCTTTTGAAAAGGAAACCAAGCTGATAGATACTTCAAACCTAAAAATTCCAAGAAGTCCAAAACAGATTGCAATGCCTGCCAATCATGAGCAGATTGTCAACGAGGTTAATGCTTTGAGACAGACAGACTGCCGATTGCTACAAAGCAAAAACTACGAGGTCTTTTTTACGGAAGCGAATCACATTCCAAATATCCTGCATGAGCTTGGACGACTTAGGGAAATAACATTCAGAGAAGTGGGCGAAGGAACCAACCAATCATTGGATTTGGATCAATTCGACAAATATTACCACCATATGTTTTTATGGGACGATGACACCAAAGAAATTGCAGGTGCTTACCGAATGGGTTTGGGTTCAGAAATCTTCCCTAAATATGGAATTGATGGGTTTTATCTTCAGGAGCTTTTCCGATTTGAACCGGAATTGTATGATATGATGAATAAGTCCATTGAAATGGGCCGTGCTTTTATCACAAAAGAATACCAGCAAAAACCGATGCCATTGTTCCTTCTTTGGAAAGGAATCGTGCATACTACTTTACGTTATCCGGAACACAAATTCCTGATTGGTGGAGTGAGCATCAGCAATCAGTTTTCTGATTTTACAAAATCGTTGATGATTGAGTTTATGAAATCGCATTATTACGATCCTTATATCGCACAATATGTGCATCCTAAAAAGGAGTTTAAAGTAAAACTTAAAGATGCGGATAAGGATTTTATATTTGATGAAGCCGAAGCCGATCTTGTCAAATTCGATAAGCTTATCGATGAACTGGAACCAGGCAACCTTCGCCTTCCGGTATTGATTAAAAAATACATCAAGCAGAACGCTAAGGTTGTGGCATTTAATGTGGACCCGCTGTTTAACAATGCGGTTGACGGACTGATGTATATTCGAATTGCAGATATTCCAGAAAGCACCATGAAACCGGTAATGGAAGAATTCCAGGCTGAGTTGGAAAGAAAACTGGCAGAAAAAGGAGAAAAATTATAGTTCGGAAACTTACAGAACACAAAAATTCAATATATAAAGAAAAGCCTGAGAAATTCTCAGGCTTTTTTATAGGTATCTACATCCAGATAGACTGTCTTAAAATCTCATCAAAAGTATTCTCACGTACGAAGTATACCAATCTGCCTAAATGGTATAGGACTAGAATTGCACCTAAGAAATAGGCTATTTTTTTACTGTAAAAAACAGAATTGAAATATTCTTTTTGGTTTCTTAGCTCCAGTGTCAATACGATTATGACAACGATGCAGAAAACAAAAGCAAAAGGCCCAAAAAGATGATAGGATAAGCTTTTCTGCAAATCGCCTTCATATAAATAGACCAATGACTTGGTAATGCCACAACCGGGACACGGAAAACCCGTCAGCATCTTAAACGGACACAAAGACTGGTCTGTTTCCAGATGATTGTCGTGATTGTGCAGCATTAAAAAAAATGGAATTATCAGGGTCAATAGCGCCCCGATAATTCCAAATATTTTCAATTGAACTTTTCTATTACTTATATAGCTTGTTGATATCACCTTGAACAATCATTGCGGCTACCATTGGGAACAAGAAACCAAGAACTAACAATAATGTTGACTGGTCTTTTTCCCTTTCGCCAGTTCTTTCATAAACTTTAGGCAAACCTTCTTTTCCTGCTAAATAGTAGAAATATAAATTTACCGGCATACAGCATCCTGAAAAAATGGCAATAGGTTGAGAAATAACTTCTTTCCCAGCTACAGCATTAAGTACTTGCGCTACTTTAATATTCCAATAAATCAAATACAGCCCACAGGTAATAAATCCTAAAAGCAAAACTACTATCGGGTCAACCCTAAATTCAGGGATAATACCATAGTTTTCTGGTCTTTCTAATTCCATTTTTATTTTTGTTTTTGATGTTTATAATTGCTAAAATTAACAAAAATATCGGATAGACAATTGCTTTATGTTAATTTTATATTCTTATCACAAAAATACTTTGTCTATAGGCTCCCACAATTCAATCTTATTCCCTTCAATATCAACAATCCACCCAAATTTCCCATAGTCGTAGCTTTCCATTTCTCCTACAACCTGTACGCCTTCTCTTGTTAATGAAACCAACAGTTCTTCCAGGTTTTCTACCCTGAAATTCTGCATGAATTGTTTTTCTGAAGGACTAAAATAATTGGTATCGCTTTTAAACGGCGACCATTGGGTAGCACAATCATATCCTTCCTTATCTTTCCACCAGAATGTACAGCCATAGTCGTCTGTATTTAATCCTAGATGTTTTTTATACCAATCTCTCAACGCTTTCGGGTCTTCTGATTTAAAGAAAAAGCCGCCTATTCCAGTAACACGGTTTGGCACTTTTTCCTCTGCATTTTTACCAAAATACAATTCTTTGATTTTATCTACGATGGTCTGCGCTAATTTCTCATGGCTTTCAAAAGTCCATCCTGCAATATGCGGCGACAATATGACTTTGTCTGACTCTAAAAGGTATTGGAAAGCTTCCGGAATTTTATCTTCTTCAAACAGGGTTTCAAAAGACAGTTTTTCATATTCCAACACATCCAATCCGGCACCTAAAACTTTGCCCGTTTCTAAAGCCTGAACCAAATCAGCAGTTACTACATTTTTACCTCTTGATGTATTGATTAGCCAGAACGGTTTTGCAAAAGCATTGATATAGTCAGCATTCACCAGCTTGTCCGTTTCCGGAGTCCACGGAATGTGCAGGCTCAATACATCTGATTTTTGTTGAAGTTCTTCTAACGACACTTGTTTTGCATTGACATCGCCTACATTGTCAAGAATATCATAGCACAATACCTGAACATCAAATCCACGCAGTTTTTTGGCAAATGATTTTCCCATATTGCCATATCCTATGATTCCTACGGTTTTGCCATCCAGTTCATGTCCACGGTTTTTTTCACGATTCCAATGTCCGGAACGAATTTCCCTGTCGGCTTGGTTCAGCTTATTGAAAAGTGATAACAGCATTCCCAAAGCATGTTCTCCCACAGCGTTTCGGTTGCCTTCCGGAGCAGCAATCAGGCTTATGTTTTTAGCAATCGCATAGTCGCAATCAATACTTTCAAGACCAGCACCTACTCTGGCAATAAATTGCAGGTTGGTTGCTTTATCTAAAAAGGTTTTGTCGATTTTAAAACGGCTGCGAATCACAATTCCGTTATAGTCCTGAATTTTGGCTTCTATTTCTTCTTTTGAAGATTTGAAATCTTCGTGGTTAGTGAAACCGGCTTCTTGTAACTGACTTAGCAATAAAGGATAATTGCTGTCAATGTGTAGTATTTTAATTTCTTTAGGCACCATTCTTCGATAGAATTTTTACGGTTAAATAATGCGCAATCCTATACCGAAGCAATTTTGCTTTAAAAGCCGAGGATAAGCTTTGCGATAGAAAAATAGATTAATATTCCGCAGATGTCATTGCTGGTCGTAATAAAAGGCCCTGTTGCCAAAGCCGGATCTATTCCAAATTTATTCAGCAAAAGAGGAACAAATGTCCCGATAAGCGATGCTATGATGATTACGGAAATCAATGCGCTGGTCACGATAACTCCGATGATAAGTTCTACGTTCAATAAGAAATGGCTCCCTAAAAACAATATCGAAGCCAGAATGACTCCGTTCAAAAGACTTAAGGAAATCTCTTTTATCAATCGGCTAAAAAGCGAACCGCTCAATGTATTGTTTGCAAGACCTTGTACAATGATTGCAGAAGATTGGACACCTACGTTTCCTGCCATCGCAGCAATCAGCGGCGTAAAGAAAAACAGGTTACCGTGTTCTGTCATTGCTCCTTCAAAAAGCCCAAGAACCCGTACAGATACAAAACCTCCTAAAAGTGCCAGGACAAGCCATGGCAAACGTGCTTTTGTGAGTTCCAAAATGCTGTCATCTGCCTCAACATCCTGAGAGATACCCGCCGCTAACTGGTAATCTTTGTCGGCTTCGTCCTTGATAACGTCTACGATATCATCAATCGTAATCCTTCCCACCAGTCTTCCAAGTTCATCTACAACAGGAATGGCTTCCAGGTCATACTTCTGCATGATACGGGCTACTTCTACATCTTCTGTATCGACACGTACGTAATCTACTTTTGGGATATATACTTCACTGATTGGAGTTTTAGTAGAAGTCGTCAAAAGGTCTTTTAGCGAAAGTCTTCCTTTCAGCCTGTTTTCGTCATCGACCACATAAATAGAGTGCACTCTGGAAACATTTTCCGCCTGTATTCTCATTTCTTTCACGCAGGTCAATACGTTCCAGTTTTCGTTTACTTTTACGAGCTCTTTTCCCATAAGACCTCCGGCAGTATCTTCGTCATAACGCAAAAGATCAACAATGTCTTTTGCGTGCTCAACGTCAATAAGCTCAGAGATTACCTCATTCTTGATATCGGTAGAAAGTTCAGCGATAATGTCGGCTGCGTCATCCGTATCCAACTCGTCAAGCTCTTCTGCAATTTCTTTTGGAGAAAGCCTGCTTAGGATATTTTCACGAAGGTCGTCTTCCAGTTCAAGAAGAATCTCGGCTGTTTTTTCGCTATCAAGAATTTTGAAAATATAAGTTGCCTCGTCAAAATCCAATTCATCAAGGATTTCGGCAATATCAGCATGGTGCATATCGTTAAGCAAGGCTTCCAGTTGCTGGTCTTTTTTGCTCAAGATTAATTCTTCAATCTGAAGAATTAGCTCCTTACTGATTTTAAATTGCATCGGCTTCTATTTTTTGGGTTATTGCTATAAATTGCTGTACATCCAGCTGTTCCGGACGGAGGTCAAAGATAGTATCTTCTCTTAAACTTTCCGAAAGATTTAGGGATTTTAAGCTGTTACGCAATGTTTTTCTTCGCTGTTGGAAACCAGTTTTCACAACTGTAAAAAATAACTTTTCATTACACGGTAGTGCAAAATTTTCTTTTCTTTTGAGTCGTAGCACTCCTGATTTCACTTTAGGCGGCGGATTGAATACATTCTCATGTACGGTAAAAAGATACTCCGCATCATAAAATGCCTGTACCAACACCGACAATATGCCGTATGTTTTACTACCTTTCTTTTCACAGATTCTTTCGGCCACTTCTTTCTGGAACATTCCCGAAAATTCTGCCACCTGGCTTCGCAATTCCAAAGCCCTGAAAACAATCTGGGAAGATATGTTATATGGAAAGTTACCAATGATAGCGAACTGTTTCCCTTCAAAGGTTTTATTGATGTCATATTTCAGAAAATCCTGCGAGATGATATGATTGTGAAGCTTTGGATAGTTCGCATTCAAATAATCTACCGATTCCGTATCGATTTCAATGACATAGGTGTTTACCGGTTTTTCAAGCAGGTATTTTGTCAATACGCCCATCCCCGGTCCAATTTCCAAAACATTATCGTAGCCTTCAAAATGGAGCGTATCTGCGATTTTCTTTGCTATGTTTTCGTCCGTAAGGAAATGCTGTCCAAGATGTTTCTTGGCTTTTACTTTATCCATTTTGATTTAAGATTTATGATCTTTGATTTGTGATTTTGGATTTTAGACGTTGGATTTGTGATTTATGATTTGTGATTTTAGACTATAAACTGCCTATCTTCTTCCAACTATCGACTATCCTCTATCAACCATCAACTATTAAGATTTGTGGTCACTGATGAATTCCAATTCTGTTCTAAAGGCAAGCATCTTGTCGCCAAATAATCTGTGGCCTTCTTCTCTAAATCCGGGTGCGTCTTCCAGATAGTAACTGTCCAGATTTTCTCTGGAATCAGCCCAATATTGAACCGAATAAGTCGTACCACCCATTTCTTCTTCAACCAATACTTTTACAAGACGTGCCGAAGAGAATTTTCCTGTTGCCAGAATTTCCGGAATATGTTTCTGCTGCATCCAGCGAAGCCATTCGTCATGTACAGATTCGTGAATATTTATGGTTACGTTATATATTATCATTTTTTTAATTTTTAGATTTTTAGACTTCATCTGGTGAAGCGGTCTTATTTGAAAAATTCGTAATTCGTAATTCGTAATTCGTAATTCGTAATTATATAATTATAAATTCGTATCGCCTCGCAACTGCCTGAATTTTTTCCTCGCTTCTACAAAATAAATACTGTCTTCGTGATTGAATAAGATCTGTTCATAAAGCGCTTTGGCTTTATCTGTATCTTTTAGTTTCTTATTGTAAATCTCTGCCGAAAAATAAAGCGCTTCGTCAATATAGATTCCGTCTTTATGGTTATCGATTATAGCCTGATATTGCGTCAGAGCAGAATTAAAATCACCCAATTTCTCATAGGTTTCTCCAATTCGCAACAGTGTTTCATCTTCGATTTCCTGGCCTTTGTATTCTTTCAATATCGACTGGAATTGTTCCAATGCTTCTTTATTCTTATTCTGATACAATAAGTAATCACCTCTGGCAAATTTCTTCAATCCAACCTGAGTTGAATCTGCTACGGTATTGTCATTGATTAAAAGAAATAATTCTAAAGCATCGTTTGCTATCAGCTGAGTCGAAGCCGCCTTTAATTCTTTAAATTGCTTGAGTGCCCATTCAAAATCAGTCTTGAAGTAGCTTGTTTTTGCAGCTTTCAAACTGGCTTCATGCCCTACAGCATCATTTTTCAAATCTTCTTCAATCTGAGAATAATAGATTAGGGCCTGGTTGAATTTTTCTTCATAAAGCAAAATGTCGGCCAATTCCATCTTTGCATCTGCTGTCTGGTATTTATTCAAAGGCAATTCTAACGTACGTTTTAATATGGCCTTTCCTTCTTCCGGATTTTTAAGGTTGAAAGTAGCAAAGTGAGCCTGTAATATCTGCAAGGATAAAGTGTATGGGCTTATTCCGTATTTTTTCACCAATAGATCCAGTTCGCTTTTGATTGCAGGATATTCTTTTTCAGGTGCTCTTTTGATTCTCGCTTCCATTAAAAAATAATGTGCCCTGATTTGCAAATCCAAATCTTGTGTGTTTTCCAAAACAAACGCAAAAATCTCCCTTGCTGTTTCTTCTTCATTTTCTTCCATAACCAATTCAGCCAGGTTTACGATATTCGAAAAAGATTCAGGATCACGTCTGTAAATTGCTTTTTCCTGGATAAATGCTTTGGAATAATCTTTTTGCTGTACAAAAAACCAACTTAAAAACTGGTTCCAGAATATATCCTGATTTTTTTGGGCACGCAACAATAATGCCTTTCGCAACGCCGTATTGAATGTTTCTTCAGCTTCTTCTGTCATAAAACGTGAAAGCTGATTCTGAATCATGATAGTATTATTCTGGTTTGTATAGGCTTCTTCCAGAAAAGTATCAATCATGAGATCCATTTTGCCTTGCTGTCCGTAAATGACAGCCATCTGGTAATTAAACTTGAATTTTGGTTCTAGCTTTATGGCCAGCTTATAGGATTCTAAAGCATAGTCCAGCAATACTTTTTTCTCAAAAATATTGGCGATGGAATATACGTTGGATGGGTTTTCATTAATCTTGTCTACTGCCTGGTCGTAATATTTTTTAGCTTTTCCTGCCTCTTTCTTCAATTGGTAATTGTATCCAATCTCAACCAAAAGCGATGGCTGCTTGTATTTTTCATAACGTTCCTGAAGACGTTTTTCAGCCTGATCATATTGCTGCAACTGCTGATAGGATTCTATTATTTTCTGAAAGTAAAAGCTATTCCCCTGCTGATTTTTCAGCAATTCGTCAAAACTAATGATGGCTTTTTCAAATTCTCCTTTGTCAAAATAATTCAAAGCCAACTGTTCGTTTTGCGCAAAAGCAAACAGCGACACAAATAGGCTTAAGAGTAGGAAAATTTTTCTCATTGTAGTTTAATGCAAAAAAGGATATAACAATGTACTAATATAACAATTTTAAGGCTGAATTAGTACATTGCTACATTAAACTATTGGTTAATTTATGATATCGAATCCGGTGTATGGACGCAGCACTTCTGGAATCACAATACCTTCCGGTGTCTGATAATTTTCCAAAATACCTGCCAATACTCTTGGCAATGCCAATGAGCTTCCGTTTAGCGTATGTGCCAATTGGTTTTTACCGTCTTTATCTTTATAACGTAACTTCAATCGGTGAGACTGGAAAGTTTCGAAGTTAGATACCGAACTGATTTCCAACCAACGGTCTTGTGCTGTTGAAAACACTTCAAAATCATAGGTCATAGCAGACGCAAAGCCCATATCACCTCCACAAAGACGAAGAATTCTGTATGGAAGTTTTAATTCGTTCAATAGGGTTCTTACGTGTTCTACCATACCTTCTAAAGCTTCGTATGATTTTTCCGGATGTTCAACTCTTACGATTTCTACCTTATCAAATTGGTGTAAACGGTTCAATCCACGTACGTGAGCACCATACGAACCTGCTTCTCTTCTAAAACAAGGCGTATAGGCCGTTGCCAGAATTGGAAGTTCGTTTTCATGCAAAAGAACGTCACGGAACAAATTCGTTACCGGAACTTCAGCTGTTGGGATCAAATAAAGATTATCCGTCGCATCATGATACATCTGTCCTTCTTTGTCAGGAAGTTGTCCTGTTCCATAAGCTGATGCTTCATTCACAAAATGCGGTACCTGAAATTCCTGGTAACCCGCTGCTGTGTTTTTATCTAAAAAGTAGGTAATTAAGGCACGTTGCAATTTGGCTCCTTTTCCTTTATAGACAGGAAATCCTGCACCTGTTATTTTATTTCCTAATTCAAAATCTATGATGTCGTATTTTTTTACCAATTCCCAGTGAGGCAAAGCTTCTCCATGCAAGTCCGGAATAGCACCTTCTTGCAAAACAGTTACGTTGTCTTCTGGAGTCTTTCCTTCCGGAACAATATCCGCAGGAAGATTTGGCAGCAAATACAATTGTTCTGTCAGCTCGTTTGTGTATTCATCAAGCTTTTCAGCCAATTCCTTGCTTTTTTCTTTTAGCGAAGTTGTTTTGGTTTTTAGCAATTCTGCTTTTGCCTTCTCGCCGCTTTTCATCAACTCACCAATGTCTTTGGATAGCTTATTCGATTCCGACAAAATATTGTCCATTTCAGCCTGTGTCGCTCTTCTTTTTTCATCAAGCTGCACGGCTAGTTCAACAATACTTTTGGCATCCATGTTTCTTTTTGCCAAAGCTTTGAGGACTTTCTCCTGGTTTTCTCTAATAAATGCTATCTGTAACATTGTCTAATTTTTATAAGGAAGCAAATTTAAGGAAAAAAGGTTGACAGTTGCAAAGTTAACGGCTAACATAGTGTAAAGTTTTAAATGCGGTCTCAACTGTAATAAATTAACATCTTGTGTGTTATTTATTAATTACATTTGGGAAATTTTTCCCGATTATGAAAAAAATATACCTGCTATTCGCTTTAGTTCTGTCAAGCGTTAGCTTTGCTCAGAATTCATCTTCTCAAAACAACCAAATAGCTGAAGCAGAACGAAAATCAGCGGTAAAAAAAATCAACTTCAGGAATAATCCGAATACCGAAAATTATGATGTGACCTATCATAGGCTCCGATTTGAGGTAAACCCGAGTATTTATTACATCAAAGGCAATGTGACTACTTATTACAAGGCAAAATCAAATATGAGCACTATAACTTTTGATCTTGCGGACGAATTGGAAGTGAGCTCGGTAAAACAAAGAAATACATCACTTAGTTTTACACAAAACGGCACAAATGAGTTGGTTATTACCCTGCCTGCCGTACAAAACACTAATGTATTGGATTCGTTGACAATTGTATATGAAGGAGCTCCTCCTGCCGATAGTGACGGATTCAACACTTATACACATGCCGGAAATCCAGGACTTTATACGCTTTCTGAACCTTTTGGGGCCAGAGACTGGTGGCCGTGCAAACAAGACTTGAATGACAAGATTGAAAAATTGGATGTATTTATAAAAACAGGATCACAATATGTGAGCGTTGCCAACGGACTTCAAATCAGTGCCGTCAACAATGGTGATGGTACAAAAACTACACATTTTCACCACAACTATCCTATTCCGGCCTATCTTATAGCTATTGGTGTTACTAACTATACAATATTCACACAACAGGCAGGAACTGCACCACATACTTTTCCGATTGTAAATTATATCTATCCGGAAAGTCAGGCAGCTACCCAAAACGCCCTGGCTGTAACCGTGCCTATTATGGATCTGTTTGAACAGCTGTTTGAGACCTATCCTTTTTCTAATGAAAAATACGGACATGCACAGTGTTCACTAGGTGGCGGAATGGAACACACTACGGTTTCGTTTATGGGTAGTTTTGGCAGAGACCTGATTGCTCATGAATTAGCCCACCAATGGTTTGGAGATAAAATTACTTGCGGCAGTTGGAAAGACATTTGGCTAAACGAAGGTTTTGCAAGCTATCTGGCCGGTCTTGTTATTGAGAATATGGATGGCGCTACCGACTTTAATTCCTGGAAAAGCAGTTTGATTGATAACATCACTTCCCAAGTTGGCGGAGCTGTTTATCTGTCGGATACTGAAGCCTTAGATGCCGGAAGAATTTTTAGCAGCAGGTTAACCTATGACAAAGGTGCTATGGTGGTGCATATGCTTCGCTTTAAATTGGGCGACGCTAACTTTTTCCAAGGCGTCAAAAACTACCTCGCTGACCCGAATCTGGCTTATGGCTATGCTATAACCGAGAATCTGAAAACACATTTGGAAACCGCTTCCGGATTGGATCTGGACGAATTTTTTAATGATTGGGTATACGGGCAAGGTTATCCGAGATATACCATAACGGCGAGAAACTTTTCTCAGGGCGTAGCTCGTTTTACAGTAAGCCAGACACAGTCTCATGCATCCGTTTCCTTTTTTGAAATGCCAGTTCCGGTACGAGTAACCGGCGCCGGAGGCCAATCATTGGATTTGATTTTGGACAACACAACCAATAACCAGACTATCGACAAAAATGTACCGTTTGTGATTACAGGCATTACTTTTAATCCAAAAAGCGATATCATAGCAAGAAACAGTACTGCTACATTAGGTAATGGAAGTTTTGTTTTGGATGAAAACGTAAAGCTGTATCCTAATCCAGCTTCCCATTCTTTGCAATTGCAGCTCCCAGATAATGTTGTACTTGAAAAAGCCATATTCTATAATGCATTAGGACAGATTATCAAAGAAACAACTTCTCAGACTTCATGGGATGTTTCCGCATTGCCAGTGGGTGTAAACTTTGTAAAAATAATTACAGATGCTGGCACAAAACAGATGAAGTTTATCAAAGCTTAGTTTCTAAAACATATAACAAAAAGGGCTTCCAAATGGAAGCCCTTTTGCATTAAAAAAGTTTCTTTATTGTATTGCTTTGATACGGCTTGCCATTATAGCGATCATTACTCCGAAGATTCCGATAAAAGCAAAAGAAAATTGCAGTCCGGCAGCTTCGGCAATAAAACCGATAACTGGTGGCCCCATCAGGAAACCAAGAAAACTTACACTGGAAACAATGGTCAATGCTTCACCTGGAGCTACTGTCGTATTTTTTCCTGCAATGCTGTATACTGTTGGCACTATAGTCGAAACACCCAAGCCTACCAGCATGAATGCTAAGGTAGACGGAACAAGATACGGCAAAAAGACCGATGTAAACAATCCGATTGAAATTAACAGACCGCTAATCTGCAACACTCTTTTTCTTCCGTATTTATAGATGAGTCGGTCGCCTAAAAATCTTCCACTGGCCATCATAATCATAAATGAGGTATATCCTAAAATCACCAATGGACCAGGCGCTTTCACGATTTCCTTGAAATAAACACCACTCCAGTCAAACATAACGCCTTCGCTTGCCATACAGCAAAAACCAATAATACCCAGCCAAATCAAAACGCCATCCGGTTTGGTGAAAAATTTCTTTTTCTTCTCTGAAGATTTTTTCTCTTTGGCTTTGATAAGGTATTTATAATTGGCTGCCATCAGTATAAAAACAATTATGGCCGCAATCACAAAATGTTCAAAAGGCGAAAGTTTTAAAGCCAGCATCGCAATTCCTATTAAAGCTCCGGAAAAACCAGCCGTACTCCAGGCACCGTGAAACGAAGACATGATAGTCCTTTTAAAAAGTCCTTCGGTGTAGACTCCTTGTGTGTTTACGGCAATATTGCTCAAGTTTCCAAAAATCCCAAACAGGAACAGTCCGGCAGAAAGTTGCCACGGCTTTGCTGCAAGTCCAAGATTGGTAAGTGCAAGAGCATAGAATGCCAATGAAAGAACCAGGATTCTATGGCTACCGTATTTTGTGACGAGTTTTCCCGAAAAAGGCATGACTATTAGCTGTCCGAATGGCAATGCAAAAAGGATGGAGCCTAAATCGCTCTCGCTCAAATGGAGCGAAGCTTTGATATCCGGAATACGGCTTGCCCAGGTGGCAAAGCACAAGCCCATCGCAAAATAAAAAAGGGAAACTGCCCAGCGTATCCGCTTTAAATAAGATTCCTTGGCATGTTTATAGCCTTTGAGTTTTGGGCGGGTATTGAAGGTGTTGATAAATCTGAATTCCATCAAATAATTAACAAGTTTGTTTGTTGTGAATTGTTTTTATAATTGCCATGCGCTGGCTTTGTCTAAAAAGCGGATAGCTTCTGCATCCAGATTTAGTTCCGGCGCCTGGATGATGCTTCCCAATTGGCTTTTACTGGTAGCACTCACGATTGGAGCCGTAACCGATGGTCTTTGGATAAGCCATGCCAGTGACACTGCTGCGGGAGTTGCTTTGTATTGGTTTGAAATTTCATCGAGAGCAGCCAGAATTTTCAAACCTCTTTCGTCAAAATATTTGTCCATATCTCCACCTCTTGGGCTTTTTCCCAAATCTTCTTTTGTTCTGTATTTTCCGGTCAAAAATCCGCTTTCAAGCGAATAATAGGTAATTACACCTAAACCGTTTTCCAGGGCCAGTGATTCATATTGGGTTTCATATTTTTCACGGGCATACAGGTTATAATGTGGCTGTAAGGTTTCATAACGTGGCAATCCTTTTGCTGCGCTTGCTTGTAAAGAGGCTAGAATGCGTTCCGGCGACATATTTGACGTTCCAATCCAACGGATTTTGCCATCTTTTTGCAATTGGGCATAGGCTTCCAATGTTTCTTCTACCGGAGTTTCTACATCATCAAAATGCGTTTGGTATAAATCCAGATAATCCGTCTTAAGGCGTTGTAGTGAATCTTCTATGGCTTTGAGTATGTATTGTTTTTTGAGTCCTTTTTTGCCATCGCCCATATCAGAACCTACTTTGGTTGTCAGGACAATATCGTGGCGGTTTTTCTTTTCTTTCATCCACTTGCCAATGATTCGTTCTGATTCGCCACCTACATTTCCGGGTGCCCAGCGTGAATATACATCGGCCGTGTCAATAAAATTAAAGCCTACTTCGGTAAAACCGTCTAAAATTTCAAAGGATTTCTTTTCGTCAAGAGTCCACCCAAAAACGTTTCCTCCAAACGCCACAGGATAAATATGCAGGTCTGTATTGCCTAATTGTCTTTTTTCCATGATTGTAAAAGTTTAGTATAGTTAGCAAGATGCCGGTAATGGCATGAGGCAGGAATAAAGCGAAATCAACACCGATTCCGTTTAAAAAGTAAAATTACTGTACATCACCTAAACTAAAAATTCCGATTTCAAAGATTAACAAACATTTAAAATATTGAAAAATGAATAATCCCACCGTAAGTAAATAGAAAACACTATTTTTGTTCGCAATTATTGAATCTAAAATTAAAAAATGGAAATAGTTATTAAGCTCTCTCAGTTTTTGTTGAGTTTATCATTGCTGATTGTGCTACATGAGTTGGGGCACTTCATCCCGGCCAAATTATTTAAGACACGAGTTGAAAAATTCTATCTTTTCTTTGATGTAAAATTCTCGCTGGTCAAGAAAAAAATCGGTGAAACGGTTTACGGAATCGGATGGCTACCATTAGGCGGTTATGTGAAGATTGCAGGTATGATTGACGAAAGCATGGACAAGGAGCAGATGGCTCTTCCACCTCAACCTTGGGAATTCCGTTCCAAGCCGGCTTGGCAGCGTCTTATTATTATGTTAGGTGGTGTTACAGTCAATTTTGTTCTGGCAATCATTATCTACATAGGTATGGCTTATGTGTATGGCAATACGTATATCTCGAATTCTGAACTAAAAGACGGCATCTGGGTTTCCAGTCCTCTTGGAGAAAAAATCGGATTCAAGACCGGAGATAAGATCATTGCTGTTGATGGCAAAAAAGTAGAAAAATTCGACGATGTACAATACAATGTCAATTTTGCTAAAACGGCTACTATCGAAAGAAATGGCGCCGTAGAAGAAATCAAGCTTCCGGTAGACTTGCTGTCTAAAATTGTGGAAGAAGACAGACGCTATCTGAAACTGCGTGTCCCTTTTACTGTAGGTAATATTGCAGAAGATTCACCAAATATAAATACGCTTAAAAAAGGAGATATCATCTTAAGCATCAACGGCAAGAAAATGAGATATGCTGATGAAATATTAGCTTTCAATGAAGCCAATGCCGGCAAGACATTTGACGCAGTTGTTTTCAGAGATGAAAAAGAAGAGCCTATAAAAGTAACCGTTAACAAGGATGGTAAACTGGGTGTAATGCAAGGTGGTCTTAAACCTGAAAACCTTGAAAAATTGGGCTACTATAAAATCAGCCGTGAGACTTTCTCCTTTGCAGAATCATTCCCTGCGGGTATTCAAAGAAGCAAAGACGAACTGGGTCGTTATTTTACACAGCTAAAAGCCATTGTTAACCCGGATACAGGTGCTTACAAAGGCGTAGGAGGCTTCTATGCGATCTTTAATGTTTTTCCGAGTGTTTGGAGCTGGGAATACTTTTGGACGATTACAGCTTTCCTATCGATCATGCTAGGTGTAATGAACCTTTTACCGATTCCAGCACTAGATGGTGGACATGTTATGTTTTTATTGTTTGAAATCATCACAAGAAAGAAACCGAGCGAAAAATTCCTAGAGCGCGCGCAAGTTGTTGGTTTCTTTATACTTATAGGACTGGTACTCTTTGCCAACGGCAATGACATTTATAAAGCCATCATGAAATAGAAAAAAAATTGAAAAATTTCTTCAATTTTATTTGCAAGAAATAAATTTCGCCTTATATTTGCACCGCTTTAAAAGGCAATACGCCTTCCTCCTTAGCTCAGTTGGTTAGAGCATCTGACTGTTAATCAGAGGGTCCTTGGTTCGAGCCCAAGAGGGGGAGCAGAAAAAATCCTGATAGAAATATCAGGATTTTTTGTTTTTATACTCTTCGATAATTTTCCTTACCAACTTCAGGTATTCACCTCTACTAAAAACCTTCACTTAGACTCTAGTTTACATCTTTGTAATCAAAACTTAACCTTTTCATTTTTTAACCAATTTTTTCTTCATAATTTTTGATTCCCTTTTTCTATATCTTTATAACTAACTTAACTTCAAAAACTACATTATGAAAAAAAACATTCTCTTTTGTACTGTATTTCTAGCTTCTTTTTTAGGGTTTGCCCGAAGCCCATTACCAACAACCAGCATGGTTGTAGATGGGAAATCTGAAACTACGGATGTAACTCCTTCTACAGAATTAACTGTAATCTACCTAAGTGATTATGCCTCCTTAGAAAGTGCCATTGATTTTTTAAACTCCTCTACTACTTTCCATACATTGGTTATAGACAAGAGCATCACTTTGGTTAGCGACAAAACAGTTAGCGAAAAGAAAGCTCTTAAATTCTTGAAAGGAAACATAATAACAATCCCCAACTCAAAAACCCTTTTTATTAATAGCTCAATCGATGCGGGAATTTATCAAATATTCAATTGTTTAGGAACGGGTAAAACAGATGGATTTCCTCAAATTGACCAAACTTATCCTCAATGGTGGCAAACCCATGATGAGAATCCACAAGCAGATTGGTCAGATTCAATCCAGAGAGCTGTAAATTTTTATCCTAAGGTTTATTTTCCTGCCAGGGTTCAGAATAGCACTTCTTATAGCGTTGGATATCCTGTTTTTAAAACCGTTTATCTTGATTTAAATAAAAGAAATTTAAATCATGATAGGACCAGTTACCATCTTTATAGCTCAGGCGGCATTCATCTTGAAACTGCTGGCAGCAGCCCAGAATTTACAGGCTTTGTATTCAAATGTATTAACATTCCTCAATATGGATTTGATAAAGCCATAATATTTGAAAATCTTATTTTCTATTGCACAAATGGCCTTGAATTCGTTGGAGGCTCAATTAATAACACTCCACCTTACAATGCTGTTGACAACTTTGGAGATGAATATTATGCAATAACAAAAGTCAAAATAATAAACTGCAACTTTATCGGTAAGACAACAGCCGCTGGTAATAATGATACCGGAATTGCACTCTCGTTTAAGAAAGCTTATGACTGTGAAATTGCAAATAATAAGATAGAAAATTTTAATATCGGAATTAAATTAGAGGGATCAGACCTAAATACCATTAGCAATAACCGATTTATAGGCTTTTGGAAATATGCAATCTTGGATTTAAGTAGAATACACGATCCGCAAGGCTTGAACTTTCAGATTGGTTCTCAAAATTTAATTTTCCATAACGATATTTTAGATTACAGAGGACCTGCAGAAAAAGGTGCTTTTATAAAAAGTAATTCGCATCACATAATCATCAGGGATAATTTTCTTGAAAACAATCCTTTTTACGGACCTGATCTCGTAAGAGCATTTATTGACTGTACCAATGCAGATTTGACCAATCTGAATGTACCACTTGTAGTAGATATTACAGGCAATCGTATAAGTGAAGGAGCACAATATTCGTATCTAATAAATGAAGATTTTAAAAGTTTAAACTTAATTGAAGCACCGCTTTCTTTACCATCAAATAGAATTGCAAAATCGAGTTTTGCGGTCAATTCCAATACATTTACTCCAACCCGCAACATCCCTATAACATTTGACCAATTGCCAAAAATCATCAATTTTAGTAATGCAACTTCTTTTAGGGAATGGCAATCCTTCAAAACTTCCAATATAATTGAAAATTCATTTGATGGTTCCATGATTATAAATCCGTCGAATATTTCTGATTTGGGAATGACTTTTAGCCAGACAACTCGATATAATCCGAAAGTCATAAAATTAAAAGGAGCTACAGAAAATTTTAGTCAAATACAAATAAGTCAAAAAATTACTGAAGAATCCAATGACACCAATGTATTGCCAAAAAAATTAAAAATCAAAATAGTTACACGCAATGGACGTGCCTCCGATGTTGAAGACTTTTATTTTACAATTTCCAAAGCTTTACGTCCATCCTCCGTTGAGTGGGGAGGAAGAGGTCGATATTTGAGCACCAATACATCAGACCCTAATTATAATAATTTCAATATTTATGAAATAATTCCACCTCTTTCATTCGATTCGAATTCAGATTATTTTATGTCAATAGATGCCAAATATGATTCTGAAGTAAAATCAATTATTATTGAACCTTTAGTAGATGTAATTCAAATCCAAGACGCTTCAGTTGCTGAGGGTGGATTGTTGGCTTTTCCAATCACACTTAGCAATCCGTTGCCAAACGATGTGACACTCACATTTGCTTATACTAACATTTCCGCAGCAGCAAACGATTATACCGTTCTGGCAAACAAAACAATAACTGCTGGCACAACATCCGATGTTATTAAAATACAAACTACTAATGATACAGCTGTTGAATCAGACGAAACTTTTAAATTGAGCATCGCCTCTGCGACTAATTTTACAGGAGACATTAGCGATACTGCAATTGGAACAATACTAAATAATGACTTCGCTCCTAAAACTGCAGAAAACAATGTAAAAGACATAACCAAAACCGAAGAATTGTACAAGATCAATATTGATGGTGAAATAAAAGTCTATCCAAATCCGGTTAAAGACATTCTTAATTTTGAAATTAAAAAAACTGATTCTTTAACCAACGTTGAAATATATGATGAGACAGGCAAATTCATAGACGATTTAACCAAGAAAATAAACAACAATTCTGTTGACATCTCTTCCCTACCTAACGGAAGCTATATCGTAAAAATCATAACGATAAATAATCAATCGGAGATTATTATAAAGAAATAAACTCTTATTAAGAACACTTTATAAAAAACTTAAATCAAAAAAATCCTGATATTTCTATCAGGATTTTTTTTATACAATATTCTCAATCTAACAGTTTTCAAACCAAACCAAAAACCCTAACCCTCATAAATATAAGGTATTTCAAAAACGACCTTAGCCCCCAAAACCTTCTCGTCTTTATCTTTTATCGTATCGGTCTGTACGACAAAATCCTGGTTTTTGGTATAGCTAATCAAGCGTTCCTTGGTAATAGTCATTGCCAGTGACTTGTGATTGCTTATGGCTTTCGGTGCATCAAATCCTTTTCCGTTATCGAAAATCTCGAAAAACAGCTTACTTTCTTTGAGGTAAAAGCGGATATCAATTTTGCCATTTTGGTCTTTATCTGCCAAACCATGTTTTATGGCATTTTCGATAAAGGGCTGTGTCAGCATCGGTGGCAAAAACAGGGATTCCTGATCAATTGCTTCATCAACAACAAGCGTAAAGCTGAATTTGTTGCTGTATAAAAGCTGTTGGATGGATAGGTAATTTTCCATCATGCCTACTTCTTCTTCTAACGAAATGTAGTTTTCATTTGAATTCTCCAGAATCTGTCGGGTCAGTACTGAAAATTTATTCAGATAGCTTATGGATTCTTCTTCTTTCTTTTCACGGATCAGCCCCTGGATGTTACTAATCGAATTAAAAATAAAATGGGGATTCATCTGAGTAATCAGCAGTTTTTGCTTTATCTGATTTTTCTCAAGTTTCGTAATTTCTTGCTTCTGCTTTGTATTTCTGTAATAAAAATAACCGCCAATCAGCAAAAAGAAAAGCACTCCGGAAAGTCCCATAAGCCAATTGTTTTTGACCTCAGCTTTCTTTTGAGCCGCCAACTTGTAATTTAATTCCTTTTTCTCGAAATCATATTTGAGAAGCTGCTGTTCCAGCTCATTCTTCGAGGCCTGAATCTGGCTGGAATCTACTATCTTCTCATGAAACTGATACATTTCAAGGGCTTTTTCAAAATTTTTGGTCGCTTTGCTGATATCATAAATAAGCTTTGCACCATAATCCTGAAGGTCAATGCTTCCTGTTTTTTTGCTTAACTGAAAGCCTTTATCTGCATACAACTCTGCTTTATTTAGGTCCCCTTTTTTGACATGCAAATCAGCCAGTCCATAATAAGCAGAGCTCAAGGCCGCATCGTTTGTGGCTTCTGCCAGTCCTTTTATAGAGAAGATCTCATTAAATATTTTTTCTGCTTCGTCCAACTTGCCGAGATGCATTTTTGCATTTCCTAATCGGGATAAAACAAGACCCGTAATGGTATAGTTTTTTATTTTTCTGGTTATCTGCAATGCCTTGTTGCAATACTCTATTGATTCTTCAAACTTCTTAAGGGATGAATAGGAATAGGCTATATTGGAGTAAGCTAGAGATTTAAGATAACTTGTATGGTCATTGGGCTCCTGTGCATACGAATCCTCATAAAAGCGAATTGCTTTTTGATTATAGCTTATTGCTTTTTGATGCTGCTTCTGCCCGATATAGATCTGTCCCAGACCAGAATAGGCATAAGCTAAATCATCTACGTAATATTCTTTGTCCTTTTCAAAATATTTGACAGCATCAAATATCAGCGGAATAGCCTTGTGATCCTGATTCATTCGGACATATAGCGCTGCTTTTACCAGCATATTTTTGTACATCTCATCATAATATTTTATCGACTTAAAAAGAGCTATACTTTTATCATGATACACCAATCCTTTTTCGCGTTCTTTTGTAAAAGAATATTCTGTTCCTACCGTAGAATAGTAACTTGCCAGCCATAATGTGTACTTCTCTTTAAGTTCGGGAGTATTGCTTTTTTTATAGTTTTCCAGAGCAATCTTACCCATCATGTTATTCAGAACATAATAATTCTTTTCTTGTTCCATATAATGATAATCCATAGCGTCACTAATAGCTCTCAATTTTGTCGTATCGTGGAGCTTGGGATTTCTTATTAGGATTTTTATCGAATCGATGACTCTGTCTTGCGAATAGGAAACAGAAAAAGTAAATAAAAGCAGTAGGAATAAAGCTGATTTTGTAATTCTAGACATGGGCCGAAATAGATATAGTCATTAATTAAAGTTTCAAATGTAACTAATTAATAAGAATGTTTTTAAGGCATGATATTAGGTTTGTTTTAAGCTTGCTTTTCATGCTAAATGGCAAAAAGTTTGAAAAATTTTATTTTATAGACTTTGCGGCTCTGCGCCTTTGCGAGAGGATATTTCTCGCAAAGGCGCAGAGCCGCAAAACAAAGCTTTTAAATCCGAAAAAGAAAAGTGCTTTTATCCAATCCAGAAGTATGAAACTGCCAATTGATTTTTAATACCTCATGTAAGGACTGTTTCAGCACTTCAAAATCATTTGGCTTTTTGATATAGATGTTTGCCCCACCCACAAAAGTCTTATGGATGTCATTTTCTGCACTCGAGGTAGAATAGATCGCAATAGAAAGGTCCTTAAATTTGGAATGTCGACGTATTTCAGAAAGACAATCATCATATTTGCTACACAGCATATTCAAGTCTAAAAACAAAATATGAGGTCGTTTTTTATCGTGTGCGTCATGCAGATAATCCAGCAACTCGTCTCCATTGCTAAAAAGACTCAGTTCTACATCCAAACCCAGTTCTTCGATAGCGTCCCGAAACAATTCACGATCTTCCAGATCATCGTCTGCAAGCGCAATATGCATTTTCTCAGCTTTTTCCATAGAGAACCTTATTTTTAGTTAGTATGTGCATTTTTTTTACGTTCATTGATAATTTTCTTGAATACCGAAGGGGAAAGTCCGGTTACTTTTTTAAACTGTCCGGAAAGATGTGCAACACTACTGTAACTTAACAGACAGGAAACTTCTGTTAGCGATAATTCCTGTAGCAGAAGTTTTTTGGCTCGCTCAATTTTTTGCAATATGATATAATTTTCAATTGAGCTATGCGTGTACTCTGAAAAAACAGCAGAAATATAATTGTAGTTCATCTGTAACCTTTCTGCCAGATAACAAGAGATTTTAGAAGTAGGGAGTTTATCCCGTCCTACCATTTCAATAATTGTATTTTTAATCCTTTGTATAAGCTGTCCCTTTTGATCGTTCAACACGTCAATACCATAACGCTGCAGGTTATTTCTTAAGGTAAGAAAAAGAGCCATTGGTACATTTTTCTGAATTATTACCTCGCCCAGTTCCTGTGTTTCATAGGCGATGCCCAGCTCTTCCAACTGTTCTTGCAATATTACCTGACAGGCCCTATTCACATCGTATTTGATGTAAGTTTTCTTCATGATCCTTCTAGTTTATGGTTATCATAAATATAGCAAATAAACAATCTACCGAGAAGAATTTTAGCAATCAATTAGCAAAGGTTCAAGATTTTGTAAAAATTTTAAAACATAAAACTTTATAAAAACTTCTAGAGTTTTAATAAATCATGATTTGTTTTTTATTTTTGTGTCATGGCCTCGTAGTTCAATGGATAGAATGGGAGTTTCCTAAACTTTTGATGCAGGTTCGATCCCCGCCGAGGCTACTACACCCTAATCTGTTCAAACAACAAATTAGGGTTTTTTATTTTGAAAAATACCGCATAAACATACTCTTTGTATATTTAGAATCTTATTATACCCTGTTTATGAAGAACGTATTTTTCCTTTTCTGTACTATCAGCTATATCCTATGCTTATTCAGCTGTAAAAACCAGCCGGCTTATAGCTTGCATCAAAAATCAGAAAAGTATATCGAAGAAGTTGTCTTGTTACTAAAAACAAATTCTGTAAATAAGAACAAGATTGATTGGGATGTTTTCAAAAATGAAGTACTACAATTTGCACAGGGAAGCCAATCCGTTGAAGATACATATCCGGCTATTTATTTTGCCATAAAAAAGCTCGGAGACAACCACAGTTATTTTGCTCCAGCAGTCGAAACAGAAGACCCGGACAATGAAAAGCCTCTACCTGTTTTAACAGACGAAACCGTACCGGAAGGCATAGGCTATATCCGATTTCCTTTTTGCATAGGAAATGAAGAGCAAACACAGCAATACATCAGTTCAATCACCGATAAATTAGCGACGCAGAATACAAAAAATCGCAAAGGCTGGATTGTCGACTTACGAAATAATTTTGGCGGAAATATGTGGCCTATGCTAGCTGCAGCCGGTCCTTTTTTAAGCAACGGTGTCCAGGGATATTTTATTACACCTGACAATAAAACCACTCGATGGGAATACAAAGACGGCAAGGCTTTAAGCGACACTATTATGCTAGCCCAAAACCATCATGTAATTTCGCTTCATATAAAAAACCCAAAAATAGCCGTCCTTATAGACAACAAAACAGCAAGTTCAGGCGAAGCCATGGCGGTAGTATTTAAAGGCCTGCCAAACGTCAGGTTCTTTGGAGAAAAAACATATGGCGTTTCAACAGGATGTAATTCATTTACATTATCCGACGGTTCTCGCATCAATCTAGCAACAAGTGTTTTTGCAGACAGAAACAAAAACAAATACGGAGAAAGCATTACGCCCGACTTGGCGTGCAGCAGTGAGGCAGCATTATACAATGCCATCAAATGGATAGAGAACTAATCCATTAAGTAACTTTTAGGTTTTATTATCCTAACCTACTCTATCTATAGATTTGCTTTTCCTCTCTTTTAACTTGTTTTAAATCTCCAATACAAAAACCAGTTATTCTTATATACTACCAGTTATTCTTAATATACTACCAGTTATTACTTTACGATTGTCAACATCATAGTAAATACACATCTTTGCTATTATAAAAATGTATGTGGTCTTAAGGAAAAATTCCAGACAGCATTAGATAGACTCATAAATGGTTCCATCTAAAGGAAAGTGTCTCTCACTACGTTCGGCATGTGATTAGGGATTAGTACGACACTAGCAAGAGAGACACTTTTCATCTATCAGAAATACTTAGAAATATTCTTTGTAAAAGAAGCAATAAGAAAGCGTGCTCTGTATAATTCATTGGTTATTTTGATTGGTAATAGTAATTAAAATGAAGCACAATAAAGAGCCGCTTTCTTTTTTATATATAACCCATTTGGATTTTGAGAATAGAAAGAGAAAAAAAAACATATCAGAAAACCAAACAAAATCGTTCAATTTTATATCATTAAAATTTTAATTAAAAAAATTTAGTCGATTAAGTGTATATTTTTATCGACTAAATACATTTTTTTATTATTTTTGAAACCAATTCAGATATAAAGAAGAATTGTAGGAATTCAGATTTTTGGTAAAATTTAAGTAGTGTTTGAATTTTAATGAGGAAGAGATTATAAGACAAAAGGGAAACATTAATAGTTATTGATATACAATTTGGGGGAACTGTATAATTCAATAGCATTGCTAAAGTATTGATAACTTTAAGGTTTGCCATGAAAATACATAATCAGCCAAAAAAATTCTATTTACTTTACCGCCTCCTCTTCGGTCTGTGTTTCGTAGGCTCTAGCTATGCGCAGATTACTATCTCAACGCCTTCAATAGGCTTCACTCAAGCCTGTGCATCTGCAAGCTTCAATACTTACAACTTTTCTTTTTCATTTTTTCCGGTTCAAAACCTAGGTCCTTCCAACCAATTTATCGTAGAACTGTCAGACAGAAACGGAAGTTTTGCAAGTCCAGTCATAGTTAAAACGCTCACCAATACAACTTCACCCGTTTCGAGCAACTTTAATCTGCCAACAAACACTTATGGCGAAGGTTATCGTATTCGCGTCAGGAGTACCAATCCAGTAAAAGTAAGCCCTAATAGTAATGCCTTTGCTGCTTACTATGCCGTACATAATCAAACTTTCTCAATAAACGGAAACAACAGTACTGTAACACTTTGTGGAGCAGAAGATTTCCTTTTACAAATCGATAACGATGGAACTTCTGCATCGCCACTTTACTATCCGGCATTAAATTACAAATGGTATAAAAATTTTATCGAAATACCCGGAGAGCGTGGCCCATCGCTGCTTGTATCACAGCCTGGTTCCTACTATGTAATTGTAGATTATGGAACCTGCGTGATGAATTCCTATTCCAATATTGTTCAGGTTCAGGTACAGAGCCCTATCAGCCCGGTCATCCAAGTTGAAAATAATTCTACTGCAATTTGTCCTAATGACACTAAGACACTCACGAGCGTACTGCAAAATGCCAGCTATACCTATAAATGGTATAAAAACAATAATTTCATGCCCGGCGCTACAAATTCAACCTATGAAGCTGCCGAAGGAGGCATTTATCATCTGGAAATCACCGTAGCAGGCTGTACTTTTGAATCAGATCCAGTAGCATTGGAAGTTATTGACTTTAATCTGTCACTCAACACACCTGCTCAGATAGTTTTAATTCCGGGTGAAACCATTACTGTCAACACTGTAACCGACGCTCAGAATCCACAATTCCAATGGCATAAAAACACCTCAGTCTTACCGGGCGCCACGCAAGCTTCCTTAAATATAACTCAGGCCGGAGATTATAGTGTTTCTGTAACCGAAGCACTGCCATGCAACATAACAAAAGAAAGTTCCGTTTCTGTCGTCTATCCTTCCCGTTTCGATTTGGCCGTGCAGACCGGAACAGGATACGCCTCTTGCGTTAGCACAGCGACAACATTATCTATTGCCCAATTTGATGCAATCACCCAAAGCAATACCATAAATCTTATAGGCAATACTTACAATTATGCTTATCAATGGTATAAAAACAACAACCCAATTCCAGGTGCAACAACCACTTCACTACCGGTAAACAGTCCTGCTGACAATGGAAATTATGTGTTAAAAATTACAATTCCTGATTTTGGTGTTGTTACTTCAAATATCCTAGCCGTAAATCTTGCACTTGAAAATATTGCCATAAACGGGAACGGTCCTTTGTGTGAAAACGGAACCGTTCTGCTATCATCAAATGTTACCAATCCAGCCTATAGCTACCAATGGCATAAAAACGACATTGCAATAGCAGGAGCTGTTTCCAGCACCCTTACTGCTTCAGAAGAAGGAAATTACTATCTCATCGCTACAAGCGGAACTTGTACAAAACAATCAAACACTGTCGGATTGCAAATCCCAACTTTTACAATTACTGCAACTTCGCCTGCCTTTGACATACTAATCCCTGGAGAACAGAAAACACTATCCGTTACAACAGATGCTATTGCACCACAATTTGCCTGGTTCCGAAATAATGATCCAATTCCGGGTGCTAATCAGAGCAGTTATATTGCCACACAAAATGGCACCTACAAAGTTGTAATTACTCAAAACCAAGGCTGCCTTATCCAAAAAGAAAAAGTATTCGTATTGGAATATCCTACCGGATTTGAAGTGACCATTGCTCCTCAAGCCGGCTATACGGCTTGCGGCAACGGACCTGCTGTACTATCAATCACCCGTTTTATCGCCAATACTTCACAAGGAATAATCGACCTGACTAACAGGACAAACAGCTATACTTACCAATGGCTTAAAAATACTTCATCAGTTACAGGAGCTACCGGCAGAAGCCATACCATAACCAGCGCTGCAGAAAACGGAAGCTATACCCTAAGCGTGACCATCCCTGATTTCGCACCAGTAATTTCAAATGCCATAGATGTAAAATTGTCGCCCGAAAACGCAACTATCAGCAATTCGGGAGAACTTTGTGAAGGAGGCAGTGTTACCCTTTCGTCAACAGTTACAAATCCAGTTTATAGCTACCAATGGTATAAAAATGACAATCCGATTCCAGGAGCAACTTCCATCAATTATATAGCGAATACAGAAGGAAACTATTATTTAATAATCAGCCATAGCGGATGTACAAGACAGTCAAATGCCATTGTCCTGACAATACAACGAATTAACGTAGCCAGTACTTCGCCGGCAACAGATATTATCCTTCCGGGAGAAACCAAAATACTTTCTGTAACAACCGATGCTGTAGCTCCACAATTTGCCTGGTTTAGAAACGGCGACCCAATTCCGGGTGCTAACCAAAATAGCTACTCGGCTACTCAGAATGGCACCTACAAAGTTGTAGTTACACAAACCCAAGGCTGTAATGCTACTGCCGAAAAAATATTCGTATTGGAATACCCTACCGGATTTGATGTAACCATTGCTCCTGGAACAGGTTATATCGCATGCGGAAATGGGCCTGTGACACTATCAATTACCCGTTTTATTGCCAATACCTCACAAGGAATCATAGAGCTGACCAATAGGGCAAACAGCTATGCTTACCAATGGCATAAAAACACTTCTCCTGTTGCAGGAGCTATCGGCACAAGCCATATCATAACCAGCGCAGCAGAAAATGGAAGTTATACGGTAAGTATAACGCTGCCGGATTTTGCGCCTGTAATTTCAAATGCCATAGACATAAAACTTGCACCGGAAGATACGACAATCAGTAGTTCAGGAGCCCTTTGCGAAGGAAGCAATGTCACCCTTTCGTCAAGCGTCACAAACCCAGCCTATAGCTACCAATGGTATAAAAATGACGACCCGATACCGGGAGCAACTTCCGACAGCCATATTGCAGACGAAGAAGGAGATTATTACCTTATAATCAGCCACAGTGGTTGTACCAGACAATCAAATACAACTACCTTAACAATAGGACAGATTAATGTGGCCAGCACTTCGCCTGCTACTGATATTATCCTTCCGGGAGAAACCAAAATACTTTCTGTAACTACGGATGCTGCTGCTCCTCAGTTTGCCTGGTTTAGAAACAGCGATCCTATTCCGGGAGCCAATCAAAGCAGCTACTCGGCAACACAGAATGGCACTTATAAAGTCGTAGTGACCCAAACACAAGGCTGTAACGCTACTGCTGAAAAAATATTCGTGTTGGAATATCCGACAGGATTTGATGTGGAAATCGCACCAGACGCAGCTTATACAGATTGTAGCGACGGACCAGCAACATTATCAATCATCCGCTTTATTGCTACTACTTCGCAAGGAATCATAGACATAACCAATAGGGCAAATAGCTATGTTTACCAATGGCTTAAAAACACTTCTCCTGTTGCAGGAGCTACCGGCACAAGCCATATCACAACCAGCGCAGCAGAAAATGGAAGTTATACGGTAAGTATAACGCTGCCGGATTTTGCGCCTGTAATTTCAAATGCCATAGACATAAAACTTTCACCGGAAGACCCAACAATCAGCAGTTCGGGAGCACTTTGCGAAGGAAGCAATGTCACCCTTTCGTCAAGCGTCACAAACCCAGCCTATAGCTACCAATGGTATAAAAATGACGACCCGATACCGGGAGCAACTTCCGACAGCTATATTGTAAATGCTGAAGGAAATTATTACCTTATAATCAGCCATAGCGGATGTACAAAACAGTCGAATGCCATTGTCTTGACCATAGGACAGATTAGCGTGGCCAGTACTTCACCTGCTACTGATATTATCCTTCCGGGGGAAACCAAAATACTTTCGGTAACGACCGATGCTGCTGCTCCACAGTTTGCCTGGTTCCGAAACGGCGACCCTATTCCAGGTGTCAATCAGAATAGTTATACCGCTACGCAAAACGGCACATACAAAGTTGTGGTCACACAGACACAAGGTTGTAATGCAACTGCCGAAAAAGTATTTGTATTGGAATATCCTACCGGATTTGACAGTACCATCAGTGCTAATTCAGATTATCAGCAATGTTCCAGTACCTCTATCACATTGAGTCTTTCCAGTCTTATTGCAATCATTCCAACAGGAAATATTCCCGTAACCAATACTTCCGGATATGCTTTCCAGTGGTTTAAAAATGGAGATCCTGTAGTTGGAGCCGTTGCCTCATCATTAACAATTAGCAATCCATCAGAAAACGGCACTTATAAACTCCAAATTACAGTACCGGATTTTGCCCCGATTGTCTCTAATGACATAACAGTAAATCTTTTCTCAGGTCAGCCGCTGCTCATTACAGCTGCTGGACAGCTATGTCCTGAAAATCCACAGATAACAATCAGTAGTAATTTTTCAGAGAGTTCCTATACGTATACCTGGTTCAAAAACGGAGATGAAATCGGTACAGGAAACAACACCAGCTTTACGGCAACAGAAGCTGGTTCCTATAAACTTTCTGTAAATACGGGAAGCTGTACTTTCGAATCGAACATTTTGGAAATACAAGAAAGTGATTTTAACCTTACGCCAAACAGTCCGTTAGCCGATACTATTATTCCAGGCCAGGTAAAAACCTTATCCATAACTACAGATGCCTTACAGCCTACGATTGATTGGTTCCGATATGATATCCAGATAAGCAATTCTAACAGTAGCTCATTTGCCGTAAACCGCAACGGAGATTATAAAGCCGTTGTAAGACAGACACAAGGATGTGACATTACTAAAGAAATGGTCTTCAGGTTGAGCTATCCTAATGAAATGAATATCACGATTGCTATTGTGGGCGATTTCCAACAATGCGGCAGTACTACTGCTACATTGAGCATTGCTTCCTTCAACGCTATAGCACCAGGTGGTTCGGTAAGCGTTTTAAACAACAATTACAATTACCAATACCAATGGCTCAAAAGCGGACAACCTGTACCAGGAGCTACGGCTACTTCTTTAACGCTAAACAATCCTAATGACATTGGCACCTATACCTTACAAGTCACGATTCCTGACTATACTGTTATCTTGTCGAATGCCATCCCTGTCAATTTGAGTTTTGCCAGAGAGGTTGTCATTTCTACAGATGACATACTTTGCTCTTCCGAAACGAACGTTGTGATAAGAAGCAATGTCAACAATCCTGAATACACTTACAAATGGTATAAGCAAGGAAACACAACCGTGATTGGGACTGAAAGCTCGCTTACCGTAAACACTGCAGGAAATTACTTCCTGGTTGTAAGCTATCTGGATTGTACCGTTACCTCAAACACTCTTGAAGTCGTTCCGTTTGATATGTCGCTAATAACCGTTGATTCTCCAAGAGATATTACACTCATATTAGGCACTTCGATTACGCTTACGGCAAGTGGTGCTCATAGCTACGAATGGTATTTTAATGATTCGGTTGTTTCCAACGGTCCATCCGTAACAATAGAAGAACCCGGAACTTACAAACTCATTGCTAAAGTGGGCGAATGTCAGGTAACCAAAGAATTTATAGTTACCGGAATGGAAAACAATATGATGGCTATCCCGAACGTCGTGACTCCAAATGCTGACGGAATCAACGACACCTGGAATCTGCCAACCAAATATGTAAATAACCAAAATGTTGAAGTAGTCATTTATGGCCCTGACGGCGCTATCGTTTTCAGGTCAACAAGATACTTAAACAACTGGCCGGAAAGCTCCTTTACCTATTCCCTAAAAAATCCTGTGTACTATTATACCATTATGGAAGGCAATAAAATTACCGAACGAGGTTCAATAACAATTGTAAAATAATTAAATGATAAAAAACTACTTCACCTTATCCTTTTTTATTTTCTTCTTCGCCTTTACTACCGTAAGAGCGCAGGATGCTCCTGTGCTTACATTTAATCTTCCGACGCAGAATAACTTAAAATACAATCGCTTCCTGCAGAATCCGGCGTTCTCATTTGTAGACGAGGACAATACCTATGTTTCGCTATACCACAGGAATCAGTGGATACAATTTAACGATTCACCAAAAGTATATATGCTTGCCTATACCGGAAAATTTTCTGAAAGATCCGGATTAGGCTTCGGACTCTACCAACATAATTTGGGCGTAATTGTAAGCTTTGGAGGAATTGCAAACTATGCCTACAATGTGAAGCTAACCGAAAAAATGGGTCTGACCTTTGGATTCAACTTTGCCTATTACAACAGCGGCATCGATCGAAACAGGACAGTGACGGAAGAACCGGATCCGATATTATTAGCCATGCGAAACAACTCTTTGTTAAGCATTAAGCCCGGATTCAACCTTAACTATGGCAATCTTAACTTTGGCATATATGCTGAAAACTTTATCGATTATGATTTCAAATCCAGTAAGCTAACAAAAGATTATTCCGACAAGACTTTTTCGGCACACCTCATGTATTCGCATGAAATGAGCTCGCTTACAGATATGTTCGAAGGAAGCAGCTTCAGACTGATGGCTCGTGGAAAAGTAAATCAGGAAAGTGATTTAGGATTGAGCGGATCTCTGCTAGTAGATTTTCCAAAATTTGGATGGTTCCAAACCGGGATCGATGACTTTTATGGTGTAGGTGTTGGATTGGGATTCCATTTTACAAAAAAGCTTTCTTTAGGCTATACCTATGAAAGAACCATTAAAGAAGGGCTTGTTAATCTAGGCCCTACACATGAAATTACTATGGTTTTTTCTTTTAAAGACAGAGTTCTGGCCAAGAAAAAACCGTTGACGGCAAAAGATACCCTGGAACAAATTGAAGCACTTGACAAAAAGATAGCTATAAAGAAATCAAAAGGCGGAATACCTGAGTTTGACAAAGACCTAGAGTTAGAAAAGCTACGCCTGCAGATGGACGACAGCAATATGCATCTTTTGGACATGCTTATGCAGGAAGACTCATTGGAAAACATCCGCAAGGCAGAATTTGAGCAGAAGGTAAAAAACCTGATGGACTATGTGAAAAGAGAAAACAGTGCCAAAGAAGATAATGCCAAGCCAATTACACTTCGAAAATCAAAAGCGGGCAAAAAGATCATTCCAAAAACTATGGAAGATCTGAAAGATGCTGAAAACGGATATTATGTCGTATCAAAATCGGCTGATGGCAAAGATGTCATCGAACGATACGAATCGCTTCCTGAAGCCTTGAAATCTCATGCAAAGAAAAAAGCATCAGGCAAAGAAAAAGACCTCTACATCATACATGTAGACAATCCCGAAGAAATCGGGCTAGACGAGAACCACAAGAACGTTGATAATAATTCCAAAAACAAAAATGATGAAACACAGAGCAATCCGGAAGGTTCCGTAGAACAGTTCGTAAAAGACGAAAAAGCGCAAAGAGAGATAAGCGCCAAGACAGAAGAAGAAATCAAGGAATTCTATTCCAAGAAGACAACAAAACCTCGAGAAGCTCCTAAAAAAGGCAACAAATTATCGGTAGCAGGACTGGAAACGGGCTATTACATTATTGCCAATGTATTTGCCGCTCAGGAAAACACTGAAAAGTTCATGGAGAAAATGAAAAACAGAGGTATTGAGACAAGCTATTTTATAAACCCTAAAAACAATTTCAGATATGTCTACTTGAAAAAGCACTCATCCTGGAGAGAAGCCTTAATTTCTTATTATTCAAATGTGGACAACTCCTACTTTGACCCCATTTGGATAATGAGCATTAACACCAATTAAACAAAAAAACAAATACCACTTAAAACAAAAACAATGCACCAGCTCCCAAATCATGTTCATAAGGCAATCGTTCTGCTTGGATGCCTTATTCTATGCTGTTTTAGCGCTCAGGCACAAGTAGCCGTTCCTTTTTCGCCCAGGCTCCAGAATGGAAACCTAAAAGTAAAAGGAGACATCCTCTTCGTTGGAAACAATATTGTCAATAGGGCTTCAGCAAGCAATCCTAGCGAAGCAAACACTCCCTATGACGGGCCACTTGCCAATGACAGATTCAATATGGAATATATTGATATCGATGGCGATCCCTCCACATTCAGTTCAAGTTCGGCAGATTTGGTCCTTACCGGAACTTGTTCTAAAATAGTTTATGCCGGTTTATACTGGGCCTCAGCCTATCCGTTTGAACGAAGTACAAATCAAAATTCCGCATGGCAAGGAACGCCAAGATTGAACGACTGGAATCAGGTCAAATTCAAACTTCCTGGTGGTTCTTATGTGAATTTGACGGCAGACAACAATGCGGATCCTGCCGGAGATGAAGATGCCATCATATTTGATGGCTACAATGCTTCAAATATTCCTGCTTCATTTGATAACGCTCCGATTGTGTGTTACAAAAACGTAACCAACCTGGTGAGAGGATTGGCTAATCCAAACGGAACCTACACACTGGCAAACCTTCGTGCGGCGAAAGGCCGTAGAATAGGAGGTAGTTCTGCAGGTTGGGTAATGGTTATCATTTATGAAAACCCTACCATGCCGGCAAAATTCATCTCCACTTTTGACGGATATGTCGGAGTACAAGGAAATGTAACTGCCGACATTAATGTAAACGGATTTGTTACGTTACCACCTCCTTTTCCGGTTCGTGCCAAACTGGGTGTAGGAGCTTTAGAAGGAGATTACGAAATTACTGGAGATCGACTTAGAATTAAAGCTAATTCAGTTGCTGCTTTTACTGATGTTTCCAACACCGTGAATCCGGCAAACAACTTTTTTAACTCTTCCATTACCAACAATAATGCCCAGGTCCCGACCAGGAATCCTTTCGGAACCAATACGCTGGGACTCGACCTGGACATGCTCAATCTGTCCAATCCGCTAAACGGAATATTGCCCAATAATGAAACAGGAGCTACCTTGAGGATGATAACTTCAGGAGATACCTACGGAACCTTCTTGGCTTCCTTCGCCGTTGAAGTTATTGAGCCCGAAATAAAATTGGTCAAGACCGTAAGAGATATTAGTGGTAACAATATTGGCGGAGCCGATGTTACTCTTGGCCAGGTTTTGGACTATGTAGTGACTTTCCAAAACATTGGAAACGACGATGCACAAAATCTTACCATTCGAGATATACTTCCTGAAAATACTTTTTTTAACTCCATAGACTTAAGTGGAGCTCCGGGAGTAACTTATGTTTATAACCCAACTACAAGACAGGTAACTTTTACTGTACCAAATAATCTTGTCGAAATTGGCGACCCCGTTTATACTATCAAGATTCGCGTTCAGGTAGTAAATACTTGTAGCGAACTGACAAATGCCTGTTCTAACATCATACAGAACCAGGCCTATACAACGTATCGTGGTGTTTTGAACGCCAATGTTATCTCAGACGATCCTAGCGTTGCCGGATTGGATTCTTGCGGATTAGGAGTTCCTGGCCCAGCGAATTTCCTTGTTGACATTGACGAATGTTCTTTCAGAAGAAGCGAAATTCTTTGTGGTACTTCAGTAGTACTGACTGCCGGTTCCGGTTATGCTTCTTATGAATGGCATAACGCCAGCGGTGCAATTATCGGAAATACCCAGAGTATTACTGTAACCACTCCAGGAGAATATTATGTAATCAACACTCCTACTCCGCCTTGTATCGGAATTACAGAATACATCACCGTAACCCGTTTTGGTACAACCCAGACCAACCCGGTACTGCCTTTTGCAGACGAAATCGTAACATGTCCAAATAACGGTGAAGAACTTCCGAACATATTCTTATGCGGATTAAATGACAGCCGATTCATCCAGACTAACATTACCGATGCTGTAAGTATTATTTGGGAGAAGCTTGACGAGGCCAGTTGTCCGGCTGTAGGTATCGATAATTGTCCTAACAAAAACCCACTCTGCAACTGGATCCAACAAGGAACGGGAACCAATTTTAACGCAACACTTGCAGGACAATATCGTGTAGTCATCAATTACCAGAACGGATGTTTCAACAGGTATTATTTCAACGTATATACCAACCTTTTAGATGCACATCACATCGTCCAAAATATAACTTGTAACACTGCAGGAAAAATTACGGTAACCAATGTGCCTTCAACCTATGAATTCCAGTTGGTCAACCAAAACACGGGAGCTGTTTTGGTACCTTACCAAAGCAGTCCTATTTTCCCGATTGCTGTGGCTGGTTCTTATTTGGTGCAGATTAGGCAGCAAGGCGTTACAGACGGTTGCGTATTTACAATTCCTGACATCGGTGTATCTGACTTGGACTTCCAGGTAAATGTCATCACAAAAAATACATCTTGTAACGGCTTTGGAAGCATCAGACTACAGGCCCTAAATGTAAGGCCGCAATATTACTACTCTATCACAGGTCCAAGTACGCTAAATGTGGGGCCTTTGGCAGACAATGATTATGTTTTCCAAAATCTAAATCCGGGAACCTATACCGTTACTGTGAGGACAGACGACGGCTGTACTTTTACAAGCACAACGACTATTCTGGACAACAGCAATCTAAACCTGAATGCAACGATTCTTCAGAACATTTCCTGTATGCCGGGTAGTATCAAATTGACACCTTCAGGTGGTGAAGCACCTTATGTCTATGCTATTTACAGCATTAATGGAACATTGCAGAATCCAACGGCAGGCGATTATACGGATATCGACACTTTTGAAATTCCTATTGGTCAGCAAGGAACCTATGTCTTCATCATGGTAGACAACAACAACTGTACGGCATTGTCAAATCCGGTTACCATTCAAAACCTTCCAGATGTTGTATTTACTACCAGTTTTGAAAACATCAAATGTAACGGAGCGAATAACGGAAGCATAACCTATACTGTAACAAATGCTAATGGTTTTTCTTATTCCTTTGAATTGCTGGATGCTTCTGGAACTGTAATCCGTACCAACACATCTGGCGTTTTTAACGGACTTGCTCCGGGAAATTACACAGTTAATTTTATCCAGAACAATGCAACAGGAAGCTGTTCTTTCCCTGCCAATTTCACATTGACACAACCAGCACCTCTTACCGGAGCTGTAACTCAAACACAACCTTACAACTGTATCACTAATGGCGCCACCATAAGCATTACTGCTGGAAGCGTAACTGGCGGAACACCACCTTATCAATACAGCATAGACGGAATTAACTTTGGTTCTGCAACTTCATTTGGTGGATTAACAGCAGGAACATACACTGTTACTGTTAGAGATGCTAACAACTGTACATTTAGCACAAACGCAATTACAGTCAATCCGTTGTCGCCACCTACAAATATCCAATTTGCGGCAACAGCACCAACTTGTCCTGCTTTAGCGTCTAACGTAACTCTTACGGTAACAGGTGGAACAGGACCATTTGTTTATGAAATCACAGCACCGGCAGCGGCAGTAGCCAACAATGGAAACAATGCTGTATTTTCAGGACTGGCAGCTGGAACTTATACTTTTAAGGTAACGGATGCCAACGGATGCTCTTTCAATAGAAATTACACAATCAACCAAGTAACCCCGATTGCCGTAACAGGACAACCTATAAGCAATGTCATTTGCTTTGGGGCTGCAAACGGCTCTGCAAGCTATACTGTAAGCGGATTCGGAACAACCTATAACTATGTTATAAGAAACGGTTCAGGAACAACAGTCACTTCGGGAACAAATACCTCAACAGCTACTATTTCAGCCAACAATCTTCCAGCTGGAATTTATACCATTACAGTAACTGATACGGCTACAAACTGTACGGCTACAGCAAATGTTACCATCGACGGTCCAGCTATAGCATTAGACCTAACACCTGTTGTGAGCCCAATTACTTGTGTTGGATCAGGAAGTGTGAGTGCTCCCGCAGTAGGCGGTTGGGGCAGTTATCAATATCAATTGGTATTGCCAAACGGAACTACAGTAGGACCTCAATCCAGTGCTGTTTTCAGTAACCTAACATTAGCTGGCACTTACAGTATTTCTGTAAAAGACGCCAATAACTGTACGGTTACAAAAACATTCACATTGAGCACTGTAACAGCGCCTGTACTTTCAATAAATGCATCTTCAGATTTATGTTATGACACAACAAACAGCGCTACAATAACCGTAGCCGTAACTGGAGGATTAGCTCCTTTTTCATATACTATAAATGGAGCAGGCAATCAGGCATCAGCCACTTTTGCCAACCTAACACCGGGAACCTATATCATTGAAGTAACAGATGCAAACGGATGTACCGATTCTGTTACGCAAATAATAGGACAGCAACTAACGGCTGTTTCAGTATTGGGTAAAAATCTGGATTGTACCGCCAGTCCAAATGCAGAAATTGACATTACAATTAGTGGCGGACGAACTCCTTATTCTTACCAAACTTCTATCAATGGAGGTACATACGGAACCACTACTCCAGTTGTTGGTTCAGTAATAAATTATACTACATCAGCACCGGGAACTTACCAATTCCAGATTAGGGATAATATAGGCTGTGTTATACAAACAAACGTTATAACAATAACGCCATTAACAAATCCGTCTATACTTTCGGTAACCCAAACGCAAAATATTTTATGTAATGGCGACAATAGCGGAGCGATTGCTATAGCAATAGACAATACTGTTGGAGTTGCGCCAATCGCTATTTCAGTAGTAAATACGACAACAGGTACAAGCTTCGGCTCACAAACTTCAGGCTTGCCTGCTGGAAGTTATACGATTACTATTAGCGATAGCAATTCGTGTACCGATACAGAAACAATTACCTTATCACAACCAAATCCTATTACATACAATGTTGCAACTGTTGATATTACTTGTAACAATCCGGGAGGTACTTCTTATGGTGAAATTATCGTACAAAATGTATTAGGAGGAACCGGACCTTTCACTTATCACGTAAGCAATAACTTTGGCTATTCTGACACTTATAATGCTACAGCCAGAGAGAACCATTCTTTCCAAATCTTAGCTTTTGGTATCTATCAGGTTGATGTAATCGATGCTAATGGTTGTTCTGTCGTAAGACAAAATATTATCATCGCTTCACCTCCAGACGATTTAGTAATAGACGTCTCAGCTGTGACAACAGACTGTTTGAACGGTGGAACTGCTACAATTACAGTAACTTCAGCTGTAAGTAGTGGTAACTTCCAGTTTGCCATCTTAGAATACAACACTATTCCATATTCTAATAATTATCAGCCTGCTGATCCGGGAACTCCAGAAACGACTACTTTCACAGGATTAACCCCTGGAGTAACTTATACTTTTGTGGTTTATGACGTAGTGACACAATGTTACTATTTCAAATCAGCAAACCTTCCAATCGACTCGCCTTCCAACCTGACAGCTACACTTGACGTTGTAAACAACGTTTCTTGTACAGGAAGTGGAAACGGAAATGTTTCGTTCACATTCAGTAATTATGATAGTGGAGCAACTCGGGTAGATTATGAAATTTTTAATGCTCAATCCAATACAACTACAGGAATAACAGGAAGCTCTTCCGGACTTCCGGGTGGACCTGTTACGGTAACTAATTTTGGTACGCTTCCTCCAGGAAACTATTATATCTTATTTACAGAAGTAGGTGGTGCTTTTACCGGATGTACGAATGCCTCTGCTATATTTAGCATAAGCCAGTCTACAAACTTATTGCAGGTATCAGCAACCGTAACCAAAAACGATAACTGTAGCAACAATGCAGGACAGATTACGGCAACAGGACAATACGGAACAGCTCCTTACCAATACCAATTAGTAGCTGCAGGAGATCCGGCACCTACTGTGGCTACCTGGACAGGAACATCAGTAAATGTTTTCAATACAGAAGGAGGTAATTACACTGTATATATCAAAGATGCAAACAATTGTATTCAGTCAGCACCAATCACATTACCAACTGACACTGCTCCTGTAATTACTGCTGCTATTACAAACCAATGTAGTACTGCGGAAGGCAGTTTTACAATACAAGTAGACAGAACAGTAAACGGAGTAGCTCCTTATACTTACAGCATAAACGGAGCTGCATTCCAAACTCAGGCGGCTGCATCTTTCACCTATGACAACCTTTCTTCAGGAAGCTATACGATTCAAATAAAGGATGCTAACGGTTGCGGAAATACAGTAACCTTACAAATTTTTGCTCCGTTAAATCTTACTCCGGTAGCAACATCACAACCTAGCTGTGCTAATAACGATGGAGAAATTACTGTGACTCCGTTTGGAGGTTCTGGTAATTATGAATACGAACTTCTGGATGGAGCGGGTACGACCATTGTTGCTTCACAAGCATTAGGCAATTTTACAGGTCTGGCTGCAGGAAATTATATCGTAGTAATTCACGATACAACATCAAACTGTAACGAACAGGCAGCAATCTCGCTAGAAGTTCCTACACCGGTAACCTTTTCAGCTAGTTCAGGAAACGTTAGCTGTAATGGTGGCACTGACGGAGTAATTACGATAACATTGCCAACTTCAAATGACAATCCGCCTTATACCTATTCGGTTAATGATGGTGTCAATCCGGCTATAACGCAGAACACTCCGGTATTTACTGGTCTGCCTGCGGGAACTTATACAGTTACGGTAACATCAGGCAAAAATTGCTCTGATACTGAAACTGTAATTATCAATGAACCGTCGCTTTTGGATATCAGCGCTACGGCAACAGCTTTTGCCTGCAATGCTTCTAATACAGTGACCACCTCAACTATTACGGTAACCGTTGAAAATGATGGAACAGGAAATCCTTCGGGAACAGCTCCTTATTCGTATAGCATAGACGGTACAAATTTCTTCCCAACTCCAACATTTGATATTGTTGATAATGGAAGCATACAGAATATAACCGTAACGGTAAAAGACAGTAATAACTGTACACAAACCACAACAGTAACTATCAATCCGTTACCGGAAATAACTGCAGTTGCAGCAGTTCGTGGAACAGCAATTACCTGTACCAATGACGAAGCTGTACAGATAACCGTAACAGGCGGTTCTGGAGATTTCACGTTTGATGTCTTGCCATTGGGCTCACAACCTTCAGTCGCTCCGGGACCAGGAAATAATATTGCAACGGTAACACTGACTCAACCTGGAAGTTATACCTTCCAAATAACAGACAATGTAACAGGATGTTATATGCTTTCCGTTCCTTACGAAATCCTGCCATTTGATACGATAGAAGTTATAGCATCAAATCCTACTCCAGTAACCTGTTTTGGAGATTCCGATGGAAGCCTGACGATTAACGTGACAGGATATACTGGTGCTTATTCATACAATGTTGTTAATGCTGCCGGAACAACCGTAGCCACAGGAAATGGAAATACTGCTGTAAATCCGTTTACGATAAATGGCTTATCCGCAGGAAATCTTCATGTCGTAATTACGGCTACAGATACACCTTTCTGTACAGACGACTCAAACACGGTAACCGTCACTTCTCCTGACAGTCCTTTACAGTTGACAGCAAACCAGACAACCAATGTAACATGCGACAACAATCAGGGAGAAATCATAGCCTCTGCTGTTGGCGGATGGGGAACTTATGAATATCAATTGGTAAATACTACAACATCTACTACAATTCAGGCCTATGCAGCTAATAGCACTTTCACAGGCTTGGCTGCAGGAAACTATACCGTATCGGTAAGAGATTCTGGAGGCTGTATTGTAAATCAAACCGTCGTATTGGTACAACCGGCCCTTATTTCGGCTACTATAAATTCTTCCGTTACCCAGGTACTCTGCCATGGCGACAATACAGCCATGATTGAAGCCTTAACTGTAACTGGAGGACAAGGAAGTTATCAATTTATCTTAAATCAATATGATGCTACTGGAACAACAATAGTATTGAGTTCCGGTCCACAAACAAGTCCACAATTCCCAGGGCTTGGAGCTGGAATCTATAGCATCACAATCACAGACGGTTGGAATTGTGACCTCACAACACCAACGTTGACCATCACTGAACCGACTCCGCTACAAGCATTCTTATCTGCAAACAGCAATATGACTTGCTTGACACAAGCAGAAATCATTGTATCAGGTTCAGGCGGAACACCACCTTACCAATTCAGTGCTGACGGAATATCTTATTCCAATACTTCCGTATACAATGTAGGTCCTGGTACCTACCAATATTATGTCAGAGATGCTAACGGATGTCAGGCAGTATTGACAAACCAGGTAACCATATTACCAGTTCCTGCCTTGCAGTTAAATCTTGATCTTAGCAGTGCTTCAATAAACTGTTCGGGAGAATCTACAGCTGCCATTACCGCCAATGCAACCGGAGGACTAGGCAGTTATATGTATGAATTGTTAGACGGATCATCTACTGTTTTAGCCGGACCACAAGCAGCAAACAGTTTTACCGGACTTCCGGCAGGAAACTATTATGTCCGTGTTGTAAGTCTTGACTGTAGAGAAACATCATCCGTTATCAACATTATAGACCCTGCTCAATTAACCGTAAGCTATATCAAACAAGATGTTCTTTGTTTTGGAGATGCCAACGGAAGCATTGAAATTCATACTACAGGAGGAACAGGAATTATTCAATATGCAATATCGCCTAACCTCAACCAATTTGTTACAGACAACCTATTTGATGCACTTCCTCCAGGAAGCTACGAAGTTATTGTTCAAGACCAGAAAGGTTGTTTCGAATTGTTGAATATTGACATTTTAGAACCAGCACCACTTGTTGCAGTAGTAGATGCGGTAAATCCAGAGCTTTGCCTTCATGATGCTGACGGTTCAATCTCAATCACCATTACCGGAGGAACAGGAAATTATCAGGTAAGTCTTGACAACGTTACATTCGTACCTGTTGTAGGGAACCAGCATACTTTTACGAACTTGGTTGGTGATACCTTATATCTGATTTATGTAAGAGATTCTAACGGATGTAATGTAAATCCTCCAGTAGAACAATATATGGATCCGGCAGTAGAAGTAATTCCAGCGGTATCAATACAGACAAATTGTACCAATAATGTACCTGGAAATATAGTAACTGTAACCGTAAATGTTGAAGTTGTTTCTCAAGTTCAATATTCTTTAGATGGAATCAATTATGTTGCTTCCAACACGTTTACAAATCTTGCTCCTGGAAACCATATTGCTTATGTACAGCATATGAATGGCTGTACAAAACAGGTTCCTTTCACAATTGACAATTTGTTACCAATCACTGCAACTCCAAATGTAACAGCTAATGTATTATGCTTCGGAGAATCGACTGGAAGTATTGAAGTGACTGCTACGGGTGGAACAGGAACTATAGAATATGCTATATCGCCTGCCTTCATCTATGGAACTTCAAATACGTTCAATAACCTTGCAGCTGGAATTTATACTATCAAGGTAAAAGACAATATCAGTTGCGAAATCGAACTGATAAACATCACGGTAACAGAACCTGCAGCAGCACTTTCTGCAACAGTGGGCGGAACGCACGAAATCTGCTTAGGTGACAATAACGGTACGATAACCATAACGCCAACAGGTGGAACGGCTCCTTATTACACAAGCCTGGATTCCAACAATCCTGCCGACTTTGTGATGGGACAGTTATCTTATCCAAACCTGAATGGCGGACAGACCTATACTGTTTACGTAAAAGATGCCAACGGTTGCGAGATCACGCCTCAGACCTTCACAATAAATGTGGGTGTGGATATACAGCCAACGGCAACGGTAGTAGCAAACTGTACCGCCAACGTCCCAGGAAACACGGTAACCATAGGGGTAAATTCTGCCGTAGCTGCTCAAGTGCAGTATTCATTGGACGGGGTAACCTATGTTGCTTCCAACGTATTTACGAATGTGGCACCGGGAACCCATACGGCTTACGTACAACATACTAATTCTTGTACCAAGACTGTTCCTTTCACAATCAATACGCTATTACCAATCACGGCCTCGGCTAACGTAACGGCTGATGTGTTGTGCTTCGGACAATCGACTGGAACCATCCAAGTGACCGCTACGGGTGGAACAGGAACGATAGAATATGCCATATCACCCGCTTTTGCTTACGGAACTGCAAACACGTTTAATAACCTTGCGGCGGGAACGTACATTGTCAGAGTAAAAGACAACATCGGTTGCGAGGTCGAGCTGACAAACATCATCGTAACCCAGCCTGCAGCGGCACTTTCAGCAACAGTCGGGGGAACGCATGAAATCTGTTTGGGTGAAAATAATGGTACGATAACCATAACTCCTGCAGGAGGAACAGCGCCTTACACAACAAGCCTGGATTCTAACAATCCTGCCGACTTTACTTCGACGCTAACCTACCCGAACCTGAACGGTGGCCAGACTTACACCGTATACGTGAAAGATGCCAATGGTTGCGAGATTACGCCACAGACCTTCACAATAAATGTGGGTGTCGACATACAGCCAACTGCGACGGTAGTTCCAAACTGTACCGCCAACGTCCCAGGAAACACGGTAACCATAGGGGTAAATCCTGCTGTTGCTTCCCAAGTACAGTATTCATTGGACGGGGTAACCTATGTTGCTTCCAACGTATTTACGAATGTGGCACCGGGAACACACACGGCTTACGTACAGCATACGAATGGATGTACCAAGACCGTTCCTTTCACAATCAATGTGCTACAGCCTGTTGCTGCAAATGCAAACGTGACAGCCAACGTATTGTGCTTCGGGCAATCAACCGGAAGCATCCAAGTGACGGCTACGGGTGGAACAGGAACAATTGAATATGCCATATCGCCTGCCTTTGCTTACGGAACTGCAAACACGTTTAACAACCTTGCAGCAGGAACGTATAGCATCAGGGTAAAAGACAATATCGGTTGCGAGGTCGAGCTGACAAACATCATCGTAACCCAGCCTGCAGCAGCACTTTCAGCAACGGTAGGTGGAACGCACGAAATCTGTCTGGGTGACAATAACGGTACGATAACCATAACGCCTGCAGGCGGAACAGCGCCTTACACAACAAGCCTGGATTCTAACAATCCTGCCGACTTTACCTCGACGCTGAACTATACGAACCTGAATGGTGGCCAGACCTATACCGTTTACGTGAAAGACGCCAACGGTTGCGAGATCACGCCTCTGACCTTCACAATAAATGTGGGTGTGGACATACAGCCAACTGCGACGGTAGTTCCAAACTGTA
>NZ_VFJE01000055.1 GCF_006385255.1 Flavobacterium microcysteis
CACCTTAGCACCTTAGCACCTTAGCACCTTAGCACCTTAGCACCTTAGCACCTTAGCACCTTAGCACCTTAGCACCTTAGCACCTTAGCACCTTAGCACCTTAGCACCTTAGCACCTTAGCGCCTTAATCCCTCAGAAACTTTAAAAAAAATTTGCATAATTCAAAAACTATTCTAAATATTTGCACACGAAAAATTAATAACACTTTTAAAACGAAGAAAAATGACTGTATTTGCATCATCATTTCAAAGCTACTCACCAACAGGATTTGGTGCTGTGCGACTTCGTGGCTTATTTCAATCTTAGAAATATTTTTTTAGATATATAAAAAAGCCCGAAGCAATTTAGACTCGGGCTTTTTTTATTCTAGACACTTCAAAATTTTCCCGAAAAACAGTTCCATTATTTATCCGAAGGGATAAAAGATTTAGCACGCTTATGTTTTTTTCTAAGCTATTTAGAAATTGATATAAGCGGCGCAGAATAATTACAATTAATAAAATTTATGGGAAATAAATTAACCGGAAAAGACCTGATCAAATTGGGCTTTCCGAAAAACAATTCAATAAATATTGCCCTTGGGCAAATAAACAGATATAGAAAAAGAGAAAAAAAGGAATCCATTCTGGCAGAAGCGAAAGAGGTTTTGCTGCATCCGGAAAAATTCAACGGTCACGGAACTTGGGGTAAAGTAGCTGAAGGTTTGGTAAATCCTGTACAGGTGAGAATGCATCAATTGAAAACAACAAGGGCTCCATTTGCGATTTTTGGAGAAAATGAAATCGATGAACAAGCCAAGTTTCAATTGTATGACTCGCTCAAACTGCCAATTTCGGTAGCAGGAGCCTTGATGCCCGATGCGCACTCAGGATACGGACTGCCTATTGGAGGTGTTTTGGCTACAGACAATGCTGTGATTCCGTACGGAGTTGGTGTTGATATCGGTTGCCGTATGAGCCTTTCTATTTTTGACCTGCCAGCGTCGTTCCTAAAAGGAAAAGACCATCAGTTGGAGGCCATTTTGAAAGACCATACCAAGTTTGGGATGTATGAAACACACGCAATTAAGGCAGATCATGAAGTGTTCTACAGACGGGAATTTCAGGATATTCCGCTATTGAAACGCCTTTTAGACAAGGCTTACAAACAGCTCGGAACTTCTGGTGGCGGTAATCATTTTGTGGAATTCGGAATTGTCAAGATTGATAATCCGCTAAACGAATGGAAAATAGGAGCAGGAGAGTACTTTGCCGTTCTTTCTCACAGTGGATCACGCGGATTGGGCGCAAATATTGCCAAGCATTACACTTATTTGGCAACAAAACAATGTCCGCTACCTAAGAATGTACAGCATTTGGCTTGGTTGGACCTTAACACGCACGATGGTCAGGAATATTGGCTTGCGATGAATTTGGCTGGTGATTATGCCAAAGCCTGTCATGACGATATTCACAGAAGGATTGCCAAGATACTTGGAAAAAGAGTAGTGGTAACCATTGAAAACCATCACAATTTTGCGTGGAAAGAAATAATTGAAGGCAAGGAATGTATTGTTCATAGAAAAGGAGCGACTCCGGCGGCTGAAGGACAATTAGGAATTATTCCGGGTTCGATGACAGCGCCAGGTTATATTGTCAAGGGAAAAGGTAATGCAGAAAGCTTGAATTCAGCTTCTCATGGAGCAGGAAGATTATTTTCAAGAGCAAAATGCAAAAGTACCTTCACACAGAGTGAAATCAAAAAGGTACTGCTGGCAAATGATGTTACTCTTATTGGAGGCAATATTGATGAAGCGCCTATGGCCTACAAAGACATTACGAAAGTAATGGCAAACCAAAGCGAATTGGTAGAAGTACTAGGGACATTCACTCCGAAAATTGTCAGAATGGATCGATAAAAAATTAAAAGATGGAAAAGATAATTCAGATAACAGCAGGCCGCGGGCCAGCAGAATGCACTTGGGTAGTTGCCCAAGTGCTTAAAAAAGTTTTGGATGAAGCGCAGGAACTGCAACTTGAAACCATTGTATTGCATCGTCAGCCGGGTTCTGAAAATGGAACAGTCGAAACGGCTACCCTTTCTGTAAAAGGAAAAGAGGTGATGCAGTTTGTAAATTCCTGGGTAGGAACTATCCAATGGATTGGGCAAAGCCAATTCAGAAAGATGCATAAGCGAAAAAACTGGTTTATTGGAATTTTTGAAATTGAAAAACAGAAAAATTGGTCGATTTCAGAAAACGAAATCCAATATCAGGCAATGAGAAGCTCAGGAGCAGGAGGACAGCATGTGAATAAGGTAAGTTCGGCTATCAGGGCGACACATTTGCCAACAGGAATTGCTGTGGTGGCAATGGACAGTCGCTCGCAGCACCAAAACAAAAAACTGGCAACAGAAAGATTATTAAAAAAACTTGAAAGTGAGACTTTACAGCAGCTCAAAGATCATGTAGGCAAACAATGGGAGAACCAGCTGAATATTCAACGTGGAAACCCAACGAGAACATTTGCCGGAACAGATTTTAAGAAGAATAAAATTGAGAAAAGCTATAAAGGAACACGCAGAAAATTAAAAACAGATTTAAGAAATGAAAACAATTGATAAATATGTATTTCAAGCTTTAGATAGCTATCCTTATTCACTAGAAGAAACTATAGAATCATTAGATTATGCTTTTTCCTATGATGCTAAAAATACTATGGTGCTTTGTCTTTACGGAAGAATCCAGGCTGAGCAATTGTTGAATTATGAAGCTGCCAAAAACTATTTTGAGGAGGCTTTTACAATCAATATCCATGCGTTAGAAGTCTATCCATATTATATACAAACGCTTATCTTAAATGAAGATTATGAAGAAGCGTTGCGATTGATTGATTTTGCGCTTACAATTAAAGGTATAAACAAGGCAGACATTTATGTAAAGAAAGCCATACTTTTTGAGGTAAAACATAAATTCAAAAAAGCAATGAGTGAAATCAGAAATGCAAAACTGCATTCTATAAGCTATGATTCAGAATCTGAGATTAGAGATGTTGAAAAAAGAATCAAGGGTAAGATCGAATTGGTTAAGAAGAAATCTAAAAAGAAATCAAATTAATTTTAGCTAAAGGCTGTCCTATTTGGCAGCCTTTATATTTATAGTGATGGGCAGCGGATATCTTTTTAATTGATTAAGATAAACTTCCCGCTAAGAATCACTAAAAATCTATAAAAAAAATCATCTTAAAAATTTCTTAAATTTAACAAGAAGTACTAAGTTTGAGATGAAATATAAATAAAAGACAAACCTTATATGAGAGCACTCAAAATCATTTCGGACTTACTTCCAATTCCAAGTTATACGGTAATATTAATCTGTTTTTTCTTTCCTTTTATTACGATCAAATGCGGTACAACAGAATTGGTTTCTGTTACAGGCTTTGATTATGTGGTAGGAACGGATATAAAGGAAAAGACGAAAAACAATGAGTTTTCTAAAAAACTGGAAAAACAATTAGGAAAAGACTTGTTTGGTGCAGCCGGAAGCGATTTGGATTCTCTGGATGTTGATGAAGATGGAAATCCGAAAAAAGCAGAAAGTTCACTCCTTCCTGAAGAAACGCCAGACGAAAGAAATAGTAGAATTGTTATGATGGTCATGATGGGGATTCCATTTCTTATGGCTATAGCAGGACTGATTTTTAGTTTTATCAAAATCAAGCGTAAAGGACTACTGCATATTGTTCTTTCTTCTGTTGGATTTTTAGTGTTGCTTGTTTTTGGAATCATAATCAAAAGTTCTGACGAGCTGAATGCTGTTACATCTATGGCAGACGGCATGGGTGGAGGAATGATTACCATAGGCATGGGAACCGCATACTATATGGCAACTATATTGTTCTTGCTGTTAATTATGTTTTTTGGTATGCAGAAGTATCTGAAAAATCTCTATAAGGAAGAACAGGTCATTCGAGATGAAGCAATGGACGAATTCCTTACAAAAGAATAATTAATTAAAAACTCCCTAAATTGGGAGTTTTTTCGTTTTATACAGACACTTTCACAAATAAGCAATATTTTTGCGGCTTAATATAACTTGTTTTGAGTCCGACTGTTTTTTTAATTACGCCACCTTTTACCCAGCTGAATACTCCGTATCCGGCAACGGCATATATTAAAGGGTTTTTGAATACAAAGAATGTTTCTTGTTTTCAGGCGGATCTTGGAATTGAGGTCATCTTAGAGCTATTCTCAAAACAAGGATTAAGCGATTTGTTTTCTGAAGCGGAAAAAGCACCGGATAAATCGGACAATGCAAAACGAATTCTGGCATTACAAGAAGAATATCTCAAAACAATCGATTCGGTAATGCTTTTTTTGCAAGGCAAGAATCCAACATTGTCACACCTGATTTGCCAGGAGGATTTTCTTCCGGAAGCTTCCCGGTTTTCACAACTTGAGGAATTAGATTGGGCTTTCGGGACTATGGGAACTCAGGATAAGGCTAAACATTTGGCCACCTTATACCTTGAAGATATTTCGGATCTTATTATTGAATGTGTTGATGAAAATTTTGGATTTAGCCGTTATGCAGAAAGAATGGGGCGTTCTGCCAATTCCTTTGATGCACTTTATGAAATGTTGCACAGGGAATCTACTTATATAGATAGATTATTGCTTGGGAATCTGGATCAGAAAATGAAGGAATTACAGCCAAAGTTGGTCTGCTTTTCAGTTCCATTCCCAGGAAATTTATACAGCGCTTTCAAAAGTGCCCAGTTTATTAAAAAGCATTATCCCAATACCAAGATCGCTATGGGCGGTGGATTTCCTAACACGGAATTACGCTCCTTGTCAGATATTAGGGTAATGGAGTTTTTTGATTATATCACATTGGACGATGGCGAAGTTCCTATCGAAGAGCTTATTTTAAGCATCGAAAACCCGAATTATGATTCTTATAAAAGAACATTTCTTCTGGAAAACGGAAAAATTATCTATAAAAATAATTCCTCTAAAAAAGATTATAAGCAATCTGAGGTGGGAACTCCAGATTATTCGGATCTACTTTTAGACAGTTATATTTCGGTCATAGAAATTGTCAACCCAATGCACAGAATGTGGAGTGACGGACGCTGGAATAAGCTTACTATGGCACATGGCTGTTATTGGGGGAAATGTACGTTTTGTGACATCTCACTGGATTACATAAAAGTATATGAGCCGGTAGCTGCCAAACTGCTTTGTGACAGGATGGAAGAACTTATCAGGCAAACAGGACAGAATGGTTTTCATTTTGTAGACGAAGCTGCACCTCCTGCATTGATGCGAGCACTTGCATTGGAAATTTTACGCAGGAAATTGGCGGTTACCTGGTGGACTAATATTCGTTTTGAAAAAAGTTTTACCCGTGATTTATGTCTTCTGTTAAAAGCATCGGGCTGTATTGCCGTTTCCGGAGGATTGGAAGTAGCTTCAGACAGGCTGTTGGAATTAATTCAAAAAGGCGTTACTGTAGCTCAAGTAGCACGGGTAACACGAAATTTTACAGAAGCAGGTATTATGGTACATGCTTACTTGATGTATGGGTTTCCAACTCAAACGGCTCAGGAAACAATAGATTCTTTAGAAATGGTGCGCCAGTTGTTTGAAATAGGAGTCTTGCAATCCGGTTTTTGGCATCAATTTGCAATGACGGCGCATAGCCCTGTGGGAATGTATCCGGAAAAATTTGGCGTATTAAAAGAAACAGAAGCCTTGGGGACTTTTGCGAATAACGATATTATACATATTGATAAAACCGGAACCGATCACGATGCTTATAGCTTTGGCTTAAAGAAATCATTATTCAACTATATGCATGGTATCTGTTTTGATTTTCCGCTGCAGGACTGGTTTGATTTTAAAATACCCCGAACTAAAATTCCAAGCGATTATATCTACAATGCGGTACATGAAGAAGAAAATTGGAACGTTAAGCCAACTGCAAAAATAGTATGGTTAGGCAGCAAGCCTTTGATTTCGACCTACACCAAGTCTAAAAAAGGAAATTCATGGGAGATGGCTTCTTTGGATTTTCATGCTAAAAAAGAAGCTTTTTCTGTTTCTGTCAGTAAGGAACAGGGAATCTGGCTTGGAGATATGCTGGAAAAAATAGCAGTTTCAAATTTGAAAACGTATACGTATCAGGAAGTCAAAACCGATTATGAAAATAATTCCGGATTAGAAGATTTTGAACTGTTCTGGTACAGTAAGCCAATCAATTCTTTACGAGAACAAGGTTTGCTAGTACTTTAGTACGTCATTGCTTTCTTCTCGTTGTCTTCTTTCATTTTTAAATATTTAGCGGACTGGTCTTTCGATAATAATTTTAAAACTTCGACATCAATCTTATCCATTATTTCTCGCATCTTGTCTCTCTTTTCCTGGACATGTATATTGCTTTTAGAAATCTCTTCAATATTGCTTTTGTTGTCGTTTATAATTGCTTTCACGGCAGCAAATTGCAAACCATCCAGTTTTAGTTCTTTGTCCAGATAGGTCGCCCAGCTTTCGGCCATATCAACTTTTTCCTTGCTGTTTTTCTTAGGTTTGTTTTGTCTTACTTCTGAGCCAATAGATCGGTCAACACCGCCTCCATAGGGATTATAATATTGTGCAGAAGCTGTATCAGGACAAAGCATTAGAAAAAATATAGCGATAAAGAACAATCCGGTTTTCATAAATTAAGATTTTTGAGTTTCAAACTTACTCATTTTTTAAGCCAAATATAAAAAAATGGGATATTTTAACAAGATGTATGCGGTTCATCGGTCGTTATCATTAACCTCAGACTCTTCTTCAGGTTTTGCCTTGTATTCTTCGTTGAAAAATTTCTCGACCTTTTTTTGGTCTTTTAGATTTCGCTTAATCAGAAATACAATCAAAATCAAGCCAATCAAAACTATAATACTTATTGTTATCCAGTTGATTTCCATGATTTTTTATATAAAGTTATGAAAATCCTAATGAAGTTCATGTTATCTTTTTAGATGCTCCTCTTTTAGCAGGGAATAAACCACAGAATCTTCAAATCGCCCGTCTTTTTGATAATGTTGGCGTAAATGACCTTCCTTTATAAATCCAAATTTATTGACTAACTGTATTGATGCAGTGTTTGTTGGACTGATAAAAGCCTCGACACGATGGAGTTGCATAGTATCAAATCCATAGTCAAGAACGTGCTGCAAGGCTTCGCTCATCAATCCCATTCCTTTGAAATTATCGTCAGTAAGTGCATATCCAATTTCGGCACGGTCATGATCCAGATACCAGGTATGGTATCCACATCCACCAATAACCCTATTGCTTTTCTTATCAAGTAATTGAAATAGCACCATCGACTTATTGTGCGTGGTTATTCCTTTTTTGAATTTTTCCTTTTCTGCCTGCAGCTTTTCTGGACTAGAAATACCTAAAAACTCTTGTAGCTCTTTTTCAGAAAAATGCTCAAACACATAGTGGTAGGTTTCGGGTATAATCTTCCTGAGTAAGAGTCTTTCTGTTTCAATCGTAAAGAAAATCATGTTGAAATTTATGAATAGTATTATGTAAAAATAAATAAAAAATAGAGTTGGATGCTCAATAAATAGAAGGATTATATGCCTTTTATCAATATAAATTAATCTATGTTCGAAAAATATTTTATATTTTTCAGTATAAATTTATTGTTTTTCAATAAAAATAAATATATTTGTACCGTAATGATTAAATCAAACGATATGGAAATTAAAATTAGTACTAATCAAATCCTTGCTGTATTGCATGTCTTATCCTGGATCATATTTCTCGGATTGTGTTTTGAAGCGGGTGCTCTTATGGTTAATGCTGTTATGACATTGACGCTGGATCCAACAGAAACGAAACATTTATGGATGCTGATCGATTTCTCTGATCTGTACAACTACGGTTCTCAGCATTATGTGGTAATAATGTCGCAAATTATTATTGTGGCAGTACTAAAAGCACTGATGTTTTATTTGATTGTAAAAATTCTATACGAGAAAAAACTGGATATGGCGCAGCCTTTTAACCCTGCACTGAGGCGTTTTATTTTGCTAGTATCTTATCTGGCTTTAGGAATAGGATTTTTTTCTGGTTGGGGAGCGGAGTACAGTAAGGGGCTGGTTCAGCAAGGTGTTGTTATGCCTAGTTTAGACGATATGCACTTAGACGGTTCTGATGTGTGGCTATTTATATGGATAATTCTTTTAATCATAGCGCAAATTTTCAAAAGAGGCATCGAAATCCAATCCGAAAATGACCTAACAATATAGCTTATGCCAATAATAGTAAACGTAGATGTGATGATGGCAAAGCGGAAGATGTCACTCAATGAACTTTCTGAAAAGGTAGACATAACATTGTCGAATCTTTCAATCTTAAAAACAGGAAAAGCAAAAGCCATCCGATTCAGTACGCTGGAAGCGATATGTAAAGCGTTAGACTGTCAGCCGGCTGATGTTCTGGAATATCAGCCTGATACGAAATAGCTTTATAATAATTTGATCTTTTAAAAAAGCCTGCGGTATAATATTACATGCGGGCTTTTTATATTATCGAGTCATCTGATAGCTTGTCAGCTTTTTAATCTTTCCGTTTTCCATTTGAAAGACATCGCAAAATGCTGCATTAAGAAGGTCGCCTGTCCTGAAATTACATTTTATGGTACCTTCTGCTACAACAATATCATTTTCTTCGGTCAGACTGATAATTTCGATCTCAGGATTTTCTATAAAATGATTTTTTTCAATCTCCTTGTCAAAAGCTTCCTTTCCGGACAAATGGAAAAATCCGGGCATATCCCAGACTATATTTTCCGTAAGACACGAAAGGATTTTTTTGCGGTCGTAGGTCTTGAAGCCTTCTATATACGAAGCCACTGTATTTTTGTTCGCAGTCATGGCCTATGAATTTTTGCAAGTGTCGTACTAAAATTACAAAATATTTCTGTTATTCTGTTTTTAGTTTTAGTATAAAGGCTTGTGATAGATAGCGTTAACATTCTATTAACCAAGAAGTAGTTTGCGTTAACTCGGCCTTTTCAGATATAATGATACATTTGCGAAAACAACAAACCGATTGAGCTTATGAAAACTGTCTTTATGCTCTTGCTCTTTATGACTGGCTTTACTGTTTGGGCGCAAACAGAAGAAGAAATTGTCGAAAAACGTATTAATGAGGCCCGAAAATCATTTCACTTTTCACAAGACTATCAGGCAGAAATGGATAAGATCATAAAAGATTATCCACGCTCTGCGTATGCCTGGCAGCAAAAAGCAATGCCGCTTTTTAAACAAGGAAAATATGAGTACGCAATGCCTTTTTTAGACAAGGCAGTCGCTTTGGACCCAAAAGGATATTTGGATTACAGGGCTTTTATGAAATGTATTTTTGGCAAACGGTATGTTGAAGCGATTGAGGATTTTAAAGCTGCCAAGAAACTTAGCGGTAACTCCTATGTAATGGATCATACTTATGATTTTTACATAGCCATTTCTTACTTACAGTTGGGGAGATTTGCAGAAGCAGAACAGGTATTGGAAGCGGACCGAAAGACGCATTTAGCCACAAGTAGTGTGGAACCTCATTTTCTGGATGTGTTTTATTTGGGTATAGCCAAATATGAGCTTGGAAAATATGAGGAAGCCATAGCGCAATTTGACATCTCCATTGGAACCTATAAGGAGTTTTCAGATGCGGAATATTATAAGGGCTTATGTCTGATTAAGTTAGGAAGGAATGAGGAAGCGGATAAACTGGTGCAAAAAGCCATAACCGATTATAGAAACGGTTATACAATCAATGAAGATAATGTGATTTACGAGCGTTATCCTTATCAGGCTTATTTTCTAAAGTAAATTCCGATGATATATAAAAAAAGCCCTGTCAATCAGGGCTTTTTTATATCTTATAGTACAGCTTCGCCGTATAAGTCAAATTCGGCTGCGTCCGTAATTCTTACGTTTACAAATTCTCCGGTTTTTAAGTAGGCTTTTGAAGCATCAATAAGAACTTCGTTATCTACATCAGGACTGTCGAATTCTGTTCTTCCAACAAAGTGACCGCCTTCTTTTCTGTCAATGATGCAACGGTAAACCTGTCCGATTTTTTCCTGGTTTAATTCCCATGAAATTTGAGATTGTAGTTCCATGATTTCGTTGGCACGTTGTTGTTTTACTTCGGCAGGAACATCATCTTCCAATAAGTAAGCGTGTGTGTTCTCTTCATGAGAGTAGGCAAAACAGCCCAATCTTTCGAAGCGCATTTCTTCAACCCAGTTTTTCAAAATCTGGAAATCTTCTTCAGTCTCGCCCGGATATCCTACAATCAGGGTTGTACGGATTGTCATTCCAGGTACGGTATTGCGAAAATCTTCAATAAGTTTTGTCGTTTTGGCCTGAGTAGTTCCACGACGCATCGATTTTAATATGTTATCGGATATATGCTGAAGCGGAATGTCAAGATAGTTACAAATCTTTGGTTCTCGTTTCATTAGTTCCAACACATCCATCGGGAATCCTGTTGGGAAAGCATAGTGCAGACGAATCCATTCAATGCCTTCAACCGCAGCTAAATTTTCTAGTAATTCAGCCAGATTTCTCTTTTTGTATAAATCAAGACCGTAGTAGGTCAAATCTTGTGCGATAAGTATCAGTTCTTTTACTCCGTTTTTAGCTAGTCCTTTAGCTTCATTTACCAATTTTTCAATTGGCTGTGAAACGTGTTTGCCACGCATTAACGGAATGGCACAGAAACTGCAAGGACGGTCACATCCTTCGGCAATTTTAAGATACGCATAGTTTTTAGGAGTCGTTGTAAGACGCTCGCCTAATAATTCATGTCTGTAATCGGCTCCTAATGCTTTTAAAAGACCGGGCAATTCGGTAGTTCCAAAATATTGGTCTACATCAGGAATTTCTTTAATAAGGTCCGGCTTGTAGCGTTCAGAAAGACAGCCAGTCACAAAAACTTTATCGACTAAGCCTTGTTCTTTTTTGTCAACGTAGTTCAGAATCATATTTACAGATTCTTCCTTTGCATTGTCGATAAAACCACAGGTATTGATTACAATGATGTTTCCTTCTTCATGGGCAGGTGCTTCATGGGTCACATCTTTGCCGCTGGCACGTAGCTGGCCCATCAATACTTCGCTGTCATACACGTTTTTGGAACATCCCAGTGTAATTACATTGATTTTGTTTTTCTTTAATGATCTGGTTCTCATAGAATTGTAAATTGGAGTGCAAAATTAAGCTTTTTATGAATAGTAGCACTATGGTTGGGTAAATTTTATGAGGTTGGTATTGGCAGTAAGAAAAATAAGAGGCTATAAAATAGATTTGAAGGAAAGCCGTTTTTATATCGGTATTAGTTTTGATATATTGCGATTTAATAGTGTTATGGTAGTATTTATGAAGAAAATAGGAATGCTTTTTTTGTTGTTGGCTCCTTTGATGCTTTTGGCGCAGCAACGTGATGTTAAGGTATATAGAGAGTTTATTGAAGGGAAAACGGTGGTTTTTGCTGATAACAATGAATTTTGTCCGGTTTCTGTCTTGATCAGGACAGAGCTCCTTAATATGAAAAGTAGTCTTAAAGCTCCTTATGTATTGGTTCCGGCAAAGGCAACAAGATTCGTTTTAATGGAAATTTCGGTAATCAACCTTAAAAAAGAATTTAATTTTAAATACCAAAGCTCCTTTTTCTTGGGCGATATCAATCTCAAAAAATACGATATTGATTTTCCGTACAGCTTGCCTTATAAGCAAGGAGAAGAATATGTCATAGGACAAGGATATAATGGGAAAGTTTCACACCAAGGTGAGTTTGCCTTAGACTTTGCAATGCCAATTGGTACGGAGATTATGGCTGCCAGAGAAGGTATTGTTGTTGATGTAGAAGATAGTAATACAGAAACATGTATGACTAAAAACTGCGCTGAGTTCAATAATTATATCGTGGTTTATCATGAGGATGGAACGCTGGCAGAATATACGCATATTGACACCAAGGGTTCTTTTGTTAAAAAAGGGGATGTCATTAAGAAAGGTGATAAGATTGGACTTAGCGGGAATGTTGGTTGGTCATCAGGGCCACATCTGCATTTTTTCAGTTTTGTTTCGGATATAGAAAAGGGTAGGAGGTCGATCCGAACCAAATTCAGGACAGAAGGAAACAGGCTCGAATTCTTGCAGGAAAAGAAATCGTATAAAAAAGATTATGAGTTTTAAAAAAAAAGCCCCTGCAATGCAGGGGCTTTTTTTTTAAAAGGATATATTATAAGTCAAGCAATAATGTTAGCGTTACGTTGTTGCTGACCGATTTGACAGTGGTTGCGTCAACAAGGCCTTGCGAGAAAAAAGTCTGCTGCATGTCTCTTTTTGCATAAGAGTAAGCGGCATCCAGTCTTGTTCCGCCAAAATTGTAACCAAGACCGGCTGAAAATCCTTGCAGGTCTCCAATTGTTTTTCCGTTTTTATATGGGCTTTGCTCAAAACGATAACCACCTCTGAAGCTCCATTGTTTTGCTTTGGCTTCAGCACCTATACGTACTTCTGAAGTTGCATCAAGAAGTGATTCAAATTGTGCATTCGTTTGACTGTAATCGTTGCTTGGTCTGAAGCGGATATTGCTATAATCTTTCATAGCGTAATCAATACTAATCAGTCCGTATTTTCCAAAAACATAGGCTAAGCTTCCTGTATATTTTCCAGGTGTTTGTAGTCTATAAGAAGGATAAATCATAGTCAGGTTGGGGTCAACGATAACAGGATTACGTGTTCCGCAATCTGGGCAGTCTACCACCATGCTTTGACGTAATTCTTCATTCAGACGGAACCATGTAGGTGATTCGTATGCAATACCAACACGTAACTCAGGAGTGACTTTTGCGATAGCTCCAACCTGGAAAGAAAATCCGTTTCCGTAAGTATATAATTCATTTCGGAAACGCAGTCCTTGAGGTCCAGAGTTTGGATTATTACCTGGAGTATCCATATAATCTTCATAGAAGTTAGTTACACGAGTGTAATCTGTGAAATGGGAATTCAGGTTAAGTCCAAAATAAAATCGGTCTGTGAGTTGTACGCCTCCGTTAAAGGAAAGTTTTCCGTTGTATCCTGTGGATTCAATAAAGTTTTCCTGGTAATAATTACCGCCTATAGGTGCGTTTGAGGTATAAACCGTATTATTGTCGGTGTTTGCGGCAGGGTTGATGAGGAAACCATAATAACCAAAATAGGCCTGCTGCTCTCTGTATGTCATTGATCCAAAAGGAATATTTGTGATATCGCCTAGAGGAATTCCGTTGGCATGGCTTGAAAAATATTGGGCTACGGAATTTGTTGGATTGAATCCGCTTGCATGGAACTGGTTGTCGAAATTGGAAACGTTCTCATAATTTGCGGCAACTGTAAATTTTTTCCAATTACTTGAAGTGTCTTGGTTTTCAAAAACCCAGATAGCTCCCAGCTGGTTCAGGTCAAAACTATTGTCGTTTTCTTTTGTAGTCGTGCCAAAATAACGTGATTTGTTGCTAGTGCTATAGTTGCTAAGTGTTATGGCAATCTGGTTGGTTGTAAAAACTGCACTTCCGGCCGGATTGACGCCAATTGCCGAAAAATCACCTCCAAGTGCACCAAAAGCACCACTCATCCCTCTAAAGCGGGCCGTGCCTGTCAGGTTGTCCTGAGCATATCGCATGGCATCGGAAACTTCTTGTGCCTGCGCACTTAAAGCAAATCCCGCAATCATAAATAAAAAATACTTTTTCATAGGGTTAATTTTTTTCATAGGGGTTCAAAAAAATACCTATGCTATAACTTTTACGCATAGACATAGGCATTCTGTATCATTAAATTAAGTGTTATCCTCTTCGTCCGCCGCCACCGCCGCCAGATCTTCCGCCGCCGCCGTATGAGCCTCCTCCTGATGATCTTCCGCCTCCACTTGAACTTGGAGCGCTATATGATCTTGATGGTGGTGATACGCTTTGGTTTCTTGTAGAATTGCTTCGACTTGGGGTACTATAATTGTTGTTGCTGCTGTTTCTTGTCGTATTATAACTGTTTCTCGTTGTGTTATAATCGCTTCTTGTAGCATTGGTATTATAATCTCTTGTAGTACTATTGCTTCGGTTTCCGCTTGTATTGTATCGTGTTGAATTTCGGGTAGAATAATTGACTCCTTCTGATCTTCTTGAATTATTATAAGCGCTATTACTTCTGTAGCCTCTTGTTGCAGAGCTGCTTCTGTAGTAATTGTTTCTTCCATAGTTGTTGTTAGCATAGTAGCTTCTTCTTCCGTTGGCATAAGCGTAGTTATTGTAGTAGTGACCGCCATGCCAGTGGTTCCAACCGTAATTAGGGTAGTACCAGTTGTTCCAACCCCAGCCCCAGCCGCTGCCCCAACCTGGACCATACCAGCTATTCCAGCCCCAGCCGCCATACCAGCCGCCCCAGCCAAGACCCCAGCCCCAACCTGATCCGTACCAGTTGTTCCAACCCCAACTATTGTCGTAAACATTTACGGTTACATTGTCGGAATTGCTACCCCAGGCAGGATACGATGCAGTAGTAGCTACATAAGTAGTGTCGTTATAAGCAGGAGATGCATAACTATTGGAATCTGTGAAAATTTCAGGGTCGTCTTGAAGCGATCTGAAATATTCTCTATATCCATTACTGTTTTGCTCATTGCTAGCAGTAGTGTTCGATCTTCTTTCGTTATTGTTATAAACTCCGTCGGAGTCATAGTAAGATGAATTCTGATATGACCCACAGGAAGTCATAAGAATTGTCAACAGCCCAACCAATGAATAGAGGGATGCTGATTTCGGGGAAATGTAATAAGTTTTCATATCTTGAAGCAATTTTATTGTTGGACAATACAAAAGACAATACAAAAATAATTAGTTTTGCTGAATTATCTAGTTAAATAAAGTTAAACAATATTTGTGCCAAACTATTCAATATGAGTAAGAACCTTACAAAAAGATCAGAAGATTATTCTAAATGGTATAATGAACTGGTAGTAAAAGCAGATTTAGCCGAAAATTCTGGGGTTAGAGGCTGTATGGTTATCAAGCCATACGGTTACGCTATCTGGGAAAAGATGCAAGCAGAGTTAGACAGAATGTTCAAAGAGACAGGACATCAGAATGCCTATTTCCCGCTATTTGTGCCCAAGAGTATGTTTGAGGCTGAAGAGAAAAATGCCGAAGGTTTTGCTAAAGAATGTGCGATTGTCACTCATTATAGATTGAAAAACGACCCAGACAAACCTGGGAAATTAATGGTAGACCCTAACGCTAAGCTTGAAGAGGAACTTATTGTTCGCCCAACAAGTGAAGCTATTATCTGGTCTACTTATAAAGGATGGGTGCAATCTTATAGAGATTTACCGCTTTTGATTAACCAATGGGCAAATGTTGTGCGTTGGGAAATGAGAACCCGTTTGTTTTTAAGAACTGCTGAGTTTTTATGGCAGGAAGGGCATACGGCTCATGCTACACAAAGCGAAGCGATAGCAGAATCAGAACAAATGATGAATGTGTATGCTGATTTTGCGCAGAATTTTATGGCTATTCCGGTAATTAAAGGAATAAAGACAGAAACGGAGCGTTTTGCAGGAGCAGTAGAAACCTATTGTATTGAAGCGTTGATGCAAGACGGAAAAGCGTTGCAAGCCGGTACGTCTCACTTTTTAGGGCAGAATTTTGCAAAAGCTTTTGATGTTAAGTTTGCTAATGCGGAAGGAAAGCAAGAACATGTTTGGGGGACTTCATGGGGTGTTTCAACCCGTTTGATGGGAGCTCTGGTTATGACGCACTCTGATGATAACGGATTGGTTTTGCCTCCAAATTTGGCGCCAATCCAGGTTGTTATAGTTCCTATCTATAAAACAGATGAAGAATTTGCTGCCATATCTGAAGCAGCGAATACTTTAGTGTCGCAATTGCGTAAACTAAGAATATCTGTGAAATTTGATGACAGGACGACTCAGAAGCCAGGATTTAAATTTGCTGAATGGGAATTAAAAGGTGTTCCGGTTCGTGTTGCAGTTGGTCCGAAGGATTTGGAGAACGGAACTTTTGAAGTGGCAAGAAGAGATACATTGTCAAAAGAAGTTGTTTTAAAAGACAATATCGTTAACCATATTAATGGACTGTTGGAAGAAATTCAAGACAGTTTGTTTAATAAAGCATTGGAATACAGAGACACACACGTAACGGAAGTAAATTCGTTTGATGAATTTAAAGATGTTTTGGAGAACAAAGGAGGTTTTATTGCAGCACACTGGGATGGAACTCCGGAGACAGAAGAAAAAATCAAAGACCTGACTAAAGCAACAATTAGATGTATTGCTTTGGATAGAGTAGAAGAGGCTGGAAGCTGCGTGTTTACTGGGAAGCCTTCTGTTGGAAGAGTGCTTTTTGCTAAGGCATATTAAAAAAAATAAAAAAAAATCAAGGTAGCTATTGTGCGAATAAAAAATAGTTGTATTTTTGCATCCGCATTAGAGAAGCAAGGCCCGTTCGTCTATCGGTTAGGACGCCAGGTTTTCATCCTGGTAAGGGGGGTTCGATTCCCCCACGGGCTACAAGTTCAAAGTTTATTGAAAGTAAACTAACTTAGAAGGATTCAAGGTCCGTTCGTCTAGGGGTTAGGACGCCAGGTTTTCATCCTGGTAACAGGGGTTCGATTCCCCTACGGACTACAAAAAAATATTAAAAGAAAAAAAGTAAGAAAATGGCAAATCATAAGTCAGCTCTAAAAAGAATCAGAAGTAACGAAAAAAGAAGAGTATTAAACAGATACCAACACAAAACTACTCGTAATGCGATCAAAGCTTTGCGTTTGGCTACTGATAAATCTGATGCTTCTGCAAAATTATCAAATGTTATCTCTATGATTGATAAATTGGCTAAGAAAAATATTATTCACAATAATAAAGCTTCCAATTTAAAATCTAAATTGACTAAACACGTTTCTGCTCTTTAATCTGAGTGTGAACCGCTAAAATATGGAAAGCCCTCTATGAGGGCTTTTTTATTTCTCGTATTTCGAGTCACTAACGAAATAAGAGACCAGTTTTAAAATTACCAAATAAAAAAGCTCTCGATTTCGAGAGCTTTTTTTATAATTTGTCTTTTAGGTCTTCCAGCATTTCTTTGGTAATGGGTTTGGATAAGAAATCAATCACAATCGGGTAGGTTTTTGACTTTTCAATATCCGTTGGGTCAATAGTTGATGAAAGCACGATTACTTTTGTCTTAGTGTTGAATTCCTGATATTCCTTTTTTATAAAATTGTCCAGAAATTCCCAACCACCCATGACCGGCATGTTGAGGTCTAAAAAGATGAGTTCAGGACAGCGGGTATCATTAGTAGCTTTTAAATTAGCGTAATAGTCCATAGCTTCCTGCCCATTTTTTGCAGTAATTATTTCTTCTGTAAAAGATGCTTTAGCAATTACCATCTTGTAAAGCATTAGAGTAATTGGATCATCATCCACACATAAGATTTTATGTAGCATTTTATTCTTTTTTGAATGTTAATGTAAACTTAGTTCCTTTATTTACTTGGCTTTGAACATCAATTGTTCCTCCCATTGTTTCGACTTGTGATTTGACAAGGTATAAGCCAAGTCCTTTGCTGTCTGGATAGTTATGGAATCGTTGGTAGAGGCCAAAAATCTTGTCTCTATTTCGTTCAATATCGATTCCGATTCCGTTGTCTTCAAAGGTAAGAATTGTCTTATCAACTTTCTCCTTTGTAGCGATAGTTATTTTTAATTTTTTTGAAGGATCTCTATATTTTATGGCATTTGTAAGCAAATTTAACATGATGCTTTCCAAATAGGCCTTATTCATGTTTGAAAGCGAGTCGTTTTCAAGGTTGATTTTTAAAATCGGCTGGTGCAGATTTATAAGATAGCTCAGCTGGTCAAAAACGGTTTCAAATACTTCGCTGAAAAGGACTTCTTCTTTTTGGATGAATGGATTGTCTTTGATGATGACAACTTTTACGAGGTCGTTTATAGTCTCATTTAGGAGATGGGTTGACTTTGTAAAACCATTCAATATCAGTTTGAGGTCATCATTTTCAATTGGAATATCTTCAATTAAGTTCAAAAGCCCGGTCAGATTCGATAATGGAGCTCTCAGGTTATGCGATGTTATATAAGAGAATTGTTTTAAATCCTTGTTGTTTTGTGTTAATTCCCGAATGAGCTGTTCTCGCTCTTTTTCTTGTCTTTTTAGCTGGGTAATATCTCTCTGTATCGAAATCCAGTGAGAAAGCTGTCCTTCCTTGTTTGTGATTGGAATCATTGAGAAGCTGACCCAATATTCTTCGCCATCTTTTTTGTAGCTAATGGTTTCAATCTGGGTTTCTTCTTCATTCTTAATAGCGGAGACAAGTTTTTTCAATTCAGATTCATCTGAGTTTTCACCTCTGAATAGTAATGGCGATTTTCCAATAACTTCGGATGCTTTATAACCTGACATTTCAGTAAATGCCTGATTGGCAAAAATGATTTTTGGAATGGAAGTTTCTGAGGTGTCGTTATCCGTAATGATTACTGCATCTTTGGCTTGTGTAATAACGGTTTCCAGAAGTTTTAGTCGCTGCTCTTCTTCTTTTTGTTTGGTTACATCCTGCATGGAACCAATCATTCGGATTGGTTTACCATCGCTGTTCTTAATCAGGAAACCTCTATCAAAAACGTGTTTGTAAGTGCCGTCAACACATTTAAAGCGGTATTCATCTTGCCACTTTTCAACCTTTTTCTCAAGGAAGTTATAGAGTTTTACAGATACTCTAAGGCTGTCTTCCGGATGAATTCTGTCGAACCACCATTTTGATGTATCGCCGACCTCTTCTTTTTTATATCCAAAAACACTTCGGATTCCCTTATTCCATTGAAAATCGTCTTCTTGTATTTTCCAATCCCATATGGTGTCGCTTGTTGCTTTTGCTACAATATCATAACGATCAATAGCTTCTTTCAGTTCTTCGCCTGCTCTTCTGTTTTCGATCAATACTCCTACGAGGTTTGCAATGCGCTCCAAAAGATAAATCTCGTTCGGGTTTGGTTCTCTGTTGGTTTTGTAATAGGTCACAAAACTAGCGAGGCTTGATCCGTCTGTCTTTTTGATTGGGATAGACCAACAGGATTTTAAACCATTAGCTATAGCAGCCGGAGCAAAATTTTTACAGAGTGGTTCTTTTTCGATGTCGGAAATAAAAGCGTTTTCATTTTTGAAAATGCTTCTTTTCGAATCGAGATCATTTATGGAATCGATATAGCCTTTTGGCAACGAATTGCCTACAAAGTGTTTTATCTTATGGTTTTTGATTTCTATGATAGAGCACAGCGCATCCGGCATCAAAATCTCGATGTTTTGGATTACTTTTTCCAAAACTTCTTTTAGTGATTTGTTGGGCTCGGCATTAAGCTTGTAAGTGTCTTTCTCGAATGCGAGTATGGTTTCCTGGAATTTACGTGTCGTAATGTCCTGTAGAGCGCCTATTTTTTTGACTTGTTTGCCGTCTTCCCAAATCAGGTCAAATCGGTCTAAAACATGAGCATAAGTATCGTCCTGCTTGCGAAAGCGGTATTCAATTTCGTGATGCGAATCGGAAGAGTTTTCCTGTATGGCTGCAATTTTTTCCCTTACATCGTCTCTTTCGTCAGGATGAAGCCGAGATACCCAGAAATCCAAATCGATATATTGCTGGTCTTTAAAATCAAATCCGAATAGCTTTTGATAATTAGAGCCGGCAATGTATATTTTTTTTGTTTCGGCATCAAATTCATAGATCGCATCGCTCGTTGCTTTGGCAATGGCCTCATAGCGAAGATCGCTTTCTTTGATTTTGAGCTCGTTTTCAATTCTTTCGGTTACGTCACGAGCATTGAGTACAATCCCGTTAACTGCGGCATTGTCTCTCATGTCGATGACATTGGCTTCAAGCCATCGCCATTCGTTATCTATTTCAATATATCTAAATGGGCGGGTGGCAATGCGTTTTTCAGTTTTCAAACGGGAAAATTCCTCCCTGAAGACTTCCATTTCTTCTGGATGGAGCTGTTCGAATGCATTGAGCCCAATATAATCGTCAGGATTTATTCCGTAATTGGTCTGTACATTCGGACTGATATAAGTAAATACGCCATCAGTGTCGAGAATGGCAATCAATTCTGAACCGTCTTGAACCAGAGCTTTGAAACGCTGTTCTGTCAGCTCATTTTCTTTTTCGGTTTTCAGCCTTTCCGTGACATCGGTTACTAAAACAAGTCGGGCTCTTTTTCCATTAAAATTAATCTCATTGCCTTGAGTGATGACATCAATTAGTACTCCGTCTTTTGTGATATGCTTGAAAGACATTTCTATGAACTTTCCTTCTTCTCTTAACGATTTGACCAAAGCCAATGCTTTGTCGGAATCATCTTTGGCAACCACGGAGTAAGCCTGTAGGTTTAAAAACTCTTCTTTAGTGTAGCCGTATTTTCTCATGGCCGCATCATTGACATCCAAAAAACGAAGCGTTTGGATATCATAGACAAGTTTTGGCAACGGGCTATATTGGAAAATATCTTTGTATTTCTTTTCGGAATCGCTGAGTTTTTGCGCTATTTTCTTGCGTTCGATATTGTAAAGTATCGTTTTAAAAAGCAAAGAAGCGTTCAGGTCCTCTTTCTGCAGATAGTCAGAGACTCCATACGAAAGCGATTTGATGCTAAATTCCTTGTCTGAAAAGCCTGTTAGAATAATAATCGGAATATCTCGGGATATCGGGATGATCTCGTTAAAAAGCCTTTCGCCTTCTGCATCTGGAAGAATCAGGTCTAAAAAAATAATATCTATTTTTTCTTCCGTGTTCAGAAATTTCTTGGCTTCTTTGAGATTCCGCGCTTCATAAAAAACAGGATTGCGAAATTCTTCTTTTATATAATCCTTGATCAGCACCAGATCGCCCTGGTTGTCTTCGATTATTAAAAAGTGAATACCTTCTTTTTGAAACGTCATCGTTAAAGTTTTTTAGGCAATTGAACCATTGATGTCCAAAACTCTTCAATTGCAGTTATCGTTTCCAGAAAATTACCAGCTTCGACGGGTTTTGTTATAAAGCAATTTACGTGGTTTTGATAACTTTTCAGTATGTCGCTCTCAGATGACGATGTAGTTAGCATAATTACAGGTATATGTTGAATTTGGGGATTCGATTTTATTCTGGCCAAAACTTCATGGCCGTTTAGTTTAGGAAGATTTATGTCCAGAAGTATAAGATCTGGCAGTATTGCATTTTCATAAGCTCCCTTTCTTTCTAAAAACTGTATAGCTTCCCATCCGTCTTTTACAACTGAAATTTCTTTTCGTATACTGCCATGGCTGAGCGCTTCTTTTGTGAGCAGGATATCGCCATCATTGTCTTCAATCAGTAAAATAACAATTGATTCCATGGGGCACAGATTAGAATTTAACAAATATAATAAAACTATTCACTTATTTGCTTACTGTAAAACAAAATGTGCTTCCTTGGCCTTCTTCTGATTCTACCCAGATTTTGCCGCCTTGGGCCTCAATAATTTTTTTACAGATTGCCAGTCCGATTCCGGTTCCTGAATATTCGTGTTTGGCATGAAGCCTTTGGAAAATAATAAATATTTTTTCACTAAACATCGGGTCAATACCGATTCCGTTGTCTTTAACTGAAAATAACCAATGGTCTTCCAGATCCTGATGCGTTATTTCAATTTTTGGTGGCTCAGACGGACTGTGGTATTTTAGTGCATTGCTGATCAGATTCTGAAAAACCAGCTGTATTGGGGTTTTGCGGTTTTTGATGGCAGGCAGATGGTTCCATTTTATGACTGCATTGCTTTCTTTTATAAAAGCTTCATGATAGTTAGTCACTTCTTCTATCAGGATATTGAGGTCAATTGTTTCGATGGTCTGGTCAAATTTTCCAACTCTGGAATATTCCAGCAGATCAAGTATAAGGTTGCGCATTCTGTGTGCGCCGTCTACAGCATAATGAATGTATTCTTTGCCTTTGTCGTCAAGATTGTCACTGTATTTTCTTTGGATTTCTGACAAAAAACGTGTGATCATTCGTAAGGGTTCCTGAAGATCATGAGAAGCGATATAGGCAAATTGTTCCAGTTCAGCATTAGAAACAGCAAGTTCTTCAACTCTTTTGTTGATTTGGAGATTGAGTTCTTTAAGCTGTTCTTCATTAATTTTTCTTTCGGAAATGTCTTCCAGAGAACCTATCATACGGATGGGTTTTCCTTTTTTGTTGAATAAAAGATATCCCCTGTCATAAATATGGCGGATGCTGCCAGATTCAGTAATAATGCGATATTCGTCAGACCATTTTTCTTTGTTAGAACTTTCGATGAAAGTATTGAACTTTTGAGCGACGCGTTCTTTGTCTTCTGGATGGATCTTGTCCGTCCACCAGGTACTATGATTTTCAAGATTTGGATAACCAAAGATTTTGGTTAGCGATTCGCCCCAGCTGACTTTATTTTTCTTGAAATCCCAATCCCAGATAATATTGTTGGTTGCTTTGGTTACCACAGTATATCTTTTATTGGAAAGTGTGAGTTCTTCTGTAATGTTTTTTAGCCTGTTCAGGTACTTTTGGTTTTTATTTTCATATCTCCTAAGCATGATCCAAAACAGAAACCCTGAAGCTACTATGAATCCAATTCCTTTAAGTGTTTGAAAAAGTACGGTGTCACCATAAAAGCCAAAATAGGCAAATGAACGGTCACTGATTAAAATCCATAGGATTCCAATCACAAGATAGATGGAGATTATTTTATTGGAAGGTTTATACATGGGGTAATGTTCTTCTTTGTAAAGATAAAGAAAACTCTTTTTGTTCAGATTAATTATGTTAAAAAATCAAGATATGTTCTAATTATGGAACTTTAAGTTACTGGCTTATTATGAATAAGTTAAGTCCTTTGAAAAAAACATTTTTTATGTCAAAATAATGTGTAAATTTGCACCTTGAAAAAAAATCAGATGGAATCTATCAGAAACATTGCAATTATTGCCCACGTCGATCACGGTAAGACTACTTTGGTTGATAAAATTATGTACCATTGTCAGCTTTTCCGCGAAAATGAAAATACGGGAGACCTAATTCTTGATAATAACGATTTGGAGCGTGAGAGAGGTATTACTATTACTTCTAAAAACGTTTCTGTTGTTTATAAAGGAACAAAAATCAATATTATCGACACTCCAGGTCACGCGGATTTTGGAGGAGAAGTAGAGCGTGTCTTGAATATGGCCGATGGAGTTTGCCTTTTGGTAGATGCTTTTGAAGGTCCTATGCCACAAACTCGTTTCGTATTGCAGAAAGCTATCGATCTTGGATTGAAGCCTTGCGTGGTAATCAATAAAGTAGACAAGGAAAACTGTACACCTGAAGAGGTTCACGAAAAAGTTTTTGACTTGATGTTTGAACTTGGCGCTACTGAAGAGCAATTGGATTTTCCAACTGTTTATGGTTCTGCGAAAAACAACTGGATGTCTGACGACTGGAAAAACCAAACGCAAAACATCGAGCCGCTATTGGATATGGTTATCAAAAATGTACCAGCTCCAAAAGTTTCTGAGGGAACACCACAAATGTTGATTACATCTTTAGATTTTTCTTCTTTTACAGGTCGTATCGCTATCGGTCGTTTGGAAAGAGGTGTATTGAAAGAAGGAATGCCTATTTCTTTGGTAAAAAGAGATGGCAAGATTATAAAATCACGTATCAAGGAACTTCATACGTTTGAAGGACTTGGACGTAAAAAAGTAGAAACAGTTGTTGCTGGTGATATCTGTGCAATTGTAGGAATTGAAGGATTTGAAATTGGTGATACTGTTGCTGATTTTGAAAACCCGGAAGCATTGCAGACTATTGCAATCGATGAGCCTACAATGAGTATGTTGTTCACAATCAACGATTCTCCTTTCTTTGGAAAAGAAGGAAAATTTGTTACATCTCGACACATCAGAGATCGTCTGACAAAAGAGTTGGAGAAAAACTTAGCCATGAAAGTGGGTGAAACTGATTCTGCTGATAAGTTCATGGTTTTTGGTCGTGGTGTATTACACTTATCTGTTCTTATCGAAACAATGAGAAGAGAAGGTTACGAATTACAAATTGGTCAGCCACAAGTTATCATCAAAGAAATTGATGGTGTGAAATGTGAGCCGATTGAAGAATTGACAATTGACCTTCCAGAGAATCTTTCAGGTAGAGCAGTTGAATTCGTATCAGTTCGTAAAGGTGAAATGCTTTCTATGGAAGGTAAAGGAGAAAGAATGGTAGTGAAATTCAACATTCCATCTCGTGGAATCATTGGATTGAGAAACCAATTATTGACTGCTACTGCTGGTGAAGCTATCATGGCACACCGTTTCATAGGATATGAACCATACAAAGGAGAAATTCCTGGAAGAAACAACGGTTCATTAATTTCTATGGAAAATGGTAAAGCAATTCCTTATTCTATCGATAAATTACAAGATCGTGGTAAATTTTTCGTTGATCCAAACGAGGATATCTACGAAGGACAAGTTATTGGAGAAAATACTCGTAGCGATGATATGACTGTGAACGTAACCAAGACTAAAAAACTTTCTAACGTACGTTCTTCTGGAGCTGACGACAAGGCAAGAATTATTCCTGCGATCAAGTTTTCATTGGAAGAAGCTCTTGAATACATCCAGAAAGATGAGTATGTTGAGGTAACTCCAAAATCGTTACGTTTGAGAAAGATTTATTTATCTGAAACAGACAGAAAGCGTTTTAAATTCTAATATTCGTATTTCTTTATATAAAAAAAGCCATTCTGAAAAGAATGGCTTTTTTATTTTATCGTACCGGTTCATAGATTAATTGCACAACACCAGAACGGAAAGTGTTGGTTTTGACAAGCTTCAATTGTAGTCGTTCTTTAAGGTCTTCAAATAAGGGTTTTCCACTGCCTAGTGCTACCGGATGCACGGATATCCTATAGGTGTCGATAAGACCTAATTGGATAAAACTTTTAATGAGTCCTGCGCCGCCATACAACCAGATATCTTTACCGTCTTGTTGTTTGATTTCGGTTACTTTTTTGGCTATATCGGAACTTATAAAGGTAGCATTTGGATCTTGTCGTTCCTGACTGGAGAATACAAACTTGTTTTTTGAATGGACATCCTGCCAGAGTTTTTGTTCTACAGCGCTCGCTCCGTCTTCCGGCTGATAATTGCCCCAGGCATCATAGCTTGTCCGACCATAAAATATGGTGTCTATACTGGCAAGAAAGCCGTCAAAATCCATATCGTCATCCATAATACACCAATCGATTTCTCCGTTTGAGCCTTCAATAAATCCATCAAGCGTTACCGCCAGGTCTAAAATTACTTTTTTCATTGATTGTTTGTTTTGATTGAAGTTGTTGGCAAACAGATATCCTTTTAGATATTTTTATCTGTGTGCATTTTTTTCATAGCTAAACAAACTTACTAAAAGAAAGCAAAAGTAAGGAAGGTTATTTAGGACAAATTGTTTTTGAATGGATCTTACGCTGACTGATGAAGAATTTTCTATTCGTTCATAAAGCAAAATCTCGCCTTTATTGCTGCTATATTTTTAACCAATTCTGGCATAATATGGACAATTCTATCAATATGAAAGGTTTGTCTATTTTGGATAAATACTGTTAATCGTTAAATGAATTAACCTTAAATATCAATTGTAGTTTTATCGGATCCTTTTTTGAATTTGGAAATTTTGTATTGTTAATCTTTTTCTCAAATTCCTTCATGATTGTCATGTCTATAGCATCTTTGACCGCAAATTCTATTTCATTATTGTCCTTTTTTAATTCAAATTGAATCATAATTTTTCCAGATTCATCTGAATTTTTAAAAAGCTCTTCAAAGATTGTTTTTGTTTGATCAATGATTAATCCGACATCTTCTACTGAGCTATTTTCTTTAAATTCCAGGTCGCTACTTAACAAAACAACTTTTTCAAGTGCTGTCTCTTTAGTACCCATGGGTGTTGAAGTTATTTCTTGACCATTTCGGTAAGATTTGAACCCGCCTTCTGATGTATAAGTTTTATTATCAATAGGATTATGATACTCTAATTTTGGAGCTTCATCAAGCCATAATAGTTTTAGATTGCTTTTCAGGAAGTTTAAAATGTAATTATGATTTTCTGTTTCTACGATAAGTAAAGGCTCGTCTATATCAAATGAAATAACTGACCAGTAATATTTTAATTCATGTTCGTTAGCTTTCCTGATTTTGTAATTACCGGTTATTTCTTTTTTGAATTCGTCCCATATAAGTTTTGTGTCATTTAGAGTGGGACTATATTTGCCGCTCAATTTTAGGTCATCTACCACAAAAGTAATATTGCCTTTAATTTTTTGTAGTTTTTCAATTTTCTGAAACCGTTTCCATAATTCTGGGCCAACAATAAGATGTTCCTCTAAAATTGAATACTTGTTTTTTTCCAGGTTTTTGATAATTAGCTGCTTGGCTTTATCATTAAGGTTATTGTCTACATAATTGTAAACAACCCCTTTAGGAATATTTATTGTCTCTATATTTTGTGCCGATATGCTGTTTATTGTGATAAGAGAAAATAACAGGTATATTTTTTTCATGTTTTTAGATGTACTTGAAATGTAATTAAGAATCATAACGTCTTTTCGAAACCGAAAATAAACAAACATTATGTTATTACAAATGTCTACATATAAAATACATTGAATTTATGTCCATCAGGATCTGAAAAAACAAAGCCATAATATTCTTCCCCAAATTCTTCTGCTTCAGAAATAATTGTACCGCCTGCTTTTTTAACTTCTTCCTGCCACTGATTGACTTCTTCTTTGCTTTCCGCAGAGAGTGTAAATATTATTTCATTTGCAGATTTCGGGTCGATTAACTCTATTTTAGTATTGGATTTAAGAATCTCCTTTAAAAAGAAATGAATTATAAAGTTGTCATCACCAACCCTAAAGCTGGTAAGTTCTTTAGAAGCTCCGTTAGGTTTAAAACCTAATTGGGTATAAAACTTGGTCGTACGTTCTAAATCTTCTACACCCAGATTTGCCCAGATTTTTCTTGTTTTCATAAAACGTTGAAGTTTAATTTTTACTATCAATAGATAACAAATATAAATATACAGTAATATATTGATTTTTATATTCTTAATAGCCAGCTAATTTCAGTAGCTAATCTTATTTTGCCACAGATTAGAAAGATTACACAGATTCAAAGAGCCACCCATACCTCATAAAAATAATACGAAAAGGAGGTTTTATCTGCTGTCACTTTTAAAATAAACACACAGGCTTAGAACCTCAAAACCTTAGTACCTTAGCACCTCAGAGCCTTAGCGCCTTAAAAAAACACTTTCCTGCAAATCGTTCCACGCTCCACCGTTGTATACTTTTTTAAATCCTTTTTCTTTCAGGATATTTTCGGCTTTGACACTGCGAAGACCATGAGAGCATACAGTTATATAAGTTTTTGAAGTGTCAAGCTCGACATATCGGTTACGGATTTCTCCTAATGATATGTTGAGCGAACCTTGAATATGGCCCATATTGAATTCATTTTGGGTACGTACATCTAGGATAATGGCTCCTTCGGATATAAGCTTGTCCAAACCTTTATCCAATGTGTAAATCCTGTAGATACGGTATCCAATGTAGATCAGTACTAATACTCCAATGATAATGATAACTCGTTTCATATTTTGCTTAGTATTTTACGATCTATATAAAACGTGCCGAATGGTATAATACAGGCCAGCATGACTTTGTAGGTTGTTTTTCTGAATTTCCATTGCTGCTCGACTCCAACACTCATGGTATTGATAATAAAAAGCAGAAATAAAGCACCGTGGATTGGGCCCATTATTTTTGAAAGTGATGGATTTTCGGCTGCATATTTTAAAGGCACAGCTATAAATAGAAGAACGAGTAGGGAGAGGCCTTCAATATATCCGAGTAGTCGGAGGCGTCCGATTGGAGTTTTTAGTAAAGTTTGCATATTATCTGAAATAAGGTCTGTTTGCGAAAGGAGAAAAAGGCCAGGGTATGGCAACAAAAATTAGGAGTAGGGCCAAGCCATACCAAACGAGCATCGTCTTGAATTTTTCGTTATCCAAAGTTTTTCTTTTTGATAGGGCGGAACCAATGGTAACGATGACGATAGCAATTAACATCAGTGTGCTATGAATCAGTCCAAAAAAGAGCAAATCGAAATTTTCTTTGGCAGTGCTGAAATTTTTAAGAAAGTATTTGATAATCGGACTCTGGAAGTATAAGGTTATCCCAACCATAAGTTGCAGATGGGCTATTGTGGCTGTCCAATGCCGGATGGCATTGTCTGTTTTTGTAAATGTTGTTTTTTGTGAATATCCTCGATATGCTTTGTAAAGGGAAATAACCAGGCTGATTAAGACAAACCAACGCAAGGTAGAATGCAGAAAAGTGAGGGTTTGATACATAGTATAAAAGACTATTTGTTTGGCGAAAACAAAAGTAAATAAAAAACATACTAATTAGTATGTTTTTTGGATAAAAAAATTTATCTCAAGCTTTCAAGATAGTCTTTGAGTTGTTTTAGATAGACAAGATAGACGGATTTGCTATTGTTAAGTTTGCCGATATTTCGGATGCCCCAATAGCCGGACATGATAAAAATAGCGACCTGGTCTGCTTTTACATCGGAACGGATGTTTCTGGTCTTTTTACCGTTTTCAATACAGTTAATGATAGCCTCTTTCCATTCTGATGACAGGTCGTTTAGCGCTTTAGTAAACTCAGCATTCCAAGGAGCCATTTCCTGGGTAAGATTGGAAGCAGGACAACCATACTCTACTTTAAGGATTTCATTGTCCATCAGTATTTCATACATCATATCATATATGGTCTGAATCGAATCTCCGCCAGATGTCAGTGGTTTTAGGAATGTATTTTCAAACGAAGGCTTTAATAATTCGTTGATAATGGCAATACCCATTTCGTCTTTGTTTTTGAAATGATAGTAGAACGCTCCTTTTGTAACAGCAGTTGTAGCCAGAATTTCATCAATACTGGTGGTCAGATAGCCTTTTTCGTAAATCAGCTCAAAGGCTTTTTGGAGGATATTCAGCCGTGTGATTGCCGCTTTTTTCATGTTTGGAGTTGTATTCTTTTAAACAAAGTAAGAGATAATTTGGAGTTTGAGCAAACTGGTATTAATAATTAAGTTTTTAATATTCTTCTTCTAATTCTTTTAAAGGAAAATAGTTTTTGAATCTTATATAACTTCCGTTATCATATTTGTCATTTCTAATTGTAGTTTCCTTACCGTTTTTATCAATCGTATTTATTGTAATCCTTTCATTAAATAATTCTACGTTGGCAAATTCTCTTAAACTGTCTTTATCTATTTTTGCAAATACGGTTTGAGTTCCTCCATAGACTCTAAAAGCATCAATGCAATCTAAATCTTTATTATATCTCAAATTAGGAAATTCTTCGGAATTTTTAATAAATACCAGCTTTCCCTTTTCTTTATCGAATAAGAAAAGTTTTCTAACGCTATTTGCACCTCTTGCTGCTATTGAAGATACAAACGTAAAATCGTTTAATTTATCATTGTTAAAGTCTTCTAGTTGTACATCACAGCCTAAAACACCATCTTTTAAAAAATGAAAGTTTTGTTTCAAAAGCCATTTCGAATTATTTTTCTCGAAGAAATTAATTTCAACATATACACTATCTGGGTTTCTATACTTTTTAAGCTCAATCTTGTATTTTTTTGGAATACCCACATTCAAACTGTCAATATATTTTTCATCAACTAGAGAAACGTCTTTTTGAGTTTTTTTTATTATGTCCGAAGGGATGTCTTCAGATTTCTTCTTTTCTGAACAACCTACAGAAAAGATTAGAAAGAACATGAGTAAGTATTTCATTTTTACTTATGAGTTAAGTTTCCAAAATTAGAGGTTAAATATAATATGTGTAAAAGATTGTTCTGATTATAACTTATAATTTTATATTATTATTCCTCCCTGATAATAAAATGTCATTTTAGCATTTTCAATAAATTCTTCAATTGAAGTTCCTCTGGTTGCTTTTTTATTATGGAATTCAATATAATATTCAGTTGGGTTAACTGTGCCAATTCGTGACAGCCAAAATTTAAAGCGCTTTGTTTGAGGATTGGGATTTAACTTTTCTAGTTCTTCAAAACAACAAATCGATAGGCTGTCATTTCTAACCTGATTATAAATAATCTTTTGGGTTTGAGTTAATGTATCAAGTTGGGAATTGCTTTTCTTTATTGTTTCTTTCCCGAAAACTACATCGGGATTAAATATTCCTTTTTTGAATAGTATTTCATAGCTTTTATTTTCAATCGAGACCGTCATGTTTTTTTCTCCAAATTGATAACTGTTCTCTCCAACCAGTTGAATGTTTTGCTGAAACCTTGGATAATTGCCCTTTTTGTATTTACTTGAGTTAAAGACTTCTTTTGCAAATCTATATTTTTCTTCATTTAAGTTTTGCCCAAAGATGTTGGTTAGATTTATTGTAAATAGGAGTATAACTAGGAGGTTTTTCATAAAGTTATAAAGGAATCGTAATGAAACCCATTTCCTTATTAATGAGTTTTAAAATCAGAATATTAGCTATTTAATACGTAGGCTGTTGTTGCGTTACACAATGTACCATTCCACCGTTCTCATAAAGATTCCTTACATCAATTCCTACAACGGTTCTGGTTGGATAAAGGGATTGGATAATACTATTGGCAACAGCGTCGTTCGGGTCGTTGTAATTGGGAACTAATACTTTATTGTTAGCAATGTAGTAATTAATGTAGGAGCCTTTGTAGCCTAAGCTGGTTCCGTCTGTTTTTTTGACATTGTTTTGGGTTAAGGGCACTTTTACAAATGTATAAGCAGTTCCGTTTTTGTTTTTTGCAGCATAAAGCTTGGTAATATCGCTTTGCTTTACATCATAATCCAATAGGTCATTTTGCTGCATGGTCACTATAGTGGATGCATTTCCAAATCGGGCAAATCCGTCAATGTGCTGGTCGGTAAGATCAAGTCCGGCCTGACCGTCAAGCCAGATAAAATTTGTCGCACCTATATATTTTCTGAAAATGTTCTCTGCTTGTGCTTGTGTCATATTTCGGTTTCGGTTAGGATTGAGTATTGAACTTTTACAAGCCATCAGAGTACCGTTCCCATCGATTTCGATGCTGCCGCCTTCATTTATCATAAGCGAATTTATATCGACATAAGGCTTGCCTTGGTCTGAGGCAATTTTAGAAGGTATCACATTGCAGTTTGCAAATTGGATAGGCAATCCGGATGTTTCGTCTGTTTTTTGTCCCCAACCATTAAAACCCCAATCTTGTACAACCAAGTTGCCACTTTTGTCACGGGCATAAATTGGCCCATTGTCTCTAACCCAGACATCATCTGTTTTGTAAATCCTAAAATCTACGTTGGTTAGCGGAACTCCTGCATTGTTCAATAAATTGATAATCCTGTTTTTTTCTGTTTCGTTGTAAGCAATGATGTGTACTTTTTCACTTGTTACCAATGCCTGAGTCATCGCTACCCAGGTTGGGTCTATGCTGTTTCTATACCCAACTCCATATTGATAATGATGTGGCCATTGAAGCCAAGTGCCTTCATGCAGCTCACTTTCTTCGGGCATAGTATAGAGTGCCTCAACTTCTTGAGGATTTTGTTCGTCGTTGCTATTGCACGAATTAAAAGCGGCTATTATCATAAGTAAAATCAACATTTTATACATAAATTTATAGTTGATAGTGGATAGGCTATAGTTGATAATTTTTACTGGAACTCAGTTTCTGTAACTCCATATTTTATTCCATTTTGGTTAAACAGGTCTTTGATCATGCTTAGCTTTTGTGTGCAGTCATCTCCTAATGTTATTTTGCTGTCATTTGTTCTGTAATTTCTACATTCAAAACATAGTTCTATAAACGCAATCAGATGGTTTGTATTGTCATAAAACAATATGGCATTTCTGGGCATATAACATTTTACTGCTGAAAGAAAATCGGGATTGGCTTTGTAACCATAATTATAGATAATATCCGTAAGTTTTTCAATCTGGTCGAAGTTTAAGGATTTTATTTCATCAAATTGGCTTTCGATTGCTGCCGCTTTTTTGCCTACTGATGCATTCAGGTATTTTTGTATTTCTTCGCCAACTCCGGCTTCTCCTTTGTTTTGGTAGGCAATCAGCTTTATTTGTGAAGTCTGATTGTAAGGATAATTGGCCAATCGTTGTTGCAGATTGATTTTAGTTTTTCTAACACAGTCTAATTTCTCACTACCGTCTGTGTGTTTCTTTTTTTTCGTTTGGGAATACGACAAAGTTGTGGTTAAACTTATTGACATTATCAATAAGATTATGTAGAATGGTTTTGTTTTACTATTGTACATTACAATGGATTATAAATTTAAAACAGTTCATTGCGCTCAAGAAGCCATGCAGTAGTGTCTTTCATTCCTTTGATTCTTTCTTCAGAGAATGGTATTGTTTCTTTGTCAAAGCAAGAAATTAGTGCATAGATTGTAGCATTTTCAAATGGCCTTTTCATTGTAGAGGTTATATCAAAGGCAATATCATTAATTTCAAAAGTTAAATACACTGATTCGCCTCTGAGTGCTGACATATATTTTATAAAGGCTGATAACCCATCTTGAATCTCCAACTTATAATTTATAGTTTCTATAGCAATAGGGTAGTCAGGAATATTCCAGATTATTTCATTTTTGCTATACTCGCTTTGCTTGTCAAAATACATCTTTAGCTCCAAATAACCAGCACTGTGATGTTTACTGTAGAGTGCTTTGCCAACCAATGGTTCTAAATCCCATTCTAGTATTTTTGCATTTACTTTGTGAAGTAAGCTATAGGTAAAAGAGTTTATTTGTAAAGATGTTACTTTCATTTTAGCTGTTTTTTGGTGATAGAAAAGTCATATCAAAATATGTTCCAAAACCGTCTGCAATTTTTGCTTTGCGACTCTGCGCCTTTGCGAGCAATTTTCACGCAAAGATGCTAAGCCGCAAAGTTGGTATTAAAAGTAAACATTTTTCGCATGTCCTTTCAACTAACCCTATAACTGTAACTTCATCATTATATCAGTCTGTTCTTCATCGCCTAATCTAAAAATATGTTTGTCAAATTCAACAAAGCCGTTCTTTTTATAGAAAGCAATGGCTCTGGGATTTTCCTCCCAAACACCTAACCAGACATAATCAGCTTTTGTTTCTGTTGCTACCTGTATGGCTTTATCATAGAGCAACTGGCCAACTTTCTTTCCATGAAATTCTTTAAGCACATAAATCCTTTCGATTTCAAGTGCCTTGTCGTCTTTTAATTCGGTTTGTGATTCTCCGAAATTAAGTTTTAGGTATCCGATTACAGTATCTTCTTCCAGTGCAAAATAGAATTCAGAGTTGGTGTTGCTGAGCTCTGAATGTAGTTTTTCTACCGAAAATCCGTTGTCCAGATACTCTTTCATGTTTTCTTCAGTATTGCTTTCAGCGAATGTCTCGAAAAAAGTCTGCCGTCCAATTTTTTGCAATTGGTCGATATCGTTTAAGGTTACTTTTTTTAATAAAATATTTTCCATGTTTATTGAATGAGTTTGTTTGGAAAGCGTTTATTCATCATTTCTTCGATCGTTGATTTATGACGATTAATAATAAACAGTTTGGTGTTTTCCGGAAGGTTAAAGACTTCTATAAATTCTGCTTTTGGATTTAGTTTTTTGTTTTTGAGTACCTCAAAGTAATCTTTCAGCAGGTTGAGTTTTTGTTCATGGTCTTGCGAAATGACAAATACTTTCGTAATGGGCATAGCTAATGTTTTTTCAATTTCTGTAGCGCTAACCGGAGCTCCCATTCTGTTGTTCGAATACTTGCGAAAGTTTCTCCTGAAATAGGTCCAGTCGTTAGAAGTATCGGCTATAATAAAACGGTAGGTAAAAAGATGTTGAAGCTCGTTATTCCATTGTGGGAACTTAGTGTCGTAAGTGCTTACATAAGCTTTTACAAATGCTTCGTCCATTGGTTTTTTATCTTCGATATATTTTTTTAGCACCGGATAGATTGCCTTTGCCATTTCGGATACGTATTTATTGGCATACCATTCGCCTTCATCCGCTTTTTTATTGACCTGCTCAATCACATAGCCATTGCCTAATGCGGTTGCCAATACTTCATTCATTAGCAATAGGGCATATTGGCTGTTAGGTGATTTTGTATCGTTAAACCATTTCTGGATATTTGTTTTCATCTCGAGTGACTGGTTATCATAAACGATATGGTATATTTCGTGCATGGCAACGCTAAAAAACGATACATGGTCTTTAAGATCTAAGGAAGCTTCGCAGACGGCAACATTGATAAAAGCTCTTGCTCCCAGATTGCCTTTGTCTAACGAAGGCAAAAGATTGAGTTCGAACGGAATGTTTTTGTCCCAGTTGGTATTATAGAAGGTAAGTCCTGTCTGGAAGAAGTTGGCAAATTGCTTGTTTTTTACATAGTTCTGCAGGTTGTTCTTCTGGACTTCAAGAGCTGCTTTGTTAGGTTCAAAAATAAGTTCACGGTATATAGGAAGGAAGTTTTCCAGGATTTCAGAAAATGAAGACAAATACTCGTTTGGTATAAGGCCTATGGATTTATTCCTGAAATCGGCAACCGTTTGGCTTATGGCCAGATTTCTTTCCATCATATCGCGTGACATCAGTCCAGCTTTTAGAGGTGACGGATATTGAGTAAAAGCATAGGTATAATCGATTGGCAGCTGTTCAAAGTCTGAAATCTGTTTTTTGAATGCTTCAGTATTGTATTTTGATTTAAAAAAAATGGACTTTAATTCATTATCAGGATAGTTGTCTGATATTTTAGTGAGGAAATCATAGACGGCATAAGGCTCCGAATAGTTTAACTTAAATTCTACGGGCTGTTGAGCGAAAAGGGGGAGTACGCTTGTTGCAAAAACAAAAAGCAAGGTGAGCATTTTTTTCATTCGATATGTTTTTTGATTGATGATGATGCGCTATTATCATAGCGCTTTTGCTAAGATAAAAGTTTTTTCAAATGAAAATAGTTGAGGTTGAAAAATTAAGAGAAGATTGGGTTTCTTTCTTGGAGTGGAGGTACCTAAAAGTTTACTATCTTTACAAGATGATTATCTCTACTACTATAACCGCATAAAGCGCAGCCTTCGACCTCATGTCGGAAGTTGTGCTTATTAACTATAATCGGGCGAATTCTTGCTCGATGTTTTTCGTATTTATCTATATTTATTAAAAAGTTTGGCAATGGCTTATGGTTTTATATCGTAGGCTGGCAGTCGGGCATTATACATTTATAACAATGAACATTACTATAAGAAAAGAAGAGAAAAAGGATTATAAAACGGTTTTTAACCTGGTTGAAAAAGCTTTTGAAAAGGAATTGATGAGCGACCATAAAGAACAGGAGCTGGTAGAGCGACTGAGAAATTCGGAAGCTTTTGTACCGGAACTGTCTCTGGTTGCTGAAATTGGAGAACAGATTGTGGGTTATGTATTGCTTACAAAAATTCAAATCGTGAATGAAACTTTTGAAACGGAGTCTTTAGCTATGGCTCCAGTGGCTGTCTTACCGGAATTCCAAGGGAAAGGAGTTGGAGGACGATTAATTGAATCGGCTCATGAAAAAGCGAAGAGGTTAGGTTTTGGTTCTGTAGTTTTATTAGGACATGAAGGTTATTATCCACGGTTTGGCTATGAAATGGCAAAAAAATACGGAATACGCCTGCCTTTTGAAGTTCCTGATGAAAATTGCATGGTTATTGAATTAGTCGAAAAAGCATTACAACATGCTAACGGCATAGTAAAGTATCCAAAAGAGTTTGGAATTGAATAGCAAAAAGCCTGTCCATTTGGACAGGCTTTTTTTATTTGTTTTCGCTTATTATTTGTTTTGCAGTGCTGTTTTCCGGATTTAATGCTAGCGACTTTTTATAAGCTTTTATAGCTTTTTCTTTTTGTCCAAGCTTCATTAGGCATTCGCCATAACTGTCATGCGTATTATACCCGTTTGGATAAAATTCTGTGTTTAGCTTGAAAATTTTCAGAGCTTCTTCATTTTTGTTTTGATTAAGCAGATTGTAACCGAATTCGTTGACTCCTTCTTCAGAAATATCATACTCTGATTTTATTCCTTTTTTGAATTCCTTTTTTATCAATTCGATTGTCTTGTCTGCAGATTTATTGGAATCGTAATAAGAGGAAATGGTTTTTAAATTCATCTGCCTTTCTTTTTCGACTTGCTGAGCCAGGGTTTCAACAGAGTAATATTGACGTTCTTCGTCGGTTACTTTGGTTGGGTCTATTTTATAGCGTGCCCATTTGTCGTTTGTGGATTTGTTTTTTGTATACTGTGTCCCATAGATTTGAGGTTCTCCTTTTCTCATAAGATCTCTGTCTACAGCTGCGGCATACCACCATCTGTTGAGTGACGGGTCAAGTTCTAAGGCTTTTTTGAAGGTTTTTACTGCCATACCCGAAGAAATGGTATCATTTCCATGTTGAAAAACGACCCCTGAATTGAAGTAATCTTTGGCAGTTTGTACTTTCTTTTCTTTGAGTAATTCAAAAACCCGGACACGTCTTAGGCTGTCTTCTTTGTTTAAAATAATCCAATTGATATCGGATTTCATTCTTGAATTCTGGTCGTCGTCGGCCATTTTTTGTAATTCGACGTTGTCAGTTTGTGAGAATGCCTGCAAGGAGCAAAGCATCAGGAGTAGAGCCTGAAAGATTGTTTTTTTCATGTGATTTGATTGATGATGATTCTGATTTCAAAGTTCAAATTTTTGATTTTTGATTTTTGATTTTTGATTTTTGATTTCAGAAAGGTAAAGTTACTTATAAAAAGAATGGAAAAATTGTATAATTGGAACATGCCTGGAAATATTTAACATATTCCAGGCATGTTTGTTGATTTTATTAGTAATGTATTATTGGTCTTGTTTATGCAGTTTTCAAATTTCGTTTGAAATTGTTTCGTCAGATTGTTGTTATCGCAACAAGCTAAAATGTCCGCGTATTGTTCTGCCGGTTTCCAGTTTTACCAAATACCAATAGTCATTGGCAGGCAATGGATGTCCGTTATAATTTCCATCCCAGCCAGCGCCTTTAGGGTCGACATCAGAGAGAAGTTTTCCGAAGCGATCGAAAATATAGATTTTGGAACTGGCAAAGAAGTTCGGGCTGATACCAATAATATCCCAGGTGTCGTTTGTACCGTCTGCATTAGGTGTAAAAAAGGCAGGGATTTTCAGCACGGAAATTTTCTTTGATACGGTGCCACAGCCGTGAGTATCGTATACATAAACCATATGCACGCCAGGAGCAACATTTTCAAAATAGTTAGAATCCTGGAAAGGCCCATTAGGAAGGTCAAGACTGTATTGGTAACTTCCAATACTTGCAGCATCCAGAAGTACGGTTACAGTGTTGTTCTGTACTAAGTCTACTATTACTACATCAGCAATAGTGGCGTTATTTGAAAGCACAACTTCTATAGTTCTGGTCTTGGAACAGTTGTTAGCATTTGTGACTTTAACAGTATAGGTACCTACTTCATTGACACGTATGGTTGGTGTAGTTTGTATAGGTGTTGTTGACCATTCATAGGTGAAGTCAGCAGGATTTCCTTGCAATAACCCGGCATCCAATGTGATATAGCGATTAGGTAGATTGCTGCAAACATAGCCCTTGTCTTCTGTTTCAATTTGCGGTAAACGGTATACTGTTAACTGAATAGGTGAGATTCCTGAACAGCTGTTGGCGTCTTCTATACGTACATAAATTGTGGCATTATATGGAGTAGCATTAGGATAGTCGCTCGTGTTTGTAATTTCGTTCTGTTCTAATAAAGCATCGTTTAGATTAGCATAGAAATGAGCTGTTTCTGTTGGTGTCAGTGCAAGAGTTGCCGTATTGAGATCAAAAGGCATGACGCCTGTTTCAGCCAGGTCGCATTGCGGATCAATAGTTACTGTCCTGTTGATTACATTTACGTTTAGGTTCAGGGTTCCCCAACTGAAACATCCTGTCGTAAGATTGGTGATTTTTACATCCAGAGTTTCCGGGTTGGTCGTATTGTTGTATGCAATTGGCAAAGCTGTTAATGAGCCCGTCTTGAAGAATTCTGCGCCAAGGTTTGGATCGTTTCCTGTAAGAGTTGGAAGAGCCTCGTTGAGGTTAAATAGCGTTAGCCCGTCTGGAGTTAGTCCTGTGTCACATTGAACCAAAGTTCCGCTTACTGTTGCAGGAAGTGGATTTACGATAAGTTTGATTTCTTCTATTCTAAAACAGCCATCAGGTGTGGTGACTTTAATGAATACGGGTTCTTCGTTTGGAGTTGTATTGTAATAGGTAAGCCCATAAGCTCCGGTATTCGCCATGGCATTAGCAAAACTGGAATAATAATCAGCTACAGTTCCTGGAGGATTTGTATTCGAAAGTATACCATTAGTAACATCACTCATAGTAAAAGTTGCTTGCCCATTTTGATCATCACCATCAAGATTGTCGTCACAAATAGCGAACCGGTTGTTTGGAATAACGACCGAATTGATGGCTTCTACAGAAAATTGTGTTGTAGAAAAACATCCGGTTACAGTGTTGGTGATTCTGGCAAAAATAGGTTGAGGATTTACTGTATTTCTGAAATCATTGGATGGTGTTATCGGATTTTCCCCCGTCAATACATCGTTAGAACTGATATGATAAGTAACCGCTACTGAAGTTTGGGTTCCAATAATTGTACTTGTATTTAGATCGAGATCAAAAGAGGTAGAATTATCAACAATTCCGTCATTGTCACACTTTTTTATGTCAAGAGCAACACCCGTTGGTACCTGAAATGTTGGAGGTTGGTTGAATGTGGCCGTCCCCGTCCATGTCAGTGAAAAATTACTCGCACCTACAGGTCGATCAATAACCAAAAAATAGTTTTCGCCATTATTAACCGTTAAGGATTGTACAAAACTGTTTCCAAGAGCACCCGGTCCTTCGGAAGTGTCGGTTTCTGTGTCACGAAGCCCGGTGAGATTATCAGTTGCAAAGGCAGCTTCCGGGTTTGTGGTTGAACAACGAATGGCCTGACCTAAACTACCACAAGTGACATTGGGACCGAATATGAAAAAGTCGAAATCAACTTCAATATCACTATTTTCCGGAGTAAGGATAAAACCGAGAGTACCGCCAGTGTCAATAGATAACCTTAACCAGATACTATTATTTTCCTGACTACTGCAGGTATTATTGGAGCTTAATTCCTGAATACCCACTCCTGTTGCGCTGAGACCTTGAAACCCTGTATTTCCACATACGACGATAGCATCAGAACAGTCATTCTGAGAAAAGGTTTTGGTAATGGTAAAAAAGAACAGCAGAGCAATGAGGGATTTTTTTAATGTCATTCGTTAAGGATGTTTGCCCAAATTTATTATATTTTTTTAACGGGTTGTTATCTTTTTAAAGAAAAATGTCCTCTAACGGTTCTTTCTTGGTTTAAAATAACAAGATACCAATAATCTGTTGACAAGGCGGGATGTTGATTGTAATTTCCGTCCCAGCCAGCACCTTTAGGATCAACATCTGCTAAAAGCTTACCAAAACGGTCAAAGATGTAAATTTTAGCAGTAGAATAAAATAGCGAATTTATTCCAATGATATTCCAGGTGTCGTTATAGCCATCACCATTAGGAGTAAAGTAATTGGGTATGTAAAGCACGGAAATGTCCTTTTTGACGATTCCGCATCCTCGGGTATCATAGACATAAACAGTATGGAATCCGGGCGCCACATTTTCAAAATGGTTAGAATCCTGGAATGGGCCGTCAGGCTGGTCAAGACTGTATACGTAGTTGCCAATACTTTCTGGAGACAACAGTACAGTTACGGTATTGTTTTGTGCCAAATCTACTATTACTACATTGGAAATAGTAGCATTATTTGAAGGCAAAACGGTTATGGTTCTTGTTTTAGAGCAACCTTTAGCGGTTGTAACTTTGACGGTATAGACTCCGGGTTGATTGACCCGAATAGTAGGTGTGGTTTGTACTGGTGTTGTTGACCATTCATAAGTATAATCACTGATTGTGCCTTGTAATAGCCCAGGATTTAAGGTGATATAGCGGTTAGGCAAATTAGTACAGACATAATCCGTAGCTTCAGTTTGGAGCTGAGGTAACGGATTTACAACAAGAGTAATCGGAAAGATACCGTTGCATTGATTGTTATCTTCTACACGAGCATAGATTGTTTGTCTGTCACGGATCGTATTTCTAAATGCGGTAGGCAATGCATTTTGTTCCAGTAACGCATCATCAATACTAGCATAGTATGTAGTTGTAGTTGTGGCAGGAATTCCTGGAATAGGTATGTCAGTAAGCGTGAAATCTGAAATTCCATCTTCACCATTTAGCTCATCACATTTTTCAACTAATAAAGGGGCTGCTACTAGAGCATTTACAGATAAGTCCAGTGTGGTGGTTACAAAACAGCCGCTGGTATTGTCTGATACCCGTGCAAAGATTCGCTGCGGATTAGAAATGTTCGGATAGTTGTTTGGTAACGGATTACTATTATCGATGGCTTCCTGTCCGGAAAGGAAAAAAGAAACGCTTAAATTTGAGTTGCCTCCGGTAATATCTTGTTGAGCTTCTGAAAGTTTAAACAAGATATTGGTAACAGCAGTAGTAGGACTGCATTGTATTAAAGAGGAAGGAAATGCTACAGGAAGAGGGCTAATCTGTACATTTTTTGTACTCCGGACAGTTGCTCCTTCGACTATGGCAGTTGCCGTAACGGTATAGTTTCCTGGTCCTGGAAAAACATGGAAAGGCTCAACGGCATTGCTAAAAACGCTTCCATCGCCAAAATCCCATACGGCACTTTGAACGAAACCATTGGCACTTATTTCAAACGAGGTTGTCTGGCCGGCACAAAGATTTTTGGCAAGAATATTTGTGTTGAATACGGAAGTAATGAATGGCGGCAACCCAAATCGGGATGTTCCTTGTTGCAGATCAACGGCGGCATTTTGGTAATTACAGGCTACTCCGTCTTCTTCAGGACTGTTGATGACATCTAGGAAAGAATCTTCAAATCCGGTATTGATGTTGGCTTTATAAATTTTTTTGTCAGGACCTAATTGAAGCGATGAATAACTTCTCCTCGATATAAATTGCCCTGAATTTGGGATGGATGTGGCTTCAAGATTGAACTGCATTACTCCGCTTTCCGCAGAAACATACAGTTTTTTGGTTTCGGCAGAAAACTCAACACCATAACAGCCGCTGTTAGTGACTATGGCTTGTCCGTTAGAAACTATTCCGGTACTGTTGTCAAAATCATAAAGATAAAGGGCACCGCCAGATGAAGAACCACCTGTTACTTCGCCTATCTGTACGTGGGCAATGGCAATTTTTTTACCATTTGGAGAGACTTTAATCTGACCGATTGCGTTTCTCCTGTAACCAGAAATGGGAACTACGGGGTTTAGCTGTGAAATTATAGGAGTAGTAGCAACACCGCTCGGGTCAATTTTGAAAGCATAAAATTTGTCTATAAACTGCGTTATGACCCAATAGCCACCTCCGTTTCGTATTCGGACCGCTGTTATTTTTTCAGAACATTTGTATTTGATTTCTTCACCTGCAGGATCTGGATTATAGGTAACCAGATGGATATTCCTAGTTGTTACATCGCCAACACTCCCGTTAGCACCTGTAATAGACATGTCAACAACGGAGTAATTAAGGCCATTATTAAAACCGTCATCTGCCCCGGGAATTGTTCCGCCTCCATTTTCATATACTCCTGTAAACTGATTGGGATAAGCCGCTGCATTTTGATGGTGCGGTTCATCTACAGTAAAAATATAATAAAGGTTCGGATTGGTGGGATTGGGTATAATAATACCGGATTGGGTACTGGAAGGATCGCCTAACAGTCCAGTGCCTGCACTGTAATCACCATTAGGCATGATGATATGATTTCGATCCCAAACGGTTCTTCCGTCCGTATATAGCAATAAGTTGCCATTGGCATCTGAAAAAGAACTACAACCTTCATCGGTTACAATTCTAATCGGATTTGGAACTGTGGAAAGCGTTGTTATCGTATTGTCGCTATTAAACCGAATACCTGCTCTGTTGCCAAAAAACCAGTTTGATGCCTCGCCTTGGGGGAAGCAACTTATTGATAGGAACAGAAATAATACAAGTAATTTTAGTCTCATAGCGAGCCAATTAGCTATCAAAGATAGAAAATTATCTCAAAAGTGAGAAGTGTCCTCGAATTTCTCTATTGTCTTGTAAAGTTATCCTAAACCAATAGTCGGTTGCAGGCAAATCATGGCCATTCAGCTTGCCATCCCATCCCGGTTGTCCGCCTTTAAAAAAGTAAATAAGTTTGCCATAGCGGTCAAAAATTGCAACTGTGGCATTGGGTTGGTATTGCAGGTAAGGAATTCTCCAAAAGTCATTAGTACCGTCATTATTAGGAGTGAAGAATTTAGGGTAGTCCATGATATAAAATTCATGGGTAATCGTACCGCAATTTGCTTCTCTTATAATAACATTGTAACGACCAGGTTCCAGATCAGTAAACGTTGGTGAGTTTTGGAAAGTAATTCCGTCAAGGGAGTATTCGTAAGTCCCTATGCTGTCAGATGTAAGTACAACGGTTGCAGTATTATTCCCGCCTTGGAAATCTCTTATTCTGATGGTTTCTACTGTAGCAATACTTGAAGCAGTAACGATAAACTTTTTTGTGCCTTCGCAACCGTCAGCATTTGTAACAGTAACCGTATAGGTTCCGGCTGCATTAACTCTTATGGTTTGAGTTGTTTCGTGACCTGGAGTATTCCAGCTATAGCTTGAAAAACCGCTTCCTGCATTTAACACTATAGTGCTGCCCCTACAAATTGTTACCTGAACATCATCCAGACTGTTGCCAAAAAAGTTGACACGAACATTGAATTCGGCAATTCCATAACAATCGATACCGGAGCTTAGTTTTGCATAAATACGTTGGGTGAATGGAGTCGTATTCGCAAATGTTTCCGGAGTAGGAATCGGATTGAGTCCTGATAAGGCATCTGCATAGGACGTATAATAATTGACGTTTCCTGATGGTAGGTTCACCAATATATCTGCTTCTCTGTCACGCAAATTAAACACCGACTTGCCATCTGAAGGATTAGCATCAGTATCACATTTTTTCAGGTCCTGAGGATCGGCAATATTGTTATTGGAAACGTTTAGCGTTACTTCTGCAATAGCATAGCAGCCGTATTGATTTTCTACACGAGCATAAACAATTGGCTGGGTATTTTCGAAATTTGTAACGTTAGTAATCGGATTTGTATCTGAAGCCGCTTCTGCATTTGTCCTGAAATAAACAGGATTGGTTAATGTTGGATCGGCAGCTATAATCTGAGCGTTTGCTTGGTTAAGGTTGAATAGTGCAAGGCCATTGTTGTCTTCATCACATTGTACTAAAACAGCATTAGTTGCTGTGGGTACAGGCGAGTACTCCACCTTGATTTTTCCTGGTGAGAAACAACTTCCGGCAAGTTCAACATTGACAGAGTAGTCACCGGCTTCTATTACCTGATACGTAGGAGTGGTTTCAGGCTGTAATATACCGTTTTTATACCATTCGTAGCGTATGGCGCTGGCATTGGTTGCGTTTAATGTCAGGGTTTCGTCCTTGCATAACGGATTTCCGGTAGCCAACAGTCGGTCTTTACCCAAATCGGTTTCAATCTTAAAACTTCCTCCACCTAAGAAAATGGCAGAATCGTATCGGTAATTGCCTTCGTCTGCCACGACTAATTTTATATGGTAGCGTACGCCTGGCGTTACATCCGATTGCGCCGTCATGATAGTAGTTTGTCCGTTAAAATTTGTCGGATGCTCATAACCGTTAAATGCTCCAAAATATTCTTCATTTTGAGCATCACATCCTCCATTTCCTCCAATCGCAGGATGCACAGATGTTACTTTAACAGGTATAGTAGTGCCCGGAATTATGGCCAGATTTTTATAGCCTCCAGTGCCTCCAACTTCTTTCAGCAGGAATGCAAAACCATCAGAATAACGGCAGGGTGCGTTATCATGATATTCTTCTGAAGAAAGCATGTAGTCAAAACTGATTTTATTACCAAGTGGAACGAAATCAAATTCGAGTACAGTAGCATTAATAGAATTGTTTATTTCCAGAGCGGTCTCTAAATCAGAGTCGCCAGGCCAGTCCATTCCCCGTCCATCATCTAAAAGACTGCTGTTAGGGCCTTGTGCAGCTACAGCTCGCCCTGTACTTAATATGATTCCGTCAGCAAAAGGAAAAGTGCTGGTTCCGGCATTAAAATAACCATAGCTTTGTTCGCCTGTGGCAAAATTTCCACCCAGAACTGAAATATTAGAAACGGTGGCGCAGGTATTATTGATGAGGACATCTTGAACCAGTCGTTCTTTTGTATACGTATCGTTAACTGTTATATATTGCGCCTTGGCCAAAAAAGGAAGGCAAATTGCCAATAAGAAAAAAATGTGGGCTTTCGTCATTTTCATAGTATCGGCAAAGATACTATAAATCTCTTTTTTGAAGAATTTTATACGACATTAACATAAAAATAACCGTCCAAACGACAACAATTACAATTTCATACCAATGCACGCTGTAGTCTTTTACACTGACATTACCTGAAACCTGATTTTCAATAGCTTTATAGGCCTGGAAACGTGTGAAAGGTTCTTTTATAAGATTTGACATTGATTCCAATGGAAGGAAAGCAGTAATTTTTTGTACTTGCTCTGAACTTGTGAATACCAGCCATCTCAAGAGTCCGAAAATGATTCCTTCTGCAAAAAACCAAACAAGTAGGAAACCCAAGGCAAAAGCAGAACGTTTTACCAATATTCCCAAGAAAAGACAGAATGAGAAAAATGCCACTAGTTTTATGAAATAGGCCAAAAGATATTCCAGGTCAGAAAAGATAATGCCGGCTTCGTCATATGAAGAAAAGCACATTCCCAATATCAATGACATGATAAAGATAAAAATTGTAGAACCTAATGCGAAAAGTACAACGGTTATCAATTTGGACTGTATGAATTCCTTTTTGCTCAGTCCGTCTATAAGATTTTGTTTAAGCGTTCCATAAGTGTATTCATTAGCCATCATCGAAACAATCACGACAGCCAGAAAGAATTTAAGGATGGAAGCAATATAGGTATTGAAATGCCAGATATAAGGGAAGTTGAAAATTCCCTGATCCGCAATGCGGAAGTTAATTCCCAGAAAGCTGAAATTGATGGAAGCAATCAGGGCAATGAAGGAAAGCAGAATGAAATAGGTAAGCGTCAATACTCTGCTTGCCTTGTTCTGCCATATTTTTTGGAGCTCTATAGATAGTAATCGTTTCATGGGTTGCGTATTTTGTCCTAGATGTCCTTGTCGGACCCGGTTTGGATTTGTTTCAGGAATGTTATTTGTTGTTCGTCAGTTCAAGGAATTGCTCTTCCAGGCTATGCTTGCGTTTTACAAGATGGCTTAGGGTTATATTCCTTTCAAAGAGAAATTTGTTCAGTTCAGACGCATTAAGCTGGGTTTTCGGATAGGCGATAATTCGGCCTTCTTCTTCCTCAATTTTTTCAATCGAAGGATGCTGTGCGAGTGCGCTTTTTAATTCCTGAAGGTTGTCTGCCAGCAATTCGAAGAAACCATCATGCGAATTCATACCGTCAACAGTCCCTGAATATAAGATTTCTCCTTTTCGTAAGACAAGCACATGGCTGCATACTTTTTCGACTTCATCCAAAAGGTGAGAGGCAAGAAGTATGGTGGTTCCTTGAGCAGCAATTACTTTGATAATATCTCTGATTTGACGGATTCCTTGCGGATCGAGTCCATTAGTAGGTTCGTCCAAAATCAGGATTTCCGGATCATTAAGCAGGGCAGAAGCAATAGCCAGTCTTTGTTTCATCCCTAACGAGAAAGTCCTGAATTTGCTATCTTTTCTATCCAGTAGCCCAACAATTTCCAACTTTTCAGTTATTTTAGAATAGTCGGTTCCTTTAATCTTACAAACCAATTGGAGATTTTGCTCAGCGGTCATGTAAGGATAAAAATTAGGCCTTTCGATAATGGCGCCTACTTTTTTTAGAGCTTCGTGTGTTTCCATTTGTCCGCCAAACCAGCTGTAACTTCCAGATGTTTTGTTGACAACATTGAGTACGATTCCGAGTGTAGTTGATTTTCCGCTTCCGTTTGGGCCTAAAATACCATAAACATTTCCTTTTTTGATTTCAAGGGAAACGTTTTTAACAGCTTTAACCAGGCCGAAATTTTTATAAAGACTTTCAATTTTAAGTATGGTTTCCAAAATAGTATGAGGTTTGGTTTATAGTAAGACGATCCTGGCAACAATTTGTTACAAGAAAATTAAAACTCTTTTCGGATGTGTTTTTTAACTATTTACAAGGCGACTTGTCTTCTTTCGTAAAGCTGGTTTAGTGCCTTATTAATGTCTTTCATTTCTTCAGAAAGATGAATTTTGTTACCTAAAATGTCATTCGTTGCGCAACGGTGGCATACTTTGCATTCAAATTCTTTGAAGTGATCAGTAATTTTTCGGGTGGTCTTAAACTTATGACCAAAAAACTGACAAAAGGCTTTTTCAAAAAGCGCATTGTGGCGGGTTGTGTTTGGATTCATGTAGGTTATGTTTGTTAGGGGCAATAAACATACTAATTTATCCGATTAAAGGCAAAAATAATCGATGAAATGCACTTTGTAAACAAAACACCAACAAAGGGTTAAGTAATTTGATTGGTATAATGGGCTTGTTGCAAAATTATTTTGACACGTTTCTTTTGTATTAATTTTTTAACAATAAATTGATTTAAACCAGACCATGATCTTTTAAGGCCTTTTCCTCATCTCCGGTTATATAGGCAAAAATCGCATGCTTTTTGTCTTTGTAGTGTAAAAAATAGATTACTTCAAATTCAATTTTCCCCACTTTTCCTTCTTTTTGATAGTTTGTTCTCCAATAGATTTTCGCCATCGTATGATATTCATTGAGTGCAACTATTTCTTTGGAAAGTATGTCCATGGAAGTAATCCCTATCTTTTTATAAAATTCATAACCTTTCGACATCCGTTTCTTGAATTCACTGTCGTTTTTTCCACAAATCACTCCTAACGGACTTGATTCGATAAAGCAGTCAGCAAAAGAGGCAATGGTGGCATCTAAATGTATCTTTTCGTCTTTTAACGTAGCATTGAATCGTTTTTCATAATTCTTAAAAAAGATTTCAGCGTCTTTGATTTGTGTTTTCATAGCCATACTGTTTGATTTCTAAATTACGATTACTAAAACAGTTTGCTTTTATATAATTATACACAAATAAAAAATCCCCGATTACATAGCAATCGGGGATTTTTGAATATTTTAAATAGGCTTAGGATTTCTGCTCTTTGTTGAAATATACTAGGTAATAGTACATTTGCTTCTCTTCATCCCATCCTTTTTCTACAAATTTTTCAGCACTTTCCGGATTGATAAAATCCAGTTTGATTTGGATATTCGTATCGAGATTGATTACGTTCTTGATTTTTTTTCGTGCATCCGAAACCGCTGCATTTGCAATTGGGAAAGTAGTCACATCTTCAATGCTGTACTTTTCTCCTTTGTCGACCTTATAGTTTTTAAATTCCGACATCAAGTCCGGATTGTCAATTACTTCATTCAGGAAGTTTTGCTCTACGAAATCGTCGTTTTTTGCAAAATAGTTCACAGAACGGTTCATGAACATTACTTCTTCTTTTTTATCTTCAGCAGGCAATACCACGTCTTTTGCGAAGTCCTGGCAGAATTTTAAATATTTTTTAGTAATGAAGTTTTCATCCTGAAAAGCATCTACAGAAAGGAAATGCTCTAGCCAGTAACGTGCATCATATCGGTTGCTATCTACTGTCAGGATTTTATATCCTTCTTCTTTTTTATGGTTGAAAATAAGACATCCTTTGTCAAGCTTGTTCAAGTTGATTCCGTGTTGTAGGATCATTTCAAGATTGCTTTCTTTTTCTTCAAATTGTAGGAAATCAGATTGCAATTCGCTTTTGAATACTCCAACGGCGTCAACAACATTGTTGTCAATGCTCAGGTTGGTAAGATAAGCAACATAAACCTCTCCGTTTTTGATGTGCGGATGGTTGGATTGCTCAAAAAGATGTTTCGTTATCTTCTTTGAAACCTCATGAACACTACTAGGATTGTTGAAAATCTCGCCAGCAAAGTTGTACATTTCATTATATTCCAAATCTACATCATGTGCAAACTGGAAATAGTTTTCTTCTTTTTCTCTAAACGATTTGAAGAAAAATTCTTTTAGCAAAGGCATGATCTCGTCGTTTAGGCCATATGGCGATTCAGACAAAAAGAAGGCTTCGTTACGGCTTTTGTTTCCTACTCTATGAACGGAAAGAGTTTCGATGTGGGTGTTAAATAAGTTGATCATTTTTTTTTTAAGTTGCTAAGATTTAAGCAGCTAAGTGGCTAAGTAGTTTTGCTTTGTTCTTTTACCTTTTTAATAAAAGAGACTAGCATTCTTTCCAGCTCCCGACTGTCTTCGTATTGTTTGTTAAATTGTTCAGGTGTTAAATACCCTATGTTTTTTGCAATCTCTAATTGTGTCTGAAGTTCAAATAAAGAACCAATAGAGATATTTAGAAATCGGACGTATTCTTTAGGGCTTTCTCTGCTGTAACCCTCAGCGATATTACTAGGGATTGAAATAGAGCACCTTCTGATTTGTGATGTTAATCCTAATGATTCGTCTCTTGGAAATGTTCTTGTAATCTGATAAATAGAGGTAACTAATGTCATTGATTTCTGCCAGATAAGCAGTTTTTTGAAATGGCTCATAAATAACTTTTTTTCAAATATAGACTTTCTATATCAAAAAACTTAAAGCCTTAGAATCTTAGCACCTTAGCAGCTTAGACTAATTCCAATTCTCCTCAAATCCGTAATCCTCAAAATTATCTCCTCCGTCCAACATATCAAGATCATCTTCGTCAAAGTCGTCCTCATCATAATCGAAGTCATTTACGGCTGAGTCGCTAAAATCCTTGTCAGGTGCTTCAAGAGGCACTATTCCATGAGAGAATAACACATCCGGATAAACCTGTCCTGGAACATGCTCTTCAATGGCAGCCAGTTCTACAAAGAAAGTCCACATATTGATAAAGTCATAAACATAGATGATTTTTGTTCTTTCTTCATCTAAAACTTCAGAAAGCTCAAAATCAGACATTACTTTTTGCTCACCCGGTATATCACCTGTGTCAAACATCGGGATTTCCTCGTCCTGATTCCACTGGTCGTCACTCGTATAAAATGAAGCTACTTCCATACCGTCAAAACCAAAAGCATTGACAATAGCGTTATGCAGGTCTTCTAAAGTGTCGTTGTCCTGAATGGCAATATCTCTGAAAACATCTTCTTCCGCATCGAGTATTACCCTGAATTTATAAACCATAATCTAAATGTATTTTTGAAACGCCAAAGGTAAAATTTAAATTCCGATTTTTAGATTTTGCATTCTTGGAATTTTTGATATACGGCTGGAATCAGGAATCATTTTTTTAAGCTTCGTAAAATTCAATCGGCAGATTATCAGGGTCTGCTATGAATGTAAAACGTTTGTTCGTAAATTCATCAGTCCTCAGCGGTTCTGGATTCAGATTGTTTTCAACTAAATAATGTCGTGTCTTTTGTATATCATCAACTTCAAAAGCCAGATGTCGTAATCCGCAGGCTTCCGGACGTGAAACACGGCTTGGCGGATTTGGAAATGAAAAAAGCTCAATCGAATAATTTCCATTCAGCGCCAAATCCAGCTTATAAGAATCTCTTTCGCTGCGGTAGGCTTCGGCTAGGATTTCAAAACCTAGAATTTTTGTGTAAAAATGTTTTGATACTTCATAATCCGAACAGATTATGGCTATGTGGTGTACTTTGTTAATTTTTAGCATATTATATTATTCTCTTAAAGGTTCAGTAATCCACCATTGATTTCCAAAAGGATCTTCAAATCCTGCAGTATAACCGTATTCTTCCTGTCCTGGATTTTTAAGGGTTTTCGAACCTTTTTGTATGGCGAGATTGAAAACATCATCTATTTTTTCAATAAATAGGAACATACCGCAAGTCTTTTGGTGCCAGTTGTCATTGGCCTGGGCAAACATTACTACGGCATCCTTAATCCTGATTTCTCCATGCATTATGGAATTGTTTTTTCCGGGAACAATAAGCTGTTCTTTGGCACCCAAAACTGTTTTGGAAAATTCTAAAAAGTCATTGGACTTATTCAGTATAAGATAGGGCATGACGGGAAGGTACTGCTGCGGAATTTTCATAGTGATACGGTGTTAATTCATATTAAAAGTATAAAAACAAAATCATATGCGGAAGGTTTTTATGATTTGCATTGCAATTCATCCTCGAAAAAATACAATTCGGTAATCTTTATTATGAAAGCAAACTTTCCAAATGCAACTTTGCCTCAACAAAAACACCAAATCAATGAAAAATATTTTTACACTCTTATTCCTTACATTCTCTATTGCAACTTTTGCGCAGCAAACGGTTTCCGGAAAAGTCGTTGACGAAAAAGGACGCCCTATTGCAGGAGCCAATGTTTTTATTGAAGGAACCTACGATGGAGATTCTTCAAATGAGCAGGGAAATTTCAGCTTTCAGACTACAGTAACCGGAAAACAAAAACTGGTGGTTACTTTTTTGACTTATGAAACTTTAAACCAGGAAATAACAGTTGAAGATTTTAAGAACAAGACTGTCAAAATGAAAGAATCCGTTAACACGCTTGATGCTGTTGTGATTACTGCCGGAACTTTTGAATCGGGTGATAAAGCAAGAACTTCAGTTTTAAAACCTATGGATATTGTTACGACAGCCGGAGCAGCAGGCGATATTATTGGGGCGTTGCTAACTTTGCCAGGCACTCAGACTGTTGGTGAAGATGGCCGTCTTTTTGTAAGAGGTGGTGAAGCAGATGAGACACAGACTTATGTTGATGGGCTTCGTGTTTCACAGCCGTATGGTGCTACAACAAACAATTTGCCAACACGAGGAAGATTTTCACCTTTTCTTTTTAGTGGTATTGCCTTTTCAACCGGTGGTTATAGCGCAGAATATGGAGAAGCACTGTCAAGCGTCTTATTATTAAACACAATTGAAGATCCGGACCAGAATAAGACAGATATTTCATTAATGAGTGTTGGTTTAGGAATAGGAAATACGCAGAAATGGGAAAAAAGTTCCTTAAGCGTAAATGCTTCCTATGTGAATCTGGCGCCTTATCAGGTGGCAGTTCCTCAAGCTGTAGATTGGAACAGAGCTTATCAGTCAATATCAGGTGAGATGGTTTATCGTTATCATTTTAATAATGGAACACTTAAGACATACATGGCTTTTGATGCGGCAGATTTTGACCTGAACCAGGAAGATATCAACCGACCAGAAAAAATTAGAGTAGATGTGCGAAATAATAATTTCTATCTGAATTCTTCTTATAAGGGTTATTTTGGGAGCAATTACCAATTAACTACAGGGATTAGCTATGGCTATTCGCAGAACAAAATAGGAATTGCATTAGACGATGTGAAAAATGCCGAGCATGCTACACATATGAAGATAAAAATTGGTAAAAACATTACCGAAAGAATAAGATTGACAGCTGGTGCCGATTATTTCACAACTAAATTTGATGAAGATTTTGCTGAAAATGCTGGGAATACTTTTTCTTCCGGATACAATAACAATATCGCAGCAACGTATGCAGAAGCAAACATCTTCTTCTCCAAAAGATTTGCAGCCAAAGCTGGTTTCCGTTTTTCGTATACCGATTTGCTACAGGAATCTAACCTTTCACCAAGATTTTCTTTGGGCTACAAGGTAAGCGACAACGGACAATTGTCTTTTGCTTATGGAGATTTCGTACAATCACCAAGACAAGAATATCTGAAATATTCAGATCGTTTCGAAAGTGAGAAAACAGCACACTATATTTTGAATTACGAATACAGCAAATCAGGAAGAATATTCCGTGCGGAGGCTTACTTAAAGCAATACAGAGATTTGGTAAAATATGATACAGAAACAGTTCAGTTTGACTCTCAATTTAATAACAACGGAAAAGGTTTTGCAAAAGGAATCGACTTGTACTGGAGAGATAATACAACATTTAAGAATCTGGAATATTGGTTTTCGTACTCTTATATAAATACAAAAAGAGATTTTAAAAACTATCCGAAAGAAGTGACGCCTAGTTTTGTAGCCGACCATTCGCTATCACTCGTTACAAAGTATTGGGTAAACAGCCTGAGATCTCAAATTGGATTTACACATAGCTTTAACTCAGGAAGACCTTATAATGATCCAAATAAAGCTGATTTTATGAGCGGAAAGACGAAGACTTATAATAACTTGAGCTTTAGTTGGGCGTACTTAGTTTCACAACAAAAAATACTTTACTTCTCTGTTTCAAACGTTATGGGGACAGATAATGTTTTCGGATACCAATATGCAAACAATCCAGATACTAGCGGACAATTCCAACGTAAAGCTATCGGACAGCCAGCCGACCGTTTTTTCTTCGTAGGCTTTTTCTGGACGATTAGTGACAATAAGAAAGATAATCAGTTGAAGAATCTTTAAAGAAGGTACTAAGGTTCTGAGGTGCTAAGTTGCTGAGGTTTGATTTTTGAATGTACATATTAGTGCTTTTGAAAAAGAGGTGTTTAAAAGGCGCTGAGGTGCTGAGGCTCTAAGGTTTGTTTGGGAGGTTAGATGTTAGTACTTTGAAAGAAGATAATTAAGAAAGGTAGTAAGGAACTAAGTTGCTAAATTCCTGAGCAAAAGAACAAAATATTTATCTCCGTATCTCAAAACCTTAGCGCCTTAGTACCTTAGAACCTTAGCACCTCAAAAACCAAGCACCTCAAAAAAAACGATTCATCTCCAAAATTCAACAACTCAGTAACTCTCTTTTTTAAAAGATAAAATTCCGAAGCAAATTTGTATCAGAATAATAAACGTTTCAATCATCATAAAAACAATACCAACCTAAAACTTTTCAATTATGACAAAATGTATCATTACCCTAGTTTTTTTTGTGACCTCTTTGGTAGGTGCGCAGACACAGTATGAACAAGGAATGCAAAAAGGCTTTGCACTTTGGGGCGAAGGAAAAACGGCAGAAGCATCGGCTTTGTTTGAAAGAATAGCTTCGGCAGAAAAAAATAACTGGCTTCCAAATTATTATGTGTCCATGGTTAATACTACAACGGCTTTCCAGACAAAAGATAAAGATAAGGTGGCTGCATTGTTAGGCAAAGCCCAAGAAGCATTGGATATAGAACTGGATAAAAGTCCAGAAAACCCAGAACTGTTAGTGCTACAAGCAATGATTAACACAGCCTGGATAGTGTCTGATCCAATGACATACGGAATGAAACTTTCTGCCAAAACGATAGAACTTTATGATAAGGCATTAGCGGTTGCTCCAGACAATCCAAGAGCATTATTTTCAAAAGCAGAGTTTGAAATTGGAGGAGCTCGTTATTTTGGAAATGACACAAAACCAATGTGCGCCCAGATTGACAAAGCAATAGAACTTTTTGCTAAATTTAAACCGGAAACGCCTTTTCACCCAAGCTGGGGACTAGACAGAGCCTTAGAAGCTCAGAAAGAATGCAATAAAAAGAAATAATAATAATTATCAATAACCATCTTCCATGCAAAAAGCAATCAAATATATCTTTAAGACAATCATAATAGGATATGTTGTCAGCTGTGCGATTATTGCAATAATATTTGTGATCGAAGCCATGTTTGGAAGAACTTTCTCTTGGGATGCGTCATTGCTTGAAGAAATGGCCTATTATTGGCTGTATGGAATCGTACTGACTTTTATAAACTCTACCTATTTTAATTATATGAATCATAAGGTAGTATGGGAAAAATATAAAAGATATAGGGCAGCGATTAGTATTTTTGGGAGTGTCGTTCTAACAGTAATAGGTATTTTTTTTATAAGGCTGTTCATAGCAACTGTAATACATAAAAATAGCTATTCAGAGTTTATTGCTGGGCAAAATTATAGATTCTATGTGATATGCCTGATGATAACGATGATTGTGAATATGGCTTTCCACTTGATTTATTTTTACAAAAAATCTCAGGAAAATAAAGTCAAGGAACAGAAGATTATTGCCGGAACAGCCTCTGCGAAATTTGAAACCCTTAAAAACCAAATTGATCCGCATTTCCTTTTTAATAGTTTAAACGTATTAACATCGCTTATTGAAGAAAATCCAGATAACGCACAGAGATTCACAACATCGCTTTCCAAAATCTACCGCTATGTTTTAGAACAAAAAGATAAGGAACTCGTAAGTGTGGAAGAGGAACTCTCATTTGCAAAGACGTATATGAATCTGCTAAAAATGAGGTTTGAAAATAGCGTGTTTTATGAATTGCCGGTATCGGTTAAAAATCCTGATGCAAAAGTAGTTCCTCTGTCGCTACAGCTTCTTCTGGAGAATACAGTAAAGCATAATATTGCCAGCGAAATGAAACCTTTACATATCAGGATTTATGAAAAAGAGGATTATCTGGTCATTGAAAATGATTACCAAAAAAAAGAAGTCCTGCAAGACAGAAAAGGAGTAGGGCTGCAGAATATCGTTGACAGATATTCGATTGTAACCAATAGAAAAGTAAAAATTGAGCAGACAGAACAGCATTTCAGAGTTGAACTGCCTATGCTTACCAAACAAATAGCAATTATGGAAACAGATTATAACACACAGGAAAGCATATATCGTAAAGCCCAGAAAAAAGTAGAAGACATTAAGGGATTTTATGGCAACCTGACTTCGTATATCGTAGTAAATATTGGATTAGCAGCTTTGAATTTGATAACTTCTCCAAGTCATCTGTGGTTTCTTTATCCTGCAATAGGATGGGGAATAGGTGTTGCCATTCACGGTTTGAGCGTTTTTAATTATATGCCGTTTTTGGGCAATGATTGGGAAGAAAAGAAAATCAGGGAACTAATGGAAAAAGAGAAACAAGACAAATGGCAATAGTACTAACCCAAAGGATCATGGAAGATTTTAATTCTGAAAAAATGGCTTATGAAAGAGCCAAAAAAAGAGCAAAAGAAATCAGGGGATTTTATTACAACCTCACGATGTATTGTATCATTATACCGATACTGATTACAATCAATTTGGTTTTTACGCCTGAATTTCAATGGTTCTGGTTTTCAATGCTAGGCTGGGGCACAGGGCTTTTATGTCACGGAATGGCCGCATTTGGATATAATCCTTTCCTCGGAAAAAATTGGGAAGAGAAAAAAATAAAGGAACTAATAGAAAAGGAAACAAGAAAACAAGAGTACTACCATCATAATACTAAATAAGGAAATGGAAAATCTGACTGAACTAGAACGACAACGATTTGAACGTGCACAGAAACGCGTGAAATCAATTTCAGGATTCTACAAACACCTGTTCGCTTACATACTTGTAAACTTATTTCTTCTTTCCAGACACTATTTTGATGTTGGACCAGAACATTTTTTTAAATTTTCTACCTTTTCTATGACTTTCTTTTGGGGATTTGGATTGATGGTTCACGCTGCTTCGGTTTTTGGAAAGAACATCTTTTTAGGAGAAAATTGGGAAGAAAGGAAAATCAACGAAATTATGAAAAGAGAGAAAACTTCTAAATGGGAGTAGCTTTTAATCAAAAAATTGAAAATTAATTATCATCAAGAATATGACCACTATAATTATTGAAGACGAAAAACCATCAGCAAGACTGTTGCAAAGAAAACTCCAGAAATTAGCTATAGAAACCAGTACCATGCTGCATTCTGTTGAAGAAGCCATCAATTGGTTTCAGGACAATCCGCATCCGGATCTGATTTTTTTAGATATCCAGCTTTCTGACGGACTTTCATTTGAAATTTTTGATGCTATTGATATAAAAAGCGCTATTATTTTTACAACTGCTTATGATGAATATGCTTTGCGTGCGTTTAAGCTTAATAGTATTGACTACCTGCTCAAACCTATTGATGAAGATGATCTGGAAGCGGCCGTAAATAAATTTAAATCCCGACAGCCAAAATCAGAATCCATGTCTTTGGATTTGGAAATGATAAAGAGAATGCTCGTCAGTCCGGATGCCAAAAACTACAAAAAACGTTTTACGATCAAGACCGGGCAATACTTAAAAATGATCAATATTGAAGAAGTGGAATGCTTTTATAGCGAAAACAAAGGAACCTATCTTCATACGCTTGACAATAGAGATTATCTATTAGAAGGAACATTAGAACAGCTAGAAACTGAGTTGGACCCGAAAGACTTCTTTCGCATAAGCCGTAAGTTTATTGTTCCAATGAAAACAATCAAAGATATTGTGGTCTACAGCAACTCCAGACTGAAATTAATTCTTCCAACCTATAAAGAAGATGAGGTAATAGTGAGCCGGGAACGAGTAAATGACTTTAAAAACTGGATAGGCTAAAAAAAAACTGTTTCAAAAGCTATCAAATTGATAAGCTAATGAAACAGTCCTTGAATACATTTTTTTCATCTTATTACTGTAATGGTAAATTTGTTTATTTTTAAACTCGTTATACTGAGTTCTCCAAATTATTCCTGATTACTGCAGATGATAAAAATGAACTCAAAATCAAATAAAGATTTGATTCTTTGTGCGATTTCTGTATTGTAAAGTTACCATGATAACACCAAAAAAATGTTATATCATTTTGGAAATTAGTTATATAATTATTTTTTGAGTATTACTTCAAAGCCTTTTTCAATAAGCGGATCTCGTTTATTTTGAAGGTCAGAAACGGTTGGTTTTACTTTAATATCAGGAACAATTCCTATTCTTTGGGTTTCTTTTCTATCCGGATAAAAGATTCCTACGCCAGAAAAAATCATTTTTTCGCCATTCACTAAAGGAATAGTAGTTTCGTTACCGTCGGCACCGGCAGTCTGACTTCCTATAACGGTAATATTTGGAGCGGTCTTGAAAATCATCGACCACATTTCGAAAAGACTTTGCGTGTTTTCATCAATTAAGATAACGACATGTCCTTTATAATAATCCGGATTTGCCTTACCAATGTATTTGTAATCTTCTCTAATTATGTAATCCTGCCAGCAGAATCTTCCTGGTTTGCCAAAATCAGGTCTGGTCAGAATACCAAACCATTTCGGTTCAGGGAAAAGATGGTTAAAAGTTTTTACAACTCCACCGTTTGTACTATATCCTCTCAGGTCAAACACAATACCTTTCGTGTTTTTCATCGCTTTCATGATACTGTCAACTTCAGAAGTTTCAAATAAAGAAAAGTCAATAAAACCGATATTGTCCTTATTGATAGTCGAGTATATTACTTTTTTAGAAGCTTCATCGTAGCGTACTAAATTGTTATCTGGAAGTCCATTTTGAAACCATACAGCACTAGACCGGTCGATTCTGTCAATCTTTTTTTCAAAAGGCTTTTTGTTTTTGTCATAACCTTTAATTGTAAAACTTCCTTTTTCACCATAGAATATGTAATTGTATGAATCCCTGATTTTTACAGAAGTATTGGAAGCCGAGATGTATTTTGAATTTCTTTGAATAATCTTGTCAATAGATTCGCCATTTACAGTTTCAATTACATCGCCGTACTCGATGCCTAAAGACTTGCATAGTTCAACGTCAACTGGTTTGGTCACTACAATCTTATTTTCGGCAATCTGATAGGTAAAAGGAGCGCCATAATTTCCAAAAATCTCCCTGTAATTTACTGGTTCGATTCTTGAATGCGTGTCTTCAATGGAGCTAGAAAAAAGCATCATTGTTTTTTTATAAGAAAGCGCATCTTTTGCATTTTTGACCAATGGAATAAATTCTTTCAGGACATCATCCCATGGTTTTGAAATGCCATATTTATAAGGATAAAAATATTCAATAACATTCCATGCTCTGAACAGGTTCAGAATACGGTAATTCTCTTCTAATGCTTTCCCCTTGTTCGTTTTTTCGTTATCGCCGTTGTAACGGATAAAATCCGCTTTTTGGCAATAATAACCGCCCGGCATCTGATTGGATGAAATCAGTTCCGAAAGGTATTTTTTTTGAAGAGTATTGAGATTTTTATCTTTTTGAATCCATGTTGTCGAAACATTCCTATTTTCCGGGTCTTTGCAGGATATAGCTTCAGAACTTTTAGGAGCTGTTTTGGTTTTCAGGAAATCGATCCAGACCGTTATCGTTTTTTCAGCAGGAAGTTTTTGGTCTAAAGCCGAAACCAATAATGAGTCAGCATCTATTTTTCCACTGGAAACAACAGGATCATAATACTTCAACAGTCCCCAGGTTTTGCAAATTGTTATAAGGTCTTTATCTGACATCGAATTTTTCTTTTGGCCTAAAGCGAGTGTTGTTACCAAAAGACAACTGCAAATAACTAAAAAGGGCTGTTTCATAGATATTATTTTATTTCTCTGTTTTTACTTTCTAAAATTAGGTAAAACTGCGTTCCAAACAAAAGCGATGCGACAACAAGATGTATGGTTTGCGAACCGAATGGGAAATCGTACCAATACATCACAATTCCCGAAAGAATCTCAATACCTAAAAGCCACATAACCCAGTTGATTTTTTTGAAACCTAGTTGTAGCTTGTTGTTTCGGGTAATCAGGATGACATTGATAAGTAAGACCACAAATGAAAAAGTCCTGTGGAAATAAAACCCGATAATTGGATCTTCAAGAATTTTATGCATGGCATCATAACCATAAATCTTAACCTGCTCATCCACAAATTGACGAACCTGAGTTCCTAAGATTACTTGTGTCAATGTCAGGATTAGGGAAATAATCAGAACACTGTCAAAAACTTTGTCAAATTTTAGAGGTGTAGCTGTTTTTGGTTTGGCCAGATTTAGGATATACAAAATAATACATACGATGAACAAGGCCATAACCATATGGATTGTAATCTTTACCGGATTCAAAACCGAGTAAACAACCGTTGCTCCCAACCATGCCTGGAAACCCATTAAAAAGACAACCAGCCACGAAAGCAGGGTTATTTTTTTGTTTTGTTTCCATAAGCTAAACGAAAATACAGCCATAACAAAACAAGCCAGTCCCGCCAATGCTCCAAACAAACGGTTGATGTATTCTACCCAAGTATGGGTTGGATTAAACGAAGCATAATCATGTTTTGTATACACCTGCCAATGATTTTCCTCGAATTGGCTACCAGATTTGAAATCTTCTTGCGCAACAAGCAGCTTTTCTCCTCTAATGATTACCTGTCCCTTTTTGAATTCACGTTCAGGAGTCCAGGTAAGTTCTGAAATATCTGTTGGAGGAATATAATAGCCAAAACATTTTGGCCAGTCAGGACAGCCCATTCCGGAACCGGTCATTCGAACCAGAGCACCGGCAATGATTACCAAATAAACCAGGATTAGAGCTGTTTTGGTAATGGTGCGGAAATATTTTTTCATTTTTAGTTAGTTTGAATTCGAATTGAGCGGTGATGCCTATTTTGCTATTTTCTGCAAACCTAATTTTTCTGCTCTTTTGAGCATGAAATCATAGGCAGGCTGATATTCGTTAGGAATTTCACCTTCAAGGATAGCTTCCTTGATAGCTTCTTTCAAGATGCCGATTTCTCTTCCGGGTTTTAAGCCGAATGTTTCCATGATTTCTTCTCCGGAAATGGGTGGCTGGAATTGTCTCACATGGTCGCGTTCTTCCACTTCCACAATCTTTTGGCGTACAATCTTGAAATTATTATGGTATTTTTTGAATTTGTTCGGGTTTTTTGTCGTGATGTCGGCTTCACATAAAACCATCAGGTCTTCAATATCTTCACCGGCATCAAAAATAAGCCTTCTTACGGCGGAGTCGGTTACAATATCCTGCGACAATACGATAGGACGGGAGCTCATCATTACCATTTTAGAAACGTATTTCATCTTATGGTTTAATGGCATATGCAACCTTTCGAATAGTTTTTTGACCATTTTTCCACCTACGAACTCATGGCCATGAAATGACCAACCATTTTTTTTATGATGGCGTTTCGTCGGCGCTTTTCCAATATCATGGAGCAGGGCAGACCATCGAAGCCATACATCATCTGTGTTAGGTGCGATATTATCCACAACTTCCAGCGTATGGTAAAAATTGTCTTTGTGAGTTTGTCCTTCTGATTCGTCAACACCTTCAAGTGCGGTCAATTCAGGCAGTATGATGTGCAGGAGTTTGGTTTGGTGCAATAACAGGAAGCCAATAGAAGGCTTGTCTGTCATCAGGATTTTATTTAACTCGTCAACGATACGCTCGCCAGAAATAATACTGATTCTTTCTCTGTTTCGTTCAATTGCCTTGAGCGATTCTTCTTCAATATCAAAATTCAATTGTGCGGCAAAACGGATGGCGCGCATCATACGAAGCGGATCATCAGAAAAAGTAATATCCGGATTGAGCGGGGTTTTTATGATTTTGAGTTCCAGGTCGGATAACCCGTTGAAAGGATCGACAAGTTCTCCAAAATTGGCTTCATTGAGCGAAATTGCCAAAGCGTTTATGGTAAAATCCCTGCGATTTTGGTCGTCTTCCAGTGTTCCGTTTTCTACTACCGGATTTCTGCTTTCAAAATGATAGGACTCTTTTCGGGCACCTACAAATTCGATTTCGGTATCTTCAAAACGAAGCATTGCGGTTCCATAAGTTTTAAAAACCTGAACTTTCGGTTTTTTCGGAAGTAATTCAGAAACTTTCAAAGCCAGTTCGATACCGCTACCAACAGCAACAATGTCGATGTCTTTTTTAAATTTTCTTTTTAAAAGCAAATCACGCACAAATCCTCCAATAACATAACTGTCAATGTGAAGCTCTTTTGAAGCTTGTGCGATTACGTGGAATATTTTACTATTTACTGCTTCTTTATATGAAGTTTTGTCTTTCATTAATTATGCTTAAAGTTCTGAGAACTGTAGCCAATTGCTATTTTCGGATTATTTTCACCTGACTGTCAGAAGTCAGTTTGATAATAGCAGAAGGCTTTCCTGTCATCTTTTCTTGCTGCAAATTTACGATATAGTCAACGCCCTTTAAAATCTCTGGGCTAATTTCTTTGTAATTTATAGGAGTTGGCATTCCAGAGATGTTGGCCGAAGTCGAAACCAGTGGTTTTTTCATGCGTTCCAGCAGTTTGAAACAGAAAGGTTCTTTCACGATTCTCATGCCTAATGTATTGTCTGAAGCAATCAGATTCTTGGCAATATTTCTGGGATTGTCCAAAATTAACGTAGTTGGTTTTTCAGAAAGATCTAAAATTTGCCAAGCCACTTCAGGAATGTCTTTGAATACATTGTATACCATTCTTTCGCCATTCATCAAGACAATCATCGATTTTGATTCTTCTCGTTGTTTCAAGGCATAAATTTTTGCTACGGCATCCGGATTGGTAGCATCACATCCAATTCCCCAAACGGTTTCCGTTGGATAGAGAATAATGCCACCTTCTTTAATAACTTCGTATGCTTTGTGAACTTCTTCGTTCATATTTTTGAATCGTTATATTTAATTATTTTCCCAGGAACTCCAACAACTACAGCATTGTCTTCAATGTCTTTTGTCACAACAGCACCGGCTCCTATGGTTACATTTTTTCCTATTTTTAGTTTTGGCAAAATCGTAGCATTGGCACCAATTGTTGTAAAAGCACCAATTTCACAATTGCCTAAAACTTTTGCTCCAGGCGATACTTCTACAAATTCGCCAACTTTACAATCATGATGAATACTGGCATAGGCATTGATAAGCGAACCGTTTCCAATGATAGTATCAGCAGATATAAATGAAAAAGGCATAATGTTCAGTCCGTTTCCTAAAACAGCACTTTTGCTAATGACAGCATTTGGAGCTATTGCAGAGACTGGATTGCCATTGTATCCTAAAAAAAGGTTGTATACTTTATTTCTGCTAAAAACATTCCCGAGTCCTAAGATGAAATTGGGATTTTTTTCAAGTATAGATTGGGCTTCTTCGGCAGTTTTTAAAATTGGATATGAAAATAAAGAGTCTTCAAGGTCTTTGCTGATGTTATCAAAAAAATAAAAAGAGTCCGACTTATCGACAGTTACGATATCGAAAACTTCTTTTGCATGACCTTTAGCTCCAATAATTATCATATGTTTTGATTGATTATAGAAGTAATTGTTTCTAAATCTTCTGTTTTTAGTCCCACATATAATGGAAGACACATTACCCTTTTTGAAATTGATTCTGAAATAGGCATTTCAGTATTTTTTATAAAATTAACCGTATTTAGTGAAGGATAAAAATACCTTCTTGGGAAAATTTGCTTTTCGTTTAATGCCTTTTGTACTTTTAACAGCGTTTCTTCAGAATCCAAAATAATTGGATAATAGCTATAATTCCATTTTGTATGTTCACGGATATTCAAAGTTTGCAGCTTAGAAGAGTTTAAGTTGTCGTTATAAAAATCCACAACTTTTTTTCGTTCCGCAAGAATGGTATCGATATATGGTAAAACTGCCAATCCCATAGCAGATTGAAGTTCTGAAATCTTAGCATTGATTCCTAAACCATGAAAATCCAATGGTCCGTTATGTCCAAAATTATGGCTGTAATATAATTTATGGAAAAGATCTTTGTCTTTACAGAAAAGCGCACCGCCTTCACCGGTATGGAATAATTTTGTAGCATGGAAACTGCAAGTACTCACATCGCCAAAATTAAAAAGAGACTGATTCTTGTATTCTACGCCAAAAGAATGGGCAGCATCATAAATGACTTTTAAATTGTGTTTTTTAGCAATGGCTTCAATTGCTTCCACATGGCAGGGATTACCAAAAACATGCGTAGCCAGTATAGCTGTGGTTTTTGGAGTTATGGCAGCTTCTATTTTAGTTTCGTCTATGGTCAGGTATTCGGGATGAATATCCACAAAAACAGGTTCACAATGTTCCCAAACAATTGCTGAAGTTGTAGCTACATAAGAAAAAGGCGTTGTAATAATTTCTCCACCCTTGCCTAAAAGTTTTAGGGCAATTTGTAATGGAACTGTACCGTTATTGGTGATTAAAATGGAATCAATATTCAGCTTTTCTTTAAGCTTGTTTTCCAATTCTAAAGTCAACTGACCTCTATTTGTAAGCCACAAACTATCCCAAGCTCTTTTAACCAGGTTGTTATATTCGCTTTGTGGTGGTAGAAATGTCTGTGTTACGTTTATCATTTTGATTATTTAAAATCAAAGTTATGCAAATAATACTGCTTAACATTGTTTTCAAGCATGTTAAAACTGTATAATTTGTTAACAATGATGTCTAGTTTATCCTGATATTCTTTAAACGTTTCAGGATTGTCATACTGTTTAATAGCGTCAGCTATTTTTTCATTCATTTCATCAAATGATGAATATAATGTTGGCAGATTTTTAAAATCCTCTGTAAAGAAAATCTCATTATACACAGCAAATGAGATACCTCCGGAAAAAATAGTTTCTATAAGATATCCGTCTAATCCTTCTCCAAAAGTGATGACAAATTTAGCCCTTGAAGCATAATCTTTATAGGTGTCATACTTCATGTTTGTTATTTCAACAAAAGTATAATGCGGTAGTTTGGCTTTTAGGTTTGCCAAGATTGCCTCTTTTGTCAGCGTACTGGAGTTGGGAACCCATTGAATTTTATCAGGAGAATAAATCACTAGATTTTCTTTCTCGCTAAAAGCTCTTCTGTTGTATGGAGTAGGACTCAACCACGCTGAGAAAAGATGAAGCGGAACTCCATAATAATTTCTCTTTTCAAGCGTAGCATAGCGCTTATGAGCCATTGTCATAGTCGTGTTTGGAAACATTTTTTTGACATTGTCGATTTTTTCAATCGGTGGCATAAAAAGATCATTCTGATTTAGTAGGTTGATTTTGATACTTTTTATTTTTTCCGTCCATCTAAAAAAAGGAGCCATTCGCTTATTCCCTTTATTGAAAGCTGAAATCATCACATCCGGGATATGGATTTCTGCAAAATCAAGATCGCCAAAATAGTGCTCAATTTCTTTGAAAGTATAAATGATCATCTCATTTGAAAACTTCCTATACTGATAGTCAGTTTCACTTTTGCCAGGCAAAAAACTAGCAACAACATCACATCCATGGATGTCTTTCAATTTCTTGACAATATTATAAATAGTACATATCGACAAAATACCGCCATTAATCCTGTCTGTTCCAGCTGGAACAAAAAAGAGAATCAGTTTTTTTGTGTCGGAATAATGCTGTTTAAAATATTTTTTTTTGAAAGATTTATGATGGCCCTGCGAAACAAAGCTCTTAAGCTGATGTTTGAATTTCAGGAAGTCTTTTTTAATTGACATACTTTTTATCTATTGGTGAAATAAAACATTTTGAATCCAGCCTTTTATTGTGTATTTCTGGTAGATTTCTTCAGGAAGTTTTTCATAATCGCTTTCGAAAAATGAAATCGGGATTTCTGGATTTTTTTCATCTATGACCAGGATATTATTAGGATTATAAAAATCATAATTTACAATATCAGGATTCGTGGTTATCAACTTCTTTTGTAATCCGATGCTTTCAAAAATCCTGAAAGTAAGTCCGAACTGGCCGTCTCTTTTGATGTCCAGGAGCGACTTTGATTTTTCAATATATCTTGAGATTTCTTCTAAAGAAATTCTTTGAAAGAAAAATTCGATTTCACTTTTAGGGCACTCTTCGCCCGTACTAAAAACGATAACCTTGTGCTCTATCTGTTTCGACTTTAATTCACCAATAATTTTTGAAAGGACTGGAAGTCTTTTGTCCTTTGAGCTGATATTAAAGACTTTAAATTCAAAAGGACCATTATGACTATCCTTGTTTTCTTCATAAATCCAATTGGGAGCGAATTTTAACCCTAATTTTTCACAGTCTTCTTTCTCAAAAGAAAATGCCTGATCAAAGGCAGATGCAACTTTCTTAATTTTAGGACAACGGGTCGCACTGTCATTAAAAAATCCAATAGATTTTTTCGTATGATTTTTTAATTGCTTCAGGTATCTTTTATCAATGAAGTCTCCCTTGATGGTCAGGATCAGGTCTTGCTGTTCGCCTATTTTCTCAAGTCGTTTGATAATTTCTTTCCCGTAGTAGATATTTTTGATGTTCTTTTTGAAAAAAACTTTCAGGAAAGAATTATAAATTTTATAATAGAAGTTAGGGTATTTGTATATAAAATTGTGGAAATCAATGTGGTGCACAGTATGACCGTCTTGTTTTAAGACTTTTGCAATTCCGTCATTCAATCCCCAATTATCAAAACTTATCAACGCAATTTTCATCTCTCTTTTTATAGCGGTTTACAATAAGAAATTAGTTGTCTTACCATTTTTAATTGTAAATCTTGTTTTGCCTATCGTTTTTGTCTTTTGCTGAAATGTTGGTTGCTTCAATTCTCAATATCGCTTGCAAAATGTATAAAAATTTGATTTTTTTCGCAAAGATAAGTTTTTTTAGATTTAAGAAACAAGGTCTCTATAGAATATGTTAAGAAAATCTTAATTAAATTGAAAATCAATTATTTGGAGGGTTTTTAAAGAGTGTTTTTATTAAAACTAAATCTTAAAAATAAAAGAATAGTATCTATATTCAGATTAAAATTCAAAAATTATTTTTGGATGTAAAGTGATTGTTATATACAAAGCCGAATTTTACCTTAGCACCTTAGCACCTTAGCACCTTAGCACCTTATTTTATCTTATAAACACCCAATGCCTTTTTTATTTTTTTGCTTAACAGAACCAGTTTTACATACAATCGGTTTTTTAAGCTCAAAAACATCCAACTTTTATAAGGAATAAGTTCTTTTTCAATCAGGCTGTTCATTTTGTCCGAAACAATAAAATCTTTATTGATATCGCTCCATTTTACATTGTCGTAGCCGTCAAATTCATTCACCTTGTTTTTCTCATGAATGATTGACATCCATAGGCGTTTGTCTGTAATCTGTGTGATACGGGTTTCTTTTTTCCAAAGCGTATGATCGTTAAACCATACGGTTTTTGGGTTTTCATTTTTTTCAATCAGACTTATGAACGGATTGAAAATATGCTCTTTTTTGCCCAAAATATAACGAGGCTCTACCTGAAGAGAATAGCCTTCAATAACATCTACTGCCTGGTATTCCTGAGATTTGAATTTGCTTTGTACTTCGTTGATAAAGTTTTTGTGGATGCAGTCGTCATTGTCGATTCTGGAGGTAATCAAAAAAGGAACATCCTGTGAATCTGTAGAAATAAATTGCTGGATGGCCGGATAAAACTCAGGCATCCCATTGATATAAAAAGCTTTGATGTTTGGTGTACCTGAAATGAGGTTTGTAATGGCTTGTTTATATTTTTCAGGCGTTGTGACGTCGAAAAATATAAGCCAGTTAAAATCCTTATTCGTCTGTGCAGCTACAGATGGGAAACAAAAACTCTCGAAGAGCCACATTCGGTCTTCCATCCATTCGTCTGTCAGTAAGGTTTCGTTATTTTTAGTAACGTTCCAATCAGGATTTTTTAGATTAAACCTAGTAATTAGATAGTGTTTAAACATTTATCAGGTGCTAATTAACCTTTCGGCAATTTTTTTGTAAAATTAAATTAATTATTTGAACTCTAAAATCGAAAATGGTTACTTTTGTGAACAAAATAAGAAAACCATAAATGCACGAAGTTTACAATCCAAAATTCTTACAGCAGAAAGAAGCAATAAAAGACTGTATTGCTAACTTTGAGGCTAAAGGTATTTTGTTTGTCGACGGAAAACGCAACAAAATTAGGCTCTTTGAATTAGACGGAATTACACTGAATATCAAATCGTTCAAAATTCCTAATTTTATAAATCAGGTTGCCTATAAATTTTTCAGGCGCTCAAAAGCAAGACGGTCTTTTGAGTTTGCCAATATTCTATTGGAAAAAGGAATAGGTACCCCACAGCCGATTGCTTATTTTGAAAATTTTAAAAATGTTCTTTACGATAGTTATTATATCAGCGAACAGCTGAATGCAGACTTAACGTTTAGAGAACTGACTACCGATTTGAATTACCCTGATCATGAGGCTATTTTGCGTCAGTTTATCCAATTTTCATTTAACTTGCATGAAAATGGAATTGAATTTTTGGATCATACCCCTGGAAATACACTGATCAAGAAAAATGGCGAGGGAAAATATGATTTCTTTTTGGTTGACCTAAACAGAATGCAGTTTCATAAATCGATGACATTGAAGCAGCGTATTGTCAATCTATCCAAGCTTACGCCAAAAAGAGAATTGGTGGAAGTGATGAGCGATGAATATGCAAAGCTTTATGGCAAACCTTATGAAGAGATCTTGAAAATGATGATTGTTGAAACGGAATCTTTCAGAAACAGATTCTATAGAAAGAAGCGTCTCAAGAAAAAACTGTTCTTCTGGAAATAATTTTTCGCATTTAAAGTAGATTATGAAAGCATCCGTAATAATGAGTACCTATAATTCTGAAGAATGGCTTGAAAAAGTCATATGGGGATTTAGTGTGCAAACCGAACTCAACTTTGAAATTATTATTGCTGATGATGGGTCAAAACCCAAAACAAAAGAACTGCTAGATACTTTAAGACCACAAATTTCAATGCCGCTGATTCATGTATGGCAGGAAGACAACGGTTTCCAAAAGTCACAAATACTCAATAAGGCAATTGTTGCTTCTAGTACTGATTATCTTATTTTTACTGACGGGGATTGTATTCCGAGAAAAGATTTTATAGAAACGCATCTTCACTATCGTGAAAGAGGTTATTTTCTTTCTGGCGGTTATTTCATGCTTCCTATGAATATTTCTCAGGCTATTACAAAAAACGATATCCTGCATCAAAATTGTTTTGATGTAAAATGGCTGGTCAATAGAGGCTTGAAAAAGTCATTTAAAAATACAAAACTGTCTGCTTCCGGCGGATGGGCAAAATTCCTGAACTTTATTACGCCAACAAAAGCTACCTGGAACGGACATAATGCTTCCGGCTGGAAAGACGATTTGGTTGCCATTAATGGTTTTAATCAGGAAATGCAATATGGCGGACAAGACAGGGAACTAGGCGAGAGGCTTTTTAACAAAGGGCTGAAATCAAAACAGATTCGTTATAGCGCTATTGTAGTCCATTTGGACCATGCAAGAGGCTATGTAAACGAAGCGACCTGGAAAAAGAATTTTGCCATTCGTGAAAACACCCGAAAAAATAAAGTCATCAAGACGCCAATCGGAATAGATTCCAATTAGTTTTTCTCTAAATAGTTATTAAGTTCCGGAAGGATAAGTTCCGGTGTAAAAGACTCGTACAATTTCAAGGCCTGATTTTTCATTTCTTTTGCCGATTTTTCACCATACAATTCCGGCTTGAAATCTTTGAGATGTACTGAAGTATGATGAATCCCGTCTTCAAAAGCATTCCATGCTTCCTTTTTTATCCAGGTAGAAAATATAGTGAATGTTGGTCTGAATAAGGCTTTTGCCATATTTACGGCACCGCCTTCATTGCCAATCAGAGCGTTACAATGATGGGTTATTGACAAGAATTCCCGAATACTTCCGGGGATTATATCAATCTTAATGTTTTTTTGAGTTTCCGGCAGACACAATCCAAATATTTTTTTGGCTTCTTCAGATTGTGAAGGCATATAATTGAATAGGAGTGTAGCATTTGTTTTGGCTACTATGGCGTCCAGTAGCTTTGCCATATAAGGGAAAGGATAGGTTTTATTATGACCGCTTCCTAATACGCCTATCATATAGATTTTGTTTGAGAAATCTATATTGTTTCGGACTAAAATATCTTTTCCATTTTTGACTTCTTCTTCTGTCAAAAAGATTTTTGGTCTATTGTCAAGCGAAACTCCAGAAGAAAATGGCTGTAACAGTAACATCCTATTTTCAATAGCCAGTCCGGCTGAAGTTTTTGGTTTAGAAAGCTCTTTAAATGTATCAGTATATAAAAAGTTGGTATACGACTTGTGAAATCCTATTTTCTTTTTCGCACCAGACATTCCCACAACAAGATTACTTTCGAGCTTTCCATAGGCATCAATAACAATATCATATTTTGCTTTTCGGATAGAAACCAGAAAACGAAGCAGCGTTTTTTTGCTTTTGCGAAATTCATCCTTGAAAAGTACCAAATGATCAATGTTTGGATTGTTTTCTACTACCGGCTTTGTAAAAGGGTAGATCAGATAATCAATCTGCGCATCAGGATATATAGCCTTTAAATTGTTGCAAAGAATAGAACTGGCCAAAACATCGCCAATCATTTTCTGCTGGATTACAAGTATCTTTTTCATGAAAATCGTATGAATTACGAATTACGAATTACAAATTAGGAATTAGGAATTGAGGGTGATCTGCTTGGCAAAATTCGTAATTCCTAATTTTTAATTCCTAATTTTTAATTCCTAATTAAATTATACTGCTACGTCGTATTCTCTCAGTGCGTTGTTTAAGGAAGTCTTCAAATCTGTTGAAGGTTTTCTTTTTCCGATAATCAAAGCACAAGGAACCTGAAACTCTCCGGCAGCAAATTTTTTAGTGTAACTGCCTGGAATCACAACGGAACGTGCAGGTACAACGCCTTTCATTTCTACAGGTTCGTCGCCAGTCACATCTATAATTTTTGTAGACGCCGTTAAGCATACGTTCGCACCAAGAACAGCTTCTGTTTCAACACGAACACCTTCTACAACGATACATCTTGAACCAATAAAAGCACCATCTTCAATGATTACAGGAGCTGCTTGCAATGGTTCTAAAACACCACCAATTCCTACACCACCACTCAAGTGTACATTCTTGCCAATTTGAGCACAGCTGCCCACAGTAGCCCATGTATCCACCATTGTGCCTTCGTCTACATAAGCACCAATATTGACATAGCTAGGCATTAAGATTACACCGCTTGAAATATAAGCTCCATGGCGAGCCACAGCATTAGGAACAACACGGATTCCTTTTTCAGCATAGCCTCTTTTTAAAGGCATCTTGTCGTGGTATTCAAAGATTCCAGCTTCAAGAGTTTCCATTTTTTGGATAGGGAAGTACATTACAACTGCTTTCTTTACCCATTCGTTAACTTGCCATCCGCCAGCAATTGGTTCCGCTACACGTAATTTTCCGCTGTCTAACAGTTCGATAACTTCACGGATTGCTGTTGTTGTTTTTTCTTCCTGAAGCAGTGCTCTATTTTCCCATGCCTGCTCTATAATTGTCTGCAAAGTGCTCATAAAATTTGATTTTCAGCAAAGATATGTTTTTTTCGTTTCCAACCCCAACCCTGCCAGAGTTTCAAACTCTGGCAGGGTTACGAGTTCAAAACTCTGGCAGGGTTGAGCAAAAGGTTATAACCATTTTACGTAAATTTGTAAAACACCTTATTTCACATGAAAGACAATTTTTCAAACCAAGCTTCAGGATATTCTAAGTTCAGACCGTCTTATCCGCCAGAACTCATAGAACATGTCGTTTCTTTTACAGAATCGAGAGAAATGGCCTTGGATGTTGCGACAGGTAATGGACAAGTTGCCCAATTGCTATCCGAATATTTTGAAACGGTATATGCAACAGATATAAGTGAAAATCAATTGCTCCATGCGAAACGGCAGCTAAATGTGATTTATAAAAAACTTCCTGCTGAAAAAACCGATTTCCATGACAAACAATTTGATCTAATCACTGTAGCCCAAGCGATCCATTGGTTTGATTTTGACCAATTTTATGCTGAAGTGTATCGCATACTAAAACCCGACGGAATCTTTGCAATAATTGGTTATGGACTTTTCAAAACCAATCCTGAATCAGATAAGATACTCTCTGATTTTTATTATAATATCGTAGGTCCATTTTGGGATACTGAACGAAAATACCTGGATGAAAATTACGAAACGATTCCTTTTCCGTTTAAGGAATTGGAAACGCTCCATTTCCAGAATAAATTTACATGGACTTTCGAGCAGCTTGTAGGTTATCTGGAAACATGGTCGGCAGTAGAACATTACAAAGCGCATAACAACGAAAATCCAATCGATTTGATCCGTAAAGAATTAGAACTTTCATGGGAAGCAGGTAATAAAACGGTCGTTTTTCCGATGCTTTTGAGATTAGGAAAATTAAAAATGTAATTTTGGACAATCTAATTTTTGATTTATGAAAATATTGATTCCGTTGTTATTGGTGTTTTTGACAATTTCTTGTAATAAACAGGAAAAGAAGACTTTATCTGAGTATCAAAAAAATATTAATAAAAAAATAACCCAAAACAAGCCCTTTTTTGATTTTGATGAAGTTGTACATTATCAGATTCAGGATCCTTCAAACGATTATTATGACTCTGAAGTAGCAGATACTGTACCTACAAAAAAAAGACTTCTGTTTATGTTATTGCGTTATCCTTGCCCTGTAACCCAGGAAGAAAAAAAAGGGTTTAAAGAAGCCTTGGAGTTTGCTGATAAAGAAGAATATAAAATAAATCCTAAGTACAATAAAGAATTAAACTGGGTTTTCTCAGAGAAAAAGTGTGATAATATATGGGAATATGCTTGTGCGCCAACATATAGGGACATCTTTATTTTTAAAAAGAATAAAGAAGAAATTGGGATAGCAAAAATTTGTTTTGAATGTCAATTGTACAGTATTTCAAATAAAGATGCTAATACAAGGTGTTTTAATATGAATGGGGAATTAGACAGGCTTAGTAAAATAATCTTAGAGAATAAAAAAAATAAATAAAAAAATGCCAAGAATACTAGCTATAGACTACGGATTAAAACGAACCGGAATTGCCGTTACAGACGAGATGCAGATTATTGCATCGGGACTCACGACAATTCCCTCAGAAACAGCTATTACTTTTCTTAAAGATTATTTTGCAAAAGAGAAAGTAGAAAGAGTTTTGATTGGTGAGCCCAAACAGATGGATTATACGCCATCTGAAAGTGCAAAACTGATCGAAGCTTTTGTGGAAAAATTTAAAAATAATTTTCCAGACCTGCCATTTGAGAGGGTTGATGAACGTTTTACATCAAAAATGGCATTCCAGACCATGATTGATAGTGGGTTGAAAAAGAAACAACGTCAAAATAAAGCGCTGATTGATGAGATTTCGGCAACAATAATGCTTCAGGATTACTTATCCAGAAAAAATTTCTAAGTTTTATTTTTATTTTGTCAAAAAAACTTTTTGCAATTTAAAATTGATATAAATAACAAAGTTTTTTGCTTCTTTCAAAGTATCTTTGCACGACAAAATTTTTGTGATGGCAACTACAACTTTACAAACTGAAACGGATGTGGTTCTAATCGGCGCAGGAATCATGAGCGCCACTTTAGGTCTTTTGCTTAAAGAACTGAATCCCAGTATTAAAATTGAAATTTATGAAAGGCTCGATATGGCAGCAGCCGAAAGTTCTGATGCATGGAATAATGCTGGAACGGGACACTCTGCATTTTGTGAGCTGAACTATACTCCAGAACTTCCAAATGGAGAAATTGATACTAAGAAGGCGGTAAAAATTGCCGAATCTTTTGAGGTCTCAAAACAATTTTGGGCGTATCTGATTGAGAAAAAACTGATTTCCAATCCTGAAAATTTTATCAAGAGCATTCCACACATGAGTTTTGTTTGGGGCGAAGAAAATGTGGATTTCTTGAAAAAAAGATACGATGCACTTCAACAATTCGGGCTTTTCAAAGGTATGGAGTATTCTGAAGACAAAGATAAAATACGTTCTTGGATGCCATTAGTAATGGAAGGCAGGAGTCCGAAATCTTTGATAGCCGCTACTTTCATGAAAATTGGAACGGATGTGAATTTTGGTGAACTGACACGAAACATTTTTAATTATCTTAAAATCTTAGATGGTGTAAGCATGAAATTTCACCATGAAGTGAAAAGCCTGAAAAAGGGAGAAGATGGCAGATGGCTGATAAAAGTCAAAGATTTAGAAACAGGAGATAAATCTAAAAGTTCTACACGATTTGTTTTTATCGGAGCCGGTGGCGGTTCATTGCCATTGTTGGAAAAAGCAGGTATTCCGGAAGGTGACGGTTTTGGCGGTTTTCCGGTTAGCGGACAATGGTTGAAATGCGTCAATGAAGATATAATCGCAAAGCATAATGCCAAAGTATATGGCAAGGCCTCTGTAGGCGCTCCGCCAATGTCGGTGCCACATATTGATTCACGAATGATTGATGGTAAAAAAGCCTTATTGTTTGGGCCTTATGCCGGGTTTTCAACTAAGTTTTTGAAAAACGGTTCGTATTTGGATTTGCCACTTTCTATAAAACCGAATAACCTGATTCCGATGCTTTCAGCCGGATTTCATAACCTACCATTGACAAAATACCTGATTGATCAGGTGCGTCAGTCTCCGGAAGACAGGCTTGAAGCACTAAAAGAATATCTTCCTGATGCAAAGATGGAAGACTGGGTTTTAGAAACTGCCGGACAGCGAGTTCAAGTTATCAAAAAAGGCGAGAATGGAGGAGGAGTATTGGAATTTGGAACAGAAGTCGTGACAGCAGGCGATGGCTCGTTGGCTGTTTTATTAGGGGCATCACCAGGAGCTTCAACAGCCGTTTCAATTATGCTTGACTTGATTCAAAGATGTTTTTCTGAACATGAAAAGTCAACAGCATGGCGAGAAAAATTAAAGGAAATGGTTCCATCTTATGGAATTTCATTAAACGATAATGAAACTTTACTTCATGAAGTTAGAGAGCACTCTGCGAAAGTCTTAAAATTAGATACGCTATAAAAGAGTAATAATGAAATATATAAAAGCCTGAAATCTGTTGATTTCGGGCTTTTTATTTGGTCTGATTCAGCAATTTTGCTGCTTTTACAATACTTTCCGAAAGATTTGTCAGCCATACCAGTTGTTCGATAACTAATTGAGCTTCCTGCATTTTGAGTTGGTATTCGTCATCTTCAGAAAGATGTGCTTCTTTCAATTCTTTAGCACGCATATTTTTTAATTCTGTGAAACGCATAGCCAGATCTTCATTGGGTTCGGACTGGGCTAACGTACCAGAAAGTTCTAAGTCTGCAAAAGTGATGGCGTAATTCAGGTTTTTGGTTACAGTCTGAACCACCACATTAAAAGCCTCCGAAGCTTTACTTGTTTTATGAGTCTGTATGTACGTTCCTAAAGAAGCCAATGAAGAAAGCAATGTGTGGTTCAAAACGGCAAGTTTATAAACCTGTTGTACTTGTTTCTGTTTGGATTTAGGCTCCTGACTCATACGCTGAAAAGAAGCCATCAGGTTTCCGACTTCAATAAAAGCATTTTTTCGAGCAATTCGATAGGATGTCGTTACTTCTCCTTTGTTGTTATAAAAAAGAGAAATCTCGTTAAGGTAATCGCGGTTGGCTTCTATGGATTTTTTGATATAAATCGGCTGACTCATGAATTCCCATGATGGCCAGAAGAAATAATTTGCTAAAAAGGCAAGTCCGGCACCCACAACAGTATCCAGAATACGGTATTGGATTACATCATTAATATTAGGCGTAATGATTCCATAAACAAAAACTACATAAATGGTTACGAAAGTAGCGCCTACTTTGTAATTTATGGAAGTAAAGGTAAAACCTAAAATCATGGAGGTAATAGCCAGGGCACCAATGATGATGTGATTATGAACAACGAGCAATATGGCAAAAGCAATCAATCCGCCAGCTACAGTTCCTATAATTCTATGGAAAGAACGCTCCTTGGTCAATCCGTAACCAGGTCGCATGATAACCACTATCGTCAACAGAATCCAATATACATTCTGGAAAGGAAAAAGACTTCCCAACAAAAATGCAATCATAATCGTGGCTGTCAATCGCAATGAATGACGGAATATGGTTGACGAAAAACTCAGGTTTTCTCGAAATGTGCTCCATGGATAATATTGAGGAGTCATTAATTTGTCCAGGTTCTTGTCTCTTCCTCTGTAATCGTTGCTATTGAAGTTAGGCATGAAGGCACGCTCAACAATTTTGATCTTTTCAATCTGCTTTTCCGCATAATGCAACATATTGGAAAGCATCCAGACACCTTCAGATGCTTTTTCCTTTCCAAGCTCCTGTTCGTAAGCTAAAATAACATTCTCCAACGCTTCAAGATCTTTTAGCAACGAATGCTTTGGAACGTATTTTTTGTGGTTTTCCAAACTCTTGAAAATAGCTTTCAATGTAGAAGCCAGATTATAAGCCAGGTTTTGATATGTCGCCAGTACTTTTGGATGGTCGGCAAATTTTTGATGAAGCTTACTATGGTCGAAAGAAGTTGACAATGCCAATTCCAGGATTTCCAATAAGGAAATAAAAACCAAGGTCAGCTTTCTAGTCTGGTCTGAAGTACCATTGGAATGGGTTCGATTCCGGATTAAAATTTCCCTAAGATTTTCATGGATAGTATTCAGTTCTACCTGAAGATAGAGCTGTTTTTCAATAATTTTTTCACGAGGCGAATCAATTTTCCATAAGTCCCCACGCAGTTTCATGTATTTTGAAGTAAGCCGCAAACATTCTGCAACCTGTAGTTCAATATATCGGTGCGGTCGGATATAATTAAATGTCAGAGAGATGAGAAGGTAAAACAGACCTCCAACAAGCATCAGTCCTGAATATTGGAGCATTTCCCAACCTTCGTGTATGTGGCCAAAAGCCAGACAGATAGACAACAGTGCGGAAAACGAAACCTGTGTTGCCCGTTGACCATAAACCGAAATCATGGAAAAAAAGAAAATCATGGCCGCCATAGCAGGATACAATATCCAAGGCTGCGGATAGAGCAAATTAACGACCAGATTGTTCCCGGCTACAATCAGAGCAGCTACTAAAATACCATTTATACGGTGTTTTCTATTGCTGGGAATATCGCTCGGATAGGTCAAAAAAGCACCTAATGCGATGTTAAAACCAATCTGAAAATTGCCTGTATATGAGAACAAAAGAACCGGAATAGCAGATGCCAAAGTCACTTTTAGTGCATTGGAAAAATTGGTGCTGTCGGTAAAATTTCGGACTTTCTGAATCATCGTGAAGCGGTTACTAGCAAAGATAGGAATTGATAAACATTTTCGGAATTAAAAAAATAAAGATTTAACGCTTTTGATGTTATTAAAAGATTACTATCTGTGATCTTTTTTTACTATTTTTGCCCACTGATTTTGCAGAGACTCTGCTAATTCTTTATAATTCAATACGAAAGAAATGATTTTACCAATTATAGGATATGGCGATCCGGTTTTAAGAAAAGTAGGTGAGGAAGTGCCGCAGGATTATCCAAACCTGAAGCAAACTATTGCAGATATGTATGAGACGATGTATAATGCCTATGGACTAGGTCTTGCAGCGCCTCAAGTAGGACTTAGCCTTCGTATGTTTGTTATTGATACGGAACCGTTTGGTGACGATGAAGATTTAAGTGAGGAGGAACGTGAAAAACTGAAAAACTTTAAGCGTGCTTTCATCAATCCAAAAATGCTTAAAGAAGAAGGTGAGGAATGGGGTTTTAACGAAGGTTGCCTGAGTATACCTGAAGTTCGTGAAGATGTTTATAGAAATGAAAGAATCACGATTGAATATTATGATGAAGATTTCAATAAGAAGACAGAAGAATTTGACGGATTGATTGCCAGAGTAATTCAACATGAATATGACCATATTGAAGGAATTCTGTTCACGGATAAAATATCTTCATTGAAAAAACAGTTAATAAAGAAAAAACTTCAAAATATTATGGATGGAAAAACCAGACCGGATTATAAAATGAAGTTTATTGCCAAAAAAGGCAGATAAGGAGAACACAAATTAATTTCAATTATAAAATATATTTAAAATGAATTTAGATAAAATATTAGCCATTTCTGGCAAGCCGGGACTTTACGCATTAAAATTACAAACCCGTACTGGTTTTGTCGCTGAATCATTACTTGACGGAAAGAAAATTACTGTTGGTTTGAGAAGCAATGTGAGCCTGCTTTCAGAAATTTCTATTTATACGTATGATCAGGAGAAACCGTTAGTTGAGGTAATGAGAGCTATCGCTGTAAAAGAAGATAACGGCCCAGCTTTATCACATAAAGAAGATAATGCTAAATTGGCTGCTTATTTCCTGGAAGTTTTACCAGATTACGATCAGGACAGAGTATATCCGTCGGATATTAAAAAAGTTTTGAACTGGTACAATATGCTTCAGGCAAAAGGATTGGTTTCAAAAGAAGCTCCGGTTCAAAAGGTTAAAGAAGAAGTGACAGAAGAAAATTCAAACTAATTCTTCACTAAAAAATAAAAAAAACCTCGTTTAGCACTAAACGAGGTTTTTTTATTTTAGCTCAATAAGAAGAGAAACAGTAGCGGAAACACTACGCCGGCTACGGCAAGTTTCAAACCTCTTTTCTTAAAAGTGAATTTTCCATAAGGTATCATCAAGGCTCCTGTAACGGCAATTACGATTAATGAAATACCAAAAATATCAGAATAGTAAATCCACCATTCCGAAGTGTTTTTATGCAATTTCATAGCATGACTGATGATAGGTGTTTTTTTGAAAGCAACTACTTCTCCTTTTCCGGTTTCCATATCGATTTCCACATCGTGGTTTTCAAAAGAAATCTTGAATGTTCCTTTTTTTACGGAATGGCGTCTGATCTTGTCGTCAATTCCAAGTTCTTTACCCAGCGATTCTGCATATTTTTCACTGATTAATTCTTCGGCAGGAAGTTTTACAGTTACAGCTTTGGTTTCGACAGTATATTTTTCAGGATGCCAGCTGTCTCTGTGGTTCATCAATATTCCAGAAAAGGCAAAAGAGATAATCAATCCGATGTAGAAATAGCCTAAGTCACGGTGCAGGCCTCTTATTTTTTGTTGCTTCATGTTGTTTTTAAAAGATGCTGCAAATATACTTCACTTTTTTCTAAGCAATAGGCAAAAAAAAGCCCCGCTTAGCGGGGCCTATGATTTTTTATTTCTGCTCATAATCATAATTTACCATCCAAAGGATGCCAAATTTGTCGATGAACATACCAAAGAATGCACCCCAAAAGGTTTTTTCCATAGGCATGGTTACTTGTCCGCCATTAGAAAGGCCGTCGAAAAGCTTTTGAGCTTCCGCTTCGCTGTCCGTATTGATAGAAACTGAAAAATTAGTTCCTTTAATAGCTGGCTGCTGTCCAAAAGCCTCGCTTGTATCACTTCCCATAAGTATTGTTTCTTTGCTGATTGGCAACGAAACGTGCATAATCAAATCTTCTGTTCCAGCTGGAAGTGGATGTTCAGAAGGCATGTCTTTAAACTTTCCGATGAATGTAAATTCTCCGCCAAATACGGATTTGTAAAATTGGAATGCTGCTTCGCAGTCCCCATTAAAAGTAAGATAAGGATTTACTTGTGCCATTTTTAGATTGTTTTATTGTTTTTGTTCGTTAACAAACTTACTGAACTTTTTTCATTGCGAATTGTTCCGATTTCGATTTTCCGTCTTTCATTCCAGAAATTTCAGCTACGATACTGTCTTTTGTGATTTGGTTGTAGGTAATCTTGTTCGGATAATCATGTTTCGGATTTTCGAAAATAAGCTGTTTGTCAGAAGAAGCTGTCAGCGCAAATTCCACAGGTTTTTCATCATTTTGTCCTTTTACGGAGACTTCATAAATCAGTTGGTTTTCTTTCTGTCCTAATTTTACACTTTCAGAAAAAACGGTGTCTTTGCCAACGACAAAATACGTTTCTCCGTGAAAAACAGAGTCATTTTCTTTTGTCCATATTTCAGATAGATTACCTTCTTTGGTATTGTTTTCCCAACGACCCAAAAACCAATCGGCTTTTTTGATTTCGGCATAGGTTTTTGGTGCTGCTTCAACAGGAGGAAGTTTGGCGTCATGGGCTTCTTTGCAGGAAGTAATCCCGATGGCTGCCAAAACGGCTAGTACATAGATAGTTTTTTTCATAATGATTGATTTAGTTTATTGAAAGCAAATATGAGATAATAATGATTTATAAAAATTGTAAAAAAACGACTTAACTACTCCAGATTGAAATATTTTGCCATTTCAAGGTTTTCAGAAAAATATTTTTTCGGATTTAAGCCTGTAAAATATTTGAAATCTTTTATGAAATGTGCCTGGTCGTAGAAGCCAACATCATGTGCAACAGTAGTAAAACTTCTAAAATCTTTATTTTCAATAAGCTGTAACGCATTATTGAACCGTATGATTCTTGAAAATAATTTTAGGCTCAATCCGACGTTTGAAAGGAATTTTCGCTCCAAATGACGCTGTCCTATTTTTAGTTCAGCAGTGAGTTTTTCTATAGCAATCATTCCGTCTGATTGGATGATTTCATCAACACAGCGTTCGATTACGGCATTATCGGGAACATTTTTGAGTCTGCTTTCAAGAAAAGCTTCAATAACTTCAACACGTTCTTTATTATTCTGGCAGCGGTTCATTTTTTCTTCCAATGAACTACTGTCTTTCCAGATATTTGAAATTTCCATAAAAATACCGGTCAGGTCACTCACCGGAAAATCAATAAAAGGCTGTAGTCCGGCTGGCTGAAACCGAATGCTGAAAATGCCGACTTTGCCCATTCCTTGTACTTCAATAAACTTTTTTAACTGTCCGTGAATAAAGTTTTTTGGCTGTTCTTCGGCCCCATTTTTAGTATAGGTTACGAATAAATCACCATGATTGAAAATCAGTTCGATACAGCCATCGGGGAAAATGCGCTCCCTTGAATGCGGTTCTGAATCGTCCAGATTGTCTAAGCTCCAATAACAGCGAATGTATTTTGAAAGCTTTTCATTTGGTGAAAAAATGCGATAATCCATCCTAATTATTTATCATCGGGAATGTATTTTCATCCTTGTTTCTTAAATCCAATCCGCCTTCATACACTGATTTCAGATTAATCAAATAGAAACTCCAACCTGTGTGGCATCCCAAACGGATATCTCTTTTTGAATTTTCATCGGTCGGAATGTTTTTTTGTGTAAGCTCAACCAACACATAACCGTCTTCTTGTGTAAGTTTGATGTCTACAAGGCAGTTTCCTGCAAAAGTAAATTGAAGAAAATCAGTACCGTTAGCTTCCGTAATTTTTCCTGTTTCGGCATCGTCATATAAAAACCATTTCCAATCGTAAGAAAAATCTTTTTCAACAGCTTGGTCAGAATTGATTTTTTTACCTTCTTTATTAAAAAAAGAAGCGTTGCTTAAAAACCATTTCTCAATTTCTGAAGAAGTGGTCCATGCGTTGTAAAGAGTTGAAAGGCTAGCCTTTACTGCAATTTTTCTGGTGAATTTTGTCCAGTCGAAATTTTCCATAGCGAGATTTTTTATGGACTAAAGTAAGTAAAAAAACTCAACCCGAAGCCTCATGGAAGATAAACAATTTTTTTGTAAATTTGCACTCCAATTAGATAAGGAAGAAAAGATGTTAGATAGATTGCAGATTGTAAAACAGCGTTTTGACGAGATTTCGGATTTGATCATCCAGCCAGATGTCATTGCCGACCAGAAGCGCTATATTCAATTGAACAAAGAATATAAAGACATGAAAGCGCTTGTAGAAAAGCGTGACGAGTATGTGAATATAATGGGCAATATCGATGAAGCAAATGAAATTATTGCTGACGGTAGCGACCCAGAAATGACTGAAATGGCAAAAATGCAGTTGGATGAAGCCAAGCAAAGATTGCCAGAATTAGAAGAAGAAATCAAGTTCTTGTTGATCCCTAAAGATCCGGAAGATGCGAAAAACGTAATGGTTGAGATCCGTGCCGGAACGGGTGGGGATGAAGCCAGTATTTTTGCAGGAGACTTGTTCAGAATGTATACAAAATATTGCGAAAGCAAAGGCTGGAGAACTTCAGTTGTAGATATGAACGAAGGAACTTCTGGAGGTTTCAAGGAAGTTATTTTTGAAGTTACAGGTGACGATGTTTACGGAACTTTAAAATTTGAAGCGGGAGTACACCGTGTACAGCGTGTGCCTCAGACTGAAACCCAAGGCCGTGTGCATACATCAGCAGCAACAGTAATGGTTTTGCCGGAAGCGGAAGAATTTGATGTACAGATTGACATGAACGATGTGCGTATCGACTTTTTCTGTTCATCAGGACCTGGAGGACAGTCGGTAAACACGACTAAGTCTGCTGTTCGTTTGACGCACATTCCAACTGGATTAGTAGCACAATGTCAGGACGAAAAATCACAACATAAGAATAAGGATAAAGCATTTACCGTTTTACGTTCTCGTTTGTATGAACAGGAATTGGCTAAAAAACAGGAAGAAGATGCTCAAAAGCGTAGCTCTCAGGTAAGTTCTGGTGACCGTTCTGCAAAAATCCGTACATATAACTATGCTCAAGGCCGTGTAACTGATCACAGAATTGGATTGACGTTATACGATTTAGGAAACATCATGAACGGAGATATCCATAAGATTGTTGACGAGCTTCAACTAGTCAGCAATACTGAAAAACTAAAAGAAGCCAGCGAAGTATTCTAAAGATAAACAAGCCTCATTATTGGGGCTTTTTTTATAAGACTAACTACACAACACCATGACAACACAACAACTCACCGAACAAATTCGCCAAAAAAAATCCTTCCTTTGTATCGGATTGGATGTCGATCTGAATAAGATTCCATCGCATCTTCTTGATACGGAAGACCCGATTTTTGAATTCAACAAAGCCATTATCGATGCTACTCATGATCTAGCCGTAGCCTATAAGCCTAACACGGCTTTTTATGAAGCCTATGGAATCAAAGGCTGGATTTCACTCGAAAAAACAATTCGTTACATCAACGAGAAGCATCCTGAAATTTTTACAATTGCAGATGCTAAACGGGGTGATATTGGAAATACTTCTTCTATGTATGCCAAGGCTTTTTTAGAAGACCTGGCTTTTGATTCAGTAACGGTCGCACCTTATATGGGGAAAGATTCTGTTGAACCTTTTTTGGCTGTAAAAGATAAATTCACGATACTTTTGGCATTGACTTCCAATGAAGGCGCTTTCGATTTCCAAACAAAATCAGTTGATGGGAAAGAGCTTTACAAACAGGTTATTGAAACATCAAAACAGTGGAAAAATTCCGAAAATCTGATGTATGTTGTAGGAGCTACCAAAGCAGAATATTTTACTGAAATACGAAAAATAATCCCTACGAGTTTTTTGCTGGTTCCGGGTGTGGGTGCCCAAGGAGGTAGTCTTTCCGAAGTTTGCAAATATGGAATGTCTGAAAATGTTGGATTGCTGATTAATTCATCAAGAGGAATCATATATGCTTCACAACAGCAGGATTTTGCAGAAAAGGCAAGAGAAGAAGCAATCAAGATACAGCAGGAAATGGAACAAATTTTAAATTAATTTATTTCTATGGATAGGACTTTTATTCTTCGTTTTGCAGTTGCCATAATCCTAATCATGCATAGCGTGCCGGGAATGTTCAATAACGGGATTCATGAGTTTGGAACCTTTTATCTGGATACGGTTGGGTTTGCACCTTATGGAATTTTGCTTGCCTGGCTGATTAAACTATCCCATGTAGTAGCGGCGGTATTGCTTTTGTTGAATAAATATGTCAAGATTGCATCAATCGTTACCATTTTAATTTTGATTATGGGAATTATTATGGTTCATTATCCGGAAGGTTGGTTTGTTGTTGGCGGCGGAAGAAATGGTATGGAATTTAACTTCCTGCTTATTTTTGTGCTTTTGGCAATTATGTTTCCCGAGGGAATAAAGAATAAACTATCAAAAAAATAGCCATTGAAAACCTATATTGACCAATTGGGCAATTCGCATACTTTTGAATCTGCTCCCAAAAGAATTATTTCACTTGTACCTTCGCAAACAGAATTGCTGTTTGATTTAGGACTGGAAGATTCTATTGTGGGAATTACCAAATTTTGTGTACATCCGTATCATTTAAAATCGACTAAAAAGATGATTGGAGGAACCAAAAAGGTACATTATGAAAAGATAAAGTTGCTGCAACCCGATATTATTATTGCCAATAAAGAAGAGAATACACTTGAAATCGTCGAAGAATTACAAAAAATCTGTCCGGTTTGGGTCACCAATATCCTTACAATTGGTGATAGCTTGCAGATGATTTCAGATTTCGGACAATTGTTCAACAAACGTACAGAAGCTCAAAAGTGGATTGATAAAATACAATTTGCCTTAGCCGATTTCAAAAATTTCATTAAAGACAAAGAAGAACAAAAAGCGGCTTATTTTATCTGGGCAAATCCATATATGGCAGCGGGTGGTGATAATTTTATCAATGAAATGTTGAAACTGAATAAGTTTAAGAATATCTACGATAACAACCCAAAATACGAGGGCAGGTATCCAGAAGTTGTTATTCAAAAAATGAAAATTCAGGGAGATCCTGATTTGGTTTTGCTATCCTCTGAACCTTTTCCGTTTAAAGACGAACATGCCTTTGAATTGGGACGCTATACGCATCATGCCAAGACCATCTTTGTTGATGGTGAGATGTTTTCCTGGTATGGAAGCCACATGGCAAAGGCCTTTGATTATTTTAAAAAGCTACATGCTAATCTATAAAAAAAGCTGTCCTTTGGGACAGCTTTTTGATTTAGCAACGTTATGTTTTATTGTCTTTGGAAAACGTAACGTTTTACTTTTGTAACTCCGTTAACGGTTACGGTTTTCTCATAATAAAAACGATTATTGCTATCCGTAAAATGGATAATCAAATTTTCAGAAACTCCATCAATAGTAAGTACGTAAGTAGTGTCCTGTGCTGTCCAGAAACCTAGCTTTTGTTCAGACATTAGGCATTCTCCTGTACCGTTGTCATCGTCATCATTGTCGTCACTGCCGCCATCATCGGTGTTGTCATCGGTAGAATGGTCGTCGTCACCTTCATCATCGCTGTTGTCGTCACTATTATCATCACTATTATCGTCGCTATTGTCATCACCGTTATCATCGTCATCATGTGAACCCATTCTTCTGGAAGAATTGGAATAGACTTCATGTGTGAACTGCTCTGAACCGAAAATATAGGTTTCCTGAAGCGCACAACTGCTTAAGCTGACAGCGTTTCCATCTGTATATTCTTCAACCAGTTTCCAGGTTCCGACAATAGCGTTGCCCATGTCTCTGGTATTGTCATCGTCCTTGTTACAATTGGAAAGGAGAAGTCCGGTGATAATCAATAAAATAATTGCTGTAATTTTTTTCATTGTTTTGATTTTTAGATTATTGTTATAATTGGTTTATTGGTTTACAAATTTGATTGCAATCGTAAAGATGTCGGCTTCCAGTTTGTCGCTTCGTGTATAATGATTGTATCTGAAATCGATATTCTTCAGTCCGAATTTAAAAATGCTGAATGGCGGAAATACCGCTGCATAGCTCAGTCCAGCACCAAACTGGTGACTGTCAAAAGAGGAAAGGTCGTAGTCTGAAGTATAATACCTCTGACTCGAAAAATGTTGCTCGAAAGGAGCAAAATAATCCATCGCCTTTTGGGTATAAAAACGGTACATCGGATAAGCAGTAAAAGTTTGCGATATCTTTATCGGCAGTTCAATACTGGCCGTATGGGAATTCAAGCCCCAATCATCAGAATAAAAACGATAATAGGTTCGAAGCACCATCAGGTCATTGATATAATAATTCAATCGTGCACCAATAGGCAATTTGAAACGGCTGCCCGGAAGTCTTTCTACATCATCTGCCAATCGGTAAACGCCTCTATTGTTTTGCGTCTCATAAACAGGGATATAGCGCTTCTGTCCGATATAATAATTGGCCTTGTCTGCAAAATAAACCCTATGGTAAGGAGTTGACAGCAAACCTTCCTGATAAAGCACATCCAAGAAAACGGAAACCTGTAAGTTTTTTGTCAGTACTTGCGAATAGCTTAAAGACAGCGAATAAGAGTTTCTCTTTTCATTGTCAAATTCAGAAAAATAGAACGGAAGGTAGTTGGTCGATTCAACGCCATACTGGTCATAGACGGTCACATCTTTAAAATAGCCTTTGTTCTGAAAACCTAGCCCATATTTAGCATATTCATGCAGTTCTGTCGGATAAATTGCTTTCCAACGATCCAGGTAAGCACTCGCTTTAATTGAAATTTCTGAATTCTTATCATCAGATAATTTTGCAATGCCTCCGCCAAATCCGAAAGATTGGTAATCGTATTCTCTTGAAACGGAAAGATTAGTACTCCAAATCAGAGTCCTGTCATCTGAACTATGGCTGTAATTAGCAGACAACGAAGTCAACACATCTTTTCTGGAAGCGCCTGTCGATTCAATCCATGGACTGCCATACGGAAGCTGACGCAAGGTGCCGGTGCCATATTCATCATCATCGTAGCTATCCCGATTCTGTGTTTTTGTAGGATTGGCAATGCGTCGGGAAGCACCGGTATTTGTACCGTTATCCACATAACTCCCGTCTGTAAAAAACGGATTGATATTGCTTGATGAAGCAGAAGTATAGGCAGAAAACCCAGCATCGATAGTAAGGACATCGTCAGCATTCAGCGGAATTGTAAGTACAACATTTGCCGCTGCATCAGTAAGTTTTTCTGTACCAATACCACCTGAAACCGCAGAATGGTTTCCATCTTGCTTATAGTAACTGCTGATAAATTCAATTTCTGAAGTTTCCAGAACTCTTTTTTTATAGCTTACTTCAGTTGAATCGGTTTCCTGTGCAAAACAGCTGATGCTTATTAAAAAAACGAAAATAGTTTGTTTTAGTGTAAACATTAATTGCATCCACAGCCTCCTCCTGTCTTGCCGCCGTTTGCTCCGGAAGCACCTTCTCTATATATCTGAAAATTAGTTTCGTGTCGTTCTGCTGTTTTTGCAGACAGTTTCATTTCAGGGTCGTTAATATTTTGTTTTTCATATTCTTTTACCTTAACACTCTTGCAGGATTGCAGGAACAGAATGCAAAAGAAAATCAATAGTATATGTCTCATTGTTGGTATTTTTTAATATCGATGGTATCTGAATAAAAAATATGGCCATTCTCATCAACGATTACGCAGCTCATTCCCGGAATCTGGTTGATGAGGTTTAATCCGGCTTCTTTTCCCATAACCATTATAGAAGTTGAAAAACCGTTTGCCAGTTCGGCACTTGAAGCAAAAACGGTTACGCTCGAAATTCCTCTGGCCGGATATCCAGTACGTGGGTCAATAATATGGGAATATTTTTTTCCTTCTAAGACGACAAATTTTTCATAATCACCAGAAGTAACTACAGCATTTCCGGATAATGGAAAAGTTGCAAAAACCTTATTCTGGTTCATCGGATTAGTAATCCCGACGGTCCATTCTTTTCCATCCGGTTGTTTTCCCCAGGTATTCATATCGCCGGAAGCATTGATAATGCCGGCAGGAACACCTTTAGAAATCATTAGTTCTTTAGTCTTGTCGGCAGCATAACCTTTTCCGATAGAACCAAAACCAATTTTCATTCCGGGTAACTTCAAGAAAATGGTGCTATTCTTCTTGTCCAGTATAATGTTTTTATAGCCTACTTTCTGTACGGATTTTTTAACGGCTTCTTCTGAAGGTACTGCTGTCATAGAGCCGTCGTATTTCCAGATTTTATCCATAGAGGCAAAACTGATATCAAAAGCGCCATCGGTCATTTTTGAAAATTGCAAGGCTCTTTCCGTCAATCCGAATAATTCCGCTGTCACTTTTACCGGTTTAATTCCGGCATTCCGATTGATTTCTGAAACCAGTGTCTCTTCTCTCCATTCTGATATGACGTTTTCAATACGCTCGATTTCGATAATTGCACTATCAATATAGGCTTCTGCTTCTGTAGCCGACTTGGCAGAAATATTAATGTCAAACCGACTGCCCATAAGCTTGACCGTTCTTTTTCGAACGACCTGAGCCTGCAGCGATAAGAAATTCAGGCATAAAAGTAGGAGGAACGCCTTTTTCATTATCGGGATATAAATGACTTGATTAGTGAAATATATTCAGAAGCCTTGATGTTTTCATAGCCTGTTTTACCCAAGACTTTTCCGGTTTTATCCAATACGACAACAAGAGGAAAAAAACCTTCCTTGTTGTATTTTTCAGCCAAGGTTTTGTTCTGATTTTTTTGTTCTTCAGACTGCTGGTTATTTTTCTTTTTAGGAAAATCAGCTTTGACCAAAACCCATCCGGTATTGGCTTCTTTTTTGAATTCGTCAGATTGCCATACGCTTTTCTCAAGTTTAATACACGGAGCACACCAGTCTGAACCTGAAAAAACGAGCAATATTGGCTTGTTTTCTTTCGATGCGATTGTTTTTGCTTCAGAAAGCGAAGTATTCCATTTTTGAGAAAACCCAGGAAGTGAAGTTGCAAGCAAAAGAAGGAGCAATAGTTTTTTCATTGTTAGAAGACGATTTTTTTGTTAATGATGGTATTGTCGGCTGTTTTAATCTGTACAATCAAGATTTGGTTGGCCAGGTTCAGATCAAGCAAAGCAGTTTCTGAGTCATTTTTCATGGTTGCCAATTTTCGGCCTGAAATGTCAAATACGGTCATTTCAGAGATAGCAACTTTTTTTGAAAAAGCTTGTAATTGCGCATTCTTAACCAGTATTTGAATATCATTTTTGTCAATTGCTTTTTCTCCAATAGTTAGCGATGAAGTAAGCGTCAAAACCAAGTTAGGACGTTCCCAAACCGGCGACATTGAAGAATCTGGCGTCCAGGAGTTATTACCTCCGCAGCCAATACTACCGTCCGTATATCCGGCAGACATTTTTGAAGGCGTGGTTGTAAATCGGTATTGTGGTCTTCCGGATTCAATGCAGGTAGAACCAATTACCAAAACGGAGAGATTTCTTGAAAGATTAGAAAAAGCAAAAGGAGTTTGCAAGGTAATTTCCATAGTTCCTGAAATTGAGGAATTGGGAAGATTACCATCATAAACAAGAGTATAGTTACTAAAATTCAAACTTCCAATCGTATAGGCAACTGTGCCTGCAGCAGCAGTCTCCGTTAATTTCATATAGACTTTTATGTTAGGTTCAGTCGTTGAAGAACCCGAAGCTTTCTGATAGGAAATTTTGGTAATGGTTCCGGTTGAACCGATTTCTGTTCCGGTATAGATACTTTCGTTAGCCGAAGAATTATACCACGAGGCAACCGGAGACGATGTACCTGATGAAGTACCATTTCCAAGCGTGATTGTAATTTGTGCCTGCATGCCCGTCAAGGTGAGCATGCAAACACTAAAAAATAAAGATTTCATTATGGGGGAATTTGATAAGGTTAATTTTTTCTTCCAGCGACGATTACTTTCCAAACGTTATAGTAGGAAGCAAAAACCAGAATGGCTGCCAAAAGAGGAATACCAGTTTCTACAAGTTCATGCGGACGATTGTCAATCAGCAAGTGGAAAAGGAAGATGGTGATGATAACAGGAAGAAGGACAATGCTGCCCAGTAATCTTGTTCTTGGAATGATTAGTAGTATTCCCGAAGCAATTTCTAAAAATCCAACTACTTTGGTGAATCCTGAAGTACAAAGTGCTGTTATAAGATTTCTATAATTTAATGGAAGTGGACTATCTGCTTCATAAACTTTACATTCTGAAAGGAAATGTTTGTTTAAGCCTTTGTATACAAAGAAAGCGCCAAGAATGATGGCAAGTCCTGCTACTGAATATTGTATTGCTTTTTTCATAAGGGTTGGTGTTAAATTGAATAAATGGTTAATGAATAATGTTTCCGTTTTTGTCGTAGAGTAAGATCCAGTCGTTGTGCCAGAAATAATTCCATTTGGCTTTTCCCAAATCAATATCGGGATTTATTAATATTCTGGGTTCGCCATGATTAATAGCAACTTTCGAATCGGCATAAACGCTTACGTCTTTTCCCATACGGGCATATCGCTCCCTGATTTTTTGAGCTGTCTGCCAAATCATATCGGGCTTCGACTGCATTCCACGTATTTGCTTTGGAGTAAGGATCTTTTTGAGTTTAAAAATTTTAGTCTTTTGGGTAGTATTATCGACTACTTTGAATTTGGTAGTTCCTTTTCTGGAACGTAGCATCATTCTCCAGCTAAGCCTATGACCTTCTTCGGTCCAAAGTACATCGCCTTTGATAGCATAATGGCGTAAGGGAAGTACAATCTGAAGTAGGAGATAGGGCAGGAGTATCCACCGAACAAGCATTTTTCCTTCTTGCGATTGTGAAGATGTTGGTATTTCAATAGGTTTTTTCCAAAAGAATAACTTGCGGATCTTTTCTGGCGGATAAAAGAAAACAATAAAACTCAAAGCTAGAAAAGGAAAAATCCCAATTCCCAGGTGAGCCTTGTTAAAGATATGGAAGATGATAGAAGCTACACAAGCGAGATTTCGTGTTTTTTTCCAAAGCAGGAGCGGTACGACAAGAAAATCAAAAGCCAGTCCGGCATAAGCAATAAAAAGATAAAACCATTCCTGAGCATACAGCTCTTTTAGGAAATCAGGAGCGTGTTTTGAAAGCATTCCTTTGGTGAAAGAACCGTCAAGCCATCCGGAATACAATTTTGCAACCGACGCATAAAAATAAACAATCGCTATCTGAACAATCATTATCCAGGAGCACCAAGCCGGCATGGTAAATCTTTTTAATTCCGGTTTTATTTTAGAATCTACAGAAGCATATGTATTGGCTGGCAGCAAGCACATCAAAAGACAAAGCAGCACAATCAGATAATGATGGTTGTTGTAGGTTGTTTTTTGCATGAAGTAAATTCCAGACCAAAGTATCGTAAACAAGACGATACTGATGCGGTAATACAACCCGATCATAATAAACAAAGCTGCGATTGCCATCAGACCAAAATAATAGTACATGCAATTGCCAGGAAGCGGCTGTAGCCATTCCATACCGATGTGTGAAAAAGTGAAAATCGGTTTTAATAAATTAATCCGAATCCATCCGGAAAGCAGATAATCGACCACTTGCCACAGCAAAAGCGTACCAAAGAGTATTCGGAATGCAACTAGCTGACTGTTATCGATTTGCTTGTAAATAAATTGGCGTATCATATGCCGGATTGGATGGAATTTCTTAATAAATTTTTGGCAAATGTATTTAATATTTATTTAGACTGATTTAAAATAGAATATTTTTTTTCAAAATTCCTACTAATGATTTCATAATCAGTTTCTTAAAATTACGTTAAAAAATATTTTATTTTTATTTAGACTGTATTTAAATAATTTTTATAGCTTTGCCGAAATTTGATTCAATAATGAAAAAAGCACTACTCATTTTTTTCTTATTTCCATCAGCTATACTATTCGCTCAAAAAGCTGATTCGCTAAATATTGAAAAAATAAAATCCGAAATAAAACAAGAGCTCCGCGAAGAGCTAAAAGCAGAAATCAAGAAAGATTTTGCAAAAGAAAACAAGACACTTTTCAACTGGAGTAACTTTACTCTGAGTGGCTATGGAGTTGTAAATTATTACAACTACACCAAATTTGACACCGACCCAAACATGAAAGACAAGTTCGATGCCGAACGTTTGAACCTGTATTTGGGATATAATTTCAATGATTGGATTAGTTTCAAATCTGAAATAGAATTTGAACATGGAGGAACAGGTTCTACCGTTGAATTGGATACCCAAGAAGAATTTGGAGAATACGAGCAGGAAATAGAAGCTGGTGGTGAGGTGAAAATTGAACAGATTCATATCAATTTTGCTATCCGACCGTATTTTAACATCAGAGCAGGAAGGATGAAAATCCACTTTGGTTTGGCTCAGGATTTGGATCGTCCGATTTCTTATTTCACCACACACCGTCAGGAAATGGAAAATGAAATATTGCCTCTGGGATGGTATGAAAACGGAATCCAGTTTCACGGAACTTTCCTAAAAAGATGGAAATATGAATTTTCTGTTACCAATGGACTTGATGCTTCAGGATTCAGTTCCAGAGGTTGGATAAAAGAAGGTTACCAGACTCGTTTTGAAATGGCAAATGGAAATTCATGGGCATTTACAGGACGATTGGATTATAAATTTGGGAAAAATAAATATACCTATGTTGGGGCTTCTGCTTATATCAATGATGCTGCAGCCAACCGTCCGAAAAACGACATGAAAGAATCAGCTTATGTAATGATTTTTGAAGGACATGTTACGTATGATGAAGATTACCTTCGTTTCAATTCGGTTGTATTATGGGGAAATCTTGAAAACTCCAACATCGTTACTTCAAAAAATGCCTCACTTTCAAACAATCTTGGTGTAAAAAGAACACCGGTTGGAAAAAATGCTTTCGGATTCTCTTTTGAAGGAGGTTATGAAGTTTTGCATTTCTTCAACCAAACCACAAAACAAAAAGTATATCCGTTTGTTCGTTACGACTATTATGACACCATGGATCAGGTTGAAGGAACTGTTGTCAAAAAACCAAGATGGGAAAGAAGTGCCATCATGGGAGGATTCAACTGGTTTGTTCATCCACAGATTGTATTAAAAGCACATTATCAGAACAGAAGATTGGGGTCTGAAAACTTTGATCCTGCAACTTTGGTTTATACAGGAAAAAAACAACAGGAAAATACTTTTTCGGCAGGAATTGGATTTTCATTCTAAAGAATTAATACTAACCAATATATTTTTAACATAATGAAAAAAAGAATTTTTAGTCTGAGTCTATTAGCAATGTCCGCTGTATTTTTTGTGAATTGCAGTAACAATGATGATTCGTCTGATGTTGATCCGAATGCGGGACTTTACAAAGAAGTGCTTACTGATCTTTCAAATGACGTTATCACAAAAACATATGAGGATTTGAACAGCAAGGCAATTGCATTGAAAACAGCTGTAAATGCCTTGACTATCGGAAATGAGACAGCTCTTACAGCTGTAAAAGATGCCTGGAAAGCAGCAAGATCTCCTTGGGAGCAATCAGAAGGATTTTTATACGGACCAGTAGATACAGGAGGAATTGACCCTGCAATGGATACATGGCCAGTAGATGTTACCGCTATGAACGATATCCTAAACAGTCCAAACCCAATTACTACGGCTACTATTGAAGCTAACGTTGAAGCTCGTGGTTTCCACTTGATTGAATACTTGGTATGGGGAATCAACGGGAACAAGTCAGCAAGTGCTTTGACTGCAAGAGAATTGGAGTATTTGAGAGCTGCGGCAGCTGATTTGCAAAACAATACACAGATTTTGTATGACGGATGGAAAGCATCAGGAGGAAATTTCGCAAGACACTTCATCAATGCTGGAACAACAGGTAACCAGGGATATACTTCACAAAAAGCAGCTTTAGAAGAAATTATCAACGGATTGATTACAATTGCTGATGAAGTTGCTACAGGAAAAATCCAGACTCCTTTGGATGAAGGTGTTTCTCAGGAAGAGTCACGTTTCAGCAACAATTCTAAAAAAGACTTTGCTGATAACATGAGAAGTATCAAAAATATCTATTGGGGAGATTACAATGGGAATTCACGTGCTGGATTAACTAACATTGTTGCGCCAAAAAATAGCGCATTGGATGCTAGTATCAAGGCAAAAATTGATGCAGCTATTGCTGCTATCGAAGCAATTCCTGGAACATTTACTGATGCAGTAACTAACAATGTTCCTGCTGTAGAAAATGCAAGAGACAAAGTTGCAGAATTGCAGTTATTGATCCAATCACAATTAAAGCCATTTATCGCCAATAATTAAGCCATTTATCAACCATAAATTAAGCGCAAAAAGGGTATCTGGAATTCGGATATTCTTTTTGCATTTCTATAAAAACCAAACAAAAAATGATTAAAAAGGGATTTTTATTGGCCACTTTGGGACTTGTCTTGTTGTCGTGTGATAACAATGATGAAAGCTCCTATATTGATATTGATCTTTCCGAACGGATGTATGCGGGAGGAGAAACTACTATTTTTTCAGCAACAAGCATTGCATTCCGAACACCGGCTCCAAATTTGTCAGCTTCCGACTTGCAGACGCATCTTATGGGAGATACCCAGTTCGAGGCTGTTTTTGTAACAGCGCCAGCTGCTGTAAATTCAGGATTAGGCCCAATATTTAATAATTCTTCTTGTATTTCATGCCACCCAAACGATGGGCGTCCTAACTTTCCAGCAAACCTTGCCAATAGAAGCGGACTCTTAATGAGAGCCAGTATTTTTGGACAAGATGAAAACGGCGGTCCCAATCCGGTACCGGGATTTGGATTGCAGATACAGAACCAGGCTGTTTTTGGTTTTACCCCGGAAGCAAGATACCAGGCAGCATTTATAGAAAAAAGAGAAACTTTTGCAGACGGAACTGTTGTTGTGCTGCAAAAACCAGTAATTACTTTAATCGATCCTTATACCAGTTTACCGGCGGGACTTATGCTTTCACCTCGTATTGCTACTCCGGTTTTTGGATTAGGCCTACTTGAAGCCATACCGGAACAGAATATTCTGGCTAGGCAAGATATAAATGATACGGACGGTGATGGTATTTCTGGCAAAGCAAACTATGTGTGGGATCCGGTTGAAAGACGCACAATCCTCGGAAGATTTGGATGGAAAGCCAATACGGGAACTTTATTGGTACAATGTACGGCTGCATATGTAGAAGACATGGGAATTACCAATTATGTGTTTTCGAAAGAAACAGGCCATGGCCAATCTAATGGAGGTGATGGGCGTGATGACGATCCTGAAATACAACGACCAATTGTAGATCAGGTTGTTTTATATTGCCAGACACTAGCAGTGCCGGGGCCTAGAAATATCAACAGTAAAAGTGTCAAAGAAGGAGCAAAACTATTTGAAAGTCTGGAATGTTCTAAATGCCATATACCTAAACAAATGACTGGTCCGAGCCCGATTTCGGCTTTAGCTTTTCAGACAATCTATCCGTATACCGATATGCTTTTGCATGATATGGGAGAGGATTTGGCAGATGGCAGGCCTGATTTTTTGGCTTCGGGCAGAGAATGGAAAACACGTCCATTATGGGGTATCGGACTTACAGGATTGGTTAACGGACATACAACTTTCCTGCATGATGGAAGAGCCAAAAACCTTACGGAAGCCATTCTTTGGCATGGTGGAGAAGCCGAAAAAGCTAAAGAAAAATTCAAGCAATTGACAGAAGCAAAACGTAAAGCATTGCTTGATTTTCTTAATTCTTTATAATCATAAATAGCATCAAATAAAAAAGCCAGTGTTCCTAAAAACACTGGCATTTTTTTTCTAACTAACCCTAACCAAATGAGAAAACCATTAATCTCTCTGCAAATGTCCAACTTTTTTAGGAGCGTATGTGTTAAGGCAATGTTATTTATATGTTATTGATTACTAATTTTTTAAGAACCTATTTTACAGCTCTTAATCTTGCATAGCAAACACCTTTTTTAACAAAGGCGAAGTACGAGCTCCTATGTCGGTACGGATTTTTTTCTCCTCTACAGAAATCATTTTAAAGACACCTTCCATCGCTTTATCCGTAACATAATCATTAAGATCAGGGTTCACTTTTGTTACTAAAGGAATAGTGTTGTATTTCTTAATAATGCCTTCCCATACCTTGTCAGCACCTACATTGCTCAGCGATGTTTTTACGACAGGATTAAATTTTGAGTAAAGCTCAGTTGAAGTTGTACCTTGAAGATAAGTCGTTGCTGCATTTTCATTACCTAAAAGAATATTTTTTGCATCGGCAATTTTCATATTTTTGACGGCATTGACAAATATAGGAGTTGCTTCTTTTACAGCATCCTCAGCGGCACGATTCAATACTTTCACACCTTCGTCGGCCAAACTTGACAATCCCATAGAACGTAATGTCTTGTCTACTTTTTGTAATTCTTCCGGAAAAAGAATTTTTACGGCTTCATTTTTATAAAACCCGTCAACAGCCGTTAATTTGGTTACTTGTTCCGTAATTCCTTTTTGTAGGGCTTCCTTAAGTCCGGCACTAATATCAGTGGCACCTAATAAACTGCTTGTTTTTTTAGAAGTTGTCTTAGTTTGCGTTTTTTCTGTTTTTGATTGTACCTTTTCAGTTGCCTTTTTTATAAATCCATCTAGCTGTGCAAAACAGGTTGCTGGTACTAAAAATGCCAGGAGTAATAATCTTTTCATGTGAGTAAAGTTTTTTCGATTCAAAGATAATCAAACATCATACCACTTAATAGTATAGTTAAAAATTATAAAAATATAAAAACAATCAATTTTGTTTATCAAAAAGGATTGTTTAAATTTGAGGAAACAAACTGATAATAAGGTACTAACAACAAATAATAAAAATTATGAAAGAACACAACAAACTCACGACAGCTTCAGGAAAGCCTTATGTTGAAAACGAAGATTCGCAATCAGTAGGGCCTAGAGGACCGCTTTTGCTTCAGGATTTCATTTTGCACGAAAAAATGGCACACTTTAATCGAGAACGTATTCCGGAAAGAGTGGTACACGCAAAAGGATCGGCAGCTTTCGGAACTTTTACTGTAACACACGACATCACAAAATATACAAAAGCAAAAATTTTCTCGAATATAGGAAAAGAAACAAAACTCCTGCTTCGTTTCTCTACTGTTGGAGGTGAAAAAGGTTCGGCCGATACGGAAAGAGATCCAAGAGGGTTTGCTTTGAAATTTTATACTGAAGATGGTAATTGGGATCTAGTAGGAAACAATACTCCTGTGTTCTTTATTAAAGACCCGAAAAAATTTGGTGATTTTATACATACCCAGAAACGTGACCCGTATACCAATTTAAAGTCACCTACCATGATGTGGGATTTCTGGTCGCTAAATCCTGAAAGCTTGCATCAAGTTACTACATTAATGTCAGATAGAGGAACGCCTTATGGTTACCGTCATATGCATGGATTTGGAAGTCATACGTTTTCTTTTATCAATAAAGATAATGAGCGATTCTATGTAAAATTCCATATGCTTACCAAACAAGGAATCAAGAATTTTACCGATGCTGAAGCAGCAGAAATGAAATCAAAAGACATGGATTTCGCACAGAGAGATCTGATTGAAAATATTGACAAAGGGAATTTTCCACGATGGGACATGAAAATACAGATCATGACCGAAGCGGAATCAAGAACTTATCATATCAATCCATTCGATTTGACAAAAGTATGGCCTCATGGCGATTATCCGCTAATTGATGTTGGTGTTATCGAACTCAACAAAAATCCGGATAACTATTTTCAGGATGTAGAACAGGCCGCTTTCGCTCCAGCGCATGTCGTAGACGGAATTGGATATTCGCCAGATAAGATGCTGCAAGGAAGATTGCTTTCTTATCCGGATGCTCACCGTTACAGACTGGGAGCCAATTATGAGCAAATTCCGGTAAACAGATGTCCGTTTGCTACAAACAATTATCAGAGAGATGGACAGATGCGTATTGACGGAAATGGAGGCAGCGCACCTAATTATTTTCCAAATAGTTTTGATAATATTGTAGTCGATCAATCGTATAAAGAACCTGCATGGACATTAGAAAGTAATGTTGCAGGATGGTATGATCGCAATGCTGAAGGAGAAAATGATCATTATACACAACCGGGTAATCTTTTCCGTTTATTAGAAGCGGAACAGCAGAAAAATCTGATCAGCAACGTAGTAGGTGCGATGTCTGGAATTGATGGTCCAAAAAGAATGGAAATCATTAACCGCCAGCTTTGCCACTGGTTTCGTGCCGATCCAAGATTAGGAATGGGAATTGCACAAGGACTTGGAGTGGATGTTGATCCGGCTATGATGAAATAAGGATTCCGTAAACAAGATTTTATAGTAAAGTCAATATTTAGAGTTTTGACCCCCTAGGCCCTTTCGGTAGTATTTATGCCGGAAGGGCTTTCTTTTTTCCAACCGTTCCCCACCCTGGCAGGGTTTCAAACCCCGCCAGGGTGGGGAAACGTTGTTCAGTTAAAATACGTAATAAACACTTCAAAATTTTTAGGAATTTCGTAAATTGCCGACCTTAAAAAGACATATATTTCAAAATGGAACAAGCCAAACCTTATATTCCTAAAAATAAAGTAAGAATTGTAACTGCAGCAGCACTTTTCGACGGACACGATGCTGCCATTAACATTATGCGACGCATTATCCAGTCGACAGGAGTCGAGGTAATCCATTTAGGACACGATAGAAGCGTTGAAGAAGTAGTAAATACAGCTATTCAGGAAGATGCCAACGCCATAGCGATGACATCTTACCAGGGAGGACATAATGAATATTTCAAATACATGTACGACCTCCTTAACGAAAAAGGAGCAGGCCATATCCGAATTTTCGGTGGTGGAGGCGGAGTAATCCTGCCAGATGAAATAAAAGAATTGCAGGAGTATGGAATCACTCGAATCTATGCACCAGATGACGGACGTGAATTAGGACTACAAGGAATGATTAATGACCTGGTTCAGAAATCTGACTATCCTATTGGCGACAAGCTGAACGGAGAAGCCAAACATTTGGAAGACAAGAATCCGACAGCTATTGCGCGTCTTATTTCTTCAGCAGAAAACTTCCCGGAAATTGCAAAAGAAACTTTTGATACTATACACAAACAAAATGAAACCAGCAAAATTCCGGTACTGGGTATTACAGGAACGGGTGGAGCAGGTAAATCATCTTTAGTTGACGAATTGGTTAGAAGATTTTTGATTGACTTCCCGGAAAAAACGATCGGTTTGATTTCGGTTGACCCTTCAAAACGTAAAACAGGTGGAGCGCTTTTAGGTGACAGGATTCGTATGAATGCGATCAATAATCCACGTGTTTATATGCGTTCTTTGGCAACAAGACAATCGAATTTGGCTTTGTCTAAATATGTTGCAGAAGCTATTCAGGTACTTAAAGCGGCTAAATACGATATTATCATACTTGAAACATCGGGAATCGGGCAATCTGATACTGAAATCATGGACCATTCAGATGTTTCGCTATACGTAATGACTCCTGAATTTGGAGCAGCTACCCAGCTTGAAAAAATCGACATGCTTGATTTTGCCGACCTTGTAGCCATCAACAAATTCGATAAGAGAGGTTCGTTAGACGCATTGCGTGACGTGAAAAAACAATACCAGAGAAACCATAATCTTTGGGATGCCAATCCGGATGATCTTCCTGTGTTTGGAACCATTGCTTCCCAATTCAACGACCCGGGAATGAACACGCTATACAAAGCGATCATGGACAAGATTGTTGAAAAAACAGAAGCTGATCTTAAATCTACTTTTGAGATTACCCGTGAGATGAGCGAAAAAATCTTCGTTATCCCACCACATAGAACCCGTTATTTATCTGAAATAGCAGAAAACAATAGAAAATACGATACAGTTGCTTTCACACAACAGCAAGTAGCCCAAAAATTATACGGTATTTTCAAGACTATTGAATCGGTTTCGGGAAAAACTCCGGAGCTTAGCAAAACCGGAATCAATGACGATTCAGTATTGCCAAGCGCATTAGAAGAACACAACGAAACCAGAATCTTTTTAAATTTATTGCTTAATCAGTTTGATAAAGTAAAGATGGATTTAGACCCATACAACTGGGAAATTATCTTTACATGGGATGAAAAAGTAAACAAATACAAAAATCCGGTCTACACCTTTAAGGTACGTGACAAGGAAATAAAGATTGCAACACATACAGAATCACTATCGCATTCGCAGATACCAAAAGTAGCTTTGCCGAAATACGAAGCATGGGGCGATATCCTAAGATGGTGCCTGCAGGAAAATGTACCTGGAGAATTTCCGTTCACTTCCGGATTGTATCCGTTCAAGCGAGAAGGTGAAGATCCGTCAAGAATGTTTGCTGGAGAAGGTGGGCCAGAAAGAACCAACAAACGTTTCCACTATGTGAGCGCAGGACTTCCAGCAAAAAGGCTTTCTACTGCTTTTGACAGTGTGACATTGTACGGTAATGATCCGCACCTAAGACCTGATATCTACGGAAAAATTGGTAATGCAGGAGTATCAATATGCTGTTTGGATGATGCCAAAAAATTATACTCTGGTTTCAATTTGGCACACCCGCTAACATCGGTAAGTATGACTATCAATGGTCCGGCTCCGATGTTGCTTGGATTCTTTATGAATGCTGCTATCGACCAACAGTGTGAAATCTACATCAAGGAGAACAACCTGGAAGACGAAGTAGAAGCAATTATCACAGAAATCTACAAAAAGAAAAAAATAGAAAGACCACGTTATAACGGAACCCTTCCTGAAGGAAATGATGGTTTGGGTCTGATGCTTTTAGGAGTAACAGGAGATCAGGTACTGCCAAAAGATATCTATGACCAAATTAAGGTCAGAACCTTATCACAAGTTCGTGGAACCGTACAGGCCGATATCTTAAAAGAAGACCAGGCACAAAACACTTGTATCTTCTCGACAGAATTTGCACTAAGGCTAATGGGTGATGTACAGGAATACTTTATTGCTAAAAACGTACGTAACTTCTATTCCGTATCTATTTCAGGATACCATATTGCAGAAGCCGGAGCCAACCCAATCACACAGCTGGCGTTTACTCTTGCCAACGGATTTACGTATGTAGAATATTACTTAAGCCGTGGCATGGACATCAATGATTTTGGACCGAACCTTTCCTTCTTCTTCTCGAACGGAATTGATCCGGAATATGCTGTAATCGGGCGTGTAGCCAGAAAGATTTGGGCAAAAGCGCTTAAAAATAAATACGGTGCGAATGAAAGAGCACAGATGCTGAAATACCATATCCAGACATCCGGTCGTTCATTGCACGCTCAGGAAATCGATTTCAACGATATCCGTACTACATTGCAGGCGCTGTATGCTATCTATGATAACTGTAACTCTTTGCATACAAATGCTTACGACGAAGCTATCACTACGCCAACAGAAGAATCAGTGCGTCGTGCTATGGCAATCCAGCTGATTATAAACAAGGAACTTGGACTGGCGAAAAACGAAAACCCGATACAAGGTTCTTTTATCATCGAAGAATTAACCGACTTGGTAGAAGAAGCTGTATTGCAGGAATTTGACAGGATTACAGAAAGAGGAGGCGTATTAGGAGCTATGGAAACCATGTACCAACGTTCTAAAATACAAGAAGAAAGTATGTATTATGAAACATTAAAACATACGGGTGAGTTTCCTATCATTGGAGTTAATACCTTCCTAAGTTCCAAAGGATCGCCTACAGTAATTCCTGCCGAGGTAATCCGTGCCAGTGAAGAAGAAAAGCAATTCCAGATCCATACTTTGGAAAACCTACATAAAGCCTATGGCGAAAAAATGAAAGAGCAGTTGGCCATTATTCAAGACGTAGCCATCAACAACCAGAATATCTTTGAGCAACTTATGGAAGCTACTAAAGTATGTTCTCTAGGTGAAATCACTGCTTCACTGTTTGAAGTAGGAGGACAGTACAGAAGAAATATGTAAAAACATACTGCATAATTACAATAAAAAAAGACCTTCATCGAAGGTCTTTTTTTATTAACTATCAACTACCCACTATCAACTACCCACTATCAACTATCCACTTTTTAACATTGGTCTATTAAAAACGTCATTCGTCTATTACTCCTTTTTTTGCCTTTGCTGTATGCCTAGTTTCGTTTCATAAAATTTAAAAGAACCTATATGAAACTAACCACAAAACTTAGTATTTTTTTAGTAATGATCTTGGGAACCAGTATTATTTCTTGTTCAGGTGACGGAAAAGATGGAGAAGACGGACTAAACGGAACGAATGGCGAGCCGGGAACAGCCAATGTAATTTATAGTAATTGGCTCGACCGACCTGTTGGAGCAGAGACTACAATTGATGGTACCACAGGAATGGCTTATAATTTTTCTGTGCCACAGATAACCAATGAAATTATGAACACCGGTACGGTTCTGGTCTACCTTCAGTTCTCATCCGATGTTTTCCTTTTGCCTTATACTTCAAGAGCGGGTGGAAATATTAATACTGTAGAGGCTATTACTTCTGTTGGAAGTTTAAGAATTTTCAGATTCCGTCATGATGGCGGAACACCGTTAGTACCGGTTGGAGCTACAGTCAGAATCCGATATATTATTATTCCGGGAGGCGCACCTGTTCCTCTTGCAAGACAAATAAATTATAAAGAGAGGACTTATGAAGAAGTCTGTGAATCATTGGGTATTCCGAAATAAAATAGATAATAAGTAATTTAAACAAAAGGCCTTTTATAAGGTCTTTTTGTTTTTCTACATGAACTGCAATTGAAAAAACAGAAAATTAATATTGTCTTTTTAAATATTAATCGTAATATTGCGATATAATAAAAAACTATGGGACTAACTAAAAAAGAATTTTTTACAGACGAACAGAATAAGCTTGCAGCAACATTAAAAGCTTTGTCGCATCCGGCAAGGATAGCCATCTTACAGCATATTATTAGTCAAGATGCCTGTATCTGTAATGATTTAGTGCATGAATTAGGATTGGCCCAGGCAACAATATCACAACATTTGAAGGAGCTAAAAAACATCGGAATCATTAAAGGAAATATTGAAGGAACAAGTGTCTGTTATTGTATTGATGAAAAAGTCTGGAAGCAGATAAAAATAGAATTAAACCACTTTTTTACGGATATAAAAATAGAAAAGAGCTGTTAGCTTTTTTTGTTTTGATATATCGTAATATTACGATTAATATAAACTATTATAAAGATGAAATTATCAGAAGTAAAACAGATTTTGCCAACATTAGAAAATGTTGAATTCCAATTAGAAAACGGCACTTTTGTTCCGGAACATTTCCATGTCACAGAAGTAGGGATAATTAGAAAAAGCTTTATTGACTGTGGAGGTACAATGCGCGATGAAAAGATTGTGAATTTTCAATTATGGAACGCAGATGATTTTGAACATCGTCTAAAACCTGGGAAATTGTTGAATATCATTAAGCTTTCAGAAGAAAAATTAGGTATTGAAGATTCAGAAATAGAAGTAGAGTATCAAAACGAAACGATTGGAAAATACGATCTGGAATTTGACGGAAAAACATTTGTCCTAAAGAACAAAGTAACGGCCTGTTTGGCACAAGAAGCCTGCGGAATTCCTTCCCAGAAACAAAAGTTGAATCTGTCGGAATTAAATACCGGAAATTCAGGCTGTTCGCCCAATTCAGGCTGTTGCTAATGAAAAAGAAATTAATTAAATATAAGAAACCAATAATTATCACCACATCGGTTATTGTCTTGCAGATTATTTTTGGCTTTGACGCAAAATTCTGCATCATTAACCTTATCTGGCTACTTGTTTAGAAATATGGAGACAAAAAAGATTTTAGTGCTTTGCACAGGCAATAGTTGCAGAAGCCAAATAGCAGAAGGCTATCTTAGGCATTTTGCAGGAGGTAGGGCGCAACTATATAGTGCGGGAGTTGAAACTCATGGAGTAAACCCGAAAGCTATTGCTATAATGAAAGAAGATGGTATTGACATTTCAAATCACACATCAAACCACATTGATGAATACTTGGATATAGATTTTGATTTTGTCATAACCGTATGTGACAATGCAAAGGAAAACTGTCCGTTTTTCCCAACCAAAGCAGTAAGACTTCATCAAAATTTTCCCGATCCTGCTAAAGCAACTGGTACCGAATTAGAAATTAAAAAACAGTTTGAAGCCGTAAGAGAAATGATAAAAGAGTATAGTAAGAAATTTATAACAGAGTATTTAAAATAAAACATGTAAAATGTAAGGAACAAAAATCACGAAGTCTGAACACCAAAAATATAACCAACTAAAGCGGAAATTACCATTGCAACAGTTCCCCAGATACAGATGCGTGCCACCGACTTTATTTTGTTGGATCCGCCTGCCTTTGCTGCCAAGGTTCCTGACAGCGCAAGAAAAATAATGGCAAAACCGTATTGAAAAAACACCATGTAGTTTAGTGGAGCAAAAATAGCTACTAAAAGAGGCAATATGCCTCCGCAAAGGAAAGCCAGTGCCGAAGCCAATGCAGCCTGCATAGGTTTGGCTTGAGTCATTTCATTGATTCCAAGTTCATCCCGTGCATGGCTTTCAAGAGCATTGTGTGAAGTAAGCTGTAGTGCCACTTCTTTTGCAAGGTCGGGAGCAAGTCCGCGGGAAATGTAAATTTGCGTGAGTTCTTCGAGTTCGGATTCAGGCATTTCTTTCAATTCCTTCATTTCCCGTTTTAGGTCAGATTTTTCTATATCGCTTTGGGAACTTACAGACACATATTCTCCAGCTGCCATAGAAAGCGCACCAGCTACCACTCCTGCCAGAGCAGCCAATACTATTGGTGCTCTTGTTTCAGATGCAGCAGCTATTCCAATGGCAAGACTTGTCGTAGAAAGAATTCCATCATTAGCGCCTAATACAGCAGCCCTAAGCCAGCCACTTCGGGTTATATAATGTACCTCACTTTGCATACTCCTGTTTTAAATATAAATATAGTAAGGTTTTCGTTAATTGTAACGTGCTGTGATTTAATTCCTAATAGTCCAATATTTGACCTACTTCAATTTCTTCAATTTCCTGACGTAAGTTGCTCCACGGATTAATAGTATTTCCTAAAGATATAGATAAGAATAACTCTTCATAATAATCAATTCCCAAAAGCAAATTCTTTTGGAATAGTGCCCATTTTTTGAAATGGGCAGGAGTTGCTGTACTACGGTGTATGGCTATTTCTTTTTTAAGATAATCAACATAAAGTTGAGCCTCTTTTACAAACAAATTTGGACGATTAGGAAAATCCATTACAGAATCATATCCATAAATATGTTGCACCATATCGTGCAATGAAACCTCCCTATTAAAATAAGCCATATTTGGCCCTGGACAGATTACAACGCCTTGAGCCTCACCTTTAACAGTAATGCCATGTTCAAGATAAGAAGCATTGGCGAGTCCAACACATAAGCAGGCTTTCTCAGTAATATCAAACTTTGCCTGTTCGTAAGCCGTGGCAGTAAGTTCCAGTTTTCTGTTTTCCAACGATTCTAGTTTTTGTTCCTGATATTTGAGTGAAGCCGTACAAAGTCCTTTATTATCAAGCTCTTTATTTAAGGCAAGGTATTTTTTAGGACAAGAACTTCCAGGTCGACCCGCATTGATGCGATGCTGTTTTAGTTTCTCGTTACTGGTATCTCTTATCGTATTAAAAGGCACGCCCAAAGGAGAAATATGACTAAGATATAAGTCTTTCTCTTCAGCTTTTGCTAATAGTATACGTGTTTCATCATCTACAGAAGTAGCTTCAGGAACTAATAGAAAAGGAGAACCCCATCCTACAGAATCCATTTCGTAATGTTGCAAAAGAAAATCGTGTTCTTCAGTCGTACCCACGCCTCCTTGTACTGTGATTTTTAAAGCAAGTGGTTGGTGTGGTGCCGGAATTTCTTTTTGGTCGAGTGCTTTTAGCAATAATTCATGAGAAGTTTCTATGAGTTCTTTTCTTTTTGTTCTGAATTCTTCCAATATCGGTCCTAAAAGAAATCCTTCTGTAGCAAAGGCATGCCCGCCACAATTAAGCCCTGATTCAATGCGATATTCGGAAACCCATAATCCTTTCTTTGCCAGAAAATTACCTTGTATCAAAGCAGAACGGTAGTCGCTGACTTTTAATGTAATTTTCTTTTCGAGTTTTCCTTCAGTATCAGGAAAAAAGCAGCGGAAACTTTCGAGATAGCTATAAAGCCTCGGATTCATACCTGCTGAAAATACAATTGAAGATTGAAGTCTGCTGGAGGCAAATCCACGCAACGCCGTATGGGCATCATTAAATTCTGCGGGAAGCGGTCCGTTTTTATCATGATTTTCGCGATCTACCTTAGTCATGATATTTACATCAATAGCACCCGGAGCAAAATGTTTTTCAAGGAAACTTTTGATGTTGTGTTTCAGCTCACAGCCGTTTTCCAAAATTTCCTGTAGGTTTCTTTTAAAATGGGATTGATTGGGAAGCATGCCTAGAAAACGTTCCAAAGCCAGACGACTTTCAGAAAGTTCTAGTTTGAACGCTTCAAATTTTTCCTTTACGATATGATCCATTAAATCCAGATAACTTCTGATTCGTTCTTCTCTATAATCATGAAATTTTCGGCTGATTTCCTGATACGGCTGGCAAAACTTTTTGCTGTAAAAAGCATTCATCTTTTCAATAAGCTCATCATCTACGATAGAAACTACAGAAGAAATTCCGTAGTGAGCCACCCGAATAGGGCTATCGATAGTAAAGGAAAGTCCCATTACCGGAATATGAAAAGTATGTACAGGAGAATCAGTTGCCATAGTGCGTAATAATTTAAGATAGCTGCAAATATGGATAAACGGTTTGTCGCAAAAGATGATAAATGTCAGCTTCGGGAAAACATATGAAAAGTGACAGCGGTATATGTGCCAATTTATTTTATTAATTTCGTAGAATAATGTTGGTGTGATTATTCTGATTTAGAAAACGGTACTTCGATTCTCTGGACTACACTAATAAATAAATTTCTAAAAACAACATACAAAAATGGAAACCACCAAAGAAAACTTCCAACTGATAGGAATTCAGCTTGATAAAAAAACGACCAACAAAGACAGTCAGGCTGCTATAGATTGCGGTAACTTATGGCAACAATTTGAGACCGAAAAGAGATACGGCCAGATTGAAGGCAAGCTGGGAAATGAAATCTATGCCGTATATTTTGACTATGATGGCGACCATACACAACCGTATTCTTATTTTATAGGCTGTAAAGTTGCAGAAGGAACAATAATTCCGGATGGATTCAAAAGTCTGAAAATACCGTCACAAATCTATACTCAAAAAGTAGCCAAAGGCGTCATGCCCAACTGTATTGCAGAAGCATGGAGAGAAATCTGGAAAGAAGATGTCGTACTGAATAGGGCCTATCAATACGATTTCGAAGTCTATGACGAACGTTGTGCTGATTGGAACAATGCAGAAGTAGATATTTTTCTCTCAGTAAAGAAATAATAAAAATGGCCGGCCAGCTTGAATATAAAATAATAAAACCCGATTCGTCAATTGCCGGCTATATCGAAAGCTTTTGGAAATTAAAGACTCCTTCAGGAGAACCCAAAAATATAATCGTATTGCCAGATGGCAGAATTGACATCATTTTTTCATCTTCCGATAACCAGTCATTTCGAGCCGTTCTTTTAGGCCTAGAAACAGAAGCTTCACAAACTTTAATGGAATCGGGGAGAACTATGTTTGCGGTCAGTCTTCGGCTTTTGGCTGTTGAATATCTTTTAGAAGACAGTGTTTCATCTTTGCTCAATGATGGGCGTCTTTTGCCGGAAGGTTTTTGGGATATTACTAAAGAGGATCTTTCGGATTTTGATTCTTTTTGCGTTAAGATAACCCGGAAAATACAAAGTCTCATAAAAATACCGCCAGACAATAGGAAACTTAGATTGTTTGACCAGATATACGCTTCAAACGGCAGGCTTACTGTAAAAGAACTTTCTGAAAAGGCCGGATGGAGCAGCCGACAAATCAACCGTTATTTTAGCCAACAGTTTGGACTTCCACTAAAAACATATTGCAGTATATTACGGTTTAGGGCTTCTTTTGAGCATCTAAAAGAAGGCAAGCTTTTTCCAGAGCAGGACTTTGCGGACCAGGCACATTTTATCCGTGATGTAAAAAAGTTTTCTGGTGTACCTCCAAAAGAATTATCCCAAAACAAAAATGACCGATTTATACAATTCTCCACTATGAATAAGAAATAGTTTTGCCTTGATAAAACTAAATCTTTAAAATCATGGTAATAAAAAACAAGAAAATAGCAATTATTGGAGGTGGCCCGGGAGGATTGACACTAGCCCGACTTCTGCAACAAAAAGGAGCTGATGTAACAGTACACGAAAGAGATGCAGGAAGATTTGTGAGAGTACAAGGAGCTACACTCGACCTTCATGACGATTCAGGACTTAAAGCGCTCAATGAAGCAGGGTTGATAGAGGAATTTAAAAAATATTACAGACCGGGTGCCGATAAGACACGCATCACTGACAAATACAGAAACATTCTTTATGATCAGCATGAAGAACATGAAGAAGCTGTTGGTTTTGGACACGAGCATTTCCGTCCTGAAATTGATCGTGGACCTTTACGGGATTTGTTGCTTGATTCGCTGCAACCCGAGACAGTTGTATGGGATAGCCATATCACATCATTGGAAAAAGAAGAAGGAAAATGGCAGCTTGTTTTCCAAAATGGGAGAAAGGAAACCGCAGATTTGGTTATTGGAGCCGATGGAGCCAATTCAAAAATACGCCCTTATCTAACACCTATCAAACCATTTTATTCAGGAATAACAGTAGTAGAAGGTAGTATCTATAACGCAGCAGAAAAGGCACCCAGTATCTATGAATTGGTCAAAGAAGGAAAAGTTTTTGCTTTTGGTGACCAAAAATCACTTATTGTAAGTGCTAAAGGAGATGGCAGTTTGTCTTTTTACACGGGTTGTAGAGCAGAGGAATCCTGGATGCATGATAGCGGTATCGATTTCAAAGACAATAAGTCGGTTGCAGCTTGGTTCCGTACAGAATTTTCAGATTGGGACGAAATCTGGCAGGAGCTGTTTGCAACAGAAGGAACTTCTTTTGCGCCGCGTCCTCAATACTGCATGCCACTTGACCAAACATGGGAAGCCTGTGCGGATATGACTCTCCTAGGCGATGCAGCACACTTAATGCCGCCTTATGCCGGGGAAGGAGTAAATATGGCGATGCTTGATGCTCTTGAGCTCAGCAATTGTCTTACCGGAACAGATTTTCCTGATATTAAAGAAGCAATTGCGTATTATGAAAACCAGATGCGAGCTAGAGCTTCCGAAACGGCAAAAATGACATTAGAACAAACCGAAGCTTTACATTCTGAAAATGCAATTTCCCATATGTTGGAACTGTTTACAGAATAAAAGAGAAACAATGATAGATTTGTATGAAATACCAAAACGATAATTTTTATATACTCACAGGAGGCCCGGGTGTAGGCAAGACATCTGTATTGGATGAGCTGGAAAAAAGCGGATACATCGTCATGCCTGAAACGGCACGAGCTATTATCAAAGAACAGATGGCGATTGACGGAGAGGCACTTCCTTGGAAAAATAAAGAATCTTATATGCTGTTGATGTTAGAAGCATCAGCTGAAAGTTATCGGGAGGCTATTTCTCAAAACAGTTCTCTCCCACTATTTTTTGATCGTGGTATTTTGGACGCCGTCTGTTATGCCCGAATGGTCAGGTTGGAGGTATCGGATAAAATTCAGCAAATTGCTGAAAACTATCAATACAATAGAAAAGTGTTTATTTTTCCGCCCTGGCAAGATATTTACGAAACAGATAACGAACGGAAACAAGACTGGAAAGAAGCCGAAGCTACTTTTGAGGCGATGAAAAAGACCTATCAGGATTACGGCTATGAAATTATAGAAGTACCAAAAGATACTATTGGAAACAGAAAAGATTTTATTATCAATTGCATTAAACAGGAATAAATACTGTAGTGGCTTGGACTGATAATGAGAAGTAATTTTCCTAACTTCGTTATAGCTAATAGAAATCTGCAAATGATAATTAATAAGGAATATAGCATAAGAAAAGCCATACCTTCTGAATTCGATGAAATCGGAACGCTAATGGTAGAAACCTATTCGCAGCTCGAAGGATTTCCAAAACCTTCCGAACAACCTAATTATTATAAGCTACTTGCTTCTGTTGGAGAATTTGCAGATAAACCCAAAACGGAGCTTTTAGTGGCAATTTCACCAGAAGGACAGATTGGCGGAGCTGTAGTCTATTTTGGTGACATACAGTATTATGGTTCAGGGGGTATTGCCACACAAGAAAAAATGGCTTCCGGATTTCGGCTATTAGCTGTAAGTCCGTCAGCAAGAGGAAAAGGAATCGGAAAACTATTGACCGAGGCTTGTATTAGTAAGGCCATCACCGATGGAAATAGCCAGCTGATTATTCATACTACAATGGCCATGCAAACGGCCTGGAAAATGTATGAACATAGAGGATTTAAAAGATCAGAAGATCTGGATTTTATGCAAGGTACGCTTGCAGTCTATGGATTTAGGCTGCTATTAAGATAAACCATAATTAACAAGTCGCACTCATGGAAAAAGTAACTATCGCCGAAAAACTTTCTCTTTTTAACGATCATTGGAATCCGAGGATTGTTGGAGAATTGAACGGACAGCATGTCAAATTAGCAAAATTTCAAGGAGAATTTGTATGGCACAAACACGACAATGAAGACGAAATGTTTTTGGTTGTCAGTGGTCAATTCAATATGGAATTTCGGGACAGGACTGTTGTGCTTAAGGAAAATGAATTTTTAATTGTGCCCCGTGGAGTAGAGCATAGGCCAGTAGCAGAACACGAAGTATCGGTATTGCTTTTTGAGCCTGCATCGACCTTAAATACCGGAAATGCAGAAAAAAGTGAACTGACAAGAGACACATTAGACACGATTTAGTAAGTCATGGAAAACAAAAGAGAAACCCAATTAATGGAAATTATGGATTGGGCAGCATCAAATGACGAAATCAGAGCAGTATTGCTGACCAGTTCGCTTGTAAATCCATATGCTCCGGTTGACCAATTTAGCGATTTGGATATCGAGTTTGTGGTAAGTGACCTGCAACAATTCTTATCTGATGATGCCTGGATTGAAAATTTTGGTAAAAAAATCGCCATGATTGTCGAAAATGAAGAAGCATTTGAAGGCAAGCATGCTATGCGAATGGTTTTTTATGAAGACTATACCAAAGTGGACTTTAAGCTCTATTCAGTATCAAAATTTATTGAAGAAGTAGATAGTGAAGAATTACAGGAAGACTGGGATGTAGGTTATAAAGTTTTACTGGACAAAGACGGTATTACAAAAAACATGAAACCGCCTACGTATAACGCTGTGATGATCAAAAAGCCAACGGAACAGGAATTTGCAACCTTGTTCAATGATTTTTGGTGGGATATGACCTATGTAGCAAAATGTCTATGGCGTGATGACCTTTTCTATGCCAAATTCATGCTCGAAGACAATATGAGAACGCAGTACTTCCAAGCGATGATTGAATGGCATATAGGCCTGGAACATGATTGGAAAGTATCGACTAATAAAAAAGGCAGACTGTTTAAAAAATACCTTTCATCTGAAATATGGAAAAAGATAGAAGCCACTTTCTCTGGGAGTAATATAGAAGACAATTGGCGTGCTTTATTTGCCTATGCCGATATAGGAACAGAAATGGGAACTGCAATGGCGCAAAAGCTAGGTTATCCGTATCCGACAGAATTGGATCAAAATATCAGAGACTATCTGAAACACGTAAAATTAATGGGTAAGAAAAACTAAAGGATTCAAGATTAGAATTTAATCATTAATTTGGATAAAAACTTTTTATGAAAAATCTAAAACTACTATTGATCACTTTTTTCCTGATTCAAGGTTTGGCCACTCAGGCAGCAAAAGTAGATACGCTCGCAATTCCAAGTGTTGCGATGAACAAGACTTATAATGCCGCTGTAGTCTTGCCCAATTCCTATTCTAAAAGCAAAGCAAAATATCCGGTGATGTATCTATTGCATGGTGCTTACGGACATTTCAGAGACTGGCTCAGAGCTACACCAAATAAAATGACAGTCAAGAATCTGGCAGATCAGTATGATATCATTATTGTCATGCCGGAAGGCGAAACATTTAGTTTTTATCTGGACAGCCCTGTCAATAAAGGAAGCCAGTTTGAAACCTACATCACTAAAGAAGTCGTACAGAAAATCGACCAGACCTATAGGACTATCAGCGAAAAAAAAGGACGGGTCATTACAGGATTGTCTATGGGTGGTCATGGAGCTCTGTACCTGGCAACAAAACATCCTGAAATATATGCAGCTGCCGGAAGCATGAGCGGAGCTGTTGATATGGGAACCATGAAAAATATGGGGATTGATACGCCGGAAAGAATTGACCAGTTGATGGAGCCTGTCTTTGGGCCTCAAGGCGCTTCTCAAGAAGTATATGCTTCACATGCAGTGCTGAATATGATAGACAAAATGAAAGCAAACGGTCTGCCTCTTATTATCGACTGCGGTGTTGATGATTTTCTGATTGGACCTAATAGAGAGTTACATAGAAGGCTGGTTTATAACAAAGTGGCCCATGATTATACGGAACGACCAGGTACACATGACTGGGAATATTGGGAGAATTCCGTGGCTTACCATGCCTTGTTTTTCTCCAAAATATTTAAGACCAACACTGCAACGGCCCAATAATCCTTAATAATAAAAAAATAACAGTTTCTTAAAAAACAAAATAAAAAGATTTTTAGAGCGTTCTTTGTAGTATGCTATTAAAAACAAGCAGGCCCTATAATGAAATTTTTACAAGCACTATTTATCTTATTTACCTTAAACGCAGCCGCACAATCAGATTTGGGAATCGGTATCGCAACTATAAAATTTACAGGCAACACTGTTTTGAATTTGTATGCTGCTGCTTATGATAAAGAGCCAAAACAAGTCATCGAATTTTATTTGGACGAAGGAACGGGAACCGCTGACATACGAAATATTGAAACGGTTGAAAAATGGCTAAAACCAGAAGGCTTTTTTCTGGACTACGACCAGCTGATTTTTCGATGCAAAGCTGAAGAACGTTTTTGGATTGAAATAATAGTAAACAATGAAACAGGAGAATCCTACTGGATAAGAAAGACAAAAGCAGTTGATTTGGATACTTGGGATGGTTTTCTGAAAAATGCATTTATGATTTCCCGAAATTCTTTTCCACAAGAGATTAAAGCACAGCCTAATGACGCTGCAAAAACAATTCCTTTTGAAGGAGAAGATTGTTTTCAGGTGAAGTCGATGAAAGGCGACTGGATTCAGATTTTTACAGCACCCCATTGTGATGATATGGATAGTCCTATAAAATCAGGTTGGATTCGCTGGAAAGAAGGGAATGAAATATTGATCGATTATTTTTGACATTGTAGTGAAAGGTGCTAAGTTTTACGCTTTATGTATAAATCTGCGTAATCATTATAATCTGTGGCTAAAATAAAATTCGAAATAAAAGTTAATCAGTCAAAGAGTTGTTAAGGTACTAAGGTTCTGAGGTACTAAGTTTAGAAACCTTACATCGAAATATGCTATACCCTAACTTTGCGGCTCTGCGCCTTTGCGAGCAACTAAACAGAAAGACTTCCTAAAGAAGTCTTTTTTGTTAAAACATACAAGAACCGAATGTTTCTACAGTTCAAATAACGTAATTTGCGGAAGAAGAAATCAGCATTATTTTATGATAAAGAAGCTAAAAGAAGAAATCCTGCTTAAGGACGCTTCGATAAAAAAGGTACAGTTCGATAAATATTGGTTTTACGACCTGAAAGACGTTTCCGATTATTTGAATGAAGACCTTTCGGAAGTTGAATTCATTCACTTGCCTTTTATAGTCGATGAGGTAAAAGTCAATACGAAATGTGCCACATTAGAGGACATAGAACGCATCAGGACAGCTAGAGAAAAAGCAATTTAATTAATGTTGATATGAAAACAGTTTGCTGTTGGCTGGTTTTACTGAATCTTCTTTTTACGGTTGATATGGATATGGCAGCGCAAATTGTTGGCTGTACAGATCCATTGTCCAAGAATTATAATCCGGAAGCAACAGTAAATGATGGGAGCTGTCAATATAAAAGAGCAGCAATACGGCCTGAATTTTCAAAAAAGCTGGATCAAAAAGTACCCGAGACTTCAGGGCTTATTTTCTGGGAAGGAAAACTATGGACACATAATGATGATAAGGACACGTCGATTTATGGACTGGATACCATTTCAGGCAACATACAAGAAACCTATGTATTAAAAAATGTCATCAATAAAGATTGGGAAGAAATCTCTCAGGACAGCAGCTATCTTTATATTGGTGATTTTGGGAATAATGTAGCCGGAAATAGGACGAACCTGCATATTTTAAGAATCGAGAAAAAATCATTGGCTCTAAATCCGGTCATCGACACAATTTCTTTCCGTTATTCTGATCAGATTGATTTGATTGTCTCAAAAGCCAACCAAACCGACTATGACGGCGAGGCTATGGTGGTTTCAAAAGACAGTATCTATATTTTTACGAAACAATGGAAATCGAAAAGAACAGCCTTGTATTCGTTGCCAAAAACTCCAGGGAATTATGTAGCTAACCTAAAAGCTGTACATGACATTCGTGGATTAGTTACCGGAGCTATTTTTCTGGAACCGGAAAATGCTATCGTCTTATGTGGCTATTCAAAACGCCTGAAGCCTTTTCTATACCTGTTGTATGATTTTCGGGGAACTGATTTTTTTACAGGAAATAAGAGAAAAATAAAACTACGATTGCCTTTTCATCAGATTGAAGGAATCGCTACAGCTGACGGACTCCATTATTATCTGACTAATGAAAATTTCTCAATTAAGCCATTTATCAATAAACCTCAAAAATTGCATAAAGTTGATTTGAGTAGTTATTTGGGAATTTATATAAATGCAAAAAAGAAAAAAACTTCCGATGAAAAATAATTTAGCATAAAATTATTTTTAAATAACTGGTTTAATTTCAGTAAATTAGTTAATGTTTATCTAGGGTTAAGACACAAATAATAAAGCAAAAAGTATTAAAATTCTCTAAAAATTTTTTTTTGGCTTTATTTTTGGAATACATTTATAAACATATAAAAAAATAAATATTATGAAAAGAATACTTTTACTTTTAGCTATTGTCGGAATGACGACATTTCAAAGTTGTAGCAACGATGACGATCGTGTTGATAATGATACTGTCGCATTAGTTTTTGATGTTAATAAAAGCTTTAATGCACAAGGAGAGATTATATTCCCTTTTAATGCAGGTGAAGTTTTTTCAGGTGATGTAGTTTTAATCTACTGGATGGAAAGTACTACTACTTCTGGAAATCCAATTTGGAGATTGATTCCGCAAAATATTTCTTTCCCTAACAATGAATACCCAGGAGTATCAGGACTTTTGACTTACAATTACGACTTTACCACTACAGAAGCTACAATTTGGACGGAAACTAATATTAATCTTGCTTCTATTCCAAATTATACTGTAGGTCAGTTTTTTAGAATTGTGGTAGTTCCTGGACAAAATCCAATATTTGCCAGAACATCTGAAAATACAGGTAAATCTGTAGCTCAAACGGTTGATTATAATGATTATAACGCTGTTGTAAAAGCATTCGGTATTAAAGAACAGAATATCAAAACAAGAAAATAATTTAAAAGAGACTCCGGTCTCTTTTTTTGTAAATAAAAAGCCCGCTTATAATTAGCGGGCTTTTTGCGTGAATTAATAATTAACTCTTAAGAAGCAAAAGCTTGGTAGCCTTTAGTTTTTTGCGGAAATATATGGTATTTGGATTTCCAAAATAACGTGCGATGGTCAGTCGGGCCATAAGATAACTTAAAGTGGATTCCGCTCCCTGGTTCAGGTTGACATTGGTTTCTTCAAGTCCGTCAAAACAGCCACCTGTACAAGGATTGTAAATAATTTGTTTCAGGTGATTGTTGCCTAAGAACCAATTAAAAGCAATTTCCATTTTGTTGAGGTATTCTTCTTCCTTGAATATATCATGGAATTTTCGAAGTGCCAATATTGTATAAGCAACATCAATGGGCTGCTCACCATAACTGTGTTTCTCTTGTCCTTTAAAATGCCAGGATTTGTTTGAAATCACTTTGATATGGTCTTTTGAAAACGTATTTTCTAAAAGAAAATCAAATGAATCTTTAGCGATTTTTCGATATTCTTCTTTGTCAGTTACAGCATAAGCACAGAGCAGGGCTTCCGGAAGTACGCTATTAGCATAGGTTAGATAACTCTCAAACCATTTCCAGTTTTCGCTGCTTTCGTGTTTGTACATCTGTACAAGCCTGTCGGCAAATATTTCGATATAAATCCTGTGGTCAAGATCTTTGATTTGTCGGTTGAAATAATACAATCCTTTTATAATAAAAGCCATAGCTCTTGTAGAGTGCATTTTTTCTGTCTGTGGCATGGCTTTTCGGAATAAATCTTCAGCCTTTTTTGTGAAATTGGAAGGCAGTATCGGTGCTAAGGAAATCAGATATCCTAAAGCCCAAAGAGCACGTCCTGAACTGTCTTCCAGATTTACGCTGTTATTCTGAGGTGTAAAATTATGGTTGATATCTACATAGTTTTTAAACTTGCCATCTTCATTGAGACAATAAGAAATAAAATTTAGGTAGATGCTGATGTGTTTTAGGTCTTCAATATCCCGTGTCAGCTTATAATCCTGACAAAGGGCAATAAGTGCCCGTGCATTGTCATCGAGCGTATAGCCGGAATTAGGATCGGGTCTATTGAGTTTTGAAAATTGTAATATCCCGAATTCGGTTGTCATTTTTTTAATATGATCGAGATTCAGTTTCGGATTTTTATAATGCAATTCCATTTTTCCCCTCGATATCTTTTGGAACAAGATAGCATGTGCCACAGCAGAATTTTCCCAGGCGGTATGCATAATGGTATGAAGTCCGTTCAGTATCATATTTTTTCTGAGGCCAATATCAAAAATCAGTTGATTAACAGCTTCGGCCAATTGTTTTGAATTTCCAAAATCAAAGGTAAGCCCGGAGCCATTGTCAAGCATTTCTTTGGCATGAGGAATAGGAGTGGAAACCACAGCACATCCACAGCTCATGGCATACGAAAAGGTACCGCTCACAGCCTGGTTGGGATCTTTTGAAGTAAAAAGATAAATATCTGTCAGTTGGAGATAATCCAACAGTTCATCCAGCGGGAGATATTTATTTACAAACTGCACATGCTCCTCAAGCTTCAGTTCTTTTATTTTTTCTTTGAGTGAATCGCGATAGATTTCACCTTCATTCAATACGACACCCGGATGTGTCTTTCCAATAATAAGGAAAAGCACATCAGGACTTTTGTCAACAATATGGGGCAAGGCTTCTAATGTAGTTTCAATGCTTTTTCCGGAACTTAAGAGACCGAATGTAGAAAGTATTTTTCTTCCTTTTACACCATATTTGGCTTTCAATGCGTTTTTGTCGGTATGCGGTACTAAATGGGTTCCATGAGGAATCACTGAGATTTTTTCAGCAGTTACAGTATAGTCTTCTAAAAGGATAGCTTCAGAATTTTTGGTCATTACAATGATAGAATCGGCTCGGTCAAGAATATACTGTACCTTTTCCTTAAATGCTTCATCTGGTCTTGGTAAAACTGTATGGAAAACGACAACCAAAGGTTTTTTAATTTCAGTCAGAAACAAGTTAAAACTTTCAGCGTCACGAAAAAGCCCAAATTCATGCTGGATGACAACAACCTCTATATTAGGATCGCTATTGATAGTTTCTGCTATTGTTTTAAAAGAAAAAGGATCGGAAGTATTTAGCGTGTATTTTACTTCCTCATCAGGATAATGATGTTTTTCATGATCGTTTTCTAAGGCACAGACTGTCAGAGAAAATGAATTTACATATTGATTGTTCAGCGCTTTCATCAAATCTTGAGAATAAGTGGCAATGCCACATTCTCTTGGCGGATAAGAAGTTATAAACAGAATTTCAGGTAATAGTTCCTCATCCGAAAATGCATTAGCACGAGAGGGGAAAATGAGGCTATCTGAATTCGAAGCAAGTGATGTTGAGCGGTGTGGTAGGTTTTTCATATGCTATTCAGTTTTTGACAGTTTTACCGTTTTTGATGTTCTGAAATTTATTAAAGCTTAGGAAGTAATCTGATTGGCCCATTCATTAGCCCTGTCTTTAGCTCTGTTGGCTAAATCTTCACCATCTTCTAAAGCACTATTGAATTCTTTCTTTGCTTTGCGTTGTAAATCATTTAGTTTGCTTTTGAAATTATCTCTTGCATCTCGGGCTTTTTCAGAAAACTTATCCTTTTTAGATTTCTTTTTTGCAACTATAAGTCCTACAATTGCTAGAGCAGCAACTCCGGCTGCTATGCCTATAACCAATTTTTTTGAGCTCATGACCAATTCTTTTTGAGTTACTATTATTTTTTCTTTCTTCTAAAATTAGCTATAATGTTGAAAAATCGGAGTTGTGTTATATAATGTTTAACATAATTAACAATTCGTTGATTTTTACGTATTTATTTGTAAGATTTTTCATTTTTAATGAATATTATATAATCTTTAAATTAAGTTATATAATTCATCAGATGGGAATTCTAGGAATAAAACGATAAAATTTTATTTTTAATTTTATTTCGTTTTAATAGGGGTATAGGTGTTATATTTTAAAAATTTTAAATTTATACCCTAAAAAAAATGGGGTATAAATTATTTTTTTATTCAAAAGTTATATCTTTGCATCAAATTAGTCAAACCTAAAATAATTCTTATGTCGACATTTCGTTTTCAAGCACTAGTACAGACAGCCGGAAGGAAGCCTGTCAAATTTGAAGAATTGGAGAGAAAATCTGCAATTTTTGGTAGCAATGTATTTAATGACAAGGCAATGCGCCAGTTTTTGACGCAGGATGCTTATCAGGGTGTTAGAGACGCAGTACAGCAGGGAAAGAAAATCGATAGAAAATTGGCAGACTATATTGCCCTTGGAATGAAAGAATGGGCATTGTCAAAAGGAGTAACACATTATACGCACTGGTTTCAGCCTTTGACAGGAACAACAGCAGAAAAACACGATGCTTTTTTTGAAACGTCAATGGATGGTAGCGACCCGGTTGAAAAATTTGGTGGCGGACAGTTGGTTCAGCAAGAACCGGATGCTTCTAGTTTTCCAAATGGAGGAATCAGAAATACATTTGAGGCTAGAGGATATACCGCTTGGGACCCTACATCGCCTGCTTTTATTTTTGGAACAACTTTATGTATCCCAACTGTTTTTATCTCTTATACAGGTGAAGCACTAGATTATAAAACTCCTTTATTAAGAGCATTGCACTCTATTGACGAAGCAGCTGCATCTGTTTGCCGCTATTTTGATAAAAATGTAAAAAAAGTAACCGCTACTTTAGGATGGGAACAAGAATATTTCCTAATTGATTCGGCATTGGCCAATTCAAGACCGGATATATTAATGACGGGAAGAACATTATTAGGACACACTTCTGCAAAAGGACAGCAGCTTGATGACCACTATTTTGGTTCTATACCTACAAGAGTACTTTCTTATATGAGAGAGTTGGAATACGAATGTATGCTTTTAGGAATTCCGGTAAAAACGCGTCACAATGAGGTGGCTCCAAATCAATTTGAATTGGCACCAATTTTTGAAGAGACAAACTTAGCGGTAGACCATAACTCTTTGTTGATGGATGTGATGCAGAAAGTAGCAGAACGCCATGATTTTAAAGTGCTGTTCCATGAAAAGCCATTTAAAGGAGTAAACGGTTCAGGAAAACATAATAACTGGTCGTTGGCAACAGATACCGGAGTGAATTTACTTGGTCCTGGAAAAACGCCAATGAGCAACCTTCAGTTTTTAACCTTCTTCATTAATACGATTAAGGCGGTACAGACTTATGAAGAATTAATGCGTGCTTCGATAGCAACAGCGAGCAATGACCACCGTTTGGGTGCGAATGAGGCGCCACCGGCAATTATTTCAGTTTTTATCGGGCAGCAGCTAACCAAAGTTTTGGAAGAATTAGAAGGTGTATCAAACGGAAAATTGTCGCCTGAAGAAAAAACAGACCTTAAATTAAATGTAGTAGGTAAAATTCCAGATGTATTGCTTGACAATACAGACAGAAACAGAACTTCTCCGTTTGCATTTACAGGAAATAAATTCGAGTTCAGAGCTGTAGGTTCTACTGCAAACTGTGCTAATGCGATGACTACGCTAAACTCTATCGTAGCAAAACAATTAATTGATTTCAAAAAAGAAGTTGATGCGCTGATTGAAGGTAAAGACATGAAGAAAGACGATGCTATCTTCAATGTTTTAAGAGAATACATCAAAGAAACAAAAAACATCCTTTTTGAAGGTGACGGTTATAGCGATGCATGGCAACAAGAAGCTGCAAAAAGAGGATTGAGCAACCATAAAACAACTCCTGAAGCTTTAAAAGCAAAAGTTTCTAAAAAAGCTATCGAATTGTTTGGTGAGTTAGGAGTAATGAACCATGTAGAAGTTGAGGCTCGCTATGAAATTGAAATGGAAGAATACACCAAGAAAATCCAGATTGAAGGAAGAGTTCTTGGAGATATTGCCAGAAATCACGTAGTGCCAACAGCTATTCGCTACCAAAACCTTTTGATTGAAAATGTAAGAGGATTGAAAGACATTTTCGGTAAAGAATACGAAACAATCGCAAAAGAGCAGATTACATTAATCAAAGAAATTTCTGGACACATTGAAGCTATCAATACTAAGGTAGAAGAAATGACCCAGGAACGTAAAAAAGCCAACAACCTTTCTGATACAGAAAAAATGGCTTTTGCATATTGCAACAAGGTGAAGCCTTATTTTGAAATTATCAGAAAGCACTGCGACAAGCTGGAGCTTTTGGTAGATGATGAAATCTGGACATTAACCAAATACAGAGAATTATTATTTACTAAATAATATACTACAAACAACAACAACAACACAACAATTAAAAAAGCCTGCTTAAAGCAGGCTTTTTTTTCTATATTATTGAGGTGTAATGGTATAAGTACCAGAACCGTTAAAATTTAAAACTAAGTCAATTTTGTAGTTTCTTGGAGTTGCAGTAGCTCCGGGAAAAGAAATTGAACTTCCATCCTCATCAATTGTGCCATCGGCAAGATTGTCGCCAAATCGCTGACTTCCATTAGAGCTAGGAATATTAAAATAAAAGCTATCGCTATTTGTGATGCCTGTAACTGTTGTCGTTAACGTATTTGTACCTACGTTATAAGTCATGTTACGTGATGTAGAGCCAAAATTTATTACTACTGATGGAGCGATTGACACGATACTAAAAGGTAATGAGCCATAAGTAGCAATTTGAATGAAATAGAACCCATTAGAAGGAATGGTGTACGCATTTGCATTTAAAGTTAAATCCTGAATCCCATTAATTCCGTAAACAGCTCCATTAGCACTGTTAGAAGAGGTGAATTTTATTTGAGTTCCGGCAGTTAAATATTTATATCCAGAAAATGCAGAACTAGTAGACCGCATTAAAAGAGCAGAAGTTGGGTTAAAGCTATTAAATGTCCCATACATATACAATTGGTTCGGAATATTAGAATTATTTTCAGAAGTAGGCAAAGAAAGTTGTCCATTATCATTAACAGTAAGCTGGTATGGAGTACCGTTTGGCGAAATCAATTTGATTCCTTCTCCGGCTTGTAACGCCAGGCCTTTTGCTGCCAAAGCATAAGGAACTGAAAGCAATTGTGTTGTGCCTGTCAAAACATAATTTGTTCCTCCGGCAACATCTAGCTCTACTTTTAGAAACTTTGGGTTGGTTGCCCAGTTAATTGCTGAAAATGTTCCTGTTGTGGCAGAACCTTGACCAATAATTGTAGCGAATAGTCCTTGAGCATTTGTGGTTTTAGTATGTGTTTCAGCATATAAAACAGTACCGGTAGCAGTATTGTCTAATACAGAAAGCCTGATTCCAACGTTTGAATTAACAATAGGGGCGCCGGAAGAGTTAAGAGCAATAGCCTGATAGGAAATTCCTTGTGGAACTTGAGCCGAAGCGAAAAATGCAAAGAATAAGGCTGTAATGAGTAATAGTTTTTTCATTGTTAACGTTTGATGATTTTAAAGGTTTTAAATTTTTGGTTTGCGAATTGAATTAAGTAAGTGCCGCTTGAAAGGGAAGTAAGATCCAGCGAATGCTCAGAATCAATTTTTTTTGACAGAACTACTTGCCCCGCATTGTTATATACCGACACACTTTCGTTGGAAATAGCTTCTTTTGTGTCAAAAAAGATTTTGGCCACTGTCGGATTCGGGTAAACGGTAATTTTTTCTGTCAGGTCAAAATGGTCTACTTCAAGATTGTTATTGTTTACTGTCGCTAGAATACCAATAATTCCGGAACTGGATTGGTTTTGGTTCTGCGGAACAATAACAATTTCCCCTATCGAAACAGAAGCCCTGGTTCCAATTACGCTACCGGAATTCAAGGTCTGAATTGCAGATTGCGAATAACAATAGGAAGCAGGGAATAAAAAAAGGAATAATAGTTTTTGCTTCATAATAAAATAAAATTTTCGCAAATATATATACAATAGGATGGATATTTAGGTGCTGTAGAAAGAAAATTTTTACACAATAATTTTTGAAAATTATTTTTAGCAAACTATCTCTTACGAAAACGTTAAGTAAATGACATGAAAATATGAATTTGATAATTAATTTTCATGCTATAAATTAAAAATGATGTATTTCGTCCGATTTTTTAAACAATTCATAGAATAATAACAATACCGATGTAATTTTTACGGTTTCCCGTATTGCTTTTTCGAAAAAAGAAATAACTTTGAAAACATGATACCACAATTTTATTCCAAAAATACTTCATTAAGATAAGCTGATAATAGCTTCCCTCTAAGACTTTTTTCGTCCCCCAAATATTAAATTGTAATTATAACCAATTAAATATTTTTATTATGAAAAAAGTGATTTTGAGCATCTCAGTGATGCTGGTAAGTGCAGTTTCTTTTGCACAATTTAATGACAGTAATGTTTTGCAGTTGGGTGGATCCAACAACTCGGCTGTAAATCAAAAAGGATCTTATCAAGATTCAGATGTTAGACAACAAGGAAACAACAACGTTTCTAATGTTACGCAAGGAATCAATCCAAACCCTTCTTCTGCTTCGAATCATAACAAAGCAGATGTGAAACAAGTTGGAAATTCAAACAATGCTTTTATTTCACAAAACAACCTTTACAATGAAGCTTATCAAGTTCAGACAGGAAACAGTAACCAAGCTACTATCTGGCAAGATCAGCTAAATCCTGTTGCTGGAAATGGACATGACTGGGCAAAACAGGTACAGACAGGAAACAGTAACAAAGCAACTATTGACCAGGGTACAAGTGGAAACGAAATGCCATCTGGAGCTCCATTTAGTGCAGAAGCTCTGGGATTTGTGAGTGCTGTAGCAGTGCCATTCATGCCACATGGATACAATGATGCATTACAAACTCAAAACGGAGATTTCAACATTGCCTACACTAGCCAAGGTGGTGAAATGAACGACTCTAAAATTACTCAAACAAGTACTGCTGTAGCTGCTTCTGGAGCTAATAAGGCAAGTCACTATCAGTATGGTAAAGAAAATGACGCTCTGACTACTCAAAACGGATTTGGTCATTTAGACAATACACTTCAAATAGGAAACTTTAACTATTCAAACGTAATGCAAAGCGGTAACAACCAAACTAGCATGAACGTTCAAAAAGGGAACTCTAACATCAACAATGTTACCCAATCTAACTAGTTGAACAATAAAAATGGGGCCGTCAGTTCTGGCAGCCCCATTTTTTATAAAATAAAAAATTATGAAACCCTTATTTTTTAAGCTATTGCTCTTGGGACTTTTTTCTCAAGCCGCTTTGGCACAGGAAGAAGAAAACCCGGGTTACAATCAGTACAGCTCTTCTGTTTTTGGTTCGAAAGAAGAGACCTTGTATGTGGTTTCAAGCATGAACCCGAAACAGAATTCTAATGCCTTGTTCCAAAAAGGAGATATTCTGGTTCAGCAAATAGGAGATTACAATCAGTTCAACGCGAACTTAAAAGCCAATGAAGTCAATGTTTCTGTACTTCAAAATGGTAATGATAATGCCATTTCGCTGTCTAAACAGGCCAATACAATAACACAAAATATTGTGCAATCCGGAAAAAATAATGGAATACAGGATTTTACCTATTACACAAAATATGATGTGAATACGCAAATGATCCAACAAGGAAATAACCAAAATATACAAAATTATGGAACCAATTCCCTTTCAAAAGATATGAAAGTGACGCAGTCAGGAAATGGTTCTTCTGTAATTATATTAAATCAATAAGCCATGCAAAAATATCTTTCCTATAGCTTTTTTATGCTGATGCTTTTTGCACCTGCGGCCTATTCGCAACTAACAAACAGCCAGGTCAAGGCAAAAATACATCTGGAAGAAATTGAAGGAAACGTAAAGATTACCGGTACTGCGGAAAATTTAACCGATATAGTCCAAAGCTTATCGTATAAATTATCAGTAATAAGAAAAAATAAGATTAATAGCAATCAATCCAATAATGCCCAGGAAGGGCTTTTTACTCTAGACCCGAATGAAACAAAAAAACTATCGTCAACCCAGATCAATGTCGGCAAGGATGATGAAATTATTGTCATGCTCCTTTTCTATGATAGCGACAAAAAACTGGTTGGAAAAGATAGGATAGTCATTGGTGAAGAAAAAAAAAAGGATGAAGGATTAATTCCTGCAGATGGTTTTGAATTGTCAGGCATAGTAACCGACGATACAAAGACCAAAGCAGGCAAAGATTTTTATGACCTGTACTTTTTCAAGTACAGCGATTTGAAAATCAACTCCAAAAAGATTGTTATAATAACTGAAGAATTGAGTTTTGCCAGAAATACAAAAATTACAATCAGTATAGATGCTAATCCCTTTTATGAGTTTTTAGTAAACCCCGATGAAGAATTTTTAAGTCTTGTAGCTGAAGAAGCTGTCAATGTTACTTCTGCTTATCTGAAAAATCTGGAAAAACAAAGCCGATATCTCACTCAGTATTAATCTTATTTCTTTAATTATGAAACCTCTAGTTACTGCAATTATCATTTTGCTGGCCTATGCCGCGAATGCTCAGGATCTGGTCTACAAGCCCAGGAATCCAAATTTTGGAGGAGATACTTTTAACTATCAGTGGCTTCTAAGTTCTGCCGAAGCCCAAAACAAACTAAAAGACAATACGGTCACGACCAAGACAAAAACGGAACTGGAAAGTTTTACTGAAAACCTGAATTCACAATTACTGAATTTAGTTTCCAGATCCTTATTCACACAGCAATTCGGGAATAATGGAATCTCTGAAGGGAGCTATACTTTTGGCAGCTTATCTGTTGAAATTTTTCCCTCAGAAAATGGACTGACCGTTACCATTCTGGATACCAATACAGGAGAACAGACACAAGTTATCATCCCAAAATCATAATATGCAGATCAAAAATTACTTAGCGATAGTCCTGATGCTGATGTTGTCCGGATGTGGCGCTTATTTTAATCAACCTGTTAAGATTGAAAAAGCATCCATAGGAGAAATCACGCCGGCAACAACACTTTTGAGAGAATTGCCAAAACCTAAAGAACCCGTAGTGGTTGGGATTTATAAATTTAGGGACCAAACAGGACAATATAAGGCTTCAGATAACGGAAGTACATTCAGTACAGCCGTGACTCAGGGAGCGACTTCTATATTAATCAAGGCATTAGAAGATTCCAAATGGTTTATCCCAATTGAGCGTGAAAACATTGGAAACCTTTTGCAAGAAAGAAACCTGATCCGGTCTACACGCCAGGAATACTCTAAAAACCCGAACTCAAACGAACAGCAGCTGACGCCTTTGTTGTATGCAGGAGTACTGCTGGAAGGTGGCATTGTTTCTTATGATACCAACATCATAACCGGCGGTTTCGGGGCACGATATTTTGGAGTAGGTGGATCCACAAAATATAGACAAGATCGCGTGACGATTTATCTCAGGATGATTTCTACAGCAAGCGGAAAAATACTAAAATCAGTTTACGTTTCTAAAACAATCTTGTCGCAGGCCATTGACCAAAGTTTTTTCAGATATGTCAAGTTCAAAAGACTGCTTGAAGTCGAAACGGGATATTCTACAAACGAACCGGTGCAGATGGCTGTAACAGAAGCTATAGAAAAAGCCGTACAAACTTTGGTGCTGGAAGGAATCAAAGATAAAATTTGGGAAGCTGATGCAGACAAAGAAGAAGTAGACTCGCTGATTTCAAAATTCGAAATGGAAAAAGAAGTTGCTGATGCTACAGGAATCTATGGAAGATACAAAACAGAAAGAAGATCAAAATTTGCAATGGAACTAGCAGGAGGTGCAACACTAATCGATGGCGATTATGACAAATCCTTGTTTCGCCCTATGGGGCGTGGTGCCTTAAAATATTTTTTTACTCCAGGTTTTAATCTGAGTGCCTCTACAAATGTGATCAACCTTGCTAATAAAGACCGTCTCGATGTAGGTTATCTGACTTTCGATTTGAATGCGGAGCTTATTTTATTGCCTAAGGAACAATTTAGCCCTTATGTTTTTGGAGGAGCCGGATTTGGTGCGAATCGCCTTTTTGAAAACACACATGCAAAAGTGCAATACGGTGCCGGATTGGAGTATCTCGCCTCAAAAACAATCGGGATAAAAATTTATGCCGAACACAATCTCAATTTTAGTGACAATATTGACTACTTAAAAAGAGGCGTGCGTGATGATTATTATTTCCGGTTTGGTTTAGGACTGACCTACTATTTCCCGAAAAAGGAACAGAAAATTTATGAAAAATACATCATTGAGGAAGCCCAAAATCCGCTGAAGCAATAATTTTTAATCTTTAAAATCATGAAAAATAGTCTTATAAAATCAGGATTTGTTCTTTTGCTTCTGCTGCTTTCCTGCAGTGAGGAAAAAGTCGATGGAGAAGATTTCGGAACCGTTACAGGAAGAGTGGTTATTGCCAACACGTTTGAACCTTTAGCCAATGCCAAGGTTTTTTCAAACCCAACATCAAGTATTGTTTTTACGGATGAAGACGGAAGGTTTACGATTCCTAAAGTTGTCGTTGGCCAATATTCTTTTCAGGCCCAAAAAGACGGCTACCTCACAAAATTTGAAGCAGCAAATGTGATTAGCAACAGCACAACGGAAATTGTTTTTGAACTGTCTGTATCTACCAGTGGCAATAGGCCACCCAATGCTGCAGTTTTAGCACTTCCGGCAGACAATGCAATGAACCAAAATCGGCAGGTAGTATTGACTTGGACGGCAACAGACCCGGAACAAGATACTTTAAAGTATGAAGTGATATTGAAAAATGATGCTAATGATGAAGAGGTCAGATATTCAGATATTTTGACTCCAACATACACTTTGCAAAATCTGGCTTTTGGCACAAAATATTTTTGGCAGGTTTCAGTCTCTGATGGCGTAAATCCTCCTGTTTTGAGTGCGGTGCGAACATTTACAACCACCTCTTTTCCTGATACCCGTTTTCTTTTTGTCAAAAAACTCAGCGAAAATAATGTCATCTATGCTGGAGATAATTCTGGCAACCAGATACAATTGACAAGCTCAGAAACCAATAGTTGGAGACCTAGAAAAAACAACCAATCCAATAAAATAGCTTTTATCCGTTCCAGCGGTGCGCAAAACCATATCTATACCATGAATCCGGATGGCTCGGGAGTGTTTAAAGTAACGAACACGGTTCCTGTTGCCGGATTCAATCCGGAGTTTATTAATTTTTCATGGAATACTAGTGGAAGCCAAATCATTTATCCAAGTTTTGATAAGTTGTATCGAATAAACAGCAATGGAAGCGGCCTGACCGAGATTTTCCATACTCCAAACGGTAAATTTATTTCTGAATGTGATTGGAGTTATGATGGTTCAAAGATTGCGCTAAAAGTGAACGATGCTAGCGGTTATAATGCTGAAATATACGTGATTACTGCTGAAGGGGCCATTTCAGACCTCGTTATTTCGGGAGTGAATGGAGCTATGGGAAGCCTTAATTTTTCGATAACCGGACAAAAGCTACTTTTTACAAGGGATGTATCTGGTTTTGAAAATCCGGATTACAGACAGCTTGATACCCGAATTTTCCAACATGTTTTCAGTACTCTTACAACCTCAGAAATCAATACCGAAAAGCCGGCTGGAACAGTAGATATTGATGCCAGATATTCGCCAAATGAGGCAGAAGTAATTTTTGTAAATACATCAAATGATTTCATAAGTGCACGAAATATTCAGAAATATCTGATTGGCATAGTAGCGTCAAGAACCACACTGTTTACCAATGCTTCAATGCCAGATTGGGAGTAGAAATAGTAGTGTAAAGTGTTTTGTCTAAGAATATTGCTTTTTATCGATTTTTGACCCAAATAAAGGAGGAATACACTGTATTTAACTTAAATTAGTGATGAAATAAAGAGTTCGATAGAACTTTACCCCATAAGTTTTTACTTATACTTATTTATTTACCCCCATCGTAAATAAATATTTTAATTTGCTCTTAGGATTTGAGTTTTGAAATACAAGTCTGGTTTTAATCAGGCAAACCTAAATTCTAATTTTTCCCGCAAATTAATTCTAAAACTGGTGAGATAGCGAAAGCTATCTCACTTTTTATTTGGTGTAATAAAATTCTGATTCGTCCGTTTATTATTAAAAATAGATAGACCGTGAAGCAAAAAATTACCACAACCTTTTTCTTGTTGTTTTCAATACTTCTTTATTCTCAGGAACAGCAATTTCAAGTATTTTTTGATTTTGATATTTCTGAAACAAATACTACTTCGACAGAGAAATTACAGCAATGGATAGAAAACAATCCAACTGCGGTAGTAGATAAGATCTATGGTTATTGTGACTCCGTAGGTAGTGTGGAATACAATGATGTGCTTTCTTTAAAAAGGGCCAATTACGTTGTAGAAAAACTTAAGAGCAACAATATAAATATAAATGATAAAGCAGAAGTAAAAGGTTTTGGCAAACGCTATAGCCAATCCGGTAGTGCGGCTGCTGATCGAAAAGCGGTTGTTTATTATACTATTCCACCTAAAAAAGAAGCGCCTGTTGTAGAAGAAAGTCTTACGGATCAGACTAAAAATTTAAAAACTGGAGATAAACTCACGCTGAAAAATCTTAATTTCTATGATCGTTCCGGAGTTATTGTGCCTTCATCAGAACCTATATTAAAAGAACTGCTGAGTATTATGGTTGAAAGACCTGATTTAAAAATAGAAATACAAGGGCATATCTGCTGTCAGCCGGGAACAGATTTAGAAAATATTGCCACCATTAGGGCACGGGCGATTTATAACTTTTTACTCGAAAACGGAATCAGTAAGGATAGACTTCAATATAAAGGATTTGGAAGTTCAAGACCTATACATCCAATACCCGAAAGGAATGAAAAAGAACGCAATGAAAACAGAAGAGTAGAAATTATGGTTCTTGAAAGTAAATAGAAACATACTGGTCGCTTGGCCCCATTTTTCTATGTAATAAATAATTTGTTACTTCGTTTTTATTTATAAACCCAACCCATGAAAAATACGGTTCTCTATATCGTTTTTTTGTTCTTTTCGTTAGTTGCCCAGGCTCAGGAAGAATTCTCGGTCTATTTTGACAGTAATAAATATGAACTCAAAAAACAGGAAAACGAAAAACTCCAGAATTTTATTAATACCAATAAAGAGGTCAAAATTGTAGCCATTAATGGGTATACAGATGAAGACGGAACTTCGGGATTTAATGACACGCTGGCACAAAAAAGAGTCAGTTTTATCTATGAAGCAATAAAAGGAAAACTGAAAATCAGAGATGATTTCAAAACCAGAAGCTTTGGTGAAAGGCATAAGCATTCCAAAATAAAATCTGAAAACAGAAAGGTTGTTATTTATTTCCTGCAAGCCAAAGATTTGCCACGTGAAAATGAAATTCTTGGAATAAAAGAAGAGCCTATTGTAAAAAGGCCAAAGGAGATGCCTAAATATCCGCAAAAGATGACTATCCAGAACCCTAATGGTACTTCTTCTGAATTGGTTTTTGATGTTGCCTTTATGGAAAAGCTAACCGTTGCAAAACCTGGAGAAAAATTAAAACTGGAGAACCTCAATTTCCAGCTGAATACATTTGCGATTACGAATGATTCAAGACCTAAAATGTATGAGCTGTTGGAAGTCATGAAAAGAAATCCGCAGATGAAAATACAAATTCAAGGACATATTTGCTGTATGCAAAGTGACAAGCAAGACCTATCAACCAAAAGAGCGAAAGCTATTGCCCGATTCTTAGAAATAAACGAAATAGATAAGGATAGGGTGACCTATAAAGGATTTGGTGTTACCGAGCCGCTTTTTGCCATTCCGGAAAAAAGTGAGGAAGAAAGAGCTGCAAACCGACGTGTTGAAATTGAAATCATAGAGAATTAGTCGATGTTTTGCAAAAGCAGAAAGCCTAAAAATCTATGGCTGTCTGCCAATCGAAACTCAAAAAAACTGATTATCTTTGCGCCACAACAACACAACCTATTTTTATGAGTTCTGATACCAGCAAACGCTATAATTTGCGAGGAGTTTCGGCTTCAAAAGAAGACGTGCATAACGCAATCAAAAACATAGACAAAGGATTATTTCCAAAAGCCTTCTGCAAAATTGTTCCCGATTACCTTACGAATGACGAAGAATACTGCCTCATCATGCATGCTGACGGAGCAGGAACAAAATCATCTTTGGCGTATTTGTACTGGAAAGAAACAGGCGATTTATCTGTTTGGAAAGGCATTTCACAAGATGCCCTGATTATGAATATTGACGATTTGTTGTGCGTTGGAGCAACAGACAATATATTGCTTTCTTCAACCATTGGAAGAAACAAAAACCTGATTCCGGCTGAAGTAATTTCTGCTATCATTAACGGAACAGAAGAACTCATTGAAGAATTAAAATCCTTTGGAGTAACCATCCATTCAACAGGTGGTGAAACGGCTGATGTGGGTGATTTAGTTCGCACCATAATTGTTGATTCTACCGTAACAGCAAGAATTCGAAGAGATAAAGTAGTTGATAATGCCAATATCAGGTCTGGTGATGTAATTGTTGGTTTGGCTTCTTTTGGCCAGGCAACTTATGAGAAATCATATAACGGAGGAATGGGCAGCAACGGACTGACATCTGCACGCCATGATGTGTTCCATAACTATCTTGCTCAAAAATATCCTGAAAGTTTTGATGCTTCCGTACCTTCTGATTTGGTGTATTCCGGTGGCGTAAAATTGACAGACGAAGTAGAAGGTTCACCAATTGATGCGGGAAAACTGGTACTTTCTCCAACAAGAACCTATGCGCCAATTATCAAAAAAATCTTAGACAAGTATTCTCCTGAGCAAATTCACGGAATGGTGCATTGCAGTGGAGGCGCTCAAACCAAAGTGTTGCATTTTGTTGAAAATGTACATGTCATAAAAGATAACCTTTTCCCGGTGCCGCCGCTTTTCAAGCTTATTCAGGACCAATCCAAAACGGATTGGAAAGAAATGTATCAGGTATTCAATTGCGGTCACAGAATGGAAATTTATGTGCCGGAAGAATTGGCTGCCGACATCATAGCGATTTCAAAATCATTTAATGTAGAAGCACAGATTGTGGGAAGGGTAGAAGCTTCAGAAAACAAGAAGCTGACAATAAAAAGCGAATTCGGAACTTTTGAATATTAATCAAAAGCCTTAAAAATAAAAAACTCCCGCAATTGCGGGAGTTTTTTATTACTTCAATTTCAATTCCATTTCATGCTGGACTATATATTTTTCGAATCCTAAAGAAGCCAAGAATGAGGCTGTTTCTTTAGAATTGCCATCTATATTGATTAATGACATTTCATTGCCAAAAGTTGAGGCAATATAATTGAAAAGTTGCTTTCCAAGTCCTCTTCTTCTACATTCTTTTTTAATGGCAAACTGCTGTACTCTTTTAGAGAGAGGATTAAAGATCAAATACCCAAGTAATTGTTCCTTGTCAAAAATCCCAACAGCATGTGTGGTTTCTTTTAAATTTTCAATGGCCGTGATAGAATTTTGCCAGGAAGGTTCCCAATCCCAAAATAGTTTTATGCGTTGCCAATCAAACGATTGTAGCTCTTTGATTTCATAGGTTTTGTCATAATTCTCTATCTGGATAGACCCTTTATAACAGTCAAAATTCCGAACAGTTTTAAAACCTATTTTCTCATAGGTTTTTAATGCAGGAACATTTTCTGCCAGTACTTCAAGCTTAATACTGTCTGTGTTTTCAGCTTTCAAAAGCGGAAGAATATGATTATAAAGTTTGGCAGTGAGTCCGTGGCCTCTTTTTTTAGGGATGATTCCAGTTCCAGCATTATAAGCAAATGATTGTCCATTGATTGTATCATAACCATGAAGTATAAAACCGATTAGTTTGCCAGCTTCAAAAGCCCCGACAGACAATCCAAGGCGCACGCTATCGTTAATGATTTTTGCTTTTAATAGCGGTAATGTCAGGTAAAAGGGAACGCTGTAATCTGAAAAGGAACTGTTGAAAACCTCCAAGATGTCTTCTGTACTGCTTTTTTCAAGCGTTTGAAATTGGATCATTATGTTATTTCTTTTTTTCGGAATTCTGCTTTATTCTAAATGCAGTAATCCTTGCAATCAAATCAAATGGTATGGGTTGGTCTAAAGGAAACTGGACAGAGCCTTTTCCTTTTTTATAAACAGCAAGTTCTTTGTCGAATTCTTCCATACCTTCTGGTGCAGGATAGAAACCGATATGATTTTTGAAAGCAGCAAAATGCACGAGATTTCCATGAAATACAAAAGTAGGAATAGCATATTTAATAGCTTCTGTTGCTTCCGGAGCAGCTTTTTTTATTGTTGTACGAACTTCTTCCAGTATCTTTTGTACTTCATAAGGGAAAGTTGCAATATACGCATCAATATTGTCTGGTTTCGCCGTCATAGTAACTCCCAATTATGCCTTTTTACAGCAATTGTCTAAACTTTCATAAGCAACCATATCCGCCTTAACCTCGTCAGCATCATAACCCAATTTTGAAATAGCCGTTTTGATGGTTTTCAGGTCCGTTTTTGTAGTATTGTAATACACTGTAATGGTCATGTTTTTTTCATCCAGTTCATACATCCTAACACCTTTTATTCGTAGCATATTAGTTTGGAATTTTGACCCGCAGGTTTCACATTCTTTACAATGGTCGCAGTGAATGCTTGTTTTGATAACTGCCTTTTGGTTTTTCTTGCCCTCTTGTCCAAATGAGGCAACAGCAAATAGCATAAAGAATAATAAGATTGATTGTTTTAAGAAAGTGTTTTTCATCAGTTATAAGTTTTGCTTTCTCACAAATATAAGGCAATTTATTTACGGTAAAATCTTTTAATTAAGAGGTATAAGTAAAAAGACTAAAGAATAAAACTTGCAGTCTTGTGTTTGCTCTTTAAGATTCGATAAGAATCAATTTTTAATTATTCTTTTTGAAACTATTGTATTCTTTGAAATGATTTTTACCAAAAACATTTGCGTTGGTTGATCCTTTAAATTTATTTCAATAATCGTTTGTTTTTGAAACTTCTGTTCTAAGATTTTTACCCCAAGAGTATTATATACTTCAACAATACCATCAGTAAGATTGTCTGTTTTGATATAGAATAGGTCTTTACTCGGATTTGGATATATTATTATTTCTCCATCTGTTTTAGCTGGAAAATCATTTGTAGGTGTTTTAGCAGCTATCTGTGGCCCGCAACCGTCTATAGTTTGGGCCATGAAAGCGCCAGTTGTTGGATTAGAAAGAAATCCAGGATTTAGCTCAATATAATCACTGGCATCTAGCTTTATTACAACTGTGCTAGACATTATTGTAGGAGTTGTATTTATTGGTGAAGTCTTAATCCAGGTAGAAGATTCTGTTAGTGCGGTGCTAAAAGTCCCAGTAGGCAAAGTGATGTCAGATAAACATTGTGCCTCTGAATAGAAGTGATAAAATAACAAGCAAAATAAAATTACTTTTTTCATAAGTTATCTTTTAGGATTTGTTATTCTTTTTTCTCAATTCTGAATTTTCTTTTTTTAATGAATCAATTTCTTTTTTCATTTCGATCATATACAACGTCAGCTCTTCTATTTTCTCCATTTGTTTTGCTTGCATTTCACCAAGATCTAAACCTTCTTTTACGAGTTCTTTAGCAGAAGGAATATTTGGGAGGTGTTGATTTTTTTTAATGTATTTTTCAACATCATAAAGAGACATTAGATTATAATCTTCAGCAAAAACATAATCAGACCAATTTGCTGAATTTTGGACTGCAACTTTTACTTTTTCGGTGAGGATGCCGCTTTGTACGATTAGTTTATAATTAGCAGTAGGAATTTTTAAATTAGGATTTGATAAATCAGAAATTATTACTCTTCCCCCTGAAGGGCTTATTACTAAGTTCCCACCTACAGATTCAATTCCGTTTCCTATACCTTTAGTTATCCAGAGTTTTGCAAAATTTGTGGTGCCCCCATCAAAAATATTTACACCTCCGGTTCCTGCATTATAAACTGAAGCATAATTAAGATATAGTGATGAAGTTCCTCCGCCAGAATTGACAATCATATTGCCTGGAGTTATTCGTTGAATAATGGCATCCATATTATTCGCTGGTGCAAATTTTAAAAAATGATTATTGATAGTGACATTACCATTAATATTTGTGTCGCCATTAATATTTGCGCTACCATTAACATCCAATAATCGAGACGGGGTTAAGGTTCCAATGCCTAATCTTCCCTCTTTAGTAAAAGTGAATAATGTATCTGTATCTTTATATACCATCTTCATATCACCGCGTATATTTTCAAAACAAATTTTTGGATATGGTACAGAACTTACAATAGATCCATCTAAACAAACAATGCCTCCTGTACCGGCATTATTTGAAGCAGGAAAAATGACAGGGTTATTGCATTGAGCAGAGGAAATGCAAACAGTGAGAGTAGTAAATAGCGTTAGAAAAACTAAAAGATTTGATTTCATAATTCAAGATTTTAATTACAGTTATAATTTGTTTGTTGGCCTGAGTTTGTGATTATTGAATTTTGGGCTTGAAATCCGGTAAAAGCAGTGTTGGAGTGGAAATCAATATTCGTGAGTCCGGTATAATTGGCATTTGAAAGCATTGAGTATTTGTCATTATAATAATTATTATAAATACTAACATCATGTGATGTGTACATAATATCGTATGGTGGTGATGTGGCGGTTGGGCAATTTATTGCTCTTACATCGTTGGTGATACATTGGGATTTTAGTGGAATTGCAATATTATTTTTTATGTCAATTAAATTATCATGAACATTAATATTACTAGAGGCTTGGTCTAAATATATTGCCCCTAAATAGGATGTTTGGTTTAGGATATAATTATGACTTATTTCTGCACGATTTACTGTGGAAGATAAAGAATTATTTAGCTTAGTAGTGGTTTCTCCCAAATTACTTTCTGTATAAATTCCGCCCCCATCACCTAAAAACTGTTTTGAGCAATCAATTTTGTTATAAGTGATTTTATTATTTGTGCCATGCTCAAAATATCTGTTTAGGCCAAGGCCAAAAGATATTCCTGTATAAGGGAAATTTGAAATAGTATTATGATCAACAATAGTATTTATAGCAAATGCAACGTCAATTCCAACACAGCTAAGGTATTCATTAGCGATATTATTGATAAAATTGTTTTCAATAATATTGTTTTTAACTAATACATGATTGTGTAGAAGTAAATTATTATTTATTGTGCAATAATTAAGATAAGTATCGGGATTTAGATTAGGATTTAAGCAAGGATCTCCAGCATGTTCAAAATCTCCTAAAAGTATGCCGCTTCCAGATATATCTTCAATTCGATTATTGCAGATTCGATTGTTGTTAGATCCAATTTGAAAACCTAATCCTGTTGAACCGATATGAGTAACGATATTGTTTGAAAAATGAATATTGTTACTATATTTAAATGAAATAGCGGCGGGTATTTGTTCTAAACCTAGACTACTATAAGGAGATGGTGCTGGTGGTGTAGCCGTATCGTCAGCCTGATTTGGAGAAAATCCATAGTTGCTTCCAGTAATGCTATTATATTCTGATGCTTGGTTCCATGTTGTATATTTAAAAGTAAGCCCAATAAATTTGATATTATTTATATTCGCTCCATTTATACCTTGACCGTCAATTAATTTTTCAAGTTTTGGCAATACTATGTTTAAAGCATTAATTGTTTCTTGAGTTGTTATATTATTTGAAGGCTTATAATATAGAGTTTGTGTATTTTTGTTAATATACCATTCGTTTTCACTATCAATAAGTTCATAAGCATTTTCTATCCAATTAATTGGTGCACTTTCAAAAGTGGGGTCTTTATGAATATATTTAAAAAAAATTGGATTTATAATGATTTGATTATTACATATTGATTCAACAGGAATTCTATGATTTCTCCAATGCATGCAGGAAACAATTTCCAAATCTTGAATATTACCCCAAGTCGAAAAGTCGTTACACGTTGAGAAATATCCGGTTTTGGTTTCGTATATATTAAAGCTGTCATTGCTTCTGGCTCTTACAGCTTTAGTTCCATTTACATATAGCTGTCTTGAATATAGATTGCCAATAGATGCTTTCCAGATATTTTTAGTTTGATCATGTAATGACCATCCAGTAATTTTTTGCCCACCGCTAATTAAGGGACTCTCAGAGCTATATGATTTATAGATAACATAATGCCCATTATTTCCGCTATCGTTTGAATCAAAAACTAATGTCTGATTCAAGATGTGCTCGCCAGGCAATATATTGATGATAACATCGCCGGTGAGGGGACCGTTGCTGATTATAGTTCTGGCAATGTCTTTTGCTTTTTGCAAATTGACGGCAGTTCCTACAGATAGTCCATCATTTGTATTTGGACCGTTTGGTGAAGCATATATATTGGTTTGTGAATAGACGAATATATAACTGAAAGATAGAAATAAAGAGAATAGTATTTTTTGCTTCATTTTATGAGTTTTTAATAGGAAATAACAAAATTTCTTTAAAAACATAAAAGTAAGAAAAATTATATTTTTATTATGTTATATAATCTATCGCTCGGTTATCTCTAAGTACTTTTTATCCCAGTTTTCATAAAGCAATATCAAGGTATCATAATTCCCATCCTTTGGCAGACTTTTATTCCAGATTTCTATTATTTTATGCAGTTTTTCTTTATCTCTTTTGATAAAAGCAACGGTTCCTTTTGCATAAAAATACCATGTTTTTCCATCCTCTCCACCAAACCATCGGTACAAGAAATTATAGGTTTTTCTAAAATAGCGGATGGCCTGCTGATCCTTTTGTGCTTTTGCAAATAGTTGCCCGGCATGCCAATTCAAAGAGTGTTTGTTTGTATGAGTCTTATTGTTTTTAAGATAAGAAACAATCAGGTTGGCACCTTTTTCATATTCTTTATTATCCGCAAGTTTTCTCCAGCAGCAGGTATCGCTGTCAAAAATAAGCTGATCATAATCAAATACCTTGTTTGTTTCTTGCGCTAGAAGGCAAGAATATGAAAAACAAAAGAAGAAGATGACTGTTATTTTTAGAGTTGCCATTCAATCAGATAGCTTAATTATGGATTTGGAGATAAAGTTTTTGAACGCTCTATAGGATTATTAAATACAGGAATTTGAGCAGGAATACCCATTTTGCCGGGCGAAATTTGTTTTAAACCGCCAAGTCCAACCAATTCCATCTGAGTTTTTATAAATTTCTTAGGGTCCTTATCACGAGCTTCTTTCAATTTCTTTATTTCTTGTGGAGTTGCCTTGATAGCATCAGTAGGCAATTGGATTTCGGTTTGTGATAGGACATTGCTACTTCCTATTTTTTTAACGGTAAAATCATTGGATGTATTTTGAATGGACTTAGCTTTTTCGTCGATTTTCTCTAATCCTAAAAAAACAAAACTCACTTCGCTATCTTCATCATAGGCATCAATAATCAGTCCGGGCAATCCCACCAGTTTCCATGGTCCGCTCGAAAAGGGAAGTTCTTCTGTAAACCAGGCAGTCCAATTTCTTCCTCTAAAATAGCCTGTCGCTTTTTTACATTTCAGACCTTCAATAACCTGGGTATCGGCTGTTATTTTCCAATCGATTTTTTCTACCTTTTCTTCAGTAAGATAAAAAGCCACCAATTGCTCTTTGATAAAAAACTTATGTTGATTAGCAAAATAGAAAATTTCCATGCTATTTGTCGGCTTTTTTTTAGGAGGCGATATAAACGTCGGAACTTCTACATTGGCTTGCTGTCGGCTTTGTTTTTCGAAAGCATTTCTTGCCTCTATATCCTGTTGTATTTTATCATAACTTAAGTAAACAGAAGCATTTTTTCCGGCTATGAGCATCATGGTTTCTTTATAATAGTTTTCTCTATTAGTCGTGTCTGGCAGATGTGAAAAAGCATATTTCACCCGTATCAAAACCTTGTCTTGGTCTTGCGCAAAAGCAAAGGAGGTAAGAGCTGTTGCAAATAAAGTAAATAAAAAAGTTTTCATATATCTGTTGTTAAATGTTACCGTATAACTATTGAAAACCAATGTTTTATCTCATTAAAAATAAGAAATTTTATTTTTAGTTATACAAAACCACAACAGAAAGTAATTAGAAGTGAGAAGATTAAATAAAAAACGACGGGAAAATCCCGCCGTTTTTAGGTAAGTATAGATTGATTAATTAGGAGTGTTTCTGTCTAAAAACTTAATTAGTTTTCGATATAGCTTTATTATAAAATAAATAATCACTGCAAGAAAAAGAAGGCTGATGACTTCCCATAGAGTGCCTAAAATAAAAGGCAGATTATATACAGTTTCTGTTTCAAAGACCTGTTGTTTCATAATTGAGTTTTTAATGTTAATTGTAGCGCCATTCCGAACTTACAATAGTTGCATCTAATGGATTTAAGATTAAAGTCAGGCGAATTCCTTTGATAACTTTGACTCCCCAGCCTTCTATAGTATAATCGTATTTCATGGAGCCTACTACTTCAACTTTAATATTTCCATTGGACAAAATATCGACGAAATAATCGCTTTGTTTCCATTCTCCTATGGAGGCACCATATTCTTCAGAAGTTACATTAGTGACTGTATGACGCTGTTGTCTAGAAACGGAAAATTTCACATTCATTCGTAATCCGGTGAATAAATTAATTTTGAATTTGTAGCTGCCCAGGAAAGTATTACTTATATTGGGTTGCTGCTCAATAGAGACAGCGTTTATTTCCAGTTGGTTTAGAGATTCAGCTAATTCTTCCACACTATTTATTGTTCTTGTGGCGGCAGGTTCTATAGCAGCATCAAATTCAAACGAAAACCCCGTGGCAATAGAATGATCAATCAGCTTTCTGGTGAATGCCATAGCTTCAGGACTAATCCTGCCATTAAATGTATTTTGGTCTAGATGATTGATTATTGACGCTACAGTTCTAAGATTAGCCGGATCGTCCCACCAATCTCTTTGGTCTGGAGTCAAATGCCTTATAAAACTAAATTGAATATTTCCAAAGAAAACCGGCTGAGTAGTAATAGGAATGGCAATATCTGGATTTCCGCCACCATCATTGCTAACAGGATCCCTAATCAATGAGCTTTCAAGATAAGGTTCGGGCGAATTCAGGACTATTTCAAAGCAACTAATAGACGCTACTGATTTCACATGGGCTCCTTTGTCTCTATTTTTATAACAGCCTGGACCGGCTAATGTAGGCGGATTATTGTTGGTGCAATATAAATGCGTACTTATAAAACATTTAAGTGCAGTTGCACTTCTGGAAAGAAAAGCAGAACGACTTAATTCTGTCATATTATATTTACCCGTAAACTGTGCATCAGGGTCCGCCAAACGGCGTGAAAGATAGGAGTCGTCCGGCTTATATTTTATAAGCACTGCTTTTTTCTCGTTTCCAATATCAAAAACAACAAGGTTCTCAAAAGTTCCCTCTTCCATAGTTTCGCGAGTAACGGCCATAGTATAATATTCAATACCATTATTTGTTATCTGGGTTACAGAAGTACTGTCAATCTCAAATTGATATACAGCATTAGAATTACTATTCCTTGCTGCTAAAGTCAGGTCTCTTGGAAGTGTTTCCGAAAGTAATCCCGAAAGTTTCCCAAATTCTTTAAATTGTTTACGGACTACAGGAGATTCAGAACTGAACTTTTCAGTAGATTCCTGAATTTCGTCGGTTTGACAACTCAACAACGATAAGCTCCAAATCAACAGGAGACTTTTCAATAGGTTTGCTCTTTGTTTCATATCTATTTGGTGTTTAATTAGTCATTTTGGCGTGGGAGAGATACAATAATACAAAAAATAATTTATAAATAAACAAATTAATTTATTTTTTGTTATAAAAAATCACAAAAAATAAAACTTAAAAATCAAATAGTATTAAAGTTATCAATGATTAAGGTGTATTAGGAAGCTTTTGTTAAATGGTAATTATAAACTAAAATGTTTTCTTTTGAGATAAAAAACAGCTGCCAATATTTTATTAAAATCAATAAAAATCGATACAATATTTTATATCTTCACATAGCCTGATAGGTCTCGGATACAACCCTAAATCACAATACCTTATATGACATTTACAAAAGAATTTGACTTTTCACAAAACCTTGTTTTGGAAGATGATACCGTTTTGCTCCGCCCGTTGCAGCAGTCAGACTTTGAAAACCTGTTGCACTTTGCTCTCAACGAACCCGAAATCTGGACATTTTCCAGTATACCTGCCAGTGGTAGTGAAAACCTTAAAAACTATATCAATCAGGCAATAGAAGCCCGTGAAAACAAAACCGAATTTCCTTTTATTGTCATAGACAAGAAAACAGGACTTTATGCCGGAAGTACACGCTTTTACGATATCAATTTTCCATTCAAAAGCTTGCAACTTGGATATACATGGTATGGGAAAGACTTTCAGGGAACAGGGCTTAACAAACATTGTAAATTCCTGATGTTGCAATTTGCTTTTGAAGTTTTGGAAATGGAAAGAGTAGAATTCAGGGCGGACAGTGATAATGCCAAAAGCATTGCCGCCATGAAAAGTATAGGCTGTCAGGTAGAAGGAATTTTACGAAGCCATATGCCTAGAATTAATGGTGAAACCCGACGGGATTCTATAATTCTAAGTATATTGAAAAACGAATGGGAAGGAGGAGCCAAACAAAGGCTTTTTGATAAAATAAATAACAAATAGAATATGAAAATCAATCCAAAAATAGGAATAGACAAGCTTGTCTTCGGGATGTTGCAAAAAGATGTAGAAGAAGTATATGGAAAATCAGATAAAATTTCTACCGATGAAGAAGACAATAAGATACTGCAGTATAATAATCAGAAAATCAGTCTGACTTTCTACACAGACGAAGGATTCAAGTTGGGTTATCTCACAACATCGAATCCGGAATTGCAGCTTTTTGATAAAAAAATCATTGGACGTCCACCTGCCGATGTACTAAAAGAATTAGAAGCAGTAGGATGGGCAAAATGGGAAAAAGGAGAATTCGAGATGCAGGAAACCTTTTTTAATGAATCGAACTGGACCATCTTCTATGTAGAATATAATGAAATAGTAAAAGTAGAAGTAGGCGCCATTTTCAACGATAAGGACGAATTTGAATGGAAGTTCAAGAAATAAAAGAAAAAGGGGATTTTCAATTAGAAAATCCCCTTTTTTATATGCTATTTAGCCTATTATTGTTTTGGTGCTTCCAAAAGCTCTACTTCAAAAATAATGTCAGAATTTGGTGGAATTACGTTGCCTGCGCCTCTTTCTCCATAACCAAGATTTGCTGGAATAAAGAATGTAGCCTTGTCTCCAAATGACATAAGGTTGATTCCTTCAAGAAAACCAGGAATCAAGCCTCCTTTGTTAGAAATGTCAAAAGGAAAAGGCTGGTAACCGCCTTGTGCTGCACGATTAGAATCAAATTTTCCATAAGCTTTTGATATTTCGGCATCACTACTGTCAAATAAGCTTCCGTCTTCCAAATAACCTGCATAACCTACATAAACAGTTCCTGTTGTTGGTTTAGTTCCAGTTCCTTTATGGGTGATGCTGTATTGCAAGCCTGATTCTGTTTTAGTAGCTGTAGCTTTCATTGCTGCAAATTCAGCAACTTTTTTAGCTTTTACAGGAGCAAATTCAGCTTCAAGTGCTTTTTTCTTCTCAGCCTCTGCAGCAAGTTGTTTTTTCTCTACTTCATCTTTGTTAGTGAAATAATCATTAAAAACTTTTGCAGCATCGAATTTTTTAGCTTCAGCGCCATTACGGATAATCTTGATTTCCATGATAACATCATTTTGCTCAATAGCATTCACGACATCCATACCACTGATTACTTTTCCAAAAACAGTATGCTTTCCGTCAAGCCATGAAGTTTCTTTATGAGTAATGAAAAACTGGCTTCCGTTTGTACCAGGACCAGCGTTAGCCATAGAAAGGATACCGCCTGAGTTATGTTTTAATTCAGGAACAATTTCATCGGTGAAACGGTAACCAGGACCTCCTGAACCAGTACCGTCAGGATCACCACCTTGTATCATAAAATCTTTAATTACTCTATGGAATTTAAGTCCTGTATAAAATGGTTTTCCTTTGTATTTTGCACTTACGGCATTGTTTGTTCCTTCAGCAAGAGAAATAAAGTTTGCCACAGTAATAGGCGTTTTTTGGTATTCTAACTTTAGGACGATTCTTCCTTTGTTTGTTTCGATCTGGGCATAAATACCCGGATCTTGAGTAGACGCTCCTGCTTTAGCAGTTGTCGCTTTTTTTGGAGCAGCTGATTTTTTTGTCTGTGCGCCAAGACCCGCCGTCATGGCTAAAAACAGTAAGCAAATAAATTTTAATTTCATTGTGTATCAGATTAAGTTTTCTATTCTGTTTTAAAAAATCTATTAGTTTGGTGTAGCACCCAGCATTTCAATTTCAAAAATGATATTCGCATTTGGAGGAATAACGCCACCGGCTCCTCTTTCTCCATAAGCAAGATATGAAGGAATAAAGATAATAGCTTTATCTCCTGGTGCCAATTGTTCAATTCCTTCTATAAAACCAGGAATCATACCTTCTTTCATTCCAATAGTGAAAGGAATTGGAGAATAAGCCTTGGCAGCTGCTCTATTTGGATCTAGTTTGCCAAAGTTTGTAGCAATACTTTCAATGTTGGTGTCAAACAAATCCCCATTTTCAAAGTAACCCGCATAGTTGATAGAAACCGGAGTTCCGGCTGCTGGCTTTTTACCTTTTCCTTTGGTAATGATTTTATACTGTAAACCAGATTGCGTTTTTGTCGATTGTGCTTTCAATTGCTGGAATTGAGCTTCTTTTTCTTTAATAACGACTGAGAATTTCTCTCTCATTTTTAATTGTTCTTCTTCAAACTTTTTCTGCTCTTCAGCTTGTTTGGCAAAACCATCTTTAAAGATTTTAGGAGCGTCAAACTTTTTAGCATCCTGTCCTTTACGGATAATCGTTATTTTTTTGATAACATCGTCCTGCTGTATAGCATTCACGACTTCCATTCCATTTTCTATAACGTGTCCAAAAATTGTATGAATACCGTCAAGCCAAGGTGTTGCCTGGTGTGTAATAAAAAATTGGCTTCCGTTTGTAGCTTTTCCTCCATTTGCCATTGATAGCACGCCGCCTTTGTCATGCTTTAGCTCTGGAACAATTTCATCTTGAAAACGGTAGCCAGGTCCTCCAGAACCGTTTCCGTCTGGATCACCACCTTGTATCATAAAATTAGGAAGTACTCTATGGAATTTTAATCCGTCATAAAATGGCTTTCCTTTATATTTTTCGTTTACTACTGGATTTTTTCCTTCGGCAAGCGATACAAAATTAGCCACCGTAATAGGTGTTTTCTTGTACTCCAGCTCAACCATAATGGTTCCTTTGTCTGTTTCGATTTCAGCATACATTCCGTCAGGTAGATTGCTATTGGACTTGTCGCAGGAGAAAAATAAGGCGCTAAGGCCTAAAAATAAACTGGTTATTTTTTTCATTGGATATAGGTCGGTTTATTGTTTTATTGTTTCTGTTGTTTTTGGTGTCTCAGTAGTTAAAGGAACATTTGTTTTTGTATCCTTAGCTGCTGCTTTTGCATCTTTTTCAGGTTTGATGTCCCTTAAATTTATAGTGACCATCAAAGGCTGGTTATGGCCAATTCTTCTATTGTCGCCGTGGTAACCATAACCCATATGAGAAGGAAAAAGAAAGGTCAGTTTTTCGCCTTTTTTCATTAATTTGATTCCGTCACGCATTCCCATCATAATGTTTTGCTTGTCGACACGATAAATTTGCGGACGAAGCTCTAATTCGGTATAAATTATGTTGCCTTTAAGGTCTTTTACTTCATAATCAAAATAGGCGACATTGCCTTTTTTTGGAGTCAACGTATCCGTTACTGTACTTTTTACATCGTATTTGTACCAATACCCTTTTGCAGTAGCAATATATTGGGCTGCTGTGTCTTTTTTGATGACTGCTTCAATTTCAGCTTCCTCACCGGCAATCAGTTTTTTGTTTCGCTCAACAGATTCTTTCATAAAAGTTCCTGAAGAATGCGAAAGAGGCTTTCTAGCCTGTTGTTGCGTACAGCCTGTAATCAATAAAGCACCAGCTGTGACACTCAAAATAAGCTTGAAAAATTTCATAGGGCTACACATTAAAATTTTGTTTTGATAAAATAGATTCAAATTGTTTTATAGTTTCGTCCAAAGATAAGGTAGATTTTCCTCCGGCCGCATTGATATGGCCACCTCCATTAAAATAGTCTCTGGCAAATTGGTTCACGTCAAACTTGCCTTGTGAACGGAATGATATCTTAATAATTCCTTCTTCTTTGTTTTCGATAAATATAGCCGTGAAGATAATCCCACGAATTGTCAAGCCATAATTTACTATTCCTTCCGTATCTCCCTTAACGTAGTGGAATTCGTCGAGTTCCTGCTGTGTCAGTTTGATATAAGAAGTTTTGTATTCCGGTAATACCTTCATGTTTTGCAATGCTCTTCCTAAAAGCTGTAATCTATGGTAAGAGTTATTGTCAAACAATGCATTATGAATATCCCCGTTTTCTACACCAATATCAAGCAATTCCGCTACAACACGATGCGTCATGCTGGTTGTTGAAGGGAAACGGAAAGACCCGGAGTCAGTTACAATTCCAGTATATAAACAGGAAGCAATAGTTTTGTCAATCAGGTTTTTATGTCCTAAAAATAAGATAAGATTATAGATCATCTCACAAGTAGAACCAAAATTCGTATCAGAATACGTATAAACAGCGTAATTATCTGGTTTTTGATGGTGGTCAACCATAATAAACGGTACCGTAAGCTTCGATAACACGTTTTCCATTTCTCCTGTTCTATGCAGGGCATTGAAATCTAAAGTAAACACAAGTTCGGCCTGTTGAAGAACCGCAGTCACATTTGTTTTATCCTTTTCATAAACCAGCACCTTTTCAGACTCAGGAAGCCATGCCAAAAACTCCGGAAATTCATTAGGAGCAATAACTACAGCATCATGTCCCAGTTTTTTTAGCAAATGGTATAATCCCAAAGTAGATCCCATAGCATCACCGTCAGGGCTTCGGTGCGGAATAATTGCAATCTTTTTAGGCGATACCAATAATTCCTGTATCCCTTTAATATCTTCTTCTTTCATAGATTGCGAAATTACATTTTTTTACTATAAATAATTAATAAAATTAAGGAATGTACGGATACAAATGCGTTATAAATCTTTCAGGTCTTTTCGCCTGATCTTCTGATAAAGAAGATGTTTTGGGCCTTTTACGATTTGGGAGTGATAGATTCCTACAGATCCGGAGCAGAAATAAGCCACTAGACAAGCGAAGGAAATATAAATTCCGCAATCGACTCCAAAAAGTTCCATACCCATAATACTGCAAGCAACAGGTGTATGTGTTGCTCCCGAAAAAACAGCAACAAAACCCATTCCGGCCAAAAGAGCCACGGGCAGGGGAATCAAACCAGAAAGCGCACTTCCTAATGTAGCACCTACAAAAAAAAGAGGCGTTACTTCACCGCCTTTGAATCCGGCGCCTAACGTAAATCCGGTAAAAAGTATTTTGAGTAAAAAATCAAAGTTATCGCTCGGGTTTTGGAAAGAATCGACAATTACAGGTATTCCCAATCCTATAAATTTCGTTGCCTGAAAACTAAAAATAAAAATGGCAAGAACAATCCCTCCCACTAAAGGTCGTAAAGGCGGATATTGGATGTATTTTGAAAAAAACGTTCCCCAAAAATGTGTCGTTCTGGAAAATGCCATAGCAGCTAGACCAAAGGCAATTCCGGCAGGAATTATCCAGAGTAAATTTATAGCAGTAAGTTCCGGAACAAAAGGAATGCTGTAATGCGTGTGTTTTATTTGAAGCAGCTCCACAGTATAATAAGCAATATATGCGACAACAAAGGATGGAAGTATACTGTTGGGTCTTATTTCGCTGAAATACAAAACCTCGAGTGCAAATACAGCTCCAGCCAATGGAGTTCCAAAAATAGAAGCAAATCCGGCGCTAATTCCTATTATTAAGATGGTTTTTCGTTCTGAAGGCTGTAGTTTAAACAAGCGTGTAAATTGGTCAGAAATAGCACCGCCCATTTGTACGGCCGTTCCTTCTCGTCCGGCAGAACCACCAAAAAGATGTGTGATAACCGTTCCGATTAATACCAGAGGAGCCATTTTAAAGGGAATGATTTTCTTCGGACTATCATATTCCTCCAAAATCAGATTGTTTCCTTTTACGACTTCCTTGCCGTAATAATAATACAGCAGTCCAATTAGTAAGCCACCAATAGGCAATAAAGCGATAATCCAGTAGTTGTTTTCTCTATAAGTTGTGGCCCATTCAAGCGAGATAAGAAAGATCGCAGATGCCAGACCGGAAAGGACTCCTGTGAGCAAACAGATTAAAATCCATTTGAAAAAAGAAGATAGCTTGTTTTGAATGCTTGTTGATTCCATGTCTGTAGGTTCGTTCATTTGACAACCAGAACCATTTCTATGATTATAAAAAGACGAAAAAGAATTGTCTTATTAAAAAATAGGTTGAAAAACAGTAATGCAATACTACAAAAAAACTTTTTGTTTTTTTGCCGATGCATTTTTAATTTCAATATAGTAATAGTATTTTTGCGCATGCAACACAACGTACTTATTTTAGATTTCGGATCGCAATACACACAACTAATTGCGAGAAGGGTTCGCGAATTAAATATCTTCTGCGAAATATTCCCATACAATCATTTTCCGAGTGATTTATCAAGTTATAAAGCTGTAATTTTATCTGGAAGCCCTTTTTCTGTAAGAGCAGAAGATGCACCGCATCCTGACTTATCACAAATCAGAGGCAAGTTGCCTATGTTGGCCGTTTGTTACGGAGCACAATACTTAGCTCATTTTTCGGGTGGAGAAGTGGCGCCGTCCAATATTCGTGAATACGGTAGGGCCAACTTGACTTTCATTAAAGACGATGAAGATTTCTTTGATGATGTCCATCTCAACAGCCAGGTTTGGATGAGCCATAGCGATACCATCAAAAAAATGCCTGAAAATGGTGTAAGACTGGCAAGTACAAAAGATGTAGAAAATGCTGCCTATAGAATTGAAGGCGAAACAACTTATGCAATCCAATTCCATCCGGAAGTATACCATTCAACCGATGGGAAGCAGATTTTAGAGAACTTCTTGGTTAAGATTGCAAAAGTGCCTCAAAATTTCACACCAAATGCATTTGTTGAAGAAATCATAGCTGAACTTCAGGAAAAAATTAAAAATGATAAAGTAGTCCTTGGATTATCAGGAGGAGTTGATTCTACTGTAGCAGCAGTTTTGTTGAACAAAGCAATAGGTGAAAACCTATATTGTATTTTTGTGAATAATGGATTGTTGCGCAAAAATGAATTTGATAGCGTTCTGGAACAATACAAAGGAATGGGACTCAATGTTAAGGGAGTTGACGCTTCGGCACGTTTTTTGGGTGAACTGGCAGGTATAGAAGATCCGGAAACAAAAAGAAAAACAATCGGTCGTGTGTTCATTGAAGTTTTTGATGACGAATCCAATAAACTGGAAGATGTGAAATGGCTTGCCCAAGGAACCATCTATCCTGATGTAATCGAATCGGTTTCTGTGAAAGGACCATCAGCAACCATTAAATCGCACCATAATGTGGGAGGTTTGCCTGATTATATGAAGCTGAAAATTGTAGAACCGTTGCGTATGCTTTTCAAAGACGAAGTAAGACGAGTAGGTGCTACGTTGGGAATCTCGCCAGAATTATTAGGAAGACATCCTTTCCCTGGACCAGGATTATCAATCCGAATTTTAGGCGATATCACTCCGGAAAAAGTGAGAATCCTACAAGAAGTAGATGCTATCTTTATTGAAGGATTGAAATCACACGGATTATATGACAAGGTTTGGCAGGCAGGAGCAATACTGCTTCCGGTAAACAGTGTGGGTGTAATGGGAGATGAAAGAACCTATGAAAAAGTAGTGGCCCTGAGAGCTGTTGAGTCAACAGACGGAATGACGGCTGACTGGGTACATCTACCGTATGAATTTTTGATGACAATTTCGAACGAAATTATAAATAAAGTAAAAGGTGTGAATAGGGTTGTATACGACATCAGCTCAAAACCGCCAGCCACAATTGAGTGGGAATAATAAATTGAAAGATTAAATTAATTAAGTCGTTGCTTTTCTCTAAATTAGTAACGACTTAATAGCTTATAAAACATATATAGCCTTTAAAAGAAAGAATAAAATGAAGCAGTTTTTTTATGTACTTGTATTGATGTTAGTAGTGTCCTTTACAGCAAAGGCACAGCAAAATGTGAAGCACACCGTGACGAGTGGTGAAACCGTAACACAGATTGCACAGAAATATAAAGTCACACCTTTAGATATTTACACGCTAAATCCAGATGCGAGAAATGGACTTAAGGAAAACGCTGTTTTATTGATTCCTTCAAAAGGGGCAATAGTTAAAGTTCCTGCTAAAGAGCAAAAAGTTGTAGATACGCCATCCATAAAGAAAAACGGTTCGCATACAGTAGCACCAAAAGAAACGGCTTATGGTCTGGCAAAGCAATACAATATTTCTGTTGCGGATTTAGAAAAAGCTAATCCTGGAATAAAAGAAGGCCTGAAAATTGGTCAGGTTCTGACAATACCTAAAAAAGGTCAGGAAGTGCCAATGCAGGAGGCAAAGCCTTCAAAAAAAGAAGAAAGAAAAGCGGAGAAAGCTGAGAAAAAAGCCGAAAAAGAAGAAAAGAAAGAGGCTAAAAATACAGCTCAGGATATCAGCCATGCAGTACAGCCAAAAGAAACAAAATATTCTATTGCTAAAAAATACGGAATTACTCTTGAAGAACTGGAAAAGAGAAATCCTGAAACTAAAGATGGTTTAAAAATCGGCCAGGTATTGACCATAAAAGGTAATGCTCCAAAAATTGAAATTGCTGATAAAAAACCTGAAGTGAAACAAGAAGTTTCAAAACCAGAAACGGCAGATTCAAATACGAACAAATACGAAGTAAAACCAAAAGAAACACTTTACAGCCTATCCAGACAATTCGGTCTAAGCCAGAACGAACTGATTGATTTAAATCCGGAATTAAAAGATGGCGTAAAAGTAGGAATGTTGCTAAAGGTGCCAAATACGTTACCTATATCAGGAGCTTCATCTAAAGATTTTACTGACCTGACCAAAACGCTTTCTAAAAAAGACAGAAAAGAATTAGTGTTATTGTTGCCTTTTAACCTTACAAAAATAAGTGGAGATTCAACATCAACCGTTCAGACTAGACTTAAAAAAGATGGCTTTCTGAACATGACGCTTGATTTTTATTCAGGAGCCTTGATTGCAATTGATTCAGCAAAAACATTGGGACTGAATATTGATGTAAAGATTTTTGATTCTCAGGAAAACAAAAACACATCCAATATTTCAAGCACTTTTGTGCAGAACAATCTAACGAAAGCTGATGTGGTAATAGGGCCATTTTATCAGGTACATGCAGAGAAAACAGCAGAAATGCTGAACCAGAGTAATGTTCCTGTGATTTCTCCATTGTCAAAAGAGAGCGGTAAGTTGTATAGCAACTTATACCAATCCATGCCAACAGCTGACTATCTGAAAAATGCCATGTTTGATTACATGAACAGCAAAAATGGTAATATAGTTGCGGTTGTTGACCCGAAGAAAGCCACAACCCGAAAATATATTTCAGACAACTACGGAAATGTCCGATTTGCAACATTTACTGATAAAGGTGGATTGTCTGCAGAAAGCCTGAAATCGCTGCTAAAACCAAATCAGATGAACTATGTTGTTATGGAAACAGCAAGTATCTGGATGATCAAGTCTACAATTACGGCTTTGCTAGCGGCACAGCCTGAATACCAATTGCAATTGGTTATTTTGGAATCGAATGATGCTTTGGATTCAGATGAAATTTTAGTTTCCAATCTTGCAAAGCTAAAAATGATGTATCCTGCCGTAACACGTGAGAATGATACGCCGGAAGCATTGATTTTTGCAAAGATGTATAAAAAGAAAAACAATATTCTTCCTAACCAGTACGCCACCCGTGGATTTGATGTTACGTTTGACGCATTACTAAGACTTTCGCAAGAGAAAAGTTTTGAAGAAACCATTTATGATGCGGCTACAGAACAGGTAGAAAATAAATTCAATTATAATAGAAATCCGGCAGGAGGCTATTCAAATAAAGGGGTTTATATCCTTTATTATGATGAAGACTTGTCCGTTAAAGAAGCAAAATAATGACATCAAAAGTAACTTACCTGGGTGACCTAAGAACTTCTTCTGTACACCTGCAATCAGGAACTGAAATCCTTTCTGATGCGCCAACTGATAATCATGGAAAAGGCGAAGCTTTTTCTCCTACTGATTTGCTAGCCAATGCGCTTGGTAGCTGTATGGTTTCGATTATGGCAATCAAATCAAAAGATATGGATATAAATTTGGTAGGCTCGACGGTTGAAGTAACTAAAGTTATGCAGGCTGAACCGAGAAAAATTGCCAAAATTGAAATCGTAATGAACATGTCGGTTGCGGCTGATGAAAAAACGAGAACCATATTAGAAAGAACAGCAATGAATTGCCCGGTTTTATTAAGCCTGAACCCGGATATTGAAAAAGTAATCACCTTTAATTGGAAATAATCATTGGAAAATTCTCAATTCATTACTTTTCAAAAATTCAACCTTAAAGAAGACGCAGTCGAATTGGCTAACTTTTTAAAAGAAAGCCAAATAGAATACCGAATAGAAGATGTTTCCTCCGGTTTGGATGGTAATTTTGGAGGTTCAGAACTGACTAAGGATTACCTGATAAAACTGCAAAAAGAAGATTTTGAAAAAGCGGATACTCTTTTGTTGCAGCTTTCTTCTAATTTGGTAGAAACTATCGGGACAGAACATTATCTGTATGATTTTACAGATGAAGAATTAAAAGAAATCATTGTCAAGAAAGACGAATGGAGCCATTTGGATTACTTGTTGGCTCAGAAGATTCTTAAGGAAAGGGGACAGGAAATAGTACCGGAAGAAATAGAAAAGCACAGAAAGCAACGATTGGAAGATTTGGCTAAGCCGGAAGGCCGCCAAACCACTTGGATTATCATTGGTTATATCATGGCTCTTTTAGGCGGATTTATGGGAGTTTTTATCGGTTGGTATCTGAAAACTCACGGGAAAACACTTCCAAACGGAGAGCGTGTCTTCAATTATATCGAATCCGATAGAAAGCATGGGGCCAGAATATTGACGCTAAGTATTATTTCTCTTTTACTTTGGATTGGAGCCCGATTCTATTTTTCTAAATAAATGGACGAACAGAAAAAGCTTCTCATCAAATTAGCTCATACCAAAATGCCTTTCGGAAAATATGAAGGTCGTTACCTGATAGATTTGCCTGAATATTACGTGGTATGGTATAGTAATAAAGGTTTTCCAAAAGGAGAATTAGGGCAGCAATTACAGCTAGTTTACGAATTAAAATTAAACGGACTGGAAGAACTCGTCAGAAACATAAAGAAGCAATACGCTAAACCTTAGAGGGTAGTAAGCCAATTGCTGAAAGTTTTCTTATAAATGTCTTTACACCAAATAAAAAAGCCTGTGAATATTTCACAGGCTTTTTCGGTTAGGTTTAAAATTATTTGTTGACCACTCTCGTTTTGGCTAAGTCGTCTCCTAGTCTTGGCTTATCGATAAGTACCAGTATAAGATCAACTAACGGAATGAATAAAGTCACATTTCTTGTGGCGCTGGTAGCGTAATCTCCTTCTAAAGAAGAGCCGTCTTGTTTGACTGCTGCATACTTAATTAGCTTTTTGCCAATACTTTGTCCGCCCGGAAGAGCATCTCTAAGCAGATAATAGCCAATGCCGAGGATTAATCCTATATAGTAAATGATTCCAATGCCGGTAAGGACCGATATTAAAGAAAACACAAACATGGGAATGTACGCAATGATACCATCAATTAAGAGCCCAAGAAACCGATTCAATTTTGATACTTCTGTCATAATAATTTTATTTGGTTGATTATGACTAAAATACGTAAATTTTATAACAAATTTGAATTTATTTAAAATAAATTAATGTAAAATCTTTATTGCCAATAAAACCGCTTCTAAATTTTTCATAAAAAAATAATGTAGGCCCCAGCTTCTCGATTATCAATTAATAATTCGTACTTTTGCCACGTTTTTTTACACAACTACAACGACAAACAACAGCACAATGAATCAGACAAAATATATTTTTGTTACAGGCGGTGTGACTTCTTCTTTGGGAAAGGGGATTATTGCCGCATCTTTAGCAAAATTATTACAGGCCAGAGGATATCGAACGACAATCCAGAAATTTGATCCTTACATTAATGTGGATCCGGGAACTTTAAATCCCTACGAACACGGAGAATGTTATGTAACAGATGATGGTGCTGAGACCGATTTGGATCTTGGACATTACGAGCGTTTTTTAAACGTTCCTACTTCGCAGGCAAATAACGTGACTACCGGAAGAGTTTATCTTTCTGTAATTGAAAAGGAGCGAAGAGGTGAATTTTTAGGTAAGACGGTTCAGGTTGTTCCACATATCACCAATGAAATCAAGGAGAGAATGCAACTTCTTGGAAAAACTGGCGAATTTGACATTGTGATTACTGAAATTGGAGGAACAGTAGGTGATATAGAGTCACTTCCTTATATTGAGTCGGTTCGTCAACTAGTTTGGGAACTAGGTGAAAACAATGGAATTGTGATTCACCTAACGTTAGTACCTTATTTGGCTGCTGCGGGTGAGCTAAAAACAAAACCAACACAGCACTCCGTTAAGACATTGATGGAAAGCGGTATCAAAGCTGATATTTTGGTTTGCAGAACAGAACATGAACTTTCTGATGAATTGCGTCAGAAACTGGCTTTATTCTGCAATGTGAAAAGAGAAGCGGTTATCCAATCAATTGATGCTTCAACGATCTATGATGTTCCAAATCTGATGTTGGAAGAAGGTCTTGACAAAGTAGCATTGAAAAAACTGGATTTGCCAGAAAAAGCGACTCCAGATTTAAAACAATGGAATGAGTTCTTGCAAAAACTGAAAAATCCTAAACATATCGTAAACATCGGTTTGGTTGGGAAATATGTAGAATTGCAGGATTCCTATAAATCGATTTTAGAAGCCTTTATCCATGCAGGAGCGGCTAATGAAACCAAAGTGAATGTGGTGAGCATCCACTCAGAATATGTGGATGATAAAAACGTTGCTGAGAAACTAAAGGATTTAGATGGTATTCTTGTAGCGCCGGGCTTTGGAGAAAGAGGAATTGAAGGAAAGATTGAAACGGTTCGTTATGCGAGAGAAAACAATATTCCATTTTTTGGAATCTGTTTAGGAATGCAAATGTCAGTAATTGAATATTCGAGAAACGTTCTGGGATATGCTGATGCCAATTCAACAGAAATGAACGCCGGGACAGCACATCCGGTTATCAATCTGATGGAAGAGCAAAAAACGATTACAGATAAAGGCGGAACAATGCGTCTGGGAGCATGGAAATGTGACATAAAACCAGATACATTGGCTTCAAAAATCTATGGTAAAAACCAGATTCAGGAACGCCACCGTCACCGTTATGAATTTAACGGCGAATATTTAGAAATGTTGGAAAATGCCGGATTAAAGGCATCAGGTATAAACCCGGATACGAAATTGGTGGAAATCATCGAAATCGAAAAACATCCATTTTTTATCGGAGTACAATACCATCCGGAATATAAGAGTACAGTTGCACAACCACACCCATTATTTATGAGTTTTGTAAAAGCAGCTGTAACGCATAAAAATAAATAGCATTTGAAGGAAACTTCAGGAAAGAACTAACGCGTTTAATGCGTAATTAAATTAATTATTTAGAATACAATGGAAGAAAAAAAGTTTGACCGTAATTCAATTATTGGCTTCGTTTTGATTTTTGTGCTTTTGTTAGGCGTAATGTATTTCAATAAGCCTTCACAAAAAGAAGTTGACGCAAAAGCCAAGATTGAAGCCGAAAAACAAAAAGCAGCAACAGTAGCAGAAAAAGAAGCCGCAATAACCGCAGTTGATACTACGGCAAAAGATTCGCTTCAATTAGAAAAATTGAAAAGCTCTTTAGGCAGTTTTGCTTACGCTGCAACACTTCCATCAGCAAAACCGGAAATCCAGACTTTAGAAAATGATTTGGTAAAACTTACTTTTTCTAACAAAGGTGGTTACATTGTTGGTGCAGAAATGAAAAATTTCGAAGCCGTTAGCAAAGGTTCTGGTAAACTAGTTAAAATAATAAAAGACAATAACGCCAAACTTAACATAGAGCTTAAAACACAAGGCAATCTTGTATTGAATACAAAAGACCTGTATTTTGAGCCAGCTCTTACTAAAGAAGGCGAAAACCAGGTACTGACCATGCGCTTAAAAGCAGGTGCTGAACAATATTTGGAATACCGCTATGTATTGAAGCCAAAAGAATACATGCTTGATTTCTCTATCAGAACGCAAGGTTTGAGCAATGTACTTCAAACATCTAATCCACTTCCTTTGGAATGGAGCATGAAAACGTACAGAAGCGAAAAAAGTATTTCGTATGAAAACCGTTATACAGAATTGGTATACGAATACGAAAATGGTAAAGACGATTATTTAGGACAATCTTCTAGCGATAAACAAGCTAAAGAAGTAACCTATATCGCATTCAAACAGCATTTCTTTACTTCAATCCTTTTGACAGACACGCCATTTAAGGTAGCAGAACTGAAATCGGATAATCTGGTTAAGGATACTGAAAAAGATACCATCTTCACAAAATCGTTTAAAGCTACTGTTCCTTTGGCTTTCAAAGGTGGAGAAGTTAACTATAATATGAACTGGTATTACGGACCAGCTGATTATAAAATCTTAAACAAATATGAGAGAAACCTTGACGAAGTAATTTCGCTAGGTTGGGGAATCTTTGGTTGGATTAACCGTTGGATCTTTATTCCGGTTTATGACTTCTTGAGCCTTTTCTTATCACATGGAATCGCAATTATCGTATTTACGATTCTGGTACGTTTAGTAATGTCGCCAGTAACGTATAAGTCGTATTTGTCACAGGCAAAAATGAAAGTACTTCGTCCGGAAATTTTGGAATTGAACGAGAAGTTCAAGAAAGATCCGATGAAGAAACAGCAAGAAACAATGAAGCTGTACAACAAGGCAGGCGTCAATCCTATGGCAGGATGTTTACCGGCTTTGATGCAGATTCCAGTATTCTACGCCTTATTCCAGTTTTTCCCTTCAGCAATTGAACTAAGACAGAAAAGTTTCCTTTGGGCAGAAGATTTATCTTCTTTTGATGCTATTTTCTCATGGAAACAGCACATACCGGTAATTTCATCTTTTTATGGAAACCATATCAGCTTATTCCCGATTTTGGCAGCAATTGCTATCTTCTTCTACATGAAAATGACAACGGGTGACCAGGCAATGAGTGCGCCACCACAAGAAGGTATGCCGGATATGAGCAAAATCATGAAAATGATGATTTATATCTCGCCTTTGATGATGATGATTTTCTTTAACAACAACGCTTCTGGATTGAGTTTGTACTATTTTATTTCCAACACGATTACAATTGGTATCATGCTGGTAATTAAAAACTACATCATCAATGATGAAAAAATCCACGCAAGAATCCAAGAGAACAAAACTAAAGAAAAGCCAAAAAGCAAATTCCAGCAAAAAATGCAGGAAATGATGGAGCAGGCGCAAGAGCAGCAAAAACAAAAAAACAAAACTCTGGAGGATAAGAAAAAATCACTAGACGACAGAAAAAAGAAATAAAAACAAAAAAGCACTCAACTCGGGTGCTTTTTTAAATTCTTAGGGAATCTGTAGCATAAAAGTTTTCGGCAGGCTTTTTGAAAGAAGAAGACGGCAATAAAAACAGATATTTTTAGTTAACAAGAATAATAAATCCACTATTGTATGAAATCACTTATCATAACATGTATTCTATTTTTATCGTTATTCCAAACTTCCTATTCTCAGGAAACTAATAAGCTTGACGACAAGGGCCAGCGCCACGGACTTTGGAAAGGTACTTATACTGAATCAAAAAGACCACGTTATGAAGGAACGTTTGATCATGGAAAAGAAACCGGAACTTTTAAGTTTTTTGATGATACTAAAGAACTAAAAGTTATTGCCACTAGAGATTTTAGTGCAAAAGACGGCAGCGCTTATACTACTTTTTTTGACCAAAAAGGAAATAAGGTTAGTGAAGGAAAAGAAGTGAACAAGCTCTATGAAGGAGAATGGAAATACTATCACTTGGAGTCAAAAGAAATAATGACTGTTGAAAAATACTCCAAGGGAAAGTTAAATGGTGCAAGGAAAGTTTTTTATAGAAGCGGAAAAATAGCTGAAGAAGCAAATTATAAGGACGGAATTAAAAACGGACCCTACAAAAAGTATAGTGAAAAAGGAGCTGTTTTAGAAGATGCGACTTATAAAAACGGAGAATTTGACGGAGCCGTGATTTATAATGATGATGCCGGAAAAACCGTAAAAGGACAATTCAAAAACGGTAAGAAATCCGGAATATGGAAATATTATGAAAACGGAAAACTGGTCAAAGAAGAAAACCCAAACAAGCCGGTAAGAGAAAAATTTAAAATCGATAGCAAAAACAAAGGAGCTCGAAAACTGCCACAAAACGCTCCTGCCAATAAATAAATTTCTCAAATGCATTTATAAATTAAACAAATGCAGTGAACACAAATACTATTCTATTTTGACGTAATTTTGCACCGTCAAATAATTTGAATTAAATAATAAGAAAATGAAACGTGTCGTAGTAGGTCTTTCTGGTGGTGTCGATTCTAGTGTTGCTGCTTATTTACTTAAGGAGCAGGGCTATGAAGTCATTGGCCTTTTTATGAAAAACTGGCATGACGATACCGTAACGATTTCTAACGAATGTCCTTGGCTGGAAGACAGTAATGATGCGCTTCTGGTAGCTGAGAAATTAGGAATTCCTTTTCAGACCATAGACTTAAGCGAGCAATACCAGGAAAAAATCGTGGACTATATGTTCAGCGAATATGAAAAAGGAAGAACACCTAATCCGGATGTGTTGTGCAACCGTGAAATCAAGTTTGATGTCTTTATGAAAATTGCATTGAGTCTTGGGGCTGATTATGTCGCAACCGGACACTATTGCAGAAAAGGAGAAATTGAAGTTGATGGAAAGCCGGTATACCAACTGTTAGCTGGTGTTGATGGAAATAAAGACCAATCTTATTTCCTTTGCCAGCTTTCGCAAGAACAATTGGCAAAATCCTTATTCCCAATTGGAGAATTGACAAAACCTGAGGTTAGAGAAATTGCAGCCAAAATGGAACTGGTTACAGCGGAAAAGAAAGATTCGCAAGGTTTGTGTTTTATTGGGAAAGTCCGCCTGCCGGAATTCCTACAGCAAAAATTACAGCCAAAAGATGGACTGATTTTTGAAATTGGAGCCGATCAGGAAATTTATAAAAAAGAAAAAACCGATTTTAATTCTTTGCAAGAAGAACTTGCTCATGAAGCAGCATCAATTCCTTATGTTCCGGCAATGGGTAAAGTGGTTGGAAAACACCAAGGTGCTCATTATTTTACAAAAGGACAGCGAAAAGGACTAAATGTAGGTGGAACCGTAGAGCCTCTTTTTATTATTGAAACTGATGTTGAAAATAATATCATCTATACCGGGCAAGGAAATCACCATCCGGGACTTTATAAAAAAGCTCTTTTTGTAGAACGTTCCGAAGTGCATTGGATTCGTCAGGATTTGGCATTGAAAAACGGTGAATCGATGGAAGTAATGGCAAGAATCCGTTACCGCCAACCATTGCAAAAAGCTACGCTACACCAATATGAAGATGGACTGTATGTAGCTTTTGAAGAAGCACAATCAGCCATTACAGAAGGACAATTTGTTTCCTGGCATTTAGGAGAAGAATTGATTGGTTCGGGAGTAATAGCTTAAGTTTCTGAGGTGCTAAGGTTCTAAGGCGCTAAGTTTATGTTTCTTTCTGCGAAAGAGAAAGTTGTTGAAAAACAGTGTTTTAGGATCGTTTCCATTTAGTCCAGACTTCTCAAATCTGCATAATTATTTTAATCCGTGTTAATCTGCGTGCTTTTAAAGAGCCACTAAGGTTCTGAGGTACTAAGATGCTAAGTTTGTGTTTTTGTGTGCAAAAAGGAAGTTGTAAAAGTAGATTGTATCCTTTCGTTTAGTACAGATAATCAATGTAATTATTCTAATCTGTGGCTAAAACAAAAATTAGAAGCAGGAGTAACTAATTAAAATTAATACTTCTGTATAGTCATTAAAAATTATAACCTATTATAAAATAAAAACCCGACAATCACTTGTCGGGTTTTTTGATGAACAAAATATATAACAAACAAACTAAACAACTAATTAGGCAATATCCAACAGTACGAAAGACTTGTCAATACTTTCGTCAAAATGGATGTTTCTTAGGTTTTCTAGAGAAATCGTACCGGTTATATAACCCGATTCATGATTCAGATAGGATTCGTCAATAGCAGAAAAATGTTTCTTCAAAGTAACCGCATCTTCAATCTGGTGTCTTAGGAAAACCTTTAGATTTACAGCGTCAGACAGGCTGTAATCTTCCTGCTGCGCAATCTTTTTATATTCGTATTGGTAGTCATAGCTCAAGGCTGAAATATCGCTCAGTACAGCCGAAGCCGTTGGATGGGCACCAGCACCTTTGCCCACGAAAAACTGTTCGTCAGCAAAACTGGTTTTAGTAATCACGCCATTGAAAACATCATCAACATTAAACAGACGGTCATTAGAGTCCACAAATTTTGGAATAACGAAAGCAGTAATATTTCCATCTGTATTCTTAAAAGCCTGTGCGACCAATTTTATTTTTAGTCCTTTTTCACGGGCGTATTTTAATTCTAATCCGCCAATATTATTAATTCCAATATTCAACAGGTCTTCAGGTCTTGCAATATACCCGAAGGAATGTGCCAAAAGAATCAGTAGCTTGTATTTGGCATCAAAACCGCCAGTGTCTAAAATAGGGTTGCTTTCTGCAAATCCTTTTTCCTGGGCTTCTTTTAAGGCTTCTTCATAAGACAGGTTTTCCTTAAAAGTTTTGGTCAGTATATAATTGGTAGAACCGTTCACGATACCTTGGATCGACTCTAAAAGGTCATTATCATAATATTCTTCTAAATTCCGAATGATAGGCATGCTGGCACAACAAGCAGCTTCATAGAGCAGTGGGACGTTGTGTTTTCTCTGCAATTCCAATAATTCCTCAAAATGTTCTGCGATCATTTTTTTGTTGGCAGAAACTACGGCTTTTCCACTTTTTAAAGCAGTCGTTACGATTTCATAAGCTGCATCTGCATCATCAATAAGCTCTACAATAACATTGATTTCCGGATCGTTGAAAATATCGTTTTTGTCGAAAGTAAAATTTTCTGCTCCAATTTCACGTGGCTTGTTTTGGTTTTTGACACAGATTTTTTTGATGTCGGCTTTTAACCCCGGAGTTTTTTGCAAAACTTCATACAATCCGAAACCAACACATCCAAAGCCGAATAATCCTATATTTAATTTTTTTCTTGACATTTTTTCGAGTAATTAATTTTTATGGAATTCGACAGTGGTATTTTCTGTAATAGCATTTTGCAATGCCTGCTTTAAGTCGGCAATCAGGTCATCAGCATCTTCCAAGCCTACAGAAAGGCGGATTAGGCTATCAGTAACGCCTGATTGGTATCTTTTTTCAGCAGGAATTGATTTATGAGTCATTTCGCATGGCAGACAACACAGACTTTTCACACCACCCAAACTTTCTGCCAATTGGAATAATTTTGTTCCCGATACGATTCTTGAAGCCAGTTCCTTATCGTCAATAACCAAATCAAAGGTCACAACACCGCCAAAATATTTCTGCTGACTTTTGGCAATTTCATGATTGACATGGGTTTTAAGTCCCGGATAATAAACATTACGAATTAGCTTTTCAGTAGTCAGGAATTCGGCAATTTTCTGTGCATTTTCAGCATGTTGCTTGATTCGTAGCTGTAAGGTTTCGATACCACGTATAACCAGCCAGCTATCAAATGGGCCTAAAATAGCGCCTGAAGCATTCTGGATGAATTTAATCTTAGCGCCTAATTCTTCTGTAGCCGTAATCACCAAGCCGGCTATCAGGTCACTGTGTCCTGAGATATACTTTGTCGCACTGTGGACAATCAGGTCGGCACCAAAATCAATCGGTTTTTGGGCGATAGGAGAGGCGAAAGTATTGTCAACGCAGAACAGGATATTGTTTTCTTTTGCAATTTTCCCAATCGCACGCAAATCTGAAATCTTTAAGGTTGGATTGGTTGGAGATTCGATCCATATCAGGGCTGTCTTGTCACTGATGGCGTTGGCAACATTTTTGGCATCGGTTGCATCGACATAAGTCACCTGTATTCCGAATTTTTCATACACATGAGTAAATAGGCGGAAAGCACCTCCGTAAATATCGTCTACCGCTATGATTTCGTCTCCGGCAGATAATAATTTGACAACAGCATCTATTGCTGCAAGTCCGCTGGAAAAGGCATAGCCATTAGTTCCGTTCTCCAATTTAGCGGCCAAATCTTCAAGAACTTTTCGTGTAGGATTGTTGCTTCTTGCATAATCGAAACCTTTGTGAACACCAGGGGCGTCTTGTACAAAAGTAGAAGTTTGGTAAATTGGCACCGAAATGGAACCTGTTAGTTTATCAACTGGAATGTAGTTTAGAATTTGAGTTTGCTCTTTCATCGTGATTCGTTTTTAAGTTTTTTTAATATTTTTTTTCGCTTTTAAAAAAAATATTCGAAACCAGATATCGGAAAGGGCATAAAATAAAAATGCTCCTCCGATAAGTCAGAAGAGCAAATAATATCTCGAGTTATTATGTACTATTTTCTAAGCTTATCTTTCCCTGCCAAAGCAAGGGTTGAATGTGGCACCTTATCCTCAATAGGACAGGTTGCCAAGACGTCATAGGGTCAATTCCCTCGGTCTTTCTGGATAAGAATAATCTTTTAAAGAACTTGGCTGCAAATTTAGAGTATAAAATATTTATAAACCTAATAAAAAATAAAATATTTTTTATTTTATTGATTTTCAATGTGTTGAATTGAGTGTAAATACTGTAAATAGTGGTAGTCAAAGTGTTTTATAAAAATTCAATTTTGTAAATTTGACATTCATATCTAAAAAAATATCGGTTTTGAATTCAAAAATAACCCAGATTATTTCTCAGCTTCCTTCTTTAAACTTTGAAAAGTCCAAACAGTTTTATCAGGAAGTTTTAGGTTGTAGATTAGTGGAGGAATACGAAGACCTTTTGATTTTTTTATGGGATGATAATGAAATCCACCTATGGAAATGTGGTGAAAAAATAGTTCCTGAAAATTCAAGCTGCTACATTCGAGTACATGATATTGAGGCTGTTTTTGAACGGTATAAAAAAGTTTTGGGAGATAAGATAGCGCTTAAAGACCAGCCTTGGGGAATGCGGGAGTTTTATATTATTGATGATAGCGGCAATTTGTTTAAGTTTGGACAGCCAATACAATAGCTTATGAAGAAAATTACCTTTTTAGTTATCTTGCTTTCAGGCTTCTGGGCTATGGCTCAAGAAGATGCCTGGGTGTATTTTACAGATAAACCAGATGCAGCTCATTATCTGGCAAATCCGCTGGAAATGCTTTCGCAGAGAGCGCTTGACAGAAGGACAAGACAGAATATTTCATTAGACGACAAGGATGTTCCTATTTCGGTATCGTATATCAATCAGGTTACGGCTTCGGCAGGAATTACGGTCAAGGCCAAATCAAAATGGATGAATGCGTTACACATTAGAGGTACGGTAGAAGCCATCCAAAATCTTGAAAGTCTGACTTTCGTTGACCATGTCCAGTTTGCGAATGCTACATTAAATACTACAGGCCGAGCCATGCGTCAATCCCAATCAGCCGTTGTAAATAAAGACCAGGAAGTTCAGGTAAGTTTTGGATATGGTTCCTCTGTTAACCAGATTCAAATGCTAAAAGGAAATCTGTTGCACCAGCAAGATTTTACTGGGAATGGAAAAATAATTGCGGTCTTGGATGCCGGTTTTCCTAATGTAAATACGGCACAACCTTTTCAACGACTTCTTAATAACAATAAGATTTTAGGAGGCTATGACTTTGTAAACAGAAATGCAAACTTTTACACAGGTGGCACTCATGGAACTTTGGTACTTTCTACTATAGGCGGTTATGTTGAAAACCAATTAGTAGGAACAGGACCTGATGCGTCTTACTATCTTTTTATAACGGAAGATGTTTTGGATGAAAATCCGGTTGAGGAATCCTACTGGGTTGAAGCTGCTGAAATGGCTGACAGCCTTGGTGTTGATATTATCAATACATCCTTAGGATATTTCATATACAACAATCCCAATTATAGTTATAGCTATGCCAATATGAATGGTACAACAGCTTTTATTTCTCGTGGGGCAGATACTGCTTTTTCAAGAGGAATGATTTGTGTTGTTTCAGCAGGAAATTCTGGAGCCGGGCCCAATCCAAACATCAGCGCTCCGGCAGATGCTATCAATGCGCTGGCAGTAGGAGCTGTTACATCAGATGGAAGTTATGCCAGTTTTAGTTCTATTGGTCCTTCATTTGACGGTAGAGTAAAACCCGATATAATGGCGCAAGGCCAACAAGCCGTTGTTTCTGATATTTTTGGCAATATTGTTACTGCCAATGGAACCTCATTTTCTTCGCCAATAATTTCAGGCATGGTGGCTTGTTTATGGCAGGCTTTTCCCAATAAAACAAATGTGGAGATTATGCAAATGATTAAGCAGTCTGCCCATTTATATACTACTCCAAACAACCAGTTTGGCTATGGAATACCAGATTTTAATAAGGCCGTTACCAATGCTTTAGCAACTCCACATTTTTCTGAAAACGAATTTTCTGTATATCCAAATCCGGCTCATTCTGTCGTGAATTTGACCCTTCCTGAATCTTATGGAGAAGTACAGATTTTTATTTATAACCAACTAGGACAAGAAATTATAAATAAGGAAATCAAAAAAGAAAACCCTTCCTTTTCTGTTGAAAATCTGCAATCGGGTATTTACCTGTATAAAATCAAAGCAGGAAATACGTATAAAACAGGAAAATTAGCCGTTAAATAACAGCTTGAAAAACAAATAATAAACCATAACTAAATTAAATGAATAAGATTACACAGCTTTTCAATATACAATATCCAATTGTTCAAGGTGGTATGATATGGAACAGCGGTTACAAATTAGCAAGTGCGGTTAGTAATGCCGGTGGATTGGGATTAATTGGAGCAGGATCAATGTATCCGGAAGTCCTTAGAGAACATATCCAGAAATGTAAAAAAGCGACTGATAAGCCCTTTGGCGTCAATGTTCCGATGCTCTATCCGAATATTGAAGAAATCATGAATATTATTGTAGAAGAAGGCGTAAAAATTGTGTTTACTTCCGCAGGTAATCCTAAAACATGGACAAGCTTTTTAAAAGAAAAAGGAATTACTGTTGTTCATGTGGTTAGTAGTTCAAAATTCGCTCTAAAAGCGCAAGAAGCAGGTGTTGATGCCGTTGTCGCAGAAGGTTTTGAGGCTGGCGGCCATAACGGAAGAGAAGAAACAACAACGTTGACTTTAATCCCGATGGTTCGTGAAAAAATAGAGATTCCACTCATTGCAGCCGGAGGAATTGCTACCGGAAGAGGAATGCTTGCCGCAATGGTTTTGGGTGCCGATGGCGTTCAGGTGGGAAGCCGTTTTGCAGCATCGATCGAAAGTTCATCCCATGCCGATTTTAAACAGACCATCGTTGATTTGGAAGAAGGCGGAACACAAGTGACTTTAAAAGAATTGGCACCAGTGCGATTAATTAAAAATAAATTCTACCAGGATATACAAGAGCTTTATGCCAAATGTCCTACAACAGATGATCTTAAGGTTTTACTGGGAAGAGCCCGTGCCAAAAGAGGAATGTTTGAAGGCGATTTAGTAGAAGGCGAACTTGAAATCGGTCAGATTTCAGGACTTATTCACGATATAAAACCGGTAAAAGAAATCGTCCAGAATATGGTTTCTGAATTTGAAAAAGCAAAACAGGAAGCTGTTTCTTTATAAAAAAAATCCCTTTGCTCAACAAAGGGATTTTTTTTTAATCATGACCAAGATTATAGATTTCCATGATATTTTTCATGATATGGTCAAAATCCAGCTTTAAATCGATTAGTTTTCCGGATTCTATGTCAAATACCCAACCGTGAATCTGAAGTCCTCTTTCGTTGTATGCTTTTTGCACTTCGGCAGTTTTAACCAAATTAACGCACTGTTCCTGTACATTTAATTCGACCAGCCTGTTGTATTTTGCAGTTTCATCTTCAATAGCATTCAGTTCATTCTTATGCAGCCTGTAAACGTCGCGTATGTTTCGCAGCCACGGATTAAGAACGCCCAAATCTTCGGCTTGCATCGCAGCTTTTACACCGCCACAGAAGTAATGTCCGCAAACCACGACATGATTGACATGGAGGTAGTTTACAGCATAATTCAATACTGACATCACATTCAGGTCAATACTGATTACCATATTAGCAATATTTCTGTGTACAAAAACTTCTCCGGGAGAAACGCCCATCAAATCTTCTGCTGTAACACGGCTGTCAGAACATCCAATATATAAAATATCCGGATTTTGTCCTTTTGATAAGTTCATGAAATAGTCCGGATCTTTTTGCAATTTTTCAGCAATCCACTTTTCATTATTTCGGAATACTTTTTCTAGTTCCATAGTATGATAGTTAGTTGGGAGATTTTTATATGATAAAGATAATCAATTAGCATAAATCCCAAAAAAAATAAGTGACAGGTAAAAAGTCAACAAAAATCAGTAGGAAACAAATATCTGTAAGATCTTAGATAGATTTGAAAAATTAAGATATCGTAATGATTATTCTAAAAATATAAAAACAACCTGTTGTACATTTTAAATAATACCGCTTTAGGACAGCATAGATTTTATATTGCAAAAACCAGATTAAAAAACATTATTTTATTTTTTTGTTATTATTTTTCAGTTTCGTTAAAAAAAAAGTATATTAGCAAATATAAAAAAGCACAAGGGTTGCGTTCCGCTTAAATTGAAACTCATTCAGTTTATATAATTTTCATGGAGTAGCAGCCAATATTTACAAGCCATACAAAATAGAATATGATAAAATCCGAATTTATAGAAATTATAGAAGCCACTACACCGGATCCAAACCTGTTGATGTGGAGATTTGAAAACAGCAAAGAAATTAAAAACGGGGCTAAACTAACCGTAAGAGAATCTCAAGTTGCCGTTTTTCTAAATAAAGGACAGTTGGCAGATGTCTTTCTGCCCGGTTTGCATAAACTAAACACTGAAAACATTCCGGTTCTAAGCCGTTTAAAGGGTTGGGAACACGGCTTTGAAAGTCCCTTCAAAACAGATATTTATTTTGTAAACACCCGTCAGTTTGTCAACAACAAATGGGGAACCCCCGTACCAATTATGATGCGTGATCCCGAATTCGGACAAGTACGTGTCCGGGCTTTTGGTACATTTGACATACAGATAAAAGATTTTGGCGCCTTTTTCCGCCAGTATACAGGTTCTTACGAAACGTTTACCATTTTTGAACTCCAGCACGAGCTCAGAGACTTTATAGCTCCTAAATTTGGAGAAGTATTGGCTCAGGAAAATATTTCAGTGAAGGATATTGCTGGTAACATTACCGAAATAGGTAAAAAAATAACCCCCACATTACAGCCCTACTTTGCCCAGTTCGGTATCGATTTAATCACATTTACTATCACAAGCGTAACGCTTCCCGATGAGGTAGCTGCCCATTATGACAAGATTACCAATATGAATATGGTAACTGACATGGATAAATTTACCAAATTCAATACTGCACAAGCCATAGCCCAAAAAGGAACTGTTGCCAATGAGGGAATCACAAATGGAATGATGGCAGGTATGATGATAAATCAAATGCAACAACAAAACCATCTGCAACCGCCACAAGAAGATATAACCGTTAAACTGCAAAAACTAAAAATCTTATTTGAAAACGAGCTAATAGATGAGGCGGAATATAAGGCAAAGAAAGCAGAATTGATGGACAAACTATAAGTCTATGGAAGAACAAAAACACACACATTGTCTTTTAGAGAAATTGAAACAAAAGGCCAAAGAACAGAAATTCTACGGGAATGACTATGTAGAAGAACCCGCAAAACTAAATTCAAGAACCTGTACCAATTGCGGGGCTGGCAGGGCAAAAGAAGACGGATTAACCCACTGTGCTTATTGCGGTTTTGAATTTCTCTCCATACAACTTACTGATGGCATTCACCTCAAAAAAGAAGACAATTCACGTCCCTAATATTTACGAAAATGAAAGAAACCAAAGAACGATTTTTCCTTTTTATTGACAAGCTGGAAGACAAACTCCGTGAATTTGCCGAAGCCTCCATTCCCGAACTGGAAGAGCTCAACAATAATGATACTGACGAATATAAAAGAGAATATTCAAGTATGAAAAATGCGGTGCTTGGACAGTTAGAGAGCATTATGAAAAAGGGCAGGGAAGTACAGGAAGAAAAAATTACCAACTTTCCATACCACGAAAATGAAACAAAGGCATATTACGAATTTAGGAACGAATGTTACCAAAGACTGCATAGGTTGGACGAAATAAATGCCATTTATTGTGAAAAAATAGAAAACACACAACAGGAAGATTATGAAATCAAGTACCGTAAAATCCTTGACGAATACCAAATTATAAAAGACCAGTTTCACTGCTCGCAGTGCGGAAGCCTTGTTCACATTGATAAAATCTATTCCACAACAACCTATCTTACCTGTTCATTCTGTAATACCAAAAACACATTTGAGCCAAGTTCGCAAACTAAAGCACTTGAACAATTGGGCAGAAGCCTCGCCGAACAGCGAACTGCACACCTGTTACTCCAATATCAGGAAGCCTGTAAGAAATCGCAGCAGCTTTACCTGAAAATACATGAACTGGAGTTAAGTCTTACTTGGGAAGCCGATAAAAATAGTGTTACACAAAAAGAAAAACAAATACAAGATCTGAAACAGCAAAAGGAAAAGTTGGAACAACAGGAACCTAAATTGTACCAACACTATTGGCGTACCATGTTTGACGAATGGAACAAAATAAATCCGGATATGGAAGAGCAGCACGAAAAATTTTATACACGAATATTAAATGAATATAAACCAAATTAATTATGAGTAATCCTTTATTAGAACCAATTCACGGAGTTTCATTACAAGACTATTCCGTGGTATCAGCAAAAATGGCATCAGGTATTTCAGAAGCAGAAATTTTGAATGCGCTGGGAATAGAAAAAGCTGTTTTCGACGAAGCATCAGCGTTATGGATAGCCAGAATGCAGGAAGATGGCACGTTTGAAATAGCTACACTTTTCGGGCAATATTTTGGTGAACCCGACAAACATCCCAAATTGGGCAACCTAAAAGCAGAAGTAAGTGAGGAAGGCCAGGCAAATCTAGAAAAAATGAAAACCGACCGCTATTTTTATGAAGAATTGAGTGGAGCCAGACAAGCCGCCTATGAATACGGAATAGACGGGGCGCAATGGATACAAAACAATTTTGGAATTTCATTGGGCGATTTTCAAATAATCACAATACAATGGCTCTCTCTTACAGCCGATGACAGCTTTGAAATATCAAGACATTTCCAGGACTATAGAGATCAAAAGGAAAAGGAATATTCCGAAAAATTCGCTGCCGAACAAGGAGGAAATGTAGCAGATGATGTAGAATTTTAAAAGTAACTATTTAAAAATTAAAATCAAGAGTGTAAATGATACCAAACATACAACTAAAAATAAAATGGTATTACTTAATAATATTATTCACAAACCTTACTTCTGCTCAAGAACAAAGTAAGAAAGAATTCAATTCGATAGTTACTCTTAGTGCATTATCACCTACCTTTAATTTTGCACCACGATGGAATTTAGGGTATATAAAAAAAATTGATAAACGCTATTGGGCTGGTATTGAAGTTGGTTATGGAAATAAAGATATAGCAGTGAATTTTGCGAAGGAAAGCAGAATTAAAGATGACTTCAAAATCTTTGAAATTAAACCTGAATTTTATTATCAGCTAAATCCAGAATCAAAGCTAAGGCATTTATTATCATTAGAAATACAATACTTAAAACATACCGACAAATTTGAAAATACCTGGTATTATAATTTAGATAATGAGGTATATTACAAGTTTGCTTCTGCAGATTACAAAAGAATTAAATATGGCATAAATATTAATCACAATTTAATATACAATATCACTGAAAATTTAGCTTTAATGCAAAAGGTTGGAATAGGTTTCCGAAAAAGAAATGTAACCTATTCGAATGTAATTAATAGAACAGAAGATTGGGGTTTTGAAGAAACTGGGTTTATAGTAAGAACTGATGGATACTTAGTTGACAATGGTATATGTAACAGCTTTAATTTTAATCTTGACCTAAAAATTATATATAAATTTTAAAAATAAATTATATAAACGAGTTTGTTAAAATATTATGTTTAAAGCTATTTATAAATAAAAGCAATTGTATTTTGCATTAAATCTGCCACAATGCCCATATTTGATAATATGAATCAAGAAAAATAACTTAGTTGTCAGTTTATTTTAATCGAAATTGTAACACCAATTTAGATAACATTTTGGTTGGTAAAATAAAGAGAGAGCTTACTATAAATAGCCCTGTCTTTCAGATATCCAGTCTTGTTTTGCCCAACATTAATTAACAAACTGTTATTATTAGAATCAGTTAATTTTAAGATAACAGAAAACGGATTGAAAATCATTTTCAATCCGTTTTTCTATATCATGTAACAGGTTTATCGTTTGTAGTAGGCCACTATGCTTGCTTTTGCCAATGTCTGGTTCCAAAGGTTAAAACCTACTATTGCAGGGTTTGTATTTTCGTCCAGTCCCAATTTGTCGGTTTTCAAAGCATATACTGTTATAATGTATTGATGAAATCCGTGTCCTTTAGGAGGGCAAGGTCCTCCAAATCCTTTAATTCCATAGTCTGTAATACTTTGAATGGCCTCTTTTGGGGCTAAGTTTAATTGCATATTTCCTGCATTAGTGACCAGCTCCTTTGTGTTTGCAGGAATGTCAAATACAATCCAATGCCAGAATCCACTTCCTGTTGGGGCATCCGGATCATACATGGTAATGGCAAAACTTTTTGTTCCCTCGGGTGCATTTTTCCATGATAATTGGGGAGATTGGTTGTCTCCTGAGCAGCCAAAACCACCGAACTCTTGTGTTTTTGTGGCTTCTCCACCCATGTCTTTACTTGATAAGGTAAATGTTTTTTGTGCAAAAAGTGTACTTGTGAACAGTAGGGCTAATACCAGAATTAAGTTTAATTTTTTCATTTTATTACGATTTTAAAATTTTAGACAAAGTTAATTTTCGCAATAATGACTGAGCTTAGAGAAATGTTCAAAAACTGTTGCCAGAAGTTCAATTTTTAAGGTGTTGCCTTGGTGTGGTTCCATATTTTGCTTTGTAAGCCTGAATAAAGCTGGATAAGTTCTCGTAGCCAACTTCGAAATAAATTTCAGATGAGCTTTTGTGTTCTTTGTTAATCAGGTAATGGGCATATTCCAGCCTTTTATTCTGAAACCATTTTACAGGCGATTCCGGGTAATGTTTTTCAAACTCACGTTTGAAAGTAGAAACACTCATGTTGCATAAAAAGGCCAGTTCTTTGAGGGTTAGTTTATTGAGTTGGTTGCTTTCTATTGTACGGGTAAATTTTCGGATGGTATCATTATTATTTGAAACGAGTGATTGGAGGAAATCTGTACCATGTAATTCTGTAAGGTATAGCATTATTTCCTGAAATTTAACTTCCAGTAAATTGTTTCTTATTTTGCCCGAAAGTTTTAAGATGGCAGTTAGGCTTTGAATAAAGTGTCTGATGAATTCATCGTATTCAAATGCATGGACAGAGCTGTTTTTCGCTGGTTCTGTTTTGTTTAGCTCTATATTTTCAATAAATTTCGACAGGGCAGTATCCGAGAAGAAAAGAAGGAGACTTCTGTAATTATTCCTATCGGATAGTTGTTCCGTCATCAGACAGTGCCCTGATTTCATCAAAACAAATTTTGAGTTGTTTATTGATAAAGATGAATTGTTGAATATAACATCTTTGTAGCCTTCTAACAGGAAGCTAAAAGTATTCTGGTTTAATATGATTTGTTGTTTGGAAATTTTCCGAGATGAAGAATAATTGAAAATCTGAACAGATAGTGATGTGTCTATATTTAATTCATCGGGAAGTGTAACAATATTCATGAGTTTTCTTGCTTTGTTTTACGACTTTTTGTGTAGATATTGATAAAAAGTGAGAATTTTGATATAATTATTGAATTGAAAAACTACTACTCAAATTTTTGCACTTCAGCCAAGTCTGATGCAAAACCCTTATTATCTGCCGTTTTTTTCAGTTAAAATCGCAATAAATTTCTACTATATTAAAATTTGTTTTTTTGTCAGATACGATTTGGAAAACGAACTCATTTAGCGTTTCTTTTAGCAATACCTTGTTATCGGTTTACTTTCTTTTCAGTTCCATCGTTATTTATAAACTTGAATTCGTGGTCTTGATTAATGATTTGTCCTCCTGCTTGCAAAAAGCTTTCAAATAAACCTCGCCAATCCTCAATGTCATTTTCTTTCTCAGTGTCCCAACGAATTAGTCCATATTCATTCCTGTCTTTACTTTTACCTAAAACCACGCCACGCTCATTTTCTAAAGAAACTTTCGTTCCTATCAAAAAATCTTGGCTTCTTTTCCATTGGTCAGTAATCCGAAATACATTGTCTCCAATTTCTTTCCCTTTTTCACTAAGCAAAGTTTCCCATTCTTTTGTTGGTGTAAACCATTCCCATATTCTTGTAAAATCAGCTACATTATCACCTTCAATTTCATATAACTCTTCAATATAATTGTCTTTGAATTTCAAGAATTGACTTTCACTATTTTTACTTGCTATTTCAATCAAAAGTTTTTCACCTCTATGCAAGTCGTCAAACAATTCAAATAGTTCCCATTTTTTCCAATAATCAACTTTGGAAAGCTTTTCTGATAGTCGTTTGAGCATACTGTTATCTTTAAACTTGCGGTTAACTTTCAAATATAAGGAACTTTGTGATGAAAGCAAATGAGTGAAATCAGGTAATGATTTTTGGTTGTAATCAACGACTTGTATGTGTTTTTAGTTCGTTTTGTATGTATGCTGTTTTCTTTGTGAATTACTGACGATAAAAAAATCCTGTCTTAATTAAACAAGACAGGATTTCAATATAATAAAAAGTAAATTTCTGATTTAGAAGAGACTTGGCTTTTAAAACTTATTCTCAACTTCAGCAGCCTGAAGCATTAAATAATGCAGGTCCGTGTTTTTAACAAAAGGCTTTAGAAGCTCACTTCCAGGGCCAAACATTGCCAATTCAACATAATCGGCAGAGTGATCCATACTGATCCAACCTACTGAATTTGTTTTCTGTTGCATTTCAGAAAATGCCTTATACGGTAGTTTTTTATAATTGTATAGGCCTTCTTCTTTATGCAAGCCATCATAATAACTCAAGATTGTTTTGGCTTCTTCATCGTTAGGAATGTGTCCGTTTGCTTTTTCGATGACTTCTTTTACTTGTGAAATTGAAAAGCTTGGAGTGATTTGGTTCAGGATCCATTCGTTAGTTTGTGTGTACTTTTGAATGCTGTCAAAATTGTCATTCGCATTTTTCCCATAGATTACTCCCGGATTGGCATTTCCGTGGTCGGTTGTAATGATAACCAAAGTTTCTTTGTCTTTTTCAGCAAAGTCTATAGCAACCTTTACGGCTTCGTCAAAAGCAATCTGGTCGTTTATTAAAGCTGCAATATCATTAGCATGGGCTGCCCAATCCACTTTCCCGCCTTCTATTTGAAGCACAAATCCGTTTTTGTGGTTTTTCATGCGGTCAATAGCTTTTTGTGCCATTTCTGCCAAGGTAGGAACGGTTTTCGTTAAATCACTATCACTATTTCGGTCAACAGAATAAGGAAGCGCATCATCAGAAAAAACGCCCAATACCGGCTTGTCATTTGAGGTGCTAAGCATTTCTGCACGTGTTTTTGCAACTTGATAGCCTTTTGCCTGAAATGCAGCAAACATATCCTTTTTGTCTTTTCTGGTTTGAGCTGAGAAATAATTTTTACCACCGCCCATCATAATATCAAATTCCAGATCAAGATAGATTTCGGCAATATCATCCTGACTGTTTCTGCTTTTACTGTTTACACAAAAGCCGGCAGGAGTAGCATGGGTAATCGGAACTGTGGTTACACATCCGGCCATTTTTCCGCTTCTTTTGAATTTTTGCCAGATAGGTAAGTGTGGTTTTCCGTCAGGACCTACATTCAGTGATCCGTTATTTACACGAAAACCACCACCCCAAGATGAACTGGCCGCAGCAGAATCCGTAACAATCGAACTGGCTGAAGCGGTGTCCATTAAAGCTCTTGAAACTCGGTTGTCTTTATATAATTGAATCCAATTGGATCCTTTTCCATATTTTCTATTCAGGAATAGGTCGGCCATGTTAAGTGTCCCGGTGCTCATTCCGTCACTGACCAGCAAAATGATGTTCTTGGCTTTTTTATTTTTGTTAATCGTTTCAAAATCCAGAACATTGGCATTGCCCTGAAAAGGATTCAAAACTGCGGCTCCTATTGTAAACAGCGAACCGTTTCTGAAAAATTTCCTTCTATCCATGTGGTAAAATCTTTATGAAGCCCAAAGATAATCAACTAACATTTTACAGCGATTAACTATTTGTTATTTTAAGAGTTTTTATAAAAAAAAAGCCCCAAGCTAATGCTATGGGACCCTTCCTCAAAATATACTTAACCAAACTAATTTTTAGAAACCAGCTCGTAACTTTTGTCAAATTCTACAATGACTTGGTTTCTTATTAAATCGTCAAAATTTTCTCTTTCTCTGATAAGGTGTCCTTTTCCTTCATACCACAATACTTCAGCAGGTTTAAATCTGGAATTGTAATTGGATGACATCGAAAAGCAATAGGCTCCTGCATTCCTGAAACACAGAATATCACCTTCTTTAATTTCTGCAATTCTTCTATTGTTGGCAAAAGTGTCTGTTTCACAGATGTAACCTACAACAGAATAAAAACGTTCTTTGCCTTTAGGGTTGGAAATATTTTCAATATGATGTTGCGAACCATAAAACATGGGTCTTATTAAGTGGTTGAAGCCACTATCAACACCTGCAAAAACAGTAGAAGTTGTTTGTTTTACAACATTTACTTTAGCTAAAAAGAAGCCGGCTTCGCTAACTAAAAATTTACCCGGTTCAAAAGCTAAAGTCAGTTCACGGCCATATTCATTGCAAAAAGCATTGAATCGCTTGCTCAGTTTTTTGCCTAGTTCTTCAATATTGGTTTCAATATCGTCTTTTTTATAAGGTACTTTAAAGCCGCTCCCAAAATCAAGAAATTCAAGATTGCTGAAATGTTTAGCAGTGTCAAAAAGTATTTCAGCTGCATATAGGAACACTTCAATATCCAGAATGTCTGATCCCGTATGCATATGGATTCCATTGATATTCATACCTGTATTTTCGACAATTCGCAATAAGTGAGGCATCTGATGTACAGAAATTCCAAACTTGCTATCGATATGTCCTACTGAAATATTTGCATTTCCGCCTGCCATGACATGCGGATTGATTCTGATGCAGACCGGAATGGATGGGTATTTTGCCCCAAAATGTTCCAATACGGATAAGTTGTCGATATTAATCTGAACACCAAGATGTGCCGCTGCTTCAATTTCTTCAAAAGAAACACCGTTAGGAGTGTAGATGATTTTTTCCGGCTCAAATCCTGCGTACAATCCAAGTTGTACTTCCTGGATTGAAACCGTATCCAATCCGGAACCTAATTCTTTTAGAAGTTTTAATATAGAGATATTCGATAATGCTTTTACGGCATAGTTTATACGTAAGCTTCCGACTTTTGAAAATGCATTCGTCAGTCGGGTATATTGAGACTGGATTTTTGCAGCATCATATACATACAGCGGACTTCCAAACTCTTCTGACAATTGCAGTAAATCTTTCGTTTGCATGACTTTAAATTCTTTTATACAAAACTATAATCGAATTTTTTATCTTGCAAAATAATAACTTATATTAACAAAAATCAACATATTGTTGTTTTTGAAACATAAAATAATTAAAAAACAAATTATTTTAACGAATAAATTTAAGGATTATACCGTCGGCTTCACCCTGATTAATCTGTAAAGTAGTATTGGTGACTATATAACAGCCATAATTCGTTCCGTCAAGAACAAGAGAACGGGCACATGTTTCAGGAGTCATATCATTATTGGTTATGGAGTAGCTATAATTGCCAGATTCAAATACATCTTGTTTGGATGCGTCGGTATTGTTATTTACGACCGTAAAAGTACTGTTAGAAGTATTAAAATTCCATTGAATAGTTCCCGGTTCGAACTGATCCCTGATTCCGGCTATGGTACCATTAACTTCTATTAATTTCCATACTCCGCTTAATGAAGTATCATTTCTATTATCGTCGTCGTTATTGCAGCCTAGCAATATCATTACTGCAAATAAGCATATTAGTTGGATTTTTTTCATGATTATTTGTTTTAAAGGGTTGGGTTTTGCGTTTAATGTATATTAAAGATGTTAAAAAAGTAAAAAAGTTGCTTTTATTTTTGTGTTTTTAATAAAAAAAATGAAATAATAAATAATGTAGGATACTAAGAAAAGTAGAATCAGAATAGGTAGGCAAGCATTAAATAAAAGAAATAATTCTTTCGCTGATTAGATGAAAATTGCTATTTTTGTGGCACTTTTAAAAAGTCAAAAAACTTCAATATGGATATACACGAATACCAAGGAAAAGAAATATTAGCCAGTTACGGCGTGAAAGTTCAACGTGGTTATGTTGCCAATAATCCTCAGGAAGCTGTTACGGTTGCAAAACAATTGACGGCTGAGACAGGAACTGGATGGCACGTGATTAAAGCTCAGGTTCACGCAGGTGGAAGAGGAAAAGGTGGAGGTGTGAAATTGGCTAAAAATTTACAGCAGGTAGAAGAGTTAGCTGAACAGATCATAGGAATGCAGTTAATTACTCCTCAGACTTCTGCTGAAGGAAAAAAAGTACACAAAGTTTTGGTAGCTGAGGATGTTTATTATCCAGGTGAAAGCGAAACTTCAGAATTCTATATGTCAGTTTTATTGAATAGAGGTAAAGGGCGTAACATGATTATGTATTCTACTGAAGGTGGAATGGATATCGAAGAAGTTGCTGAAAAAACACCTCATTTAATCTTCACTGAAGAAATTGATCCTACTGTAGGATTGCAAGCTTTCCAGGCTAGAAGAATTGCATTTAATCTTGGACTTTCAGGAAATGCTTTCAAAGAAATGGTTCAGTTTGTAGATTCTTTATATAAGGCTTATGTTGGTTCAGACGCTTCTATGTTTGAAATCAACCCAGTTTTAAAAACATCTGACAACAAAATTATTGCTGTTGATGCAAAAGTTAACCTGGATGACAATGCGTTGTACAGACACCCGGCTTTAGCAGAAATGCGTGATATTCGTGAAGAGAACCCAATCGAAGTTGAAGCAAAAGCTGCAGGTCTTAATTATGTAGATCTTGACGGAACTGTTGGTTGTATGGTTAATGGTGCTGGTCTTGCTATGGCAACGATGGACTTGATTAAATATGCAGGTTTCGAACCAGCTAACTTCCTTGATGTAGGTGGTACTGCTGATGCTAAACGTGTGGAATTGGCTTTCAGAATTATCTTGAAAGATCCTAACGTAAAAGCAATCTTGATTAATATCTTTGGTGGTATCGTTCGTTGTGACCGTGTTGCTCAAGGTGTTATCGATGCATACAAAAATATGGGTGATAGCATAAAAGTGCCAATCATTGTTCGTTTGCAAGGAACTAACGCAGAACTTGCTAAAGAAATGATCGATAACTCAGGAATGCCAATCTTATCTGCAGTACAATTCCAAGAAGCTGCTGATCAAGTAAAAGCTGCACTTAGCTAATAGTATATATTTATATTTCAATAAAAAAATCCTAATCGAAAGATTAGGATTTTTTGTTTTATTCGAGTTCGAGTAATACTTCGTAAGGATTTCCGTTTAAGTCCAGAAGTAGGGCAAAAGCGGGTTCTGTTTTATAGCCTTGCTCTTTTAATTTCCTGATTTTTTCTCGGAACTTTTTTCCTTTCTGTTCTAGAATCTTGTATTCGATTAGCATATGGCGATACCCGTATTGCTTTTCTACAGGAATGTCCTGTCCAAAAATTTCTATTTCAAAATTATCTAAGATAAAGCTGGAGATAATTGTTTCACGCCCATTGATAACCGTTTCAGAAATTTGAAATCCGGTTTCTTTGTCAAAATTGGTTTTGATCTGATTGTAGAAACTAACTTTGTCGGTCCAATAGCAAGCAATATCTAAATCGCTAGATGGAATATCAATACAGATTGGAATCGTTCCCACCAGCACCGGACTAAACTCTGAAAGCTTTTCAAGAATGGCATGTTGCGTTAAGGTCTGGTATGCTTCACGCTGTCTGCTATTTCCGGATTTAAGATATTCTATTGTTAGAAAATCAATCAATTTATGCTTTTTTGTTTTTACCGTTTTTGAATTTTACTTTCTCTACTGGATTGAATTTACTTTCAACTTTTTTAGGTTTGAAATTTTTAGAAGAAGATTTTACAAATGGTTTTTTCGGAGTTTCTTTTGTGGCTTCTTTTGGAGCAACTTTTTTGACAGCCGTTTTTAACTGGGTTTTGTTTTGATTGATGATATCCATAGCATTGGTAGGATTTTCTTTTGTCCCACGCAAATGAATGATTAAACCATTTAAAAAATTACGCAATACCTGGTCGCCACATTCCATGTAGTTTGGATGGTCTTCTGCTCTAAAAAAAGCACCTAATTCAGGTTTGGAGATTCTGAAATCTACCAGTTGAAGTATGTCTACTATTTGATCATCACGAAGCTGTAAGGCTACACGAAGCTTTTTAAAAATATCGTTGTTGTTCATATCCTTGATTTGTTGCAAAGATAGGTTATATTTTAGATAATAACCTTTCCGGAGTTCAAAACCCTAACCCTGCCAGGGTTCAAAACCCTGGCAGGGTTATCGATTCCGTACCCAGGCTGGGTTAAATTATTTACAACAACCACAAAACAGCTTTCGCAAAACCTTCCCTCCATAATTTCTCACCATGTTGTCCTCCTTTTACAATTACGGTCTTATCTAGCTTTAAGCAGTAACATCTGTTATGGTCCAAAAGTTTTTTAATATTTTGGGCATCAATAACCATATCATCACTTTCAGAATCGCCATATAAGAAATAGATTTTGGCTTTGATCTTTTCTGATTTTTCGGTTAGGGTATATATATCGTCAGTAAACCCGAAAGAAGGCGAGAAAACACCTGCTTTTCCAAAAACTTCTGGGTATTTTAAAACAGCATAATAGGAGACAAGCCCACCTAACGAACTACCAAAAATTGCGGTATTATTGGTATTGGTTTTTGTCCTGTAATTTTTATCAACGTACGGTTTTAATGTGTTTACAATGAAATCCAAATAATCGTCAGCTTTGCCGCCGCCATGTTTTTTATTTGGAAAAGGAGTAAGCTCGTCTATTCGTTTTTCATTTCCGTGTTCAATGCCAATAACAATAACTTGTGCCTTGAGGCTGTCCAGTGTTTCATCAACATTCCATTCGCCTGCATAGGAAGTTTTGGCATCAAACAAGTTTTGTGCGTCGTGCATATAGATTACAGGGTACTTTTTTTTAGAAGCGGTATAGCTTTTTGGAAGATAAACCCATATTTTCTTGACAGTTTTTAATTGGGGCGCTTCTATTTCAAAAGTGCTCACCTGTGATGTAGCCGTACTTTCCTGTGCTTTTAGATTCAGAAAAAAACAGAATAAGAAAATTGTGAATAAATATCTCAAGTGAATGATTTTAGAGATGGACAAAAAAGAATATTTTAGCTAAAAATAAGGATTTAATGAACACCTACGAACAAAAATTAAGCCTTCTGGCCGAAATGATTGCTTTTGCTATTATTGACGGGAAGCTTCATGATAGAGAATATCAGTTTTTAAGTATTGTTGCCCAGGAATTACAAGTCAAAAGCGAGGATTTTAAAAATCTTTTTCATGAAGAATTAAAAGCACTTCCTATAAAATCAGAGCAGCAGCGCATCCATCAGTTTTACAGATTGGCTTTGCTAATGCACTGTGATGGCGTATTGCATGAAAAAGAAGAAATAGCCATCAAACAGATGGGAGTGAACATGGGATTGAATCCTTTTGCTATCAAAAGAATATTAAAAGCAATGGAAGAATCGCCAAACGGAATGATTGATCCTGGAATGCTGATTGATATTTTTAAGGAGCAGTTGAATTAGTTTATATCTTTTCCTGCAACGCTTTTATTTCATCTCTATATTTAGCTGCTTGCATAAAATCTAAATCTTTCGCTGCTTTTTCCATCGCCTTTCTGGCTTCACGGATTTTTTTCTCGATTTCTGGTTTTGTCAGGTATTGACTTTCCGGTTCTGCAGCTTTCAGAGCTTGGTTTTCAAAATATTGGGTCGAAACAGAGTTTTTGGCTAACGTGCTTTCGATTTTTTTGTTCAGAGCTTTTGGAGAAAGATTATGTTCTTTGTTGTAGTTAATCTGTTTCTCTCTTCTGTAATTGGTCTGATCAATCGTTTTCTGCATGCTGGCAGTAACCTTGTCGGCATACATAATCGCTTTTCCGTTGATATTCCTTGCTGCTCTTCCTACGGTTTGGGTTAGTGATCGGGTATTTCTCAAGAAACCTTCTTTGTCAGCATCCAAAATAGCTACAAGTGATACTTCAGGTAGGTCTAAGCCTTCACGTAACAGGTTCACACCAATTAATACATCAAATAATCCTTTTCGTAAGTCCTGCATGATTTCAACACGTTCCAGTGTGTCAACTTCAGAGTGGATATAACGACAACGGATAGCTACTTTGGTAAGGTATTTTGTCAATTCCTCTGCCATTCTTTTTGTAAGCGTGGTCACCAAAACACGTTCGTCAAGCTCAACACGCTGCTGAATTTCTTCAATAAGGTCGTCAATCTGGTTCAAGCTTGGACGTACTTCAATTATCGGGTCAAGCAATCCTGTTGGACGAATAATCTGCTCGACATATATACCTTCTGATTTTTCCAATTCGTAATCGGCTGGAGTTGCTGATACATAGACAACCTGGTTCTGCATGGCCTCAAATTCTTCAAACTTCAGCGGACGGTTGTCCATAGCGGCAGGAAGTCGGAAACCATATTCCACCAGATTTTCTTTTCTCGAACGGTCACCACCATACATGGCATGAACCTGTGATACGGTAACATGACTTTCATCTACTACCATAAGATAGTCTTTTGGAAAATAGTCCAACAGACAGAAAGGTCTTGTGCCGGGAAGTCGGCCGTCAAGATATCTCGAATAGTTCTCGATACCGGAACAATAACCTAATTCACGAATCATTTCCAGGTCGAAGTTGGTACGTTCTTCCAAACGTTTAGCTTCAAGGTGTTTTCCTATTTCTTTGAAATAGTCTACTTGTTTTACTAAATCTTGCTGGATTTCCCAGATAGCGCCGTTTAGGACTTCTGGAGAAGTCACAAACATATTAGCCGGGTAAATATTCAGACTGGTATATTTTTCTATTACTAAAGAGGTTTTTGGATCAAATGCTTCAATCTCTTCAATTTCATCTCCAAAAAAATGTATTCTGAAAGGTTCGTCACCATAACTAGGGAATACTTCTACCGTATCGCCTTTAATACGGAAAGAGCCGGGATTAAATTCAGCTTCTGTTCGTGAATACAAGGCCTGTACTAATTTGTGTAGCAGTTTTGTTCTGGAAATTACCTGGTTTTTTTCTACTGTAACCACATTTTTTTGAAATTCCACAGGGTTACCAATACCGTATAGACAGGAAACAGAAGAAACGACTATAATATCCCTGCGTCCGGAAAGAAGCGAAGAAGTGGTACTCAATCGCATTTTTTCCAGCTCCTCATTAATGGAAAGGTCTTTCTCAATATAAGTACCTGTTACAGGAATAAAAGCTTCCGGTTGGTAATAGTCGTAGTAGGAAACAAAATACTCTACCGCATTGTTTGGGAAAAACTGCTTGAACTCAGAATATAACTGTGCAGCAAGCGTCTTATTATGCGCCAGAACTAGCGTAGGTCTTTGTACTTCCTGAATCACGTTTGCCATAGTAAACGTTTTCCCTGAACCCGTGACTCCCAATAGTGTCTGGAAGCGCTCTCCGTCCTCGATGCCTTTGCTTAATTTTTCAATAGCTTGTGGCTGATCGCCAGTAGGTTTGTAATCAGATACGACTTGAAATTTCATGTGGAGTTTGAAGTTTAAGTAACAAAGTTACAAAGGAAAATAGGAAAAAAACTTTAGGAAACCTTAAAAGTTACACTTGGGCAAAATACCTATTCTAACAGATTGTTGATTTTGGCATATTGTAAAAGCATGATGGTTTTGGCGTCTTTTATCTCTCCGGTTTCAATCATCTGCATGGCTTTTTCAAAAGGAATTTCAAGTACGTCGATATTTTCATGTTCTGTAGAAAGTCCGCCGCCTTCGCTTATTTTCATCTCTTTTGAATATTCCGCCACAAAGAAATAGATGATTTCTGTAACGGAACCGGGTGACATATAGGCCTGAAAAACTTTCCGTACCTGAGTCAGGCTGTATCCCGTTTCTTCTTCAGTTTCACGTTTGATGCATTCTTCCGGATTTTCTTCTTCTAATAGTCCGGCACAGGCTTCAATGATCATTCCGGTTTCATTGCCATTTACAAAAGTAGGCATACGAAATTGACGGATAAGGATAACTGTTTTTTGTACTTTGTTATACAAAAGAATGGTAGCGCCATTGCCACGATCGTAGACTTCTCTGGATTGGGTTTCCCAGCTGCCATCTTTTTTTTGATAATCAAAGACAATCTTTTTAAGGATGTACCAATTGTCTGAAAGGATTTCAGAGCTTTGTATTTTTATAGTCGGATTAGTCATGTCAAATAGGGGTTTAAAAAGGTCAATCAAAACATTCCATCAACAACAAATCGCCTTCTTTATGCTCGATAGTTACCATGCCATCCTGAGCTGCATGATTGCTGCTTCCGGTGCGGTATCCCATAGTCAGGGTTTCATCATGTAATAGGTAGTCAAGATTGGTTGATGTAATACCGTGTACTGTTCCAACGGGAATAATTGAAATGGGAAAACCTTTCGGATACCATTTTTCGTATCGTTTTGGCAGCTGGAAAATTTTGGAATAGTCGTCAAGAATAACGATTTTCAGCTTGTCTTGAAAACGTACAATATTAGTCATGTTGGTTATGGTGTGGTCGGCTCTTCGGCCTGTTGCCCATACAACATTCACTGCTTTGTGCCCTTTTTCTACCAAATAGTCGAAGGCCTTTTCCAAATCAGTTTTATCCTGATCAGGTGCACATACGATTTCCAGTGGGAATTGCAATGTTTTGTAATATTCGATATCCAGTTCATTGTCAAAATCGCCTAACAGCACATCGACTTTAATGCCTAGTGGCAGCACTCTTTCGATGGCTGAATCCAAAACAATAACCAAAGGCGACCATTCTAATAATTGACCCATTAGTTCACTGCTGCATGAAGCTCCATTGGCAATGATTAAAGCAGGTTCCTGGTCGTCTCGGACAATATGGTGGCTTGACATTTTTTAATTATGAGTTGTGAATTATGAATTACGGATAAAAAGATTGAAACGTAAAAATATAAAAAAGACGACCGTTTCCAGTCGTCTTTTTCTATAAAATAAGTTAAAAGATTAAGCTAGTTTAGCCAAAGCTTTGTTTAAAGTCTCGCTTGGTCTCATGGCTTTGTCAGTCAAGTTGAAATCTGGCTTGTAATAGCCACCAATTTCCTGGTGTTTTCCTTGAGCACCGATTAACTCTTCATTGATTTTAGCTTCGTTATCAGTAAGTTCTTTTGCTATTTCAGTAAAGGTTGCTTTTAATTCAGCATCTTTATCCTGAGCTGCCAATGCTTGTGCCCAGTATAACGCAATGTAAAAGTGCGAACCTCTGTTATCAAGCTGTCCTACTTTTCTAGCTGGCGATTTGTCATTTTCTAAGAACTTTTCTGTAGCCTGATCCAAAGTTTCAGAAAGAACCAATGCTTTGGAGTTGTTTAAAGTTTGCCCTAAATGTTCCAAAGAAGCTCCTAAAGCCAAAACCTCTCCAAGAGAATCCCAACGAAGGTAACCTTCTTCGATGAATTGCTCAACGTGTTTTGGTGCTGAACCTCCGGCTCCAGTTTCAAATAAACCACCACCATTCATCAACGGAACGATAGAAAGCATTTTTGCTGAAGTTCCAAGTTCCAAAATAGGGAATAAGTCAGTCAGGTAATCACGCAATACGTTTCCTGTTACAGAAATCGTGTCTTTTCCGTCCTTGATTCTTTCCAAAGAAAGGTTGGTAGCATCAACTGGATTCATAATTTTGATATCCAATCCGGTTGTATCGTAATCTTTTAAGTATAGTTTTACTTTTTCGATCAATTGTCTGTCGTGAGCTCTGTTTTCATCCAACCAGAAAATAGCTGGAGTGTCTGATAATCTTGCTCTGTTTACGGCTAGTTTTACCCAGTCCTGAATTGGAGCATCTTTTACCTGGCACATTCTGAAAATATCGCCTTTTTCTACTTTTTGTTCTGTAAGGACTTCTCCTTTTGAGTTGGTAACTTTTACAGTTCCGTCTGCTGTCATCTGGAAAGTCTTGTCATGCGAACCATATTCCTCAGCTGCTTGTGCCATCAAACCTACGTTTGGAACACTTCCCATGGTTTTTGGGTCAAAAGCACCATTCTTTTTGCAGAAATCGATAGTTGCAACATAAACACCAGCATAAGAACGGTCTGGAATGATTGCTTTTGTATCTTGTCCTTTACCTTCTTTGTTCCACATTTGTCCTGAAGTACGGATCATAGCCGGCATAGAAGCATCAACAATTACATCAGAAGGAACATGGAGGTTGGTGATTCCTTTATCAGAATTTACCATAGCAATAGCAGGTCCGTTTTCGTAAACTGCATTTAAGTCAGCTTCTATTTCAGCCTGTTTTGGATGTCCGGCAATCTTTGCATATACATCACCCAATCCGTTTTTAGTATCGATACCAAGTTCTGCAAAAAGGTCTTTGTATTTTTCAAAAACCGGTGCAAAGAAAACATCTACAATTGCTCCAAACATAATAGGGTCGGAAACTTTCATCATAGTTGCTTTTAAGTGCACAGAAAATAAAACACCTTTTGCTTTGGCGTCTTCAATTTCTTTAGAGATAAAGCTTTTTAATGCTTTGATGCTCATTACTGAGCTATCGATAATTTCTCCGGCTTTTAACGGAGAAGTGTCTTTTAATAATTTTGTAGTACCGTCATTGCCTACGAATTCAATTTTGAAAGTATCGGCATCCTTGATGGTTACTGATTTTTCGCTTCCGTAAAAATCGCCTTCGCTCATGCTTGCTACGTGCGTTTTGGAATCTGCACTCCAAGCACCCATAGAATGCGGGTGTTTTTTAGCATAATTCTTTACCGCTTTTGGAGCTCTTCTGTCAGAGTTTCCTTCACGTAGAACTGGGTTTACAGCAGATCCAAGCACCTTAGCATATTTAGCCTTGATTGCTTTTTCTTCGTCAGTCTGAGGGTTTTCAGGAAATTCAGGAAGATTATATCCTTGTGCCTGTAATTCTTTGATAGCTTCTTTCAATTGAGGAACCGAAGCTGAAATGTTAGGTAATTTGATGATGTTTGCCTCTGGTGTTGTAGCCAGTTTTCCAAGATCGGCAAGGTTATCATTAATTCTCTGTTCCGGCTTAAGATAGTCTGAAAGGTTGGCGATGATTCTTCCAGCCAATGAAATATCTTTGGTTTCAACAGTAATTCCTGCCGGAGCAGTGAAAGCTTTTACGATTGGTAAAAAAGAGTGGGTGGCAAGCATCGGAGCTTCGTCCGTAATTGTATAAGAAATCTTTGCTTTATCTGACATTTTCGAAAAAAATTTGTTTGTTTATTCTTGTTTGTAAGGATTGCAAATATATGAAAACCATAGCGAATTTAAGAATTTGGAGAAAGCGAAAACGTTTGATTTAAGAAATTGGTAATTAAAAGATTGATAAATGCGAAATCATCAAATAACTATAAAATTTTAACGTGGATATTTTATAAGTTGGAAATATTTTAGCAGGTGAATTCTTTAGGTTTTCCTAATTGATTATCTGAAATCTTGCTATGCGACTCTGCGCCTTTGCGAGCAATTATTTCACGCAAAGGCGCAGAGTCGCAAAATTTCTAATAATAGAAATGGTGAGCTTATCTTGATAGTCTTTTCTTTTTTAAATAAAAAAGCAGCTAGAAGGCGAAAGCTTCTGGCTGCTATGGATGTATTTTATGAAAGGATTTTAGTAGAACAAATAATCGGCAGCACTATTGCTGTCTTTGTTGATTACCTTCGGAAATCCGTTTTCGTTGTATTCGTACGTATTCATAACTTCAATAACGCTTGGATCTTGGATCAGGCTGTTGCTGATGCAGTTTTTTGAGCTTCCAACATTAGTCGTAAAACCATTGAAATGTGCTGAATTATAAAAATAGTGATACAAGAATAGCTTGTTGTATCCGGTAACGTTTTTCAAAGGGTGATTTTTACTGTCGTAAGTGTATTTTACAGAAGGTCTTGGTCTTCCACCATTTAAGTAGACATATTCTGAGATTTCATTGTCTCTAACGGTAAAGTATCCTACGAAATCATAAGAACTTCTATAGGCTCTCGCAACAAAATTTACGGTATCTTGTCCAACGTAAGTAAATTCAACAGTCAAAGGATTGTCACTTTCCTGCTTGAATTTTTTTAGTTTTCCATCAGGGAGATATTCAAATTCTACAGTTTGTGACAATGTATTGTCGGTATCAGGATTGGTATACCAGCTGATTTTTGAGATGTTGTTTCCGCTGTAATTGAATTTTTTATTTTCCTTGACACTTCTCGCTTGCAGCAATTTTTTGCCGTCATAGGTAAAAAGCGTTTCATAGCTATTGCCATTACTTTGGGTGATGGTCTTTTTTAAGAGCACATCGGCAGTAGTATCATGCGGTTGCGATGAATCGTCGCTTGAGCATGAAAGAAGTATGGCGAGACAAAATAGTAAAGCTATTTTTTTCATAATGTCTGATTTTAGGTAAGTTGCATGCAATACAATAGGTAAAGGTATGATTTTTTATTTCATGTTGCATCTTAAAAATAGGCAATAAAAAAATCCCGAAGCGATTCGGGATTTTTTTATAACTAAAAGACTTTAGATTATCTTCTTCTGTCTTTAATTTTAGCTTTTTTACCTGTAAGTTCTCTGAAGTAGAAAATTCTAGCTCTACGAACTTTACCAGTTTTGTTGATTTCAACTTTCTGTAAAGCAGGCATATTCACAGGGAAGATACGCTCAACTCCAACAGAACCAGACATTTTACGGATTGTAAAAGTTTCAGTCGTTCCAGAACCTCTTCTTTGGATTACAACTCCTTTGAAGAACTGAGTTCTTGTTTTTTCACCTTCTTTAATTTCGTAGTAAACTGTGATTGTATCACCAGCTCCGAATTCAGGAAAATCTTTTTTTGTTACAAATTCGTCTTTAACGAATTTCATCAAATCTGCCATTTTGTTTGATTTAATTATTTGATTATCAGAGCAACGTTCACGAGTTTCGCCAGAGGTTGGTCCAAAGTGGGTGCAAAGATAGGAAAAGTTATGAATTATTAAACGTGAAGAGGTGATTTTTTTAAGAAAAATTTCAAATGCATGATTTTAGATGTATGATATAAGATTTAGGATTTAAAGATTTAAGATTTTGGAGGTAGGATTTAAGATTTTAGAATTACGACACTTTATGTAGGTCTGTTTTCAAAAATCATAAATCCATAAATCGGTCTTCACAAATCATAAATCATAAATCCATAAGTCAGCCTTCACAAATCAAAAATCATAAATTAAAAAATCAGTCTTCCAGCAAATCCGGTCTTCTATTCTTCGTGTGCTCAAAAGCTTTGTCTTCACGCCATTGGTCGATTTTGGCAAAATGGCCGCTTAGTAAAATATCCGGCACTTTCCAGCCTTTATAGTCGGATGGCCGCGTGTATATAGGAGGCGACAATAGATTGTCTTGAAAACTGTCTGTCAAGGCAGAAGTCTCATCGCTTAAAACGCCTGGAATTAGCCGAATCAAGGCATCAGACAATACGATAGCTCCTAATTCTCCACCTGAAAGCACATAATCTCCGATTGAAATTTCTTTTGTAATCAGATGATCCCGAACTCTTTGGTCTACACCTTTATAATGACCACATAAGATGATAATATTTTCTAATGACGACATCTGATTGGCCATACCTTGATTTAAAGTTTCGCCATCCGGAGTCATATAAATGATTTCATCGTAATTGCGCTCGCTTTTCAACTTTGCAATACAATCATCAATAGGCTGAATCATCATTACCATTCCGGCACCTCCGCCAAATTGATAGTCGTCAACATTCTTCTGTTTGTTTGTCGTATAGTCTCTCAAATTATGAAAATGGACTTCTACCAGTCCTTTGTCGATGGCTCTTTTCATAATAGAGGCTTCGAAAGGGCTTCTTAATAATTCAGGAAGTACGGTGATAATGTCGATTCTCATTTTTGGGATTTATGATTTTGGATTTTAGATTTACGATTTGTGATTTAGGGTTTTAGATTTATGATTTTAGATTTATGATTTCGCTTCTAAAATCATAAATCTGAAATCCCAAATCAAATATTTATTTAAGCTCCGAATTGTTTTAAATGGTGGTCCAGGTGTTTCCATTGCATATAGTCCCATTCGTCGGTTGTTAGATTTCCGAAAAAAGGATGTTTTGGATTCTTTATTGCTTTAGGGCCTTCGTCAGCGAATTTTGAGATTAAGGTAATTAATTCTGTTTTTGACTGCTCAAAATCAGGATGACCTTTTACTACAAATTCTTTGGCTGTAGGCAAGTTTCTTTTAATCGGGTTTTTACTGGTGACGCTTTTTTTGGCCATTTTTCCAAATAATAAAGCGATAAGCCCTACTTTAATCTTCAACTCTCCAAAAGCAACCTTAATAGGCATCTGACAATGTACGAGCATTTGGCTTACGTTCATTGTTCCCCATTCATTGTGTGTAATAGGAGTGAGCGTCTCAATGCGCTCAATCAGTTTCTTATTTCCTTCAGGATGAAAAATGCTGTTCATGTGGTCGGTTGTTTTATTTTCAGAATAACGGAGAAATCTCTTTTTTCTGTGACGCAAATTTAAGTAAATACCTAGTTTCTTTGTTTGACCTAGGTCATTAATTGTATTTATTTTCACATTTTAATTCGTAATTTTGCGTGATTCAAAAATAAAATTAAAAAGATGGAAAACGGAATATACGCAAAATTCAATACTCCAAAAGGGGCAATCGTAGTAAAATTGACTCATGATAAGACGCCAGGAACTGTAGGTAACTTTGTTGGATTGGCAGAAGGAAATTTAGAAAATAAATCAAGACCACAAGGAAAGCCTTATTATGATGGGCTTAAATTTCACCGTGTGATTCCTGATTTTATGATTCAGGGTGGTTGTCCTCAAGGAACAGGAACAGGCGGACCTGGTTACCAATTCGACGATGAGTTTCATCCGGAATTAAAACATGATAAGCCAGGTGTATTGTCTATGGCTAATTCTGGTCCGGGTTCTAACGGTTCACAATTTTTTATCACTCACGTTCCTACAAACTGGTTGGATAACAAACATACTGTTTTTGGACATGTGGTAGAAGGACAAGATGTAGTGGATGCAATTGCTCAGGGCGATGAAATCCAAAGCATTGAAATTATCCGTGAAGGTGATGAGGCAAAAAAATGGAATGCTATTGAGGCTTTCAGAGTATTTGAAGGTTCTCGTGCAAAACGTGAAGCAAAAGCAAAAGAAGAAGCTGAAGCTAAAATGGAAAAATTAGCTGCAGGATTTGATAAGACTGAAAGTGGACTCCGTTATAAAATGATTCAAAAGGGGAATGGTAAAAAAGCAGAAAACGGTAAGACCGTTTCTGTTCACTATACCGGACAATTGGAAGATGGAAAAGTATTCGATTCTTCTTACCCAAGAAAAAAACCAATTGAATTTCCTTTAGGAAAAGGGCACGTAATTGAAGGATGGGATGAAGGAATTGCTTTACTTCAAGTAGGAGATAAGGCTCGTTTTGTTATTCCATCACATTTAGGATATGGTTCTCGTGGAGCGGGAGGCGTTATTCCTCCAGATGCTACTTTGGTTTTTGATGTGGAATTAATGGATGTGAAATAATAATATTTCAATTTATAGTTGTTAAAAGCACCTCATTCGAGGTGCTTTTTTATTGGAATGCTATTTGCTTTTGTATTTTTGTCACTACTAAAATTCATCCGATGCGTTTTTTGCTTTTTATTCTTTTTCTGATTTCATTTTCTTCAAAAGCTCAGGTTGCACAGCATTGCGGCTATGATTTTACTTCTTATTTTGTATTGAATGTACACGAAGCGGGCAAAAAAGAGAATATTCCAGGATTGAAAATTACTATCATTAATGGATTAGGTCTTGATTTGCTGAACATCAATAACCTGTACAGCTGGACAAGTGCCGGAAAACCATTGACTTTTACTGCTAATTATAAAATAGACGATAAGGGTAATAGGGTAACAGGCGATTCTCAGGTTTCAAAAGAGCGCTGGTTTTTTCCTTTTGCAAAAGACAATTATCTGCTTTCCATCAAAAACACATTTCCAGGAGATGATTTTAGCCTGAAAGTTGAAGATGTTGACGGTGAAGAAAACGGTGGCAATTTTAAAACACAGATTGTAAAGCTGAATAGCTTCAATATGTATGTCTTATGTTCCAGCAAAGCTCGTGAAACACAGTTTGGTCCTAAGATGAACCGCCCTATTGATATCGTATTGGAAAAGAAATAATTATTTCCACTTGATATTGCAACCCAGACTTGGTTTTTGGGTTTCAGGCAGGCTTCTGTTGTAAATCAAGGCGTCGATTGCATTTCTCAAATCGCTACCGCTTAAAGGAATCCCGTTTGAAGGTCTTGAATCGTCTAATTGTCCTCGGTAAAATAATTTGTCTTGCGAGTCAAAAAGATAAAAGTCAGGCGTGCAGGCAGCATCAAAATCTTTGGCTACTTCCTGGGTTTCGTCATATAAGTAAGGAAAATCAAAACTGTTTTTAAAGGCAAATTCAGTCATCATATCCGGCCCGTCCTGTGGGTATTTTTCAACATCATTGCTGCTTATGGCAATAATCCCAATACCTTGTACTCGATAATCGTTGGCAATCATCAAAATTTCCGGCAAGGCATGAATCACATAAGGGCAGTGATTGCAGATAAACATAACCAAAGTGCCTTTTTTGCCTTTCAGGTCTTCAAAAGAATAATAAAAATTAGAATTAGTATCTTTCAATCTGAATTGTGGTGCAGAAGTCCCAAGTGGGGGCATGTTTGATGGTGTTTTTGCCATTGCGTTTAAAATAAAATTCGAGCTTTAAATATAGGCAGAAATTTTCGAAATTTGACAGACAGTATTTAGAATAGAAAATTAAAATTATGAATTCAGAATTAGAGAATAATTTATCATGGTCCGAATTTGAAAGAGTAGAAATGCGAGTTGGGACTATTATGGAAGCCAATGATTTTCCAGAAGCCAGAAAACCGGCATATCAGCTGGTTATCGATTTTGGTACTGAAATTGGAATCAGAAAGACTTCCGCACAAATCACTAAACATTATGAAAAAGCAGATTTAATTGGAAGACAAATTGTTTCTGTTGTAAATTTTCCTAAAAAACAGATTGGCAAATTTATGAGCGAGTGTCTTGTTTTAGGAGCGGTAGGCGAGGAAGGTTCTGTTATCTTGTTATCTCCGGATTTTAAAGTAGAGAATGGTTTGAGAATCGGATAAAAAAACAGCCTCTTTTGAGGCTGTTACTATAATTGTAAAATGTTATTGAATTAGTTGACTGGCTGTCCTTGCTTGTTGATAAAAAAGATATCATTACCTTTTCTTACTTCTGCTTTTCCGTTTCTGAAATTTTCAGCCCTAGTATATTTTGTAAATGGAATGATAAGTTTTCCGGTTGTGTCTACATAACCACTTTCTCCTTTGTCAGTAACGATTAATGCCAAGCCTTCACTGAAAAAATTAGCTTTGATATAAATACACGGAACAACTTCTTTTCCTTTTTTATTGATAAAGCCCCATTTGTTGCCTATCTGAACTCTTGCCAATCCAGACTGGTCACTATCAAAACTGCCCATTCCGTCATAAATTAATGGAACTATAACTTTTCCGGTTTTATCAACTAGGCCGCATTTGTTGTTGTTTCTGACAATAGCTACACCGCCTTTAAAATCGTCAGCTAGTTCATAAATAAATGGAACGACCGTTTTTCCTGTTTTATCAACATAACCGCGTTTTTGTCCTTTTGTGGCTACAGCCAGTCCATCTTTAAAAAAGCCAATCTCATCATAGATGCAAGGAACGGCTTCTTGCCCTTTTTGGTTAATGGCTCCAAATTTCCCATCTTTTTGTACTCGTGTCATGCCTTCTGATGTAAAACCAGCCGTCTCATAAATAAAAGGAATGTTTTCTTTGCCAGAAGAATCTATACGTCCCCATTTTTCTTCTTTTTTTACCCAGGCGTAACCTTCTGAAAAACCTTTAGCTTCATTATACATGCAAGGAATGATTTCTTTGCCTGATTTATCGACAAAGCCGTATAGATTTTCTTTTTTGACTAGTGCCCTGTTTTCTGTAAAGCTGGCGACAGTGGAATCATAAATAAGAGGTGCAACAATAGTTCCTGTGCTATCAATTATCCCGGAAGCTTTGTCTTTTGAAACAGACGCATAGCCTTTAAAAAAGTATTGGATATAATAAGTCTTGTCTTCAGGCGTGAATTTTTTTGTTTTTGTATCATAAGTCCCAGCAATTTTTGTCTGTGCAAGAAGACAATTGCTTAGGAACAGGCATAAGATAAGAAGGTGTCTCATTTAGGGGGATGTTATTGTGTTAGGTTTGAGTTTTGGAAAAAACTATGCCAGAATCTTATATAAACAAAAAATTCCCGAAAGGTCATTTCGGGAATTCTGTTATTGTGTATTGATTAAATATCGTCAAAGTCAATATCTGTAAAGCTTGCTGTGGCGGTAGTTTCAGCTGTAGCTTTTTCAGTATAGAACTCTTTCTTGAAATCTTTTTGATGTCTTTCAGAGATTACTTCTTCGCCTTTGTGGTTTAAGACATAAGAAGTCATTTCTTCTAAGATTTCTGAAAATGCGGTAAAATCTTCTTTATAAAGGTAGATTTTGTGTTTTTTAAAATGAAAAGAACCGTCTTCTTCAGTGAATTTTTTACTTTCAGTAATTGTGATATAATAGTCGTCAGCTTTTGTAGCTCTAACATCAAAGAAATAAGTTCTTCTTCCGGCTCTCAATACTTTAGAAAAAATTTCTTCTTTTTCTAGCATGTCATTTTCTCTCATAATCCGTCGTTCAATTGGTTTGTGTTAACTGGAAACCAAAAATCTAAAAAATAGCTGAATTAAACAACATTTTTATAGGATTTCTTTTTCAGAAAGTTGTTTCAGATACAAGTCTTTGTAATAGCCTTCTTGGTTTACCAATTGATTATGAGAGCCTTGTTGGATGATTTTTCCATCGTCAAGAATAATGATTTTGTCTGCGTTTTTAGCTGATGAAACTCTGTGGCTCACTAAAATAGTTGTCTTGTCTTTACAGAATTCAAGAAGGTTATTTAGGATCGCTTCTTCGGTTTCTGTGTCAACGGCTGAAAGACAGTCATCAAGCAACAAAATGTTGGAATCTTTGATAATTGCCCTTGCAATAGAGACACGCTGTTTTTGTCCACCCGATAAAGTAATTCCTCTTTCACCAATTACAGTCTGGTACTGATCGTTGAATCCTATAATATTAGTATGGACAACCGCTTTTTTGGCAGCTTCGATTACTTCAGCTTCTGTCGCATTCTCTTTTCCGAATTTGATATTGTTCATAATCGTATCTGAAAACAAGAAAGCGTCCTGAGGTACAAAAGCAATGCTGTTTCTGACATCGTGAAGGTTCAGGTCTTTGATGTTGTGGCCATCAATAGTGATTTCGCCGTCTTTAACATCATACAATCGGCTAATAAGGTTTAAGATTGTCGATTTTCCGGAACCTGTTTTTCCAAGAATAGCCAGTGTTTCTCCTTTCTGTATCGTAAAGCTTATTTTGTTTAATGCTGTGATGTTGGTATCCTCATAAGTAAAGCTTACATGGTTGAAGGTAATCTTTCCGTCAATGATAGAGCTTTCTAGTGTTTTGTTTTTGATTTCCGGTTGTATTTTAAGGAACTCATTGATTCTTTTTTGTGAGGCTTCAGCTTCCTGTATCATAGATGAAACCCATCCTAAAGAAGCTACCGGCCAGGTCAACATGTTGATGTAGAGTATGAATTCTGCAATGACACCAATGCTTTTTATAGAGCCGTTAATGTACATCATACCTCCAACGTAAATCACGACAAGGTTACTCATCCCGATGAGCAAAATCATTAGCGGGCCAAACAAGGCGTTGGTCTTGGCAAGCTTCATGCTCTTTTCACGGCTTTCTTCTGACAAATCAGAAAATTCGTCTTGTGATTTTTCTTCGAGGCTATAGGCTTTGATAACTCGAATTCCAGAAAAGACTTCCTGGGTATAGCTTGAAAGTTGTGAAAGATTCTGCTGGAAAATCCCACTCCTTATATTGATTTCGTTACTGAGTTTAAATATTAGGTAAGAAAGAATAGGCAAAGGCAATAAAGTATATAAGGTAAGCTTTGGCGAAATAATATACATCTGTACAATTACCACGGCAAAACGTATAAAGGTGTTGATGGTATACATAACGGCCGGACCTACATACATTCTGACTTTGCTAACATCTTCACTGATGCGGTTCATCAAATCACCCGTTCTGTTTCTTTTATAGAAATTCTGAGAAAGATTTTCATATTGCCTGAAGACTTCGTTTTTTAAGTCGAATTCTACATAACGTGACATTACAATTAATGTCTGGCGCATTAAAAAAGTAAGTACACCTGCAATAATTGTAGTGATTAAAACCCATACAATATTTTCCAGAAGGATGTTTTTTGTGGTTTCAGAATCAAACTCTTTCTGCGTCAGCGCATTGATGGAATTTCCGATTAATTTTGGCGTATAAAGAGAAAAAAACTGAGCCGCAATTGTGGTAATAATTCCTAATAAAAAATGGTATTTATATTTAGTGAAATATTTGTTTAAATATTGAAGTTCTTTCATTGTATTTGCAAAAGTGATAAAATAATATGTTGTTTTATGTTAAAAATATGAGTAAAATATTTTTTTATTTAAAATGTAAAAAAGCTATTTTCATTAATGGATTGCTAATAAAGGTTAATTTCATTGCAAAGTTTTGATTTAAATCTTAATTTTGCGACATCTTTTTGATGAAATCATAATTAACCACTTAATAAAAGATAGTATGATAACAGAAGTAGCAAAAGCAAGTGAGCTTCACAAAATCGACCCGGTTTTTGGACAATTATCATTTGACAATCACGAACAGATCGTATTTTGTAATGACAAAGATACTGGTTTGAAAGCAATAATCGGCATTCATAACACAGTTTTAGGACCAGCTTTGGGTGGAACGAGAATGTGGAAATATACCAACGAATGGGAAGCTCTTAATGATGTTTTGAGACTGTCTAGAGGAATGACTTTTAAATCTGCTATCTCAGGCTTGAACCTTGGAGGTGGAAAAGCCGTCATTATTGGCGATTCTAAAGTTGACAAAACTCCGGAAATGATGATAAAGTTTGGTGAATTTATCAATTCACTAAGCGGAAAATATATTACTGCTGAAGATGTAGGTACTACAACTCCAGATATGGACTTAATCAGAGATGTTACTCCTTATGTAACAGGTATCTCTCAATCAAGAGGTGGTTCTGGAAATCCTTCACCTGTAACAGCTTTTGGTGTATACATGGGAATGAAAGCAGCAGCTAAATACCAATTTGGTTCTGATAACCTGGATGGCAAAAAAATCTTGGTTCAAGGAACTGGAAACGTAGGTGAGACACTTATCGACCACCTTACAAAAGAAGGTGCTTTGGTGCAAATCACTGATATCAACGAAGCTAGATTGAAAGAAATCAGCCAAAAATATGGTGCTCAGATTTTCACAGGAGAAGATATTTACAGCGCTCCGGTTGATATTTATGCTCCATGTGCATTGGGTGCTACAATTAACGATGCTACAGTAAACAAAATTCAGGCAAAAATCATTGCTGGTGCTGCTAACAACCAATTGGCTAATGAAGAAATCCACGGAAAAATCTTGAAAGACAGAGGTATTGCTTATGCTCCTGATTTCTTGATCAACGCTGGAGGTATCATTAACGTATATGCTGAAATTGTTGGTTATGACAGTGCTGAAGCTTTGAGAAGAACTGAAAACATCTACAATACTACATTAGAGATTTTCAATTTTGCTGAAACAAATGGTATTACTACACACCAGGCAGCTTTATCTATTGCTCAAAAACGTATTGATGACAGAAAAAAAGAAAACGCTAAATAATAATTTAGGGTTTCAATAATATTACTATTTTTGCAAAGCGAAAGAAAATCTCTTTCGCTTTGTTAATTTTTAAAAGTTCTTATAAGGTGTTAAACAGAAGACATATCCGTGTAAAAGTAATGCAGTCAGTATATGCCATGCATCAAAACAATTCCGATAATCTTGAAAAAGAAGAAAAATTCTTATTCTACAGTATCGAAAATATTCAAGATTTATACCTTATTATGCTGTCTTCTTTGGTAGAAATCCAAAAAAGAGAAGAAGATTTTCTTGACAAGTCCAGCAAAAAACACCTCGCAACTCCAGACGAGCGTAATCCCAATAAGAAATTCATCAACAATCATGTATTGCAATTGCTACTTGAAAGCAATTCTTTAAGCATGGCTTTGGAGAATAGAAAAATCAACGATTGGCATTTGAATGATGATTATATCAGAATTCTTCTGGAAGAAATCAAAAACAGCGATCTTTATAAAGAGTACATGAGCAATCGTGTGAACAATTTTGAAGAAGACAAACGTTTTGTGGTTACTGTTTTTACAGATTTAATTGCGCCAAACGAAAAACTTTACGAATATCTTGAAGATAATAAGCTAACATGGATTGATGATATTCCATTAGTGAATACGCATATTGCCAAACAACTAAAAGCGTTAAAATCGACGGACGAAGATTTCTCAATTCCAAGAGTTTATAAAGATTCTGAAGACAAGGAATTTACTAAAAACCTGTTCCGAAAAACGGTGTTGAATGAACCGGAATTGTCAAAAGAATTTATCGATAAAACTCCAAACTGGGATTCAGACAGGATAGCGGAAGTAGATACGATTATCTTAAAAATGGCTATTTGTGAACTATTAAAATTCCCTTCTATACCGGTAAAAGTAACTATTAACGAATATTTAGAAATTGCAAAGGAATATTCTACGCCAAAAAGCAGTATTTTTATCAACGGAATTTTAGACAATCTTGTAAAAGATTACCAAACAGCAAATAAATTAAATAAAACCGGAAGAGGTTTGATGTAACTTAAATATTCATAATCATGATTAAAAAAACTGTAGGTTTGCTAGCCATTGCAACGCTAGTATTAGGTGTTTCTTGCAAAGAAAACGCATCTTCAAAAATCGAGGCTTCTAATGTTGAGGCAACAGCCATGCGTGAAGAAGCAGCTGGAAAGATCCCGGTAATGACTTTTAAAGAAAAAGAATTTGACTTCGGGACAATCAAAGAAGGAGACAAAGTAGAACACGTTTTTACATTCACTAACACAGGTAATGCTGATTTGATTATTACTGATGCTAAAGGAAGTTGTGGTTGTACGGTTCCTGAGTATAAAAAAGAAGCAATTAAGCCAGGAGAAACCAGTACAATGAAAGTTACTTTTGATTCTACTGGAAAACCAGGAAAACAACAAAAGTCTGTAAATATTACGACTAATACAGCTAACGGAAACGAATTATTAACTATTAGAGCAGAAGTTACACCTAAAGCAGGTGGAATTGGAGTGACAAATCACTAAGATTATTATGGAACAATACGCAAATTTACTTTTATTCGGTGGAATGTTTGTGGTCATGTACTTTTTCATGATCAGGCCTCAACAAAGAAGAGCGAAAGCAGAAAAAGAATTTGAAACCGGTCTTAAAGTAGGAGACAAGGTGATTACAAAAAGTGGTCTTCACGGAAGAATTGCTGAGCTTGCAGAAAGAACTGTTGTTCTTGAAACAATGTCAGGAAAACTAAAAATGGAGCGTTCTGCAATTTCTTTGGAATTGAGCAAAATGGCAAACGAAGCTAAATAATCGTTTTCTATAAAAAAATAAAAAGTCCCGAGTAATCGGGACTTTTTTATTATCTGTATTTGTCATTCAGGCCAATTCCTTCTAAAATCATCGGCTTGATTTTTTCAAATCGTGTGATTTTTGTTTTCTCCTGCTTGGCACTTTCGATATATTCTAAGAATTCTCGTTGCTTGAAAGGAGTGAATACTTCAAAAGCTTTTTTTAGCCCGGAATCAGCATTGAATTGGTTTTGCATGAATTCAGAAACGATAGCTTCTTTTTTAGCCGGCTTGATTGAAAGCCCGGCTTTTTCATTTTCAATTGCTTCCTTGATATAAGAAAGTACCAATTTTTCATCTACTTCTTCTTTCGACTCGAATCGCCATTGCCTTAAGGACTTTGTAACACCTTCATTGGCATTGACCAATACTTTTTTCGGGTCTTTCAGAAAAACACCATTGTAAAACCAGATGGTAAAAAAGTTTTTGAAGCCGCCAATTGCCAGTACATTTTTATTGTTTAAGGTATAAACAGGTGCGCCCCATTTAATGGCCTCAACCAATTCTGTCTTGATAATAATTGACTTCAGGAAATCCAACTCTTCTTCCCATTGATTGGTTTTATCCCATGTGTGTTTTTCCTCCATGGTGACGCTTATTTTTTTACGGCAGTCAGTTCGGCAATTTTTACAATAACTTCAACTGCTTTCTGCATGCTTTCTACAGGAACATATTCATATTTGCCATGGAAATTATGTCCACCAGCAAAAATATTTGGACAAGGAAGTCCCATATACGAAAGTTGGCATCCGTCAGTTCCGCCTCGGATTGGCTTGATGATTGGTTTGATACCTAATTCTTTCATTGCCTTTTCAGCAATATCAACAATATGCATAACCGGTTCTACTTTTTCTTTCATGTTGTAGTATTGGTCTTTTACTTCAGCAGTAGCTATATCACCTCCGAATTGTTCTGCAAATTTCTTGTTGATTTTTTTGGTAATCTTCTCAACCAGTTTTTTTCTTTTTTCGAACTTTTTCTTGTCGTGGTCACGGATAATCAATTCCAATACGGTTTCTTCAATCGTACCGTTCAGGTGATGTACGTGGAAAAATCCTTCATAACCTTTTGTTCTTTCAGGCACTTCGTCTTTCGGTAATTTTGAAAGGAATTTGTTTGCAATCAACATAGAGTTGATCATTTTCCCTTTAGCATAACCAGGATGCACGCTTTTTCCTTTGAAAGTAATCTTGGCACCGGCAGCATTGAAGTTTTCATATTCCAATTCACCAATCTGGCTTCCGTCCATAGTATAAGCCCAGTCCGCATTGAATTTTGCTACATCAAATTTATGAGCGCCCCGGCCAATTTCTTCATCAGGAGTAAAACCCACTCTGATTTTTCCGTGTTTGATTTCCGGATTCTGGATCAGGAATTCCATTGCCGTAACAATTTCTGTAATTCCAGCCTTATCATCAGCACCAAGAAGTGTAGTACCGTCGGTAGTGATAATAGTCTGTCCTTTGTATTGCAACAGGTCTTTAAAATAGCTAGGAGAAAGCACGATGTTTTGTTCTTTATTTAGAACGATATCGCCACCATCATAATTTTTGATGATTTGAGGCTTGATGTTTGCGCCCGTAAAATCTGGTGTCGTATCAAAATGCGAAACAAACCCAATTGTCGGCACGTCATGATCCACATTGCTTGGCAGGGTAGCCATGATATAAGCATTTTCGTCAATCGTAACATCTTCCATTCCGATTGCCTTTAATTCTTCTACTAATTTATTAGCCAGATCCCATTGTTTTTCTGTACTTGGAGTTGTATTTGAATTTGGATCCGATTCCGTATCAATTGTCACATAACTGATAAAACGGTCAATGATATGTTGCATATTATAGGTTTAAAAATGTGTTGCGAAGTTACGATTTATTTAAGTTTTTCTTATTTTTTGTGTCAAGGTTTAACGATTATTTATCGAGTATCTGGAACTCTTTTTCAATATTTAATCGTGCCTGGTTTTCATATTTATTTTGAAAATATTCTGTTTTGAAAATGTTCTCCATATCCAGAAAATGTTGTAGTACTTTTTTTCGGCCGTTGTTGTAGAGGAAATCGGGATAAAGGCTGTATTCCTTTCGGATTTGCTGGTAGTAAACAGTATAGGTTTCCCAGTCTTTTCCCAATACGGATAAGTCGGCATCAGTAAAAGAGTTAGTGTCATTATCGGCAAAACTATGCGATTTTGTGGCGAGTATCTGATTCTCGCATTTGAGTATCTTTTCTTCCGGATAACCAATCTGGCGAAGTCTTTCTACTGCCAACGAAGCACTTTCTTCTTCATTGTTGCTTTTAAAAGACTTGTAAATAATGTCATGATAGAATAGGGAAAACTGTAGGGTATCCCAATCTTCAAGTTTTCTGTGTAAAGGTTCCAACTCTCCAAAAAGATTTTCCAGATGTAAAAGCGTATGATAATGCCTTTTGCTGGAACTATAATGCTTTTCGATTTCCATCCAGAATTTTTCTTGCAGAGAAATATCCTCATTATACGTTTGAAGCAGATTGTTGAACTTTTGTTTTAGCATACATATTAAGCTTGACCATTGACACTTAAATCAGTAACTTCGTTTTTTGTCAGGTTTATTGTTATCCAAAAGAAATAATCACCACCATCCTTAACCATAAGAGGTTGTTCTTTCCAATCTAAAGTAAAGTTGCCTTTTTTGCCTATACAATGTATCTGGACTTCTTTTTCATTTTTAGAATTGATAATTACCATACATTGTTTGTAATAATCACTCTCATTGAAATTGCTATAAAATTCTTCCCTGTTTTTTTCTATAGTAGCTTGAATTAGACTTTTGACTTTTAAAATTTCATCTTCATTTAAAGAGGAATTTTTGCCAATTAAATCTTTTCCAAAATACTCTTTTGTGTAGGTGAAAAATGTAAAATCAGATTTAGTATCGGTGTAAATTTTTGAATTGATTTGAGAATTATTTTTTAATAATTCAAATTTTAAAGGTCTTGGGCTTAATAACTCAAAATACCCATTTGTTAGAATACCCTTTTTAAAATAATAAAAGGAATCTTGAAAGTAAATGGTATCGTTCTTTATTGTGTATTTTCCTTTTATGATTGTATCACGATCTAGACCTCTGTTTAACGAGCTATCTGTAAACATGAAAGTACTGTCTTTGAAAAGTTTTAGAGTTCTTTTATGTCCCAAAGCTGTATCATTTACAAAGCTGTGACTTACAACTAATTCAGGGTCTTCTTTGCAGCTTATAAATATTAAACCAAAAGCTAAAAAAATAAATTTTATGATGTTGTTTCTCATTCTTTATGGTATAGTATAAAATTAATCTCCAACAGTTATCAAATATCCATTACAGTCTTGAATGATAAATTCGCGACTGCCGTACACTCGTTTTGTTATTTCCTGAAAGATGATAGCATTTTTGGAACGAAGTTCTTCATAAAAAGCATCAATTTCTGGAACCCAAATAATCAAATCCGTACATCCCTTTTTGTAATACCCATTTTTGTTTATTTCAAAATCGGCATCTGCTTTTCCAAAGTGTATCTGGAATTCATCTCTTTTTACCATGGCATAAACTGGCGGGTCCAGAAAATATCCAATAATCTCGAAACCTAATATATCACGGTAATATTCTGCAGTCTGTACTACATCAGAAACAATGAGCTGCGGAGCAATTCCAATAAGTTTTGGCTTTGTCATAGTCTATTCCTAATTAGGGATATCCTGTCCAAATTGGAGAATATATCCGTTGTTGTCATAAATGGCAAATTCTCTCATGCCCCATTCAAAATTTTCAATAGGATAGCAGATATTCGCCTTGTCTTTTAGCTTGTCCCAAAACGAATCGACATCATTTATCGATATATAAAAAGAGCCTGTAAAGGTAGGTTTTACAAATCCTTCATGGCTGTTTGGTTTGGCTAGCATAATCACTATGGCATCTCGATGTAGTGAAGCCCAGCCCCAATCGTCATTCCTTTCATCACAAGTAAAATCGAGTGTTTTGGTATAAAAATCGATGGTTTCATCTAATTTCTCTGTCCAGAGTATTGGACGCAATTCTTCAAATTTCATAGCGTATAGATGTTTCTTTCGTTAAAGATAAAAAAGTTTTGGATGTATTAGTTTAGATGTCTCAACAAAAAAATCTTTTTAAGCATTTAATAATCGGTGGGATAATTCTATTTTTGCAGAACAACAACACAACACAACTACAATGTACAAATCGGTAATCCGTCCCATACTTTTTGGCTTTGATCCAGAAAAAATCCACTATTTTACTTTTTCCACATTACGGTTTCTGAATAAGATTCCGGGTGCCAAATCCGTTTTTAAATCACTATACCAAGTCGATGACAAACGTCTGGAACGTGAAGTTTTTGGACTGAAATTTAAAAATCCTGTTGGCCTGGCTGCAGGCTTTGATAAAGATGCTAAATTGTATAAAGAGCTTTCGAACTTGGGATTCGGTTTTATTGAAATCGGAACACTTACGCCAAAAGGACAGGAAGGGAATCCAAAGAAACGCCTTTTCCGACTTAAAGAAGATTCGGCAATTATCAATAGAATGGGGTTCAACAACGGCGGTGTTTTTGAAGCTGTGGAAAGATTGAAAAAAAACAATGGTGTTCTGATAGGTGGAAATATTGGTAAGAACAAGCTGACTCCAAACGAGGATGCGGTTTCAGATTATGAAATCTGCTTTGATGCCTTGTATGATTATGTCGATTATTTTGTTGTGAATGTAAGTTCGCCTAATACGCCAAACCTACGTGCCTTGCAGGATAAAGAACCGCTGACACAATTGTTGCAGACTTTGCAGCAAAAGAATACGACCAAGCCAAAACAAAAACCAATTCTTCTGAAAATAGCTCCTGATTTGACAGACGAGCAGCTTTTGGATATTGTAGATATTGTAAACGATACCAAAATTGCAGGAGTAATTGCTACGAATACGACAATCTCAAGAGAAGGCCTTACATCCGAAAATCAAAAAGAAACAGGCGGACTGTCTGGCAAACCTTTGACAAAACGCTCTACAGAAGTCATTCGTTTCTTATCTGAAAAAAGCAATAAATCGTTTCCTATTATTGGAGTGGGAGGTATTCATTCTGCAGAAGATGCTTTAGAGAAATTGGATGCAGGGGCAAGCCTTGTACAATTGTATACCGGATTTATATACGAAGGCCCGGAATTGATTAAAAAAATCAACAAAAAATTACTTCAAAAAAAGTAAGATTATTCTATAATCTGTTAGCATAAAATTAGGAAAAAACGATTTCGTAAAATAGAATTCTTTCCTATCTTTGGATTTCTATGGAACAAGTTAAAATTATAGAATGTCCGAGGGATGCAATGCAAGGAATTAAGGCATTTATCCCTACCGAAAAGAAAGTGGACTATATCCAATCCTTATTGCGTGTTGGTTTTGATACCATAGATTTTGGAAGTTTTGTTTCACCCAAAGCCATTCCTCAAATGGCAGATACAGCCGAAGTGCTGTCGAAGCTTGACCTTTCCCAAACCAATAGTAAACTTTTGGCTATTATTGCCAATACACAAGGTGCTGAAATAGCTTCTAAACATAAAGAAATACGTTATTTGGGTTATCCGTTTTCCATATCGGAGAATTTCCAAATGCGTAATACGCATAAAACTATTGCAGAATCCCTGGTGACTTTACAGGAAATCCTGGACATTGCAAACGCTACCGATAAGGAAGTTGTTGCTTATCTTTCTATGGGATTTGGTAATCCATACGGCGATCCGTGGAATGTAGAAATTGTAGGCGAGTGGACAGAAAAATTATCCAATATGGGTGTTAAGATTCTATCGCTTTCAGATACCGTAGGTTCTTCAACTCCTGAAGTAATCGACTATCTTTTCTCAAACCTGATTCCAAAATACAAACATATTGAGTTTGGTGCCCATCTTCATACTACGCCAGACAGATGGTTTGAAAAAGTTGATGCAGCTTATAAATCAGGATGCAGAAGATTTGATGGTGCGATACAAGGTTTTGGTGGTTGCCCAATGGCGAAAGACGATCTGACGGGCAATATGCCGACAGAAAAAATGCTCTCTTATTTTACGGCAGAAAAAGTAGCTACCCACACCAGTCCAATGAGTTTTGAGAGTGCCTATAACGAAGCCACTAAGATTTTTACTGTATACCACTAAATTAAGGCTCGAAATTTGATACCTTTATAGCGGAATTCTAGTTAGAAATAGTTTGCCCAGATCTATAATAAAATTTCTTATAGTATTTATTTGCTTGGTTTTACCAAAAAGCAATAGCTATGCTTTTAACCTACAGAAAGATTCCGTTCCCTATTATTTAGCCGAGTCAAAGAAAGTTGTCTACAGTGATTTTAAGCAAGCAGAAAAGCTGCTTAAAAAGGCTGAAACTGTTGCTCAAAAATCAAAAGACCCAATCCTGATTGCAGATGTAGCTCATAATTATGGCGCTAGCTATTATATTGTGGGATCGTATGATGTTGCCCTAAAGAAATTTATGGAAGCTCTTTTGCTGTATGAAGCAAACAATCATACGCTGGGAATAGCCAAATGCCTTATTGGACAAGGGCTGATTCAGCAGGGAATTGGCAGAAACGAGGAAGCTATTAAATTGTTTAAAGGTGCCAACATCCTTATCCATGAATTGAAAGATACCGTATTAGAGAGTAAGGTGTACTTTAATATAGGAATATCTCAGGTTGAGTTGAAGGATTATGAAAGTTCGTATAAGAATTTCCATAAATCGTTGAAATTGGCAGCCCGGAATAAAGATGCAAATATGGAACATCTTTCCTTCAACAGGCTCGGAAATCTTCATTACCTGAAAAACGATCTGGATTCCTCTGCGTATTATTACCAAAAAGTATTAACCGATTCAGATCTGCCTAATGAATGGGAAAGATCATTTGCCTTTACAGGACTTTCAGAAGTTTATATCAAAAAAGGAAATTATAAAAAGGCGCAAGAATACGGGCTCAAAGGTTTAGAAGCAGCAAAAATAGCGCAGGCCAAATGGGATATTGCCAGGGCGGCAGAAATCTTGTCAATTGCCTACAAAAATGAAAATAACTATGAGATGGCTTTTAAGTATCTGGCAATCTGCAAATCATATAACGATTCGCTATTCAACGATACTAAATTAAAAGAGATCAATCTTCTGCAATTAAAACGTAAAGAAGCTGAAAATGAAAAGCTTATAGCGAAAAATGAAGCAGCACAGCACAAGCTTAAAAACACACGATTGTTTTCTGTTTCTGTCATATTGTTTATGCTTTATCTCTTGACCATTATTTACCAATACACCAAAAACACCAAGATTAAAGAAAAACTTTACAATGAATTAGAGGTTAAAAATCAGGATATTGAAAACCAAAAAGTACTTATAACGGCTCAGAATCATAATTTGAGCGAATTAAACCAGACCAAGAACAGGCTGTTTTCAATATTATCGCATGATTTAAGATCGCCTATTGCTTCGATACAGCAGGTTTTGGGATTGTTGAAGGAAGGAGAAATCAGTGATGAAGAATTAAAAGTTCTCACGGAACATCTGATTACGCAGGTAGACAATACTTCTATTATGCTTAATAATATTCTGCATTGGTCGATGACGCAGTTAGATGGTGCTAAGATCAATAAAGAGAATGTTGATTTGGAAGCTGTTGTCAGAGATTCCATTGCGGCTTTGGAACTGACAGCAAAAGCAAAAGAAATTACGATTAGTCATATCAATTCACATGAAGATGTTATTGTAGATGCAGATAAAGGGCACGTACAGATTATACTCAATAACCTGTTATCTAATGCGATTAAGTTTACGCCGCTGGCAGGAACAATCGAAATAAACTATTCTGAAGACGATGTATTCCATAATATCCATATAACCGATTCCGGTGTTGGAATTTCTAAAGTCAAGATTGAAGAAATCCTAAACTTCGATAAAAGAATGGTTTCTGAAAAAGGTACCGGATTTGAAGAAGGAACCGGTCTTGGGTTACTTTTGGTAAAACAGTTCTTGTCTGACAATAATGGTAAACTGGATATTATTTACCATCATGAGGAAGGAACAGAATTTATTGCAGCTTTGCCAAAAGCTAAAAATTTCTAAATAAACAGTCAGATTTCCTTTTCTCCTGAAAATTAACTATATTTGCACGCAATTTAACTACAAATTGCAACAATGAAAGCACACTCAACTAAAGTTATAGGAGAAGGCCTAACCTATGATGATGTCCTCCTAATTCCCAATTATTCTGAAGTTTTACCACGAGAAGTAAGCATTCAATCTAAATTTTCACGCAATATTACATTAAACGTTCCAATCGTTTCAGCAGCAATGGATACGGTTACGGAAAGCGCTATGGCAATTGCTATGGCTCAGGAAGGCGGTATTGGCGTTTTGCATAAAAACATGACAATCGACCAACAGGCGGCTGAAGTAAGAAAAGTGAAAAGAGCTGAGTCAGGAATGATTATCGATCCGGTAACTTTGCCTTTGACAGCTACAGTTGGTGATGCCAAGCAAGTAATGAGAGAATATAGCATAGGAGGTATTCCAGTGGTAGATGAAAATCAGATACTAAAAGGAATCGTTACCAATCGTGACTTGCGTTTCGAAAAAAACAATGCACGTTCCATCCTGGAAGTAATGACAACAGAGAAGTTGGTTACGGCTGGAGAAGGAACTACATTAGAAGTTGCTGAAGGAATACTGCAAAAGAATAAAATTGAAAAACTTCCGGTAGTAAATAATGACTATAAGCTGGTAGGTCTGATTACTTTTAGAGACATTACTAAGCTGACACAGAAACCAATCGCTAACAAAGACCGATTTGGTCGTTTGAGAGTTGCCGCTGCTTTAGGTGTTACTGCCGATGCAGTACAGAGAGCTGGCGCTTTAGTGGCAGCCGGAGTTGATGCGGTTATCATCGATACGGCTCACGGACATACAAAAGGTGTGGTGGATGTATTGAAAAATGTAAAGAAAAGCTTCCCTGAATTGGATGTTGTTGTTGGAAATATCGCTACTCCAGAAGCTGCAAAATACTTAGTAGAAAATGGAGCAGATGGTATTAAAGTAGGAATTGGACCAGGTTCAATCTGTACAACTCGTGTGGTAGCCGGTGTAGGATTCCCTCAATTTTCTGCTGTATTAGAAGTAGCTGCGGCTGTTAAAGGTTCAGGAGTTCCGGTAATTGCCGATGGTGGTATCCGTTATACAGGAGATATTCCAAAAGCGATTGCTGCCGGTGCTGACTGCGTTATGTTAGGTTCGCTTTTAGCAGGAACAAAAGAATCTCCGGGTGAAACCATCATCTTTGAAGGAAGAAAATTCAAGTCCTATAGAGGAATGGGATCGGTTGAAGCCATGCAGGAAGGTTCTAAAGATCGTTATTTCCAGGATGTGGAAGACGATATCAAAAAACTAGTTCCGGAAGGAATTGTTGGTCGTGTTCCATACAAAGGAGAATTGTTGGAAAGCATGCTTCAATTTGTAGGTGGACTTAGAGCAGGAATGGGCTATTGTGGTTCTAAAGACATTCAGACTTTACAAGAAACAGGTCGTTTTGTTAGGATTACTGCCAGCGGTATTGGTGAAAGCCATCCGCATAATGTGACCATTACAAAAGAAGCGCCAAATTATTCCAGATAATTTTTCTCAATACTATATACAACCGGAGTTCATTTATGTTCTCCGGTTTTTTTATTTATGTTGAAGTATCTTTTTTCAGATTTTCGCTATCCCAGGCATGGTCATCGGGTCCCATAGGATTGAGCAAATCGCTTTTGAAAAGTTGTTCCTGCATTTCGATTTCTTCCATAGCCGAAATCATAAAAGCCTTCTTGTCATGGCGTTTTTTGGCGAGCCTAAATATGGCATCTTCGTCATATTTGATAAACCGCTGTCCTTGTCGGGTTGCAGAATAACGACGATGGCCTAAATAAACCAAAGCATCAATGCCCAGGTGTACAGCGCTATAAAGATTTTCACGGTAAATGTTTTCAATTCCCATGTCAATTATCTCAAAAGCATCATTCCTGTTTCGGGCTCTCGCCAGAATTTTCAAATGCGGGAAATGTTTTTTAAGCATTTCAATTACGATGAGGTTTACGGTTGGGTTGTCAATTGCCGCAATAAACAGTTTTGCATTTTCACAACCGGCAGCTTTGAGCAACTCCAATCGGGTAGCATCGCCATAATATACTTTAAAGCCCATTTTTCGGAGTGAATCTACACGGTCAGAATCGAGGTCAAGGATGGTTGCCGGAATTTTGTTGGTTTTTAAAAGACGACCTATTGTACTTCCGAAATTTCCAAAACCAGCAATGATTACCTCGTTGTTTTCATTGATTTCGTCATAGGTGTTGGATTCTTTTTCTTTTATACCAAAATAAGGATCAATCAGTCTTTCGTTAATAAGTAGCAGGAAAGGAGTAGCAATCATACTGATGGCAATAATAGCCATAATCTGGTTGGCGAGCATATTGGGGATGATATTCAATTGCATGGAAAAACTCATGATTACAAATCCGAATTCTCCTGCCTGGCTCAAACCAATAGAAAAGATAAAGTTCTGGTCGATTTTTTTATTGTACAGTTTCCCGATTCCTAAAAACACGAAGAACTTGATCATCGTGAGTATAAACCCGAAAATCAGGATAAAGGCAGGATTGTCGATAATCAGCCTAAAGTTTATGGAAGCACCAACGCCAATAAAAAACAATCCTAAAAACAGTCCTTTGAAAGGAGCAATATCGCCTTCGAGTTCGTGGCGGAATTCCGAATTGGCCAAAACCACTCCTGCCATAAAAGCACCCAAAGCTGGGCTTAACCCAACTATCTGCATTAAATAGGAAACACCCAATACTAACAGCAATGCCGAAGCGGTGAATAACTCCTGTAATCTCGTTTTAGCAATAATATGGAGCAAAGGCACGATAATATATTTCCCGCCAAAATAAATAGCACCAATAACTCCTGTTACGATTAAGGTTTGTAACCATCCATCCAGATTTGAAATCAGGGAATGATGCAGGTCTTCATCAGGAATAATGTTAGAACTGGAAGCTAATAAGGGAATAAGAGCAAGTATAGGAATGACGGCTATATCCTGAAAGAGCAACACGGCAAAAGAAGAACGCCCAACCGATGTTTGTAACATTCCTTTTTCTTTGAGTGTCTGCAATACGATAGCAGTTGAAGATAATGATAAGGCCAGCGAAATAGTTAGTGAAGTTTGCCAGTTCCAGTCAAAAATAATACAGGAACAGATAAAAAGCACCAAAGAAGTAATGCCCACCTGAAGCGATCCCATGCCTAAAATGAAACGCCTCATTTTCCAGAATTTGTAGGGATCTAATTCCAATCCGATTAAGAACAGCATCATGACTACGCCAAATTCAGCAAAATGCATCAAGTCTTGTCCTTCAGACCCGATAAAACCCATGACGAAAGGCCCGATAATAATTCCTGAAAACAGATAGCCTAAGATGGAACTCAACCCGATTTTTTTGGCTATCGGGACACAGATTACCGCTGCGGCCAGATAGATGATTGCCTGAAGAAAAAAACTATTTTCCATGTCAAATATTTTTAGATTGCATCCAATCGTTCATGTAGAAAAACTCCTGTATTTTTAGGATATCAACTTCGTTATTTTCAAGATAGGTAAGCAGCCGTGCGTAGGAGGCTGCTTTTTCGTGGCAAGTCTGTTCGTCTATTTTATGTGTGCCGTGAATTACAAAAGGCGGCAGGTATTCCATACGGCAGACTTTGGCAGTCTGGCTAAAAGGTCGCAATAGTTCCGGTATTGTAAACAAATGTAATCCTTCTTCCGAATAATTTTCGGCATTGGCTCCGGTAGTAATGGCCTGGAAAATGATTTTGTCTTGTAGTGCTAATCCGTGTTTTCCATAAGCCCAGCCATATTCCAGAACCATATCAATCCATTGTTTCAACAAAGGCGGGCAACTGTACCAATACATTGGGTGTTGCCAGATGATAATGTCATGCTGTTTTAGCAGTTCCTGTTCGTACTTGACATCAATATCAAGTTCTGGGTAAAGTTCGTATAAATCGTGAAAGGTGATGTTTTCGGAATCCGGGATATGTCCCGCTATAATTCTATTCGCAAAAGATTTTTCGAATAAAGGATGAGCAAACAATATTAAAATTTTGTTCTTTAACATCGATTTAGTTGATAGTGGTTGGTGGATAGGTTATAGTTGATAGTGTATGGTGGATAGTTTATAGTTGATAATGTATGGTGGATAGTTTATAGTTGGGGTGTGCTTTGGTAATTTAAATGTCGGGAAAAAAAAGAAATTGGCAAAAAAAAAATCTCGAGCAGTATTGTATGTTGTTGCTCGAGACTTTTTATAGTATTTGAATTTTTAAATCTTAGATTCCTAAGTAATTGCTTGGCGTAATTACTAGCAATTCTGCTTTTACGCTGTCAGAGACATCCAAAGTTTTGATAAAATTATGGATAGATTCCTTGTTCATGACTTCGTTGGTTCTTGTAAGTCCTTTTAAGGCTTCGTATGGATTCGGGTAGCCTTCTCTTCTCAGGATAGTTTGGATAGCCTCGGCAACAACAGCCCAGTTTCTTTCCAAATCTTCTTCAAATTTCGCTGCGTTCAGCAATAATTTGTTCAATCCTTTTAAGGTAGCTTCAAAACCAATAAGCGTATGTCCCATTGGTACGCCAATATTTCTCAATACCGTACTATCGGTAAGGTCTCTCTGTAATCGTGATAATGGAAGTTTGGCAGAAAGGTGCTCGAAAATGGCGTTTGCAATTCCAAGGTTTCCTTCTGAATTTTCAAAATCAATTGGATTCACTTTATGTGGCATAGCAGACGATCCAACTTCACCGGCTTTGATTTTCTGCTTGAAATAATCCATCGATACATACGTCCAGATGTCTCTGTCAAGGTCAATCAGGATAGTGTTGATTCGTTTCAGTGCATCAAAAAATGCAGCAAAATGGTCGTAATGTTCAATCTGTGTTGTTGGGAACGAATGTTGTAATCCCAAAGTTCCTTCTACGAAATCTTTTCCGAACTGTTTCCAGTCAATCTGTTTGTAAGCAACGTGATGCGCATTGAAATTTCCGGTTGCTCCTCCAAATTTGGCAGCAAAAGGAACATTAAAAAGAAGGCGCATCTGTTCTTCCAGTCTTTCTACAAACACAGCTATTTCTTTACCTAATCGGGTAGGAGAAGCAGGCTGTCCGTGAGTTCTGGCTAACATCGGTACGTTTGCCCATTCGGTGCTTAATTCTTTAAGTTTAGCTGTCAGCTCAATTAGCGATTTAAGATATACTTCCTGAAAAGCTTCTTTGGTTGATAACGGAATTGCAGTATTGTTGATGTCTTGTGAAGTCAATCCAAAATGGATAAACTCTTTATATTCGGATAATCCGAGTTTGTCAAAAGCTTCTTTGATAAAATACTCTACGGCCTTGACATCGTGATTTGTTGTTTTTTCAATTTCCTTGATGGCTTTGGCATCCTCAGCGCTGAAATTTTTGTAGATAGCTCTCAGGCTGTCAAATAGCGATGCGTCTACAGTTTTTAGCTGTGGCAAAGGAATCTGGCAAAGTGAAATGAAATATTCTATTTCAACAAGCACCCGATAACGGATCAGTGCTTCTTCTGAGAAATAAGGTGATAAGGAATACGTTTTGCTTCTATATCGCCCGTCGATAGGAGATATAGCGTTTAGTTCAGTTAGCGTTGTCATTTTGTGTTGTTATTAAGCGCAAATATACTTTATCTGTCTGACGTATAAAAGATAAAAAAGCGATATTAGGCAAGCAGAAGCAGCTTTTCTTTTAAGATTTTCATGCCTTCCGAAGCCGTTTTGGGAATAACTTCCAATTCATTGCTTAGGTTTGTAATTCGGGCGGGTTTTAAATCGATATAATATAAAGGTGTTCCCGGTTTTGCAAAATCAACCAAACCTGCGGCCGGATATACCTGCAATGAGGTTCCTACCACGGCAAAGAAATCGGCATCATGGGTGATTCTTACGGCTTCATCTAAAGCGGGTACAGATTCGCCAAACCATACGATATGCGGACGGAGCTGATGTCCGTTGTTGTCCAGATTCCCTAAAAACAAATCATCTTTCCAATCTATAATATGACGATGGTTTTGTACACTGCGTGCTTTGAGCAATTCTCCATGCAGATGCAATACTTTGCTGCTTCCGGCTCTTTCGTGTAGATCGTCTACATTTTGCGTAATGATATATACATCGAAGTGCTGTTCTAATTCCGCCAGTATTATATGAGCGCCATTAGGTAGGACTTCTTTAAGTTGTTGGCGCCTTTTGTTGTAGAAATCCAAAACCAACTCAGGATTTTTTTTCCAGCCTTCGGGTGATGCGACTTCCATAATGTCGTGACCTTCCCACAATCCGTCTGAGTCACGAAAAGTTTTGATGCCGCTTTCAGCACTGATTCCGGCTCCGGTAAGAACTACAAGTTTCTTTTTCATAGTGTTTGTGTTTCAGGATGTAGGGTTTCTTTTTCCAATAGTAATTTTCCCCAATCGTTTAATTGCCATAAAACCAAGACAAGCTTTTCTCCTAATTCGGTCAAAGAGTATTCCACTCTGGGTGGCAGTTCATTAAAAGTTTCTTTGGTTAAGATACCATCTTTTTCCAATTCTTTCAATTGCTGGTTCAATACACGGCGATCTACTTTGGCAATGCCTCTTAAAAATTCACTAGGGCGTTTTTTGCCTTCGTTGATTTGCCATACGATAGGGATTTTCCATTTTCCGGATATAGAATTTACAGCAATTTCTAATGGACATATTTTATTTTCGGTTGCTCTTTCCTTTGTTTTCATAAAATTGACTTTTTGCTCACTAGGGGATAAAAATATGCGGTATTGCCTATCTGCACCAGATTTAGGATTTTTACAAAAATAATCAAAGAAAGATTACAAGGCATATCATTCTTGAAGAAACATTATTAGGTTATGACCGAAACAAAAAGGAAAGGATCTCGTTCCGCAAAAGATATTCCCACAGCTATTATGGAACAGTTGAACGCTGGAAAAATAGAAACCGCAAATTTGGTAGAATGGTTGGCAGTCGACCAAAAAATACTGCTTAAGAATTTGCTGGAAGAGAAAGAAAGAACCTCTTATTTGGCACCGATTTTAGAAAATATAGAGCAACTAAAAAAGCAAACGGTCAATACTATTAATGAAGCCATTGGCAAAGGACTTTATAAGCAGGCTTTACAGGCAGATGATTCTCAATTTTTAATGGAAATTGTTTCGCTTCCGTCCGATTTGGTTCGTTGTTGGGCGACTTATTATATTACATGTGATGAGAACCGTACTTTACAGGAAACATTGGAATTGATAAAACCATTTGCAGCAGATGGCCATTTTGGAGTAAGGGAAATTTCATGGCTTTCGGTTCGGAAATTAATTTCAGAGGATATTAGCCAAAGTATAAAAATCCTTTCAGAATGGACCAAGAGTAAAGATGAGAACGTACGACGTTTTGCAAGCGAAGCAACGAGGCCTCGTGGAGTTTGGTGCGAACATATCGAAGTACTGAAACAACAACCGGAATTAGGCCTGCCAATTCTGGAACCTCTTCGTTCTGACAAGGCAAAATATGTACAAGACAGTGTAGGCAATTGGCTCAATGATGCCAGCAAATCACAGCCCAAATTTGTAACGCAACTTTGTGAAAAATGGCGCAAAGAATCTCCGAGTAAGGAAACCGATTATATCATTAAAAAAGCACTCCGCACAATCGAAAAGAAAACGTAGCCACTCAGCACCTTAGTACCTTAGAGCCTTGACACCTTAACTACGCCTTCCCTAACGTATAAAGCTGTCCTAAAGTAGGTGATGGGCTTCCGCCAGCTGGTTCCAGTGTAATTCCGAAAGCCTCTGCTTCCTCTGCTTTTTCAACTGTAAAGAAACGTTTTGTATTGCCTTTGAAATTGTCAAGAAGCCCGATGCTTGTTGGGGTTAGCGGATTGAGTTTTAATGCCCAAACCTGATAAACCATTCCTTCCGGCGGTTCAGGAAGTCCTGTAGCATCAATATGCACGGCTTTGGTGGATTTGTTCCAATAGACTTTTGAGTAGGATAGAGGCGAAACTTCCTGTCCTTCCATAGCGACTACCGTATTGCTATTATCACGGACGATTGCCAATGCGGCTTCCGTATTTTTGTTTTGCAGATCGAGGTCAGTTACAGACTTTTGTAATTTGCTTTTTTCTGTTTCTATCGTTTCAATTTTAGATTTTTTATCTTCTAATTGTACGTATTGATATCCAACGCCAATCATAAGCAATATAGATGCTGCCCATCCCAAATACAAACCGATACTTGGTTTTGGCTTTTCATCCGTTGTTATTTTGTGTTTGATTAGTAATGAAGCACGTATCTTTTCATAGTTTTCTGATGAAAGGAAAGGAGCTACGCTTTCAGAAAAATTGATAATGGCCTTTTCTATTGAGATAATTTCATTGCGGATATCTTCGTCATTTTTGGCCATTTCTGTAATCTGGCTAAATTCCGGTTCCTCCAATTGTCCAAAAACATACAATTCTAAAATACCTGACTCTATGTATTCTTGCTTATCCATTATACTTTTAAAAAGTTTCTTAAATCATTAATACAGTTTCTGTTCTGTGTTTTTATGGTGCCCAGCGGAATCTGTAATTCTTCCGATGCTTCCTGCTGCGTATATCCTTTAAAAAATAACAGATCGAGAATCTGTATGCATTTCGGTTTTAATTTCTTCACAAATTCCTTGATTCCAATCGTATCGATTTTATGGTTCAATTTGTTACTGTCATCGAGAAGATGTACGAAATTATCAGACGAGAGGTTTTTTTGTCTGTTGTTAAAACCTTTGGAACGGAGTTTGTCAATAGAAGCATTTCGGGAAATATTAAGTATCCAGGTGTAGAATCTTCCTTTAGATTCATCATAGCTGTCAATATTTTTCCATATTTTCACAAAAGTTTCCTGAAGAATGTCTTCAGCTTCCTCATGATCGCGTATCAGATTGTAAATAACGCTAAAAAGACTTTTAGAATACATATCATAGAGCAATGTAAAAGCTCTATCGTCTTTTTTATAAATTTGTATCAGCAGTTCTTCCTGAGTCATGGCCAGATTTTAGGTAAGCCAAGTTAAGGAAACTATTTTATAATCCACTTACTAATGAAAGAAAAAGACTGGGAAATTGAATATCTGTCCTATCTGGAAGGATTTCTGACGGAAAACAGAATAGAGAAGTTTTTAAAGATATTGGAACAGCGTACCAATCATTTTACAATTGCATTGGAAGACATCTACCAACTTCACAATACCAGTGCTGTTATGCGCAGTTGTGAAGTATTTGGTATTCAGAATCTTCATGTTGTGGAAGAAAAATACGGTAAAACAATTGACAAGGAAATTGCTATGGGAGCCCAAAAATGGGTAGACGTTACCCGATACAATTCCAATGCAGAATGCGTGAAAGCATTAAAAGAACAAGGCTACCAAATTATTGCTACTACGCCTCATAATGATTCCTGTTTGTTGCATGAATTTGATATTACAAAGCGCTCGGCACTATTTTTTGGTACCGAAAGAAAAGGGCTTTCTGACGAAGTGATGGACGAAGCCGATGGTTTTTTGAAAATCCCAATGGTTGGCTTTACGGAAAGCTTGAATATTTCGGTTTCGGCAGCGATAGTGATTCAGGATATAACGAGCCGTTTGCGCCAATCCGATATAGATTGGAAGTTAACAGAAGATGAAATATTTTCTAGAAGATTGGCATGGGCTAAAAACTCTATCCGTGATATCAAAAGAATAGAAGAGCGGTATATGGAAATGAATAATATTCCGGAATAGGAATATTATTTTTGGTGATTATATATAATTCTACACTCCTTTTTTCTTATAAAATCTTCATTCGTGCAAAAGCGTAAGTTTCAGTTTATTTAAGTCTTCTTGTTCTTCCCTTAAATTTAAAGATTTTGAAAACACTCTCTTAGTTTGATTTATATTTGTAATAGCAATGCATGATATGATTATCAGTTCAATCTGCTTGGAAGTATGGATAAGGATGATTTGTCAGGCACATAAGTAAGTACGAGTAAACCGAAAAAAATGATAATAGGATATTTTGACTATATAGTAATTGGAATTTTAATAATAATAAATATTAAATTCTGGAAAAAAGAAATTAATAGAAAAATAGGCTGTATAGTAGGACTTATATTCGGAATTGTTCTTCCGATTATTTCGCAGTGGATTGAAATTCAGCGTGTAAAAATGACAATCGGAATTATGGACAATTATGAAATCCTTTATACTTTTTTTAAATTCCCAATTTACTGGATAATTGTGATTGTTCAAGTAATAGTTATTGATAATAAATCAAGCAATCGTTATTGGGATAATCAATTATAAGTTAGAAGAAAAAATATTATTAACAACAAAAGCCACCCGTAATTGGAGTGGCTTTTTTAATATTTTGAAAGCATGAAAAATAAAAAATAAAGCCCCTCACTAACGAAAGGGGCTTATTTATTAACTAACCAGTGTAAACTGGCATATAATTACCTTATTTTTTACCTTTTAGAATTTTGTATTCTTCATAGCATTCGTTGATGGCATCCATGATTTGCAAATCGTTAGCTGTTTTGATAAAAGCTTCAGAATAGTTGCAACGTTCCAAGATTTCAGCAATTTCATTAGGAGTAACGCCCAATAAGGCACCTAAAGTCTCTCTGTCGAATTTAGAAGATAGCAGGTTTTTTACAGCATCATCCTTTTTCATTTCTTTCAACCTTTTGAGTTCCGTAGGCTTTTTTCCGAAGAAATTATAAAGCATATCGGCAGGGTTGAAGATGGAACCTACTACTTTTGAGAAAGCACCAGGAGAATATCTTCCCATTTCATAACCTTGCGAAAGGCCTGAAATACTGTATCTATAGTTTTCTTTTATAGGAATGATTTTATAATCGATTTCCAGATATCCGGTCAGATTGTATTGATTGATGACTACTTCTTCTAAGGCATAGGCCTTTTCAGTCATTTTGATTTTTGTGCTTTTGGTTTTGAACCAGTCGTTGGTGACTCTTACTTTGATGGATTTATATCCCAGAGTCGAAATGTGAAGCGTATCGTTTACTTCGGCAACTAACTCAAAATAACCACTTGCATTTGTTGTCGTTCCTTTAACCTTGTTGAGGTTAATTACGCTAACATCTGCCAGGGGGAGCAAAGTATTGTCGTTAATTACTGTAGCCGAAATTTTTGTATCCTGTGCAAAAGCAAAAGAGGTTACGAAAAAGAAAAAGAAAACTGCAAAATATCTCATAGCCTTGTTAGAAGCGTTAAAAGTAATAAAACTCTTTAAGATATTTTGCAGTCTGTATATAATTATAAGAAAATTAACTAAAAGATTTAGTCTCTTCTAGTTCTTCTTGGTTTCGGAAATTCCGATCTGTTTTCAGGACGTCTTGGTGAACGCTCAGAAAATCCGCCTTCTCTTCTTGGACGATCAGAACGGTCTGAACGATCTGAAGAAAAACCTTCGCCTCTGCGTGGTCTGTCTGATGAACCACCTCTGTCGCTTCCACTTCTGTCGCTTCTGAATCCACCTTCTCTTCTTGGAGCTGAATTTCTGTCGCTTCTGAATCCGCCGCCACCGCCAGATCTGTTTCCTCTGCCGTTGTGGTCTCTTCTAGAGCTGCTTCTGCCACCTCCGTCATTTTTAGAAATCTCAACATTGATGCGTCTTCCTTCCATTTCGATTCCGTTCAATACATCCATTACTTTGTCTGCATGTTCAGCATCAGTATTAAAGAAAGAGAAACCTTCTTTTACATCTACTTTGAAAACATCGTCACGTCCAAGATCTAAAGTTTCTTTCAAGAAGTCTTTTAAAGACATCCAATCGAAATTATCTCTAGAACCGATGTTTACGAAATAACGTACTGCACCGTTGCTATCTCTGGAAACACCTTCACTTGAAGGACGTCTTTCGCCAGCAGATTGCGCAGAAATATCTCTGTTTTTCTTGTAGTAGTTGATGAAACGGTTAAATTCTACCGAAACCATTCTCTTGATCAGCTCTTCTTTTGTAAGTGCTTCAAATACGTTGTTGATTGCCGGAAGATAGTTGTCGATTTCATGGTCTACTTCTGTATCCTTAATCTTGTTAGCCAAGTGTAACAGCTGGATTTCGCAGATTTCAATTCCTGAAGGAATTGATTTCTCTTCAAATTTCTGTTTGATGGTTTTTTCGATAGCAGAAATCTTACGCAATTCGCTTTTTGTTACGATTACGATAGAAGTTCCTAATTTTCCAGCACGTCCGGTTCTTCCTGAACGGTGGTTATAAGTTTCTACTTCGTCAGGAAGTTGGTAGTTGATAACGTGAGTTACGTTGTCAACGTCAATTCCACGAGCAGCAACATCAGTTGCTACAAGCATCTGGATTTGTCTTCCTCGGAATGATTTCATAACGCCATCACGCTGCGCCTGAGATAAATCTCCATGCAAAGCTGCAGCACTGTATCCGTCTTCTATTAATTTTTCAGCAACTGCTTGTGTATCTCGTTTCGTACGGCAAAACACCACAGAAAAGATATCCGGATTAGCATCAGCCAATCTTTTCAATGCTTCGTAACGATCACGAGCATTTACCAAATAAAATTCGTGTGAAACTGTAGCAGAACCAGAGTTTTTGGTTCCTACAGTAATTTCTAATGGTTCGCTCATGAATTGTTTTGCAATTCTAGCTACTTCTGCTGGCATTGTAGCCGAGAATAACCATGTGTTTTTGTCGTCTGGTGAAGTTGAAAGGATGTTTACGATATCTTCATAAAAGCCCATGTTCAACATTTCGTCTGCTTCGTCAAGTACGCAATAGCTGATTTGTGAAATGTTCACCAATCCTCTATTGATCATGTCTTGCATTCTCCCCGGGGTAGCTACAACAATTTGTGCACCTCTCTTAATTTCCCTAGCCTGCTCTGTAATGCTGGCACCGCCGTAAATCGCAACTACATTAATACCTTTTTCGTACTTAGAGTAGTTTTTGATTTCATTTGTAATCTGCAAACAAAGTTCGCGTGTTGGTGATAAAACCAACGCCTGAGTATTTCTATTGTCGGCATCAATCTTTTGGATAAGCGGAAAACCAAACGCTGCTGTTTTCCCTGTCCCTGTCTGAGCCAACGCAACCATGTCTGTGTCTTGTGCCAATAATAGGGGAATCGCTTTTTCCTGCACCTCTGTCGGATTTTCAAATCCTAGATCTAAAATCGCCCTCTGCAGCGACTCACTCAATCCTAATTGTTCAAATTTGTTCATATATTTATTTAAAATAGGGTGCAAAGGTACGTTTAATAAATCATTAAAACTAATGCAAAAACGAAGTTTATTTTTTTATGAGTGATTGAAAATCAGAAAGTTATTTTTTTAGGTGCTCGATAAGTTGTCTCACAGCTTGTGCACGATGGCTCACTAAACCTTTTTCTTCGAGTGAAAGTTGTGCAAATGTGTAGGAAAAACCATCAGGAAGGAAGACAGGATCGTAACCAAAACCATTCGTTCCTCGTCGTTCTGTGATGATAGTACCGAATATTTTTCCGGTAAATAATGTCTGCTGTCCGTTAAGGTTCAGTGCAATAACTGTTTTGAAGTTGGCTTTTCTGTCCGTTTTGCTTTCCAGTTCCACTAACAGTTTGTCAATATTGTTCTGGTCGTTTTTTTGCTCGCCGGCATAGCGGGCAGAGTAGACGCCTGGAGCGCCATCCAAGGCATTGACTTCCAGTCCTGAATCATCAGCAAAGCAGTCATAGCCATAGTTTTTGGTAACATAGTCTGCTTTTAGGATAGCATTGCCCTCAATTGTATCAGCCGTTTCACGGATATCTTCATGGCAACCTATATCTTCCAGACTCAATATCTGTATGTCTTCCGGAAGTAGATTTTGTATTTCTATGATTTTGTTTTTGTTGTTTGAGGCGAAAACGAGCTTCATGGGTTTATGATGTAAGATTTTAGATTTGTGATTTTAGATTTATGATTTTAGATTTATGAATGCAAATGTACTTCAATCGAAAGTTTTGGGAAATATATTTAAGATTTGTGAATGCAGATGTGCCTTAAATCTATTTTTGATTTGAGATTTTTGATTTACGACTAACACCCTGCCAACTATAAACTATCTACTACCAACTATCCACTATAATCTATCCACTATAAACTATAACTCATTCACTTCTTTCTTAAAAAAGTTTACATAAAAGAAGTGAGCTGGATCCAATCCTTGTTCGAGTAGGGCAGCATTGATAAGTCCAATCTTTTCCTCGTCGAGTTCTTCCGGGTTTGAGAAGTTGAGAAAAGTGACAAATTCTTCGCTGTTATGAAATTTAAAGCTGAGAGGCGTATTCAAAGAATATTGCGTAATCTTAAAATCGAGCTTACTACCGAGTTCCCTAATATGCTGTTCCGATTCTATGAAACCGTTTTTAATCAGGGATTCGATGATGGTCTTGAAATTATCGTTCATGATGGCTGGTTTATAAAATTGTCTTACTAATATACGATTTAAAAATGAAATAGCAGTTATGGTAAATCCAACAGCATTTTTTGATTTTGTTATATTATATTTAGCATAGCTTTTATTTTTTGAATCTAATTTATCGATAGCTTTGGCGTAGTTAAACCCTGAAATCAGATGACTTTTATTTTTACTCTCGGTATCCTGCTGGCAATTTCTGTATTTTTCTTTTTTAACCACCCGAAATTTGGAAGACGGCCATCAGGCAAACGGGTTGAACGCATTAAAAAGCTTTCGAATTACGGAAAAGGCCAATTCCAGAATATTTCTGATACGCCTGATCTTACTGATGGAGCTAATCTATACACCGTTTTAAAAGACTTTTTCTTTGGCAAGAGCAAACGAAATATTCCTTCAGACATCATTCCATCCCAAAAAACCGACCTGAAAAATCTGGATCCCGAAAAAGATGTGCTGGTGTGGTTTGGCCATTCTTCTTATTTTATGCAGCTAAACGGAAAGACTTTTTTGGTTGACCCGGTGTTTAGCAACCATGCTTCGCCTTTGTCATTTACTGTAAATGCATTTAAAGGAGCGAATGTTTATAATGTTACCGATATGCCTGAGATTGACTTTCTACTCATTTCTCACGATCATTGGGATCACCTGGATTATGATACAATGCTCCAATTGAAGCCAAAAATAAAAAGAATCATTACGGGAGTAGGTACAGGTGAGCATTTCGAACGCTGGAATTTTGACATGAAAATTGTTGACGAGCTTAACTGGCATGAATCATTGGACTTGGGCTCAGGCTTTAATATACATACAGCTCCCGCCCGTCATTTTTCCGGCAGAGGCTTTAAGAGAAATCAGGCAATCTGGCTGGCTTTTGTACTCAATACACCACAAAAAAGAATATATGTGGGAGGCGATTCGGGCTATGACACTTTTTTCAAGCAGACAGGCGATGCATTTGGGCCATTTGACCTTGCTATATTGGAATGCGGACAGTACAATAAGAATTGGAAATATATTCATATGATGCCAGAACAAACTATACAGGCAGCGTTAGACTTAAATGCAAAAGTCTTGCTTCCGGTGCATTGGGCTAAGTTTCCGCTTGCACTTCACAATTGGGATGAGCCTATCATAAGAGCCGTAGCCGCTGCTGAAAAAACAGGACAACCTATAGTACACCCAATGATTGGAGAAGTACTGGATTTGGATGCGTTAGATAGTAAGGTTAAATGGTGGGAAGGAATCGATTAGTTGATAGTTGGTAATGGATAGTTTATAGTTGGTAGTGGATAGTGGATAGTTTTTAGTTGGGAGTTTTAAATCATAAATCCAAAATCATAAATCCAAAATCTTACATCATAAATCTAAAATCACAAATCTAAAATCTTACATCATAAATCTCAAACCCTATAAAAATGCAAAAGCCGACCTGGAGCGATCGACTTTTGCGGTGAGAGCGTAACCCTGTTTCCAGGTCTCTCGCTGCAAAAGTAATCTTATTTATTAGAACTGCAAGAATTATTTTTAATTTATAGTAGATAGTTTATAGTAGATAGTTTATAGTTTATAGTTGGTAGTAGATAGTTTATAGTTGGTAGAGTGTGAGTCATAAATCAAAAATCTCAAATCAAAAATAAATTTAAGAGCATCTGTCAGAAATCTTAAATCCCAAATCATATATCTAAAATCATAAAATCCCAAGTCCCTTAAAAATCTCATTACACGTTTCTTCCTAGTTGTTACAAAATGTGTTGTTTTTGTATTAAATTTATATTAAACCTGCATTCTCATTGCGTGTTTTGTCGTATCTTCATGACGAATTAATAATTAATAACCCAAAATAATACGCACAGAAAATGAAAACAAAAAGCCTTTTATTGATCGGAATCGTAGGTCTCTCTGTAGTGACCATTGTAAAAACGGTATTGAATAGGATGGAAATCTTCAATGAAGAAGAGGAAGACCAAGAATTAGACGGTCAAGATGAAGAATATGGCTTTCCACTTTTCATCTAAGTAAGTTTATTCGAGTTAGTTAGTTTACGAATCAAATTATTATTAAAAAACAGCGCTATGACAAACAAGAAACTAGTTTTAGGAATAGCGGCGGGAGTCGCAGCCTTAGCAGTAGTAGGAGTAATTTGCCACAAAAAAGGATATGTTAACTTTGGATCGTTGCTTGACAAAGCAGGCGATATGGCCGGAAAGGTAAAAGATACCCTAGGCAAGATTAAAGATTCGGCAGTAGCCGAAGCAGATTCCATGATTAAGGAAAGTAAAAATATTGCCGGAAAAGCCATCGATGCTGCAACCGGAATAAACGACAAAGCTTCAAACGCTGTTAGCTGATTTGATTCATTGTTAGTTTGAAAACGGCTGAATGTAAAACATTCAGCCGTTTTTTATGCCTAGTTATTAGACAATGCTTCCGAAATCTTTTCGCCTAAAGCGATAAACTTGTCTACAGCATTATTGGAGTTCAATTCTTTGTTTACAGTGCCTTTTAGCCTTCCTTCAGATAATACAAAGCTGTAAGCCGCTTCGCCATCTTCAAGTTTTTTCCATGTATATGTATCACCTTTGCTGCTGAAATGATCTTTTTCAAGATTTTCCATCAAAATTTTTCGAATCTTTTCAGTCTTATAGTCGTCAAAACTAGCCCTTATAGAATACGTAAAATCGGAATTATTGACAGAAACAGAGGTAGAACTAGAACTTGAGCTAGAACTAGAGCTGCTTTTGCTTTTACTCTTTTTACCGTTGGTTTTGACTTCTGTTTTTACAGGAGTTGATGAGTCGGTAGAAACATACGTCTTTCCGTTAATTGTTACTACTGAAGTAGTATTTGCCGAAACTTTAACCGACGTTGATGGAGTAGCCGGTGTTGGTGGTGTTGGCGGTGTAGGTGTAGCTTTCTGTGCGCTTGCCATATAGCTGCAAGCCATAAATGCGATGGTGATAATTAGTCTCATAATGTTATTCTTTAATGTTAAACTCAAAACCCAAGCCTCTTACGCTTGGAATAGAAATGGCAGGATCTTCGCTGAAATACTTTCGTAATCGGCTGATAAAGACATCCATACTTCTGCCAGAAAAGAAATCGTCGTTGCCCCAGATTTCTTTCAGGATATCTTCTCTTTTTACAAGCTTGCTTTTATTGGCATATAAAAACTGAATCAGGTGTGCCTCCTTTTCCGTAATTCGGTGTGTAACTTTTTCATGTGTCAATAGATAGTTTTCGCTATCAAAAAGATATTGTCCAATTTTGAATTTTTTATCTGCTATGTGCTGTGGCGCCGTTTTCTGCACACGCTTCAATATATTCGTGATTCGCAATATCAATTCTTCTACTTCAAAAGGCTTGACGATATAATCATCGGCCCCAAGTCTTAACCCTTTTATCTTGTCTTCTTTCATGGATTTGGCCGTTAGGAAAATAAAAGGCGTTTCCGGATAGGTATCAACAACCTTTTCAGCCAGCGTAAAGCCGTCCATTTGTGGCATCATTACATCAAAGACACAGATATCCGGTTGGGTGTCAGGAAATAGCTTAAGAGCTTCTTTGCCGTCTTTGGCCCAGGTGACATTGAATCCAGAAAATTCCAGATACTGCTTCAGGATGGAAGCATAGTCGAAATCATCTTCTGCTAATAGGATGTGCTTTTTCATATGGGTAGGGTGATTAAAAATAGGGCTCCTTTGTCTTCTTCGCTTTCTACTTTGATTGTGCCTTTATAGGATTCTATGAGTTGCTTGACATAAAATAGTCCAAGTCCAAGTCCTTTGGTATCGTGTATATTTCCTTTTTCAATCCTGTAAAATTTATCAAAAATGGCAAGTTGTTCTTTAGTGGCGATGCCTTGCCCGTTATCCTGAATGCTCATTATAAAATTATTTTTCTGGGCTTTCATTTCAATATCAATTTCTGTTGCTCCATATTTTACTGCATTTTCCAGCAGGTTTACGATAATAGTATTCAGATGGAATGGGTCGATTTTGGCATGGAGGCCATCTTGTTCCTGATGGCAGTTAATAGCGGTGTTAGGATGTGAAAGCTTGAAATCTTCAATAATATCACGGATTTCACTACAGTTGACTTCCTTGACATTTTCGGTTTGGGCAGTAGGAAGTAACGAAGCATCGGTAACCTGACGAAACAGTTTCTGCAACCTCTCATTTTGTCTTTCGAGCAAAGACAGCGTGTGTCTGTAATGCTCTTCTGTCATGTTGCTTTCTTTGCGTTGCAAGGTTTTGATCGCAATATCCATCGTTGCCAAGGGTGTTTGGAATTCGTGGGTTATGTTGTTTACAAAATCAGTCTTGATGTCGGCAATACGTTTCTGGCTGATAAGGTTTTTAAGCGATAAATAATAAAGATAAACCACAAACGCCATAAGCAGAATGGAAAAGATTAGCAATCCCGCCATTTGACTAATTACTGTCATCTGCCAATTGGCAACGCTATAATAGGTTTCACTTTTGATAAGGAACTTAAAATCTTTTTTTAACGGGGCAACCAGGCTGTCTTTAACGCTTAATTCTAAATCGCTTTCCCATCGGCCAGTAGAAGCTGATATTTCTTCTTTATTTCGGGTGTGATTTCCGCTTACAAACAGTTTGCCTTTATAAAAGGTTTTCATCTTTTGGTTTTCAAGAATCGTAGCAGAATTGATATAGACCGAATAACCGATATCATAATCGCCAGGCTTTTTCACTTTTGTCATATAATCTGACATGAGGTTGCTCAACGAATCTGACTTTTTGGTCATAAAAGCTACAAATTCTTCTTTTTTGACTCTTTTATAGGCATAGTCCTTAATAAATTGGCCACAAAGTCGCATCCAGGCATTGTTAAGACTATACCACTCATCAGTATCTTCCAATTCAAAAAGCTGCTTCTTGATCTTGGCGCTGACTTCTTTTTCAGTCAGTTTATAAGTGTTGTATATAAAATAGCCCTGTATAGTTGCCAATGCGGCTACGGTAAAAATACAGGAAGCTATTAATAACATTATTTTTCGTTTCATGACAAATGCTGGTTTGTTGGGACAAAGCTAGGAGTTTATTGGTTTTGCCGTACTAAAAAACAAACCGTTAACCCTTCTTTAACCAAATCTGTAGCGGCGCAATGATACGCTCGCACAGTAGATACGGGCTGGGACATAACTGAAGCTTCTTTTGTTAAATGCTACTCAGAAGGCTGTTTTGCGTTTAACCCTTCATTAACCCTTCGTTAACCCATTTCCAGAAAGCGTTTGCTGAGATTTGCACCATCAATCATCGAGTTTCAATCATCATCAATCAATCATCATTATGAATCCATGTGATTCATCAATCATCAATCAAATCATGAAACAGTTAGTTATTTTTTTGCTGTTGTTCCCTTTGTGGAGCAGCGCACAGCACAGCCTCTCCGGTTCCGTAATAGAAACCGGAGGCAAGGCAGTGCCTTTCGCCGATGTGGCTTTATTAAAAGCACAAGATTCTACAGCATACAGAGCAGTGCTTGCCGATGAGGAAGGCCGTTTTGTAATAAGTACAGTGGAGAATGGACAATATATTTTAAAAGCAAGCGCCATAGGAATGTCGGGAGCATATAGAAATATCAACATAACAAGTGATCAGCAGCTAGAACCTCTTGTGCTATCACAGGCGGCAGAAATGTTAGAAGGTGTTGAAATCGTTGCAAAGCGTCCTATTGTAAAAAGGTTGGTAGACCGTATGGAATTTAATGTAGAAAATTCTTCTTTATCTTCTAACAACGCCTGGGAAATTTTATCTAAAACACCAGGTGTGACAACTACGGGTGCAGGTAGTATTTCGATACGTGGAAGCCAGAGTATTCTGGTAACAATCAATGATAAGAAAGTATACATGAGCGGCGATGAGCTGAAGCAGTATCTGGAAAATACCAGTGGCGAAGATGTAAAATCGGTTGAGGTTATTACCAATCCGCCTGCTAAATACGATGCTCAAGGATCAGCCGTTGTCAACATCAAACTTAAAAAAGTTCTGTCGCAAGGTTATAAAGGCTCTGTAAACACGGCTTATGTACAATCGATATATCCTAAAGCAGTGACATCGACCGGACATTTTTACAAAGGCAAAAAGCTATCTTTAATGGGGCGGTATACTTTTGGAATGGGAGAATATGTAAATGAAAGCAAGGATTTGACGCGTTATTACGACGAAAACGGAGGGACAGCTTCAGAATGGAAGAGTTATTTGCGTCGCAAAAGCAAATCGCTGGAACAGCATTCGTACCGATTACAGGCAACCTACGAATTGGATTCGCTCAATACGTTTACAATAGGAAGCACGGGATTTCAAGCGCCACAACAGTTTGGAAAGTACAGTTCGCCAACGGCTATTTATGGAGGAGACGGATTGCTGGACTCGCTTTATGTAACGACCAATAATAGGAAGAATCCTGCCAGAAATGCAGCATATAATTTCTTATACGAACGTGTATTGTCTGAAAAAGCAAAACTGGCGGTCAACGCCGATTATACAAACTATCTTTCCAAAGATAATCAGGATATCAACACAGCGTTTTCTTTACCCGATGGAACGCCTTATCGAGATACTCGTTTTGTGAATAACAGCCGACAAGCAATTAAGCTATTTTCGACACAGGCGGATTATAGTAACGAAAGAAACGGTACGCTTGAAGCAGGATTAAAATACAGTAATGTGTCGGCAGATAGTAAACTTGACTTTCGTGATGATATTGGCGGAGTTCTGATACCTAACTTAAGGCGTACAAGTAAGTTTTTATATGACGAATCTATTTTTGCAGGTTATTTGAGTTATAGCAAAGAATTTGGCAAATGGAGTCTTAAGGCGGGATTACGAGGGGAATATACCTCGCTTGAAGGAAATTCGGTTACGACTTCAGAAGTCAACGGTCAGGACTATTTCAAGCTGTTTCCGACTTTTTATTCGATGTACAAACCTAATGAGAATCATGAAATCGGATTTTCTTATGGAAAAAGAATCAGCAGACCTCGTTATAGTGAACTCAATCCGTTCCGTACATATAACAATAACTATTCGTACGGTATGGGAGACCCGAATCTGTTGCCAACCATTACACACAACCTAAACTTTTTGTATACACTCAAAGGCAAGTATAATTTCGATTTGTTCTACCGACTGGAAAAAGATCCGTCAATGGAAATTGTGTATCAGGATTATGAGGAGAATACGGTGGTTTACCAATTCACTAATATTGATAAGAACTATGCATTTGGATTGGAATTCAATACAAACCTGACATTTTTTGACTGGTGGGATGCAGGATTACAAGGCGCCTTGAGCTATGTAGAAGATCGTTTTCAGGGAGTAGACGGAAAGATGTATAGCAACGGACGACCTACTTATAATTTTAGTGTCAACAACCGTTTTGCCCTAAACAAGAAAAAAGATTTTAACGGCGAGATTAATTTTGACTATAATTCATCTTCAGTACAGGGAACGTTTGTTTTTGATCCTACATCTAACCTAACATTGGCATTACGCAAAAAGGTATTGAAAGGCAATGGGGAGGTATATGGTATTTTCTCAGATGTTTACCGTGGAGAGAGATTGAAGATGAGTACAGACTACGGTAACCAGTATAATAAGTCACGCTATTATTCCGATTCGCAAAATTTGAGGCTGGGATTCCGTTATAATTTCGGAAACCAAAAGTTGAAAGAAAAAACCAGAGAACAGACTGAGGAGCAGAGAAGGATTTGATGAATTTTGGATTTTAGATTTTGGATTTAAGATATATGAATTAAGATTTATGATTTAAGAGGTGCGATGTGCCTGCATCTCTTAATTGTTTGACACTAACCAATTCGTAATTCAAAAATCCAAAATCAAAAATCCAAAATCTAAAATCGGAAATCCAAAATGAAAAGCTTTTTTGTAAATTACAGCGGTTTTGCAACACTCTTGCGATGCAAAACCGTTGTAATTTTCAATTGCTTCAAAAATGATATTACCCATATTCAACATCGAAAAATTCCGTGCAGGGCAATTAGCCGGTAAAGAAGAGCTTTTGTTTAATGAGCTTCATGGCGAAAGGCATATTGAGGAACCACACAAGCATGACTTTTTTTCGATAGTACTTTTTGAGAAAGGAGAAGGGAAGCATACCATTGATTCTATTGAATACGAAATTGAAAATAGTCAGGTGCATTTGCTTTTCCCGGGACAGCTACATAAATGGGATATCAAATCAGGAACAATAGGTTATCAGTTAATGGCAGAGCGGACATTTTTTGAGCAGTTTGCGCCTTATTTCCGATTTTCGATTACAGAGTATCAGAATCATCCGGTGTTTCGGTTGGCAGATGCTACGTTTAACAGTCTGCTATATGAATTCAAGGCAGTTAAAGAAGAATTACAAAAAACCGATGCCCAGAATCATATCATTTATCTACGAGCGGCTATTATTGCCAGTATAGTTAGCAGTGAAGCCGAACAACTGTTGTCAACACTTAAAGCGTATGAATCGAATCCAAGATTGGCAAAATTCAATACGCTGGTTGACCAATTTTTTAAAGAACAGAAACAGGTAACCTTTTATGCAAATGAGCTGCATGTTTCTGCCAACTACCTAAACACCCTTTGCAGAAAACATTTAAAAACTTCTGCTACACAGCTGATCCAACAGCGCATCAGTACAGAATCTAAAAGATTGCTGAGTAATACGAACCTTTCCATCAAAGAAATAGCCTTTGAATTGGGCTTTGCTGACCATGCTTATTTTTCTAATTTTTTTAAGAGCCAGACAGGAATGACTCCTAGTGCATTTAGAGAAAAGAGATAAATTTTACAAGCAATGGCAGAAATCGTCCTACTTGTTTGAGAACAAGCCACTTTATCTTTGCAGCATCATCTTTTATATAGATTTTAAAAAAGATTGCAATCCATAATTTACCGGTAACTAAGTATAATATTTAATAATGCTATTATGAAAGGTATACTTTTAATGGCAATGATGGCAGTAGCTGCTTCTTGCCCTTCTTTAACTCAAACAACTCAAGTAATGAATCAGAATGTTTTAGAATTAGTGCAGAAAAATGATGTGAATGGTATGGCAAAGGCACTTGAAAATGGAGCCGATGCGAATACAGCCGATAATAATAAAAATTCGTTGCTGTTAATTGCAACACGAAACAGTCAGACAGAAATGGCAAAATTGCTAGTAAAACACGGAGCCGATGTCAACCAGCAGTCGGATAATTTAGACAGTGCTTTTTTATATGCAGGTGCAAGCGGACAAACAGAACTCGTACAGCTGTATTTGAATAACGGAGCACGCTTTGATATTTTTAATAGATATAATGGAACGGCACTTATTCCGGCCTGCGAACGTGGACATGTGGAAACTGTCAGATTATTAGCAAATACTAAAAAATTCCCGATAGACCATGTTAATCGTTTAGGATGGACAGCTTTGATGGAAGCGATTGTGCTAGGAGACGGTAGCAAAAAATACCAGGAAATTGTCCAGATTTTAAAAGATGCAGGATCCCGATTGGATATTCCGGATAGTGATGGCGTAAGTCCTTTACAGCATGCTAAGAATAGAGGTTTTAAAGAGATTGTAAGTTTATTGCAATAAAGCTTATTGTTTCGAAAAGTTATAACCGATTGTAGTATTGCTTTGTAGAAACAGAGGAGCAATAAAATATTACCCCTCTGTTTTTTATCTGACTAAATTTTCGAATTTTATTTTTTTATAATAGTTTTTGAAGTAGTAGAAAGACTGATGATTTTTACAAAATAGGTACCGCTTTCCAGGGCGCTAATATCTACGGAATTCTCGGTTATTTTGTCTGTCAGGTTTTGTATGAACTTTCCAGTGGTATCATATAATTCTACGGCTTTTAAAGAATCCCCTTCTTTAATATCAAAAGTTATTTTATCCTTAACCGGATTTGGATATGTTTTTATTTCATTGTTTACAATGATACGCTGTATTTCTTCAGTAGTCTCATCCTCTGTTTCACCGCTTTTTAAATCTTTCTCTTCTTCTTTCTTTTCTTTTTGTTTTGCAGAAGATATTGGTGGAACAGCTTCTAATATCATTTCTCTAATCTCTTTTGTTGAATTTCGTGCTGAAATTGAAATATAATAGACTTTACTTGGATCAAAATAATCTGCCGGTACCTGATTGGCAGCCGCATTTGAGAAAGGATAAGGAATAGTAACACTTAAGGTTGAGAAGTTATCTCCATTAGGAATTTCAATATTGGTCCAATACAATGGAAGTGGCATTTCTACCGTACTTGTCTTGATGCTGAAATAAAGATCATTATTATTGGTGTCAAGCGGATCTTGGGCTGTTTTTCGGTAATTACGCACTTTAATTTTAAAATTAAGATTTTTCGGTATGCTTCCAAAAGAATTACTATCCGGTTTTTGGTCGATTTTTACAAAAATGGCTTGGTCTTTCTCCAACATAAGCCCTCGGGAATTAAATCGTTGCATTTCATACTGGCCATGAAAGATATTGTGAGAAAAGTTTTTTGGCGAAATTATAAGATCGCCATTGGAAGCATCTGTAAAATATCTTGAAGACGAAAAGTTTTCCCATCCTATAAAAGAATCGCTTTGTATGTTAATGATCTTATCCCATTGGTTGAGATTATCCATCTTAAAAAGAATATGTGATATAGGGTTACTTGTTTCTGTAGTGCAGAATGTGGAACCTAATGTATATAACGATATATTAGGAGATTCAACCAGATTCAGGCTTTTAAATTTTTCATCTATAAAATAGATATAGTTGGTGCAGGTATTGTTTTCAACATCGCATCGATTTCCGGTGATATCTATGATTTTTGTGAACTCACCTGTAATGTAATCTTTGCTAGGTGATAAGCTACGTTTGGAACAGTCGATATAAGCATAAACTCTACTATTTGGGAATTGGGGATTTTGTGCAGAAGGTTGGTTTTCGAGATAGTTGTCCCGGATAATAATATGCCTCGATGTTGATTTTATAAAAGCACCTTTATTTTGGTCGCCTTTGTAGGCCAATAAATCATTATGTATGATAGTATTTTGTGAACCGAAAGTACCAAAAGCCAAATCACAAATGGCGTAGTTATAAAAGTTCATTATTCTATTATCATGGATTGTATTTATATCCGAGCCTTGAAATTTAATTCCGGTACCAAAGCCAATAATGTAATTATTGGAGATTTTAGAATCAAATACTTTTTTAAATGAGATAGCAGTATTGTTATTTTTGGTGTTTTCACTACTATAATGAAAACGACAATTGTTAATTTTTACGTTCTGGATAGCAAAACCTTCATTCAAATCACCTAAATCTCCATTTGATTCGATTGAGATTCCATTGTAACAGAAAAAGCTCAAATTTTCAAATGTAAGTCCACCAATGTATCCGTTATAAGGTACATTTTTGCACACAAATAGGAAACCATTATTTTGAGGTCCATTGGCAATAATTGTGGAACCGCGTCCAATGCCTTTTAATATATAGCCTGCCTGATTGTTTCTACTAAGATCGATCTTAATAGAATCAGATACTATGTAAGGATCTTCATTATTGTTGGAAAAGAAAACTATTGAATAAAAATCAAGGGCATTTTGAATGGCTTTTGTCCATGAGGTAGTAGTTGAGTGGTGCCACCATTCAGGGTAAGCTTGATCTATTTTTGGTTGTCCATCTGTTTTTCCGCTACCTGATATATCAAAAATTTGAAATATGCCAGCATCTATAGGGCAGTTTAATGTTAGGGTAACTCCATCAGGAATTGTTACTTTAAATCCATTTTGGAATTTTAAAGCAATCTTATCCGTTATCATAAGATTTGATGCTATACCGATATTAGCATTCATTATCAAAGTTGATGGTGTAGGTTGCAAGTTTAAATGATTAACAACCTGATTCAGATTTGTAAAATTATGGGGTGAAATCAAGAAATTACTCAGATAGTAAGTGCCATTTTGAGCAGATAAATTAAAAAAACAGAGGAAGAAGAATAAGAGGTAAATTTTTTTCATAAAATGTTAATTAAGGGTTCTTGTTTATAAATAAAACGAAAGACAGGTCTCGTTAGCATAAAGATATGTAAATACGATTAATCAGATAAACCGTACTTTTTTCAATTTGCTTAATAGAAAAAATACGATGATCTCAATAAAAATCTTTTATCTTAGTAAAAACATTTTGTTATGAAAAAAATACTCCTTTTAATTGCGGTTGTCTTTTTTAGTTCTTGTTTGAAAAAAGAACAAAAAGAAATTTTTTCAACTATTGTCATCAATCTGAGCCATTCTCAATACCCTAAACAGATTACTATTGACAGTCAAAAAAGCCAAATTGAATATAAAAATCTGAATGAGGTTTTGGCTGCATCGGCTGATGCTAACAAAGGCTTGTCAGATAGTAAAATTGTATCTCTTGATGAGGCTTCGCTAAAAGAAATCCTAAATCTTTTTGAAGCAATTGATACAACTTCACAAAAGCGAAATAAGTCTGAAAAAGGAATGTATTCTTCTATAGAAGCACATGCAAAAGATGGAAAAATCCTAAACATAGACCAATTGAATGACAGGCATGCTGATGAGGTTGTTTTTATGGAAGCTGTTTTAAAGAGTATTGCCGTTGCTTCAAAAGATACGGAAGTGCAAAAAGAAACTAAGATATTGGTTCGGGCATTGTAGCAATTTGAATGCTTTATAATGTTAAATTTTACTTTAATACGAAAATAATTTACCGTAACACGGTAAATTATTCTATTTTTGCGGTAATAAATACTATCGCAAATGAAACTTATCGGAAAAAATTCGCTTTCAAGACTATTAGGACACGGCTGCTTTATTGCTTTTGTCCTACAGTTGCTAACTTTAGGTTATGTAGCCTTTATCTACTATTCGGGAACGGAGCATAGGCAGCAATTTGAAATACCACTTACGGGTAGTACATTGGTAGCAATTACCACATTTTCTAATATGGGCACAGGACTATTGTATCTTGGCTACTATCTTGTTTTTACTTTTTTCTTATGCAAGATTTTCCATGGTATGAGTTCTGAAGTTACCTTTAACCTTGATGTGATTACTTGGCTCAAGCGTTTTGCTTTGCTTAATGTGTTGGCGGTACCTTTTTTGTTACTGTTAGGCTATTTGCAATTTCAGGAAGACGCTTACCTGAGAAACGATACTTATCTTTTGTTACACCTTGTATTAGGCATCGTAATCTATTTTATGTTGGCTTTTTTCAAAGAAGGATATGTACTGCAGACCCAAACCGAACTAACTATATAGTATGTCCATCATCATTAACATCGATATTATGTTGGCCAAGCGAAAGATGCAATCACAGGAACTTGCTGAAAAGATTGGTATTACGCAGGGCAACCTTTCCATACTAAAAACGGGTAAGGCCAAAGCATTAAAACTCTCTACTCTGGAAGCGCTCTGCAAGGCACTTGACTGCCAACCTGGCGACCTGTTGGAATATCGCGAAGATTAAATTCGGATACATTATTAGCCAGATTACCTGAACTCAAAAAGCTCGGGCGGGATTTCTAATGCCAAAATATAACAACAAAATCATCATCATGAAACAATCAAAATTCAATAAACGAGCAAAAAAAATCATTAAATGGACGGCCATTATAGTAGTGACTTATTGGTTAGGAACAACACTTTACTTTGGCTATTCGGATATTGACGAGAGGAAAGGTACTTATGTATATTATTGGTCAGGATTAAATGCGCTTTGGAGGGACGACAAGGAATTTGGTTTTAAGCATAATGAAATTTTCGAGACGAAGCTAGACGGAGCAGACGGGCCTTATATTTTTGGCGATACAATTTTTAGAGTTGATGGTGACAATAGCCTTTATGTAGAACCTCTCGATAGCTCACGGATTGTGACCGTTGAGGCTGACAACGCTGATAAGGATGTTTTTCAGGTAAAGCTCCGAAAAGAATATGCCCAGGAAGCAGATCAATTTCAGCTTTCAAAAAAAATGATTGCTATTTCTGATATCGAAGGCAATTTTGACGGCTTTTACAGTTTTTTGATTGCTAATGGTGTAATGGATATGCAGTATCATTGGACATATGGTGCCGGGCATTTGGTACTGAATGGTGATTTTGTTGACCGAGGCAAAAATACCACACAGGTACTTTGGCTTATTTACAAGCTGGAACAAGAGGCTGAAAAGGCAGGAGGCAAAGTACATTATATCTTAGGGAATCATGAAATCATGAATCTTTATGGTGATGTATCCTATTGCGATTTCAAATATATGGAAGCAGCTAAACGTATCGGCAATACTACCCGGTGGGATAAAGGATTGCGAAGGCTTTTTGCTGCTGAATCAGAATTAGGAAGATGGTTGAGGAGCAAAAATATTGCAGAAAAAATTGGTCTCTATCTTTTTGTGCATGCTGGTCTAAATACTAGGCATGTCGATGAGAAATTATCGTTCAAGGAAATGAATGCAATTGCCCGAAAATATTATGGTATCTATCCCGACCAAAAGTTAGAAGACAAGCGTCATGCATTAGTGTTGAGTTCTTATTTTAGCCCTTATTGGGACAGAAGTTTATCAATGAATTTTTTATACCGTGCCGTTTATTTCTTTAATGACCCCTCCAATGCGCCTACACACAAGCCATCGCAGGAAGAATTAGAAAAAGTACTACATTATTATGGAGGCGAAAAGCTTGTGATAGGGCATTCTGTTGTTGATGCCATTACTGTGGATTATAAAGGAAAAGTATTCAAGATTGATGTTAAGCATGGACAGGAAAAAGACAGTGGCAAAACAGTAGGATTATTGATTGAAAACGGAAAAGAATATGCGGTTGACGATAAGGGCAGAAGGTCTAAATTATAGTTTTAGCAGTCTTTAAATGGACAGAAATTTTAAAGAAATACTCGTACCTTAGCAAAAAACAATCGGCTATGAAAAACTATATTTTGCTCTGTTTTGTCGTTGTGTTCTTTGCTTCATGCAAGACAGGGAAATTGTCAACCAAAGACACACTGTCTCAATCAGAAACTGTTATTATAGGAGAAATCAAAATTATGAATGATGATAAAGATGTAACCAAAAATGCCAAAATCTATTTTGATGAAAACATAAAAGGTACTCTGTCGTATAAGCTTTTAGAAGACGGGCTCATCATAATGAAACTCCCGCAAGGCAATCACTTTATCAAATACATCTATACGCCTTATGGTTCTGTCAACCTACCAATAGGTTATGCGAATCTTTCGGTTCCTGATGCAGGTAAGTCATATTATATTGGTACCATAGTAATTGATGCTGAAAAAAAGCTTCGAAAAAAGTCAAGAGGTATTATTTATGATACGGATCCGAAAGGATTAAAAGAAGAAAAAGTACAGATTACAATATCGGATACTCCGGAGAAAGCTTTAAAAACGTATCATGATATGTTTGGAGCTGATAAAAAGGTTGAAAACGCTCTTATGACGGTATCACCTTAAAAACAATCGTAACAACTTAATTTAAAATAACAAAATGGGATTATTTTCGGCATTATTAGGCAACGCAGGAGCAGTAAGCCAGGACGAACTTCAAAAAAAATACGGACAGCTTCTTACTGATGGAGAATCGATAGAACTAGGATTTAAACTGCTTCGTGACACCTTTATCTTTACTAACAAAAGACTTATTTTAATCGATATACAAGGACTTACGGGAAGTAAGACAGAGTATAAGTCCATAGCCTATAAAGCAATCAGTCGCTTTAGTGTAGAAACGGCAGGAACGTTTGAATTAGATGCCGAATTGAGGATTTGGGTATCGAGTGAAATCAATCCGAGTATTAAAAAACAGTTTAATAAATCGGTTAACGTTTATGAGGTGCAAAAAGTATTGGCACATCATGTGTTAAAATAGGGAAAAAATAATTATTATTTTAATAAAAATTATGACCCGAAGCATTGCTTCGGGTTTTTTTATTTGCTAATTTGTAACACAAATAGAGAAAATAGCGGATCTTACGGGAATCCGTAAGGCAATTGTTTTTTCGGAGCCTATTTTTGGCAATATGTAACAAAAACGACATAGATTGTACAAAATGTAAACCATGAAAAAATATTATCTGAACAGGGGGGATGAGAATCTGGGGCCCTTTAGCCTTGAGGATTTGAGAGAGCATAGGATAGCACCAGAAACAATGGTATGGTTTATCGGGCTTGAAGGTTGGACGCCGGCAAGAAATGTCAGAGAATTACATCCTCTCTTTGAGAGTATTCCAGGGCATGAACTGACGAGTAGCCAAGGCGTGGAAAAATATTATATTTCTAAAATGGAAAATGATGAATCCTTTTTCCTAAAGCATATTGATAAGTTTTTGTTTCTCTTCCTTTTTGCCCTTGCCGTGGGTATAATCATGTTTTTATTGGGACTTAATCTATAAAAATGACATTTTTTTAAGTGCATTTATAGAATTAAATTCTCGTGATGTGAATATTTTTTCAAAAAAAGACTTGCTTTACGGCTAGCCGTAAGGATATAATCAGTAACGCATATATATTTGAAGTTAAGTATATTTTGATTAACAGTTGGGACAAGCGGATCTAGCCATAATAGTGATGCAATCCGGACTAAACCGCCTTCGGGCGGTTTTTTGTTTTCCCATAGACTTGTCTCCGAAAAAGAAATCGAAGGAAGAAATAGGATGCCATAAGCTAAAATCGGGATATTTAACGGTCACATTTTGTGAATGTTATGAATTTTAAGTGCTTTTTTTTGAAAAAAAACACGCTTTTACGGAAACCCGTAAGGAAATCGGTTTTTGTTGGTCTACATTTGATTTGCTTGTTTATCTCAGGTTATTATTTGAATTCACTGTTTTTATGAAAAAATACTACATAAATAGTGGGGAACAAAATCTGGGTTCTTTTGACTTCAATGATTTGAAATCAAGAGGAAATGGAAGAGATATGCAAGATTGGTTCTTTGATTCGAATCGCAGGTCTAAAATCAGAAACATATCAGAATTAAAAGAGCTGTTTCGAACAAACTGGGAGAAAAGGAAAGAAGGGTTCCGTAAATCTATAGATGACGAAACGGCTTCTTTTTTTAAAGATCGCTTGCTATTGTTTGTTGCCTTGGGATTGATTCTGGGATTTGGTATTTTGTTTTATAGTTTTTATATCACAAGTAGTATCTCAAAAGATGAACAACGCAGTCATAATGAATTACAGTTATCCAAAGAGTCGTTCTGGAAAGAGCGTTCGTCTGATAAAACAGAAAAGTCTGCAAATACAAGCCTTGAAGAAGAAGAAGGCGTGCTAACCACAGATGAGAATGGAATAGCGGCCAAAAGAATGGCACAGATTGAAATTGAGTTGGATATGGCAAAAGAGAATCTTGAAGCAGCAAAACAAGAACTTGTTGGTGCCAAATCATTCCAGTTTTTAAGGATGACCGAAGACAAGAAAGAAGAGATTGAAGAAGCAAATAAAAAAATACAGGTCTGGAAGGAAGAAATCCGAGCTCTAGAAGTGGAGATGGAAAATCTAGTAAAAATTGCGAGCCTGACAGACATAATAGAATGAATTTCTAAAATTTTTCCACTATATACTACAAATTTTTTCCCAACCCTTTAACCGCTCCCCTGCACAGGAGCGGTTTCGCTTTTTTAGCCAATACCACGGTAAAAAGTATCGACTTATACTTAAAATAAATGCCTATTCCGAAGTATAATAACTTATAAATAATTATTTTTGCACGCAGGTTTGAAAAGCCTCAATTTCATAAAAGAAAATTAACTATATCATATTATGGTAAAAGATTTATTCGAAAGAATACAGCAAAATAAAGGTCCTTTAGGAAAATGGGCTTCACAGGCAGAAGGATATTATGTATTTCCTAAACTGGAAGGCGATTTAGGACCGAGAATGAAATTTCATGGGAAGGATATTTTGAACTGGAGTCTTAACGATTATTTAGGGCTGGCAAACCATCCGGAAGTACGCAAAGTTGATACTGAAGCTGCTGCAGAATTTGGAGCAGCCTATCCTATGGGTGCGCGTATGATGAGCGGCCACACCAAATATCACGAACAGTTAGAAAATGAATTGGCCACTTTTGTAATGAAAGAAGCCGCATATCTTTTAAATTTTGGCTATCAAGGAATGGTGTCTATCATTGATGCTTTGGTGACCAAAAATGATATTATTGTGTATGATGTAGATTCACATGCTTGTATCATCGATGGCGTTCGCCTTCATATGGGTAAGCGTTTCACCTACAAACACAATGATTTGGAAAGTATGGAGAAAAACCTGCAACGTGCTACAAAAATGGCTACAGAAACAGGAGGTGGTATCCTTTTCATCACAGAAGGTGTTTTTGGAATGAGAGGACAGCAAGGAAAACTGAAAGAAATCGTTGCCATGAAGGAAAAATACAATTTCCGTCTTTTGGTTGATGATGCACATGGTTTCGGTACGCTTGGTAAAACAGGTGCTGGTGCAGGTGAAGAACAAGGCTGTCAGGATGGAATCGACGTGTATTTCTCTACGTTTGCGAAATCAATGGCAAATATTGGTGCATTTGTTGCTGCTGATAAAGATATTATTGACTATTTAAAATATAACTTACGTTCTCAAATGTTTGCCAAGGCATTGCCAATGATCCAGACAATCGGTTCGTTGAAGCGTTTGGAATTGTTACGTAATTCGTCTGAAATCAAAGATAAGCTTTGGGAAAACGTGAATGCGCTTCAAAATGGCTTGAAAGAGAGAGGATTTAATATTGGTGATACTAACACTTGCATTACTCCGGTATATTTGGAAGGAAGTATTCCAGAAGCGATGGTAATGGTAAACGACCTTAGAGAGAACTACGGTATCTTCTTATCGATCGTAGTATATCCGGTAATCCCTAAAGGTATTATTTTGTTAAGAATGATTCCTACAGCTTCACACACTTTGGACGATATTGCAGAGACATTAGCTGCATTTGAAGCAATACGTGAAAAACTGGTTAACGGTACTTACAAAGAAATCGCTGCCAAGACTACGGTCGATGTAAGCGACGAAAGATAATTTAAAAAAGCCATTCTGAAAAGAATGGCTTTTTTATTTCAGATTTTTGATTTCAGTACTAATCTTTAGGCTTTTGATTTAAGTTTTTTGATTTGAGATTTAAGACTTTAGACTTTCAAACCTTAGCACCTTAGCACCTTAGTACCTTAGCACCTCAGTGCCTCAGAACCTTAGTTTTCAATTCTCACCTAAAAACTTTATCTTTAATACAACTAATCAAAAAAAAGCAACACACATGAAAATCAAATTTTTAGTTTTGGGTTTAGTCATTAGCTTGGCAGCCTGCAATAAGAAAGAAGATACAAAGGTAGTCACGGAACCAGAAATGGAACAGCCGGAAATAACAGCACCAGCCAAAGAGTGCTATGAATACACCAACGGAAAAGACACGATACAGCTTTCTATGGCTATTACCAATGGTAATAATGTGGCAGGAGATTTGAAATATGCCTGGTTTGAAAAAGACAGCAATACAGGTATGTTTTCAGGAATGTTTAAAGGAGATACGCTATATGCCGACTATACATTCCAATCGGAAGGTGTGACTTCAATTAGAGAAATCGTTTTGCTACGCAAAGACGATACTCTGTTGCAAGGATATGGTGACATAACCGAACAAGGAAACAAGCAGGCTTTTAAGGATAAGAAATCGCTAAAGTTTGATGATAAGATGGTGCTGAAAAAAGTAGCTTGTAAGTAATAGACTGTAGCAAATAAAAAAAGTTCCGACATTACTGATACCGGAACTTTTTTATTTGTAGGCTCTTTACTGTTATAGATTCTGTACATACGTACATCTTCTTTTGTGGATAACTGGCCCAAAATGTTTCCAGATATTATGGATTGCAGTATTGTCTACCAATTCAGGAGTCCTGAAACAGGTTTGCACGCCCTTTTCGCTAAAAGTTTTATAATATTCATTAAAAACAATAGCTGTTACGCCTTTGTTTTGATATTCCGGATCAATACCTATCAGATAAAAAATCATATCCTTGCTGTGTTTTCGAGCCTTAAGTAAATGCAGGAATCCAAATGGGAAAAGTTTACCCTTAGCTTTTTGCAACGCTTCCGAAAAAGACGGCATCACAATACTGAAAGCAACTATATTGTCGTCTTTATCGACAACAAATTTGATTAGCTCCGGATTGATAAAACTGATGTATTTTTTCTTGAAATATTCTTTCTGTATATCGGTTATAGCCACAAATGAAGACAGGTTCGCATACGACTTATTAAACAAGTCAAACATCTTGTCTACATAAGGCATAATATCTTTAGTTTTTGTGAAGTTTAGCGGTCTCAGCTGATATCGCTGCTTGATTAGTTCGTTAGCTTTTATAAAATACTCAGGCTTGATATTAGAGAGAGGGAACTTGCTTTCGACATATTCTTTTTCAACGGTCATTCCTAACTTTTCGAAATGCTCTTTATAATACGGAAAGTTATACCAGGTAATCATTGTGCTAATCTCGTCAAAACCTTCAGTGAGTACGCCAACTTTATCCAAATTAGAAAAACCTACCGGCCCTTCGACATATTCAAGCTGGTTTTCCCGGCCAAATTCATGGACTTTTTCCAGCAATGCTTTGGTAACTTCGATATCGTCAATTACATCAAACCATCCAAAACGTACTTTTTTCTTGCCTTGGTCGTTTACCTCATTCCAATTGATGATGGCAGCAATCCTTCCAACAATTGTATTGTCTTTATAAGCAAGATAAAATTTAGCATCGGCACTTGCAAAAGCTGGGTTTTTATCTTTGTCAAAAGTTTCTAGTTCATCGCTTATGATAGGCGGTACCCAATATTGGCTGCCTTTGTATAGTGAAAACGGAAATTTTATATAATCCAAAAGCAGAGCTTTGGTATTGGCTTCTTTAATTGATATCATTGTGGGTTATTCTTTTTCTCCTCCGACTTCGTCGATTCGTTTTTTCTCGTCTTCTTTTTTCTTGTCTTTCTTTTTGTCTTTTTTGTCGCTCTTATCCGGTCCTTGAATCATGATGTCTTTATAGAAGCCATCAAATCTCCAGGAAACACCAACGCCTCCGTAGAAAATAGAAGGAGTATCCTTGATGTTTTTACTGATGGAAGCATCCACCTGTAAGTTTGGCTGAAGAAGATAGGCAGCACCTACACGGCCAATAGCATCAGAATAGAAATCACTTTTATAACCTTGCAATTCTATAAATCCGGACCATTTTTCATTGAAACCTCTAGTCAAAGTAGCGATAATACCATAGCTAGGATAATCGGTTGTTACCTTATCAGCGATAATGTTCATCACATACACATAACGGCTTCCGAAATGGTTTTGTGTAATAACCATCAGCTTAGGACTGATTTTTGGGTCAGTTGGAAAGGTATAGGGATTATTTGAAAAATTAATATTGGCTCCGGCATAAACTCCCACTGCAGGAATAAACTGTCTCCATTTGAATCGGTGATTGGCTTTCCAGCTGTAGATGTTTACTTTTTCTTCGTAATTCTTAAACGGATCATAGATAAGATATTTGGCTCCAAGCGTCAGTTTTTTGACAGCATTCCTGTTTTCAGTTCCCAAAGCAGTTTCGTACTGGTCAGCTTGGTATTGCAGGTTCATGATAAATTCCAATTGTTCCAAAAAAGCTCCGTAACGCAGTGCCAAATCAAGTCCAAAACCTTTAGTTTTATAATTCTGGATGTCATGGTCTTCTGCTAAAGCATAAATTCCGGCTTCAGCCTGGAAAACGGTCTTTCCTACTGAAAATCCCGACATGGATTCTCCGGGACGGTTGGAGTTGATATCGTCGGTAAATTGCGCATAGCTGGCTGAAGAACAGAAGGCGAAGAACAGTAACGAAGCGAATCTTAATTTTGACATAGTCTCTCAGTTTTCATTAGCAATGGTTAGTATAACCCAAAAGTAGTATAATTTATTATTTATTTAAGAAGGATATTTTAAATTTAAACGTTCTATTTGCTAATTTTACGGTTTAAAATTTTAGATTATGCAGTTTGCTTCATTAAACGGAGTCTTGAGAACGTTGTTTATCCTAGTCTGTATTTATTACGGTATCAGACTGCTTGCAAGGATATTTTTTCCTATCATGGTGAGAACCGTAGTGCAAAAAGCGGAACAGAGTTTCCAACAGCAGCAACAAAACTACCAAAGACAAAATAGTCAGGATAGTTTTACTAATGTTGATACAAATGCCAACAGAAGATCTGACCGACCACGTGAAACAAAAAAAGTAGGCGAATACATCGATTACGAAGAAATAGACTAACTTTCTTTGAATATATTTGCGGTAAAGCGTATCTTCACGCCTTTATTTTATTTGTTTTCAATTAACACCGTATGAAAATAATCAGCAAGTATTATCCGCACTTACTGGCCATTTTAGGCTTTGTTTTGGTTTCCCTAATTTATTTTTATCCTGTCCTGCAAGGCAAACAGATTTATCAGTCTGATATTGCGCAATATACAGGAATGGCAAAAGAGCAGAATGATTTCCGTGCCAAGGAAAAAGAAGAGCCGTTTTGGACAAATTCTGCATTTGGTGGAATGCCAACTTACCAATTAGGAGCCAAATATCCTAATGATTTTGTAGGTGACTTGGATGATGTATTACGTTTCCTGCCTAGACCGGCTGATTATCTTTTCTTATATTTCCTCGGATTTTACGGATTATTACTTGCCCTGAGGATTGACCCGCTCAAAGCTTTTTTTGGAGCTTTAGCTTTCGGTTTTTCTACCTATCTGATTATTATTTTGGGTGTCGGGCATAACGCCAAAGCCCATGCTATAGCCTATATGCCGCTGGTGGTTGCCGGTGTGATTCTCGTATTCAGGCGAAAATATGTTGTTGGCGGTTTGCTCACCATGATTGCAGGAGCGTTGGAAATTAATGCGAACCACTTTCAGATGACCTATTATCTATTATTTTTACTGTTAATCATAGGCATCTATTTCCTTTATAAATACATCAGACAGAAAGATTACAAAGGTATTTTATATGCCGTTGGAGTATTTGCTGCAGCAGGAATTTTGGCTGTTGGAGCCAATGCAACCAGCCTGATGGCAACCTCAGAATATACGGATTTCAGTATGCGTGGAAAAAGCGAACTGAGTTTTAATCCGGATGGTTCTAAAAACACTACAACTTCGTCAATGTCTTATGACTATATCACGGAATATAGCTACGGAATTGCAGAAAGTTTAAACTTGTTTGCTCCAAGATTATTTGGAGGTTCTAACTCAGAACATTTGGGAGACAAGTCTAAAGTATATGAATTTATCTCGGCTCAAGGCGCAAATCCTGAGGAAGCCAAAGGTTTTACCGAAGCCTATGCAAAAACATATTGGGGTGCCCAGCCTATTGTTGCGGCACCGGCTTATATTGGAGCTGTTGTCTTCTTTTTGTGTATTCTAGCTTTGTTTAACGATAAGAGAAAAATCAAATATGCATTTTTAGCAGGAGCGATTTTCTCACTATTGCTTTCATGGGGCAAGAACTTCCCGTTAATGACTGACTTTTTCATTAACTACGTACCAATGTATGACAAATTCAGGGCAGTATCTTCAATCCAGGTTATCCTTGAATTGTGTATTCCGGTCTTAGCCATCATGGGATTACAAAGTTTTTTCAAAGCGGATAAGGCTGAACAGTGGAAATCATTAAAACTGTCAGGAGCCGTAAGTTTAGGAATTATTATAGTGCTTTTCTTTGCTAAAAGTATGTTTGATTTTGTTGGACCTTATGATGCCCAAATGCAACAGATGTTTAGTCAGGCACAAGGAAGCCATTCTTTCGGGCTTGATTTTGTTGAAGCATTGCGTGAGGACAGAAGAAGCATGTACAATGGCGACCTGTTGCGTTCCGGAATCTTGATTTTAGTAACAGCAGGACTATTGTGGCTACATATTAAAAATAAGCTTTCCCATACTTTTGCGGTCATATTAGTAGGGTTATTCATGATTGGCGATTTGTTCTTCATTGATAAAAACTATGTTGATAGTTCTGGTTTTGCTAGCGCAAGAGAAATCAACGAGCCTTTCCAACCAACAGCTTCAGATCAGCAGATTTTAAGAGATACGACACAATATCGTGTTTATGAAATCGAAGGAAGATTACAGGCAAGAACTTCCTACTTCCATAAATCACTATCAGGTTATAGCGCTGTTCGTCCAAGAAGGATTGAGCAGTTGTTTGATTACCAAATTGCGAAAAACAACCTGAATGTATTGAACATGCTAAATACCAAATACGTTATCCAGGTTGATGAAAAAGGGAAGGAGTACCCAATCATAAACCCGGATGCTAACGGAAATGCATGGTTCGTAAAAGAAGTGAAATTTGTCGATACGCCAGATGAAGAAATGAAGGCATTAGATAAATTAGATACTAAGAACCAGGCTGTCTTTAACCAGAAGGAGTTTAAAAATACAATCGCTAAAACGTATCAAAAAGACAGTACGGCAACAATTGTTCTAAATAGTTACAAGCCGAACCATTTGAAATATACTTCCAACAATTCTCAAAAAGGATTGGCCGTGTTTTCTGAAATCTACTATCCAAAAGGATGGAAGGCAACAATTGACGGGAAACCAGCTGACCATTTTAGGGTAGATTATACCTTAAGAGCAATGGAAGTACCGGCAGGAAAGCATACAATTGAATTTAAATTTGAGCCACAAGTCGTTAAGACAGGTAGCACAATAGCTTTAATCAGCTCGATTTTTATGCTATTGCTTTTAATTGGCGGTATTTATTGGGAAAATAAAAGGAACAAAAAAGAAGATTCATTAGAGAAGTAAGATTTAAGATTTGAGATTTTTGATTTCTGCCAGAAATCCGCAATCTTAAATCACATATCTAAGATCATAAATCTAAAATCCAAAATCAAAAATCTCCAATCACAAATCCACAATTTTGAAAAAAGTACTCATCATAACTTATTATTGGCCGCCCGCTGGAGGACCTGGAGTGCAGCGTTGGTTAAAGTTTGTAAAGTACCTTCCTGATTTTGATATTCAGCCGATTGTTTATATTCCTGAAAATCCAACCTATCCGATTCTGGATGAAGGATTGGTTTCAGAAGTTTCGGATAAAGCTATTATCCTAAAGAAAAAAATTTTCGAGCCGTATGGGTTTGCCTCTTTTTTCTCCAAGAAAAAGACCAAAAAAATCAGTTCTGGCATCATCCCGAACCAAAAAAAGCAATCCCTGTTGGAAAAACTTTTTTTGTGGATTCGTGGTAATGTTTTTATTCCGGATGCCCGTGTATTTTGGGTTAAACCTTCGGTATTGTATTTAGAAAAGTACATTCGTGAAAATGGTATCGATACGATAATAACTTCCGGTCCACCGCATAGTCTGCACTTGATTGGACTGGCTTTAAAAGAAAGAACCAAAACACATTGGATTGCTGATTTTAGAGATCCATGGACAACCATTGGCTACCATAATAAGTTGAAATTATCCAAATCAGCTTCTAAAAAACATAAGGAACTAGAATCAATCGTCTTAAATGAAGCCGACCAAATTTTAGTAACCAGCCAAACGACCAAGAAAGAATTTGAAGCACTAACATCAAAACCTATTGAAGTTATTACAAATGGTTTTGATATAGAAAAAATAACAAAGCAGCCTTTGGATGAAAAATTTAGCATGGCGCATATCGGTTCTTTTTTATCTGAAAGAAATCCAAGAATCTTATGGAAATGCCTGAAAGAAATCATTAAAGAAAACCCTGATTTCAAAAAGGATTTTGAACTGAAATTGATTGGTGCCGTGAGTCAGGAAGTATTGGATGCGCTTTCAGAGTTCCGATTGAGCTCTTATGTAAACAATTTGGGCTATGTGCCACACAAGACAGCAGTAGAACACCAAAGAAAATCACAAGTATTGCTATTGGTTGAAATCAATTCTGAAGATACAAAAAGCATCATACCGGGAAAACTATTTGAATATATGGCCTCTGAACGCCCAATATTGGCAATAGGCCCGGAAGGCTCAGATTTTGCGTCTATCATTAAAGAAACAAACACAGGTGCCTTTTTCCATTATGATGAATTTGATGCCTTAAAAGACCGTATTTTGAACTATTATGCCGCCTTTAAAGAAAGCAACCTTAAAACACACGCCGTTGGTTTACAACAATACAGCCGAAAAAGCCTAACGGAAAAACTGTCAAAAATAATACGAAAATAGAGAATAGATGATAGTTGATAATGGATAGTTGATAGTGGATAGAGAATAGTTGATAGTGGATAGATGGTAAAGAAGGGACAGTTTAGAAGAACAGAAATCTAAAGTCATAAATCTAAAGTCATAAATCTAAAATCATAAATCATAAATCAAAGTTCATAAATCAAAGCTCACAAATCTAAAATCCTAAATCCTAAATCATAAATCAAAAATACCCATGGGAATTGTATTAAATCAGTCTGCCAAAAACATCGCCGTAACCTATTTTGGTTTTGGTATTGGCGCTATTAATGCACTTTTCCTCTATACCAGTTTTTTAGGAAAAACACATTACGGTATTGTTTCATTTTTGCTTTCTGCTGCCAATATCATGATGCCGTTGATGGCGTTTGGCGTACACAGTACACTGATACGGTTTTATGCAAAATATAAGGAAGAAAGCGAGCGGGAACGTTTTCTGAGTTTTATGCTCCTGATGCCTTTTCTGCTGATAGTGCCTATTACTATCATCACTATTTTTGGCTATGAACAGATAGAGTTGTGGATAGTAAAAGATAATCCTACGGTTGAGCCTTATTTATGGTTGATTCCTGTCGTAGGACTTTTTATGGGCTATTTTGAGATTTTTTATGCCTGGGTTAAGGTACATATGAAATCGGTGTTTGGGAATTTTATCAGCGAAGTCTTGGTCAGAATTGTAACAACGATACTTCTGTGTTCCATTTATATGGGCTGGATTGAGAAAGATACTTTTATTTATTGCATAGCTGGTGCTTACGGATTGCAAATGCTGGCTATGATGATTTATGCCATGTATGTCAAAATGCCTAAGCTACAGGTCAAGATTCCAGAAAATGTAAAAGATATTTTTGGCTATTCGTTTTTTATCATCCTGTCAGGAAGCGTAGCCGTATTATTGCTGGATTTTGATAAGGTAATGATTCCGGCTTATGAAGAAATCAGTAAAAATGCAGTTTACTCTGTAGCGATTTACATTGCTACTGTTATTGCTGTGCCAAGCCGTGCCATGCTACAGATTATCTATCCGATAACAGCCCGATTGATGAGCGAAGAAAAGATGGAAGAACTAAACGATCTCTATAAAAAAAGCGCTATCAGCTTGCAGGTTTTTGGCGGATTGGTAATGCTGGGCATTTTTTTGAATATCAAAGAATTGTATTTGGTAATTCCGGGGAATTATGAAGCGGGACTTTGGAGCGTTTTCTTAATCGGGCTAGGGAAGTTTTATGATGTGATTTTAGGAAATAACAATGCCATTATCCTGAATACGAAATACTACCGCATGGTTTTGATTTTCGGATTGCTACTGGTTGCCATGATGATTGGACTGAACATGCTTTTCATCCCAATGTATGGCATCACCGGCTCAGCTTTGGCTACTTTTATTTCTATATTTGTATATAACACGATAAAGCTTTTGTTTGTCGTGAAAAAAATGGATTTGTATCCGTTTACTGCTAACACCCTAAAATCGTTTGGAATTATAGCAGTTGTGTTTGTCGCATTTTATTTCTGGGATTTTCCTTTTAATCCTTTTATAAATATCATTTTGAAATCGGTATTGATTACAATATCATATGTGTATCTCAATTATGTTTTCAAGATTTCTGCCGATATCAATCAGGTATTGGAAAAGATGGTTCCTTTAATCAAAAACTCGCTTAAGAAGTAGTTTTTTAACCCTTGATGCTATGCTCGACTTTAGGCTAAAGGTTTTTTACATCGTTGCGAAGCGGCTTAATTTTACCAAAGCAGCCGAAGAGCTCTTTATTACCCAGCCCGCCGTCAGCAAGCACATCCATGAAATAGAATCTTTCTATAAAAGCAAATTATTTGAAAGAAACGGCACAAGAATCAAACTGACACCAGCCGGAGAGATACTTTTGCGTTATGCGGAAGAAATTCTTAATATCTACAGAGATATTGAATTTGACCTTGCGGCCTTGACAAAAGATGTAAAAGGAACCCTTAAAATAGGAGCCAGTACAACGGTTGCGCAATATTTTATACCGGAGCATTTGGCTTCCTTTAAACGCAAGTTTTCCGATTTGAAAATAGCGTTATTTGTAAATAATACGGAACATATTGAAAACCTGCTTTTAGAAAATAAAATCAACTTGGGCATAGTTGAAGGACAAACTAAACGCAAAAACATTAAATACATTCCTTTAGTCAAGGATGAAATTGTTTTATGTACCAGTGCTTCTAATCCAACTTCAAAAAAGACTACAATAGCTTTAAAAGATCTGCCACAATTACCTTTAGTAATAAGAGAAAGCGGATCAGGAACCCGTGAAGTTATTATAGCAGCATTAAAAAAAGCAGGGTTAAATTCAGCAAGCCTCAATATTGATATGGAATTTGAAAGTACGGAAAGTATCAAATCCTATCTGTTGAGTTCTAATTGCTATGCCTTTCTATCAGTGGCTTCCATATTCAAAGAACTGAAGAATGGCGAATTAAAAATTGTTGATATAAAAGAACTGGAAATAGAACGCTTTTTCTATTGTATTACACAGCAAGGTGATACGCACTTTTTAAATGATATTTTTCTCAAACACTTATCTTTACATAACTTTAAGTTATAATGCATTCGTTATAGTCATTTCTCTATTGTTCTGATACTTTCCAAATTTGCATTATAAATTAATCAGATAATGGAAAAAATCAATCAGCTTTTAGATCAAAACAAAACAATTTTCGGGAAGAATATTTCGCTCAGAAAAGCTTTGTTTATAGTGCTTATTCTACTTTGTGCTTCTACTTATGTTTCACCACCTGTTGCCTTATTTTTAGGGATTTTGACAGCGCAGACCATTGGACACCCGTATTTGCAATTCAATCATAAAGTAACCCATTACTTACTGCAAATTTCTGTTGTAGGTTTAGGATTCGGGATGAATGTGCACACGGCGCTGCAGGCGGGCAAGAATGGCTTTCTATTTACAGTATTTTCCATTTTTGGTGTTCTTATAGCCGGATATATAGTTGGGAAGATTCTAAAGATTACTAAAGAAACGTCTTTTCTGATTTCTGTTGGAACCGCTATTTGTGGTGGAAGTGCTATTGCTGCCGTTTCTCCGGTTATCAATGCAAAAGAAAAACAAATCAGTGTAGCTCTGGGTACCATATTTATACTGAATTCTATCGCTTTGATTCTGTTCCCGATTATAGGTCATATGTTACACTTTTCGCAATCGCAATTCGGACTATGGTGTGCCATTGCAATACAAGATACCAGTTCGGTAGTAGGAGCAGCCAGCAAATATGGAAACGAAGCCTTACAGATTGCTACAACCGTGAAACTTACAAGAGCCTTATGGATTATTCCAATTGCTTTTTTTAGCTCGCTTATTTTTAAATCCAAAGAAGCTAAAGTAAAAATCCCTTACTTTATCGGTTTATTTGTAGTTGCTATTGTACTGAATACTTACATTCCTTTTTTTCAAAAAATAGGAGGCAGCCTTGTTAGCGTATCAAAAATAGGAATGACGGTTACTCTTTTTTTAATTGGAGCCGGCTTGTCAAAAAAAGTATTGGCTACGGTAGGGTTTAAACCCATATTGCAAGGAATTATTCTTTGGATACTAATAGCCGTTCCTGCGGCTATAGCTGTGTTTTATTATAGCTCATAAAATAATAAATCCCGCCTACTTTGCAGTACAACGGGATTTATAACAAACCTAACCAACCAATTTTAATAATCAACCAAATTATTAAACTCTTAAATATTTTATCAGTTCGTATAACCAACTAACTTTTTACACTTTACTATATTCAAGTTCCATGCCAAAGTTAAAATGTCATGCTTCTTGAAATGATAAATTAGTGTTAAACAGAACTATAATTTTTCTTTGAGGTATTTACCGGTAACCGAATTTTTGTTCTGCACGATTTCTTCCGGAGTTCCTGATGCGACCAATTGCCCTCCATTTTCGCCTCCTTCAGGACCGATATCGATAATATAATCGGCACACTTGATAAGGTCAAGATTATGCTCAATAACAATGATAGAATGCCCTTTGTCAAGCAGGGCATCAAATGAAGCCAACAGCTTTTTGATATCATGGAAATGCAAACCGGTAGTTGGTTCGTCAAAAACAAACAGAGCCTTGTCTTTTGTCGCTCCTTTTACGAGGAAAGACGCCAGTTTGATTCGCTGTGCTTCACCGCCGGAAAGTGTCGATGACGACTGTCCAAGCTGTACGTAACCCAATCCTACATCCTGTAATGGTTGTAGTTTCTGAGTGATTTTTGTCTGTTTATGTTCTGAGAAGAAAGCCACAGCATCATCAATAGTCAGCGTAAGGATATCGTCAATGTTTTTTCCTTCGTAGGCAACTTCCAAAATTTCTTTTTTGAAACGTTTTCCGTTGCAGGTATCACAAACCAATTGAACATCGGCCATAAACACCATTTCTACATTGATTGTACCTTCACCCTTACAGGTTTCGCAGCGGCCACCGTCAACGTTGAAAGAAAAATGTTTTGGCTGGTAATTGCGAAGCTGTGATAATTTTTGCTTGGCAAACAAGTCACGGATATCGTCATAGGCTTTTATGTACGTTACCGGATTAGAACGTGAGCTTCGCCCGATAGGGTTTTGATCAACATATTCGATATGTTTGATTAGCTGGTAACTTCCGGTCATTTCGCTAAATTGTCCTGCTTTCTCACCAACTCCTTCCAAGGCCTTTTGCATGGCAGGGAAAAGTATTTTTTTGACAAGCGTACTTTTTCCACTACCGGAAACTCCCGTGATTACCGTAAGTACTTCCAAAGGAAAACGAACATCAATATTTTTAAGGTTGTTTTCGCGCGCACCAATGATATCGATAAAGTTTTTATGCTTCCTGCGGATTCTAGGCGTTTTGATTTCTTCTTGACCGTTCAGGTATTTGGCTGTAAGCGATGATGATGTAAGGATTTCATCAAAAGTTCCTTGAGCGACCAATTCACCACCAAAGGTTCCTGCTTCCGGACCAATATCGATAATCATATCTGCAGCCTTCATAATGTCTTCATCGTGTTCAACCACGATAACCGTGTTCCCTAAATCACGAAGCGAAATCAAAACGTTTATCAATCGTTCCGTGTCTTTTGGGTGAAGTCCAATACTTGGCTCGTCCAAAATATACATCGAACCTACCAGGCTGCTTCCTAATGAGGTAGCCAAATTGATTCGTTGCGATTCACCTCCGGACAAGGTGGCAGAATTTCGGTTTAAAGTAAGATAGTCAAGACCAACTTCCGAAAGGAAAGCTAAACGGTTATTGATTTCCAGTAACAAACGCTTGGCTACTTTTAAATCGTATTCTGAAAGCTCCAATTCTTTAAAAAAAGTAACAAGCTTTTTGATTGGCAAATCGACTAAGTCTGAAATCGTTTTGCCGGCAATTTTTACGTAATTGGCTTCTTCACGCAGACGTTTTCCTCTACAATCCGGGCATTTGGTTTTACCTCTGTAGCGGGAAAGCATCACACGGTTTTGTATTTTATAATTTTTTACTTCAAGTTCTTTAAAGAAATCGTTCAATCCAACAAAATCTTTATTGCCTTTCCATACCAAAGCTTTTTGCTCCTCAGTAAGCTCGTAATACGGCTTGTGGATAGGGAAATCAAATTTATAGCCATTTTTAACCAGTTCATCGCGATACCAGCTCATGCTTTCACCACGCCACGGATAAATGGCATTTTCGAAAATAGAAAGTGCAGTATTTGGAATAACCAAGTCTTCATCGATTCCTATGACATTACCATAACCTTGACAGGTAGGGCAGGCACCATAAGGATTATTAAAACTAAAAAGATGTACGTTTGGTTCAAAAAACTGTATTCCGTCCAGTTCAAAATTATTACTGTATGTAAAACGCTTATCCGTATTTAGTTCTTGTAGATAGCAAACACCTTTGCCTTCATAAAAAGCAGTCTGTATCGCATCGGCAAGTCGGTTGTAAAATTCCTCTTCTTCTTTGACAACAATCCTGTCAATAATTAATAATATATCCTTGTTGTCTAACGAATGACTATCAATTTCATCAAGTCTTACCATTTCGTTATCAATAAGAATACGGGCAAAACCTTGCTGTAATAAGACTTTCAGTTTATCTTCAAGCGCACGTCCGTCTTCCAGATGGATAGGAGCCAGAAGCAACCATCGGCTATCCAATTCAAATGATTTTACCTCATTGATTACATCCGTAACACTGTCTTTTTTGACTTCTTGTCCGGAAACAGGCGAGTAGGTTTTCCCGATTCTTGCAAAAAGCAATTTCAGGTAATCGTATATTTCGGTAGAAGTTCCAACGGTTGATCGTGCATTTGTTGTATTGACTTTCTGCTCGATAGCAATTGCCGGAGCGATTCCTTTGATGTATTCTACTTTTGGCTTGTCTAATCGTCCAAGAAACTGTCTGGCATAAGAAGAAAGGCTTTCTACATATCTTCTTTGACCTTCGGCATACAGCGTATCAAAGGCCAGGCTTGATTTTCCCGAGCCGGAAAGCCCTGTAATGACTACAAATTTATTCCTTGGAATTACGACATCAAGATTCTTAAGATTGTGAATCTGAGCCCCTTTGATGATAATATTTGATTTTGGTTCAATGTTTGTTATATCAGTTGTCATAGCCTGTTTTGAGAGGTACAAAGATAATTAATTTTGAGTGAAGCAAGTCGATACTCTACAATTGAGAAAGCATAATGATTTCAATGTTAACGGAGTCGTAAATGTATGGGAATTTGCCATATTTTGACGGAAAATCATTGTTAGGATTTATTTTATCATAAGGTTTTATGTTAAAATTCAATATTATGTTTTGTACTATAAAAAAAATAACACTACATTTGGTTCATTATTAATTCTAATTTAACACTTGCCTATAACAAAAAATTACTTTTTAGAATATCTATTTTTCATTTACAACCAAAAACTAAAAGGTAATACTATGGCAAATGTTCAAACCCCAGACGCTTTGTTGGTAAAAAGATATGTGGCAGGTGACGAAGTCGCTCTTGCATCACTTATCGACAGACACCAGTCAAAAATCTATGGATTTATCTATTCCAAGGTTTCTGACAGAGATATTACTGATGATATTTTTCAAGATACTTTTATTAAAGTCATCAAAACCTTGAAATCAGGATCGTATAATGAAGAAGGGAAGTTTCTTCCTTGGGTTATGCGAATAGCACACAATCTTATCGTAGATCATTTCAGGAGAGGTAAAAAAATGCCAATGTCCAGAGAGACAGAGGAGTTTTCTATATTTTCTGTTATTTCAGATTCATGTCCGAATATTGAAAGCAGAATGATTACGGCTCAAGTAGAACAAGACCTGAAAAAATTAATCGAAGAACTTCCGGATGACCAGAAAGAAGTACTATTAATGAGGATTTATCAGGATCTTAGTTTTAAAGAAATCTCTGAATTGACAGGAGTTAGCATCAACACCGCATTAGGAAGGATGCGCTATGCTCTTATGAACTTGAGAAAAGTTATAGATAAACATCAAATAATTTTAACAAACTAACAATATTAGCTGTATTGTTGCGTTGTAGTAGAAATAACCTAGTAAAATTATTATATGGCAAAAATCTACTCTAAAAAATCATTAGCAACAAAACCAATGCAGCCTAAAAAAGAGACAATATCATTTTTATTGAATTACTCTAAAGCCTTGACTTATATCAAAGTTAAAGGGCTTAAATTTGAGTCGATTGCTAATTGATAAAATATCCCGATAATTTATTGTCGGGATATTTTTTTTATTTTCCAGCCAGTTCAGCCAGTACTTTTTTACTGCCGATAGTGCGGGTAATAATATCCTTTTCTAAATTCCAGCCTCTAGCCGGAGAATATTCTCTTCCATACCAGATAATCTGAAGATGAAGGTCATTCCATAATTCTCTTGGGAAAATAGCTTTTGCGTCTTTTTCAGTCTGTACTACGTTTTTCCCGTTTGAGAGCCCCCAGCGGTACATCAATCGGTGGATATGTGTATCTACCGGAAAAGCAGGAACTCCAAAAGCTTGTGACATCACAACGCTGGCTGTTTTATGGCCCACAGCTGGAAGCTCTTCCAGAGCTTCAAAGCTTTGAGGAACTTCACCATTGTATTTTTCGATAAGTATGTGGGATAACCCGTAAATTCCTTTTGATTTCATAGGGGATAGACCACACGGACGAATAATATCCTGAATTTCTTCAACAGACATTTTTATCATGTCATAAGGATTATCGGCTTTGGCAAAGAGCAATGGCGTAATCTGGTTGACACGAACATCGGTGCATTGTGCTGATAATAAAACTGCAATTAGTAATGTATAGGCATCTTTATGGTCTAACGGTACTGGAATAGTGGGATATAACTCTTTTAACGTATTAATAACAAATGTTGCACGTTCTTTTTTGGTCATTTTTAGCTATTTTTATAAATGTAAAATTAGGATAAATATTTAGTTTTTCCTTTTTCCAACTTTCTAAAACCCAATACCAAAAACATGATAACATTAAAAGCAGGAGACAAAGCGCCTGATTTTTCAGGCTTTGACCAAGACGGAAAATTTCACCAGTTAGAAGATTATAAAGGAAAAAAGTTAGTAGTTTTCTTTTATCCGAAGGCCAATACGCCGGGCTGTACTGCTGAAGCTTGCGACTTGCGTGATAATTTTGAACGTTTTAAAGCAAACAATTATGAACTTCTGGGAGTAAGCGCAGATTCTCAAAAAGCACAAGGTAGATTCAGAGATAAATTTAAGTTTCCTTTTCCGCTGATGGCAGATGAAGACAAAAGTATTATAGAAGCTTTCGGTGTCTGGGGACCTAAAAAGTTTATGGGAAGAACCTATGACGGGATTCACAGGACCACTTTTGTGATTGATGAAAATGGGAACATTGAAGAAGTGATTACCGATGTAAAAACCAAGGCACACGCTAAACAGATATTGAAATAGAAGACAAACAAAAAAGCAGTATCGACGGATACTGCTTTTTTGTTGTATGAAAATCAAAGTAAATAGTTTAACCAGGATTTATTATTTCGTAAAGAAGACAATCCTTAAGTCGGTTATCCTCTAAAAGTAAAGGATGATCAAAGTTTTTTACCTTCGTCATTCCTATTTTTTTCATTACTTCTTCTGATTTTAGGTTTATTTTGGGTGTTGTAGAAATAATTTTTTCAAGATTTAATTTTTCAAAACCATATTTCAAACAAGCTTTGGCTCCTTCGGTTGCATAACCTTTGTACCAATGCTCTTCAGACAACCTCCATCCAATATCAACACAAGGTGTAAAATCGGATTCGAAATCTTTATCAGACAATCCGATAAAACCAATAAAAGTCCCGCTTTGCAATATGTCAACAGCAAAATAGCAATACTTTTTGTCTGAAAATTGCTTCTGCATTCTTTCAACAAAGGCTTTTGTCTGTTCAAAAGTAGGAGTAGCAGGAAAGAACTCCATTACATTTGGATTGCTATTGACTTGGGCCATTTCCTCCACATCCTCAGAAATCCAGTTTCTGAACCCCAATCTTTCAGAAGTAAAAATATAATTTTTTGTAGTGTTCAAAGTCAGGGATTTGGAGCTATCTTCTAATAGTATTCAATAAAAGACGCTCTTTTCTAATTAATACGTTGTCGAAATTAATTGGTGCTTTCTTCTACCAGCTTTTTCGGGTCATATCCAAAAAGATTGTCTCTTTTAATCATTTCGGCAATACCTTTTGGTAGCATGCTTTCCCAGCCTGGCTTTCCTTTGCTGATCATTTTCAGAACTTCACGAGAGAAGATTTCTAAATCATGCTCATCAAAATCAGTGATGTCTACTACCTTACCGTTGAATTTAAAGAATTTGTACAATTCTTTCATTCTAGGGTGTACTTTCAGATTTTCTGAATTGATGACTACGCCGTGCTCGTCTTTCATCGGATATAAGAATACCTTCAAATCTCGGTAGAATAATTTACCAAAAGCTTCAAGGATACCACCGCTTAAGTGGCGGTAATATTTTTCGTCAAAAACATCGACAAGATTGCTAACTCCCATAGCTAGTCCCATACGGGCTTTAGTGTAGTTAGAGAAGTATTCTACCACCTTATAATATTCCTGGAAGTTAGAAATCATTACGGTCTGTCCTAACGAACAAAGCAATTCAGCCCTGTCCATGAAGTCTCTTTCGTCAATTTCACCATCTGAACGCAGGTTGGATAGCGTAATTTCAAAAACAACCAGCGTGTTTTCTTTTTCTACTTTATTTTCTTCGAGAAACATCTGCAATGATTTCTCGTACATATCCATATTTACACGGGTTACAGGGCGGAAACTTCCTCTTAAAGCAAGAATGTTCTTTTTGTAAAGTACCGCTGCCGGTAAAACGTTGTTTCCTTCCGGATCAAACATTACGGCATCAGTCATTCCGTTTTTAACCAATTGAAGGCTCATCAAACGGTTGTCGACATCAGCAAAACGTGGGCCGGAAAAATTGATGGTGTCAATTTCCAATTGGTCTTTGTCCAAGTGGTCATAGAGATAACGCAATAATTTTTTCGGGTCGTTGTATTTGTAAAAAGCGCCATAAATCAAATTAACACCTAGAATACCAAGAGTTTCTTGTTGTAATCGGGCATCAGTTTCTTTAAAGCGAATATGGAGTATGATTTCATTATAATCTTCGTCCGGCTCAATCTGGTATTTGATTCCAACCCAGCCATGTCCTTTGAATTGTTTTGCAAAGTCAATTGTAGCTACAGTATTGGCGTAGCTAAAAAACATTTTGCTAGGGTGCTTATCTCTGTTCAGACGTTGTTCTACAAGCTTTACTTCGTGTGAAAGCATTTTTTTTAGTCGGGCTTCCGTAACATATCTTCCGTCAGTTTCCGCACCGTAAATAGCATCGCTAAAATCCTTGTCATAGGCAGACATCGCCTTAGCAATGGTTCCTGAAGAGCCGCCGGTTCTAAAGAAGTGTCTTACAGTTTCCTGACCGGCACCAATTTCGGCAAAAGTACCATATATATTTTCATTCAAGTTGATACGGAGTGCCTTATCCTTGACAGAAGGAATTTGCTCAATGACCTTATCTCCTTTAAGTTTAATCTCGTTTTCGTCGTTTTTCATAATAGTGAGAATACTTTGCAAAGTTAACAAAATAGGGCTTTTATTAAAGGGAATTAATCCTATTTTTGTAAAAAATTAACGTCAATTGAAAGTCTATTTTTTAGGTACGGGAACTTCACAGGGCATTCCGGTTATAGGAAGCGAGCATCCCGTATGTAAAAGTACCAACGCAAAAGACAAGCGTCTTCGTGTGTCTGTTTGGATTTCTTGGGAAAATCATTCTTTTGTTATTGATTGCGGGCCGGATTTCAGGCAGCAAATGCTGGTATCCAAATGCCCAAAAATTGATGGCATTCTCTTTACGCATGAACATTCTGACCATACTGCAGGATTGGATGATATCCGCCCATTTAACTTTAGACAGGGGAATATTCCAATCTATCTGCACAAAAGGGTTTTAGAATCTCTTAAACGCAGATTCGATTATGTTTTTGAAACCGTCAATAAATATCCGGGCGCTCCGTCTGTTGAACCGATAGAGGTAATTAACGGGCAAAGTTTCGATATAGGTAATAAAAAAGCTATTCCGATTGATGTTATGCATGGCGACCTTCAGGTTTTTGGATACAGAATAGACGATTTCGCCTATCTGACAGATGTCAAGACTATTGAATCTTCTGAGATAGAAAAACTAAAGGGACTGAAAGTGCTTGTTGTTAATGCTTTGAGGGAAGAACCACACCATTCTCATTTCAATCTGGAAGAAGCTTTGGAATTTATAAAAATTGTAGGACCTGAAAAGGCCTATCTCACCCATATCAGCCATAGAATGGGATTTCATGATGAAGTAGAAAAGCTGCTTCCTGAAAACGTATATTTGGCGTATGACAACCTACAAATAACCATTTAAACCCACCAAATAATGAAAAAACCACTGCTATATCTTTTCATTTTATCTGTATTGCTGAACGTTTTTACTTATATGTATTTTACTAAAAAAGTGAAATTTGAAGAGGACAGGATAACCAATTTTCAAAAAGAATCCAAAGCAAAAAAAGATTCTATAGCTGCATTGAACAATCAGGTTTTAGATGCTAATTATTTTTCTTTGGAATACAATGATAATGCGATGGAATATTTTGACAAATTTGATATCAATCAATTGTCGACTGAAATCCGTGATGAAATCAGTTCTCTAAACGAAAAGCCAGAAGGCAATCCGCTTACAAAATATGACATGATTAACGGAAATAAAGCCATTATTAATAGGGTAAAAATCCTGAACAGCCGTTGGATTATTGCTGACTTTAGTATAGGAAAAGCTTGGGGCGAAGTCATGATTAAATATTACAAACAGGAAGGAAAGCCTACTGAATATGAAACCATGGATACTTTTATCTATCCTAATACATTAAAGTAGAAGTTTTTTTATAATTTTATAGGCTATCATGAACAAACCCCTAACGATTATGAAAAAAATATTTTTGTTGGCCTTTGTTACTGTTTCGGCTTTTTCTTGTAAGGATTTAGGCAAAAATTCTGATATGTCAATACAAAAAGACAGCTTGGGAACAGTAGTAGGAAACGATAAAGACGATAAAGGATGCGTGGCTTCGGCTGGCTATACCTGGTCTGAGTTAAAAAGAAATTGTGTCCGCCCGTTTGAGGTGGGTATTCGTTTAAATCCGGCAGCAGAAGTAAAACAAGGAGATGCAGTCTATAGTGCTTTTGCTATTTTGGAAGAGAATGGAGGAAATAAAGCAGAGCTTTTTATGCCGAATCAAAAAGCATCCATGATAATGGAAAGAGAGGCAGAAGGGAAGCCTTATATAAAAGACGATTGGAAATTGAAGACTACAAATGGCTATCAATTGATGAAAGGCGATTCGCTAATGTATGCAGGAGCCCTGATTAATGAGGAGGTCATAACCGGAAGCGACAAAGCAGAAGATTAAAACATACAAATACTAAAAAAGGATTCCAATTGGAGTCCTTTTTTTATTGAAGATTTTCAAGCCAGTTTCTAAAATCGTAAAAATTTTGTGGCGATACGCCATGGCCTATCGGATATTCTTTATAGGTTGCTTCAATTCCTAGTTTTTTTAGCAAATCAGGTGCTTTTCGTGCCCATTCTACAGGAATAACCTGATCGACGGTTCCATGAGAAATAAACATATTCAGATGTCTGAAATCATTTTTTTCATAACCGGGAACCAGTAAATCAGTATTGATATGACCGCTTAATGCAATAACATTTTTGACTTTTTCAGGATAACTTAAAGCAACTGCATAGCTCAAGATTGTTCCCTGACTGAATCCGATTAATGTTACATTCTGAAAGTCAATAGGAAGCTCAGAAATAAGCTCGTTGATTAACTTTGCAATAATGTCTCTTGACTCCTTAGCCTGGTCTATATCAGAAAATTTATTTTCATCTGCATCAAAATTGATGGCATACCAAGCATGTCCATACGGATTCAGGTTATAAGGAGCACGTGCTGAAACTACATAATATTCATCAGGAAGTTCAGCGGCAAAGGAAAATAAATCTTCCTCATTGCTTCCATACCCGTGAAGTAGCAACAACAGTGGATTCTTTTCTTTTTTTATTTTAGGTTCTCGAATGAGGTATTCTATATTTGATTTCATTACTCTTACGTAAGATTTTTAAATGCTTTTTGGAAAAAACCTCCCAAAAGAGGAATCTTGTTCATTTGCCCTTGAAGTGCGCTCACAAAACTATAGGCCCACAATATGAATATAAAGACATATAAGGCAGAAGAAATCATCCAGTCGTCAAACAATCCTACAGGATAGCCTAAAGCGAAGAACAAAAGAAAAATTCCCAAAGTCTGGCGGATATAAAAACCGGCAAAGGCATTTTTTTTATCGCCGTTTAATACCGCAGCGATTATTGTTCCTATGATGGTAAGGTGGGTTATGATAGCAATGTTTTTTCCTTCGTTAACTGTATTTTCCATAATCTAATTGTTTAAGACTAATTGGTTGTTATTGTATATTCCATATGCTTTTCCTTTCATTGATTGTCCCAGAAAAGCGGAGTTTTTTGATTTTGACAAGATGTTTTCTTTACCAAATGTCCATTTTGTTTCAGGATTGAATAATGTCAGGACGGCCTTATTTCCTTCTTTGATAACGTTTTCTTCAATGCTGAAAATTTCTTTTCCGGAAATCAGTTTTTCAATTACGGTCTCTAATGGAAGTACGGTCAATAAAGCACCAAAAGCACTTTCCAATCCTATGGTTCCGTTTTTGGCCATATCAAACTCCATTTTTTTATGTTCGATATCCATTGGGTTATGATCGGAGGTAATCATATCGATGATTCCATCTTTTACTGCTTTTACCAATGCTTTTCTATCAGATTCGCTTCTCAACGGTGGCGTTACTTTGTATCGGGTATCAAAACCATCGAGTTTTTCATCAGTCAATACCAGATTGTGTACAGCCACGCTGCAAGTCACATTCAAGCCTTTGGCTTTGGCTTCTTTAATGAGCTGTACGGATTTTGCAGTTGAAATAGTTGGGATATGTAATTTTCCTCCGGTATATTCTAAGATAAACAAATTCCTTGAAATCTGCAATTCTTCGGCTAGAGAAGGAATACCTTTTAAACCGAGTCGGGTGCTGACAATGCCTTCGTTAGCAACACCAACGCCTTTAATATCTGAATCTTGAGAGTAGGCGATAACTAGTCCGTCAAAATCCTGTACATATTGCAGGGCAATTTTTAATAAGTTGGCATTGGACAAGCTTTTGTTGTAATCTCCAAAAGCTACAGCACCTGAGTTTTTCATATCAAACAGCTCAGCTAGATCTTTACCTTCGCTTATTTTAGTCAGTGCGCCAATAGGAAACAAATCTGTTGCGGCACCTTCTGCTTTTCTTTTTGTAAAGCTGATTCCGGATTGGTTATCAGGAATTGGGAAAGCATTTGGTTGTAAAGCAATGGCTGTAAAACCGCTTTTTCCTGCCACATTCAGTCCGTTAGAAAGGGTTTCTCTATCTTCAAATCCCGGTTCGCCTAAACTAACGCTGGAATCAAACCAGCCTTGTGATATATGAAGTCCTTCAAACGTTATTTCCTTGAGCTTATCAGGATTTTGGAGTTTTTTTCCAATTTTGGTAATGACACCGTTCTCAATTTTTAAATCGGCAGTCTCATTATGATAAGGGCTTTTAGGGTCAATAACTTTAGCTTGTCTGATAATTAGGTTCATTTTACGAATTTTTGTATCAATATTTCAGTGACTAAAAAGAGCAGTGTCAAAAACACAAACCATTTCCATATTTCATTGTCCGTTCTGTCGGTCTGCAAAGTATCAAAGACTTCATCAATGCTTCCAATAACATTGTAATCGGACAATATAGATTCATTTGAGGAATCTATATTGCTTTCTGTTCTAGCATAATTAAAGCTGATTTCTTTTAACAGATTGTCTTGTTTGTAAATTCCAAAGTTGCCTGCTTCCTGAGGGAAATCGTTGAATGTAAGTTTTACTTTGTTATTCAATATCTGCTGCATTGGAATAAACTTTTCATTCGTGTCTTCAGTAAGGCTTTTGATTTCAACAATTTCATCTTTGGATAGCGAAGCGTCAATCAAGAAAGGACTGTTTTCTCCAATTGTCAATGCGCTGATTCCCGTTTTCTGGCTGCTTAATGCCATATTGTAAAAAGTAGGAACGATCAAAGGCGAATTTTGGAAATTTGAATTAGTTTTATTTATCGGAGCCGAAAACACATATACTGAACTGACCGGATTTTGCATAGCAGTCAGAAAAGCATTTTGGTCTTCAAAACTCAATATCGCAGGATAAACACTTGAAATTTTATACGAACTGTTGACATTTGGATATTGGAAATTCTCAATTTTTTTCTCAAAAACGGTACTATACAGCGGATGGCTAAAAGCAATCTTTGTAACCAGTTTTTCGCCATTCTCTATAGGTTGGAATTGTATTTTTCCAAAATTTCCCATCAGGCTGTTTAGGTTTGAAATACTGCTTTCAGAAGAAGGAATAATAACCAGATTGCCACCTTTTTCTACAAAAGCTTTTAAAGTAGTTTGTAAGGCTTGAGGGATTTCTGGAATTTCATTTAAGATAATAGCATCTTGTTTTTCCAGGATATTGTAATCCAATGATTTTAAGTCGAAATTAGTATAAACGAATTCGTTGTCGGAATAGATTTTTTTCAGGAAGCTGCTTTTTTCAGGCTGCCCAATACTAACGATATTCATCTTCTGTGGCTTTGAAATGCTGAAAAACAGTTGATTGTCATATTGTAATGCGTTGTCCTCAATCCAAGCATAACCATTAAAATCCTCTTTTGGAATAGTGAAATTGATAGACTTCTCCTTGCCCTCAAAATTGACTATTGTTTTGGCAATCAGTTTTTTGTTGTTGTAAAGCGAGATTGGAATATCTTTTTCGTTGTCGCCATACGAAGAAAGTTTGATACCTATTTCATAAAAATTATCCAAAGCCTGTTGTATAAAAACGCTGTCAATAGCCACATTGTTCTTTTGTTCCGCTTTTGGAATGATAAAATACGTATTTGAAGTACTGTCAATGCTCTTAAGCTGTTTTGGTTGTAATCCTACAGCATCCGTAATAATTACAATATCCTTGTTGTAAGGTGACTTTCTGGATTTGATTTTAGCCATCAAGTTGTCTAAAGCAAATGGAGATGCGCTGTACTTTAGGTTTTGTAATTCTCTTTGTATAGATTTAATATCGGTATTCCAGAAAATTTCTGAATTGGTAATTAATGAAAAGGTCTGATTTTCTGGAGCGTTTTCCAATAATTCCTGTACGGCTCTTTTCATTAGTTCACCTTGTTTCCCTTTAGCCTGCATAGAAAAGGAATTATCAAGAACGATAAACATTTCATTGGTGATTCCTTTACTGTCTTTAGCCTGGAAAAAAGGCTGTGCAAAAGCAATAATTAGGCATGCCAGAAGAAATAATCGGGTAAGCAATAAAAGCCATTTTTTAAGCCTCGAACTTTTTCGGGTTTGTATGGCTAGTTCTTTTAAGAAATGTACGTTGGTAAAATATTCTTTCTTGAAACGACGCAGTTGAAATAAATGAACCAGAATTGGAATAACCAATAAGAAAAGGAAGTAAAGAATTTCAGGGTGTTTGAACTGCATTTATTGAAAGTTTGTCAAAAATACAAATTAGTTGGCAGTTGTCGTAGCTAGTTTGGAGATTTTTTTGGAATATTAAATCGGGTTAGTTCAAAATGCCACAGATTAAAGGCTTAAAATGATTCGATATCTAAAATCAGCGTAAATCTGTGCAATCAGTGGCTAAAGACGAATTTTTTGATAGTAATAAATTAAGTTAGAATGCCACAGATTAAAGGATTAAAATGATTGAATGTCAAAAATCTGTGCAAATCTGCGCAATCAGTGGCTAAAAAACGATTTTTTTGATATTTGTAAAAATGCCACAGATTAAAGGATTAAAAGGATTTGATACGAAAATCTGTGTAAATTCGTGTAATCTGTGGTAAAATCCTATCACCTCAATGATAAGTTAAATTAACATTTCCTGAAGACGCTTTTGCTACCCGAAGCCTTATTTTTGCTCTAAATAATTTTTTAAAATGAAAAAAATCAACTTCCTGCTTCTCGTTTTTTTATTTGTTGTGACTGCAAACGCCCAGGATAAAATTTACAATCTGATCGTAGGAACCTATACTAATTCCTGTGATAGCAAAGGGATTTATGTTTATGATTTTAGCCCGGATACGGGTGATTTTTCTTTAAAAAATACACAGAAAACTGATAATCCAAGTTATCTAACGGTTTCTGAGAATATCAAATATGTTTACTGCGTTAATGAAAATGGAGCGGACAGCAAGATAAGCTCTTTCCAATTTGATTCCAAAAGCGGAAAATTACAACCGCTGAATTCTCAGGATTCTAAAGGAGCGGATCCTTGTTATATCATTAATGACGATAAAAATGTAATTGTTGCCAATTATTCAGGCGGAAGTATCGCCGTTTTTGAAAAGAAAGCCGATGGAAGCCTAAAAGAAGCCAAACAGGTTGTAAAGCATACAGGAAAAGGTATCAACACAAGTCGACAGGAAAGTGCTCACGTACATATGGTTTATTTTTCGCCAGATAAAAAATACATTCTGGCAAATGATTTGGGCACGGATATGATTTACGTATACAAATATGATAAAAATGCGCCGGAAAAAGTATTGGAATTAAAAGATAAGATCGCTGTAAAACCAGGAAGTGGCCCTCGTCACCTTACGTTTGGCAAAGACGGAAAATTGGTCTACTTGCTTCAGGAATTGGACGGAACCCTTACCGTTTTTAAATATAAAAATGGTTCTTTAAAACAGCTTCAGGAAACAACAGTCGTAGCCAAAGATTTTAAAGGAGAAAACAGTGCGGCAGACATTCATATTACGCCTGACGGACATTTTTTATATGCTACAAATAGGGGAGATGCCAATACAATCAATGTATTTGCCATTAATAAAAAAGGGACATTGGATTTGGTCAATCAGGTAAGTACTAAAGGAAAAGGCCCTAGAAATTTTGCAATAGATCCTAGCGGTAAATTTCTATTGGTAGCGCATCAATATACAAATGAGGTAGTAATTTTTAAGATTGATAAAACTTCGGGCAAGCTTTCTGATACCGGAAAACGAATCGAACTTTGTGCTCCCGTTTGTCTGGTTTTTACCAAATTCTAAAAATTACTAAGCTAGATATTATTTGCCTTTATCTTTCTTTTTCTTGTCGCGGTTTCTTTCAACAGCACGGTTTCTCGGTTTTGTCTTTCTCGGTTTTGTTTTACCAGGACCACCCAGATTGACTTTTTTATTCTTATCTGATTTTTCATGAAAAGCAGTACCACCGTCTTTTTTGACTTTTTTCATCAAAAGCTTAACCGGCTGTTTTACTTTTTCTGATTCGATAAGAACAGTTGAAATTTCAACTCCTTCAGGAATTGGAAGCAAATCTACTTCCATATCCATTAGCATTTCACATTCTATAAAAGCTTCTTCCTCTTTTTGACCTACAAAACTGATAGCAGTTCCTTCTTTGTCAGCACGACCAGTTCTTCCTATTCTGTGAATATATTGTTCAGGAATTTCCGCAACATCAAAATTCAATACATGGGTAATATCAGAAATATCCAAACCTCTGGCCATGACATCAGTCGTAATAATTCCTCGCAAATCTCCTTTTTGGAAGTCCTGCATGGTAGTAAGACGGTAGTTTTGAGACTTGTTGGAATGAATCACACCAAACTGATCACCGAAATCTTCTTCAATACGGTCATAAATCATATCAACAAAACGTTTGTTGTTCACGAAAACCAAGATTCGGGACATGGTCTCGTCAGTTGATAGAAGGTGTTTTAACAGGTTAATTTTTGTATTGAAATTTGGAACAGAGTATTTAACCTGCTTGATTTTTTCTAATGGTGTTCCGGATGGAGCCAATGAAACTTCTTCCGGAAAGTCAAAATAATCTTCCAGTACGGCATCGACTTCATCAGTCATCGTAGCAGAAAAGAGGATATTTTGACGTTTTGGACGCATCATTGCCAATATAGAAGTAAGCTGTACACGGAAACCAAGGTTCAGCATTTCATCAAATTCATCAATGACCAACTTTTGGGTTTCGTCAAAACGCAATACATTATCTAAAGCCAAATCCATAACACGGCCTGGAGTACCTACCAAAACATCGATTCCTTGATAAACAGATGTTTTTTGGGTATTGATATTGACGCCACCATAAATACCAAGAGTTCTAACCGACATGTATTTGGTTAATTTTTCAACTTCTTCTACAACCTGTACAACCAATTCTCTGGTAGGAACCAGAATTACGATTTTTGGAGTATGCGTAGGAGTGAACTTATATAGTTTTAACAAAGGCATGAGGTATGCAAATGTTTTACCTGTACCAGTTTGGGCAATTCCCATCATGTCACGCCCTGATGCAATTACAGAAAATGACCTTTCCTGAATTGGTGTAGGTGAAGTGAATCCTAAATCATCAATTGCTTTTTGTAAAGATTTAGGAAGGTTGAATTGCTCAAAAGTTGACATACTATATAAATTTTGGGCAAAGGTACGTTAAAATTTGGACTTCTCAGATTGTAGGGATTTTAGGCAAGCTGTAAAACAACGGTTAATCAGAAGGGAATTATCTAAAATCCTTCAAAAACACCTAAGCCAAATAAAGCAAAATCATATTTCACAGGATCGTTTGGATCAAGTTTTCGCAATTGCAAATCCAGTTCAGCCAAAGCCTTGGCATCGTTTTGTTTTCGATGTAAAAGCCCAAGTTTTCGTGCTACGTTTCCTGAGTGTACATCTAGTGGGCAGGACAGTGCAGAAGGTGAAATCGTATTCCAGATTCCGAAATCAACGCCTTTTTTATCCTGACGGACCATCCATCTTAAAAACATATTGATTCTCTTGGCAGCAGAATTATTCAGCGGATCGGAAATATGTTTTTGGGTTCTTTGCAAGTGTTCGATTTCAAAGAAGATTTTTTTGAATTCATGAATACTATGCTGCATGGAATCTTCTTTTTGGTTTTTCAAAAAGACGGCTTCCAATCCATTATGGTTCGTGTAGATATTTTGTAAAGCCTTGATAAAGCTTATGAAATCCTGTCCGTTGAAAGTCCTGTGTACAAAATTTTCCAGACGTTCCAATTGATACTCCTGGTGCGTCATGATAAAATCGTAAGGAGAATTTCCCATCAATTCCATCATCTTTTTGGAATTGTTGATAATCATTTTCCGATTTCCCCAAGCAATAATCGAGCTTAAGAATCCGGCAATCTCAATATCTTCTTTTATTGAAAAAGCATGCGGAATCTGAATCGGGTCGGATTCAATAAAATCAGGATTGTTGTATAGTTCTACCTTTTCGTCAAGAAAGATTTTTAGCTCAGTGTCTGTCATAATTAGTTGAGCATTACGGAATCAATCCGTCAGACATTACCAGTTTTCTGTCCGCCATATTGGCCAGTTCTTCATTATGGGTAACAATCACAAAGGTTTGTCCAAACTCGTCCCTAAGCTTAAAGAACAATTGGTGTAGATTTTCTGCAGAAACAGTATCTAGGTTTCCAGATGGTTCATCGGCAAAAATAACAGCAGGCTTATTAATAAGTGATCGGGCAACAGCCACACGTTGTTGCTCACCGCCTGAAAGTTCTCCCGGTTTATGGTCAATCCTATGAGACAAGCCTAAATAATCCAAAAGTCTTTTTGCTTCAGCTTCGGTTTCTGATTTTGATTTTCCGGCAATAAAAGCAGGTATACAAACATTTTCCAATGCTGTAAACTCAGGCAAAAGCTGGTGAAATTGGAATATAAATCCGAGCTTCAGGTTCCTGAAACGGGAAAGCGCCTTGTCATTGAGCTGCAAGATGTTTTCTCCGTCAATCTGTAACTCGGTTCCGTTTTCTACATTGGGTTTGTCCAATGTTCCTAGAATTTGAAGCAGTGTGGTTTTTCCTGCACCGGAAGCGCCCACAATAGATACGATTTCACCTTTTTCTATATGAAGATCAACGCCTTTTAATACGTGGAGCTTATCGTAATATTTATGTAGATTTTTTGCCTGGATCATTTTTTCCAATTTCTACAAAGAAACAAAGTTTTTGAAAAACTTCCCATCTTTGGTAGGTTATTCTTAGTGATAAAGTTTAGTTAATGCCATTCCTGAAACTTCAGATAATCGTTATTTTTGAGGAAAACTCAGGATACAATGAAAAAGATGATCGGACTGTTGACTTTGATTACAATTTCATGCCAGTCAAAAGAAAAGGAACAAGAACAATTAATTTCAGAAATTAAGGAACCCGTAAAAATGGAAGTAGAAAAAGGATTAGAAATCGCAACCTTTGGTGGCGGATGTTTCTGGTGCACAGAAGCTATATTTTTAGAACTGGATGGTGTTAAAAAAGTAGAATCGGGATATACGGGCGGTAAGACGGTAAATCCGACTTATGAGGAAGTTTCCACGGGAACAACCGGACATGCGGAAGCAACACAAATTACTTTTGATCCGAATAAAATCAGTTTTGGCGAATTATTGGAAATATTCTTCGCAACCCACGACCCAACAACACTAAATCGTCAGGGTGCAGATATTGGTACGCAATACCGAAGTGAAATTTTTTATCATAACGATGAACAAAAGAGACTGGCTGAAGAGTATATAAAACTACTTGATGCTGAAAATACGTTTGGAAAACCGGTTGTGACTAAAGTTTCTCCTGCGGGTAAATTTTATGTAGCTGAAAACTACCACCAGAACTATTATGCAAGAAATAAAGAAAAGTCCTATTGCAGTTATGTCATTACGCCAAAAGTTGAAAAAGTAAGAAAACAGTTTGCAGGAAAGCTGAAAAAATAATTGGCATTAGTTTTGCGTTATACTAGCGACTAAACAATTGAAAATGACAGAACAAGTTCAAATAAAAGTAGCTTCAGACAAAAAACAAAAGCAGTTAGTATTAAGTATACTGTTTGATGTTATAGGAATGACAACCTATGCACTGCCTTTTATAGGAGAGTTTGCAGATATTGCATGGGCACCTATATCCGGGTTTATTTTAGCAAGAATGTATAAAGGAACGGTTGGTACCGTAGGAGGTATCATATCCTTTTTAGAAGAGTTGTTTCCTTTTACAGACATTCTCCCGACTTTCACCTTGACTTGGATTTATACGTATTATTTTAGCAAGGAAAATAAATAAATGATTTTACAATCAATAAAAAAGCCGGAATTGAACTTCCGGCCTTTATTTTTTATATCGATTTGTAGCTTATTTGCTTTCTTCGTTTTTTTCTTTAGGCAATAAAAACCCCAATTTCATGCTTCGGATCATACGTTTGGCAAAAGGGAAGAAAAAGCCCGATTGTCCAAAAATATATCCAAAAACCATTAGCATAAAAGGATAGAGTGGTAACACTAATACCAATAGAATAATGTAATAAAGTGACCAGTGTGTGTTTTCTTTTGTAATTCCGAGAAGTCCCATCAAGAAATAAGAAATTCGGGCAGAAAGAGAACCATTGATGGCAAAAACAATAAAGATTATGACAAGCTGGTAGTTTGATGTAATGCCCCAGCGCTTTTTAAGCTTATTCATACTGAATTAATATAGCGCAAAACTACAACTTTAAATTCGAGGGACAAAGCCTCCCAGTTTTATATTATTGGTAAGTTGAAAATAAGTGAGATAGTTATACAGCATATAATTAACTTCATAGCCATAGTTTATAGTGTTCTGATAGTCAATGCTCATGTCAAAACGCCGATCGCCATGGTTAAAGCGGTTATTCCATTCCATAACCCATATTCGGTTTCGGGTTTCCATGTATTGCTGTGAGTAGTAGTTTCGAGGTTTGGCATAGCTATAAAACCAACTGTTGAATCCCGGATCAATAATAATCACTTCGTATTCCAGCTCTTCATTGGCGATTTTTATCGTATCATTCTGAACGGCCTTATCAGTTTGCTGAAACGTTTTGGTTTTTGTATCTTTTGTAGTTGTACATCCAAAAATCAGTAAAAAAAGTGCTCCTATGTAAATCAGTTTTTTCATGTCTGTGGAGGATTTGCATAAAGTTACTCATTCTTTTCGAGATGCTTTTTCGGCTTCGTATATTTTTAACATAAAAAAAGCCAGACAAATGCCTGGCCTTTTGAACTATTTTAATAGACTATCTTCCGAAAAGTTTGCCCAGAAAACCGCCTATACCTCCTTTTTTATTGACAGCAGCCATCGCATCGCTCATGTCTACCTTACCGTCATTGTTTTGATCTAAGCCAAACTGTCCACCATATTTCTGGATGGCATCCATAATAGAAGAACCGCCTTGACCTCCGCTAAGCGAGTTGACAATATCCGAAACTTCAAAACTTTTATCGTTTGGATTTTTTGCTTTTCCAATCAAAGAACCTAAAACTTTAGGAATTAGTCCACCGGCAACACCTGAAGCGGCATCGCTGCTAAGACCAAATTTTTCTCCCAGGTTTCCGGAAAGTTGATCCGTTAGTTGTTTTACTACAGGATTTGATGCCGAACCGGCATTATCGCCTTGAAACAATTGGCCTATTTGATCAGCGCCACCATCAGAAATGATTTTTTGCAGTCCTGAAAAGATAGAGGTGCTGGCTTCATCCATAACACCCTCGTTCAATTCATTAGGTACGGAACTATTGTTTACTACAGCTTCATTTCCGTACTGTTTTACTAAATCGGATAATTGTTCTAGCATCTTCTGTAAGTTTAAAGTTTAAACAAATCTATGCAAAAATCCATTATATTTAACAAAAATGATAAATTATATCTCTGATTTTAATAGGCTTATTATTTGTTCGGCTAATTCGGTTCCAATACGATCCTGAGCTTCCAAAGTAGCTGCGCCAATGTGCGGTGTCAATGATATTTTAGGATGCATGAGTACTTGCACAGCAGGAGTTGGTTCTTCCTCAAAAACATCCAATCCTGCAAATAAAACCTTTCCGTTATCCAAAGCTTCAATAAGTTCTACTTCATTGATTACGCCACCACGGGAAGCATTAACGATTCCAACGCCATCCTTCATTTGTTCAAATTCTTCTTTTCCGATTACATAACCATCTTGTGCTGGAACATGTAATGAGATAAAATCAGAATGTTTTAGGATGTCTTCCATAGGTTCCGTTACAATGTCAACATTGATAAACTGACCATTATAGAAATCGACCTTAATTTCAGCATTGCCAACAAATTTATCAGAAGCGATGACACGCATGCCCAATCCAAGTCCGATTTTTGCAACAGCTTTTCCTATTTTTCCAAAACCGATAATCCCGAGCGTTTTTCCTTTTAACTCAATTCCGTTAGCATACGCTTTTTTTAATCCTTCAAAATTGGAATCGCCTTCAAGTGGCATATTACGGTTGGCATCATGCAGAAAGCGTACACCTGAAAACAAGTGTGCAAAAACCAATTCGGCTACAGATTCTGAAGAAGAAGCTGGTGTATTGATAACATGGATTCCTTTTTCACGGGCATAATCTACATCAATGTTGTCCATACCCACACCACCACGGCCAATTACTTTCAGCGTAGGGCAGTTGTCAATGATATCCTGGCGTACTTTGGTTGCGCTTCGAACTAAAAGCACTGAAATAGCATTTTTATTAATATAATTAGCGACTTGTTCCTGAGCAACTTTGGTCGTTATGACTTCAAATCCGCCTTTTTCTAAAGCTTTGATACCACTTTTAGAAATACCGTCGTTGGCTAATACTTTCATTTTAATTGTGTTTTTATATTTTGATAAACTAGGCGTTTGTTTTTTCAAATTCTTTCATGACATCTACCAGTACTTGTACGCTTTCCAAAGGCAACGCATTATACATAGAAGCTCTGTAACCGCCTACGGAACGATGTCCGGATAAACCTGAAATCCCGGCTTCTTTCCACAGTTGGTCAAATGCTGGGGCAAGGCTTTCATTTTTTAGCAGGAAAGTCGCATTCATGTTGGAACGGTCTTCTTTAGCAGCAGTTCCAATGAATAATGAGTTTCGGTCTATTTCGGTGTATAATAACTCCGCTTTGGCCTCGTTGATTTTTTCAATGGCAGCAATTCCGCCTTGTCTTTTCAGCCATTGTAATGTCAGCAAGGAAGTGTAGACTGCAAAAACAGCAGGCGTATTATACATGCTTTCTTTGTCAATATGCTGCTGATAGTTTAATATATTCGGGATGTTTCGTCCGGTTTTGCCAAGAATAGCTTCTTTGACTACGACAAGCGTAACACCTGCCGGGCCCATATTTTTTTGAGCTCCTGCATAAATAAGGTCAAATTTTGAGAAATCCAGTTGGCGTGAAAAAATATCAGAACTCATATCACAAACTACCGGGATTGTTGTTTCCGGAAATTCTTTTATCTGTGTTCCGTAAATCGTATTGTTGGAAGTACAGTGGAAATAATCAGCATCTGCTGGAATTTCATACTGTTTAGGAATATGATTGTATTTTTCCTCTTTTGAAGAAGCTACAACAATGGTTTCTCCAAATGCCTTAGCTTCCTTGATAGCTCCTGAAGCCCAGGTTCCTGTGTCTAAATAGGCAGCTTTTCCTCCATCTTTTAAAAGATTATAAGGAACTCTCAAAAATTCCATACTAGCACCGCCTTGTAAAAATAAAGCCTGATAGCCTTTTCCTTGCAAGCCTAAAAGTTCAAGAACCAAAGCTCTTGCTTCTTCCATTACGGCTAGAAAATCTTTGCTTCTGTGTGAAATTTCCAGAATCGATAAACCAGAGTTATTGAAGTTCAAAACGGCCTGGGCTGATTTTTCAAATACTTCTTGAGGCAGAATGCAAGGACCTGCACTGTAATTATGCTTTTTCATGCTGTGTTTTTAGAGAGTGTTGTTGTGTGTTTGAAAAGCAAATTTCAGAAATTATGATTAAAGATTTCTTAGCGTTTTCGTGATAATTTCGTAAGGTTATTAACGAAAACGATATAGTGAAATTATTTTTATCAGCTATTTCGACTAAATCGATGAAAGAAATGCAATAGTGTCAACATTGTCTGCATAGTCCCAAAGCTCTGGTTTTTGTGTCTTGCCAAACGGAATACTGTTTTCAATACTTCCTTTAGAAACTATGCATTGAATCTGCTCATGATCTGCTTCTAAGCGTTTTTTGAGCTCATCCGTATTTTCATAGAATTCATAAAATACGCTTGAAATTGGTGAAGAATAGCTGGTGTCTTCTTTGATAGTAAGAAATCCGTTATCTAATAATTTGAAATTGCTCATCAGGAAAACCGCCTTATTGTAGTCGTAATTGTTGGCGTATTTTTCATAATGTATGACATCCTGATATTCAAAAATCCCTTCAAAGAAACTGTCAAATTTATAATCTTTCGGAACAAAAATTTTGGAAACATTTCTACAGCCTAATCCAAAATACCTGAAAATATCTTCGCCTAATTGAATGAAATCTTCTTTAGATTCTGTGCCATCTAAAATAGCAACAGAATTTCTGTTTTTTCGGATTATGGAAGGTTTGTCTTTAAAATAATATTCGAAATAACGAGCTGTATTATTACTTCCTGTTGCGATAACAGCATCAAAATTTTCTAATTTACCTTCTGCAAAGGTGATGTATTCCGCCAATTTAGGCTCAACAGCAATGATGTATTTTGCTAAAAACGGTAACAGATGTTGGTCATTTGAAGATGTTTTTACCAGTACTTTATGACCGGAAATCAAAACACTCAAAAAGTCGTGAAAGCCTACCAATGGTATGTTTCCAGCCAAAATTAATCCGACAGTCTTGCCGCCAACGTTTTCCAGATTGTACTTAGAAAGCCACTGATCCAGGTTTTCTTTTGTCAAGGCTTCTGCCCAGGAACGGATAGCAAAATATACCTGTTCCGGCGTATACCAGCCGTTGTGAGATTGAGATAACTCAATCAAATCCAAAAAATCATTGAAAAACAAATCGTTATGTAAAACGGTTTCTTTTTTAATACTTTCATTTTCAGAAAATTGACTCAAGAATTTCCCTAACTCTACGAAAATATTTTTTTTGTGCTCTAAAGTCATATTGATTTGCTTATGAATTGTTTTGGGCGTAATTTTGCACAAAAATAAACCTTTTCTAGGCAGTAGGCAAGCCTTAAGCATATTGCCTATAGCTTACAGCAAAAAAAGAAAAAAATGGCAATCATAATAACAGACGAATGCATCAATTGTGGTGCTTGCGAACCAGAATGCCCAAATACTGCCATATACGAAGGGGCAGATGATTGGAGATACAAAGACGGAACCAAACTTAACGGAAAAATAGTGCTTCCAAATGGGGAAGAAGTAGATGCGGATGCGCCACATACGCCTCTTTCGGATGATATCTATTATATCGTGCCAGGCAAATGTACAGAATGCAAAGGTTTCCACGAAGAACCTCAGTGTGCTGCTGTTTGTCCGGTTGACTGTTGCGTTCCGGATGAGAACCATGTAGAAAGTGAAGAGACTTTGCTTAACAGGCAAGCGTTTTTACATGACGAATAAAATTTCTTAAGTAAGAAAATAAAAAAAACCTGAATTAAACAATTCAGGTTTTTTTTATGTGTTATTAAAGTTTATTTCGGTGAACGTACATACGTTTCGATAGAAACTTTGTCTGATTTGTCATCATAAGTTTCTACAACCAGGTTTCCATTGGTATCAAAATATCCTATTGATGTTTGGTTTTTACCTCTGTAGATATAACTGTTTGTACTTGTAGCTCTCAAAAGTCCCAATCTTTTATTGTCTTGAGTAGTAATAATATAACCAGCAGGATCTAGGTTCAACTGATATGTTTTTCCATTTGAAGTATAATAAGAAGAACGGTCAATATCAACGGTTCTGGTACTTCCGTCAGGATTGATTACCTGAGTTTTTGAAACTACTTCAACAGGTGTTTCTTTCAAGTCCTTGTTTAGCGCTTTGGAATCAGCATTTTGGAACTCGATATTCTGAACTTCCTTAACTTCCTGAGTTTTTAGGTATGTTTTCTCGCCATCAGAATCCTTTACCTTGGTTACGGTAGTTTTCGAAACATCTGTGACATTTTTATTCTGAGCTTGCAGACTTAAAGCTGCAAGCAATGCAATGCTGCTTAACAAAATAGTTTTCATAATGATTTGATTTAGAGTGATTATTAACAAATTTAAGGATTTTGTGTTAAATTGACTTTTAATAAATCATAAAGAATTGCTAAATGTTATTTTTGAATAGAGATATTTTAATTTTTTAAGAAATAAAAATAGAAAGGCAAGGAGGTTTAATTTCAAATCCAAAAGCGTATATTTGCACCCTTAAAATTATCAATATCATACTTATACCACAATGAAAGCAGGAATTGTAGGGTTGCCAAATGTTGGAAAATCAACATTATTCAATTGTTTATCAAATGCAAAAGCGCAAAGCGCAAATTTCCCGTTCTGTACTATCGAGCCGAACATCGGAGTCGTAAACGTACCTGATCCGAGGATTAATAAGTTGGAAGAATTGGTGAAACCAGAACGCGTTCAGATGGCGACTGTAGATATTGTAGATATTGCAGGATTGGTAAAAGGAGCAAGCAAAGGTGAAGGTCTGGGGAATCAGTTCCTTGGAAATATCCGTGAGTGTAACGCTATCATCCACGTATTGCGTTGTTTTGATAATGATAATATCGTCCATGTTGATGGAAATGTGAATCCAATCCGTGATAAAGAAACTATCGATATCGAATTGCAGTTAAAAGACCTTGAGACGGTTGAAAAACGTCTTGAAAAAGTAAACCGTGCTGCAAAAACAGGAAATAAAGAAGCACAAGTTGAGCAGGCTTTGCTTAACCGAATCCGTGAAGCTTTATTGCAGGCTAAATCAGCCAGAACAATAACGCCACAAAATAATGATGAGGAGACTCTTTTGGAATCATTTCAATTGATTACCGCTAAACCGGTTTTGTATGTATGTAATGTTGATGAATCTTCTGCAGTTAGCGGAAATAAATATGTAGATCAGGTTAGAGAATTGGTGAAAGACGAAGATGCTGAGGTTATTGTACTTTCTGTTGGAGCTGAAGCTGATATAACAGAATTAGAAAGCTATGAAGAACGTCAGGTGTTTCTTGAAGATATGGGCTTAACAGAACCAGGTGCTTCTGTATTGATCCGTGCAGCTTATAAATTGTTGAAACAACAGACTTATTTTACCGCTGGTGTAAAAGAAGTACGTGCCTGGACTATCAATGTTGGAGCAACAGCACCTCAGGCGGCTGGTGTAATCCATACTGATTTTGAAAAAGGATTTATCCGTGCTGAAGTAATTGCCTATGATGATTACGTGGCATTCGGTTCTGAATCTAAAGTAAAAGAAGCAGGTAAGCTACGTGTTGAAGGTAAAGAATACATCGTAAAAGATGGTGATGTAATGCACTTCAGATTTAACGTATAATCTTAAAATAAAACAATTAAAGCGGCTTTTGAGCCGCTTTTTTTATGAAGATATGTCATGTTAAAAATCCCATAAACCGACTAATGAATTTCTTAAAATCAACTATATTTGAGTAAACCGAAACCAAAATCATCATGAAAACGAAAGGGTTATTCTCAAAAACATGGTATTTGATCAAGAATTCAATATCGGAATTTAATGATGACAACGCAATCAAATTAAGCGCTTCGCTGTCGTATTATACCATTTTTGCAATACCTCCGCTGATGATTATCATCATTACACTTTGTGGTTTTTTCTTTGGGAAAGATGCGGTTACTGGAGAGCTGTACGGACAGATTAACGAACTCGTAGGTAATGATGCGGCAATCCAGATACAAAACGCCATCAAAAACGTAGAACTTTCAGATAGTAATGTGTTTGCGGCCGTATTTGGTGGAATAATGTTGCTTATTGGAGCTTCCGGGGTTTTTGCTGAAATCCAAAGCTCCATTAACTTTATATGGGGACTTAAGGCCAAGCCAAACAAAGGCCTTAAAAAGTTTATCCAAAACCGATTAATGTCTTTTTCCATGATCGTTTCCGTCGGGTTCTTATTGTTGGTCAGTTTGCTGGTCAATTCGGTTATGGATCTTTTGAGCGCCAAGCTTAAGTCGTATTTTCAAGAAGGAACGATTTATATCTTTTATGTATTGAATATGCTTCTGGTGTTTGCTATCATTACCTTGCTGTTTACGATTATTTTCAGGACACTGCCAGATGGGAAAATCAGATGGAAAGATGCTTTTATAGGCTCGTCTTTTACTGCTGTGCTTTTTATGATTGGGAAATTTGCTATAGGACTTTATCTTGGGAATTCCGCTGTCGCCAGTGTTTATGGGGCAGCAGGCTCAATTATAATAATTTTAGTATGGGTGTATTATTCCGCAATAATTCTTTATTTTGGCGCAGAATTCACTAAGGTGTATGCGAAAGCTTTTGGAGGCAGCATTAGCCCTAATGAATATTCTGTAGAAATCCAGAAAGAGATTTTTGAAATAACAGACGCAGGAACCAATACAAAAACCAAACTATGAAACTAATTGCCTTTGGCGGGAGTAACAGCTCCAAATCGATTAACAAGATGCTGGCGACTTATGCTTCCAGTCTTTTTGAAAATGCAGAAGTAGAAATTTTAGACCTTAATGATTTTGAAATGCCGCTTTTTTCGGTAGACAGAGAAAAAGAAATTGGGCAACACGAAACGGCAAAGAAGTTTTTGGCAAAATTGGCATCGGCTGATATTTTGGTCATTTCTCTGGCTGAAAATAACGGTATTTATTCTACTGCTTTCAAAAATATTTATGATTGGTGCTCCAGAATCGATAATGAGGTATTCCAGCAAAAACCAATGCTTTTGATGGCAACTTCGCCAGGCGGTAGAGGAGGCAAAGGAGTATTGGATTTTGCGAGTAGTAATCTGCCAAGACATGGAGCAAACATTAAAGCTCTGTTTTCACTTCCAAGCTTTTATACCAATTTTGATGTGGAAAACAAAAGGATTTCAAATGCAGAATTGGATAGCGAATTAAAAGAAATTATAACCAATTTTGAGGCTTGAAAAATGTGAAGAAGATTTTCAGGATTTTACTGAAGATAATTTTAGGGATACTCGGTTTTTTTGTTGTTTATATTGTGCTAGCACTTGCTATTCCTTATATCGGAGTCAATACCGAAGATAAGGACAAACAGGAAGATGTGGAGATTTATATTAAAACCAATGGAGTGCATACTGATATTGTGGTTCCAATCAAAACAGAATATAAAGATTGGAGTGAAAAAGTAAAATACGAACATATCGCTTCAAAAGATTCCACCATGCAATTTATAGGTTTTGGCTGGGGTGATAAAGGTTTTTATCTAAACACACCGGAATGGTCAGATTTAAAATTCAGCACGGCATTTAATGCAGCTTTCTATTTGGGAACTTCTGCTATGCATGCTACTTTTTTCAAACAACTAAAAGAAAATGAAAGTTGTGTCAAGATTGCTATCAGCAAAGAAGAATACGCCAAGCTAATCACTTATATTGAAGGTAGTTTTCAATATGACTCTCAGGGAAATCCAATACTGATTCATGCCACGACTTATGGACAAAATGATAGTTTTTATGAGGCTAATCGAAAATATAGCCTGTTTTATACCTGTAATACCTGGGCAAACAATGCTTTGAAGGCTGCCGACCAAAAAGCGGCGCTATGGACGCCTTCTGATAAAGGGATTTTTTGCCATTACAGATAATTCAGATCAAAATAAATTTAAGCAATGAGGAAAATTATTACTCTTTTTCTATGTTTTTGTATTACCAATTCTTTTTCTAGAGACTTTTTAGAAGTTGATGAAATTGTAAAAAAATATCCTTCAAAAGTCCAAAATTTAGAAGCTATAAGTAGTTTGATTAAGAAGGACTTTAGCAGTGATTCTGAAAAGGCTAGGGCGGTTTATTCTTGGATAACTTTTAATATTGGGTTTGATGTTGCTGCCGCTAACGCAATGGGCAGTGCGTCAAGTATGGCATTTTCTTATCGGGATGAAAAGGAAAAGAAAGCAAAGGAAATTAAATTTAAGGAGTCCGTAATTTCTAAAACATTGCTTTCTGGTAAGGCTATCTGTCATGGCTATTCAATGGTGTTTGAAAAATTAAGCCGTTTAGTAGGACTTGAAAGTGAGATAGTAACAGGAGCCCTAAAATCTGATCCATCGCAAATTGGACAAGTAAATTTGGCTATTGACCATGCCTGGAATGCTGTAAAAATTGATAATATTTGGAAATTTGTAGATACTACACTTGGGGCAGGATATATTTCTCAAAAAGACGATTCTTTTAAGCCGGACTTTAATGGTTCATATTTTTTTATGTCGGCTGAGGACTTGTTTTTAAATCATTATCCAGAAGATAAAAAATGGCTCACAGTTAATAAATCAAAACTAGATTTTTCAAAATTACCGCTTTATTACAGGGACTATTTCAGTGGCAATTATGAGATATTTCCGAAAAACGGAATTATTTCTTCTGCAACACCAAATTTCCATTTAGAGATTAAAAATTTAGGGGAATATGATAATGCGGATTTTATATTCAGCAGTGAAAATAAACGTACCTATCTGAATAATGATAACAAAGAGACTCAATTTGATATTTCATTAGTTGGAAAATCAGGTGATTATCTGACGATTTATGTTAATCGGAAAATTATGGTAACCTATCTAATCAAATAACAGTTTTTTTTCTTCCGAAAATTATAGAGCTATAACATAAAGTCTGAATTTCTCTACTATTCAGATGCAAATAGGATTGTAATTTTGTCAATTATTCTATTGATAACTTTGCCCTGCAAGACTTTCATTTTTCTTGCGGATACTGTATATTAGCACAAAATCCATAATTTTCAAATGTCAGAACAAAATCAGTATACCGAAGACAATATCCGTTCTCTCGACTGGAAGGAGCATATCCGAATGCGTCCGGGTATGTATATCGGGAAATTGGGCGACGGTTCTTCGCCAGACGATGGTATTTATATCCTCTTGAAAGAAGTTTTGGACAACTGTATCGATGAATTCGTTATGGGTGCCGGAAAAACCATAGAGGTGACAATCAAGGAGAAGATAGTTACCGTACGAGATTATGGGCGCGGAATTCCGCTTGGAAAAGTAGTGGATGTAGTGTCCAAAATGAACACGGGAGGAAAGTACGATTCCCTTGCCTTTAAGAAATCAGTCGGTCTGAATGGTGTCGGAACCAAGGCAGTAAACGCTTTGTCGACTTATTTCAGGGTAGAATCAGTTCGTGAAGAAAAACAGAAAGCAGCAGAATTCTCAGGAGGTAATCTGGTGCTTGAAGAAGATATTATCGAGACTACCAAGCGTAAAGGAACAAAAGTGACCTTTACTCCGGATGAGGCCATTTTCAAAAACTACAAGTTCAGGAACGAATACGTATTGAAAATGCTTAAAAATTATTGCTACCTGAACACAGGACTGACAATAATTTACAATGGTGAAAAATTTTATTCTGATAACGGACTTAAAGACCTGTTGGAAGAAAATATTGCTCAGGAAGATATGGTATATCCAATCATCCATCTTTCTGGCGATGATATAGAAATTGCTTTAACACATAGTAAATCGCAATACTCAGAAGAATACCATTCTTTTGTGAATGGACAAAATACAACTCAGGGAGGAACCCATTTGGTTGCTTTCCGTGAGGCGCTTGTCAAAACAATCCGAGAATTTTATAATAAAGGCTTTGAGCCATCCGATATCCGTAAATCCATTGTCAGCGCAATCAGCGTGAAAGTAATGGAACCGGTATTCGAATCGCAGACAAAAACAAAGTTGGGTTCTACAGAAATGGGGCCGGATTTGCCGTCAGTTCGTACGTTTATCAATGATTTTATCAAAAATAAATTAGATAACTTTCTACATAAAAATCCGGAAACGGCAGATTTGCTTTTACGCAAGATTCTGCAAGCGGAGAGAGAAAGAAAAGAACTTTCAGGAATTCGTAAGTTGGCGAAAGACAGGGCAAAAAAAGCCAGCCTTCACAACAAAAAACTACGTGATTGCCGTGTACACTTAACGGATTCTAAAAACCCAAGAAGTTTAGAAAGCACGCTTTTTATCACGGAGGGAGATTCGGCTTCGGGTTCTATCACCAAGTCACGTGATGTGAATACACAGGCAGTATTCAGTTTGCGTGGTAAGCCTTTGAATTCGTATGGCATGAGCAAAAAGATTGTTTACGAAAACGAAGAATTCAACCTGCTGCAGGCTGCTTTGAATATTGAAGAAGACATGGGCGATTTGCGTTATAACAATATCGTAATCGCAACCGATGCCGATGTCGATGGAATGCACATCCGTTTGCTGCTGATTACATTCTTCCTGCAATTTTTCCCTGAGTTAATCAAGGAAGGACATTTGTATATTTTGCAGACACCGCTTTTCAGGGTAAGAAACAGAAAAGAAACCATTTACTGCTATTCCGAAGAAGAACGGGTAAATGCCATTGAAAAGCTAAAACCTAAGCCGGAAATCACACGATTTAAAGGTTTGGGAGAAATCTCTCCTGATGAATTCAAGCATTTTATTGGTGAGGATATCCGTTTGGATCCGGTCATGTTAGACAAGCTGACTTCAATCGAACAGCTGCTGTCTTTCTATATGGGTAAAAACACGCCAGACAGACAAGAATTTATCATCAACAACCTGAAAGTAGAATTGGACGTCGTTGAGAAATAAGATTAGATTAAATAATTATAGGACCGCTTAAATAAATGGACGAAGAAGAGAATTTAGAGCCGATTGAAGGTCAGCCTGAGGGATCAGGGACGCATTTTTACGATAACCAGGAAGAAGTTAATCCGGAAGATACCATAACGAAGGTAACCGGAATGTATAAGGATTGGTTTTTGGATTATGCTTCCTATGTAATCTTAGAGCGTGCCGTTCCTGCAATAGAAGATGGTTTTAAGCCGGTACAGCGCAGGATTATGCACTCGATGAAAGAACTGGATGATGGTCGTTACAACAAAGTAGCGAACATCGTTGGGCATACAATGCAGTATCACCCGCACGGTGATGCCAGTATTGGTGATGCCATGGTGCAGATCGGACAGAAGGATCTGATTATCGACATGCAAGGAAACTGGGGAAACATCTTGACAGGTGACGGAGCAGCTGCTTCCCGTTACATCGAAGCAAGAATCAGTAAGTTTGGACATGATGTTTTGTACTCTCCAAAAATTACTTCATGGCAGGCTTCCTATGACGGTAGAAGAAACGAACCGATAAATCTTCCTGTAAAATTCCCGTTATTATTGGCTCAAGGTGCGGAAGGTATTGCCGTTGGACTTTCTACCAAGGTATTACCGCATAACTTTAATGAGCTGATCGATAGTTCTATAAAAATACTAAAAGGCAAGCCTTTTACATTATATCCTGATTTCCCAACGGCTGGTATTGCTGACGTTTCCAATTATAATGACGGAATGCGTGGCGGTCGTGTTCGTGTTCGTGCGAAAATTGCACAGCTCGACAAACAGACGTTGGTCATAACACAGATTCCTTTTACGACAAATACTTCTACTTTGATTGACAGTATTTTGAAGGCCAATGACAAAGGAAAAATCAAGATTAAAAAAATTGAAGACAATACTGCTGCCGAAGTTGAAATCCTAATCCATCTTTATCCGGGTGTTTCTCCAGACAAGACAATCGATGCCTTGTTTGCCTTTACAGCTTGTGAAACTTCTGTTGCTCCATTGGGGTGCGTAATTCAAGATCATAAGCCGTTATTTATTGGCGTGTCTGATATGCTTAAAATTTCTACTGAAAGAACGGTGGATTTGCTTAAGCGAGAATTGGAAATCCAATTGGATGAATTGGAAGAACAATGGCATTTCCTTTCTTTGGAGCGTATCTTTATTGAAAAGAGAATTTACCGTCTTATCGAAGAAGAAGAAACGTGGGAAGGCGTTATCAAGGCGATTGATGAAGGATTAAAACCGTACGTTCAGCATTTGAAGCGTGCCGTTACTGAAGAAGATATTGTTCGTTTAACAGAAATCCGAATCAAAAGAATTTCCAAGTTTGATATTGACAAAGCGCAAGAGAAAATCGAAGCTTTGGAAGGTGATATCGAACAGGTAAAACACGATCTTGATCATATTATTGATTTCACGATTGCATTTTTTACCAAACTAAAAGAAAAATACGGAAAAGGTAAGGAACGCCAAACCGAACTCCGAATTTTTGATGATATTGAAGCTACAAAAGTAGTATTGAGAAATACCAAATTGTATGTAAATAGGGAAGAAGGTTTCATTGGAACCGGTTTGAAAAAAGACGAATACGTTACGGATTGTTCCGATATTGATGATGTGATTGTTTTTCTTCGAAACGGAACCATGATGGTGTCTAAAGTCGATGACAAAAAGTTTGTCGGTAAAGACATTATCCACGTTGCCATTTTTGATAAGAACGATAAGCGTACAATCTATAACATGATTTACCGTGATGGAAAATCAGGATCGTCTTATATCAAACGCTTTAATGTTTCGGGAATTACCAGAGACAAGGCGTATGACCTGACACAAGAAAAAGCAGGTTCGCAGGTATTGTATTTCTCCCATAATCCGAATGGCGAAGCTGAGGTTATTACCATATTGCTCCGACAAGTTGGAAGTGTCAAAAAATTGAAATATGATATTGATTTTGCGACGATGGCTATCAAAGGAAGAGCATCGAAAGGAAATCTGGTTGCCAAATATCCAATCAAAAAAATAGAATTAAAGGAGAAAGGAATTTCGACTTTAAAGCCGAGAAGAATCTGGTTTGACGATACGGTACAGAAACTAAATGTGGATGGCAGGGGAGAACTGTTAGGAGAATTCAGGCCTAATGACAGACTTTTGATTATCAATCAATCCGGTAAGCTGAAAACGATTATTCCGGAACTGACAACGCATTTTGATGAAGACATGGTGGTCCTTGAAAAATGGGTTCCTAAAAAGCCTATCTCTGCCATCTATTATGATGGAGAAAAGGAACGTTATTTTATAAAACGATTCCTGGTGGAAAACGAAAACAAGGAAGAAATATTTATTACGGAACATCCAAAATCACAATTGGAAATTGTAGTAACAGACTACCGTCCTGTAGCTGAATTGGTGTTTGCAAAAGTAAAAGGTGTTCAAAAAGAAAACCAGACAGTAGATTTGGAAGATTTTATTGCCGTAAAAGGAATAAAGGCACTTGGTAATCAATTGACAGCTGATAAACTAAAACAAATTAACCGTTTGGAACCGTTGCCGTATGAAGTTCCTGAGGAAGAAATTCCGGAAGAAATAGAAGTTTCCGACTCTACAGAAGTTTCAGAAGACATACAGCTCGATGATGACGGACAGATCACGTTAAGCTTAGACTAAAATAGAAAAACGGAATGCATTGCATTCCGTTTTTTATTAATCGTATTTCTTGTCGGTCAGTGTTTTCATAAAGGCAACCAGAGCCTTTTTTTCTGCTGCGGTCAGATTTAGCTTATCAGTAGGAAGTGTTTGATTTTCTACCGTCAGTCCTAATCCTGTTCCTCCGCCCAGGTCATAAAACTCAACCACTTCTTCTAATGTCATATAAGCCCCGTTGTGCATATAAGGTGCGGTTACAGCCACATTGCGAAGCGTAGGTGTTTTGAAAGCTCCTTTTAGTTGTGACAATTGGTTGAAAATATAACGGCCTTCATCTTTGCTTAGGCATTTTCCGGTGGCATCTTCAGGCGTGCCAACAACTTCATGTTCTGTTTTGGCGAAGTTTGGTGGTACTGTTCCATTAAATAAGGGTGTAAAGTGACAAGTAGCACATTTCGCTTTTCCCATAAATAGATTCATGCCCTGAATTTCTTCAGTATTGATAGCCTCTTTATTTCCTCGCATATAAGAATCAAATCTTGAATCGAAGGAATTGAGCGAACGCACATAACTTGAAATCGCATTTTGGATCTGCCAGGCTTCTGTCTTATCCGATTTTGGATAGGCTTTTCGGAAAAGCTGTATGTATTCGTTATCCGAAGAAATTTTGGAATGAATAGTAGCAAGCGACCCATGCATTTCATCTACATTTTCAATAACATCTACACTTTGCTTTTCTAAATCGAGCTGGCGCATATCCCAAAACTGGGCGTTTTGGAACGAAGCATAGGTCAGAGTAGGCGTGTTGCGGTTGAGGTTTTTTCCTTTTAAAGAGATATTGGTTTTTAATCCGTCAGTAAATGCTTTTTCTGAATTGTGACAAGAAGCACAACTTCTGCTGCCATCTTTTGATAGGCTTTTGTCATAAAACAACTTTTCTCCCAAAAGGGCTTTTTCCTCAGAATATTTGTATTCGTTAGACGCTACAAAACCATTAACATCAAAAGCATTTTCATCGAACAATGTTGCTGCGGTTGCTTTTAGTGCCCGGTTTCGTTCTACGGCCGGAATCTTTTCTTCTTTTTGAAACAGATTTAGTTTTCGGGAAAGCGGATTAAGATATTCTGTGATGAATTCTGCTCTGTTAAACGTATTAAAATTAGAGTTAGCATCGCAGTAGGCTTTTGCCTTTGAAGCAATTTGTTTTATTTCCTGTAAGGTCTTGCTGTTGGGTTGGATGATTAAAAGCAATTCCGGAATTATGATGATGCTTTGTTTGGTTTCTGCAATGGAAGAATTAAGTATCGGGCTGTCAAAGCCTGTAATTCCCAATGTCAGGATTCTATGCACATTTTGCTGTACGGCATCTAAAACATAATCATTGCTGATTGTAATGGCTTCAAAAGTGGCTTCCACCTGTTTTGCATTGGAAAGAAGAATGTCCAATTCCCGGATTATTTCTTTTTTGTTTTTGGAGCTGTATTCCGGGTAGATATGCTCTTCAATTACCTGAAAACCATTAGGTACAAAGAATTTATTTTCTTCTAATTCCATCTCGTCCAAAGCTGGTCCGTTCATAAATCTTGCCGTTTCAGGCACAAAATATTCAACTGCCCATTCAATCCTTTTGTATTGGAGTCTGGCTTTTTTGAATTGATTCAGGATTTCTTTTTGCGAACCATCTGTAGCAATTACTTCCTGCAGCAAGATGATTTCGTTTTTCAATTTTGTAAGATCTACCAGAAGTTCCTGCTTTATGTTTTTTTCAAAGGCTTTGTCCTCACAGCTCGAAAAAAATAAAGACAATAGAATGAGTAAAAATATAGAGTATTTCAATTTCATTTTGTGTAGTTAAAAAAGCAACAACCCTTATGGATAATAAGGGTTGTTTAATAGTGCTGTTTGCTTGTGAATTAACGTTGTACGTTTCGGATAATTACTGTTTGTCCGCCTTCTTTATTTGTGCTTCTTCCGCTTCCATCAGCATTTAGGAAAGCATCTTTTTGCCAAGTGTGTGGGTGAATGTTTACCAGGAATGTTCCAGGAACGCCAATAACGTCTGAAATGTCAGTCATAGCTCCAAATTCCCAGCTTCCAAAACGCATTTCACCTGTTTGGTTATATAGAGAATTCCAAGCAGCATCGCTTCTCTTATGGTTCATATTTAACCAAGGCTTGTTTTGTTTTGTAGCGATGTCGTATTGCCAGATGTAAGAATCGTGTTGTGCAGCTGTATAATAACTGTCACCGTCTTCTTGTATGTATACAAAGTTTTCAGTAACGCAAAGGTTGTCAGGGTTGATTAATCCAGAACCAGGAGTACTATCACCTTCAGCTATTACTTCAAGAGTTCCTGCTAATGGGTTGTTAGCACTCATTTTTAGCCTGTAAACTCTTCCCCACATTGTATAACCATCTACAGGAGCATTAGAAGTAGCTTGTCCAGTTGCCGTGAAATAAACCTCACGATTGTTGCTGGCACTCCCTTTTCTGTAATCTACGTCTTCAACTCTGGAGAATCGGATAGCACCAAGATTGTTTACTGTAGTGTTGATTACAGCACCCGTAAGGTTTTTAGCATTTGGAATTTCAACAAAAGAAACATTATAGCTATTGTTCATAGTCATAGCTGTTTCGACTTGGTTTCCGTCTGTTCTTTTAAGGGCATAAAGCTTCCCGTTTGATAAATCACCAACAGAATTGCTCATGTACATAATCATTTGCCCGGCACTAGCATGCGAAGTTGCATACGATTGGTCTTCACCGATAAGGATAACGGTTTTACCAGGATAAGCTTCTTTTGGAAGTGGAACAGCATTTTCCATACTTGCTTTTCCTAAAGCAGGAAGAACTCTGTCCGTTCTGCTTCTGTCGTTTGTCAATCCCATTGGGTCAATTCCATGAACCATACTTTCTTCACCGCTTTCTCCAGCTGTTAGGAAAACCGGGCCAAAACCATGAATTTCTGGTGTTGCCAAGGTTGCAGAACACAAACGGGTAAGTCCACCCACACCGTCAACGATATATTCTCCTTTGACAGGCTTAAAAGTCTTGTCTAGATATACTCTTGAAACCGATTGTAAAATTTCATGATTTGAAATCAGGATATAACCTTCACCAGAAGGATTTTTCATCAATCCTGCACCATCAGGCTGCGCACCATATACGAAAGTTGGTGATTGTGGCAATTGGTCAGCACTTGTAATCAAGGTGCTGATCTTCATACTCTCAAATCCTGGCATAGCGAATACAAACGCAGGAATGGAAGAATGTGATGTAAAATCGATTTCCTGATTTACAGGCGTTCCGTTTGAACTGTCATCATTTTGGCAGCTTGCCAATAAGATGCTCGCCGTTGCCAAAAAGGCAAAAGTCTTGGTTGTTAGTTGTCTCATGTTGTTGGTTTTTTGTTTGTGGCAAAGCTATTTATGAGACGTTAACAATAAATTAAGGAATGATTTTTAAAAGTATATTTAAAAGTAAAGGAATTGTGTAGGATCAGGATTTGATGTAAATAAAAAACGCTTCCTAATCAGGGAAGCGTTTCTTTATTAATAGAGTTGTAAATTTATTTAGAAGTTTTTCTCATTTTCATATTGAGGAATTCTACAGCAAGCGAGAAGGCAATCGCAAAATACAGATAGCCTTTTGGAACGGCTCCTACATGTTGTCCTGCAAGCTGCGCTCCGGAAAGGTGCATACTTTCTGTAATCAGCATAAAACCGATAAGAATTAAGAAGGCCAGACCTAAAATTTGGATAGACGGGTTGGCATTGACGAAATTTCCAACCGGCACAGCAAAAAGCATCATAACGCCTACTGAAATTACTACAGCAGTAATCATAATATATAAAGCACCTTCTAGTCCGTTAGTCATACCAACCGCTGTCAGAATAGAATCGACAGAGAAAATGAGGTCAATCAACAAGATTTGAAGAATTACGCTCGAGAATGATTTTTTAGCAACATCGCCCAGGCTTTTTTCTTCTTCGCCTTTATGGTCTACTTTTTCATGAATTTCTTTGGTACTCTTATAAATAAGGAAAAGTCCTCCAAGCAGTAAAATCAGAGCCTGTCCGGTGACATCACCGCTAAACCAGCCAAAATCAAAAGAGAATAATGGAGCTTTCATTGCGATCAGCAACGTAATTCCAAAAAGAAGCCCGATTCTCATGAACATGGCCAGGAAAAGACCTATTCGGGTAGCTCTTTTACGATCTTCGACAGGTAACTTTCCTGTTACGATGGAAATAAAAATAATATTATCAATACCTAAAATAATCTCCAGAAAAGTCAGAGTCAATAACGCTACCCATGCATCCGGATTTAAGAATACTTCCATTTTATATATGTTTATTTGATTTTGGTTACTGTTCCTTGTTGTTTGTTTGTGTTGCCTATTTTTGAGAATTCAAATGTATACGAATTTCCAGATGTGCTCAAAATTCTCATTTGAATTGCTTCTTTTTCAGCCATATTCTTTGGGTGTAATTTTTCCAGAATATATTCGCAATCGTTAACCCATCGAACTTTAGAAGTATCAGTCTTTCCTTCAAAAGTATCAATTTCCAACGTATCGTTTCTTACAAAGTGAGATGTTTTTTTTATACCATTAACTTCATACTCAAATTGAAATTCTCCGGTCTTAAAATCTTTACAGTTTAGTTCTACATTATAGCAGGAAGTCAGCAACCCTAATGAAAGCAGGGCAAGAAATAGTATTTTTTTCATATGTTCTTTATTTAAGCTTATTTAATTCGTCGTCAGTAAAATTTTTGATGGATTTTTCCTTTGCGAATTTTTCAGCGTTGTAATCTCCGGATTTATTCTTAGGAATCGAAAGGCTGTCCCATTCGGTCTTTTTCAAAAGCTTAGCATAAAAGACTATTTGCCCGATATGATACGGATAATGTGCCAATTGCCTGTTGATGGCTTCGAGAACAGTATGTCCTTCGTTTCGTATATAGATGATTTCCGTAAGCTGTTCTGGTCGTAACGGATTTATAGCATTAAAAAGACAATCCCAGGCTTCATTCCATTTTGCCATCAGTTCTTTTTTTGACTGATAGGTGTCTACAAATTCATCATCTCTTTTACGCCAATCCTTTTCTCCGTCAGAAGTAAGAAAGTCAGTCCAGCGAGAAAGCATATTGCCATGAAGATGTTTAACGATGACGGCAATGCTATTGGTGTCTTCGTTTAAGGAAATAAAAAGCTGCTCATCGCTTAGTTGCGCCATAGCCTTTTCGCCAAGAGTTTTATAATATAAAAACTGTTTTTTGACACTTTCTAGGTAATAAGAATTTGCATCCATGATTAAACGAGTTTTAAGTTGTATTTTTCTAATAATCCGCCAGCATCTTTCAGAGAGAATTTGGCTTTTTTTATTGAATTAAGTTCAGGGTCAATAGAGAAGTTGTAAGCTTTAGACAAATCAGCTTCTATTAATATTGTTCTGTTGAACAGCGCCCTGTTGAGGTTGATTTCTTCAAAAATAGCTTTTGTCAGATCGGTTTCTGAGAAATTGACTTCCTGCATGGAAGAATTTATAAATTTTATCTTTTGCATTTTTTTTCTCGCAAAAGAAGCGAAGTCTAAAGTACAGTCGCTGAATCGCACTTCAAACAGAAAATCGTCACAATAGTCAAAACCAATTCCCATCATCTTGCAAGACTCAAACTCCACATTTTTTAATCCTGTACCATTGAGTTTTATCATCGATAGGTTACAGCCCTTAAAAGAACAATCTATAAATTGGCTTTGCGAAAAATCGCTTCCATACAGATCGCAATCAATAAAAGTACAATTTTCGAATTCCCGTTTTTGGACTGATTCTTCTGTATAAATAACTTTGGAAAATGTTTTGCCTATGTGTACCGTTTCTTTCATCGCTTTTTGAATAGGCTGTTCATGATTTTTCGGATTCCTAGAAATAGCATCAGCATGGCTCCCAAACAAGCCAGAATGCCAAATCCTAGAACTATGAAGTAATACGGATGGTTTTGGTTTTTAAAAGCACTATGAATGATGACAGGCCCTAAAAACAGCAAAGGCATTGCTATAGACAGGTATAAAAGTCCTTTTTGCAGTATTTTTTTGTCGGTATTCATGCCCTATTTTTTATAGTTATCTATTGAATTCCTGACGTTTTTATACTTTTCAAGCAGTGATTCTGCCTCGCTTTCTGAAATGGATAGTTCTTCCATAATCATTCTGACAGCTCTGCCTACAAGTTTATGATTACTCAGCTGCATATCCACCATTTTATTTCCTTTGACTCTTCCCAACTGTATCATAGTAGAAGTTGAAATCATGTTCAGAACTAGTTTCTGTGCCGTTCCGGCTTTCATTCTGGAGCTTCCGGTTACAAATTCTGGCCCGACTACCACATCAATCGGGAAATCAGAAGTTTTGGATAGTGGACTTTCAGCATTACAGGATATACTTCCTGTTGTAATCCGGTTTTCAATGCATTTCTGCAAACCACCAATCACATACGGAGTAGTTCCAGAAGCAGCAATTCCAATAACGACATCCTTTTCGTTGATATCCCATTCCTGCAAGTCTTTCCAGGCTTGTTCTCTGTCGTCTTCTGCAAATTCTACAGCCTTGCGGATTGCGGTGTCACCACCAGCGATAATCCCAATTACCAGATCAAAAGGAACACCAAATGTTGGCGGACATTCCGATGCATCTACAATACCTAATCGTCCCGATGTTCCGGCGCCGATGTAAAATAAACGGCCACCGTCTTTCATTTTTTCGACGATTCTTTCAACTAGTTTTTCAATCTGTGGCAATGCTTTTTCAACGGCAAGAGGAACTGTTTTGTCTTCGTTGTTGATGTTGCGAAGCAGGTCTGCAATAGGCATTTTTTCTAAATGCTCATATTTTGAAGACTGTTCGGTAGTTTTTATGAAGCTCATTTTTTGAAAGGAATATTATTCCTCAAAAATACGAAGTTTCCTAAGTTATTCATTCATTTACTTGGATAAGAATTTTTTTATAAAAAAATATGTTTTTTGTTATATATTTTGTATTATTGTTTTATAATTACATTAAATAAGTTATTAACCAATTAAATTTAAAATTTATGCCAAAAATGAAATTATTTTTAACATTTGGATTGTGTGTACTTTCCTTTAGTTTGTTCGCTTCAAATAGCGGAAAAGAAGAATTTAAACGAAATTTTAACGAGGTTACTATGTGCTGTGTTGGTCAGGCGAGTGAAGGCATTGTGGGAACAGCTGGTTATATAAAAATTTCGGTTAAAAAATGTGCCACTTCGGCTACAAGTAATAGAGATCAGGCTTATGTTTACGCTTGTGCGAATGCAAAAATAGCAGCAGAAAAAGCTTTGGAGGTACATAAAAAGATGGATTTAACACTAAAACAACCTTAAGAGATGGGAAGAATAATTTTAACAGTGATATTGGTCTGTGGTTTTTTTCAAATCGCTTCATCAAAAAATCAACCGAATATAAAAAAGATAAATTCGCCAGTTGCTTGTTGTGAAGGAAGAGCTGAAGGAGGTGTAAGAGGAACAAGTACTCATACGGTTGTTGTTGTAAAAGCCTGTGTCACATCAGATATTTCGTATCAAGATGCACAGGCAAGGGCATGTAGTAAAGCCGGAAGACTGGCTGATTTAGCCCTTAAAATGTCTATGGATATAAAAGTACCTGTCACTATTGAAGGAGGAAATTAGAGTTATGAAATACAAACTTTTAGTCTTACTATTATTTAATATTTCACTTTGTTATAGTCAGACCCTTGCGATTGATTATAAGTTTGAGTTAGCTGATGATAAGGATGAGTATGGCTTTTCCGGATTCGGAATTGTTAGGCTGATAACAGATAGTTCAAAGAGTATTTCCTATGTGAAAGTTACAGATACCATTGTAAGTTTTAAAAATATTGGTGAAACTATACAGAAAGCTTCCGAATTTGATTTTTCAGATCCGGCTGAATATAAAGATTTGGCCTCTAATGAATATTATTCGAGAACAATTTTTCCCAAATATTTGCTTAAGGACAATACCTATATGGTTGCATGGACTATAACTGAAAACTATAAGGAAATATTAGGATACAAATGCCAACAAGCTGTTGGTCATTACAGGGGTAGGGATTATACACTTTATTTTACTACTGCTATACCCATTCAAAGTGGCCCAAAAAGATTTGATGGCTTACCGGGTTTGATTTTAGAAATTACTTCAAACGAGGGTGCTATTCATTACAAAGCTATCAAAATACAAAAGAGTAATGAGGTCATAGAAAATCCTTTTAATAAACTAAATCTGCTATATATTAATTGGGATCAATTTATCAACGCTTATAAGGATTATTTTAAAAGGATAACCAATTATGTGCCTGAACAGGATACTGCCATTATTATTCCCAAAAGGGGTGTTGAAGTTTTTATAAACGACAATAATGAATAATTTTTATTGCTTCATAATTATTTTTTGTACCAGTTTTAATTTAAAAGCGCAAACTATCAAAGGCACGGTTTTTCATGAAAATGAGCCCGTGCCTTTTGCTAGTGTCATAATTCGAAAATCGGATAATCTTAGTTCTATCTATCAATTTACTAAAACAAACAATGAAGGGTTTTATCAAATAGATTTAAAAGAACCTCTGGATTCAATTTGGATAGAAGTGAACTCTCTTGCTTTTGAATCTCAAATAAAACATTTGAGTAGCATTCAGAAAAATAAGCAAGCCATTATTTTAAACTTTAATCTTGAAAATAAACCAACAGAATTAGAAGAAGTTGTTATTGAAAAAGAAGTGCCAATCAGAATTAAAAATGATACAATCACATATAATCCTGAAAGTTTTAGAGATGGAACAGAAAGAGTTGTTGAGGATTTGCTTAAAAAATTACCTGGGATTAAAGTTGAAGAAAACGGTGAGATAAAATTTAAAGGCAAAAGCATTAAAAAATTCTTACTTGATGGAGATGACTTATTTAGTAGTCAATATACAACCGGAAGTAAAAATCTTAGTGTTGAAATGGTTGAAAAAGTTCAGGCCATTGAAAATTTTAATGAAAACCCAATGCTTAAAGGCCTTGTAAATGCTGAGGATGTAGCTATTAATATTCAGCTGAAAAAAGGAAAAACAGACCTTTCAGGTGATGCTTCCCTAAGTTATGGAATTCAGGATAGATACAATGCTTCAGTAACAGGTTTGCTTATTAACAAAAAGACAAAAGGTTTTTTAACGACTACCTACAATAATATTGGTAATAACTACAGTCCATATGATTTTAGTTCGGAAATTATTTCATTGAGCCAGACCAATGAAAAAGAAGAACAAGCTAAAACATTAATCAGTCAGGGAGGGTTTTATTCTCAACTAGAAAATAAATACCATAGGATAAATAGTAATTTTAATTCGGAACTCAATTTATTATATAAATTTTCATCGAAGATTACGGCAAAAACAAATTTAGGAATTTATGATGACAGGCTAATCAGAACCAATAAATCCTATACTGAATATAGTATTAATGATGAGCAATTTGTAATTAATGAGATTGAGGATATTATTAAAAAACCACGTTTATATAATGCGAATGTTCAATTATCGAATAAAGTAAATGATCGTTTTATATGGGAATATATTGGAAAAGCTAATTATCAGGAAATTGATTTTGACAGCAATAGCCTTAATAATGAAGTAGTGCAAAAGAATAAGGTAAAAACAACTAAATTTTTTGTCAAACAAGATTTTAACTTTACCAATAGAATAGATGAAAATAGTGCTGTGACAGGAATCGTTTTCTATAGTAATAATCGGGCGCCGCAAGAATTTACACTCACTCCCGGTTTAAATATTGAAGAGAATACTACTAATGAAGTAATTAGTAATAATCAATACAGCCGTTTTGATAAAGAAACTTTTAAGACTAAAGGAGAATACTATCGAAGTTTTAATAAAGTGAAATTGAAATTGATTGCAGGATATTTATCTATCAATAACACTCTAAACTCAAATCTGAAAGCAAATTATACTGATGGTACGGTTTATACAGATAGGCTTTATCAAAATAGTATGAACTATAAGTATCGACTTCCTAATGTTGCTTTAAGCTTGAGTTATATAAAAAAACAAAAATATGCTTTCGGAATTTTACTTAATAATCAGTATTATGATATTGCCTTGAATGATGAAATCAGAAACCTAAATAGGGAAGAGGAAAAATTTGTTTTTTCACCAATAATGAAGTTCCAGTATGTTTTAAATACCAAATCTAATTTGGTTGCTACTTATAGTTATAACGAAATAGTTCCTTCTGAAGAGAATCTTTTTGAGGGTTTTGTGCTTACAGGTTTTAGAAGTTTCAGGAATAATAGTCCTAACATTTCATTTTTAAATACACATACCTATAATCTGAATTACATATACAATGATGTTTTTAAGGTAACTCGTTTCTCTTTATCCTTTAATCATACTAATAGGAACAATAATTATTTTTCGAGAAATACGATTAATCTTGATAATACTTTTACAAATTTATTTTTATTGAAAGCAGGTAATAGAGATTACAGTTTGAATTTGGATTTTGAGCGGTATATGCATTTTATTAGGACTACTTTACAGATTAATGGCAGTTATGCCTTATCATTTGACAAAAATATTGTAAATAATTCCAATCTAAGAGATGTCGAAACCAGACTATTATTCATAAACGGTGTTTTAAGAACCAGTTTTAAATCAAAATTTTATATTGAAAACAATTTTAGTTATTCTCATAATGACTTTTTACTGGATAATAGAAGTCAAAACCAATTTAGCAGTTTTAATGATACTTTTAAAATAATTTATAAAATTGGGTCTGATTTTAAAACGAATGTTGCCACTAATTTTGTCTCACCAGATTTGTCCAAAAACAATACTTATTTGTTTTTAGATTCTGAACTCAGATATACGCCTCAAAATAAAAGATTTCAATATGCTTTGATTATGAGAAATTTGACGAATAATAAGAAATTTGAAACTGTTTCAATTTCAGACTATTCAAAAACCATAGCTTCACATAATTTATTGGAAAGATATATTCTAGGAAGCGTTTCTTTTCGGTTTTAGTTAATATGAGTCTCCAAACTACAAAGTATTAGATACATTCGTTCCTAACTTTAATCTTTTTATTTCTTAAAACATCCCTCATTTCAAGCCAATGTTTGTCACGTAGCGTTCCTGCTAAAAAGCGACTGTTATCAAAATCTTTTGTGATAATTCGTAAGGCATTCGGTTGTCTTATTTGCTGGTCGTATACTATTTCTCGAATGTCTTCAAGCAAGTAGGCTTTTTTAATCCAAAAGAAGTAATGGTTTTTTACAATAAAATACTTATTAGAAATCTGAAAATAATGAGTCATCCAGGAATTTAATAACAGCCAGAACAAACAAAAGGCAGATACAACCAGTATAGGAACAAACTCCAGGCTTTTAGGGTTTTTTGATGGTACAAAAATGACGAAGAGGATGAGTCCCCACATCATAATTCCCGTAAAAGAAAAAACGGGGTGGCCTTTAAAAGTCTTTAAGTTCTCGAATGATAGATTCTTTTTTTCTAAACGTATTTTTTTAAATTGGAATGTTTCACTTTTATTGATTACAACCTGATTGATAAAACTTTTGATTTCAGGAGAGTTAGCGTAATAAACATCATAAATACAAACGATATCCTGATTTTTGAATAAAATCTTTGTTGCTTCGTAATAAAAATGGAGGAATCCTATTCCTTTTCCTGTAATTTCAATCTCTAAACTATCACTCCAGTCGTATTGTTTTTTTCCAACCTTGATTCCTTTTTCATTTACAATAATCTTTGGTGAATTTTTTAAAAAAATATAATTGCAGACTAATGCCATTCCAATAAAAATTAATCCAAGAGCATGCGCATTTACTTCTTCGTCTATAAAAAAGAAGATGCTAAAGAATAAGAAGCCCAGGTTTAGGAGTAGTAACGTAAAATAAAACTTATAAGGATGTCTTTTGGATACGATTTCCATAAAAACTTATATAAAATAAGCAGCAACAATTCCTATCGCAATCATAGACAGCTTGGCAAGATTGAATTTATGTCCTTCGCTGCTTTCAAAAATAATGGTAGATGAAATATGGAACAGTATCCCGATTACTATTGCTGTGATTTCTGTATAATAAGCTGTTAGGAAAGGTAAGTATTCTGAAAGGACCGTTCCTAGTGGCGTCATGATAGCAAAAGCAACCATAAATAGTAAAATCGCAGTTTTATTAAGACGTGCATTTACGAAAAAAGAAGTCAGAATAATGGCAATTGGAAGGTGATGGATGGCTATACCTAATGCCAGATCATGGTGATGACTAACAGGGAAACCTTCCAACAAGGCATGGATGCAAAGGCTTATGAATAGCAGCCACGGCATTTTATGTATTTCTTCATGCCCGTGAACGTGGCCGTGTTCAGCTCCTTTAGAAAAAAATTCTAATATGATCTGGAACAGTATACCCAGCATTATAAAAATTCCAATGGCATTCGAATGCTCATGTCCGTGATCGTGGTCATGATGTGCATGAAGGCTGGCTTCATATACTTCAGGAAGCAAATGCATGACGGTTATAGAAAGCAGAAACGATCCGCTAAAAGCCATCAGCAGTTTTAGGTTGGTTTTCTTTTTCGGTTTTAAAAGTAACGCAATGGCATAGCCAATCAAAACCGACAATAGAGGCAGAATATAAGGTAAAATGTTATCCATACTTTTAACTATAGAAAATTATCAGGCAGTTTTTTGCCTAAATTATTTGAAAACCATGATTAGCCTTTCGCTGTCGTTCTTATAGAACTTCTTTAATTTATAATCTCCAAAAGTATCTAACAGGAATATGCCTGCTTCTTCCATCATTTCCTCAAAATCCTGTAATGTCAATGCCTGTACTTTTTCAACAAAATGAAACTTTTCGCCTTTGTCTTCAAAGTCTATCTCTTTGAAAATATGATTGTCTTTCACATATCGTTTGATTTTAAACTCGATACCTTCAACAGTCTTGGTTTCTTCAGGAACCAGATTGTTAATGACATGATGGACATTCATAAAGTCGATTACGGCAAAACCATATTCTGATAAGCTTTCTTTAATGGCTTGTAGCGTAGTACGATTGTCTTCGTCATTCTCAAAATAACCAAAGCTTGTAAACAGGTTAAAGATAGCATCAAATTTTTCATCAAACGGAATTCTCATGTCATGGACACTAAAATGCAATTTGTTATTTGAAAATTTAGAAGCTTCGGCAATACTGTTTTCTGACAAGTCGGCTCCGGTTACATCATAACCCAACTGGTTAAGATATATCGAATGGCGGCCTTTTCCACAAGCTAAGTCTAGTATTTTTGCGTCTTCAGGAAGATTTAGATAATTGGTAATATTATCCATAAATACTTGAGCTTCCTCATAATCCCGGTCTTTATAAAGTATGTGATAATAGGGAGTGTCGAACCAGGAGGCAAACCAAGTATTTTTTTCTTTTTGCATCGTATTGAATTAAGCTGCAAATTTAGTGTATTTTTGCATAAAATAACTATAAGTATTCCCATATTTAGGGGAGTAAAATCAGTATGGAGAATTTTAAAATGATAGCCAAGACTTTTTTCGGATTTGAAGAAATTTTGGCAAAAGAATTGCAGATTTTAGGCGCACAAAATGTAGAACAGGGCGTAAGGATGGTCAGCTTTGTAGGAGATAAAGGATTTATGTATAAGGCCAATCTTGCGTTGCGTACAGCTTTGAAAATTTTAAAGCCGATTTATCACTTCAGAGCAACCAACGAACAATCGTTATATAAAGGAATTTCGGGCATCGATTGGTCGCAGCACTTAAATGCGAACCGTACTTTTGTGATTGATACTACCGTGCATTCGGATTATTTTAAACACTCGCAATTTGTCTCTCAAAAATGTAAGGATGCTATTGTAGACCAGTTCAGGAGCAAGACTGGTGCACGACCAAGCGTTGACAAAGATTATCCGGATTTGAGAATCAACATCCATATCGATAGAGATCAGGTTTCGGTAGCTTTAGATACTTCCGGAAATTCCCTGCATCAGAGAGGTTACAGAATCGCTACCAATATAGCACCAATTAATGAAGTACTGGCGGCTGGAATGTTACTGCTTTCCGGCTGGGACGGGCAAGGGCATTTTTTAGATCCAATGTGTGGTTCAGGAACTATTTTGGCTGAAGCAGCAATGATTGCCTGCAATATTCCGGCGAACCTGAACAGAAGAGAATTTGCTTTTGAAAAATGGAATGACTGGGATAACGACCTTTTTGACCAGATTGTAGATTCCTTATTGAAAAAAGTAAGGGAATTTCATTATACGATTCAGGGTTATGATAAGGCTCCATCAGCGGTTTTAAAAGCAAAAGACAATATCAAAAACGCCAACCTGGACGAGTATGTTTCTATAGCAGAGAAAAACTTCTTCGACACTGAAAAAGCTATACAAGGACCGTTGCATATGGTTTTCAATCCACCGTATGGCGAACGTCTGGATATAGAAATGGAACGTTTCTATAAAAACATAGGAGATACTTTAAAGCAGAACTATCCTAATACCAATGCATGGTTTATCACGGCAAATATTGAAGCATTGAAATATGTAGGGCTTAGACCTTCCAGAAAAATCAAACTATTCAACGGAAGTTTGGAAGCAAGACTGGTGAAGTATGAAATGTATGAAGGCAGTAAAAAAGGCAAATATATCCAAGCGGATTGATGATGGAAAAATTTATTTCTGTACAGCCTAAAAGTGAAATAATCAGGAAGTATATTGCTTATTATTATTTCCATAGCTGTACCGATACTAAATTTGAAAAATCATTTGTTTTTTACCCGAATTATAAAAATGCACTAACGGTTTACAAGAATGCTGAAATTCTATTGTCTGAAGAAGGGACAACCGTTTCAGGTTCTAAGATGGAACAGTATAGTGTTTTATATACTACAAACCTTGATAAAAGCATTCGGGTTCAATTTAAAGGTGCGTTTGACAAGATAGGAGTTGTTTTTGCTCCGTTAGGACTCAATCATTTCGTTGAAAATCCTCTTTTTGAAGTTCATTCGGAAAGAATAGGCTATTTTGATTATTTCGGTCTTCCTTTTCAAAAATGCATCACAGCTGTTTTTGAAGAGAATAACGAATCTGAAAAAGTAAGACTTCTGGATTCTTTTTTTGAAAGTAGACTGACAGATTTTAATGTTCCTATTCTTGAAAAAGCGGTATATGAAATCCTAACATCTGGCGGACTGGCCAAAGTTTCAGAGCTTTCGGAGAAATTAATGACAAACCGGAAAACACTACTGCGATTGTTTCAAAAACACCTGTTGTGTTCTGTTGAAGAATATAAAAAGATGGTGCGATTCCGACAGGCAATTAATTTTTCACAAGAACAAAACGGATCGAATACGCTTACTGAAATTGCTCTTTTCAGCCAATATTACGATCAGGCCGACTTTATCCGCCAATTCAAATCCATTGCAAAAGAATCTCCTAAAAAAGTCATTCCTTCTATTTCAAAACTAGGAAGTGAAGACACGTATTGGAAATTGGAATAATGTCTCAATCCTACAATTAATTGCAAGGAATTAGGCTTTAATTTGTCCAACTTAAACAAAAGTTATGGTATCCAGAGTTCTATTTATTGTATGTTTTTTCTACTTCCAATTTGCATTTTCACAGGAAAGCAAGCAGGATTATCTTTCAAAAAATAAATTTGACCTGAACAAGCTATCTGAATTTCCACAGTCGGGAATAAAAATCATTGGTTTTGGTGCCTATCATGGAAGCGCAAAAACAGACGAAGCGGAACTTTTGCTGCTACAGGCTGTTTTGAAAAACAACAATGTCCGATTTTACTTTCTGGAGACGGATTATAGCATTGCTTATTATTTTAATGAATACCTGCAAAATGGTGATGAAAAACTGTTGAAAGATTTGATAATTACTTACGGAACGAGAGTGCCGCAGGAACGTTCTGTAGAAGCTTTTAAGAAATGGAAAAACCTAAAGGCTATAAATGATAAGTTACCAACGGATAAGAAAATAAAAGTTCTTGGTGCTGATCCTATTGTAACCTATAAATATACATGCAGACATTTGCTTTTATTGGCTGATGCAGAAGCAAACCAATGGAAAAAGCTATCAGAACTAAAAGGAATGGTTGAAAAGGATACTGCAAATTATTCACCCTATAAAGAAAGCTATTCTAAAAAAATGCTGAGGGAATTTGTTGCGGATTATGAATTGAATACAAAAAGCTATGAGCGATTCATCAAAGACCCAAAGCAATTTGATTATCTGATTGGGACTATAAAAGCAAGTTTTGAAGAACTTTCAAGAGAAGAAAGTATTTATACTAATTACATCGCACTTTCAAAGATGTACAACTATGATGAAGGAGTGAAGTTTTTCAGATATGGGTTTGCCCATTTGATGAAAATAAGAGAAGAAGATCATTTTGCCTCGTTTTTTACCCAATTGATTGAAAATGGAGTTTATAAAAAAGAAGAAATAGTTTCGGTTTTGGGCTATCTTACCAAATCGAGAGTGCTTTGGGATGATGTTTTTGATAAGCAGGGAAACTATAAAAAATCGACTACAAAAGGCGGTTTTGGCATTGGAGACTATAGCAAAGAGTACTTTAAAGGAATTGGCGAACTGAAAAAACAGAAGATTTCAGACCTTACACTTTTTAGATTGAACCAATCTGAAAATCCTTATCAGCAAAGCAGTTGTTCTGATTTGATAGAAGTAATAATGACGCCTAAGCCTAAAAACCAAATAGACTACAGCAAAAAAAGCACGGCGGGTTTTATTGACTATGCCATTTTGTTAAGCCATTCAAAAGCCAATACTTCTGTCTTTAAACTTTCGGAAGAATAATTTTATGGTTAGCTTTGCAGAACTGGAAATTAATCTAACGAATTTTTACAATGACTCTAAAGACAAAAGCTTTCCTTTTTCAATTATTATCTTTTGCGATTTTGTTTATCATTTTCCGTTTCCTCGTTGCGGCTTATACCAACTTGCAAGGATTCTGGATTCCTGTAACAGCTTTTATGGTTGCAACACTTCTTTCACCTCAATTTCAGTCGGTAAAAACAAATGATGGCGAAAAGCTTTTTATGAAATGGATTTTCATGAAAGGAATCAGGCAGATTAAATAGCCTATTCTTTCTTTTTGCCTTTATCCTTGTCTTCGGTCTTAGGAAGATTCTGCTTTTTATAGATAGGAATAAAGTAGCTTACGGTATAGTTGAAGCCTACACCAAAGTCACCGTCATAAGTACGGTTAAAGCCTGGAATATAAAGATTGTCAAAATCACTTGGTTTTTTGTTAGAAACCAAACGGTTCATTCGTAATGTAAAGCCCATGAAGAAATTGTCAAAAACTTGGGCCTTCACGCCGGCTACAAACTCTACCCAATGAGCCGAAAGTCCGGAGTATTTTCTTGAAACATTAATTACATCCGATTCGTCAAAATAAGGATGAGGATTGTAAATAGAATAGCTGTTCAGTTCCTGAGTAAAAGAACTAAAGCCATAACGCATTCCCAGCGTAATCATGTTTTCCATATCCAGCCAGTTTTTGTAGATATTATAGTCAAAACCGGCTTTAAAATAGGTTCCTTTTGTCGTAAAATTTAATTGAGGCTCGTCAGTCGTTTTGTTTTCATTTCCAACTTCCCCTGCAATATAGATTTTTTGCGTCAGACGGTAATCGCCTGTAATCTCAAAACCTTTATAGTCACTGTCATATATTGACCTGGCAATTTTATATAAGTCAGTACCAACACGTAGTCCGTAGCGCTCAGTCGTGGGAATAATGGTATCCTTTTTTTTGTCTTGTGCAAAAGCGGATAATGAAATCAGCACTAAAGCCAGATTAAAAATAGATTTTAATGTGTATTTCATTTTCAGTTTCTATGTTAGGTGTTTCGACAACAATATTGCTTATCCATCGACTATTGTCAACAGAGCTAGGTTCTTGTAATGGACTATCGGTCAAAGTAAAATTGGTCTTATAGCCACAAGCTCTGGAAACATAAATTTCTTTTGTGGTATAATTGAAGGTAATCTTGTCCGCATTGCGGATAGCTGGATTCGCATTGGTCGAATTCTGAGTAAGCGTATATTCTACCGTTCCTCCTGTGATTTTTAAAGGTAGTCCAATTTTATTTGCGCTGGTCAGATAACGTTTAGGATCTGTCGATGCCAACCCATCATTAAAAACAACGGCTGTCGTCATTCCTGTTGCTTCAGCTTTAAGGTCGGTAACAGGTTTTAAGATAGCTGGATTGTCTTTTTCACGGAATTCAATCATCAGTCTTGGAGTAGTAGGAGTCGTTCCGGCACAGATATCATCCTTTTCACAGCCAAAAAAGCAGAGAGCTATAAAAAGTGCCGTAATTATATTTTGAATCTTCTTCATCAATTTATCTTTTTTCCAAAAGTACAACATTTTCAACGTGATGCGTTTGCGGGAACATATCTACCGGGCGTACTTTTGCCACTTTGTAAAATTCATCCATTAAAGCAAGATCGCGAGCCTGTGTTGCTGAATTACAGCTTACATATACGACTCTTTTTGGAGCGATCTTTAAAATCTGCTCAATAACATCTTTGTGCATACCATCTCTTGGAGGATCGGTAATAATTACGTCCGGTTTCCCGTGCTGAGCAATAAAGGCCTCATTGAAAACCACTTTCATGTCACCCACAAAAAACTCACAATTGGTAATATTGTTGCGTTTTGCATTTTCTTTAGCATCAGCAATAGCTTCAGGAACGGCTTCAACACCAATTACTTTTCCTGCTTTTTTAGAGACAAATTGTGCGATGGTTCCCGTTCCCGTATATAAGTCATATACCAATTCATTGCCTGTCAGGCCGGCAAAATCACGGGTAATTTTATATAATTCATAAGCCTGGTCAGAATTGGTCTGGTAGAACGATTTGGCATTAATGCTAAATTTAAGGCCTTCCATTTCTTCCAGTATATAATCCCTTCCATGAAATAAAATTACATCCTGATCATAAATCGTATCGTTAGGTTTGCTATTGATCACATACTGTAACGATTTGATATTTGGGAATTTTTCCAAAAGGAAGTTTAGCAATGCTTCTCTTTGTTCTTTGTTTTCTTCAAAAAACTGAATCAATACCATGATTTCGCCCGTTGAAGCAGTACGAATCATCAAGGTACGCAAAAGACCTTCGTGGCTTCTTGGATTAAAAAATGCCAGACCATGCTCGTTGGCATAATCTCGTATTGAATTACGGATAGCGTTAGAAGGATCTTCCTGAAGATGACATTCAGTAATGTCTAAAATCTTATCCCACATTTTTGGAATATGGAAACCAAGGGCATTTCTGTTACCCAAATCTTCATCACTTTCAATCTCTTTTTCAGTTAGCCATCGGGCGTTTGAAAACGAAAATTCCATTTTATTTCTGTAAAAGAACTGTTTTTCAGAACCCAGGATAGGTTCAAAATCAGGTAATTCGATTTTACCAATTCGTTTTAGATGGTTGAAAACTTCGTTGTTTTTGTAAAATAGCTGTTTTTCATAAGCCATATTCTGCCATTTGCAGCCTCCACAAGCACCAAAATGCTGGCAAACCGGCTCAACTCTGTCTGTAGAAAATTCATGAAAAGCAATGGCTTTTCCTTCATAATAGGCTTTTCTCTTTTTAAAAGTCTGTATGTCAACTACATCTCCAGGTACGACATTCGGAATAAAAATTACTTTTCCGTCCGGTGCCTTAGCTACTGAAACTCCTTTGGCACCTGCATCCAGCACCTTAATATTTTCAAAAACGATCTTGTCTGTCTTCTTTCTTCCCATACGGCAAAAATAAGTGATTGTTCTGTTTTTTGAATTGAAATTAAGAAAATTTTTCGGGTTTGATTTTCGGAGCATTATAGGGTAATTTTTAGCCTGTATTAAATTGTTTAGGATGCTGTTTTTTATAAATTTGGAAAGAAATTTTAAAAAAGAAAATCATGAAATCGTATGTAGCCCTGCTTAGAGGAATCAATGTAAGTGGTCAAAAGTTGATTAAAATGGAAACTTTAAGAAAAGTAGTGGAAGATTTTGGTTTTCAAAATGTTAAAACTTATATACAAAGCGGAAATATTCTTTTTGATACTTCAGGAAACTCAACTCCTGAACTATTAGAAGAGCAAATCCATGAGCTGATTAAAACACATTTCGGTTTTGATGTTTCGGTTGTGGTAACAGATAAGGAAATGCTACAGTGGGTTTCGAAAAGTAATCCCTATTTAAAAGAAAAAGATATTGATTTGAAAAAATTATATATTACTTTTTTGGGTACGGAACCTGCAAAAGAAAATATAGAAGCGTTGCATAATGCAAGCTTTGAGCCTGATGAGATTATCATAAACAAAAGGGTAATCTTTATGAAATACAATAATCCGGCGGGCAATTCAAAACTTAACAATAAGCTAATCGAAAACAAGCTAAAAGTAACGGCGACTGCACGAAACTGGAATACGACATTGAAGCTATTGGCGCTTTTTGAAGAAAGAGAAGCTTCCTGAAGTTCTTTTGTTAAAGTTTATAAAATTTGATTTCTTTCCATTTTTGATTGTTGTAATTTTAGGATAAACAAATCTACAACAGCCATGAAAAGAAATGCTACAGCAGTTTGGGAAGGTTCGCTCAAAGAAGGAAACGGAAAGATTTCTACCCAGAGCACAGTTTTGAGTAATGCTCAATATTCGTTTAAGACTCGTTTCGAACATGGAAACGGAACAAATCCCGAAGAGCTGATTGCAGCAGCGCATGCCGGCTGCTTTACGATGCAGTTGACAGCCTATTTGAATGAAGCAGGTTTTAGAGTAGCTTCTATCGAAACCAAATGTGATATTGATTTTCAGGACGGAAGTGTAGTTGAATCGCATTTATCGGTTATTGGAAGAGTGGATGCGATTTCAACCGACAAATTTCAGGAGCTGGTGAAAAAAGCAGAAACAACCTGTCCTATTTCCAGATTGCTAAATACAAAAATCACTTCGAATGCCACATTAGTGCTACCATAGTGTTTACATTTTTAAAGAAATATGAATCCCATTTTTGCATCTGAAAAGTCAGTTGGAGAAATGGGATTTGCATTTGCTTTAGTCCGCTACAACGATTGAAAATTCATTTGAATTCATTAATTTTGCAGTGCTATATGGATGATTTCTCTCCACAAGAAGGAATTGATTTTTGAAGAATTAAAATACTTTCACAATGTCAGTTTTAGAAAAAAACAATGCCTCTGAAGCTATTTCCTTAGAAGACAAATTCGGTGCGCACAATTATCATCCGCTTCCTGTAGTTTTAAGCAGAGGAGAAGGCGTATACGTTTGGGATACGGAAGGAAAAAAATACTACGATTTTCTTTCGGCTTATTCTGCCGTAAATCAAGGACACTGCCATCCTAAGATTATCAATGCTTTGGTTAACCAGGCACAAACCTTAACGCTTACTTCTAGAGCTTTTTATAATGATAAGTTAGGAAAATACGAAGAGTTCGTAACCCGATATTTTGGTTTTGACAAAGTGTTGCCAATGAATACCGGTGCGGAAGCAGTTGAGACAGCTATCAAAATCTGCAGAAAATGGGCGTACGAGAAAAACGGAATTCCGGAAAATGAGGCTCAGATTATCGTTTGCGATGGAAATTTCCACGGAAGAACAACAACGATTATTTCTTTCTCTAATGATGAGAATGCCCGTAAAAATTTCGGCCCTTATACAGCCGGATTCATCAATATCAATTATGATGATCTAGAAGCTTTGGAAAAAGCTTTGACAACTCAAAAAAACATCGCTGGTTTCTTGGTAGAGCCTATACAAGGAGAAGCAGGAGTATATGTGCCGTCTGAAGGTTATTTGGCAAAAGCCAAAGCACTTTGCGAAAAACACAATGTTCTGTTTATTGCAGATGAAGTCCAGACCGGAATTGCCAGAACTGGAAAATTACTGGCCGTACACCATGAAAACGTGCAACCGGACATTCTGATACTTGGAAAAGCATTGTCTGGAGGTGCTTATCCGGTTTCGGCGGTATTGGCAAATGATGAAATTATGAATGTCATAAAGCCGGGACAACACGGTTCTACTTTTGGAGGAAATCCTATTGCGGCGGCTGTTGCTATTGCGGCTTTGGAAGTTATAACAGAAGAGAAACTTGCTGAAAATGCGGATTATCTTGGGAATATTTTCCGTGAAAAATTAGATGAATACATCAAGACCAGCACTATCGCAAGCTTGGTTAGAGGAAAAGGATTGTTGAATGCAGTTGTGATTAATGATACGGAAGAAAGCGATACGGCATGGAATATCTGTCTGGCATTACGTGATAACGGACTTCTGGCAAAACCTACACACGGCAATATTATCCGTTTTGCGCCACCTTTGGTTATGAATGAAGAGCAATTGCTGGATTGTGTATCTATTATAATCAAGACTCTGAAAGAGTTCGAAAGATAAAATTAAAAAAGCCGCTTTATAGCGGCTTTTTTTTATGGTGTGCAATGATTAGCTTCCAAACATCTCTCTGATTTTAGCTTCCATTAACTGTTGGTCTTGCATTCCTTCAAGTCCAAACGTAGCAATCAACCAAATGAAATAGATTATAGTCAATACGTTAAGAACAATCCCGATTATAGCCAAAATTTTACCTGTGTTTAGGTTAGAATAGTTAGAATATAATTCAGGGTTTTCAAGATACAGCTTCTTGTCTTTTCCTGCCAATACAAGTGCTACAATGGCAAGGATTAATCCAATTACACCATAACAACAACATGTTAGGATGGATAGGATTCCTAGAATAAGAACGGCTAATGCATTAGGTAATTTTTGTTTTTCCATAGGTAAAAAGATTTAATTGTTTAGTTGGTGATTTTGTAAATGTAAGAAATTACCATTATCATAGCATTGATTATTGCCAAAGAAATTATTGCTTTGTGGTAATTTCGTGTTCTGTCGATGAAATTCAGTCCTATTACTATAAAAAACAGGATGGTAGTATAGATAGCAGGAAACATATGGAATGCATCTACAAACTCTCCCCTAAAAATTAATGCGATAGCTCTCTGTGTACCACAACCGGGACAGTCTATTCCAAAAATTTTTTTATTCAGACAGGGAATCATGTATTCTTCCATAGCTATAATTTTACTGTTACAATTTTACGAAAAAAGCATAAAGTTTCAGGTGTGTCGGGAAATTATTTTTAAAGTTTCTTACTTTTGGCAGATAGCAATTTGAATCAGGATGAAAAAAATATACATACCCTTGATGGCGCTCGCAGGTATTGGCGCATTATATGAACAGAGTAAGGATAAGCCAAATATCTATATTATGATTTTTGCTATAGTCATTTTTATGTATGGAATGATGAGGCTGATGGCAAAAGTGCCAAGTAAAAATGAAAATAATTCTGAAGAAGATGTTAGTTAAAGGAGATAGGGTAACGGTAATTGATGAGGCAGTCAATGGTATTGTTTTGTCTGTCAAAAATGATGAAATTACAATAGAAACTGATGATGGATTTCAGTTGACATATTTTGTCAATGAATTAATTAAAATTCAGAAAACCAGTGAATTAAATTTTGGAATCGGAAGTCATAATTTAAGTCAGGTTTTAAAAGAAAAAGAAATTCCAAAACCAAGGAGTTTTGTGAAAGAAAAGAAGACAAGAGACGAAAGAGGCGTTCCGGAATTTGATTTACATATCGAAAAATTGGTTCCAAACAAAAGAGGAATGTCTAATTATGATATACTCACACTTCAAACGGAAACAGCAAAAAGACATATCGAATTTGCCATCAAAAACAGGATTCCAAAAATTGTTTTTATCCATGGAGTTGGTGAAGGTGTGTTGAAAGCCGAGCTTGATTTTTTACTCGGGCGTTATGACGAAATAATTTTTCAAGATGCCGATTATCAAAAATACGGCTTGGGAGCTACAGAAATTTATATCAAGCAAAACCCTAACAGATAAAAAAAGCCCGATTCTAGAATCGGGCTTTTTTTATGCTATAATTTTGACGTATTAATTTGTAGTTATATAATCGCCAAAAGTTTGAATATCTTGTACGAACGTATTATTTGTTGTTCCTATTTTTTTGTATTTCACGCTTCTTAATGTAATCGTATGAACAAAATTTGTTCCATCCACAGCAGTATCAATTCTGATTACTCCTGTAGAATTTACTCCATTTAAAAGTCCATCTTCAGCCTGCCATTCTTCATATAGCTGAGGCAACCCTGTTTCGGTACAAAGAGCATTAGCAGTCACATCACCTCCATATAGTCTATAGGTAATCTGATTGATATCGTTTACCACATAATCTTCAGAACCGGCTCCTAGTTGAAAAAGAGAAGGAGGCAAGTCCAGAATAATAACCTCATTAAGATTCTGTCTGTTTGCATCATTTCCAACATTAGAGTCGAATATTTTAAACAGTTTGTTGTTTGCGCATTTTTGGATTGCTGCAGTACTAAAAGCAAAACGAATGTTCGTCTCGGTCTGATACCTGCCAAAAGGATATTCTGTATAAGTTACGGTTCCATTAGTTGCATTTGACAAGGTAATGCCCTTGAAGACAATGATATGGTCGTATTTTGCTTCTTCCCTTTTTGTTGTATTATCTACCGGAGTAGTCCTGATTTCGATGCTACCGCTGGATTGATCGGCTGTACTCCATTCGTCAACTACTGTTGGAGATACAGGTGGGATAATAGAACAAAAATAGGCATTGGTAACAGGCCCGTTAAAAACGCGGTAGATAATTTTATTGTCAGCAGAAATTGGCAGTGAGCTTATTCCTTCTACGTTTTTGAAAGGAAAAACGTTTGTTGGGAACTTGATCAATAAGGCTTCATTATTGTTCAGTTTAAAGACAGAGTTCAAAACATCTGCATTGTTCGTGCAACTTGCTGCAATAGCAGTGCTAAAATCGAACGAATCAAAAGTCATGTCACCATCATCACAGGCACTCAGCAAAAACAGACAAGACAGTATTCCTAGGTATTTTTTCATTTCAATAGAATTTAAAGCAAAAATAGTTTTTTTTATTATTTAGAGAAGCAGCATTAATTTTTATTTAAGTATCGTGCAGATTCAAAACAGAATATGTTCTTATATTTGGAACAAATCCCTATTACTGTGAAACTAAAATTCGTTCAATTTCTTTTCTTTTGTTTCTTTTCATTGTGTATCCAGGCGCAGGAATTGCTGCCTTTCGTAGAGAATTTTACGAAATCGGATTACAATGGAGATAATCAGGTATGGAATGTAACGCAAGGTGGTGATAATGCCATGTATTTTGCAAACAACCATTATTTCTTGAGATACAATGGGGTGAAATGGGAAAAATATGCCCTTCCAAACAAAACGGTTATCCGTTCCATATTTATTGATGGCGATAAGGTCTATTCCGGTTCCTATAAAGAATTTGGCTATTGGAAAAGAATTAACGGCAAGATGGAGTATTTTTCGCTTACAAAAGGCAAGAATATTTTTCAAGGCGGATCCGATAATGAAGAAATCTGGAAAATTTTTAAATACAAGGACAAGCTGTATTTTCAAACTTTTAATGAGATCTTTATTTATGATGGGAAAAAGATACAAAAAGTAGAATTTCCATCCCAGATTTCCTATTGCTACCTGATAGATAATGAAATTTATGTTGCCACTGTCCGGGAAGGCATCTACATGATGGAAGGCACAAACTTCGTTAAGAGGAATAATTGGGATATTTTAAAAGAAAATGTCATCCATCACATTGAAAAACACCAAGGCAGAGTCTATATTTTTACAAAAAATAACGGCGTCTTTGTTGTCGTAGATGGCAATCTTATACCTTGGAGTCATCCGCTAAATGAAGTTATTAAAAAAGAAGTTCTCGTTACGGCGAAGTTTGTTGATGAAAACACCCTGGTTGTTGGTAGCGGACTACAAGGTATATATATCATTAACCTTAAAAATGGAAGCTATCAGAATTTAAACAGGCAGAACGCCCTTAAAAATAATGCAATCCTATCCATTGGTGTTGACAAGGAAAAAGACTTATGGCTAGGACTGGATAATGGGATATGTCATGTTGAGATAAATTCTCCTGTTCAGGTTTTTTCTGATAGTTCGGGTATTTTAGGCTCGGTCTATTCACTTTCTACAATTGATAATGGCTATCTTTTTGTAACCAATCATGGAATCTTTACCTGTAAAAATAAGATACTCGAAGTGCTACCCAATTCGCAAGGACAGGTTTGGGATATATTTAAACGTGGCAATGAATTTATAATAGGGCATAACGACGGGACATTTTTATATGACGGAAGGACGGCCCGATTGCAAAAAGTCAGTCCGATAAATGGCGGATGGAAATTCTTAAAAGGAGAATTTGAGAATGTGTATTTTCAAGGAAATTATGCCGGTATTGTCGTATATGAAGATATAAATGACCTGTCAAAATATAAATTATTGGGCGGTTTGAAAAAGCCAATCAAGAATCTGGCCCAAAACAAAAAAGGAGAATTATGGGCTGCGGATAATTACAGAAGCCTTTATAGAATTTTATATGATAACAATTTCAATGTCAAAAAAATTGAAAATGTTTCGCTCCAAAACGGCATAAAAAATGATTATGGCGTAAAGCTCTTCAGCTATAAAAATGAAATCCTGTTTTTGATAGATAACAATTGGTATGTCTATAATTCGATTTCGGGAAAATTAGAAAAAGACAAAATTTTTAATGCCTCTTTTAAAAATACCTCAGACATTATACCTATTAATGATGAAAACTTTATCGTATTAAAAAACGGATTGCTCTATGTGGTTTCCCAGGTTAAAGACCAATTTGTTTGGGAGCTTATTCCGGAAAAATACTACGAAGGAAGAATCATCATGGAAAACATAAAAATATACCAGAATGGAGATCATTATTTGATGAATCTGGATGACGGGTTTATTTCTTTTAAAATCAATAACAACAGACGCCACATTCAAGGGGTCTATGCCGAAGCTTTTTATCATGACAAATTGATTGATAAGAACACACGAATAAAATACAACCAGTCGGTTGAAGTAAATGTAATTTCGGAATATTTTGGCTACAATCGTCCTGACTTGTTTTATAAGCTGAATGATTCCAATGGCTATGTGCCTATAAAAAGAGGAAACCTGATTCTTAATAACCTTAGCAGCGGACTTCAGGAACTTGAATTTTATTATAATGACGGGACTAAATACAGTAAAGTGGCTGCTTATACATTTACTGTGAGAAAACCTTGGTATTTTTCATTCTGGATGGTAATGTTCTATATTTTGATTATTTCAGGTAGTTTCTTCCTGTATTACCGTTGGAATAAAATCCGATATCTTGAAAAAATTAAACTGAAAGAAGAAGAACTAAAACATCAAAAAGAAATTCTTGAGTTAGAGCTTAATGCTGAAAACAAGCTAAAATTGCAGGAATACGAAAAACACATTCTTGAAATCGAAGTTCAGAATAAGGCATATGAAGTGGCAGGGAAATCGCTTTCAATAGCCAAACAGAGTGAAATGATTGACAGTATTCAGGAAATTTTAGAAACAGAAAAAGACGTCAACCAAATCAAAAGCAAGATCAAGAAATCAATTAAGATCAACGCTCTCAACAAAAATGAATGGGAAAGTTTTGAACATAACCTGATGCAGAGTCATGAAGAATTCGTGCACAAGCTATCCAATAAATTTCCAATGCTTACTTCAAAGGATATTAAGCTATGCATTTATCTTAAAATGAACTTATCGTCAAAAGAAATTGCCCCATTGATGAATATTTCGTTCCGAGGTGTCGAGCTACATCGTTATCGATTGAGAAAAAAATTAGGACTAACCTCAGATGATAACCTTTCGAAGTTTATGATTAATGTATAAAATGGAATTGTTTTTTAATAATAATTAAATAATTTCATAACATTTTTATTAAATAACAATACATCAACACTACATCATTACCCAATTTAGAAGTCATTCTAAATGTAGTTATTGTTTTTATAAGTTATTGTAAATCAATATTTTATTTTGTTTTTATTTTGAAATGATGTGTTTGTGTAGTGAGTTATTCAAGTTTACTACAACGTTGTAATTCGTACTTTGGTAACACTAACTTTTAACAAAATATAAACAAATGAAAAACTTTATTTTCGGGGTATTTGTACTTCTTTTCTTCCAGGGCCATCTCCATGCTCAGGATATAAAAGGTAAGGTACTGGATGAAAATGGACTCCCACTCCCTGGAGTCAACATTTTGGGTTCCACATCAAGCTCGGTATCCGATTTTGATGGAAATTTTTCAATTAATGCAAAAGTAGACGAGCCGCTTACGTTTACGTTTCTAGGGTATGTCACACTCACAATTAATGCGGCAGAAAACATGAGCGTGTCCATGAAAATGGCAAGCACAGATCTTACAGAAGTGGTAGTAGTAGGATATGGTACTCAAAAAAGAACAGACCTTACCAGTGCTATTTCAACCATCAAATCAGACCAGATAACCAAACAGCCGGCATTTAATGCTTTACAATCCCTACAAGGTAAGGCTGCAGGTGTCAACATCATTGCTAATGATGCACCAGGTGCAACACCTACAATTATTATCAGAGGTTTGGGAACTGCTGAATCAGGGAGAACTCCTATGTATGTAGTAGACGGAGTTGTCACGGGCAGTATTGCTAACCTGAATCCAAATGATATTGAATCTTTTGATATCATGAAAGATGCGGCTTCTGCTGCCATCTACGGTTCGAATGCTGCTAACGGAGTCGTGTTTATTACAACAAAAAAAGGAAAATTAGGAAAAACCACCATCAAGATCAATTCTTTTTATGGTGCAAAATCAATACTAAATCCTGTTAAAATGGCTAATTCCAGCCAATTTGTTACCTATTTTAATGAAAGTCGTGCAGCAATTGGAAACCCAGACAGGCTATCACTTAATCAGCCTTATAACACAGATTGGTATGACGCATTGACGGGAACGAGTTTCTCTCAAGGAAATGATATTTCCATGTCTGGAGGTTCAGAAAATGTGACCTATTATTTCAGCTATAACAACTATGAAGAAGATGGACTTTTGGAAGGCCACAAAGTAGCCAGAAATGTTTTAAGATCTAATAATACATTTAAGGCTTTTGACGGAAAATTAAAAATCACACAAAATGTTAGTGTTGCATTTACCAAATCTACTCCAAAACCGTATAGTTCGTTTACAGAAGCTTACAAACAGGCTCCTATAATTCCGGTATACTATCCTGACGGAAGATATGGAATGTCATTCTGGAATAAAACGACAGGATTGCCTGACTACGTAATTGGCCCTGGCCAGGTGGGAGGCCGATTGAATTCTATTGGTAATCCGGTTGCCAACGTAAATTACCAGAATGAAAAAAACAAAACAATGGAAATTCAAGGGTTACTTCAAGCCGATTACACGTTTACGGATTGGTTGACAGCTACGACCCGTTTTGGAGCTACAAAATCGAACTCTAAGACTAGAATTTTTAATGATATCCGTGCCCGTTATTTAACAGCAGATCCAACCAGAACCTTACTAGGGTTTCAGAATGCTCAAAATGCGGCACCTACTTCTACAGAATTTGCAAATAACTCTCTTTCGTATAAAGATGTTGAAAGTTTCAGATACAACTGGGATACTTATTTAACAGCCAGCAAATCATTTGGCAAGCACAATTTTAATCTTACCGCAGGTGTGACGAAAGAAAGAAGAAATGATGTATATGAGTCTTTTATGGAAGGTTATGGTGTTCCGGAACAAGAAAATTACTGGAACCTGGATATGGCATCATTAAACTATACTAAGGTTGTCAAACAATACTATTACACTCCTGTAAATGTTCTTTCTTATTTTGGAAGACTTCAGTATAATTTTGATGAGAAATACTATATTTCAGGAACAGTAAGACGTGACGGGAATAGTACCTTTAAAAAGAATGCTGATTACTGGGGAACATTCCCTTCAGTTAGTGTAGGTTGGGTTCTAACCAACGAAAGCTTCCTAAGTGATATCAAAAACTTAGACTTTCTTAAGCTAAGAGCCGGTTATGGAGAAGTAGGAAATGCGAATGTGCGTTATAATACAACTACAATCATTACAAATGCTGGAAGTGCCAACACAAATTATGTTTTTGGACCAAATCAGGACTTGGTATTTGGTGGTGCTGTTGGATCACCTGCAGCCGATTTGTCATGGGAGCTTACTAAAGAGATTAATTTAGGAGCAGATTTCGAATTTCTTAACAGAAGGTTGTCAGGTAGTTTTGATTACTACAATAGGCTAAATACAAATGCAATCCTTAATGTTAAGCCAATACCAAATTCACCGGCATCAGAAAATTACTTTGATCATGGTGGAGAAGTAAGAAATAAAGGATATGAGATAGCTTTAAATTGGAGAGATAATATCACTGAAGATTTCTCATATAGTATAGGAGTTAATTATGCCCATAATAAAAATACCTTAGAGAATGTAAAACCTGCATACGACGGATTGACAGGAGGTAGCCTTGGTGATGGACAGCTAACAAAAAGATTACAAGAAGGACAACCTTTATATTCTTGGTGGCTATTAGAAGCTGATGGTGTTTGGCAGACTCAGGCAGAAATTGATGCCAATCCCCACATCGGAACGCCTCAGCCTGGCCAGCTCCGTTATAAAGACCAGAATGGAGATGGTGTGATTGATGACAGAGATAAGAAATACTTTGGTTCTTATATTCCAAAATTCTCTTATGGAATTAATGTAAGTCTTGCCTATAAAAACTTCGATTTATCTGTTGATGGATTTGGAGCTGGAGGAAACAAAGTTTATAACGGACTTAAAGGAACCCGTGTAGACGCAGGTGAAAATATTGCTGCAGAAACATTCAATAACCGTTGGACCGGACCTGGAACTTCAAATACAAATCCGGGAGCAAATAGAGATGCCTTATCTTCAAGCTATTATTTAGAAGATGGAGATTATTTCAGAATCAACAACATTACTTTAGGATATACTTTTAAAGACATGTTCAACCTTTCCAGACTTAGAATTTATGGAACGGCTCAAAATCCTTTCTTGTTCACTAAATATTCAGGATTTACGCCGGAGTTGAATAATAGTGGAATACCAAACGAAACTGCCGGTATCGAATTGGCCGCTTATCCAAATATCAAAACGTTCATTTTTGGTGTAAACATTGAATTTTAAAAAAAAACAATATGAAAATTAATTATAAAAAAATTGTTTGTCTTTCATTCGCTCTTAGCGTATTAGTTGGATGTGACGATTTCCTTGATGTAGATTCAAGAGAAAGAGTTACGGAAGAAGACAGCGGTGAAAACTTAGAGCCTATTGCTTTTGTCAATGGAATCTACGGAATGATGACAGAATGGGATTATGCTTTCTCTTATCTTGGAATTACTGAAATCATTTCTGATAATGCAGATAAGGGCAGTTCGCCTGGTGACCCGGGAGGTGATAAAGGATTACTTGATGGATTGACATTCACATCTACTGCAGGTTCTGTTGAAGCCATGTGGACAAACTGGTATAAGGCAATCGGACGAGCTACTTATTCCATAAGCTATACAGAAAACTTTGGACTTACAGATACGGCTTATAAAAACAGATTAATCGGTGAAGCCAAATTCCTTAGAGCGTATCATTACTTTTTCTTAGTAAGAGCTTTTGGCGATGTGCCTTTACAACATGTTAATTTAACTGTGAGAGTTCCAAAAGAAGAGGTTTATGATTTTATAGAGCAAGATTTGCTGGATGCTATTCAGGTATTGCCTAAAAAGAGCGAGTATGGATCTGCTGATTTAGGAAGGGCTACCAAAGGTGCTGCACAAGCTTTATTGGCTAAGGTATATTTATATCAAAAAGATTGGCAAAATGCTTTTAATTATGCTGAACTCGTACTTACCTCAGGAGAATACAGCCTTGAGCCAAACTATGCTGAAATATGGAGAGTCAATACAGAAAATGGTAGAGAGTCTATTTTTGAAGTTCAGGCTCGTGGAGAATCAATTGCTCACGGAGTACAGCAGTATTCAGAAACACAAGGTGCCAGAGGCCCAAGTGGTTGGGGTTGGGGATTCAATACACCATCTCAGAATCTTTTGGATGCTTACAATGCTGAAGGTGATGTTATCAGAAGAGACGCTACAATTATCTTCAGAGGTGAAACTATGTATGATGGGCGTATCGTGAGCACTGCCGTAGAAAATCCAATGTATAATGAAAAAGCCTATTCTAGTGCTAATGCAGGTGCTGGAGACGGTGATAAAAACATTAGAGTGTTACGACTTGGAGAAATTTATCTGATTCACGCTGAAGCTGCAAATGAATTGGGCAACTCAGACAAAGCACTGGCTTCATTGAAAGAAGTTCGTGACAGAGTAAACCTTGGCGAAATAACTACAACAGACCAGAATTTATTAAGAACTCTGATTTGGAAAGAAAGAAGGCTAGAATTGGCTTTTGAACATGACAGATGGTTTGACCTGGTTAGAACCGGACAAGCAGCACAAGCCATGCAAGCCAATGGAAAACCTTTTGAAGTGGGTAAACATGAACTATTCCCAATCCCGAATGGTCAATTAATACAAACACCAGGTATGGGCCAAAACCCGAACTGGTAATAAACTCTATTGATGAAATACTTATTTTTCATATTTTTAATATTTGCAAGTTGTGGTTCAAACGAATCGTCTCCAAAAGGAGACGATTCGTCCACACCTTCAACTCCAACACCGTTGACTGATGACCAATTAGTGGATGTGGTGGAAAAACAAACATTTAAATATTTCTGGGATTTTGCCGAACCAAATTCAAAGCTGGCAAGAGAAAGATACCATCCAGATGGTAATTATCCAGAAAATGATTCTAACATCGTCACCACCGGAGGTTCCGGTTTTGGATTGATGTCAATAATTGCAGCAACTTCTAGAAATTATGTTTCCAGAAGCGAAGCCGTATCCCGATTAAATACTATTGCAGATTTTCTTGCCAATGCCGACCGTTTTCACGGTGCATGGCCTCATTGGATGGACGGAACTACTGGCCGGGTAAAGCCATTTGGACAAAAAGACAATGGCGGTGACCTGGTAGAAACTGCTTTCCTGTGTCAGGGAATGATTTGCGTACGTGAGTTTTTCAAAGACGGCTCTACAGAAGAAAAAGCTTTGGCTCAAAAATTTGACAATTTATGGAAAGGCGTAGATTGGAATTGGTACAGAAACAACCAGGATGTCTTGTATTGGCACTGGTCGCCTAATTATGCATGGGAAATGGACTTTCCTTTGGAAGGTTATAACGAATGTCTGATTACTTATGTGCTAGCCAGCGCCTCGCCAACACATCCGATTACACCGGCGGCCTATCATAAAGGCTGGGCAAGAAATGGAGGAATCGTTTCGGCAGCAACAAAATACGGAATTCCTTTGCTGTTAAAGCATAACGGTGCTGAACAGGCAGGAGGACCGCTTTTTTGGGCACACTATTCGTATTTGGGATTAGACCCTACACAATTAACAGATCAGTATGCTAATTATTGGGATGTTAATGTCAATCATACAAAAATCAATTACAAGTATTGCGTTGAAAATCCAGGAAATTTTGCAGGATACGGCCCAAATTATTGGGGGCTGACTGCCTCTTATTCCAGAAATGCCGACGGAAGTATTGGTTATAATGCGCACATGCCTAGCAATGACTTAGGAATTATATCGCCTACGGCAGCTATAAGCTCAATCGTATATACTCCAACAGAATCGCTGGCGGCAATGCGTAATTTTTATGAAAACTACAGCGGTCAATTATGGGGGCCAGCTGGATTTTATGATGCACACAGCAAGCAGTATGGATGGACAGCGAAAAGATATCTGGCCATAGACCAGGGGCCTATGGTGGTTATGTTGGAAAATTACCGTTCAGGATTGCTTTGGAATTTATTTATGAATGCTCCGGAAGTGCGTCAAGGTTTAGTCAATCTTGGATTTCATTCCGGTAAACATGGATTTTAAAAAATGAAAATAAAGCTGGCTTTATTGGGCTTATTGGTATCCGGTATCTCTTTTGCACAAAAAGATATTACCGGAACCATTACTGCCGAAATCATTACAAAAAGTGAATTGAATTATGCCTTGCACGTTCCAAGAAACCCAAAAGCAAAGAAACCGCTGATCGTTTTTCTTCACGGTTCTGGAGAACGAGGCTCAGATATTGAAAAGGTAAAGGTACACGGCCCTTTCAAATATTTAAAAAACAATGAATTAGATAGTTACGTTCTGGCACCACAATGTCCTGAAAATGAATATTGGAATGCAGAAGTCTTATATAAATTGATACAAAAAATTCAAAAAGAAAATAATATTGATTCGGATAGAATCTACCTCACTGGCCTGAGTATGGGTGCCTGGGGAGCATGGAATCTGGCCTTTGCACATCCTGAACTATTTGCCGCTTTGGTGCCTATTGCGGGATTTGTAGACCGAGTGCCTATGATGGAAAATTGTAAGATTAAAGATATTCCCACACGAATTTTCCACGGATTGGTAGACGATGTTGTAGATGTCAACTATTCTATAGCTATCTACAAGAAATTAAAAACATGCAGTAAAGACATTCAACTGACCATTTTCGATGATGCCAATCATGATAGTTGGAGCAGAGTATATGACAACAAAGAAATTTATGATTGGATGATGAAACAGCACAAACAATAAACAAATTTCCCTAAATAAATATCATAATGAAATTTAAAACAGCATTACTATTATTATTAGCAGTTTCGCTTACTGCTAATGCACAGAAAGATAAAAAGAAGAACCAGATCAAGCCCAAGAAAGAATTTATTTCAGAACTGATGGCTAAGATGACAATTGATGAAAAAATTGGACAGCTGGTACAGTTTACGGCAGACGGAACCATAACCGGACCAGTTGCCGGAGATAATTTTATCGAACAAATTAAAAAAGGAAATGTCGGTTCCATATTGAATGCGACTACCGTTAAATATACAGCAGAACTCCAAAAGATGAATCTTGACAATTCAAGGCTCAAAATACCATTGCTTTTCGGTTATGATGTTATTCACGGTTATAAAACTATTTTCCCGATTACCTTGGGAGAATCGGCTACTTGGGACTTAAACGCTGTTGAACTTGCTGCGAAGATTTCTGCTGCCGAAGCTGCTGCCGGTGGCGTTCACTGGACGTTCTCTCCAATGGTAGATATTTCCCGTGATCCACGTTGGGGAAGAGTTTCCGAAGGCGCCGGAGAAGATACGTATCTCGGATCTAAATTAGCAATTGCCAGAGTACATGGCTATCAAGGAAATGATCTTTCAGCTATCAACACCATTTTAGCCTGTACAAAACACTTTGCGGCTTATGGAGCTGCTGAGGCTGGTCGTGACTACAATACGGTGGATATGTCAGAAAGAATGCTAAGAGAAGTTTATCTGCCACCATTCAAAGCTACTGTTGATGCAGGAGTTAGGACTTTTATGACTTCTTTCAATGAAATTTCAGGAGTTCCGGCTACCGGAAATAAATTCCTGGTTAACGGAATATTAAAAGACGAATGGAAATTTGACGGCTTTGTCGTAACCGATTATACCGGAATGAACGAAATGATACCTCATGGTTATGCTAAAGACGAAAAACATGCAGGTGAATTGGCCCTAAATGCCGGTGTTGACATGGACATGGTTGGCGGAATCTATATGAAGAACCTTAAAAAATCATTATCAGAAGGAAAAGTTACCGAAGCCCAAATTAATGACGCTTGCCGAAGAATACTAGAAGCAAAATACGATTTAGGTTTATTTGAAGATCCTTACCGATACAATGATGCCAAAAGAGAAAAAGAAGTAACCTATAAAAAAGAATATTTAGAAGCTGCTTTAGATGTGGCAAACAAATCACTGGTATTGCTTAAAAACGGTAATAATACGTTACCATTGAAAAAAGAACAAAAAGTAGCATTTGTTGGACCGCTAATTAGCGACGAATTCAACATTATTGGTTCTTGGGCAGCATCGGGTGACAGACATGGATTTGCTGTTAGTGTAGAGGAAGGAATAAACAAGATTATTACAGACAAAAGCAAAATCAGTTTTGCAAAAGGCGTTGAAATTCTGGATAAGAAAAGAGACATGATGCAGGCTGCAATTGACAATGCTAAAAAAGCAGATGTTATCGTTGCAGTGATGGGTGAATTTGAAAATATGACAGGTGAGGCCGCCTCACGTACTAATATTGACCTGCCTGGAATACAAAAAGAATTTCTGGCAGAATTAAAAAAACTAGGCAAGCCAATTGTTTTGGTGTTGCTAAACGGACGACCTCTGACATTAGAATGGGAAAACCAAAACATGGACGCCATTCTTGAAGCTTGGTGGCCTGGAACAAGAGGTGGCGATGCTATTGCACAAACGCTTTACGGAATCAACAACCCAAGTGGAAAATTGCCAATGACTTTCCCTAGAAACGTAGGACAGATTCCATTGTATTACAATCATAAAAGTACCGGACGTCCATATTTAGGAAAAGCAGACAATGAGCAGAAATACAAATCACGCTATATTGATGTTGATAATTCGCCTTTGTATGAATTCGGATATGGACTAAGCTATACCAACTTCACTTATTCTAACTTCAAAATTTCTTCACCTAAAATCAACTTCAACCAAAAATTAAAAGCTACGGTTGAGGTAAGCAATACGGGAAATTTTGATGGAGAAGAAGTAGTTCAACTATATATTCGTGATAAAGTAGGATCTGTAACCAGACCTGTAAAAGAATTAAAAGGCTTCCAGAAAATCTTCTTGAAAAAAGGAGAAAAGAAAACTATTGAATTCGAAATCTCTTCCGAAGACTTGAAATTTTACGGAATAGACATGCAGTTTGCTGCTGAACCTGGAGATTTTGAAATCTTTGTCGGCGGCACATCGGCGACAGACATGAAATTAGAGTTTGAGTTAGTTAAATAATTTTTTTTGTGAGTTTTAAAGGCCCTTTAGGTTTCTCTAAAGGGCTTTTTTCTAAAGTTGATTAGCTACCTTTAGCGAAATTTATACATTATGAAAAACATCTTTACCCTATGCCTTCTCATGTTGGCAGGATTTTTAAACGCACAGACAGTCCAATCTCCATCCAAAGAAATTACTGTTACTTTTAAATTAACAGCCAATGGGCAACCGTCTTACTCAGTAAACTACCAAAACAAACCAGTCATAAAAGAAAGCTTGTTGGGAATTGCTTTGAAAGATACAGAAGCATTAGATACAGGATTTGAAATAACAAATACCCAAAACAAAAGCGTTGCCGAAAGCTGGAAACCGGTACTTGGTGAGCAGTCCGTGATTCAGAATAAATACAATGAAACAATTTTTTCATTGGTTCAGAAAACTACAGGAAGAAAACTGAATATTGTTTTCAAAGTATATAACGAAGGTGTTGCCTTTAGATATGAATTTCCAAAACAAGACAAGCTGAATTATTTTATCATTTCTGATGAAAAAACAGAATTTAACCTGACAGGAAATCACAAGACTTTTTGGATTCCAGGTGATTATGATAGTCAGGAATATGTCTATAACGAGACAAAATTATCAGAAATTGATAACGACAAATTAAACCTGAACAACGGTATTGCCGTAAAATCTATTGGAGGACGTTATGTGGTGCAATCACCTTTGATGATGAAATCCGCCGACGGTCTTTATCTTAATATTTTTGAAGCAGCCGTAGTGAATTATCCGGTAATGCATTTGGATGTTACTACCACTAACTATAAAATAAAATCACATCTGGTACCGAATGCTATAGGTGATAAAGCTTATTTGCAGACTCCGGCAGTTTCTCCATGGCGTACAATTATGGTAAGCAATGATGCAAGAGCTATTGTCAGCTCAAAAATGATTCTAAATCTGAATGAACCGTCTAAAATAGACGATACCTCATGGATTAAACCTATGAAATATGTAGGTGTTTGGTGGGAAATGCATGTGGGTGTTTCAACATGGGATTTAAGCGGAACACAAGATGCATCTCAAAAAAGCGTAGGTAAAAAACCGCATGGCGCTACTACTGAAAATACAAAACGCTATATTGATTTTGCTGCTAAGCACGGTTTTGATGGTGTATTAGTTGAGGGATGGAATGTAGGTTGGGAAGATTGGTTTGGGAATTGGAAAGAAGAAGTTTTTGATTTCACGACACCTTACCCGGATTTTAATATACAAGAAATCAGCGACTATGCCAAGTCAAAAAATGTAAAGATGATCATGCATCATGAAACTTCGGGTTCTGTTGCTAATTATGAAAGACGTTTAGACAGAGCCTTAAACGTAATGAAAAAATACGGCTATCCGGCAGTTAAAACAGGTTATGTTGGAAGAATCATTCCAAGAGGCGAATTCCATGACGGACAGTCTATGGTGAATCATTTCAATTATGTTCCGCAAAGAGCTGCAGAATATAAAATTATGGTCAATTCTCACGAATCATCCCGTCCTACAGGCGTAAGCAGAACATGGCCTAATTATATTGCTGCTGAAGCCGCAAGAGGAAACGAGTTCAACGGTTGGAGTAACGGAAATCCGCCAACGCACGAAACCATTCTTCCGTTTACACGACTTTTAGGAGGACCAATGGATTATACGCCAGGTGTTTTCGAAATCAAGATGAGCCATTACGATCCTAGCAAGACAGAACAGGTGCATACGACACTTGCCAAGCAATTGGCCTTGTATGTTACGATGTATTCGCCATTACAGATGGCTTGTGACTTGCCTGAGAATTATGAAAAATATGCGGATGCTTTCCAATTTATCAAAGATGTGGCAGCAGACTGGGACGAAAGCAAATATTTGGAAGCAGAACCGGGCGATTATTTGACGGTTGCCAGAAAAGCCAAAGGAAGTGAAAACTGGTTTGTTGGTGCTATTACAGACGAGAATCCTAGAAATACTACAATTTTACTCGATTTCTTAACACCTGGAAAAAAATATAAGGCTATTATTTATCAAGACGGAAAGACAGCACATTGGGAGAAAAATCCAATCAATTACGAAATCAAAACCATCGATGTGGCTTCAAAAAGCAAATTAAAGCTCACTATGGCAGCTGGTGGCGGAACAGCAATCAGCATCTTTCCGGTAAAGTAAACTATAAAATGAATTTTTTTAAAAGACAAAATTTAAAGAAAGCAACCAAAGTAGTAGGTCTTGCAGGAATCTTGCTCGTTTCAGGACAAGGTTTCTCGCAACAAAAAACCTATTGCAATCCTATCAACATAGATTATGGATATTGCCCGATTCCAAATTTTGTAACACAAGGAAAACATCGAGCAACTGCCGATCCGGTAATCACCAATTTTAAAGGTGAATATTATCTGTTTTCAACCAACCAATGGGGCTATTGGCATAGTTCTGATATGCTCGATTGGAAATTCATTTCCAGAAAATTCCTCCGTCCGGAACATAAGGTCTACGACGAACTCTGTGCGCCATCGTTGTCATTTGTAAATGATACGCTATTGGTTATCGGTTCGACACATACTAAAGAATTTCCGCTATGGATGAGCAAAAATCCAAAAACAGATGATTGGAAAGAACTCGTACATAAATCGGAAGCAGGAGCATGGGATCCTCAAATTTTTTGGGATAAGGAAAAAGACGAAGTGTATATGTATTACGGATCGAGTAATTTGTATCCGCTCTATGGCGTGAAACTAAACCGAAAAACCTTCCAACCCGAAGGCGAAAGAATTCCGGTTTTGGCACTTAATGACGATGAGCATGGTTGGGAACGGTTTGGCGAACACAACGACAATACTTTCCTGCAGCCTTTTACTGAAGGTGCTTTTATGACCAAGTACAAAGACAAATATTATTTGCAATACGGAGCACCGGGCACCGAATTTAGCGGCTATGCAGATGGTGTGTATGTAGGTTCAAATCCTTTAGGGCCATTTGATTACCAATCCCATAATCCGTTTTCCTATAAACCGGGTGGATTTGCAAGAGGAGCCGGACACGGAGCTACGTATCAGGATACCAATAATGATTATTGGCACGTATCCACAATTGTAATTTCGACCAAGAATAATTTTGAAAGAAGAATAGGAATCTGGCCTGCCGGTTTTGATGAAGATGGAGTACTATACTCCAATACAGCTTATGGCGATTATCCAACTTTTCTTCCTTCACAGAAAAAGAACCATCTGGATGCAAACTTCTCAGGATGGATGCTTTTAAATTATAACAAGCCAGTTCAGGTTTCTTCTACTTTGGGAGGCTTCCAGCCTAATTTTAGTAATGATGAAGACATAAAAACCTATTGGTCGGCTAAAACTGCGGCGAAAGGCGAATACCTGATTTCTGATTTGGGAGAAAAATCCACAATCAATGCCATACAAATTAACTATGCGGATCAGGATGTGGAGCTGATGGGCAAGCCGGAAACAACAACAGGACATAAGTATATTATTTATTCCTCAAACGATGGCAAAAATTGGAAAATAGCTGTCGATAAAAGCAAAAATACAAAAGACGTGCCCCATGATTATATCGAATTAGAAAAACCGTTAACTGCCCGGTATCTGAAATTAGAAAACATCCAGATGCCAACGGGAAAGTTTGCCATAAGCGGCTTTAGGGTTTTTGGAAAAGGAACAGGGCAAAAGCCAAACATGGTGCAGAATTTTGCACCGTTACGAGCCGAAGCCAGGAAAAAAGGAGAGAGAAGAAGCGTCTGGTTCAAATGGCAACAAGAACCTAATGCAGACGGATATGTCATATACTTCGGAAAATCTCCAGAAAAACTATACGGTTCGATAATGGTATATGGCAAAAATGAATACTATTTCAGCGGACTGGATCGCTCAGATGCTTACTATTTTCAGATCGAGGCTTTCAACAATAACGGGATAGGTCCCCGATCTGAAATAAAAAAGTCAGAATAAGAAAAACTTTGTGAAAAAAGTTACGCAAACGTTGTATTTTGATTAAAAAACGACTTAAGAAATCGTTTTCGTTAATAACTAAATTATAATCTATTACCTGGTGTTTTCATATAAATGTATATTTATCAAAAATTAATTGTTTTTATTAAATAGAATCCTATTTTTTATTGCTTTAACTAAACTATCTTAATAAATGAGTTCAGAAACTAAAACAAATTATCCTGCGCTGTATACACTAATTACAGTGTTTTTTTTCTGGGGATTTATTGCTGCCGGAAACAGCATCTTTATTCCTTTCTGTAAAAACTATTTTTCATTAGACCAATTTCAATCGCAGCTGATTGACTTTGCTTTCTATACCGCTTACTATCTGGGAGCGCTTTTGCTTTTTATTTTTGGAGCTGTAAACGGAAAAGACCTGGTAGGCAAATGGGGATATAAAAGGAGTATAGTCTACGGATTGTTGTTTTCTGCATTAGGAGCCGGAGCTATGATTGTTGCAGTTGAAGCGAATGTGTATGCGGGAATGTTGGTGGGATTGTTTATAGTGGCCTTAGGATTTTCATTGCAACAAACAGCGGCAAACCCTTTTGCCGTTTTGTTAGGAGATCCAAAAACGGGTACCAGCCGTCAGAACTTAGCCGGTGGAATCAATTCCTTTGGAACGACAATCGGACCAATCATTGTAGGTTTTGCATTATTCGGAACAGCAGCAGCAGTGAGCGATGACCAGATTAAAGGATTGGGTTTAGATAAAGTAATCCTGCTATATGTTGGAGTAGGAATCTTATTTTTAATAGCAGCAAGCGTTTTCTTTTTCTCGAAAAAACTTCCAGCCGGAATTTCAAACGAGCCAATGGAAAAAGCAAATAAAGCCATGACCACATTGATTATCATGACCGGTCTTTTGGCAATAATGTTTGCGCCTGTTTTTAATAGCTATAACTCACCGGAAGCAAAAAAGATAGTTGAAATTGAAAAGTCAATCGAACCGATAACGAAAGACATTAAAAAGCTAAGCGACAATCTGGTAAAGATTAAAAAAGACAAGGTACTTACTGAAGAAGAAAAAAATATAGCTTCTGAATCAATCAAAAGTGAAATCAAAGTATTGGAATTAAGTGTTGAACCGCAGCACAAAGAAATTCAGGAAATCAGACATCCTCTTGAAAAATACAGAATGTACTGGCTTTCTGGAGCTTTATTGGTAATCGTAGGAGGACTTTTATTTGCTAACCGTAGCGCACAAAAGAAAAACGATGGCTGGGGCGCTATGAAATACCCACAGTTAGTTTTAGGAATGTTGGCTATCTTCACCTATGTAGGAGTTGAGGTTGCAGTTGGAAGTAATTTAGGAGAACTATTAAAACTGCCTGAATTTGGAAGTTTCCAATCGTCTGAAATTGCACCTTATATTTCGATGTATTGGGGAAGTTTGATGATTGGCCGTTGGGCAGGAGCAATCAGCGTTTTTAACCTGACTGCAAGCAAAAGAAAACTAGCCCTGATTATTGTTCCGTTAATTGCCTTTTCGGTTATTATTGGCGTAAATACATTGGCGCAGCAGGATATGTCATCACTATACTATTATGTAATCTGCGTATTATTACAGGTTTTGGTTTTCTTCCTAAGCAAAAACAAACCGGCAAGAACATTAATCTTATTTGGACTAATGGGCGTTACTGCCATGCTAATTGGATTATTCTCTACAGGAACCGTTGCAATCTATGCTTTCCTTGCAGGAGGATTGGCATGTAGCATCATGTGGCCGTCTATCTTTACATTGTCAATTACAGGTCTTGGAAAATATACAGCACAAGGTTCTGCTTTCTTGGTAATGATGATTTTAGGAGGAGGAATTATTCCGCCTATACAAGGGAAATTGTCCGATATTATCGGAATCCACGCTTCGTATGTAATACCGGTAATCTGTTTCTCATACCTTACTTTCTTTGCGATTGCCGTAAAAGGAATATTGAAAAGGCAGAATATTGATGTTGATGCAATTGAAGCCGAAGGAGCCCATTAATTTATTCTTAATGAATTCATAATAACGAATCCGAAGCAGATATATTCCCTACATTTGCTTCGGATTTTTTACTTCTCATGAGACTTTCAAAATACTATCTGGCTGCCATTACAGCCTTTACAATCTGGGGATTTTTCAGTTTGGCTTTAAAGCCTTTACATCTGTATCCTTCATTGGATATTTTATTTTATAGGGTATTTCTGTGTGTCGTTCTCATGATGGGAATTAATCTTCTTTTCAGAAAAAAGACATTAAGAGAAACTAAGGAAAATTTCAGGATGATGTCGGCTACTCAAAAGAGAAATGTCGTACTTCTGACATTGGGAGGTTCATTGCTATTATCTGCCAATTGGTTTTTCTTTATTTATGTAATGAATCACGTTAGCGTAAAAGCAGCTTCGTTTGCGTATCTGGTCTGCCCAATACTCACAACAGTTTTTGCTTATTTTATACTGAAGGAAAAATTAAATAAATGGCAATGGACAGCCGTAGCATTAAGCATTTTTAGCTGTGTATTGTTGTCTTTTAACCATTTCATGGATATTTTCTACAGCCTGATTGTAGCGGCTACCTATGCCTTGTATCTGGTTTCGCAAAGAAAGAACACGGCAATAGACAAATTTCTGCTACTTACCTTACAGCTGACAACCACAGCAATTATCTTATTGCCGTTCTATCCGTTTTATAGTTCTGAGGTTCCAACGGCTTTTGATTTCTATTTTTATCTGGTCATCATCGTGGTGATGTTTACCATCATTCCACTTTTCCTGAACTTATATGCGTTGAAAGGAGTCAACTCGTCAACAGTAGGGATATTGCTTTATATCAATCCGCTGATTAATTTTTTCCTTGCCATTTTTTATTATAAGGAAGACATTACTACATTCCAAATCATTGCTTATTCCTTAATCCTGCTTTCGATTATTATTTTTAACAGCAAGCACATCTTCAAGTCGAAAACAAAAGAACTACAGACGAAAGATGTGTAATTCATTTTATATCCCGATTTTTGTATCATGAAAAAAGTATATCTAGACAATGCTTCTACAACAGCGTTACGACCTGAAGTCATTCAGGAAATAGCCCATGTTTTGCAGGAAGAATATGGAAATCCGTCCTCAACGCACAGTTTTGGTCGGTCAGCTAAGAACATACTCGAATCTTCAAGAAAATCGATTGCCAAGCAGTTAAATGTATCAGCACAAGAAATCATATTTACTTCAGGCGGAACAGAAGCGAACAACTGGATTCTTCGTTCGGCAGTAAAAGATTTAAAGGTAAAAAGAATCATCACGAGCAAGATTGAACATCATGCTGTACTTAATACTGTTTTGGCCTTACAGGCTGAATATGGTATTGAAGTAGATTTTGTCAATCTGAATTCCAATGGCGAAGCAGACATTAATCATTTGGTAGAACTGCTTTCTCAGGATAAGCCTACATTAGTAGCCTTAATGCATGTGAATAATGAAACGGGAACTGTTTTAGATATAGAAAAAGTAGCCAGGCTGTGCAAGCAATACAAAGCCTATTTCCATTCAGATACGGTACAGTCTGTTGGAAAGACAGAAATAGACCTCCAAAAAGCAGAAGTAGATTTTATAGTTGCCAGTGCCCATAAATTTCATGGACCAAAAGGTATCGGCTTTGCTTTTATAAGAAAGAATCCGGGCATAAATCCAATGATTTTTGGTGGTGAACAAGAAAAAGGACTTCGTGCCGGAACAGAAGCTATTCATAATATTGCCGGTATGGCAAAAGCTCTTGAGGTTTCTTATGAAAATTTAGAAGCAGAAAGAAAACACATCCAAAGCCTAAAGGATTATTTTATCGAAAAACTAAAAATCCATTTCCCGGATTTTAAGATAAATGGCAATCCGGAAGGATTTTACAATATCATTAATATCTTATTTCCTTTTTCTGATGAAAAGACATCCATGATTCTTTTTAGCCTTGATATGAAAGGAATAGCGGTTTCCAGAGGAAGTGCCTGCCAATCAGGAAGCATCAAGCCATCGCACGTATTAAAAGAAATGCTTTCAGAAGACGACCTGAAAAAGCCAAGCTTAAGAATCTCATTCAGCCATTTTAATACGCAGGAAGACATCGACTTACTTATCGAAGCCCTAAAGAAAGTTTAATAGTCTCAAGTCCCAAGTCTCATGTCCCAAGTCCCAAGTCTCAAGTCTAAAATCCCAAGTCTAAAATCCAAAATCTAAAATCCCAAATCAAAAATCTCAAATCCAAAATCCAAAATCTTTAACACCAAATTCTAATTAATTTTCTATGTTTGTGTAAAAACAAACTTTATGAAAAGAGTACTAATTACTTCGATGGCCATCTTCGGCTTTGTCGTGAGTTCCTCCGCACAAAACAAAGGAAAAATAGAAATCGGGCTTCATGCCGGGTTGAATTCTTCTAATGCCAGTACAACATATGATTCGGCTGATCCGAGCATAGGTTTTAACTTAGGAGCATCTGCAGATTATTATTTTTCGGATAGCTGGAGTCTTAAAGCAAAATTGATTTACGACAGAAAAGGATGGGATAATGATCTTATTCTGGTTTCTGATCAATTTGATCCTGTTCAACGATATGCAAGAACAGATATCAATTTAAATTACCTTACAGTTCCTGTAATGGCAGGTTGGCACTTTGGAAACAAGAAAAACTGGTATTTAAACTTTGGGCCTTACATAGGCTTTTTAATGAATGCAAAAGAAACTAGGCTAGATACTGACATAAAGGACAGTTTTAATAAAGTAGACGGTGGTATTGCATTTGGAATAGGCGTAAAGATTCCGGTATCCGACAAGTTTAAGGTTTTTATTGAATATGAAGGACAGGGCGGTATGGCTGAAGTTTTTAAATATAATGATTATGACGATACTATTGTGAATATGAGAAGCTCCTTCAACGTAGGGATAAACTTTTTACTGTATTAATATGTTGGCAGTAGGCAGAAAGCAGTAGGCAGAAAGCTGAAATCCAAATCAAAAATCGTATTTGCCACAGATTATAGGATTTACACAGATTTTCCAAACAATCCAAATCTGCAATCTTAAATCTTAAATCAGAAATCAAAAAATAGATTAATAAAAAAACCGTTTTGGATTTCAAAACGGTTTTTTTATTATTTATTCTTCCTGCAAATCTAAAATCCAAAATCTAAAATCAGAAACCTCAAATCTGCAATCTAAAATCTTAAATCAAAAATCTTACAAATGTATCACTTCGCCGTAAGCATCAGCAGCAGCTTCCATGATAGCCTCGCTCATTGTTGGGTGAGGGTGGATTGACTTGATGATTTCATGACCTGTAGTTTCTAATTTTCTAGCTACAACAGCTTCAGCAATCATATCAGTTACACCAGAACCAATCATGTGGCAACCTAACCATTCGCCATATTTAGCATCAAAAATAACTTTTACGAAACCATCAGGAGTTCCGGCAGCTTTTGCTTTTCCAGAAGCTGAGAAAGGAAACTTACCAATTTTCAATTCGTAACCTTTTTCACGAGCTTGCTTTTCTGTCAAACCTACAGAAGCAATTTCAGGAGTAGCATAGGTACAACCTGGAACGTTTCCATAATCGATTGGCTCTACGTGTAGGCCAGCGATTTTTTCAACACAAAGGATTCCTTCTGCAGAAGCAACGTGAGCCAATGCTTGTCCAGGAACCACATCACCAATAGCATAATAGCCAGGAATGTTAGTTTGGTAGTAAGAGTTAACTACAATTTTATCTCTGTCTGTTGCGATTCCAACTTCTTCAAGTCCGATGTTTTCAATGTTCGATTTAATTCCAACGGCAGAAAGTACGATTTCAGCTTCAAGGATTTCTTCTCCTTTTGAAGTCTTTACAGTAGCTTTTACGCCATTTCCAGAAGTATCTACTTTTTCAACAGAAGCATTAGTCATGATTTTGATACCCGCTTTTTTCAAAGAACGCTCAAATTGTTTTGAGATATCTTCGTCTTCAACCGGAACAATGTTTGGCATAAACTCAACAATAGTAACATCAGTTCCCATAGCGTTGTAGAAATGTGCAAACTCAACTCCAATAGCTCCAGAACCAACAACAATCATTGATTTTGGCTGTTCAGTCAATGACATAGCCTGACGGTATCCAATTACTTTTTTACCATCTTGCGGCAAGTTTGGCAATTCACGAGAACGTGCTCCAGTTGCAATGATAATATGGTCTGCAGAATATTCTGCTGTTTTTCCATCTTTTCCAACAACATCAATCTTCTTTCCTGGTTTTACTTTTCCAGTACCTTCAATAACATCAATCTTGTTTTTCTTCATCAAGAATTGGATGCCTTTGCTCATTCCGTCAGCAACACCACGTGAACGTGAAATAACAGCATTAAAATCCTTGTCGAATTTTTCAACTGTCAAACCGTAGTCAGAAGCATGTTTTAGGTAATCAAAAACCTGTGCGGATTTTAGTAATGCTTTCGTTGGGATACATCCCCAGTTCAAGCAGATACCGCCTAGATTTTCTTTTTCGATAATAGCAACTTTAAAGCCTAATTGCGATGCTCTGATGGCTGTTACATAACCTCCAGGTCCGCTTCCTAAAACAATGATATCGTATTTCATTAGAGTGTAATTTTTTCTTGTTATTTGAGAGTACGAAAATAACTAATTATTTGGTTATGGAAAAGTTTCGCTCTCGCAAAGTTTCCACAACTGCTGTTAGTATCAATTTTTCTTTTTTGTGGTAATTCTTATAAATGCATACAGGATTAATGTCTGCAGCAAAACATTTATCAAAACGAGCATGAAACCGAAGTTTGCAGAGCCATCAGAATAAAACGGATAGCTTTTGTCTATTAGATAGACAGGAAAGCTCAGGAAAATAATAATCAGATGGGACAGATTGACCAAAAACCGACTCGATGATTCTTCAATAATATAAGTACAGGAAATGGAAATAATTATTTCCAAAATAATTACGGCAAAAAGAAGCTTGAAGAATAGTTTCATGTGTACTGTATTAGCTCTCAACTGCAAATTGAGAGTAGTATAGGTTTTTATAGTAACCTTCTGCCTTGTTGATTAGTTCGTAATGGGTTCCTTGCTCTACAACATTTCCTTTTTCCATAACTATAATCTTGTCAGCATTGACAATAGTTGCCAATCGGTGTGCGATTACGATAGAAGTCCTGCCTTTAGTAATGGTTTCTGTAGCTCTCTGAATCAGATCTTCTGAATACGAGTCGATAGACGAAGTCGCTTCATCAAGAATCAAGATACTCGGATTGCTGACAAATGCTCTTAAGAATGCAATAAGCTGTCGTTGTCCTGAAGAAAGCATTACACCACGTTCTTTTACATTATAATCATAACCATGTGGCAATGTCATTATAAAATCATGCACACCAATTTCTTTTGCTGCCTTAATCACGGCTTCTCTCGAAATATTCGGATTCTCAAGCGTGATGTTATTATGGATTGTATCGGCAAAAAGAAACACATCCTGAAGTACCACGGCAATCTGATTGCGAAGGCTTTTTAGTGTAAAGTCTTTGATGTTGGTACCGTCAATCAATATTTCACCTCCGTTAATTTCATAAAAGCGGTTGAGCAGGTTGATGATTGTCGATTTTCCAGCTCCGGTAGCTCCAACTATTGCAATAGTTTCTCCTTCTTTGACATGAATATTAATGCCTTTTAGAACTTCTTCTTTGTTAGTATAGCTAAAATGTACCTTGTTGAAATCGATATTACCTTTAAATGTAGGTGCTGCAACTTTTCCTTTGTCCTGAATATGTCCTTCCATATCCAAAACTTCAAAAACACGATTTGCTGCAATCATTCCCATCTGCATCTCATTGAATTTATCCGCAATCTGACGCAAAGGGTTGTACAACATTCCGATAAACATGGTGTAAGAGAACAAATCTCCAAAAGTGGTTGTTCCGTTACCTGCCAATATGTTCATTCCACCATACCAAACAACTAGCCCTAGAGAGATAGAAGAAACAATATCAGCAATAGGAAAGAATATGGAGTTATACCAAACGTTTTTGACCCAGGCTTTTTTATGCTTGTCATTGATTACTTTAAATTTCTCGTATTCGATATCTTCTCTCGAAAATAGCTGTACGATTTTCATTCCGGTAACACGCTCCTGAACAAAAGTATTCAGGTTGGCAATCTGTGTTCTTACTTCTTCAAAAGCCACCTGCATTTTTTTCTGGAAAACACGTGTAGCATACACCAGTATAGGCATAGCACACATTACTATAATCGTGAGTTTCCAGTTCATGTAGAACATAAAAAGCAATACAACTACCATTTTCAAGAGGTCACTTATAATCATAAATAATCCCTGACTGAAAATTTTTGAAATGGATTCGATGTCGAATACAGAACGGGTTACTAATTTCCCGACTGGTTCATTGTCAAAATATTTCATCTTAAAGCTCATCATGTGTCCGAAGAGTTTTACCCGGATATCTCTGATAATGTCTTGTCCGAGCCAATTGGCAAGGAAAACGAAATAAAATTGAGAAATTACTTCAACAATCAGGGCGGAGCCCATTAATAAAATAAAAAATAACAGACCGGTAGCGTCTTCCGGCTGTATGTAATTGTCAACGGTCCGTTTTAGTAAAAAAGGACGGAGTGCAGCGAAAACAGATAGAGTAACCGCAAAGAAAATAACCCAATAATACCGGGTTTTGTACGGTTTGGTGTACTCCATTATTCGCCTAAATATCTTGGTATCTGATGCTTTCATTTCTTTTTCTCGAGGCTATTTTTTGTCAGCGGCAAAGTGCCACAAATATAAGGATATTCTACTTTGGTTAGAAACAGGCCATGGGCTGGGGCAGAAGCTCCGGCTTCGTTTCGGTTTTTACTTTCAATGATTTTTCTGAAATCTTCCAGGCTTAGCTTGCCCATACCAACATTTACCAGTGTTCCTACAATGGCACGTACCATATTTCGGAGAAAACGGTCGGCAGCAACAGTAAAGACCAACTTATTATCGGTTTTTGTCCAATTCGCTTCCATGATTTTGCATAGGAAGGTCTTTACATCTGTATTTACTTTTGAAAAACATTGGAAATCGTCGAATTCGAAAAGAATTTTTGCAGCCTGGTTCATTTTTTCCACATCAAGATGATGATGGCAATACCAGCTCAAAGGCTCTTCAAAAACATCTTTTACGTTAGTGATATGGTATTCATAGGTTCTTTTCACCGCATCAAACCGGGCATGCGCATCATCAGCAACCGTATGGATTTTGATGATGGCAATATCTTTTGGCAGGTACGAATTCAGCTTATTTTTTAAAATATCGGCTTCAAAAGAAATATCAGTATCAAAATGAGCAAACATCTGTTTGGCATGCACGCCCGTGTCTGTCCTTCCTGCGCCCGTAATTTCAACAGTGCTTCGAAGCAGGACAGAAATAGCTTTGCCCAACGTTTCTTGTACAGAAGGAGCGTTAGGTTGTTGTTGCCAGCCGTGATAATTTTTGCCATTGTAAGCAAATTCGATGAAATATCTCAAGGTGAAGTAAATCCAAAGTTTTGAAAAACAAAGATAGTCATAAGTTTTATAGGTGCGAGAATGCAAGGTTTCAAAATTTTCTTAAAGTTATGAACCAAAAGAGTTTCGCTTTTTAGATTTAAGACCCGAGAAACTTTGTAATTTTACCCGCCTAATTTGAATGATTGATGAAAAAAATTCTTTTGCTTTCCGATACCCACGGCCATATTGACGATACTATTTTAAAATATGTTGATCAGGCGGACGAAGTATGGCATGCTGGCGATATAGGCGATCTGATTGTAACGGATACTTTAAAAAAGCATAAGCCGTTACGAGCTGTTTTTGGAAATATTGATGGCGATAAGGCAAGAATGGAATTTCCGCTTCATAATCGCTTTATGTGTGAAGGAGTAGATGTCTGGATTACCCATATTGGAGGCTATCCGGGAAAATATAGTCCGGCTGTAAAAAATGAAATTACTTTAAATCCTCCAAAGCTTTTCATTACTGGACATTCGCACATTCTAAAAGTAATGTTTGACAAAAAACTAAACCTGCTTCATATGAATCCCGGAGCTTGTGGTATTTCGGGTTTCCATCAAGTAAGAACAATGCTTCGTTTTGTTATCGAAGGCGATAAGATTAAAGATTTGGAAGTGATTGAAATAGGGAAGAGGCCGTAGCCCAACTATTTAGGAATCTGAAGCTTGATGTAAATCAAAGTTCCGGCATTAATCTTTGAATTTATAGAAATAGAACCTTTTAAGTGTTTGATTCTGGATTTTATCTGCGTAAGCCCAAAACCGTCACTTAATAATTCCTTGCTGGTATCAAAACCTTTACCATCATCTTCAATTGTAAGCAAAAGCTGGTTGTTGTTTTCTTCTAGTGTAATATAAGCTTTAGAAGCCTTGCTGTGTTTTATGATATTATTAAAAAGTTCAGCGGTGATGAAATACACACGCATTTCAAACTCTTCGTTATAACGCCTTCCTTGCGGAACATAACTGGAATATTCAAATTGGAGAATAGAATTCGAATTTTTTTCACATAGATCCTGCAACGCATGAAATAGTCCGAACTTAGCCAATAAGGGCGGAATCAATTCATGAGATAAATCCCTGACATTATCATGTGCTTCTTTTAGTATAGCTCTGGTTTTTTGGATTTCTTCGGAATTTTCGTTGGGGTTATTTGCTGTATAGGCAGAAAGATGAAGACCTGCAGAAGACAACAGTGCACTAATACTATCGTGAAGTATAGTAGCGATGTTTTTTCGTTCAATTTCCTGGCCGTCGATGGTGGCATTGATAATATTTTGCTTGATTTGCCTGTCCAGATCAATAAACTTGTTTTTCTGTTTCAGCCTTAAGTTTTGGTAGAAGAAATAGAATAAGATAGTACTGAAAGCAAAAAGCGCAATAAAGATCAGGATTATTTTTTGATTGTTTTTTTGCTTTTCCTCTAGCAATCGCTGCTTTTCTTTATTCTCATTCTCAATTTTTTCAATCTTGTATTTTGTTTCTACATCTGAAATAGCTCGCTTGATATTATCTTCATAAATCGTTTCGTTGACATGAAAATATTTATTCATGTATTCGATGGCATTTTTATAATCGCCCATCATTTCATAACCATAAGATAGGTTAAGGAACGTATCTCCAACTTCCTGAGAAATGGTATCTTTTGGATTTATTTTTAGGGATTTTTGATATTGTTCTACTCCTTTTTTATAGTTTTTTTCAACCACAAGGTAATAATATCCCAAGTTGCTCAAAGCGGTGCAAATCTGCCTGATATTGTTCGCCTTTTCTGCATAAAACATGGAAGAATCAAGATATTTTCTAGCCAATGTATACTTCTCATTTGTGATATAATAACTGTAGTAGTTGTTGTGGCTGTAAGCCAATTCACTAGGGTCATTCAGTTCCTTGGCGCCTTTCATGATTTTTTCCATGTAAAAGAAAGCACTGTCAGATTTGGTCAGGATATGGACTTTAAAAAGCCTTTGGTAGATGAATGAGTTGGGTACTAAAAGTTTGTGTTTCCTTCCCAAGGAAAGCGAACGGTAGTAATAATTTTTTGCCCTGTCATAATTTCGGATAGAAGCATACCGATGCCCGATATCTTCCAGAATTTCCATCCGAGAGGCTACAATATTGTGATCCTCGGCAACTTTCAGGGCTTTGAATAAGGTTTCGAAGGATTTTTGACTATCATTAAGCAAAAAATAGATGTCAGCCTTTTTGAGGCTGACATCGCAATACTTTTTATAATCCTTGTTTTCCAGATAAAATTTGGCCTTTTCTCTTGAATATTTCAAACCTTTGAGGTAGTCTTTATTATTCGTATAGAAGGATAAAGAATCTATGGTTTTATCTTGAGCAGTTACAAATCCAGAAAATGAAAAGAATAGGAGTATTGTCCAAAATGACGATTGGAAATTAGGCCATTTTAAGGTCATCTATTCTTAATCTTGGTTTTTTTGTTACTGGATCTCCATCGCCAATTCCACCGCTTTCCCCATCAGGAAGTTCAAAATCTACGTTTATTACATTCTCTATACAAGAAAAGTATTCGTAGTATTCTACGAAACTTGTTGAAGGATCTTTCTCGTAAGGCTTTAAGGTAACGGCAATAATATTAACTTCATAAGGATCTACAAAGGTGGTTTACTCGCAGTTGTCTGGGATTTGAAAAGATACTTTAAAAGCGTCGTCTTCTTTTCCAATAGCATAGTTTTTTAAGAATAATGACATAGTTTCTGATTTATTAGATTAATTAATTAAGTTATGTTTCAAGGCGTATTTTACCAATCCAATGGTTGTTTTTACATTAAGCTTTTTGATCAGGTTCTTGCGATGGGTTTCTACAGTATTAGTACTGATATTGAGCTCTTCGCCAATTTGAGTACCGCTATATTCCATAGTGATAAGTTTGAGCACTTCCAGCTCTCTCTCTGTGATTGAGGAAAGTGGCATGGCTTCATTAATATAGCTTTGTTGTGGTATTTTGGAAAAAGACTCAAAAATCCGATCCCGTATGGATTGGGAAAAATATTCTTCACCATTTGCGACTGCATTGATGGCTTCAATAATATTTTCTCCTGCACTTTGTTTGCTAAGATAACCATTCGCGCCGAGTTTTAGCACTTCTTTTATGATTTTTACATCATCATAGCTGGAAAGGATGATTACTTTACAGCAAAAACCTTTTGTAGCGAAATCTCGAAGTACCTCAATACCGTCTTTTTTTGGCATATTAATATCCATTACAAGGACATCTGCCTTGCTTATTTGGACATCTTCAACCAGATTTTCGCCATTTAAGGAGTATCCGGCGACCTCAAATTTAGGATTAGTCTTCAGCATTGAGAGCATGCCGTCAATGAGAACTTGGTGATCGTCAGCGAGATATATTCTAATTTTTGTGTCCATTTATGGGGAAATTGGCTTAACCAAATTTAACCTTTTTTTTGAAGTAATCCCCATAGCAAATTAATTTCCCTTACAAAATGCCATAAAAATCGATGAAATACAAAAAAAGCCCGAACATTGTTCGGGCTTTCTTACGCACTAAATAAAACTAAGTTTATAGGTTTATCTCAATCGATCCACAGATTTTACGAGATCTTCATCCTTTTTTATGGCTTTGTTTGCAAGCACTAAAAAAACGATAGAAAAAATAGGTAGAAACATCCCAATACCCTTCTCTGAGGTCGCCACCTCTCCGGATAAGCTTAGCGAATGATATACAAATAATCCTAATAAAATTAAATTCAATATGATGTTCAATCTGCACAAGACAAATTGGAGTTTTCTATTCTTAAACAAGAAAATAGTAATCAGGGAAAGCAAAGCGCTCAATGTAAACAGACTTATATCTAACAGATGATCTGACGCAAATGTCTTTACACCGGTAGAAGAGGTTTCCAAAGGAAAAACAAATGGCAGATTCCCCATAACAATAAAGGCAGCCACAAGATATATAGTCTGTATTCTCTGAATCATTATTCATTGATTTGTCCCACAAAAATATATTTTCTTTTTCATAAATACTATTGCATGATTAAAATTTATTCGTATTATTGCATAAGAAATCCGTAAGCACTTCATTTAGCGGGTTATCCATTTTCAAAAAAAATAGAATCACAACTACTCTTTCAAAGATTCCAACAATTAATTCAAAACATGCATGTTTGATATTTCTGTATTAAAAGAAATGAAGCTTTCTGAGCTTCAGGATATTGCTAAAGCAACAAAAAAAATAAAGATTAACGGAGTAAAAAAAGAAGCCCTGATTTATCAAATATTAGATTATCAGGCAGCAAATCCTGAAGTTATTCCGACTTCTGCGGCTGAAACAGAAGCTAAACCAAAGAGAGCGAGGATAATCCCTGAAAAGAAACCTAAAGTTGCTGTAGAAAATACAAATACCCTTTTTTCTGAACCGGAACCGGCTGCTGTAAATGAACAGCCAATACAAGAAAAAAAGAGACCTGTTGCAAAGCCAGTAATCGCTGTAAAAACGACAGAAACAAAAAGCCCGGATGCTATTGCAGCTCCAACACAAAAAGACAAAAAACAGCCCCGATTTAATAAAAATAACTTTGAGAAACCTCAAGCTACTAAAGAAGAAATAACTGAAAAAGAAGCAAATGAAGTAACTCAGCAGCCTGTTGAAAATCAATCGGCTCCTTCTCAAAAAGGTCAGGAAAAAACTGCGAAACAGCAACCACAGCAAAATCAAAAGCAGAATCCTAACCAAAAACAAAATCCAAACGGTAATGGAAATCAAAATCCTAACCAAAACCCAAACCAGAATCAGAATTCTAATCCCAACGCTAATCCTAATTTCAAGAATAATAAAAAGACCAATTTCAGAGATGCTGATTTTGAATTTGACGGTATAATTGAAAGTGAAGGTGTTTTAGAAATGATGCCTGACGGATACGGATTCCTGCGTTCATCAGATTACAACTATTTAGCATCTCCTGACGATATTTATCTTTCTACTTCTCAAATACGACTTTTCGGATTAAAAACAGGTGACACGGTAAAAGGTGTTGTTCGTCCACCAAAAGAAGGGGAGAAATATTTTCCTTTGGTAAGAGTTTTAAAAATCAACGGACATGATCCACAGGTGGTTAGAGACCGAGTTTCTTTTGAGCATTTGACACCACTTTTCCCGGATGAAAAATTTAATCTGGCCGGAAAACAAAGTTCTATTTCTACACGAATTATCGATTTGTTTTCTCCTATAGGAAAAGGGCAAAGAGGAATGATTGTGGCGCAGCCAAAAACAGGTAAAACAATGCTTTTAAAAGACATTGCTAATACCATTGCTGCCAACCATCCTGAAGTATATCTTATTGTACTTTTAATTGACGAAAGACCTGAAGAGGTAACCGATATGCAGCGAAGCGTTAGGGGAGAAGTAATTGCTTCGACCTTTGATGAACCTGCTGACAGACACGTAAAAGTGGCCAATATTGTTTTGGAAAAAGCAAAAAGATTGGTAGAATGCGGCCATGATGTAGTTATCCTTCTGGATTCGATTACCCGTCTGGCAAGAGCTTATAATACTGTTCAGCCGGCTTCCGGAAAAGTGTTGAGTGGTGGTGTGGATGCAAATGCATTGCAAAAACCAAAACGTTTCTTTGGAGCAGCAAGAAATATAGAAAATGGTGGATCGCTAAGTATCATTGCAACAGCCTTGACAGAAACTGGTTCTAAAATGGACGAGGTTATTTTTGAAGAATTCAAAGGAACAGGAAACATGGAATTACAGTTGGACAGAAAGATTGCCAACAAACGTATTTTCCCGGCTATCGACCTTACTTCATCAAGCACGAGAAGAGACGACTTGCTTTTAGACGAAGGAACGATACAGAGAATGTGGATTATGAGAAAATACTTGGCTGATATGAATCCGGTTGAAGCGATGGATTTTATCAACGATCGTTTCAAAAAGACAAGAAATAATGAAGAATTCCTGATTTCGATGAACGACTAATCAGAATGAAAATAAAAAAACTCCAATTGCTAAAATTGGAGTTTTTTTATGTCTTTATTTTTTTGTTGCGACAATACTATATACCATCGGGATTTTGTTTCCTAAATGCTTGATACGGTATTTGCCGGGTTCAAATTCTTCTGTCTTGCTAAAGCAATCATAAGGCGAATAGTCATATTCGCCAAAAGAATTCAGCTCTAGACCATTTGTGATAAGACTGTTGAGGGTCTCGCTAGTAGCGTGATTCCAGCTGATTGCTTTTGAAGAAATTGGAGCCTCCGTATCTGCGTAGGTGCCATTTACAGTTTCGATTATTGCATCTTCCTTGAAATAATTATAGCCTATTCCTTCAAAATTATCATCAAACATCCAGACAACTGGGTGAAAATCTGCCATGATAAATTTACCGCCAGGTTTTAAGAACCGTTGGATCACTTTAGCCCATTTATCTAAATCGGGTAACCAGCCAATAGTTCCATAGCTGGTAAACACGATGTCAAATTCTTCGTTGAGATGTTCAGGCAAGCTGTATACATCACAATTAATAAATTGGGTGTCCAGGTTTAATTGTTGCGCAATTTCCCGAGCCTTATCGATTGCTTTATCAGACAAATCGACTCCGGTAGCTTTTGCCCCAAGTCGGGACAATGACATCGTGTCTTGCCCAAAATGGCATTGCAAATGAAGGATTTTCTTGTTTCTGACATCGCCAAACAAATCCAATTCAATCTGTTTTAGCGTATTGTTTCCTTCTAGGAAACTTTTTTGGTCATAAAATTCAGAATCGACATGGACTTCTGTCTTTTTATTCCAGGTTTCCCTGTTTATTTCTAAGTAATTTTCTTCCATAGCTTTTATATTATAGTAATAAATTTAATGACGCTACCTTGATTATGTTATTTTTATCAGTAACGTTCCGTAAAGCTACAGATAAAAATCATACGATTGATATCTTTGATATAGTTGCTATGTACTTATGGAGATAAAGTAATATCGAAACAATATGCCAATGGGTGTTATTAATTGTTTCGAGTATTTTTATGAATTATAATTTTTCATACCAATCCAAAATATCGTCAGCGACTTTTTCCCAACCAGGTTCGCCCGCAATAAAATGGCTTTTTTCATCATAGACTTTCAAATCGACCACGCTGTTTCTGTCTTTGTATTTTCTGGCAATGGTAGTTGTCAATGAAGCAGGGAAAATATGATCATTTCCGCCGCCAATAAATAAAAGTGGGGTATGGGCTTCTTTGAAATTAATATTAGAATACGGGTCCAAAACCAACTGTCTGCTCACCGCAAAACTTTCTGGAACTGCGTACAAATCGAACATTTTTTCTTTTTCTTTCTCAGGTAAAGTGTTGAAAAAGGCATAATCATACCATTTTCGGGAGCCCATATAATTTTTCTTTCCAGAGAAAAATCCAAAAGCAGGCAATACGGTTTTTAGTGTTTGAAATGGAGGAAATACATTTTTAGGAGGCGCTCCGTCAATACTTACAGCTGCTGCTACTTTGTTTAAATCGGTCAATTTTAGCGCTGCCATTCCTGCCATTGAATGGCCAATTACCAAGGGTTTTTCAGGCAATGAATCAATCAGTTTGGCAATATTATCTACTACGGCTTTGAAATTGGTCTTTGCCAAATCGGGATGGTCCGTTTTTCTTAATTCAGCAGGATTGCCTTCATGTCCAGGATTAACAGGAGTATGGACTGTGTAGCCTTTTTGTTCATAATAATCTTTCCAAGATGTCCATGTCTGGTTGTTTACGAAATTTCCGTGTATAAGCACGATTGTTTTTGACTTATTCATAATTTGATTATTTAGTTGTTAAATGATAGGACAAAGTTCTATCATCGTAATGCCAAAAACTTTAACCTGAGTTAAAATCGTATTAGTTGCCAGAAATTCTTTTTCGTATACGGCTGAGCGATGGTCCTTGAATGCCGAGATAGGAAGAAATCTGGTATAAAGGAACGGTATTAAAAATATCGGGATGGTGTTTGATTAAATCCAAATAGCGTTCCTCAGGAGTCTGAAAGAGAAAACTTTCTGTGCGGGCAATGGTTATGTTGAAAGCTTCCTGTGCCAGTAACCTGCCAAATCGTTCCCACGCATGCGACTGCCCGTACAATCTTTGCAAATCATTAATGTGGATGCATAAAACTTGCGAATCGGTCATAGATTGTGTATGATAATCACATGGCATCTGATTGATAAAGCTTTTAAAAGATACCACAAACTGATTGCCAGAATACAAGAAAACATTTTTTTCATCGCCTGTTTTTGGGTCAACGATATAGGACCTGAAGACGCCTTCTGTCACAAAGCCCAGATACCTACAAACATTTTTGTACTCATTAAAAAAATCCCATTTTTTATAGCTCATTTCCTGCCATAATGATTCCGACAGCTGAAAATCTTCATCTGTTAATCCGGCAAATTCTTTTAATGCAAAGGATAAGTGTTTGAGTTTATCCATGATTTTATCCTTAAAAAGTTCAGATTCTTTCCGAGTAAATATAAATAATTTGCAAGAAAGTTCCGCTATTTGCAGAATGATTTTATCGTTTTTAAAATTTCTATTCGATAGAATTTCAGGTTATTAGGTGGAAATAGAAATGAAAAAAGCCTTTCTGATTTTCAGAAAGGCTTTCTTAATGGTTATTGGTAAAAGTTAGTTTACGATTACTTTTTTAGTAGCCGTTTGGTTTTGAGAAGCCAATTTCAAGAAATAAAATCCTGAAGGAAGATTCTCTAAAGTGTATGTATTGCTTTGTGAAGCAGGATTTTTGATTTCCTGAACAATCTGACCATTGATATTGATCAATTGGATTTCATCCAAAACGATATCTGAATCGATATTGATTTTATGGTTGCTTGCAGGGTTTGGATACACTGCAACGGCAGAAAGCGGATTGAATTCATGCGTTGAAAGCGATGGCCAACGGTTTTCTGCTGCAGGACCTCCCCAAATCATTGTTGCCAAATATGGGTTGTCGATAAAAGGATTTCTATTTCCTTGTCCATATTGATTATTTGCATTACCTAAATACGTATTTCTATTATCTTCATATTGTGATACAGGATCTTCTGCGTTCCATTGAAGAAATAAATCAATCATGTTAGCATCAGATGCTACAGGAGTTCCTACACCAACATTTTTAGGAAGACATCTGTTACCATATCTAAGGTACATGTACATCATCATTCGGGCAACATCGCCTTTCCACTCATCACCAGGATACCATGTTGAAGAAGTGACATCGTGTGAAGTTCCAGAACCGGCTGTGAATTTTTCACTTCCTCTGTCACCATTTCTCTGAACATCGGCAGCTCTCAGGTGATGTGCATCAGCACCAGGTCCTGAAGTTCCTAAGTCTGGAGTTCCTAAAGATTTCGCATACGTATGCTCTCTGTTCCATTCGCAAGTAGCACCACCACCATCACTGTTTTTACTTCTGCGTCTGTGGTCGTTATCATCTGCCTGAGATGATGGACAGATTGAATTGCTGAAGCCATACAAAAGAAGGACATTCGTGTTTGTAGCATCGGCAGGGTCAAGATCGATAATTTTGATGGCTTGTTCTGCACCATCATAGCTTAACGTTTTTGTATGTGTCGATGTGATTTTTTGCGCAAGGGCTGTTTTTAATGCTGTTCCTGTTTGAGTGAAATCAAATCCATTGTAATAAGGAGCGGGCGCACCAGCTTGAGCAAAGGCAAAAGATGCAGTGAACATCATTGCCAGAGTGTAAAATTTCGTCATTAAATTATAATTAAGGGAAGCAAATGTAATTGGTTTTCCCAATAGAATTTTAAAATTTAACGTATTAAATCAATAAAAAATGCCTGATTTTTAAAAATCAGGCATTTTTTGTAAGAATTATATGTAAAAGTAACGTTAATTTACTATTACCTTTTTTGTAGCCGATTGGCTGTCTGAAGTCAGTTTTAAGAAATAGAAACCAGAAGGAAGATTTTCCAAAGTATACGTCTTGCCTTGTGATGATGGATTCTTGATTTCCTGCATGATTTGACCGTTAATGTTGATCAACTGTATTTCATCCAACTGCAATTCTGTATCGATATTGATTTTGTGATTGCTGGATGGGTTTGGATATACTGTAACAGCTGCAAGCGCTTCATATACAGGAACTGAAAGTGGCATACCCCAAACTAGTGTTACATAATCATTATTGTCAATGTATGGGTTTCTGTTGTTTTGACGTGCATAAACCGCATTGTTTCTAGCTATTTCTTTGGCACTTACAGGATCTTGTTGGTTCCATGTAAGCAGGATGTTTAGAAAAGTAGGAGAGAATGCTCTGCCGCTAGAACCATCAAACATTACTTTTGAAGTAGATGTAGACGCAGTGTAAAAACCAGCAAGCTGTGTTTCATAACGTGTTGCAAAGTAAAAAAGAAGCCTTGCAAAATCACCTTTATATTCGTCAATAGGTTCAAAAACAGTAGCAGTATATCCTGCAGAATATCCTGAGTTAAGATTGTTTCCTAGTTTTGAACCGTTTTCTGAAGTCCAAGAAGCATTTTGTACGACTCCAAAAGGAAAATCATCTCTTCTTGCATTGACCACCTTGTCTGTAGGCAATACGAAGTGCGCATCAGAATACATTGGTGTAGTTCCGTTACCGAAATAACTTTGAGGGACAGTATGCTCACGGTTAAAGAAAACACATTCTGTTGTTGCATTTGTTCCGTTATCCTGGTTTCCACCATTAGCTACAGTACCAAAAGTAAAATCACAATTGGAATACATATCCCAAACTTTACCATTCGCTTTTTTATCAGATGTCTGATAGGTAACATAAAGACCAGCATAACCTCGGTCAGTATGATTTTTGATGATATTGTAAAGTTGAGTTTTTAAAGTATAACCTGTGCCAGTAGCAGAATTATAATAGCCCGCCGGAGCTTGGGCAAATCCTATTGTTGCTACAAGCAATAACAGGAAGGAGTAGTTTTTTTTCATTTTATGATTCTTTTTTTTCTTTTCGTTCAAACAACGCCATATAAAATCCGTCAAATCCTGATTCTGAGGCCAAGATTTTCACATCTTTTACAAAGGTAAAGTTTTTCCCAGTATCTGTTGTTAAGAAACGTTTAACTTGCTCCTGATTTTCAGAAGGTAAGATAGAGCAAGTAGCATACACTAACTTCCCACCAGGCTTTACTATCTTGGAATAACTTTCTAAAACTTCAGCCTGTACTTTTCGGATATTGTCAATAAATTCAGGTTGCAATTTCCATTTGGCATCAGGGTTTCTTTTCAATACGCCCAAACCGCTACATGGAGCATCAATTAAGACTCTATCTGCCTTTTCGTGTAATTTTTTAATGACTTTAGTGGTGTCAATAATTCTATATTCGATATTGAAAGCACCGTTTCTTTTTGCTCTTAGCTTTAATTGCTTTAGCTTACTTTCGTACAAATCCATTGCAATCAACTGTCCTTTGTTTTCCATCAAAGAAGCCAGATGAAGTGTTTTTCCTCCAGCACCAGCGCAGGTGTCCACAACTCTCATTCCTGGTTTTACATCCAGAAAAGGAGCTACTAATTGCGAGCTGGCATCCTGAACTTCAAAAAAACCTTCTTTAAAAGCATCCGTTAAAAATACATTAGCTCTTTCTTTTAGTACCAAGGCATCATGCTGGTCTTTTAAAAACTCGGTTTCGATATCCTGATCCATCAAAATTGCACGAAGCTTTTCTTTGGTAATTTTTAGAGTATTCACTCTTAAGATTACTTTTGCAGGCTGGTTTTGGGCTATAATTTCTTTAGACCAAAGTTCTTCACCAAGCTCTTTTATACCTAATTCGTCCATCCAATCCGGAATAGATTCCTTGAATTTTCTGATTTTAGAAAGCTCGTCAAAACGGCCTTTTATTTTTCTTTCAGGTGTTCCTTCTAATTGTCTCCAATCCGGAATAGGATAGCCTCTTAAGACAGCCCAAACAGCAAAAACTCTCCAAAGGTCATCTCTGTCAAAAGGTTCTTTCACCTCTGCAATTTCCATGTATAACCTTTTCCAACGGACGATATCGTAGATAGTTTCCGCTACAAATTTCCTGTCACTGCTTCCCCAACGCTTATCTTTCTTTAAGGCTCTTGCCACAACCTTATCCGCATATTCCCCTTCATTGAAAATAGCATGCAATGAATCAATGGTCGTATAAACTAAATTTCTGTGTAATCTCATTTTATGTAATTGAGGGGCAAAGGTATCACATTTTTTGCTTGTTGCCAACGGTCGTAGCTACAATGAAAAAGGCGGTCATTTTTTGACCGCCTTTTTAAAAAAATTTATTTTGTTTTAACCTCTGGAACCTCCGCCTCTTGAGCTTGAATTAGCTCGTGATCCGCCTCCGTCATTGCTTCTTGACTGTTGTGGAGCACTTTGTCTTGGAGTAGAATTACCTCTGCTTATATTTGTATTAGAAGGAGCGCTGCTTCTGGTTGGCGATTCCGTTCTAGGTGTCACTGTTCTGGTTGGTGCATCATAACTTCTTGTTGGCGTATTTCTTGTGTTTTCTACTCTTGTAGGAGTTCCTGTAGTTCTTGTTGAATAAGTCGGAACTGTTGTAGCTTCAGAACGTGTTGTACTTCTTGTTGAAGAATTCAGATTGCGATCTGTACTTCTAACTTCATTCGTTCTGGTTTCATTCGTTCTGGTCAAAGTAGAGTTATCTCTGTTTCTTGTTGAAGAATTCTGGCCACGATCTGTATTTCTAACTTCATTCGTTCTGGTTTCATTTGTTCTTGTCAGGGTAGCATTATCTCTGTTTGTTGTTGCAGAATTTCGTGTCCCTGTCGTGTTACGTGTCCCGTTTGAATTTCGTGTCCCTCTTACATCAGCATTTCTTGTTGATCCGCTTCTTGATTGAACCAATTCATAACGGTTGCTCACATTGTTATTTCTTTGTGCAAATGATCTGTTAGGATACATTCTTTCATATCCGTTTGAGCGTCGGCCATTGTTGTAAATTGATTCAGCTCTTGGATTTCTTCCTGTGTTTACATAATAATAGTTGTTCTGTACATTTATGTGATTATGAACGTGTCTTTGATATCTGTAAATTGGATATGGATTCCAGGTATGGTAATAGGTTGGATAATAACTCCAATACCAAGGAGAATAGTAAGGTCTGTAATAATTAGTCCAGAAGACATTAAAAATTACAGGTCTTGTGACATATACCGGCTCATAGATATAGTTTGTACCGTACATATAAACGTCACCTACTACCTGAATTTGTACATTATTATTGCTGTCTCTCTCCACTTCAATGGTTGCGACATCCTGATACACATCACGATCTAAAACAGATTGGATAATTATCAAGTGGATATTGTTTTCTACAGTTTCGATAACTCGCAGATAATCTACTTTATTGTCGCCATTCAGGTCAAGATTAGAAATCTGTGCTTTTGGGTCATTCAACCTTCTTTCAAAGTCTGCCAAATCCTGCGAATCTCCAAATATGGAAGCTACGGCTCTAAGATCAAGGTTGTCGCTAATATCACGGCTATTGGCTGTGACGGTCGTCCTGTCTTGTGCCTGGATTTGTATCGCAAATAAAAATGCGAATAGGGCAGATGTTATAAATTTTGCTTTCATGATTTCTACTTATTTTAAGTGTTCTTGACTGATAATTTTTTTCTTTACAAGCTAATAACCAATATCCGTGCCAAGATTTTTTAGAAAGCTTAGTATAGTTTTAAAAAACCAGTAGGAGTGAGGCCTGAGCTCTTCTTAAATAATTTTGAAAAATAGGCGTAATCATCATAACCCAGGGATTCCGCAATTGCCGAAAAATTATTTTTTGTATGTAAAAATCGTCTTTTTGCTTCCAGAATAACCCTATCAGTGATAACTTCAGAAGCTGTTTTCCCAATTATGTTTTTTGTAATCCGATTTAAGTGTTTTGGACTGATGTTCATCCAGTCTGCATATTGTGAAGGCGATTTTTCTGTGATATAATTTTTTTCGATGAGATCTTCAAATTGTTGAAACTTTTCAGAATAGGTGCCTGATGTTATGATTTTTGGAGCATTTTCTGTTAGATATAATCGAGATAGTTCGATGTAAATGATGTCCATATAGCTTAAAATAAGCTGTTGCTGAAAAGGTTTGCTGCTTTGGTATTCCTCTAAAAGTTTTTGGAATAAAAATTCTGCTTCTTCTTTCTGCTTCTTGTCTAAGGCTATGTATGGCGTATTCTGAATGGAATAGAAAAACGGGAATTGGTGCATTCTGTTGTGAGAATAGTGCAAATCGTAAAAATTAGCTGTATGTGAAAAAATATAGCCGTCAATATCTTCAGAAAGTTCCCAATGATGCGTTTTGCCAGGAGGAAGAAGGAACAGGCTTCCGGGTTTGATTTCGTAGGAATTAAAATCGATTTCATGTCTTCCTGAACCTTTTGTAAATAGGATTGTCAGGTAGGAATTATGTTTGTGTGGCCTTGTAATATTACTGTGGTTCTCTAAAATATGTGGCGGAATCTTATTGACATAAAAATCCTTTTGGCCTTTGCCTAGTTGTAATTGGCTGATGTCTAAAACGCTGATCATTTCCATACCATAAAGATACAAATAAAAGTTATAGAATGTCCGAATAATACAAATATTAGCGTAATTAACCTATTGTAAGATGCTCATCCCTTTCGGAACTTTGTCCTAATAAAACAATAGAGTTATGTCATTCTTAAAAAATGTAATTCAGAATAAATGTCCCAATTGCGGAAAAGGAAAAGTGTTCAAAACAAATGGAAACCCATTTTTATTTCAGATGCCCGAAATGCATCCTGAATGTTCAGAGTGCGGCCATAAATTTGTAAAAGAACCGGGCTATTTCTTCGGGGCAATGTATGTGAGCTATGGGTTGGCTGTTGCAGAAATGGTAGCTACTTTTTTTATTTCCAGATTGTTTGTAACGAGTTTGGTCCACAGTCTTTTGTTTATTGTTGCGGCGGCATTCCTGCTGTGCACGATTAATTTCAGATATTCAAGACTGTTATGGATTTATATGTTTGACAGCAAGGCCAAGGCTAAAGCTAATTAGCTTAGAATATTTAGAGAACAATTTTATTTTTGCCGCAGATTACAAAGATTTCCAGTGATTTTTCGACATGAATCATTTTAATCTGTGTTAATCTGTGGCATTATAGTACCAACAGATTTATTTAGAAACCCTGTTAACTAGCTTTAGTTGCTTTTTTCTTGAATTTTCTGCCATACCAGATTAAGAATCCCGTTACAGGAAGCATTCCGCAGATAAAGCTTGCGATGAAAGCCAGTATTTTTCCGGGAATTCCAAGGATTGCTCCGACATGCAAGTCATAATTAGCAGTAATTAATTTTTCTCCAAAATTTTTCTCAGAATGGTTTCTGTTCAAGAGAACCTCTCCTGATTTTTGAGCAAAACGCATTTCATGCGAAACATAATAGGTGTTTTCGTTCTGTTGCACATAAATATCTACGGTTGCTAAAGAATCGGTTGGTTTTCCTAAGCTGAAAGCATCAGCATCAGGATAAGCAAGTTTTGTTTTCTCTAAAGCGGTTTCCATCACATCAGAGATTTTTGGAAGATTTGCATTAGCTTCTTTTGCTATGATTTCTGGTCGTTCAGTAGTGCCGGAACCTGCTACATAAACGGCAGACTGAAACCATGAAAATGCCCAAACCATTCCGGTAAAAGCAATGATTAATGCAATTGTAGCGATATAGAATCCGAAAATATTGTGGATGTCATAGTTTTTTCTTTTCCAATTTGTAGTCTCTTTCCATTGGAATCGAAAACGCTGCTTCCTGGCAGCTTTGTTTTTTGGCCACCATAAAATAATCCCGGTAATAAGCATGACGACAAAAATAAATGTCGACCAACCTACGATTTGTTGTCCGAGTCCTATTTCCAATAAAAGGCTCCAATGGATGTATTTTACAATATTGAAAAAGTCCATTTCTTCATCATAAACCGCTAAGATTTCTCCGGAATAAGGATTTACATAAATCGATTTATAATAATCGATCGCTCCAAAATAGGTTATCGCATTTTCATTTCCTTTGTAACAGCCAAAAATCCATGCTTTTTCAGGATTGTTAGAAACCTTTACGCTTGAAATTTTAATATGATTTCCGATTTTTTCCTGAGTATCGCCCCAAAGTTTTGAGATAGGAAAAGTAGTAGATTCAACTTTTGGAACATACATGGCGTCCTTGCGAAGCGCTTCTGTAATTTCGACACTAAAAACATAAATACAACCCGTAACAGCAAGCAATAAGACAACAAGACCTGAAGCCATTCCAAGCCAAAGGTGTATTTTTCCAATCCAATGCTTAAGGCCGTATTTGTTTTTCTTCTTTGCCAAGTGAATTATTTTTTTGATTTTTTATTTCTTCTTCCCCAGAAAATGATAAATCCGGTAACAGGTAAGGCCGCTGCAAGCAGACTCAATACAAAAGCTATTATTTTTCCGGCCAGACCAAAAAACTGCCCGGTGTGTAATCCGTAATTCATTTCCTGCAGTTGCATTCCCGGACTTTTATTCTCGTATAAATCAGTGTTTAGCAGCTGTCCGGTTTTAGGATGGAAATACAAATTAGACTGATGGTCAAAATCTAAGGCATCGGGATAAGAGCCGGTTACGATGGCATCTTTTTCGCCCTGATACCATACAAAAAACATCTCGTCGTCAGGTTTGGTTTTAAAGGCTTGTGATAGTGCAAGATCCATCGGATTGGCTTTTGAGTTGGACACTAATGTAGAATCAATTACTGGCGTAAAATCGTCTTTAGGATATTCTTGTCCAAGATTTCCAACAAAGTACATCGTTTTGTGCATCCATTCATAAGAGAATGTCAGTCCAGTCAGGGCAATAATGAGCACAAAGAGCGAAATATAGAATCCGGTGACATTGTGCCAGTCGTAATTCACCCGTCGCCATTTGGCATCCCATTTGATTTTGATCCTATTTTTTAAATCCCTGCGTTTTTTAGGCCACCATAAAATGATTCCTGAAATAAGCATTAGGATAAAGATAATCGTAGAAATTCCAACAACTTGCTTTCCAATTTCAGGAGGCAGCCAAAGGTGCATATGCAGGTCTTCAATGATGACAAAAAAATCATCTTCAATACTTTCCTGCTTTAAAAAATCTCCAGAATAAGGATTGAAATATAAATTATAGGGTTTATCGTCTATCGTTGAATAAACAATGGCTGGTCTGTCTTTTCCATGAAAAACAACCATATCTGCTGTGGCTTTTGGAAATAATTCCTTGGCCTTAGATTGCAGTTCTGAAGCCAAAATATAAGATTTATTTTCAACGCTTACTTTGCGATATTCTCGGGTAAGATCCTTGATTTCGTCGTGAAAGCAGAAAATAGAGCCCGTAATACTGACTATAAACACAATAAGCCCGGAGGTTAGTCCGAGCCATTTGTGTAAGAATCTTATATTTTTTTTAAAACTCATTTAGAATTTATACGATACGCTTCCCATGAAAGTTCTTGGAGACTGTACGTTGATTGTGGTATAACCGTTAAAATACAATTCGTCAGTCAGGTTATTTACTTTTAGAGAAAGTCTGTATTTTGGTTGGTCATAATACAATGCCGCATTAATCACTGCATATGATGGCAAAGAAAATGTCTGTACATCGGCATTATTTCCTGAACCGTTAGGGTTTCTGTTATAAATAAAAGTCTTGTCAGCATAATTACCTCCAAAACCAAAACCTAATCCTTTCAATTTTGTAGTCTGTAAGCTATAACTAATCCAATAGTTAATCATGTTTTCCGGACCTGCTGTTTCTGGTCTTAGACCGTTTACATCGGCTGAAGCATTGTTGATTTTGCTGTTATTGAATGCATAACCAATAATAAAGTTTAATCCTGGAATAGGATTGGCTGTAACTTCAGCCTCAAAACCTTTACTGGTCTGGTTTCCGTCCTGTACACTTGTATTGGCTAATTGTCCAGCTCTCAGGATGTCTTTAACTTCAATATTATAATAGCTGAAAGTTGCGCTTAATTTGTTCTGAAACGTATTGATTTTTACTCCGGCTTCAAACTGATTTGCCTGTTCCGGATCAAAAGCCTTCAATTGTGGCGTTCCATTGACATCAGCCAATTGGTAACCGATATTTTTAAAACTGTTCTGATAGTTTCCAAAAACAGAAATCTGATCTTTTATGACTTGGTATACTGCACCGAATTTTGGCGATAATGCATTTTGAGAAAAGGCACCGGAAGTTGTATTTGCAGCCGGGTCAAAATTACCATCGTTGTTATAGTGGTCAAAACGTAATGCTGCTGAAAGGATTAACCTGTCTGTCACGTTGATTACATCAGAAATATAAGCACTATAAGTAGTTAGCGAATTGTGAGTCTTATAATGTGTTCCTTGTGCAAATAAAGCTTCTGCAGCTTGAGGCGTGAAATTATAATAATTAGGGTTAGCACCCGCATAGTTTACCGTATCAAAATAGAAGAAAGTAGGCAAGTATCCATAACCAACTTTGCTTTCCATACGGTAAATATCACCACCTAGCAAAAATCTGTGTTTCATTCCAAAAAGGTCAAATTCCCCATTGAAGTTTTGCTGAAATTCAATGATATTGTCTCTTCCGTCAATGTTCCATACGTTTCTTGACATTTCATTATTTCCTAACAAGTAGAACCAGGTTTGTGGCCCAACAGATTGGTTTGAACTGGTACTAAAAACAGTTTGTGATTTCCAGTTGTCAGACATCTGGTAGTTTGCCTGTGCAAAGATATTGGCTGTTTTTGTATTCATCATAAATTCATCGCCTACAAATGATCTTCTCCAGTCCATTTTGATATCATTGGCACTATGAAGACCAAGACTGTTTGGCGTCTTATCAAAAGGGATGTAAATCAACGGCATAGATGAAGCATCAACATTGGATAGTTCTGCATCAATAGAAATCGAAAGTTTTTCATTTACCTGATACGAGAATGATGGTGCAAAAAAGTAGCTTCTTGTGTGCCCATAATCCTGAAAAGTGTTAGCGTTATTATAAGCCGCATTTACCCGTAACAAAGCCGTATTGTCATCATTGATTGGTGTATTGATATCTGCAGTTAATCGGTTTAACCCAAAACTTCCTGCCTGATATGAAATTTCCCCTCCAAAATTATCATAAGGCTTTTTTGTTACACGATTGATCAAGCCTCCATAAGAAGTAAGCAAACTACCAAAAAGAGTTGCAGACGGACCTTTAATACTTTCCAGTCTTTCTAAGTTAGAAGCATCTACATTGTTTGTGATTTTTCCGGCAATACCATTTCTTAATAAACTTTGCGTAATAAATCCACGGGATGAAAAGTACGAACCACCATCACCAACACGGCCTGTTGAAGCCCATAATTGGTATAAACCCGGAATGTTTTTTAAAGCTTCATCTTGATTGACAACCAATTGGTCTTTCATTAATTCTTTAGTAACCACACTGTAAACCTGTGAGTTTTCAAGATTTTTGATAGGCATTTTAGAGACATAATTACTTTCGGCTTTTGTATATCTGTTGATGTTGCCAGTAATTACGACTTCAGCCAATGTCTCATTTTTGCTGTTTAATGAGATGTTTTCCAAAGTTGTAGGTACATTTTCTGAGATAGTAAAAACTACTTCTTTAGAAGTATAACCAACAAAAGCAACCTTTAAGACATAATCTCCAGGTTTTATATTTTGTATTTCAAATTTACCATCAGGACCGGTTTGTGTTCCGAATCTTGTACCATTTACCGTAACTGTAACTGATTCAAGTGGTGTATTGTCTGTAGAAACAACCCGACCATTTAATGTTCCGTTTTGCGCAAATGAGCTAGCGCTAAATAAAACAAAGACAAGCAATGTCATTATAAGCTTATTCATTGTATGTGAGATTTGTTTGAGATTAAAATTCGATGCAAAAGTAATTCTCAAATAATAAGCAGGCAAGACTTATTTAGAACAATTAAAAATAAAAACAAAGATTTGTAGTTTATCTAAAATATAAAGAGTATAATTGTGTTTATAGTTTTTTTATTCTTTATATCCTGCATTATGTTTATCAAATGTTTTTATTTTATGAAAAAACACTTTTTTAATGTTTTGATTATGTGGGTTTAAGGTATTTCGGCGTTTTATAAAATAACTGCATTTCAACGAATTTTTATGCTTTTTGCTGGTTGTCTGCGGCGATTTTGAAAATGTTATGAGTTCTTTTGTTTCTTTGTATCCCAAACCAAAAACAACTATGAGAAAAATACTACGTATTTTTTTATTGCCCCTTGTATTTACCCAATGCAAGCATGAAATAAAGCCTGAAAAAAACAATTATTTTTCAGACGTTATTATTGATACGCTTTGGCAGGATAATTTTAGCATCAGGGCAATTCTGATTGAAAATGATAAGATATGGTATGCCGCTGATAAAGGAAAATACGGATATTACGATTTAGCCTCAAAAGAAAAATTTCAAAAAACGATTTCCAAAGATACCATCAACCCTGAATTTAGAAGTATTGCAAAAAACAGCAGCGCTATTTTTGTGATGAGCGTGGGTACTCCCGGATTACTTTATAAGGTAGCAAAAGACGGTTCTGAAACAAAATTGGTCTATAAAGACGACCACGAAAAGGCATTTTTTGACGCTATGCATTTTTGGAATGATAAGGAAGGAATAGCTGTAGGCGATCCTATAGACGGTTGTTTTTCTGTAATCATCACGAAAGATTCAGGAAATACATGGCAGAAAATACCTTGTGAAAGACTTCCAAAAATAGAGGAGGGCGAAGCTGCTTTTGCAGCAAGTAATTCTGCTCTTATGGTAAAAAACAATATGGCCTGGATTGTTTCTGGAGGAAAAAAAGCCCGTATTTTTTATACTTTAGATAAAGGAGCTTCATGGGAAGTTGCTGCAACTCCAATTATTCAAGGCGAGACGATGACTGGTATATTTTCTGCCGACTTCTATGATGAGAATATTGGATTCATTGTGGGAGGAAATTATGAAAAGCCGGAATTAAATTCAAAAAATAAAGCACTGACAATAAATGGAGGCAAAACCTGGACATTAATTGGTGAAAACACAGGGTTTGGCTATGCTTCCTGCGTGCAATTTGTGCCGGAATCGGGAGGGAAGCAACTTGTGACAGTAGGTTTTTCTGGTTTGCAGTATTCTTCAGATAATGGTGCTACATGGAAACAGTTTTCTAAAGACAAAGACTTGTATACGATTCATTTTATTGATAATCATATGGCAATTGCTGCCGGTAAAAACAAAATTATCCGTATAAGATTCAAAAAATAAGGTCCTATTTTTTAGGACCTTTATCTTTGTATTGACGTAATAATTTTCGGTTGAAATCGTCTTCTGCCTTTTTCAACTTCAATATTTTTACAGGCGATAATATGGATTTCAGGTTGCTGACCAATTTTCTCCTGTTTTGGAACAATTCGTTTTCATAATCTTCCATCTGGTTGATTAATGCCAACGCTTCCTTATCGGTCATGGAGTCAATCCCGTCTATTTTTTTATTCAAGGCACGCATTTTTTGATGCTTTAATTCAAATTGCTTATCATCATAAGCATTATAAACAGGCCAAAATTTTGCAGCTTCATCAGCGGTAAGCGAAAGTTCCGTAGTTAAAAAACCCGTTTTTAAAGACTTGATTTGTTCTCTTTTATCGTCTTGGGCGGAAGCTGTCAATCCAAAAACGAGCAAAATAAGAAATAGATTTTTCATAATTATTCTGTTAAGTAGTTCTCTAAATTAGTATTGTCAGACAAGGCGCTTTCAACAACAGCATCATCAATTTTCAGGTCAGATTCCAAAGCTTCGATATCCTGCTCATCAAGAAGATTAACAAGATCGTATTGGCTTATATTGGATTGGTAAGCCAGGTAATTTTCTAAGCTTTCCCCATCAATGGATGTATTGTTGCCAGATTTGTTTAGAAATGGAATTGCAATTCCAACAATCAGTACAGCTGCAGCAGCCACAAACCAATTGCTTCTTTTCTGGAAAATAGAGCGTACCGGTTTTTCGTCGGTGTTGATCCTGGTAAGCATCTGTTCCGAAAAATTTTCAAAATAATCTTCAGGAGTCTTAAATCCTGACTTTATTTTTGGTCCGTTTTCTAAATTAAATGAGTTCATATTCTTTTGACTTTATAAAACCAAAAAGGTTTAATGTTTGATCATATATTCTTCTACTTTCTTTACAGCATAATGATAAGAAGACTTTAAAGCGCCTACAGAAGTATCTAAAATTTCAGATAGTTCTTCATATTTTAATTCTTCAAAATAGCGCATTTTAAAAACCAACTGCTGTTTTTCGGGCAGTGTTGCAATAGCTTCTTGAAGTTTTAGTTGAATTTCATCACCTTCAAAATAATCATCCGCTTTTAGGCTTTCGATTTGTTTTTGCTGGAAATTTTCACTGGTCATGCCATTTCGTTTGGCTTTTGCATTCAAAAAGGTTATCGCTTCATTGGTAGCTATTCGATACAGCCAGGAAAACAGTTTGCTTTCTCCTTTAAAATTTTTCAAATGCTGGAATACTTTCAGAAATGTATTCTGTAACACATCGTCAGCGTCATCATGGTTTAGTACAATATTACGGATATGGTTATACAAAGGCTTCTGATAAGAAGACAGCAGTGTTTGAAACGCTTTATTCTGCGTTTTCGGATCCAAAAGATCTTTTATGAAAGCCTGTTCGTCCAGCAAAAGCGATTTCTTTATAACTAAGACTAAAGGTAAGCGAAAAGGTTTAATCTAATAGAATACTTTAAGAAAATAGAAATTACAAGGATGGCAAACCATATCATAAAAAAAGCCAGACAATAGTCCGGCTTTTTGATATTTGATAGATTTTCTATTCTATGACTTGAGCTTCTCTAACAGCAGGTTTAGCAGGAGTTGCTGCTTTTTTAGGAGTTGTTGGTGGAGTAGCCGTAGTTGTACTTGTATTAGTAGAAGTTGCACCGGTAGCAGGACTTGGAACCACTTCTGTAGCGGCTGCTTGTCCAACCGGAACATAAATTTCAGTTACCCATTTCGATGGATTTTTAACCTGAGCAGCAGAAGTTACATAAACTTCAATATAGCTTCCGGATTTATTTTCCGCCAGGTTGTTCTTTTTGATATGAGCCAACGCTTTGTCCCAAGCTTCTTTTCCGTGCGAATAGTCGCCTTTTAAAGTTGTTTTTAAGGCCTGGAAAGGTTCAAGCTTACCGCTGGTATAATCGCTTCCTTCTGCAGTGAAAATTTCCTCGCGCATTGGAAGGCATACAGAGAAGCTTGCCTTATTGTTAGGAACATCAAAAACATTGTATAAGATAAAAGGACTGCCCGTTAGCGCTATATTATTGTCTTTAAAAAAGCGGAGCATGCTTGGCAATATCAACCCTACATTTTTTTGAACTTCCGAAATTTTACAGGTCACTTTTTGCTGGAAATAATAGCCTCCTGATTTTTGAACAACACCATCTACTTGTATGGAATACGTATTGATTTCAAAAGAAATTACTTTGTCAAGCTTGGCAAGTGTACGTTCCTGCATGTTGCCAATCATTTTTTCTGCACCACCTTTTAAAACGGCATAGGCTTTATCCATGAAGCTGAGTTTTCCTTTAGAATGCCAGGTAACTTTTGTTCCGCCAACCGTATCCTTAAAAGTAAGATAGGCTTTGCCTTCGTTGCCTGAAAAAGTAACTTTTTGGACAATACTGTCGTTTTCTTTTTCAAATATGGTTTCGGTCTTTCCTTCGCCATAACTGCCTTTCCAGGTATAAAAAGCACCTTTCCCAATAGTAGTGTCGGAATAGGCAAACTGCATAGAAGGATCATCGTCTTTCCATGAACCGAAATCTTCCCAATTTTTATAATCGTTGACATAACTGAAGACAACCGATTTTTGCGCCTTAATGACTCTGCTTTGTTCGGATTCGTATTCACCTGGCTGTGTAGCCACGTAAACAGTGGTTCCGATAATGGCAAGAAGAATAAGGAGCAAGATGTATTTCAGTATTTTCATAAAATTTTTATTAGGCGCTTTTTCGTACTACAAAAGTAAGAAAATAGTTTGATATCGATTGGAAGAATATCTCGTACCAGTTCCGTTAAGAAATCATTATATTTGTTTTTTTAGTAACTAAAACTAAGCATATGAAATTAAAAACCATTGCAGGAATGTTTCTTGCATCGGCATTTCTTGTCTCTTGCGGAAAAGACAAAGAAGAACCGAAAGAAGTTGCGGCAAACACAGGCGATTTTCAATATGAAGTCGAGCAGTTTGCAGATATAAAAGTATTGCGTTATCAGGTTCCGGGTTGGGAAAAACTTACTCTTAAGGAGCAAAAACTGGTTTATTATCTGACGCAGGCTGGTATGGCGGGCCGTGATATTCATTGGGATCAAAACTACAAGCACAATCTAAAAATCAGAAAAGCCTTAGAGAATATTTATCAAAATTATAAAGGAGATAAGGCTTCAGAAGATTGGAAAAACTTCGAAATCTATCTGAAAAGAGTTTGGTTTTCAAACGGAATCCACCACCATTATTCCAGCGATAAAATCAAGCCGGCTTTTACAAAAGAGTATTTCCAGACTTTGCTTTCTGAAACAAAAACTACTCTGGCTCCAGAAGTAGTAGAAATATTGTTTAACGATCAGGATGCAAAAAAAGTAAACCTGGACGAATCTAAAGGATTGCTTGCAGGTTCTGCAGTAAACTTTTACGATAAGGGAATTACAGACAAAGAAGCTGAAGAGTATTACAAGACAAAGAAAAGTCCGGATGCTAAAAGACCATATTCTTTTGGATTGAACTCAAAATTGGTGCGTAATGCCAAAGGCCAGATTGAAGAGAAAGTATGGAAAAGCGGCGGTATGTATGGGCCAGCTATCGATAAGATTGTATATTGGTTAGAAAAAGCTCAGGGTGTTGCTGAAAATAAAAAACAAGGTGATGCGATTGGCTTGTTGATTAAATATTATAAAACCGGAGATTTAAAAACATGGGATGATTATAACATTGCGTGGACAGAAGCTACGGAAGGAAATATCGACTATATCAATGGATTTATTGAAGTATATAACGATCCGTTAGGATACAGAGGATCTTACGAATCGGTTGTGCAAATCAAAGACTTCGATATGTCTAAAAAAATGGAAGTAATTTCTTCTAATGCACAATGGTTTGAAGACAATTCGTCTTTGATGCCGGAACATAAAAAGAAAAATGTTGTAGGTGTATCTTACAAGGTGGTTGTTGTAGCTGGAGAATCTGGTGATTCTTCACCTAGCACTCCAATTGGCGTCAATCTTCCAAATGCGGACTGGATTCGTGCTGAACATGGTTCAAAATCAGTTTCATTAGGAAATATCGTAGATGCTTATAACCATGCTGGAGGTTCTGACCGTTTGAAAGAGTTTGCAAACGACAAGGAAGAAATCGAATTGGAAGAGAAATATGGTGAAGTAGCAGACAAATTGCATACAGCATTGCATGAAGTAGTAGGGCATGCATCAGGACAAATCAATCCGGGTGTTGGAACGCCAAAAGAAACTTTAAAGAGTTATGCTTCAACTTTAGAAGAAGGAAGGGCTGACTTGGTTGGATTGTATTACCTGTATAGCCCAAAATTACAAGAATTAGGCTTGGTAGACGATTGGAAAAAAGTAGGTATGGCAGCTTATGACGGTTATATCAGAAACGGATTAATGACACAGTTGATTCGTTTGGAGCCGGGAGCTAATATCGAAGAAGCGCACATGAGAAACCGCCAGTGGGTGAGTGCCTGGGTTTTTGAAAAAGGTAAAAAAGATAATGTAATCGAGAAGATTACCCGTGATGGTAAAACGTATTTTAATATTACAAACTACGAAAAACTTCACGAACTTTTTGGACAGCTTTTGAGAGAAACGCAACGCATTAAATCAGAAGGTGATTTTGCAGCTGGAAAAGCTTTGGTAGAAAACTATGGTGTAAAAGTAGACCAGAAAATACATAAAGAAGTTTTGGAGAGAAACAAGAAATTCAAATCAGCACCTTATAGCGGATTTGTAAATCCGGTTTTGGTTCCTAAAACAGATGACAAAGGAGAAATTACTTCTTTTGAAATCCAACAGCCTAAAACATTTGCAGAGCAGATGCTTTATTATTCTAAAACATATGGTTTCCTTCCTGAAGAAAACTAACAGGTTTTAAAGCATAAAAATCAGCCCCAAATAGGATCTAACTATTTGGGGCTTTTTTATTTAGTTTTTTTTGAAAACATTTTTGTTTATATTTGAATATCTCCCACGCCAAAATAAGTATTTAAAAGCCAACAAAATGAAACAGCTTAAACGCACGCCTTATTTTCTCGTGTCCGGAATATTCCTGTTCCTAAGTTGCCAGACCGAAGAAATTCCTGTTATAGAAGACAGGGAGAAACAAACCAGACAGGTAACAAAAGTGTCTTTTTCCACTTTCAAAAAACAAACCGGGTTAATCGACTTCCAACCCACTTTAAGACTCCCGCAAAACAAAAATGGCCCAATTGCTCAACGTAATAGTAAGGGTTATACACTTGCTGATTTTAGTATTGACACCAAAGAAATTACGCAAACCGTAGCAGGAGAAAAAACATCCTATGTTTTTCCTATAACCCCCATAAAAGGAGAAATAGAAAATAGCAGATTCTATCTTGTTGTCTATAACAAAGAAGGAAAATGGCTGGAAATGATTATACAGTCTGATTATTCCGTCGACAAAGATGGTGACCCTTTGCAAACTGGTTTTAAAGAAATCTATGCCAGTAGTGCCAGAGGACTGGGTTGCACCATTATCTATTCATGGGTACTCAAATGCAACGGTAGGGGCGAATGTGCCGGAGGTGTGTGCGATAAATGTTCTATTTGCCTCAGAGGATTTGCAGATAGACTTTGCCCGCCAATCAATAAACAAGATTATTATGATGGTGGATTTACCAAACCCGGCGGAGGTGGGGGCGGAGGATCTAGCAATCCTAATCCAAACCCAAACCCCGAAGTAATTATTGAAATGCCATTACTGCCTCATCCCAGAGATAATGAGCCCTGCAAAGAGCTTAATAAAATGATTGAGAACACGAAAATCAAAGACTCATATGTTGGTATAAACGGATTAAAGTCAAAGGTTAACGAGAATATAGAATACGGTTTTGCTTTCAAACGGACTCCGGGATATGATGATGTAGAACCAATACCACCAGATTATTATAGACCAAACGTACTTAATATGGATGCTTTTGTAGGAGGTAAATACTTTGGAGCGAACCATATCCATTCTAATCCTGTTAATACAGAAACATTCCCTATGTTTCCTGCTCCTGATCTTCTTTTTCTGTTTAAGGTAGCAGCACTGTATAACTGGGATGGGTTAACACCTCGTTCTCGAAACTATGCTCTTTTTGTGTTGACCCTGACAACACCTGATGGTACATATGCAATAAAAATAAAAAACTATCTCAAGCTTGCGGTTGTCATGGGTGACTCTAGCAAATATATTAAGATGAAAAGAAAAATTGAAAACAGATTCAAGGATGCTGGAAAATTAAATACTGATAAACTAATAAAGGCATTGTTAGTAACAATGAATGAATTTGATGTAGGTGTAGGACTATATGAAGCGGAAGCTGATTTTAGCAATTGGAAAGAACTTACGTTATCTAATCCTAATGATATATTGAGTGAAATTAAAAAGACACCATGCAATTAGTCAATTAAATACAAAAAGATGAAACATGTTTTAACAATTATTATTCTATTGTGCTTAAAGGTATATTGTAAAGCACAAACGCCAGTAATTCCATTAAATGGAGGATCCAGCTACGGGGCAATTAGTGGGGCATATTATAAAGATACTGAGGATTTTTTTTGGCAGTTTGAGGGAACCTGGGTTTATTCTAATAATGGGACAATCTTAAAAATTGTTTTAAAAAACAAAGACATGTTTTACGAAGATGGAATCGGAATAAATTTTTATACAGACTACATTATTGGCGAATATCAATATATAAAAGACGGTATCGAAATACTAAATACGCTCCATAACTTAAACATTAATCACGAAGAGATAAGTCAATACAACATTACTGGAAACACCCAAATTCGAGGAACATTAGTGCCTGCCGCTTGCCCGGAGTGCCAGCATGGAGAAAAGAGACTACTGACTTATTATACAGAACCTGGAGCAAGAAATGTAGTAGGTCTTGATACCGAAATGGTTTTTCGCAGGTTTACAGAAAATGGCGTTACCAAACTAAAGATTTGGTTTTATAGGGTTTCAGGGTCATATAGAGTTACATGGGACGGGCAACCAACAGATATTGAAACGCATCTTTTACCTTATGGAGAATATGTGCTGACAAAGCAGTAAAAACTATAATTAAGACGCTATGAAAAGAATAATCCAAACAAGCATACTATTATTTACTATTATAGTTTGTAAGGCGCAAAGCCCAATAATTCCATTAAATAATAGTGGCTATGGGGATGTAACAGGAGGATATTATAAAGATACCGAGAATTTTTTGGACCAATTTGAGGGAACGTGGCTCTATTCAAGCAATGGGACAATCTTAAAAATTATTTTAAAGAAAAAAGAAATGTTTTATGTAAATGGGGGTCCACTAAATTTTTATACAGATTATATTGTGGGCGAATATCAATATATCAAAAACAATTTAGAAGTGCAGAATACTTTGGACAACATTAATATGAATTATCAAGAGATATCTTATTATAATATTTATGGAAATATACAAAAACGTGGAATTAAATTTCCAGCTTCTTGTCCTGAATGTCAACCGGGTGAATTAAGGTTAATGACATTTTACACAGAACCTAGCAGAAGAGATGTTGAGGGGCTTGATTCCGAAATGGTCTTTCGCAGATTTACAGAAAATGGTGTTACCAAACTAAAGATTTGGTTTTATGGAGTTTCAGGTTCATATGGCTTTACAAGGGATGGGCAACCAACAGATATTGTATCTTATCTTTTACCTTATGGAGAATATGTGCTTACAAAACAGTTGTGAAAAATAATAAATACGGCATGAAAAGAACAATTCAATTCGATAACATTCAAAATTTAGCAACTAAAAAATTATACACCACATGAAAAAAAAATATCTTATAATAGCCTTGTTATCTCTACAATCCCTGCATTGCCAAATTCCTTTAGGATTGGGTACTTCTAGTTCGGAAACATTATCTTCTAATTGGAAATATAAACTAACATCATTTTCTTATGACAACGAAATTGCTAATTTAAAAGGGGAATCTTTTGTCAGTTATAACAATTTCAAGTCGGGAGAAATATATAAAATCAATCGTTCATTTGACTTATGGGAAGGTGAGCCTCTTTTTGTAGCAATAAGCAATGACGGAAGAAAAATCATTTATATTAAAGATAGGGCTTATTACGGTGGTGAGGAGCATAAAAATGTGACTGTATATCTTGATGGTAAGCTCACAAAAGCTTATACGACCGAAGAATTTATTAACTGTGATCGTCAAAGAGAAAAATGTGAAATGTTTTCTGAAAATAGAGATCAATTGTTTAAACCTTCTGGAGGAACTTTTTTGGAATACAAGGACAGAGTCACAGATCAGAATAAATTTCTCATTAAGAATTATGTATTTAACAAAAATGATACAATCTATATTACAGATGCTAGAAAAAAGGTCACTCTGTTTGATTTGAATAACATAAGTATTATCCAATCAAAAATAGATTTTGATTCTCTCTATCCAAAAATTAAAAATATTCAGGCAATACAAAGTCGTATATCTTATTATGAATATCCCTTTAAATATGTTAGTGATATAGAAAATATTCAGAATAATGAAAAACTATCTCAGGCAATAAGTGTACTGTCTAATTTGAAATTTATATCATCCAATTCTCAGGAGTATTATAAATTTAGATTACATAAAATAGAATTAACAGGCTATATGAATCGCAACGGAAAGTTTGAGATAGACAGTATTTCTGCAGATCTGATTTTTGACCAACAAAAGATTATAAATTATATTGATAATACGACATTTAAGACAGATTTCATTCCTGCTGGACTTGATAAAATTTATGTTAGAACTTTTTTTGGTGGTTATAGAAGTTTTGATGAAAAAATTGCAGAGAAAGAAACTATAAGGATAAAGGAAAAAGAGGAGGAAGAATACAAAAAACGCCTTACGTTAGATAAAATAGATAACTTTTATATTCCAAAAAATTTATATGAATGTAATACTGAATTGGATAAAATTTTAGATTTAGAAAGCAAAAATATGCTTGCCGAAACTGAAGAAAGAGAGTCAATTCAACATCATTTTGGATTAGGCATGTGGATCAGAAATAATTGGGGACTCCATGGAGGCTCCCGATTACTTAAATATTTTCACGACCGGAGTACTAAAAAAAAGAGGTTCAATAGCAGCGAAACTATATCCGATATTATTATAGAGCAATATATTAAATGGCTGAAAGGCGACAAAACGGCTTGGGAAAAATGGGAAAAGCAAAATCCTGTTAAACGAAATAAAAGCCAATAGTAAACCTAATAAAGGCAAAAGAATTTTGCTGATAAAACAGCCGTATAAATCTGAAATAAAAAGAATGGGTTTAGTGTTTCAAATAAACCTTTATAACAAAAAGCAATCCGATAAAAGCTAAAAAGCCTAATAAAACCAGATAACTTCTTTTGTAAAATATCTTGTGCAGTTTCAAATCTTTTCGGTAGGCATAAATCATTGCTACAATAAATGCAATAACAAAAAAGCCGGCAAAAGTCCATTGACCTTGAGTAAACATAGTGGATAAGTTTTTATGCAAAAGTAATTATTTGTATCCAAAAGTCAGTATTTTGCAGTATCATTTAATTTTTGAAAATCATGCAGAAACAACTCAATGCAGTAAAAGAATTCCACCAGGCATTTGGCCTTGGCGTAAGCGAAACTCCAAAAGGAGATTTAGGCGAAAGCAAAAATATGCTTCGTTATAATTTGATGAAAGAAGAAAACGAGGAATATCTTGAAGCCGTTCAGAATGATGATAAAATTGAAATTGCAGATGCTTTAGGCGATATGCTTTATATTTTATGCGGAACTATTATCGAGCACGGATTACAGCATAAAATTGAAGAAGTTTTTGATGAAATCCAACGCAGCAATATGAGCAAACTAGGAGAGGACGGAAAGCCAATCTATCGAGAAGATGGAAAAGTGATGAAAGGGCCAAATTATTTTAAGCCTGATTTCTCCCTGATATTGAAATAAAAAAAATCCCGAAATAGTTTCGGGATTTTTTTATGAAATTATCTAAAAACGAGGAAGTACAGACCAACCCAAACCGAGATAAAAAACAATCCGGGATAAACAACTGCACTGATATTCTGTTTTAGTTTTTTCGTTAGGGCTAAATATATAATATAAGCAATAAACGCAATTAAAAGCCCGATGGTCATAAATGGATAAAGCATATTCTTATATTTTTAAAAGTTTCTAAATCTTAACTGTCCAGCCAAAAGGATCTTCAGCCAGCTTGTATTGAATGTTTGTCAGTTTTTCTTTTAGTTGCAAAGCAATAGAGTTCTCTACTTTTGGAAGCTCAAAATATTCACCTTTATACGAAAACCCAACAATCGGATTCACTACAGCTGCAGTTCCTGCTCCAAAAATTTCTTTTAAGGTCCCATTTTTGGCTGCTTCAACAAGTTCCCAAACCAAAACGGAACGTACCTGCATGTCAATACCTTCTTTTTCAGCAAGAGTAATAAGACTTTTTCTGGTTACGCCGTCTAATATCCTTTCGCTTGCCGGTGCTGTAAACAAAGTATCGTTGATTCGGAAAAAAACGTTCATGGTGCCCGCTTCTTCCAATTTTGTATGCGTTGCATCGTCTGTCCAGATAATCTGCTGGAAACCGTCTTTATTTGCCAATTGTGTTGGATAGAACTGTGCAGAATAGTTTCCGGCTGCTTTCGCTGCGCCAATACCGCCATTGGCAGCACGGCTATAATGTTCAGCAATAATTACTTTAACTTCTCCTGAATAATACGATTTTGCAGGAGAAAGGATAATCATAAAACGATATTGTGATGATGGAGCAGCTACAACACCTGTACCTGTTGCAATCATAAATGGACGGATGTAAAGCGTATTGCCTTTTCCTTTTTTAACCCAGTCCTTTTCTATTCTTAATATTTCATGGAGACCACCTAAAAATACTTCTTCAGGAACTTCAGGCATGGCCATTCTTACCGCCGATTTATTGAATCGGTCAAAATTTTCATCAGGTCTAAAAAGCCAGATAGCATCACTATCGTCTTTGTAAGCTTTCATACCTTCAAATATAGCTTGTCCATAGTGGAATACTTTTGCAGAAGGATCAAGAAGGAAAGGCTCATAAGGCTTGATGACAGGCTTTTGCCATTTTCCATCCTTGAAATCGCAAACCAGCATATGGTCAGTAAAGATGTTTCCGAAGACAAGATTTTCAAAATCAACATCATTAATTTTGCTTGATGATGCCCTAATAATGTCAATTTCGGGATTATTTTTTAAATTCATTGGTTGAGGTTGGTTTAGGTTTTAAACAATTGAAAATCAGTTGTGATGCATTATGGTTTGATGCCGATTTTCAATAACTTTTATCAATGCTAAATTAATAAAAAATGGAAAGTTTTTGGATAAAAAGGGAATTATATTGCCATAGGTTGTTGCTTTTTCTAAATTGATCGCCGATGGTTCAAAATCTTGTATAATTAGCAATGAAACATAAAATTTATTAATCAGGAGGGCGCTACTTTTGATGAAACTCTCTATTTTTGTAACGAATTAAAAAAAAACAATACCAATCATGAAAAATATATTTGTTTTGGCTTGTTCGCTGGCAATTTTTGCAAGCTGTGCCGATAAAAATAAAGAAACAGAAAAAACAGAAAAAACAGAAGAAACTATTGAAGCTCCAGCAGATAGTCTGCCTAAGACAGATTCAGTTGCCGTAGCGCCTGTTGAAGCAACACAAACTGCGGAAGTTGAAACTAAAGTTGCTGCTAAACCAGAAGAAATAATTGAAGTAACTCCAACTAAAGAAGTAAAAGTAGAGTACGCGTCATTTGGAAGTAAGATTTTAGCTGATAAGGCTTTGAGCAAAGAACAGATGTTCCAGAAGTACAAGTCTATGAAAAAAGGAGACACGATAGCGGTGAAATTCAAATCAAAAATAAACTCTGTCTGCAAGAAAAAAGGATGCTGGATGAAAATGGAATTGCCAGGCCAGGCAGAATCTTTTATACGTTTTAAAGATTATGGATTCTTTGTTCCGTTAAATGCAGACAACCAGGAAGCCATCGTAAGCGGAAGAGCTTTTGTTGACGAAATTTCTGTTGCCGAGTTAAAGCACTACGCAAAAGATGGTGGAAAATCACAAGAAGAAATAGATAAAATTACTCAGCCTAAAATTACCTATGCTTTCCAGGCTGACGGAGTTTTAATCAGCAAATAATGAAGAAATACCTTTTGTTTTTTGGAATTATTATAGCCTTTTCAAGCTGTAATAAGAAAGAAGAAGTACCGTCCGTTGTTAAAAAAGAAGTTCCTGAAAAAACTACAGGAGCAAAAGAGTTTGAGATGTATGAGATGTCTGAAATGGCAGCTCTTATGGAACAAATGTATGTGGATAATCAGCGTTTGAAAGAACGTATTAAAAATGGTGATACCATTGGCAAGTTTCCATCTCATTTTTTAGAAATTCATAAAAGAGCCATGACGGATGAGGCTGAAAACGATGCTTTTTTTAAAGAACAGGCAGCCGTTTTCATCAAAGCTCAGGAGCAGATTTATGAAGATCCTAAAAATGCAAAAGCTCATTTCAACAAAGCAGTTTCAGCTTGCGTTACCTGTCATGAAGTGAAATGCAGCGGACCGATTCCAAGAATCAAAAAATTATTTATAGAATAACAAATTCATGCGGCTATAATGAAAAGAGAAATTATCCAGACTTCGGATGGTTCGACATCAATTCTGCTTCCTGAATGGAACGAAACCTACCATTCAAAACACGGAGCCATACAAGAAGCTAAGCATGTGTTCATACAAAACGGACTTTCCTTATTTCAAGGTCAGTCCGTTTCCATTTTAGAAATAGGTTTTGGCACCGGACTCAATGCCTTTATAACCTATCTGGAAGCACAAAAGCTTCAGCAAAAGATAGAATACACAGGAATTGAAGCTTATCCCGTTGCAGCCGAGGATGTGCTTAAAATGAATTATGTAGCAGAATTGGATGCAGAAAGTGAAAAAGATATTTTTTTAAAGATGCATGAATCGGAATGGAACCAAAGAGAAATACTGTCTACTGACTTTTCGTTAGAGAAGCAAAACATCAAGTTTCAGGAAATAACAGATACTAATAAATACGACTTGATTTATTTCGATGCTTTCGGATTTAGGGTACAGCCGGAATTATGGAGTTTGGAAATTTTCCAAAAGATGTATGCGGCATTAAAGCCGGAAGGTGTTTTGGTTACCTATGCTTGCCGTGGCCCTATAAAAAATGCAATGATAGGAGCTGGGTTTGTTACTGAAAAGCTGCCTGGACCGCCAGGAAAAAGGGAAATGCTGAGAGCGAGGAAGCTAGCTTGATGCTACTGTTTGCAAATCGAAAATTAAATGTTAATTAATGCAATACTTTTTGTGAATTAACGTTTTTTTAGGGAATTGAGTGTTTAATTTCTGTAAATTTACCAAACGTTCTTACAAAAGCATTAACCTCCAAATTAAATTTTGACTATGACAAGACCTATGTTTGCTTATACGAAATCTATTCTTGAAAGAGTGAGTTTCGACCCCTTGTTGTTCTGCAAAGAGCTTGAAAAAGCGATAAGATCGTTACTTCCATATGAAATTGAGCAATTAACGGAATGGCTTTTAAGCTACACAGTCGAAAAACCGGAATTGAAACAATGTCTATTAATTGTAAACAAATAAAAAAAAGGAGCCAATTGGCTCCTTTTTTATTATTCCTTTTTCTTTTAATTCTTTTTTGACAGTGGACTTATGATCTGTACGTTCTGAAAAACGATGGCTCCTTTTACAACACCGGCTATAACCTGACGCAAAGCGTCAATAATGTGTATTTTCAGCTCGCTTTTTGGAAATATAAGGCTGACTTCACGTGCTGGCTTTGGTTCCTTAAAATGGCGTAATTTCAGCTTGTCTTTTTCTTTTAAATCTAAAGTATGCAAATAGGGAAGAAGCGTAGTGCCTAATCCTTCATCTGCCAGCTTAATCAAGGTTTCAAAACTTCCGCTTTCGATCTGGAACGTTGATGATTCGGAATTGTTTACGTTTTTGCATAAATTTAAAATACCGTCTCTAAAACAATGCCCGTCTTGTAAAAGCAATAGCGAATCCACATCAATATCTTCAACTTCTATTTCTTCTTTATGGAAGCTATGGTGGCTTTCAGGGAAATAAGCTACGAAAGGCTCATAATACAAGACGATTTCTTTAATTTTTTCATCTTCCAAAGGTGTAGCGGCAATGGCAGCATCCAAATGGCCATTTTTAAGACGGGTGATAATTTCCTCCGTATTATGCTCTTCGATAATCAGTTTTATTTTTGGATATTTCTTAATGAAATTATTCAGGAACATCGGCAGAAGCGTAGGCATGATGGTTGGAATAATCCCTAATTTAAATTCACCTCCAATAAATCCTTTTTGCTGGTCAACAATATCTTGAATCCTGTCAGACTCATTGACTATGTTTTTAGCCTGAGTTACTATTTTTTGTCCTATTTCAGTAAGCTGTATCGGTTTTTTACTTCTGTCAAAGATCAAAACACCAAGTTCATCTTCGAGTTTTTGAATCTGCATACTTAGCGTAGGCTGTGTAACAAAGCATTTTTCGGCAGCAAGCGTAAAGTTTTTATTCTCGGCAACAGCCAGGACATAATATAATTGTGTGATAGTCATTGTTATAATATTTTGTGATGCAAATATAGAAAACTATAATATTTATTTATGATTTGAATTGCCTTATTTTTTGTAACTTTATAGTAGATAATTTTAAGAACCATTAAAAATAACAGAAATGAAAACGAATATTTTAGGACTGCCAATTAAAGAAACCGAAGAAATATCAAACGATTTAAACATATTGCTATCCAGCTTTCAAGTGTATTACCAAAACCTGAGAGGAATACATTGGAACATTAGAGGAAAGCGTTTTTTTGACCTTCACGTAAAGTTTGAAGAGTTGTACAACGATGCGCAGCTAAAAATCGATATGATTGCAGAAAGAGTACTTACAATTGGCGGTAGGCCATTGCATACTTTTGAAGACTATATAAAAAACAACAAGCTAAAAGTTGGGAAAAATATTTCTGTCGATGAAGAAGCCGTACATTTGATTGTTACTTCTTTGTCTGATCTTCTAAAAATTGAAAGAGAGCTGTTGGCCAAATCAGCAGATGCTAATGATGAAGGTACTAACTCGATGATGAGTGATTTTATTAAAGAACAAGAAAAAACAATCTGGATGATGAAAGCCTGGTTGGAAGAAAAAATATAAGTCAATAAGATCCTGGAAAATTAATTCCATGATTTCTATGAAAAATGCAACATCTAAGTGACTTTAGTTGTTGCATTTTTTTTGCTGTTAAAATTTGATTAAATTAATTTATCTTGTTTTTAAATAAGGATTGAAATTTCTAATTTTGCAAATATGAAACTGGCTGTGAAATTAGTGTTGTTAATGTTTATGACTTTTATTGTCACTCCTACTGTTGTAGGGCTGATAAAAGAAGATGTTGACACATCTATGGTTTACAGTATGTCAGAAGAAGAACAGCACAACCACAATAGTTGTAAAGAATTAAAAGCTGACTTCACAGTTGCAGATTATCTTACTTTCTCTCACTATACAGAAAGTTCTTCAAGCCTTATCATTTCACAGCATAGCCTGAAACATGATAATGCGGCTTCGGCCATCTTTTCTCCTCCGCCTGAACAGGTTTAATACAATTTAGGATTTTGAAAACTTCAAAATCTGAAGTCGTGTTTTTTAATGCGGCTAAAATCCTTGTATTAAATTTTTTTAGGTATGACAAAAAAAATCAATCTTTTTGCTAACCTTAAATCAGATTTTGCTTCTGGTTTAGTGGTTTTCTTGGTAGCATTGCCATTATGTTTAGGTATAGCCTTAGCTTCTGGAGCGCCACCATTATCGGGTATTATTGCTGGAATCGTTGGAGGTGTTGTTGTCGGTTTTTTAAGCCGATCACATATCAGCGTTTCTGGTCCTGCAGCCGGCCTGACTGCAATTGTACTTACAGCTATCACTGATTTAGGTGCTTTCAATATATTTCTAACTGCTGGATTAATTGCAGGTATGCTTCAATTAATATTAGGCTTTATTAAAGCAGGAAGTATTTCAAATTATTTCCCGACTAATGTTATTGAAGGTATGCTTGCCGGTATTGGAGTTATTATCATTTTAAAGCAGATTCCGCATGCTGTTGGATACGACAGCGATTTTGAAGGTGATGAAACTTTCGCAGAAAACGGTGGAAATGCTCTGGGATCTTTAATGGATTCGTTAGGACATCTGCATATTGGAGCGATCCTGATTACCTTGATATCGTTGACAATCTTGATTTCATGGGATAAAATAGCTTTCTTAAAAAGGCTGAAATTGGTTCCAGGAGCTTTAGTAGCTGTTGTAGTGGGAGTAGTACTGAATGAAGTTTTTACCGCTTCGGGCAGCGCATTGGCTATTTCTACAGAGCATTTGGTTTCTTTACCGGTTCCGCAATCTTTTGATGATTTCAAGAATATCATTGTTACTCCTGATTTTTCTGGATTTATGAACCCTAAAGTTTGGGTTGTAGGTGCCACAATTGCAATCGTAGCTTCTATTGAAACACTTTTATGTATAGAAGCATCAGACAGGATGGATTCCCAAAAACGATATACGGATACGAACGTAGAACTAAAAGCCCAAGGAATTGGAAACATGTTGAGTTCATTCATTGGAGGATTGCCTATGACTTCTGTTGTAGTAAGATCATCTGCAAACGCAAATGCAGGAGCAAAATCCAAAATGTCAGCTATAATTCATGGTGTTTTGTTGTTAATCAGCGTAGTATCGATTCCGTTTCTTTTGAACAAAATTCCTTTGGCAACATTGGCAGCCGTTCTTTTAATGGTAGGATACAAATTAGCAAAACCAACAGTAATCATGCATTTCTGGCATAAAGGGAAATATCAGTTTGTTCCTTTTATCGTAACGCTACTTGGAGTTGTTTTCCTTGATTTGTTAAAAGGTGTTGCTTTGGGTATCGCTATCAGTGTTGTCTTTATCTTGAGAGGTAACCTGAAAAGAGCTTATCGTTTTAGAAAAGAAAAATTTGAAGATGGTGATGTAATCAGAATCGACCTGGCACAAGAAGTATCCTTCCTGAATAAGGCAGCAATAAAGACGACTTTGGCTGAAATACCTGAAAATTCTAAAGTAGTAATCAATGCATCTGACACGGTTTATATTGCCCATGATGTATTGGATTTGATTCATGAGTTTGCCACTATCAGGGCAGCTGATGAAAATATTAAGGTAAAACTGAAAGGCTTTAAAAAGGCATATGAATTAAATGACATTGATGACAAGGCAAACCATGTCTTCTTTGAAAATTATGAAGAAGCCAGAGCCAGAAAGCAAGCCAAAGCTGATTATGACCGATGCATGGCATTAGTCGGAAAAGAAAAAGAAAATTAAAAAGAAACCAAAAAATGTCAGCTGAGCTGACTAAAATTTAAAAACTATTATAATACAAAAAACAATGAGCGATTTTTATAAAAAAATAATTGACGGAAACAAGAAATGGGTAGAATCTAAAATTAACCAAGACCCAAAATATTTTGAGAAACTAGCAGAAGGCCAATCACCACCTTTATTATGGATTGGATGTTCAGATAGCCGCGTTCCTGCAAACGAAGTTATTGGAGCACAGCCGGGAGAAGTGTTTGTACACAGAAACATTGCTAATATGGTAGTGCATTCAGATATGAACATGCTTAGCGTTTTGGATTATGCTGTAAACGTTTTGAAAGTAAAGCATGTTATTGTATGTGGACATTACGGATGTGGAGGCGTTAAAGCTGCTATGGGTAATGATTCTATCGGTTTGATTGATAACTGGATTCGTCATATCAAGGATGTTTACAGACACCACCATCACTATTTGGATTCAATCCTTGACGAAAAGGAGCGTTTTGATGCTTTTGTAGAATTGAACGTTAAAGAACAGGTTTATGATTTGGCTAAGACTTCAATCGTTCAGGGAGCATGGAGAAATGGACAGGATTTATGCCTTCACGGATGGGTTTACAGACTGAACTCCGGAATTGTAAAAGACCTGGAAGTAAATCTGTGCGGAAACGAAGATTTGGATCAAGTTTACCAATTGAAATTCTAAATAAAAAAGCCTCTTGAAAAAGAGGCTTTTTTTTTATTCTTCAGATTCGAGGTTTTCGTTAAATGTGGAAGGCAGCAGTTGCGGAATAAATTTGATTAATATCGGCAATAACAGGCCACCGCCAGGCAGAAGGAAAATAGTCAATGACGGAATGGTCTTGCAGATTTCCAAAAGCTGTTTCTTCACCTTTTTCTTTTCTTTAGCATCCAGACTACGATGAGTAGAGTGCGTAAGCAGAAGCATCAAATCGCCATTGTTAGATAGTTCCTTAGCCAATCGGGTTTTATTTCTTGTAATCAGTATTTTTACATTCTGTGTAGCCTGGTCGTAAAAATGCTTGACCGGATTGGAATAGTTGAAATATGGAATCTGCTTTTTGTACTTATTGATGAAATTGTCAGTAGAGGTAATGCTTTCAGTGACAAAATTATCAGGGACATTCATGATTTTAGCCAGTTCATATAAAAAGTAAGCCTCATTGCTTTCCATTTCCATATCGCTCCAAAGTGCCATTCCTGCCATATCAATCAGATATAGTTTTTCTAATTTCTGTGTATAAATATCCAGTCCAAGCGCTTCCATGTCCTGCACGTTGACTTTAGAGAATTTGGTGTAACGTACAGATGCTTCAAACAACTTAATTAGCAAATCGTCATATTTCGATTTCTTTAGCTTGGTATTCAAAGCCAGAGAAATAATACTGATGATGGTTTCTTCCAGCTTTTTTAAATAATTATCAGGAATAGAGTGGTTCATCAGGTATTGCTGAAATGCCAGTACATCTACAAACAGCAAAGCATTGGTTAGTATATGCGAAAAGTTTTTGCTGATGATATCCTCATTTGTCTGTATTCGTTCTGCTATAATCTTTTCCAGATTATGAGAAGGCGTACTTTCGGGAAGCATCTTGTCCAAAAGATTAAAACCTTTAGGATGCATTTCCTTATAAAAAGCAATCGTTTTTGCGATAAAGTTTTTTGGATCAGGATCGTGAGTAACCAGACCATATACACGATATAGCGTATTCAGTAAGGCAACTTTTGAAAACTCTTCAGAAATCCAGCCTTTGGTATCAATAGGCTGCGGTGTATCAAACGAAACCACATGGCCGTAGATAAAACCGGTGTCACGAGTGTCTTTATAGAATTCCAACGGATAACCCACAACAGGATATTGCAGGTACTTTTGTTCTGCAAAAAACTTGTCGATCCAGCCGTGTGCCGAAGGGTTAATCATGATTCAAATTTACGATGCAAAGCTATGTTTTTTATTATGAAGTCAAAAAATAATTGACGACTGCTTTTAGTTGTATTTTATATCTGAAAAATGAGACATAAACTTAAATTACTCATAACAATAAAGGCTTTTAGCTGCTTTATCCTTATTTTTAATAGACTAAAGTACAGTTTATGAACCTAAAATCAGGAATGCCTTTCTGGCTTATCAAAGATGGATTGCCCTATACTTTTCCAAAATTGGGCAAAGATATCGAGACGGATGTTGTCATCATTGGAGCCGGTATTTCCGGTGCATTAGTGCGTTATTATTTAATCAATGCAGGAATCCAATGTGTGATGATTGATTCCAGAACAATTGGTTTAGGAAGCACTTCTGCCAGTACTTCGCTTTTGCAATATGAAATTGATACGCCGCTCCATGTGTTAACCGAAAAGATTGGAAAAGAAAAGGCAGAGAGAGCCTACCATTTATGCGATTATGCTATTGATAAATTGGAAGAGATAGCAAAGAAACTCAAGCTTAAAGAATTTGAAAGAAAAAAAAGTCTTTGGTATGCTGCTTATAAAAAAGATGTGTCTTTGTTGGAAAAAGAATTCCAAGCCAGAAAACAGGCAGGTTTTGATGTCAAACTTCTTGATGAAAAGCAAATTCAGGAACAATTTGGATTTAAGGCTCCATTGGCTATTCTTTCTGCACAAGCGGCCCAGACCAATGCTTATGCTTTTACCCATAAATTGTTACAAGCCAAAAAAGGCAGCAAGCTTGATATTTATGATCGGAGTCCTATTGTAAAAATCAATACTAAGAAAAATGGTGCAGTCCTTAAAACCGAATCCGGTTTTACAATCAAAGCAAAAAAAGTAGTGTATGCCACTGGTTATGAAGTTGTAGAGTTTATTGACAAAAAAATTGTTGACTTGCAATCGACCTATGCTGTGGTAAGCGAACAGTATAACGAAAAGAAGTTTTGGAAAGATGAAGTCCTTATTTGGAATACTGCTAATCCTTATCTCTATATGCGAACTACGCCGGATGGCAGAGTGCTTGTAGGCGGCAGAGATGAAGAATTCCATAATCCTGATAAAAGAAATAAATTGATTTCTAAAAAGACCAAACAGCTAACAAAAGACATCAATACACTGTTCCCGTATTTGGATTTCAAACCTGAGTTTAGCTGGACAGGAACTTTTGGAGCTACAAAGGACGGACTTCCTTTTATAGGCATTTATGACAGAATGCCTAATAGCTATTTTGCTTTGGGTTTTGGAGGCAACGGGATTACTTTTAGCCTGATTGCCGCAGAAATCATAACAGACCTTTTATTGGGGAAGAAAAATAAAGATGCGGCTATTTTCTCTTTTGACCGGGTGTAATTTCATGCTAAAATTGGACTTGTCTGAATCGTATAACATTATAAGTTAATTCTGTAAGTAGGATAATTTTTTTATTGGGTAATTTAGATAATCTAGAAAAAATTACAAACCAACTAAAAATTTATACCGTATGAAAAAGCCAACAATTTTTGGAAAAGCACTCCTAAGTCTGGGTGTTTTATCTCTGTCTTTAGGAACAATTTCTTGTAAGAATGAATCCAAAACAGAAGACCCTAAAGAAGTAGCAGAAGACGAGAACGAAGCCAAATTCGATACTATTAAAGAAGCAGAAAAAGACGCTGAAATTTTGGTTGATGCTGCGGATTTTGATTTGGAACAAAGAGAACTGGGCAAGTTAGCACAGTCTAAAGGTGTTTCAACTGCCGTTAAAGATTTAGGCAAGATGATGGAAAAACATCACAATGAATCTTTTATGAAACTTTCTGCTTTGGCAAAAGAAAAACAAATTTCTATTCCAACAGCAATTACGGAAGATGGGCAGAAAGAATATGATAAGCTAAGTAAAGCCGATACAAAAAACTTTGACAAGGACTATCTGGATCGTGTTTATAAAGAACATCATGATGCCATAGGAGATTTTACTCAGGATGCTCAAGCAACAAAGAGCGTTGAAATTAAAGCCTATCTGGAAAGTATGATTGTCACTTTGCAAAACCATCATGATGAAGTAGAAAAATTACAAGCCACACTTGCTAAGAAATAATAATCCAACTAAATATATACAGTCATGGGAAATTTACTTTATACAATAGCCGTAATTCTTGTTATTGTCTGGGCCATCGGTTTTTTCGGAGGAATGGTTACCAGTAGTCTTATTCACGTTTTGTTGGTGATTGCCATCATTGTCGTACTGTTAAGAGTAATACAAGGAAGAAAGCCTTTAGAATAACCTCTTCATAAACAAATAGTCTAACCAATAAAAAACACTATCATGGGAAATTTGCTTTATACAATCGCAGTTATTTTGGTAATTATCTGGGCATTAGGATTTTTTGGGATTCTTGGAGCAGGAATCGCAACTAATGGCTTGATACATATTTTGTTAGTGATTGCGGTCATTATCGTACTGCTTAGAATTATCCAAGGAAAGAAGCCTCTATAAGTTTTGATCCGCCAAAAACAAACAAAAAGCCCGAGCAAATGCCCGGGCTTTTTCCATTTACCAACTATTAAAACGCAATTAAAAGCAATATTGATTTTCTTGAATTAATTTGGAAGCGATGGTTTCACGCAAAGCAACCACATTAGGAAGATTGGTATATTTAGTGAAACGTCTTAGTCCCATCAACATCATTCGTTGTTCATCGCCTTCAGCAAATGAAGCAATGCCTTCTTTTCCTTTAGCATTAACGATGTCAACGGCTTTGTATAGGTATAACTGTGCCATTGCAATTTGCTCTTTTACATTTTCAGCACCTTTTGCTTTTGCCAGCTTTTCTGTTCTTAAGATGGTTGATTCTGCCATATAGATTTCGATAAGAATATCAGCAGCAGCCATTAATAATTGCTGGTGCCCATCCAAATCCGGGCCGTATTTTTGTACAGCACTTCCGGCAACCATAAGGAATGCTTTTTTCAATTTGCCAATCAGTTCTTTTTCTTCTGCAAACAATTCAGAATAATCAGGCGTGTTAAAATCAGGAATTCCCATTAACTCTTCAGCTACTTTCATAGCAGGACCTAATAAGTCTACGTGACCTTTCATGGCTTTTTTAACCAACATTCCAACAGAAAGCATTCTGTTGATTTCGTTTGTTCCTTCATAGATTCTAGCGATTCTAGCATCTCTCCAGGCACTTTCCATTGGTGTGTCTTCAGAGAATCCCATACCGCCTAAAATCTGGATTCCTTCATCAGAACAGTTTTGTATGTCTTCAGAAATAGCAACTTTTAGGATAGAACATTCTATAGCAAATTCTTCTACACCTTTCAATTCTGCTTCCTGATGTGAAGAGCCTTCTGCTACTCGTGCATTGATTCGGTCTTCAATAGATTTAGCTGCACGGTAAGAAGCACTTTCTCCTGCATAGCATGAAGTTGCCATTTCAGCAATTTTGGAACGGATAGCACCAAAATTAGCAATAGGCGTATTGAATTGTATTCTTTCGTTAGCATATTTTATAGCTCCGGAAGAAACTCTTCTTTGCGCATCAAGACAGGCAGCACCTAGTTTGATACGGCCAACGTTAAGAGCGTTCATAGCAATCTTAAAGCCGTTTCCTCTTTCTGAAAGCATATTTTCAACCGGAACTTTTGTGTCACTGAAAAATACCTGACGGGTAGAGGAGGCACGGATTCCTAATTTGTGTTCTTCCTCGTTCATTGAAATTCCGTTAGACGGATCGTTTTCAACAATGAACCCTGTGATGTTTTTATCATCTCCAATTCTCGCAAACACGATAAAAAGACTGCAGAATCCGGCATTGGAAATCCACATTTTTTGTCCGGTGATTTTATAATGCGTACCGTCATCAGACAATACTGCTTTTGTTTTACCAGAATTAGCATCAGAACCAGCACCTGGTTCCGTCAAACAGTAAGCCCCAAACCATTCGCCTGAAGCTAATTTTGGAACGTATTTTTTCTTTTGTTCTTCCGTACCGTATAATGTAATTGGCATAGTCCCGATTCCGGTGTGGGCACCAAAAGCGGTGGAAAATGATCCGGTTGCTCCGGAAATATAGTCACAAACCAGCATGGTAGAAACAAATCCCATTCCCAGTCCGCCATATTCTTCAGGAACAGCAACACCTAACAGACCTAATTCTCCTGCTTTACGCATGCATTCTTCTGTAAAGGCGTAATCCTTATTTTCGAAACGGTTTTTATTCGGCCAGATTTCTTTATCCACGAATTCTTTTACCGTCTGCTTCATCATTAATTGTTCTTCCGAAAAATCTTCCGGAGTAAAAATGTCCTCACATTTTGTTTCTTTTACCAAAAACTGCCCGCCGCGGGTAACGTCTTTTTCGATAGTATCTGCCATTGTATTTTTTGTTTTTTTGTTAAACTTTTTGAGATAATAGATAATAGAGGATAGTTTATAGTTTATAGAGGATAGTTGAAAGTTGAAAGTTAGAGAATAGGACTGCAAAGAATTTTGAAAACTCATAGCTATCCGCTAAATTCTAAACTTTTAAAATGATGTCTCATATCAACTATTCCCTCTCAACTTTCAACTATTTAAAATGATGTCTCATATCAACTATCCTCTATCAACTTTCAACTATTATAGTATTTCATAAATCCCAGCAGCTCCTTGTCCAGTACCTACACACATAGTTACGATACCGTATTTGTTGCCTCTGCGTTTCATTTCATCAAATAATTGCACGGAAAGTTTAGCTCCGGTACAACCTAGTGGATGGCCCAATGCAATAGCACCACCGTTTACGTTTACGATATCAGGATTGATTCCCAATTCACGAATAACGGCTAATGACTGCGATGCGAATGCCTCGTTTAATTCAATCAATTCGATGTCGTTTAATGACATTCCAGCCTGCTTTAATGCTTTTGGAATAGCCTTAACAGGACCAATTCCCATGATTCTTGGCTCAACTCCAGCTGCAGCATAACTTACCAATCTTGCAATAGGCTGAAGGTTCAACTCTTTTACAAGCTCTTCGGACATGACCATTACAAAGGCGGCACCATCGCTCATTTGAGAAGAAGTACCGGCTGTAACGCTTCCGTCAGCTGCAAACACCGGTTTCAATTTGCCTAAAGCTTCCAATGAAGTATCAGCTCTTGGGCCTTCATCTTTAGTAACGGTATAGGATTTAGTCGCTTTCTTTCCGTTTTCATCAATATAAGTCTGGTCAACAGTAATTGGTACTATCTGTTTGTCGAATTTGCCTTCTGCTTGTGCTTTTAACGCTTTTTGATGTGAATTGTAACCAAACAAATCCTGATCTTCTCTGGAAACCTTAAACTGTTTTGCAACAGCTTCTGCCGTCAGTCCCATTCCCCAGTAATAATCTTCATGGCCTTCTTTAGCCACGGCATAATCTGGTGTTGGTTTATAGCCTCCCATCGGAATAAAGCTCATGCTTTCAGCACCACCTGCAATAATACAGTCGGCCATTCCAGATTGGATTTTGGCTGTTGCCATTCCAATAGTTTCCAAACCAGAAGCACAGTAACGATTAACGGTTACTCCTGGAACATCGTCTATCTTAAGTCCCATAAGAGAAATCAGACGGGCAACATTTAATCCTTGTTCAGCTTCTGGCATGGCATTACCAACCATAACATCATCGATTCTTTTTTTGTCAAAATCAGGCAGCTCATTCATCATATACTGAATGGTTTCTGCGGCAAGCTCGTCTGGACGCTTGAATCGGAATACTCCTTTTGGCGCTTTTCCAACGGCTGTGCGGTATGCTTTTACTATATATGCTGTTTTCATTTTCTAGTCTCTTTAATCTCGATTAGTTTCTCAATGGTTTCCCTTTGGTCAGCATGTACTGGATTCTTTCCAAAGTTTTTCTTTCGGTACATAATGATAAAAAGGCTTCCCTTTCAATATCCAAAAGATATTGTTCAGTAACCAATGTCGGTTCGGACAAATCACCTCCAGCCATAACATAAGCCAGTTTGTTGGCAATTTTCTTATCGTGTTCAGAAATGTAATGTCCGGCTTCCATACTGTCAGTTCCAACAAGGAACATTCCCAATGCCTGTTTTCCTAGAACTTTTACATCTTTGCGTTTTACAGGTTGTGTATAACCGGCTTCTGCCATGATTAAGGCATGTTTCTTAGCTTCTGCAATCTGACGGTCTTTATTTACAACCACCACATCTTTTCCGTGTTGTAAGATGCCTAAGTCATACGCTTCATAAGCTGAAGTTGATACTTTAGCCATAGCAACCGTTAGGAAATATTCCTGAAGTACATTTAATTCTACATCATTTTTTCGGAAAAGATCAGAAGCTCTCAAAGCCATTTCTTTAGAACCACCTCCGCCAGGAATAACACCAACTCCAAATTCTACCAAACCGATATACGTTTCCGCTGCTGCTACAACTTTGTCAGCGTGCATGCTCATTTCGCAACCACCACCCAAAGTCATTCCGTGCGGTGCTACAATTACAGGAACGCCAGAATAGCGAACACGCATCATAGTGTCTTGGAATAATTTGATGGCCATATTCAGTTCATCATATTCCTGCTCAACTGCCATCATAAAGATCATTCCGATATTGGCACCAACAGAGAAATTAGCTCCTTGGTTTCCAATAACCAGTCCGTTGTATTCTTTTTCTGCTAAGTCGATAGCTTTGTTGATTCCTTGAAGTACATCGCCACCAATAGTATTCATTTTGGATTGGAATTCCAGATTCAGGATTCCATCACCCAAATCATGTATTACGGCTCCGCTGTTGCTCCATACTTTTTTGCTTTCGCGAATGTTGTTCAATATGATAAAAGCATCTTGTCCCGGAACTTTTTTCTGAGATTTGGAAGCTCTGTCATAAAAATAGCTTGTACCATCTTTGATAGTGTAAAACGATTTGTTTCCGGAGGCTAACATATCTGTAACCCAAGCAGCAGGTTCATATCCTTCCGCTTTCATTAATTCGATTCCTTTTTCAACACCAATAGCGTCCCAGATTTCGAATGGGCCATTTTCCCAACCAAAACCGGCTTTCATAGCGTCGTCTATTTTATAGAAGTCTTCTGTAATTTCTGGAACTCTATTGGCTACATAAGCAAACATTCCAGAAAAATTCTTTCTGTAAAATTCTCCTGCCTTGTCTGTTCCTTTTACCAGAACTTTAAAGCGGTCAATTGGTTTGTCAATTGTTTTTGTGAGTTCTAATGTCGCAAAAGATGCTTTTTTTGGAGCTCTATATTCTAAAGTATCTAAATCAAGCGATAAGATGTCTTTGTCTACTTTTTTATAAAAACCTTGTCCGGTTTTGCTTCCAAGCCATTTGTTTTCCATCATTTTGCTGATGAATTCCGGTAGCTTGAACAGTTCATGTGCTTCATCATTTGGAACACCTTCGTAAAGTCCGTTGGCTACATGCACCAATGTGTCAAGTCCTACAACATCTACTGTTCTGAACGTAGCTGATTTTGGTCGGCCAATAACTGGTCCGGTCAACTTGTCTACTTCTTCTATTGTAAGCCCCAGTTCTTTAACCTGGTGGAAAAGGCTCATGATTCCGAAAATTCCAATACGGTTTCCGATAAAAGCAGGCGTGTCTTTGGCAATGACAGAAGTTTTGCCTAAGAATTGCTGACCATAATTATTTAGGAAATCCAATACTTCTGTTGAAGTTTTTGGACCTGGTATGATTTCAAAAAGTTTAAGGTAACGTGCCGGATTAAAGAAGTGTGTTCCGCAGAAATGTTTCTGGAAATCTTCGCTTCTTCCTTCGCTCATAAAATGAATTGGGATTCCGGAAGTGTTTGAAGTAATTAGAGTGCCCGGTTTTCTGTATTTTTCAATTTGTTCGAAAACCTGCTTTTTGATATCGAGTCGTTCTACAACTACTTCGATAATCCAGTCAGCGTCTGCTATTTTTGAGAGGTCGTCTGTAGTATTTCCGGTTGTAATCCTGTCGGCAAATTTTATATTGTAGATAGGCGAGGGCTTCGATTTTAAGGCATTGGCCAAGTGTTCGTTTACTACCCGGTTTCGGACAACCTTGCTTTCAAGAGTTAGTCCTTTTTTTTGTTCTGCCTCGGTTAACTCTCTAGGAACAATATCAAGCAAAAGTACTTCTACTCCGATATTTGCAAAATGGCAGGCAATGCCCGATCCCATGATTCCTGAACCTATGACAGCAACTTTTTTGATCAGTCGTTTCATTCCTTAGTATTATTTGTTTGTTGTTTGCATCTGTTTTTCTTCGGGTATATCTGAGAAGATATTTTTGTCTGCTATCAGCATATTGATAGTTTCGGCAACTTCAATAAAATGCAGCAGTTTTTCTTCCGGTATATGTTCCCTGATCTTTTCATTAAATTTAAGTACGGTGTTTTTAGAAAGTTCTCTTTTTTCTTTTCCAAACTTTGTAAGATGTATCAGTACGCCACGTCCATCAACAGGATTTTTCTTTCGGGTTATAAGTCCTTTTTCTTCCATTGACTTCAGGGTTCGGGTCAGGCTGGTAGGTTCCATACCCATTTTTGGACCTAAAGTTGTTGATGGCGAACCTTTGTCTCTGTCAAGGCTAAGCAATGCGAATCCTGTGGCCATTGTTGCGCCGTATTTTGCGGCTTCTTCATTATACATTCTGGAAACGGCTTGCCAAGTCGCTCTCAGTATATAGTCTATAGTTTTATCTTTCATATTCGAATTAGGTTATTCCAAATATACAAAATAAAATATTATGCACGCATAGTAAATGAGTTTATTTTTATTTTTTAACAGAAAAAAAATATTTTTAAAGTTTTTCTAACTTTTTGATAACGGTCTAAAAAATATCTATTAGGTGGATGGTTTAGATAAAAGGAAACCATAAAAAAAGCCAGGTGATAGACCTGGCTGATTTTTATAATTCATGAAGATTATTGGAACGACATCTTTTCTTCTTCAATATCTAAGCGACGCAAATGCCTGCGAACGACTTCTTCATTAACGCTGTGATCTTGGTTTATGACACGTAACATTTGTCGCTGCTCATCGAGTATGGAAAGATATACCGTTTTACACTCTATTATCATTGAAGCATCATCTGGAAGATAATTGCTGTCTTCCCATTTCCGAGCCATTTGTTGCAAAACAGCCTGTTCTTCAAGTTCTTTTGAAAAGTTACTTTTTAAATGTTCCAGACTTTTCTGTGTAAGCTGTTTGTACATTTGGTGATATGACTCTTCATCGCTTAACGGATGGTCGTATTCTGGCAGGTTGAATTTCCTGATAATAAAAGGTAATGTAAGTCCTTGTAATACTAAGGTAAGCAGGATTACTACAAAGGTGATAAATAAAATAAGGTGACGCTGCGGAAACGGCATGCCATTATCCAAATGAACTGGAATAGACAAGGCTGCTGCCAATGACACCACGCCTCGCATGCCTGCCCATCCTAAAACGAATGGTCCTTTAATGCCTGGGTTTCTGGTTTCGGCTACGGTAATAAAATTGCGGGCAATCAATGTGACGATAACAGCACCATAAGCGCAAAGAATCCGCACGACAATCAATACTCCAGTAATCAATACTCCATATCCTATAGCAGTAGAAAGACCTATAGCACCCAGACCGTCAACAATTTCAGGAAGTTCAAGTCCGATAAACATAAATACCAATCCGTTGAGTACAAAGACCAAGGATTCCCAAAAGTTTACGGCTCGCAATCGGCTGCTGCTTGATAAAAATTGATGGCTTCTTTTAGATAGGAATAAACCACCGCTAACAACAGATAATACACCGGAACTATGCAGTTCTTCAGCAACCATATACATAATATAGGGAGCAACAAGAGTCAGTACTATATCCATATTGACATCAGTTGGCAGAATCTTGTGTGTTTTAAAGAACACATAAGCGATGGATACGCCAATAGCGATTCCGCCAAATATCATCCAGCTGAAATTAAGGACTGCTTCTTGCAATACAAACTGTCCTGTTCCGATGGCAATTAAGGCGAATCGGAAAACAATCAAGCTGGAAGCATCGTTTAGCAGACTTTCGCCTTCCAGCATAGATGCTAATCGTTTGGGTACTTTTACAAATTTTAGGATGGCACCTACGCTCACAGCATCTGGAGGCGAAACAATACCGCCTAAAAGGAAACCAAGTGCCAGAGAGAATCCGGGAATAAAATGATTCGAAACAATTGCTACAGCTAAGGCCGTAAGAAAAACAATCAGGAAGGCAAAACTGCCAATTATCCTGCGCCATCGCCAAAGCTCTTTCCATGAAGTAGACCATGCTGCTTCATATAAAAGTGGCGGTAAAAAGATAATAAATATCAATTCGGGATCAATTTTGACTAACGGAATACCCGGAATAAAACTGATAGCCAGACCAGCGAAGACCAATAGGATTGGGTAGGCAACCTTGATTTTATTGGCAAGCATTACCAAAAAAATAATTGCCAAGATAACGGCAAGATAAAAAGGAAATTCGTGCAACATTGAGATTGTTTTGATACAAATATATATAAATTTGAAAGTGTCTTTTGTAAATGTTAAAAAACACTTTATTTATATTTGATTTCATACTATGTATTACAATTAAAAATTGAATAATGACCCTACTCAAAGAGAAGAATAATATTTGGAAAGAATTTGCCAAAGAGACTGGCGGTAGTTTTGTGAAAGGCTATTCGTGGCATTCCGACCGAACAGAAATTGAGCATAATAAATGGCTAATTGTCTTTGATAATTATACTATATGGTCAGGAAAGTTCAGTACAAAAGTGACAAGAATAATTGCCCCGATAATTTTGGTAGATAATTTTCAATTTGAAATTTACAGGGCAGATTTTACCAGAAAAATTGAAAAGTTATTTGGTGCTCAGGACGTAGAGATTGGTTATCCTGAATTTGACAAGGCATTTATTATAAAATCAAATAATGAGTTTAAGACGAAATCTCTTTTACGAAATAAGAAAATACGTGATTCTATTGCATTACAAAAAGATGTAAATATCTTGATATCTGATCAAAAAGGAATTTGGGAAGAAAAGCTTCCAGATAATAATTTTGAACTTTCTTTCTTTTTGAACGAAACGGTAAGGGACATCACTGTCTTGAAATCGTTACAGTACCTTTTTGTTGAAATGTTAGATGAATTAGATCAATTACAATTAATTACTCCTAGACGATAATATGGCTTCCTACTAAATTTTCTCAAAATGAACCTTGCTCTAATGTATTTTTCTACGGGATCGTGCTTCCTTCTGAGCTTCTTGCTTTTCTTTCATCCATTGAAACAAAACAGCAAAGCAAATAGATGGCTTGCCTTTTTTGTATTCCTTATGGGCAGTTCTTTTTTAGGAATCAGTTTTAGAGAAGCAACCGGTCATCTGATTCTATTTCTAAATGCCATACAATTTCTGATGGCGCCAAGCCTTTTACTGGCAACGCTTTACTTTGTAAATCCCACCAAGACTCTTACACCAAAAGATGGGTTGCATTTTTTACCTTTTCTATTCTATGTATTTATTGAATGCTTTCTTTTTTCTAGTGATGGAAGCCTAATCAGACAAAAATTGTTTAGCATTGGATATGCTGATTTCCTGGTCAGGGATTTATTGCCAGTACAGCTGTTGTTATATATTGGCTTGAGTTATTTAGCCTTAGTACGCCATCAAAAGAACCTACGACTGATAACTGCATCAGTCAAAGAAATTAATTTGGACTGGCTTCGGTATTTTTTACTGATTCTGGCTCTAGTCCTGATATTCTGGCTCAATGATGCTTTGATAGGAATGTCTTTTATGCTAAAAGTAATGCCGATTGTTTATGCTATATCGGCTTTTTTTCTGGCGTATTTTTCGATCAGGCAACGAACTATTTTTGCTTTTGATAAGAAAAAATTACAGGACATTTCAGAGCTTTTTGGAACACCGCAAAATGACGATTCAAAGAGATCGACACGTTTGGAAAAAAATGAAATTGCAATACTATCGGAACAACTCGACAGATTAATGACAAACGAAAAGATTTTTTTAGACAATGAATTAAGTCTCCCGATTCTGGCTGAAAAACTCAAAATCAGTATACATGATGCTTCTTATCTGATTAATGAAGTAACCGGCAATAATTTTTACAACTATATCAATAGCAAAAGAGTAGAAGAGGCAAAACGACTGCTGTTGTCTGACAAGTCGGAAGAACTGAATATGTTGGGCATTGCCTTTGCTTCGGGTTTTAATTCAAAGACCACTTTTAATACGGCTTTTAAGAAATGGACTGGTTTGTCGCCTACCCAATATCAAAAGCAAAATAATCAACGATAAATCGGTTCGGCTGGATAAACACGAACAGACAGGCATGTTTTTCAGGCTAATTTTGGCCGTTTAAACTGCTATTTATGAAATCCACACTCTTTTTTTTAGCATTGATTTTTTTCGGCATAGAATTATCAAATGCCTGTACAATTTTTATGGCCAACGACGGACGAAATGTCTGGATTGGAAACAATGAAGATGAAGATCCCTCTCTTTCGTATCGGTTATGGTATTTTCCCGCTACGGGGAAATCATGCGGTTATATGATTTGGACGGAACTGTCGGCTGATGAAAAAATGAACAACCTCATGTATAAAAATCCACAAGGCGGAATGAATGAGTATGGTTTGTTTCTGGATTATACAGCAATTGATGCAGTACCTGCTTCCCATGATCCTAAAAAACAGGTTAGAGAAGAAGAAGTAGTTACTTATATCCTGAAAAATTGCAAAACGGTCAAAGAAGCCCTGAAATTCATTTCAAAATTTAATTTGATCCGATTAACAGGCGCACAGCTTTTCATAGGTGACGCCAGCGGTGATTATGCTACCGTTCACGGAAGTTTTATAGCACGGAAAACAACTGACAACTTTACTCTGACTAATTATTGTATAAAAAATGGACATCATGAAGCTTGCTGGCGCAGAGATGCAGCCAATGATTATTTAAAGCAGAATAGTACTTATGCTTTGCAAGATATTGTCACTATCCTCCAACGAACAGCTCAAAAGAAACCAAGTAATACCATAACCAATTATTCTATGGCTGTGGAGCTAAAAAAGAAAAGGGTTCACCTGTACTATAAAAACGATTTTAAAACTCCGATTGTGATTTCATTAGTTGAGGAATTAAAAAAGGGAAAACATTTTCAGGATATGGCTACCTATTTCCCTAAGAGTATTAGTGAGATTATACTCAATAAGTATAGTACGGATGGCATTGAAGGTGCCATTTCAGCCTATGATTCTTTACGACAATACCATCCAAAAGAGTACAATTTTAAAAACCATGACGCCATTGAATTGGGAATACAAGCCATAGCAATTGGTAAGGCAAACGATGGTGTCCGTTTTTTTGAATGTCTTAAAAAATACGAACCGGAAAATTTGGAAATTGATACATGGCTTGGTGTTGCTAATAGAAAAGAAGGTCGAGTTGAAGAAAGCAATCACTATTTTACCAAAGTATTTGATAAAAATCCAGAAAATTATGTAGCCATATTATTTGGAAAGCAGCAAAATCAAACCGTGACGTTTCAAATGAACGATTTTGAAGGTGCGGAACAAGTTTTGTTATCTGGTGATTTCTCCGACTGGAAACCAATACCGATGCAACAGATAAACGACCGATGGATTTGTACTGTTACGCTTCAAAAAGGAGAGTATCGCTATAAATTCATAGTCAATGGAATTTATTTAGCGGATCAGCTGAATTTATTATACACAGGCTCCGGGCCATATATTTACTCTATTCTTTACGTTTGGTAACTCATTTTCAACTGTATTGTCTAAAAAAAAATACTAAAACATTTTGCGCAACCAAAAAGTTGCTTATATTTGCAACTGAATGGTTGCTAATAAATAATCGATTAAGCAATTTTCTAAATTTTCACATAAAGTATTTTGCTAACCAGATAATATTGAATAATTTAAATTAAAAAAAAATGGGACACAATCTTTTAATGAATTTTACTGTTGATAAGGAAAATAAAAAAATCAGAGTAGAAAGAGAATTTGCAGCAACTCGGGACAGAGTATGGGCTGCCTGGACAAAAAGTGAGCTTTTAGACCAATGGTGGGCACCAAAGCCTTGGAAAGCCAGAACTAAATCTATGGATTTTACAGAAGGAGGATTTTGGCTTTATGCTATGGTCGGACCGGATGGTTCGGAACATTGGGCTAGAGCTGACTATCACGCTATTAAAGAAGGTGAAAGTTTTTCTGCACTTGATGCTTTTTGTGATGAAAATGGTGTTTTAAATACCGAATTTCCAAGATCATTCTGGACGAATACCTTTAAAGAAAATTCGAAGTCAACTATTGTAAACATCGAAATATCATATAAGGAACTAGAAGACCTTGAAAAGATAATTGAAATGGGCTTCAAAGAAGGATTTACTGCCGGATTGGAAAATCTGGATGTGCTTTTGGAGTCGTAATACGATTTTTTATAAAGGATATCATGGGCTGCGAGTACAACTTGGCAGCCTTTTTTATATATTAGTATGACGTTGGGATTCAAGTATAACCAATAGTTTTTGTTGAGCTTTACAACAAAATAATTTGAACCTTCTAACAAAACGATAGTGTTGCTTTGTAGTGAACTTTGCAAGTATAAAAAAGACAATTAAATCTATAATTGAAATGAAAGTAATCATTACTGGTGCTACCGGAATGGTAGGTGAAGGCGTTCTGTTAGAATGTCTTGAAAATTCAGCTGTAACCAAAGTGCTGATGGTAAATCGTAAGCCTTCAGTCCTCAAACATTCTAAATTAGAGGAACTTATCGTACCTGATTTTATGAAATTGGAACAACATGCAGAAGCTCTAAAAGGTTATGATGCTTGTTTTTATTGTGCCGGAATCAGTTCTGTAGGTAAGAATGAAGCCGATTTTACGCATATTACGTATGATACGACATTGGCTTTTGCCCAAACATTGGCATCCCTCAATCCGAATATGGTTTTTACGTATGTATCCGGGAGTCATACAGACAGTTCCGAAAAAGGAAAAATTATGTGGGCAAGGGTAAAAGGCAGGACAGAAAATGCATTGCAAAAGCTGTCTTTTAAAGCAGAATATAATTTCCGTCCGGGATTTATGAAGCCTTTTAAGGAACAGAAAAACGTAAAGACAATCTTCAAAATTATCATCCCGCTATTTCCAATCTTTTTTCCTAAAAGTTCACTGACTATGGAACAGGTGGGCCAGGCTATGATTAATGCAGTGAGAAAAGGGTATCCTAAATCTATTTTGGAAATACAAGACATTAAGGAATTGGCAAAATAGTATAATCTTTTTGTACTTTTGGTACACTATTTAACCAAACGCTTTATGAAATATACTGTAGAAATTGAAATTGACAAGCCTATTGACAGGGTTATTGAATTGTTTGACAATACTGATACGATGAAACAATGGATGGAAGGCTTACAGAGCGTTGAGCATTTGAGCGGTACTCCGGGACAGCCTGGTGCTAAGTTAAAACTTAAGTTTAAGATGGGCAGTCGTGAATTCGAAATGATTGAAACCGTTACAGTACGCAATCTGCCAGATGAATTTACAGGAACTTATGAGGCCAATGGCGTTTTAAATACTGTAAAAAATAGCTTTATCAAACTTTCCGATACGAAGACCAAATATGTTACGGAAAATGAATTTCAATTAAAAGGTTTTATGAAAGTGATGGCTTTCTTGATGCCCGGTGCTTTCAAAAAACAATCGCTTAAATTTATGAGCGCCTTTAAAAAGTTTGTAGAAAGCCAAAACTAAAACCATGAAATCAAACGGAATTGCTCAGAATAAGAAAACATTTTTTTTGCCTGTGCTTTTTTTCATGTTGCTTCTTTCTGAAACATTTTTCGGACAGGCTGCAGTTTCCAAGTTGAAAATTACGCCTCTGGCGGATGATTTTTATATCTATACTACTTACAAAGATTTAGACGGAACAGTATTCCCTTCTAATAGTATGTATGTGGTGTCAGACAAAGGAGTAATTCTTATCGATACGCCTTGGGATGAATCCGAATTTCAACCTTTGCTTGACAGTATTTACAAACGGCATAACAAACCCGTAATATTTTGCATTGCCACCCATTTTCATGACGACCGTACTGCAGGATTCGAATATTATAAAAAGAAAGGCATTCCTACCTATTCGTCCAAATTGACATATGATTTATGCCAGAAAAACGGGAATGTGCAGGCGGAACATTATTTTGAAAAAGATACTGTTTTCAACATCGGAAACAAGAAATTTGAAACCTATTATGCGGGAGCCGGACATACGCAGGACAATATTGTTATCTGGTTTGGAAAACAAAAAATTCTGTATGGAGGCTGTCTTATAAAAAGCACAGAAAACGAAAGTTTGGGCAATATAGCCGATGCCGATTTAAATGCCTGGGAAGGTACTATGAGAAAACTTATAAAGAAATATCCGAAACCGCATTATGTCATTCCAGGACATTTTGGTTGGGAAAGTAACAAGGCGATGCAACATACTCTAAACTTGCTCACAAAGAAATAAATTCTGGTTTTTTATAAAAACAGCCAGTTTATTGTAGCATTTTCTTGTAAAGAAACCGACTTGAAAAATGCCTTAGGAGCTAATCCCGTAAATGCTTTAAAATCTTTGATGAGGTGTGATTGGTCATAAAAAGAACTGTCATAGCTCAACGTACCTTTGCCTTTATCTTTGTTAGCAAGTTTGGTGTTTTTAGCCATCGTTTCTCTGAACCGTTGTATTTTCCTAAACTCAGAAGGTGTTTTACCAACGTGAATATGGAACTGTCTCGCAATATTTTGCCGGCTCGTATGGTGTTTTACAGCAAGCTTTTCAATAGATGCTTCTTCCGCATTTTCCGTTAGTTCCAGCAATACATCTTGTATCAGAGGATTTTCAAAACCGATAAGCTTGGACAGCCAATATTTTTCAATCTGGTTTCGCTGCTCTTCCTTATTGTTTTCATTCAAAATCGACTTCAAGGTCGTTTCATAATCCTCGAAAGGAGCAAAAGAACTATAAGAATTTTCAAGATAATGCTCTAACGGTTTTGAAATAAAAGCATTCAGCCCTAAAGGCTTGAAGTAAAAAGTAACCTCCCTGATCTTGCCTTCATAATGCACTTTAAACGGTTTTTTATAATGGCAGATGAGAGTGGAAAGAAAAGCAGCCTCTTTTTTTTCTTCTACAAAAGCCCCCTTGTCATCCATGACTATCTGTGCATCTGTAATTACAGACACGATACTGAAATTGTTCGGGAAAGTAAAATATTCAACAGTAGGCTCATCTCTTTCCTTTTCTAGGAAATAATAACCTTCAAGATATTGGGAAAGGAGTTTATTTTTAGGCCTGAAATACTGTAGCTGCATGAGGCTAAGTTCTGTTTTTATCTGATACGGACGATAGGTATTGGGATTTATTTAACGGGCTGATCGTATTTTTTTAATGCCTTTTTATGCTTTTCGCTGATTCGTTGTCTAAGACTCTCAGGAGCCAGCACTTCAATTCCTTCAGCAAATCCCATAATCAGTCTTTCGAATTCGTAATTGATATTTAATTTCAGGCTGATTACAATACTTCCGCCTTCCCGATGTTCTTCAATTTTTTGGGAGTGGTGAAATGGTTTTGTTATTACATAAGGCGCATTATGAGTGTCTATCCACAAACGGATATTTCTGACTCTTTGGCCTTCGCTAACCGAAACGCCGATCACGTCTTTGTAGAAATCTTCTGCATTGAAATTCTCTTCAGCATAAGGATGATTAAAATCAAAATCAACTGCTTCGATACGATCTAACGCCAAGTTGACAATTGGTAAAGCTGCTTTTTTCTTACCAACCAAAAACCAGCGGTTATTGAATTCTTTTAAAATGAACGGATGAAAGATAAACTGTTGAGGTTCTCTGGATTTAAACGATTTATAAGTAAGCACCACTACAACTTTTTTGATGATGGCTTGGTATAGTATATCCAGAAAATGCAATCCTTTTAAGTTCTCATTTTTATCCAGATAGATAACAGGTTGGGTATGCGATTTCTCTGCATAAATCTTATCTTCAAGACGCTGCAATATATCGGATACATCATTGAATAAAGAAAAATCCTTAAACTGCTTGAGCATAGAAACGGTTTCGGTTAGTACATTGATATCCGTTTCGGTTAGCGGAATATCGGTTATAGTATATTCCTCGTCTTCATATTTGTAGTACTTTTTCTCATAGACCACAATAGGTGCATTATAGCCCAGTTTTTCACTTCGCATGAGCTGGATGTCAAGCTGTGTGGTTCTTTTGCTTACAGAATTTTCTTTGCCTTCGTATTCAAATAATGCTTCAGAACAAGCTTCCATCAAATCTTCCAGAGTCCATTTTCTATACTGGTTCTGTAGGCATTTATCAATGGTTTTATAACGGATAAGGGCATTCTTGTTTTGAGACATTTTTTCTGATTTTAGATAGAAGAAAGTAAAAAGTATTTGCTCGTTTAGTCAAAAATAGAAATTCTTTTTTACTGCGCAAAATAATTGCGTAGTAGAGGAATCATCTTTGTACCATCAAAATAATAAGGCCTTGTAGCTTAAAGGGAAAAGCCTGTGGCAAAATTTACTGGCCATTGAGTTTACGGATATTCCGGTTAGACCTGCGCGGACTAATGGGTAGAATTTACAGAAGCACCGAAATCGTTAGGGAAAGTAGGGAAGCGTATTTGCAGCCGTAATGCCCGAGAGGGAATGTGAGTTCGAATCTCATCAAGGTTACAAAAAAAAGAACCTGACTGATTATAAAAATTGGTCGGGTTCTTTTGTATTAGATTTTGATAGTAATGAATACTATTCTTTATGTACATCTTTAAACTTAAACATGTCAAATAGCCGTTGTTCTTTTTCATTATCAAAACCGCATGTTGATTTAAATTCTTTAGGGTTTTCATAAGTTCCAAACAACATATCCCACCATACAATATCACCATAATTATTAGTGTGTTTGTCATATTCGTGATGAATTCTGTGCATTTCTGGACGCTGAAAAATATAGCCAATCCATTGCGGGGTTTTTACGTTGGTATGATAAAAAAATTCTCCAAGAGCTGTAAATAGCGTATATACAGCACCAGCTTCTAAACTCAATCCCAACGTAGTAAAAACCAAAAGGCTTCCTATAATTGAATTTACAGTCATTTCTAAAGGATGTTTGTAAAAAGAGGTGATTACTTCCAAGCGTTGTGGACTGTGATGAATTTGATGGAAATGTGTCCATAAAAAATCAATTTTATGTCTCCATCGATGCCACCAGTAAAAGATAAAAGTAGCTATAAAATATGCGATTAATCCTCCGAAGAAGGAATTCACATAGTCTGATAATTTAAACAAGGAAGTCTTAGCCAACCATATTTCCCATGTATATCCTGCCAATATCACTATGCCAAGCTGAATAAAATTTACAGCCAGTACTCTTATGGTCCAGGTTGGCACATCAGGTAATTTCCAGCCGGGTGTCAATCGCTCTAATAAAAAGCAAAATCCAAATACGATAAAGATGATAAGTAGTGTCATTTTAATTTGAGTTTATTGTTGTGCTTTGTAGCGCAACAAGAATTACATTTGTTTTTTAAGGCCTACGAATACAAATGTAATAGTGCTCTTTATTAGAAATGATGCACCTGAGTTAACAAATTACTGCACTATCCTTTTTCTTATCCTGCTAAGGGATTGTGGTTTTACACCCACAAAAGAAGCAATAAGATATTGGGGAATTCTTTGTGTGAGATCTTTGTAATGATTTAAGAAATAGCGGTAACGGTCTTCGGGATTATAACGGTGGACAGTCAAAAGTTGGTCGACCATAATGATGAAACGATGTTCAATAATAACTCTGCCTAATAAGTTGGCATTTCGGGAGATTTTATACAATTTTTGCAACTCTTCATATTCGATTACCAGTAATTGGCAATCTTCCAGCGCTTGAATATTTTGAAGTGAAGGCTCCTTGGATATGAAACTGCCATAGTCAGCAATAAACTCGCCCTCTTTGGTAAACTCCAAAGTAGATTCTTCTTCATTTTTAAAAACAAAATAGCGAACTAATCCTTTGCATAAAAATCCCAATCTGTGATTGACTTCTGTGGATTGCAAAAAGAATTCATTTTTCTTTAATGAGTATGGTTTAAATGCTTTTCGAAACATTGTTTCTTCTTCAGAATCAAGTTCCGTGATTTGCTTTAAAGAATTTAAAAGTATATCATAAGAATCCATTGCATGCTATTTATATACAATACTACATAAATTTGCTTAAAGTGTAGATTTTAAAATAAAAAATAACTGCGCAAAATAATTGCGTAGGTGCATGTGCATCTTTGTACCATCAAAAAATGGAAAACATGAAAACACCAATCAACGGAACCGATTTGCTGGAATTAGGATATCCTCAAGGAAGCGTTATCGGGATTGCCTTAAACGTAAACAAAAAGAGAACTGGTCATACAAAAGAGCAGATGTTGGATTTGTATAAAAAAGTACTGGAGACACCAGAGAATTATATCGACGATGCGCTTTTTGGAAAATTAGCCACGGCATTAATCGAAAAGTTTGCAGAAAAACCGGAAGATTTTATTGCCCTGAATCCAAACCCGAAAGCCTTTTCGTCTTATGGATTAAACCATATTGAAGCAGGTGCTATTGATCAGATGAAAATTGCCATGCAATTGCCTGTTACGGTTGGTGGTGCCCTGATGCCAGATGCACACCAAGGTTATGGATTGCCAATTGGAGGCGTATTGGCTACACAAAATGCTATTATTCCTTATGGAGTAGGTGTGGATATCGGTTGTAGAATGGCCCTGTCGGTTTATGATATTCCAGAAGATTTTTATTATGAGAACGAACATAAATTCAAGAGAGAACTGATTGCTCATTCTAAATTTGGTGCTGGACACGGTTTCCAGGGGCAATACAGAGCAGACCATGCCGTACTGGAAAGCCCTGATTTTGAAACTAACCCGTTTGTCAAGAACTTAAAAGATAAGGCCTGGTCACAATTAGGATCTTCTGGTGGAGGAAACCATTTCGTAGAATTTGGGATTTTAGAGTTTGAATCGGATGATGCTGTTTTGGGTATTTCCAAAGGAAAATATGTTGCTTTGTTGACACATTCGGGTTCCAGAGGTTTTGGTGCTACTGTTGCCGGGCATTATACTAAAATTGCAAAAGAGTTATGTCCATTACCAGAAGTGGCAAGAAATCTGGCTTATCTGGATATGAATTCAGAGATGGGACAAGAGTATTGGATAGCCATGAATTTGGCAGGAGATTATGCTTCGGCTTGCCATGAAATTATCCATAACAAGATGCAGCAGGCATTAGGTGCTGAGGTATTAGCGAAAGTGGAAAACCATCATAATTTTGCATGGAAAGAAATCTGGAATGGAGAAGAAGTAATTGTACATAGAAAAGGAGCAACTCCGGCTGCAAAAGGCGTGATGGGAATCATACCGGGAAGTATGACGGCACCGGGATTTCTGGTAAGAGGAAAAGGAGAAGAGAATGCTATCAATTCGGCTTCGCATGGTGCCGGACGACAGATGAGCAGAGGTCAGGCCTTTAGGACGATTACCAAAAATGAAATGCAGGCCGTCCTAAACCATCATGGCGTAACGCTGATTGGTGCCGGACTGGACGAAGCGCCAATGGCCTATAAAGATATCAACCAAGTCATGGCATCGCAACAGGAACTAGTAGATGTAGTAGCGAAATTTACTCCTAAAATGGTGCGTATGGCAGATGACGGAAGTAGAGAAGATTAAAAATAGCAGGCTAAAATTGCCTGCTATTCTTTTATAAACTTACCGTTCCAATTACCACGATCTGTAGAAACAGAAATCTGGTATATTCCCGAAGCGAGTAATGAAACATCTATAGATTTTGAATTTTCTGTAATGGTATAGATTGTCTGTCCCAACATATTGGTAATGGCAATTTTTTGTATTTTTGTATTTTGACTGTCGGTAAATTCTAAATGCAATAGGTTTTTCGTAGGATTTGGATACATTTTTATAGCTAAAGATTTTGACCTATCCGGAACAGATAATTCAGGCGCTAGCGAACCCTCCTGTGTTTTTGCATACAATCCGATAGTACCTGTTTTGGTTAAGCGAAATTCTACAAAAGCGATACCATTTTCTGAGCCTGAATTGAAAGGAATAATCTTTTCTGCATTAGGTAAGGCATAAGTTCCGGCAGACATAGTAGCAATTACTGTTGCTGCGGTATTATTGCCTGACAAAAACCATCCTGCATCTACGATATCTCCAGCAGGAGGCGCATTTACAACTAGGTTGGTATATTCGGATATGGAATAATAAACCCGTACAATAATACCGTCATTCACAGTATGGTTTCCGCTATCGGTAATAGAAACAAGACGATTGCTGACTCTGGTGCTGTTAGTGCCGTTACTGATTTGGTAATAGCCATCGGTAGAAGTAACTCCATTTGGAAGCGCTCCTATAGTATTGTTATTGATTTGTACGTTGGACGGCGAAAAGTTATTGCCATTCGGATTGACGGTCAGCATTTTTCTGGCACGATTGGTTGGATTCGACCAATCGTAGTTGCATCCCGAATAGGCTAGTGTTGTGGTTGTACCTGATACTGCCAAAAGCGGAGTTGAGGCAGCTAACGAAGTGTCGCCGGTAATGTTCCAGCCTTTTCCACCGTTGACAACAGGCAACAGGAGGTTAGCACGGGCCGCTGCTCCATCATTACAATAGTAAAGTCCTGCTGCGCCTAAAACCCGGCTCTGAGGGCCATTCGCACTAAACCCAACTAATGTTGCATCATAATTGGCAATACTCATGCCGCAATTATCAAGCATGCCACCAAAAAAACCTCCTAAAGAGGAATTTAAATTTAAGCGTGCCCCCCACGGTCCCAGATTTTGGTTAAATGCGGAGGCATCCTTAAACATGGCTTCCATAGAAATTGCTGAAGAAATATCCCAATTGCTAATATCTTGATTGAAGGAAGTTGCCTGTTGAAACATATTCAGCATATTAACAGCTGAAGAAACATTCCAGTTACCGATATTCTGATTAAAAGCCGAAGCTCCTTTAAACATGGCATTCATATTAATAACATTACCCATATTCCAATTGCCTATGTTTTGATTGAAGGCTGTGGCTCCGGAAAACAGGGTTGACATATCTGTAACTGCAGCAGTATTCCAGTTCCCGATATTTTGATTGAAAGCAGTAGCATCGCTAAACATGCCACTCATTGTAGTAACAGTGCTTGTATTCCAATTTCCGATAGGCTGGTTAAAGGCAGTAGCTGCTGTAAACATGCTTCGTGTAATGGTAACAGCTCCCATATTCCAATTGTTGATATTTTGGTTAAAGGCAGAAGCTTGAGAAAACATACCGTCTGTATTAGTAAGACTGGTAGTATTCCAATTTCCGATGGGCTGGTTAAAATTCTTGGCGGCATAAAACATATATTCCATAATAGCCACGGCTCCGGTATTCCAGTTTCCAATATTTTGATTGAAATTAGTAGCATTGGCAAACATGTTACTCATGGTTGTAACGGCAGCTGTATTCCATGTTCCTATATTCTGATTAAAAATTGTTGCACCGCTAAATAAATTGCTCATATTCGTCACGGTAGCAGTATTCCAATTTCCAATATTGGTCGGGCCATTTAAAGCGATACAAAACTGAAACATTTGACTCATGTTGGTCACACCGGAAAGTACAGGAACATCGGTTGCCGTAATGTTCATCGTAGTACAGCCATAGAAAGCACTAGCAAAGTTTGTCCAGGCAATGTTTCCCCATTGCGCTATGTTTTTCAGCTTTACTTTATCGCCTGAATTATTGAAATAAATTCTTGGAAAAGTTCCGGTAATTTTAACCTGATAATTAGTATTGATTGCCAAACCGGTAAATTGAGCATTTCCAGTAACATTATTCAATGTCGTAATGATGGTTGCTGGTGTATCAAGCCTTGCAATGGTAGCGGTGTAGTTATATCCTGTTCCGGTTGTGGGAACTGTAATTGTAGTACTAGCGCCCGTATTCCATTCGGTTATAAACTGCCCAAAACTGGGAAAAGTAGCCATCAGGAAAAATACAAGAAGAAGTAGTTTTATTTTCATAGGTTGTTTTGTGGTATAAGTGGGTTTTGTGTAGATATTATTCTTTTATGAATTTGCCTTTCCATTCGCCTTTATCGGTAATGAGATGGAGTTGGTACATTCCGGCTGCCAAAAAGCTGATTTCGACTGATGGATTTTTATACGTTTCGTTGTAGACAGTCTGTCCCAGCATATTGCTTATTAAAACTTGTTTTATTTCAAGATCAGGCATATTTGGAAGTTGTATGTTCAGGACATTAGCTGCTGGATTTGGGTAAAGTTTTATAGCATTTTTCCAAATCAATTCATCAGTACCCAGACAGCCATCAACAGTAAGTTGTAAAGGCATGGTAATGGTAGTGCCGCAGGAATTGGTCATCGTACAAGTGTATATGCCACTGTCTGATACTACAAGATTAGGAATAGAAAGTATACCGGTAGTTTGAGAAGGCAATACGGTTGAGCCCTTTTTCCATATATAGCTGGTGGCATTAGTATTCTGCACGTCAAATACAAAAGGATTATTCACGCAAACGACAAAAGAGGCAGTATCAAAAAAGTGATAAGAAGGCTTGCGGCAGATTTCGATAAGGTCTTTTGGCTCATAGGTATTATTCGCAATTATTTTTCGGTTGACAGTGTTGGTTGTCAGGTTAAGTTTAAAGTTTCCTTGACCGCTACTGCCATAAATTGCACCATCGCTGGCTTTTAGCAACGTGCCATACGGAGCCCTGACCATATCATCTGCAACATAAGAAAAAGGATGAAGTATGGACATGGTTCCTGTGGTAACGTCATATTCAAATACTAAACCGTCTGCATTAGGGTAACTGCTATTGTTATTTCCACCTAAGGTGCCATAAAGTTTGTTGTCGGCACTTTTTATAATAGGACTAGGATTGGCACCATTGACAGCATAGTTGAAATCAAACTTTTTAACCATCGTATTGGTCGCAATTGTATATTCGAAGAGCGTACCGCTGCCTAATGGAGCTACACCTTGAGGACCTATATTAACACCGCCCAATGCCGTACCGTATAATTTTCCAGGCAAGGCTTCCACCAGTTTGGTCTCATAAATAGTATGTATAACATCGGAACCTGAACCGGGTGTACCAAGAACATAAACTTTCGTTAGTTGGTTGTTTGAAAGATTCAGCCTATAAATACCACCAGGATAAGGAATATTTTGTGAGGAAGGCGCCATAGAAGTTACACCATATAAATTTCCGTCGGATGCTTTCATAAGCTCTCCGGTGAATTTAGGGTATTGGTTGCTGTTGTTATAGGAAAATGGAGGAATGGTCGCAACAATGCTCATTTCTTCCGTATTGATGTTGTATTTAAAGATGGAAGAACCGCTATTGGTAATGCCATACAATATGTTAGGTTGAGGTTCTATAACACCATGCATTGCACCTGTTAATGTTGTAGAAAGCACTTTATATTGGTCGAGTATAAGGTCATATTCAAATAGTACTCCCAAGGGCACTCCTGGGCCAGGCGTATTGCCATCATAACCAGTCACACCATATAATCTTCCGTTGGAAGCCTGGAATAGTCGGCCTCTTGGAAACTTTCCCAACATACCGTTAGGATCAAATTCATGCATAGTTTCAGGATCCGAACTATCACCTGCCAGAGCAGTTTTGATAATAACGCCATTGTTGCTTCCGGGTGTTCCTATTGCGGTCATTCGATAACCCCAAAGTTCTTTTTGGCCGTAGGCAGAAGAAAAAATAAAAAACAGGCAAGCTGCAAACCGGGTAATTTTTTTCATGCGTTCCTCGTTTGGTAGGTTTGTGACTGTGCTAATACTACGGGAAAGCTATTGTATGGCAGGTTCTTGATTTGTGGGCGTGAACGTAAGGTAGTAGCTTAGTTGTAAGGGTACTAGTGCAAACTTAGGCTAATAAATTAAATTTTATGTTTTCTGAAGGATAAATTTTGAAATGAAGTAAATCTCTTTTACGTTTTTAAGATGTATAAATAAGCTGCGTTGTCGCTTTATTTATTGGAGAAATAAATTTATTCACTTTTAAAGTAGGGTTTTTTCGAGTTAAACTGTTTTTGTAAAGGCTACTCACGAAATTGTAGCTTAACTATAACTAACTAAAAAACCAAACGTATGAAAAAGAAGTTTTTTTTGATGATGGCTACAGTTCTCCTAGGACTGGTTTCTATTAGCCTTAGCTCTTGCAGCAGTGATGATAGCAGCCCACCTTCAGGCTCAAAAACTGTAAAATATGAGGTAACCGGAAATTATTCGGGACAGCTTTTTGTAGTGTTTACGGGGGCAAATGGGCAAAACGTAGAAGAAATTATTACAGCGCTACCATGGTCTAAAGAGATTACAGCCCCAAACAGCCTTATAGCGGTTGGATTTGGCGGACAGACTGCCGCTCAGAGTTTTGGTGCTGCCGGACAGACGGCTACCGCAAAGATTTATGTTAACAATGTACAGAAACAGACAGGAACTGCAACAGCAGATATTAACGGAGCTATGACGCTGCCTAGTTTGGCAACCCATCTTGAATAGGTCTGATTTACAAACTGATATTTTTGAAGAAAAATAAGAATACTTTTCTTACTGTTTTAAAAAAACGATTACTTTTGTCCCCGAAATGAATACAATATACCAACATAGCGTACCGTCATTTAGACTATTAAACGATCGTATTGGAGCAAAGCTTCTTGCGAAACGTCAAGGATGTGGTATATATTGTAAAGATTTCAAGTACAATTTGTAATTGGTAATCCAAAACTATATAAAAAGCGTCCTGATTTCAGGGCGCTTTTTTTGTTTTATAGCCATTTTGAAATCAAATTAGACATATTAAGCAAGATTTTGGAAAAAGAAATTAAAGAAAAAACAATAGAAATGATATAAAAACAAGTGCCTTAAAAGGGGAATCTAAAAAAAAAGTAAAAAAATGTTTCATGCCTAGTATAAAAAATAGAAAATAAGAATTGGAAACTAACCAAATGAGAGACAGTCATTTGAATATTTTAAAGACATCTGCTACCTGGTGGACAGGATTTCTTTTGCTTAAAAATAAATATAACTAATTGATTTTCAGTAAAATAAATTAAAAAATAATTTGGAAGTTTGATTTTTTAGACTTTATCTTTGCCGAAGAAAAATGGAAAGAATTTAAGATTTAAGATTTTTGATTTGAGATTTTTGATTTCAGAATTACCAACTAAAAACTATCAACTAACAATTATAAACTATAAAGATATGTTTGCTTTTAGATTACATAACATTCATCAAGCTTTCCCGAGACTGGATAGTCGATTTTATAAAACACAGGTGTATGATCATTACAGGCTGATAGGATAATCTTATCCTGCAGTATGATATGAAGCACCTTTAACGAGGTGCTTTTTTTATGCCCAAAAAGAGAGTAGGCAAATAAAGGTTGTTACAACTAGCTCTCCGCAATGACCCTGTAGCTCAATTGAATAGAGCAACTGCTTACGAAGCAGAAGGTTACAGGTTTGAATCCTGTCAGGGTCACATAAGTTCTGGAAAGGAACTGGCTCATTGGGGTTACTGGCTAACCTTCCCGACTGTCTCTCGGGAGAAACGAGTTCGATCCTCGTATGAGCCGCATATGGTGCTTTTAGTTTATTAGGTAAAACCTCAGATTGTGGTTCTGAAGAACAGGGTTCGATTCCCGAAAGCACCCAAAAACTGGGAAGATAACGGAGGTTGTTTGCCCGCCTTGGACGCGGGAGGTCGCAGGTTCGAATCCTGCTTCCCAGACATAGTAAGGCAGAAATGGGGGAATGGTATATGCGGCAGATTTAGGATCTGTTTTTTGAGAGTTCGAGTCTCTCTTTCTGTACAAATGGAACAGTAGTGTATGTGGTATGCACGTTAGTTTGAAGCACTAAAGGTATTCGTTCAACTCGAATCTGTTCCACAATGTTTAATTAAAAAGAATACTAATCATGAGACAAGACATCTTAAAAAGGTTTTTGACAAACACGGATGAAACGGGACGTTTTCTGATGAAGTCCAGGCTAACAGGTATTATTTATTTTGTTGAGCCTATCTATAATGGGAAGACACCCGAATGGGGCGATCTGGATCCGGCTACAAAAAAGCTTACGGGCAATTATGGTTCTAAATATACAGGAGCTGTTACAAGGAAAGAGTCGCTCATAACTGAAGAAAATGGGTTTGTAAATATAGGCTATTTCAAAGGAAGTCCCTTTGGAGCTATTGAACAAAGAGACCGTGAACACCAGAAAAGACTGGGAATTCTATAAATTTAATTCACTGCGCAAAATAATTGCGCAGTGGTTTTGAAATCTTTGTCATGTAATAAAACAACAAGTTCATTGAAATATAAAATAAGTTAGCAAGGTCAAGCGTGAGTTACTTCGAATAACCTTCCAAGATAGCACTTACCCGATTACCAGCTAACTTTTTTAAAATTATGGGGCAGTAGCTCAGTAGGTAGAGCAGGTCAGTTTTTGAAATTATCTGAAAAGGTCAACAAAAACTTACTTCTTACACTTTTGATGTCCGTGTCGCGGGTTCGAGTCCCGCCTGCTCCACAAAGTAATGGTCAATAAAAACTTACTTCAGAAAATTGGAATTTCCGGTTCGAATCCGGCAAGTTTTTAAATCACCATTAATTTAGAAGGTCAAGATTAGCTTACTCCAGGGGAAACCCACCAAATTACATTGATTCAGCTATTCCATTATCTTCAAGAATAAAATAAGGTCAAGTGTTTCTTACTTCAAAACTCTTTTAGGTAGAACCAGAAACACAATTATCTAATTTAAAACCAAAAACAAAATGAAAACAAAAGAACTATTAAAAATCAGTTTGCGCCAAAATGCAATCTTTATTCCGAATGAATTAATAGCAAACGATAGCAAAATATTGTCTGCTCCAACAGCTGTATTATTAGCGAATGTTTCGAAACTGGGATTTACTTTTTCAGAAACTTTATTGCATGCTTTGAATAACGTTAATCCAAGCTATAAAATAGAAGTTTTAGAAACTTTAAAAACAGTTTTAGGTATCGATAAAAATTGGACTCCGTTGGTTAAGGAATGGAATATTCCAACCGGTGAATCTACTTTTGATCATATTGTTACGATGATTGCTAATGTTTTCAAGACAAACAAAGGAACTGCTTTGCAATGCGGTCATATCATTCCAAAGAATACTTTTCCTTTAGAAAGATATAATGGTTGCCCGTTTTGTGGTACTCCGTTTGAATTTGGTACTATTGAAAACTTTGGACAAGGGAGCAAATTAAAAGTATTGGAATTGTGGACAGAAAAGCAATTGAATGATTATTTCAATTCGTTGTTGCAATCTAAAACGGCTCTTGATGCGACTCAGGTGGGAAGCTTGAAAGTATTATTGCATTATTTGCCTTTGCCAAAAGTAGAAATCGGTATGAAAGAAACTTTAGTTTTAGTAATTGATACTTTGATTGAAGAAGATAAAGAAGAAAAAGCAGTTCAATATTTCAAGACTCCAACAGATATCTTACGATATTTATGGTTCAAGAAAACGGGCTTGCTACAAATCATAGAGCCAAAAACTATCATAAAAAGAGTTGAAGGAAACGGAAAGCATATTTTTATACCAGCAGATAATAGCGCTCAATCTAAATTGATTGCCAAAAATGATTTGAAGCTTAAATACTCTAGAAAAGAATGTCTGATGGTAGCCAATTGGCTAAACAAATTGGATATGGATGTGGAGGCAATGTGTGAAATGATGCACCCGAAAAGAGGAATGTGGATTCGCTTTATCAGAGCTTTGCGTTTGGCAGAATACGCTAAAAGAAAAGACTTTGAAAAACTAAGCGAATTGTTGGATGTTTTCTATAACCAGGCCTATGATGTTTGGCAGGCAGACGTAAACCGTTACCGTTTAAAAATGGATGCCGAAAAGACATTTGCTTTGCTAAAGCAGCGTCCGGGTCTATTTGCCCGTTCTTTATTCTCTAACATGCTTTGGTTTGGTTCTGACGAAACAATTGCCCACTTTACGGAGATTATCGATAAAATCCCTGCAAGGTTGCTATTCACGCTAAACATGTATGCCCAAAATTATTTTGATAAAAACATACAAAGAAGCGTGAAGCCATTAGGAGGAACTAATAAGAGAATTGATGCCAATATCTTATTGGGTTTATATGATGAAAAGCAATTAGAGGCGATGAAAAGTCAGATTGAAGATTTGTGTATTCTGGCAATGAAAAAAAGATTTGCTGCGGTTGCAAATGATAACAAGACAATGTATATCGATCCGCAATTATTCAATATTCCTGTTTCTATTGGAGATAGAAGTGATACGGTTCAGGATTTGCCAGTTGCTTTGATGGGTGCACGTTTCCCAGTCGAAGGTAATGAAGTGAGACTGTTTATGCAATGGGGTAAAGATTTGCCAGCCCAGCATTTGGATATGGACTTAAGCTGCCATATTGCTTATGAAAACAAGTTAGATATATGCTCGTTCAGCAGATTAAATACAATCGGTTGTAAGCATAGTGGTGATATCAGAAGCATACCAAATAAAATTGGTACGGCAGAATATATCAACATCAATATCGATGAGTTGAAAAAGGCGGGTGCAAAGTTTGTGACTTTTGCGTGTAATGCCTATAGCAATGGAAACATTAGTCCAAACCTTGTTGTAGGATGGATGAATAGTAAACATCCGATGAAAATATCGGAGAAAACAGGCGTAGCTTATGATCCGTCTTGTGTTGACCATCAGGTAAGAGTAACTCAAAACGTAGCAAAAGGTTTAGTTTTTGGTGTACTCGATGTTGCCAAAAAAGAAATCGTTTGGTTAGAGATGACTTTTGGAGGTCAGGTTGTTCAAGGTTTGGATTATAAAGGAGTTCAGGCTTTATTATCAAAATTGAGCAGTAAATTGAATATCGGTAGTCTGCTACAACTTAAAGCAGAAGCTCAAGGTTTGGAGATTATCGAATCCTTAAATGCGGATGAAGTTTATGATGCTCAATGGGCGATAAATGCAGCTGCTGTAACGCAGTTATTAATAGATTAAATTAAAACCACGAATTTGTTTTCAATGAATTCGTGGTTTATAAAAAGTAAAACAAAATGAAAACAACAGATAAAATTATAATTATAGACCTTGAAGCTACGTGCTGGAAAGGTCAAATTCCCGAGGGGGAAGTAAATGAAATTATAGAAATAGGCTTGAGCCTGTTAGACACAGCTACAGGCGAAATTTCTAAAAATCAGGGTATTTTAATCAAGCCGCAACGTTCAACGGTTAGTCCGTTTTGTACGGAACTTACAACTATAACCCAGGATTTATTGGATAAAGAAGGCGTGTTGTTTGAAGAAGCCATTGAAAAACTTATTGACGAATACAATCCGGATTTATATACCTGGGCGAGTTACGGTCAATACGATATAAATATGCTGAAAAGACAATGCATGTCCTTTGGCGTGAACTATCCAATGGGTAACGACCATATTAATGTGAAGGTTTTGTTTGCTGAAACAAAAGGATTGTCAAAACCAACAGGTATGAATGGCGCTCTGCATATTCTTGAAATACCACTTGAAGGAACACACCACAGAGGTGTTGATGATGCAAAGAATATTGCTAAAATATTGCATTGGTGCCTAAAGAACCAATAACAAAAAACCATGAATCATCACGATTCATGGTTTTTATAATTTAAACAGGTAAAAAAATAATAGGTTTATGATTTTTTCAATTCCAGCCATTGATCATAGGATAGTACGCCTAATTCAGGTTGACCATTTCCTTCAAGAAGCGAGATGAATTCCAATTGGTTTCCGTCAGGATCGTTGAAATAAATAGCCAATGCAGGCATCCAGGCAAATACCATTGGCGCTGATGAACCATTTTTAAGGAAGTTATAAGGCTGTAGTTGGTTGTTTTTTAAAAAGAGCTCAGAATGCTGTTGTATAAATTCAATATCGCAAGTAAAAGCAAAATGTCGGGTCTGTAAAGATTCCTTTTGTTCCCATAGTCCCAGCATGGCCTTTTTTCCTTCGCCAATCCAAAGAAAAGCTATAGGTCTGGTTTCATCATAATGTGCCAATTGTAATCCTAATATTTCGGTATAAAATTGAACTGCTTTTGTCAGGTCACTGACTTGGATATGGGTTTCGTATAGTCCGGTTATCATAAGAATAGTAATTTATTGATAACCAAAATTAGTCATTCTTCATATTGCAGAAAGGGCTTTGTTATAATAAAAGTTTATAGGACTATTGACATTAAAAGAACTATGATTACTGGTTTTGGATTATTTCTAAAGCTTTATCAAGTGCCTTACTACTAGGTGTTTTAATATCAGGAATAACGCCATGCCAATCGTTTACTTTAGTTCCTACGTTGTAATATAATTTGCTGGAAATTGTAATAAATAATTTGGTGTTTGGAAGCTGATGTGATACGATATCACCATAACTCACGACTAGTCCACCGGTTTCTTCACCAATGATTTTTCCTCTTTTGTAATAGCTGAAACATTGGGCAAAATCTGCTGCAGAAGAAAAGGTTTGGGCACTGGTCAACAGACATACCTTGCCGTTAAATCGCAGCGGATTTTCACGGATTGGGATTTCTTCGTATACAATCGTATCGTAAACTCCTTCTGCCTTTTTTAGGGTGGCCAAATCTTTTGATGTAAGGATCTTTCCATTTCTTTCATGTGCCCGAATTCGTTCTTTGATTAATCGGCTGTTTTTTCCAATCACGCGATCGTATTGCTTGTAGGGATGGTTCATGAAAAATTGAAACAGTTCGTCGCCTACATCCGAATCGCCTCCAAGATTGTTTCGGATATCAATAATCAGGTTTTCAATTTTTTTGTCTTTTATTTCTGTAAAAGCCTGTTTGCAAAATTCTGGAAAACCATCCCAGTCAAAAATCTGAAAACTGATGATAGCCGTACTTTTTTCGGGAATTAGTTTCAGGGTATAATTTTTACCATTCTGATGATTTTCATTTTCACTATTTTCTTGTTTCAGGTTTTTAGCCTGCTCTTCATAATCCTGATAGGGAATGCCTTTTACAGTTATTTTCTGTTCTTTTCCATTGAGCTTATAGGCAATGGTATAAGTTCCTTTGGCATGATAAAGATAATCGAGATAAAAAAAGAAAGAATTGGCACCGTATTCGGCTTTAAATTCATCACGTTCTCCTGTATTTAAGGCTATAATATCTTTTACGATTTTTTCAGATGAAATGTTGTTGATACTGATTATCTCAGAGTCTTTAGGAATTTCATTTTTTATAGAAGTATACGGTTTTCCTGTGATGATATATGGTTTTTGTGGAGACAGAGTAAATTCATAAAGCAGGAGCGAAGGATTTGTTTTCAGATAGAAATTTAAAGGAATATCGATTCCGGTATGTCCATCATTCAATTTGGAAATAATTTTAATGAAGGCAAGATAAAAGTCAATTTCGCTTAGATTGGTATTCAGCTCTTTTTTTAGTTGTTGGATGTCTTTTTGGAATTTCTTTTTTGAATACCTGTAATAAGGATTAGGATGCGTTTCTTCTATATATCGTACCAACGAGTCAATATCGACTTTCATTTCCTGAGGAGAATACTTTTTTTGGCTGTAAACCGCCAGACCATTCAGTAATAGTATTAGTAATACTAATTTCTTCATTTTTCCTTATAATAAAAAGATTTGGGCATGACTAAGCAGATGTAGAGACGCTGCCATTAGCTAAGATAAATTATTTAAACAAAAAACCGCAAATTCGAAATTTGCGGTTGTATTATTTTTAAGCTTCTTTATATATTTTGTCGTATAGGTCTTGGTATTTCTCCTTAACGTTCTTACGTTTTAATTTTAAAGTAGGAGTAAGTTCCCCGCCGTCAATTGACCAGACTTCCGGCGTCAATTCAAAACGTTTGATCATTTCCCAATGCCCGAATTTTTTGTTGATGTCATCAACTTCTTCCTGGAAGCGTTTTTTTACATCTTCGTTGGCAACGATTTCTTTGTTTGTGGAACCAATGGATAATCCTTTTTTCGAAGCCCATTGTTTTACAAAATCAAAATCAGGTTGTATAAAAGCACCCGGCATTTTTTCACCATCGCCAATTACCATAATCTCGCCAATAAAACGCGATTGTTTCATGGCATTTTCTATCAATTGTGGTGCAATATATTTTCCGCCAGATGTCTTGAACATTTCTTTTTTCCTGTCGGTAATTTTCAAGAAACCATCTTTGTCAATCAAACCGATATCGCCTGTATAGAAGTAGCCGTCTTTCACAGCTTCCGCTGTTTTTTCAGGATCTTTATAATAACCCATCATGATGTTTGGGCCTTTGCAAAGAATCTCGCCATCTTCAGCAATCTTTACTTCAACATTATCAATTACTTTACCTACGGTTCCTATTCTGAAACCATGGTTACGCATATCGTTTACAGCAATTACAGGAGAAGTTTCTGTTAAGCCATAACCTTCCATTACCGGAATCTGTGCAGCAGCAAATACTCTTGCCAATCTTGGCTGTAAGGCAGCACTTCCGGAAACCATCAATTCAAGATTATTACCCAAACCTTCTTTCCATTTGCTAAAAATCAGCTTTCGGGCAATTCCCAATTGGAATTCATACCACCAACCATTTTTTCCGTAAGGTTCAAATTTAAGTCCAAGCTCGATAGCCCAGAAAAACAGTTTTTTCTTGATTCCGGTTAGTTCAGCACCTTTAGCATAAATCTTATCGTATACTTTTTCTAAAAGCCTTGGAACTGCCGTCATAACGTGCGGTTTGGTTTCTTTCAGGTTGTCACTTAGTTTGTCAATCGACTCGGCAAAATAAATTCCAACACCATAATATTGGTAGAGGTACACCACCATTCTTTCAAAAATATGGCAGATAGGAAGGAAACTCAATGCTTTACTTTTTCCGGCTAGAAACGGAATTCTCTTTTCGCTTCCCAACACGTTAGAAACGATGTTTTTATGAGAAAGCATTACGCCTTTTGGCCTTCCGGTAGTTCCAGAAGTATAGATGATTGTGGCTAAATCTTCAGTAGTTACACTTTCTTTTCTGGCTTCGACTTCACTCTGATTGCTTTCGTCTTTACCTAAGTCCAGCAATTCCATCCAATTTTTGCATCCAGAAATGGTATTAAAGCAAAACACATCTTTTAGGTTCGGAACATTATTTTTGATTGCGTTTACTTTTTTCAGAACTTCTTCATCAGAAACTAAGCAGTAAATAGCACCCGAGTGGTTCAGGATATATTCATAATCTTCCTCAGAAATAGTAGGGTATATAGGAACGTTTTGTGCTCCTGTTTGCAGAATCCCAATGTCAACAATATGCCACTCGGTTCTATTGTTTGATGAAATGACCGCAATCTTATCATCTTTTTGTATTCCCATTCTCAAAAGTGCTCTTGAAATAGCATTGGCTTTTGAAATATATTCGTCAGTAGAAGTCTTGATCCATTCTCCATTATACTTTGTAACCAACGAATCGGGAATGCTGTATTTTTCCTGTTGATGATAAGGAAAATCAAACAAGCGTGTTATTTTGTTCATTGAGGTAAATTTTATCTGCAAATTATAAAAAATATATTAAGAATGCCAATATTTTCAAACAGTGATGCACTATTTTAATATAAGTTTAGTAATACGTCTTTATAAAGCATGTTATTTAGTTATTTTCTTCTTAAAATTAGAATTGTGCTATTTTTTGATAGAATAATGCTATAATTCGTAATTAGTAATACTCAAATTTGATAAAACTAAAAATATTAAATTATGAGCGATATTCTAAAAAGACCCCAGTTTAAAGAAAGATATGATAATTATATCGGAGGAAAATTTGTGCCTCCGGTGAATGGAAAATACTTCGACAATGTTTCTCCAATAGATGGAAAAGTATTTGCCCAGGCTGCCCGATCCAGTAAAGAAGATGTTGAATTGGCACTGGACGCGGCACACGAAGCTTTTAAATCGTGGAGCAAGACTTCGCCTACCTACAGAAGCAATCTGCTTTTGAAAATTGCCCAGGTCATCGAAGACAATTTAGAATATCTGGCTATTGTTGAAACCATTGATAACGGAAAAGCTGTCAGAGAAACATTGGCGGCAGATTTGCCTTTAGTTGTTGACCATTTCAGGTATTTTGCAGGCGTAATTAGGGGAGATGAAGGCACTATTGCAGAACATGACGAAAATACTGTCAGCATTGTCCTGCACGAACCTATTGGTGTTGTCGGGCAGATTATTCCGTGGAACTTTCCTCTTTTAATGGCAACCTGGAAAATAGCTCCGGCTCTTGCTGCCGGTTGTTGTACGGTAGTAAAACCGGCAGAACAGACTCCGGTTTCGATTATGGTTTTGATGGAACTGATAGGAGACATACTGCCACCGGGTGTCCTAAATATTGTTAACGGCTACGGAATTGAAGTTGGAAAACCATTGGCGACGTCTTCAAGGATTTCTAAAGTAGCCTTTACTGGAAGTACCACTTCAGGTAGGCTGATTATGCAATATGCGGCCGAAAACATTATTCCTTCGACCATGGAATTAGGAGGGAAATCACCTAATATCTTCTTTAAATCGGTAGCCGATGCCGATGATGAATTTTTTGACAAAGCAATTGAAGGTGCTGTTTTGTTTGCCTTAAACCAAGGTGAAGTATGTACCTGTCCGTCACGAATACTGGTTCATGAAGATATTTATGACAAATTCATCGCTAAGGTAATCGAACGCACTAAAGCCATCAAGACATTACATCCTTTGGATAAGACAAGCATGATGGGAGCACAGACTTCAAACGAGCAATACCAGAAAATACAATCTTACCTAAAAATAGGAAAAGAAGAAGGAGCAGAAGTGCTATTAGGAGGTGAAGTCAACCATTTAGATGGTGATTTGGATGGCGGTTTTTATATTGAGCCTACGATTTTCAAAGGACATAACAAGATGCGCATCTTTCAAGAAGAAATCTTTGGCCCTGTGGTTTGCGTGACAACTTTTAAAACAGTTGAAGAAGCAATTGAAATCGCAAACGATACCTTATACGGATTAGGAGCCGGAGTTTGGACTCGTGATGCCCACGAATTGTACCAAGTTCCAAGAGCTATCCAGGCTGGGCGTGTATGGGTAAACCAGTATCATTCCTATCCGGCTCATGCCCCATTTGGAGGATATAAAAAATCAGGTTTCGGACGTGAAAACCATAAAATGATGCTGGATCATTACAGAAGCACTAAAAACATGCTGATTTCTTATGATAAAAAGAAATTAGGATTCTTTTAATTATTTAATTGTTGGCACCGCATTTAAAGATGCGGTGTTTTTATTCTCCAAAAAAAATACAAATAAAATTAGCATATCATGACAAATATGAAAGCAGCCCGCTGGCATGCGGCAAAAGATATCCGGGTAGAAGAAACAACAGTACCGTCGCCCGGAAAGAATCAGGTACAGATAGAAGTACAATTTGCAGGAATTTGTGGTTCCGACCTTCATGAATACACACACGGACCAATGCTGATTCCTTTTGATAAGCCTTATCCGCTTAACGGACATAAAGGAGTGACGACATTGGGACATGAGTTTGCGGGAATCGTAAACGAAGTAGGCGAAAATGTAAAGAATATAAAGAAAGGCGACAGGGTTGTCGTTGAGCCTATTTTCAAAAACCCGGAGAGTCCTTTTATAGCAAACGGACAATATAATCTTTCAGAACCTCTTGGTTTTGTTGGATTAACCTCAAATGGAGGTTTTGCAAAATATACAGTTGTTGAAGATTACATGGTACATAAAATTCCAGACTCCATGAGTTTTGAGCAAGGCGCGTTAGTAGAACCTGCAGCAGTAGCTGTTTATGCGGTTTTGCAAAGCGGTCTTAAAATAGGACAATCGTGTGTTATTTTTGGAGCCGGGCCTATCGGGCTTTTATGTGTGCAGGCAGCTATTGCGGCCGGAGCGACCACCGTAGTAGTGGTTGATGTGGCCGAAAAGCGTTTGGAAAAAGCACTTTCTATTGGAGCCAGTTATGTAATCAACGGAAAAAGCGAAAATATTCCGCAACAAGTAAGAGACTTGACAAATGGCGGTGCTGATATTTTTCTGGATGCAGCTGGAGTACAGGCAACATTTGATGGCGGATTGGCCAGCTTAAAAAATGGAGGAACGGCTGTGCTTGTCGCTTTGTTTGGAAAACCGGTAAGCCATGATGCTTTTACACAGGTTGTCCGTGAAATTACTATCAGAGGAATTATCGCCTACAGAAATATTTTCCCAGAAGTTATCAATCTTATTGCCACAGGAAGAATGCCGGTTGAAAAATTAGTGACCAGCAAAATAAAACTCGACAATATAGTGAGAGATGGTTTTGAAGCTCTTGTGAGCAATCCGTCAGAAGTAAAAATATTAGTCGACATTAACAATTAACCCGGAAAATGAGCTTTCCTGAATTGGAAAGCTCATTTCTTAATCAATTATGGCTACAAAAAGAGTACTGGCTACCGAAAAAGCCAAAGAAGTAATTGCAAAGCTAAAAGCAGAATATGGCGAATTGATGTTTCACCAAAGCGGAGGCTGTTGCGAAGGATCCTATCCGCATTGTTTTGAAAAAGGTGGTTTTTTGATCGGTTCAAACGATGTTTGCATCGGAGAAGTTGAAGGCTGTAAGTTTTATATGGCTGGCGACCAGTTTGAATATTGGAAGCATACCCAACTCACTCTGGATGCTATGGAAGGGAGGGCTGCAAGTTTTTCGCTTGAATCCGTTTTGGATGTTGGCTTTTTTATCCATTCCCGATTGTATTCGGAAGAAGAAGCCAAAGATTTAGAACCCGTAGAACGGTTTAATTGATAGTGAGTTTCTGATATTGCTTAGGTGTAATACCTTCGTGTTTTTTGAACAGGCGTATGAAATAATTGCTATCCTCGAAACCCAGTTCATAAGATACTTCATTCACGTGGATGTTCTGTCCGCTCAAAAGGGATTTTGCCATCCTGATTTTTTCCTGCACAATGAATTCAACAGGAGTGATTCCTAATTCTCTTTTGAAAAAACGGTGAAAGGCAGTCGTACTCATACAAGCCACATCCGATAGTTTTTTCATGTTAATATTGTTATTGATATTCGCTTTGATATAGGCTATAATCGGAGAAAGTGTTGGGTTGGAATCTACAAGTGTGTTATCCAGAGCGCCTTTTTGAGTTTGGAGCTGTATGATTTGAATCAGCATTTCCTGTAAGGTCAAATCGGCAATAATGTCTTTAGTTACAGAATTGCTCAGACATACTTTAATCAACTTTTGTATGGAGGCAGCCAATTCTATATTGTTGTAAAAAAAGTAATTATTGGCATTCAGCTGCCAGGAATCATCGGAACCTTTAGGATATTTTTCATTCAACAGATTTAATATCTCACTGATTTTAGAATGATCCAATGCCAAGGCAAGACATTGGGTTGGATTTTGTTTTGAAGCTTCAGGAAAATCAATCTTCATTTCTACATTGGAAGGAACAATAACAGTTTCACCCGGTAGATAATCAAAACCTTCCTTATCAAAAAGATGCATTACTTTTTTGCCTCTCAACATGCTGGTGACAACCAGATCATTAAATTTTAATGGAACCAACTGTGCTTCCTGATAGGTTTCAAAAAGATTTAACTCACAATGATTTAAGGTATGTATCGTTCGATTTTCGACCAGAGTCTTTAACGAATTCTCTTTGGAAAGATCAGGAGCATCGAGAATTATTCCATTTTTTAAAGCCATAACAATCAAAGTTTTTTAGGGGTAATGACTTTCTTTTTAGAAGAAAAGCCATTCCTATAAAAGTAACGCTTTTTTTCCTGAAGACAATGAACATTAACTTTTTTACAGACTGTCAGTCGGCTTCTTTAGAAAGCTTTCGATTATAAAAACAATCCCTATTCCAAAAGTATAGGCAACAATATCACTCCACAGAAAACCTTGCCCTAAAATAAGATGTCCTATAGTAGTAGAGCGGATGTTTACAATCCAATGGGCTTGATATAGCTGTAGTATTTCTATCGCATAGCAGGCTAAAAGCGAAACAAGCGCTATTGTTCTGGTTTTGGCTTTTGGAAAAAGAAAATGCACCATAAAGTAAATCATTACTGCATACAGCATGTCGCCAATAAATAATGGAATATCTTTTATAGTCCGGGATAATAAGCCTAAAGCTATTGTTCCTAAGAAAAATAAAAAATAGCAGAGTCTTGTCTTTTTCATAGTATGAATTCTGCCCTCTAAAATACAGTGTTTTTACTTATTAAAAACAGGGAATAGCCTGATAATCATTAAAATAACTGTTTCTACATTTGATTATGATTAATGCGTAAGCCGAAAAGCAAAAATAGAGTAGGCATCATATAAAACATAATTAGTATGGGAATGTTATTTTACTTAGCAATGGGCTGGTGTGGTACAAAGTTTCCGGGTTGGTGGCGTTTTCCAGTGCCTCCGCATCCAGATCCAGAACCATGGAGAGATTTTTCTATTTTGTCAGTAATTGGAATGATTGCCGGCGTAGGAGGAGGAACATTATTTAATAATGCAATTTCACAAAATGCCCTATTTGTAGGTCAGGAAATGATCACTTCAGGAATGTTTGCCTTTGCCGCTTCGGGTATAGTTACCGGTATCGGATCAGTAATGATGAAAGGAAAACGATAAAAAAACAAAGAATCCTTTCTGTTTATGAAAGGATTCTTTTGTTTTAAATGCATTACAAATAAAATTTATTGAAGTATATCTACAATAATTGCATTAGTGCCTACAATATCATGATTCAGTTCTACAAATTGAGCTTGATTCGTTTCATAGTTGATTTTTGAGATTCCGAATTTGCTCCCTGCAGTGAAAATTAAATTCAGATATTGGCCATTATGAAACACAGATGCTCCTGAAGGATGTCCTACACTACTTACGTTTCCTGCTTCTTTTTCAATCAAAGTATTGTTGGTCAGATTGTATTCGAAAGGCTTAACACCGTTTACAACTCCCGGAACGAATCGCATCAGAGCTAGTTTTGTATTGCTGATTTTAGCCAGACGAGTTGCAGCTATTTGTGTACCGTTTGCTTGAAGCTCCCTTACTGTTTTAGTCGTCAGATTTATCTCCAATAAACCTTCTCGGGTAGATACATAAAGATTATTATTGATAAGTTCTGTTGACGTCATGGACAATTGAAAGATATCTATTTCTAAATCAGTTGTCTGATAGTTTTGAAGATTAATAGAGATAATTTTATTTGAACTAGCATTAGTAGGCATATTTTCTCCAACTATAGCTATAAGCTCAGAACCATTATATTTCAGACTTGCAATAAGAGGTTCTCTCATTGTGGATGATATAGAAGCTGGTAACGTGATTTGCTGGGTTGTTGTTGTCTTGGTTATTTTATCATATATAACAAGAATATTTGGTTCCGCAGCGGAAGCTTCCATAGTGTAAATCTTTGAACCGATATTGCACATGGTTGGCAACATTAACAAATTGTGTTGACTAGTAATTTGCCCAATGGATTCAGTATGTCCTGTATTATTACCAATTTCAAAAATTTTGCCCTCAGAAGTAACAGAAAGGAATTTAAAATCGTCTGTAACTTCTGGTTCTGGTGTTACTGGAGTAGAGCCAGAATCGTCTGAACTGCATGAAAAGTTAAATAGTGAAAAGGCTAAAAGTAATAATGATATTTTTTTCATCTTCTATGTCTAATTGTTTTTGTCTTCAATCCATTTTCTTGCATTTACAAACGCTTCATGCCAAGGAGAAACTTCATCGTTTCTGCCTTCCGGATAATTCGCCCAGTTCCATTGGAAAGTAGAACGTTCGATATGCGGCATCATTGCCAAATGTCTTCCGGTTTTGTCACATAACATGGCAATATTAAAGAAAGAACCGTTAGGGTTGGCAGGATAATTTTCATAACCGTATTTTCCAACCACATGGTATTTATCTTCGGTATAAGGCAAATCAAATTTTCCTTCTCCATGCGAAATCCAAACACCTAAGGTACTTCCTGCTAATGTACTTAGCATTACAGAATTATTTTCTAAAACGCTCACAGACGTAAAGGCGCTTTCGTGTTTGTGAGAGTCGTTATGTCTTAATTTTCCGTGTACTTCATGTTCTGGATTGATTAATTCCAGCTCCATGAACAATTGTGCTCCGTTGCATATTCCAACGGACAGCGTATCTTCTCTTTTAAAGAAATTATCCAGAGCTGTTTTTGCTTTTTCATTGTATAAAAAGGCACCAGCCCAACCTTTAGCAGATCCTAAAACATCAGAGTTAGAAAAACCTCCAACTGCACCGATAAATTGGATGTCCTCTAAAGTTTCACGACCTGAAATTAAGTCGGTCATGTGGACATCTTTTACATCAAAACCGGCCAGGTACATAGCGTTTGCCATTTCACGTTCAGAATTACTTCCTTTTTCACGTATAATGGCAGCTTTTGGTCTTGGTCTTGAAGCATCAATTACCGGTTTTTTTCCTGTGAAATGATTAGGAAACGCAAACTGTAACGGCTGTTTTTTGTAGTTTTCAAAACGTTCTTTTGCCTTTAGTTCTCCAGACTGTTTTTTATCCAATAGATAAGAAGTCATATACCAGGTATCTCGTGCTTCAGTTACGTCAACAGAAAGATTTTGGCTTCCGTTTTTGATGGTTACGGTATTGCCTTCTTTTACTTTTCCGATAGGGAAGAAAGCAATATTGTTTTGAGCCAGGACAGCTTCTACAGAAGCATCTGCCTGGAAAACAATTCCAATATTTTCAGCGAATACTATTTTTATTGTATCACTTTCATTCAGATTGCTCAAGTCAAAATCAGCTGCCAGATTCACATCTGCAAAACACATTTCAAGCAAAGTAGTAATCAATCCACCACTTCCGATGTCGTGTCCGGCTTGTATTTTTTCAGCTTTAATAAGGTCTTGCAAGACATTAAAAGTCGTTTTGAAATTTGCTGCATTTTTGATTGTTGGAGCGTCGTTACCGACCTTGTTTAAAACCTGCGCAAAAGAAGAACCTCCTAATTTGAAATTATCTTCTGAAAGGTTGATATAATAGATATTTCCTCCGTCTTTTTTCAATACAGGCTCAACCACTTTTCTAATATCGGTACAATTACCTGCCGCAGAAATAATTACCGTTCCGGGAGCAATAACATCTCCGTCAGGATATTTCTGTTTCATCGAAAGTGAATCTTTACCTGTCGGAATGTTTATTCCTAGTTCTATAGCGAAATCAGAACAGCTTTGTACGGCTTCATATAATCGGGCATCTTCTCCTTCATTTTTACAAGCCCACATCCAGTTAGCAGAGAGTGAAACTCCTTTTAAACCGTCTTTTATAGGAGCCCAAATAATATTGGATAAGGCTTCTGCAATTGCCGTACGGCTTCCTGCTGTTGGGTCAATTAAGGATGCAATAGGGGAATGACCTACAGTTGTCGCTATTCCTTCTTTTCCTAAATAATCCAAAGCCATAACACCAACGTTGTTCAATGGCAATTGCAATGGTCCGGCACATTGCTGTTTGGCAACTTTACCACCCACACAACGGTCTACTTTATTGGTAAGCCAGTCTTTACAAGCCACAGCTTCCAATTGCAAAACCTGATTCAGGTAATTTTTGAAATTTTCCTGAGTATAATCTAATTCAGTATAGTTTCTATTTACAGTAGTATCAGTCATCACCACTTTTGGCGAACTTCCAAACATATCTTCCAAAGCAAAATCCATTGGTTTTGCTCCGGTTGTTTTTGACTCAAAAGTGAATCTATGATTTCCGGTTACATCGCCTACTTGGTACATAGGGGAACGCTCACGGTCTGCAATTCTTTGTAAGGTATCGATGTCTTTTTGGCCAATAACCAATCCCATTCTTTCCTGAGATTCGTTTCCGATAATTTCTTTGGCAGAAAGAGTAGGGTCACCTACTGGCAATTTGTCCAAATCAATCAAACCTCCTGTTTCTTCAACTAATTCAGAAAGACAGTTCAAATGTCCTCCAGCTCCATGATCGTGGATAGAAACAATAGGATTTGTATCGCTTTCTACGAGGCCACGAATAGCATTTGCAGCACGTTTTTGCATTTCCGGATTGGAACGCTGTATGGCATTCAGCTCAATTCCCGAACTGAAAGCACCGGTATCAGCAGAAGAAACTGCAGCACCACCCATCCCAATTCTGTAATTCTCACCACCAAGGATGACGATTTTATCACCAGTTTTTGGCTTTTGCTTGATAGCCTGGTCTTGTTTTCCGTAACCAATTCCTCCGGCTAGCATGATGACTTTGTCGTAACCAAGTTTATCAACCCTGCCAGAGTTCAAAACTCTGGCAGGGTTATTTTCTTCCTCGTGTTCAAATGTCAAAACAGAACCCGTAATTAACGGCTGTCCGAATTTATTTCCAAAATCAGAAGCTCCGTTTGAAGCCTTGATTAGGATATCCATTGGAGTTTGGTACAACCATTTTCTTTCTCCCATCGCTTTTTCCCATGGACGGTTTTCTTCCAAACGGGAATACGCTGTCATGTATACAGCAGTTCCTGCCAAAGGCAATGAACCTTGTCCGCCAGCCAAACGATCTCGGATTTCTCCTCCTGAACCGGTTGCCGCTCCGTTGAAAGGTTCAACGGTTGTAGGGAAGTTATGTGTTTCTGCTTTAATCGAAATAACAGAATCAAAGTCTTTTGTTTCGTAAAAATCAGGTTTGTCCGCTGATTTAGGTGCGAATTGCTGAACTTTTGGTCCTTTTAAGAAAGCCACATTATCTTTATAAGCCGAAACGATATCGTTCGGATTTTCTGATGATGTTTTCTTAATCAGTTTGAATAGGGAAGATGGTTTTTCTTCTCCATCGATGATAAAGGTTCCGTTGAAAATTTTATGACGGCAATGTTCTGAATTGACTTGTGAAAATCCAAATACTTCAGAATCGGTTAGTTTTCTACCTAGTTTTTTAGATAAATTTTCCAAATAACCAACTTCTTCATTGCTCAATGCCAGTCCTTCTTTTGTATTGAAGCTTGCAATATCTTCAATTTCAATGATAGGTTCCGGCTGTATATTTATGCTATATATTTCTTGTCCTAATTCGAAATATTTCTGAGAAAGCATCGGATCAAAATCAGAAAAATCAGCAGTGACTTTTTTAAATTCCTCAATACGGATAATGCCTTCAATACCCATATTTTGAGTAATCTCTACGGCATTCGTACTCCATGGGGTAATCATTGCAGCTCGTGGACCAACAAAAAAATCCGCTAGCACGGATTTTTCTATTTTATGTGTATTGCCAAAAAGCCAGTTTAACTTTGAAATGTCTTGAGCAGAAAGCTCGTTTTGCGTCTGAACGGCAAAAACGGTATTGCTTTCGTTTCCGAAGAAATGAATCATTAGTTCTTATATTTAGTTGTTGTTGTGGCGCAAATTTAGTTCAAAAAGTCCTAAAGTCAAAAGCCTTACGTTAAAAGTTAGCAAACATTCTCTGTAAATAAAAAAGACTGTCCGAAGACAGCCTTTTCCGCATTGTTTTTAGGTGTTATTTCTTTCTTTTGAGCATGATTTCCATACTTTTAAATTCTTTTCCGTCAGGAGTCATGTCATACATTTCCATCTTTTGGGTATTTGGGTCGACAACGGTAATGACTTCACGAATTTTTTTGGTTTTTTTCGTCATTGGATCCGTAACTTCTCCTTCCATTTTAATCGTTTTTGAAGCTTCGTCATAATTTCCTTTCATGACCATAATTCCCGTTCCCATATTGTCAATCCATGTAGAAACGTATTGTTTGGCAGCATTATCATAAGCCAAAGTACTGCGTCCTTCAAAAGGTTGTCCCATCATGTTTCCGGTATGTACTGATTCCTGATAAAGACCGTTTAATATCATTTTTGTATTGGCAGTAGCATTGCTTTTGTGTGGCAACCTATCGTCAGGTCCCATCCAGAAAGTAAGTTCTTCGTCCCAGGTTCCTACGTCAGCAGCCATTTTTTTGTGCATTTCGCCCGGCGTCATGTATTCCTGCCAGGCTTTTTGCATGGCAATCGAATCCATTGGTTCTGATTTTACTGTTTCTGCTGGAACAGAATCTTTTGCGACAGTTTTTGTTTCTTCAACCTTGACTTCTTTTTTACAAGCCGTCAGGCATAGAAGCAGTGCTCCTAGATAGATGTAGTTTGCTTTCATAATTACGTTGATTTTGTTTGATTCGTATAAAATTATGAAAAAAATACATTTAATCTTATTTTTAGCGATATGTTTTTAAGAATAATTATCTTTCTTCAAAAGTTATAGACTCATAAGCGCCTAAATCAGGGGCAGCAGTATTTCTTGCCGTTCCTTTGATATCGTTAGGAACCTCGGCTGCAACGCTTGGGTCTCCAAAACCATTTGCAGCAGATTCTTCACCAATCATCAGCTTATTTTTGTTAATGTCCAGGAAGTTTGGATTTTTATTTCGGATAATGTTTGATTCATCATTCACAAAAGAATAGATGTTATTAGTTGTATTAATAGAATTGCTAAGCTTGATTTGACACTTCGTAAATACAGCATTGAAATTATCGGTACCTTCTTTTTTGTTCAGTAACAATCCGGATTGGTTAGAGCTGAAAATAATACAGTTTTTAAAACTCGCATCCAGCGGCTGTACTTCAGGTGTTGCGCCTTGTATGTAATTGTCAAGTGCAACAGCATATTTTCTGGAACCTGACCAGTTGTTGTTGAATGTACTGTGTTTGAAGTCGTATTTTCCGCCATAACTGCCTACAAAGCTGGAAGAGCCACCCCAGTTGATAACCACGTTTTCACCCTGAATATAACCTGTTTGGGCTAATATTCCAGCATTAGATGAATTGTATATCTGTACATTTTTTAATTTTAAGTCAGGAGCAGGATTGGTTATTCCTGAATTTCCGGAAACCAAAACTCCTACGGTTGCATTTTTGATAGTAAGGTTGGTAAATTCATGTCCGGTACTTCCTTGGGTAAGCCAGATGGCTAGCCATTGTCCGGGTGAGTCAGAAAATGCCGGTTCTAATCGGTCACCTTCAAAAATAACTTCGTTTTCTAATTGGTCTGTAAACGATTGACTTCCATTTATTTTGATTGAACTACCGTTATACGCAATCAAGGCTGAGCCGGAGTGGAAATGCACTCGTGTACCCGCATCGATTGTGAGCGTTTCATTGGCTGGAACACCGGCATAACCATAAATAACATAAGGTTTGTCCTTAGTCCAGTGCCTTTCTGTGTCATCAAGGAAAAAGCCTCGTCCTGTTATCGGATTTCCTTCTTCGTCAACTCCAATCGGAATTTGCTCGTAATTACCTTCATTATCACGGGTAGGATAGAGGAATACGGCATCTTTTACCAACGTGACTAATTGGACCTTTTGCTGTTTTGTTCCGTTATCGAATAAAATCTGGTCTGTATAAAGATATTCGGCCTCAGGATTAGCAAAATCATTATAATCGATAGTCGTTTCAATAAAAATAAACAAGCTGTCTTTAGCCAGAAGCTCTACATTATTAAAAATTTTACCTTCTGTTCCCTGCATTCCGTCTACCATCATTCGGTATTTTGAATTCATTCCTTTTGCAAGCTGTATTGTTGGGATGCTGATGTCCTTATCGCTACGGTTGTATACTTTTAAGGTATACGTACTGGAACCAATGTTAGTAAAAACAGTATCGAGATAAACCGTATCTTTTGAAAATCCAAGATTACCGCTACTAGGCTCAAAATCAAAATCTTTTCGACAAGAAGTCAGTGAAATAACAGCAACTATGAATAAAAATATAAAGGAATTACGCATCGGTTTGAATTTTGGTAAAAATAGTAAAAATCTTATTTGTCGGACAGGTTAATTTTTAAAATTGAGCCATGTCCTGCATCAGTAAACTCAAAAATGTTAAAATTAGTATGTGTCTTTTAACTTTTCTACGCTTAATCTGCTGTCATGTTCCGTATTAATTTCCTTAATTTTGGAAAAACAAATTTTAATAATGGCTTTCGATAAAAATACAATGCTTGAAAACTGCAAAAAATGGTGTGAAAATACCCTGATGCAGACTTTAGAAATAGAATTTATTGACGCCGGAGAAGGTTTCTTAAAAGCCCAAATGCCGGTTAATCCAAGAGTCCACCAGCCAATGGGATTGCTTCATGGTGGAGCTTCTGTTGCTCTTGCTGAGAGTGTAGGAAGTGCGGCCTCACTAATGTTTATCAATCCGGAAACTCACGAAGTGCGTGGAATCGAAATTTCGGCAAACCATGTCAAAAGCAAACGTGCAGGTATGGTTTACGGAACTGCAAAAATTATCCACAAAGGGCGTATGGTACATCTTTGGGAAATCAGGATAACCGATGAAAACGATATGCTGATATCGTTATGTAAGATTACCAATATTGTTTTGGAAAGGGCTAAAAAATGATGTCCGGATTTTATCAAAAAGCAGAAGAACAGCTCAAAAACAGGCTTCCTTTTGTAGTATATTCAAAACCTGGAGAAACTGTTGCTGTTGGGATTTTCCAAAAGGATGCGTCATTGCATTTTACAACCAATTTTAAAGAAGAAGGTTTTGTATTTGCTCCTTTTTCAGGAGGACAATTTGTACTGTTACCTAATGAAATATCCGATGTCCTTACAGAAGACTATACCCGAATTGCAATTGAAAATAGTAATAAAAGCTCCGAATTTGATGATACAGCCAAAGCAAATTTTGAACGGTTGGTGCAAAACGGCGTAGATGCAATTTGCAAAGGTGATTTTAAAAAAGTTGTCCTATCTCGTAAAGAAGCTGTTTCTTTAGAAAAACCTTCTCCTTTTGCATTATTTAAAAAATTGCTTTCGGCATATCCAACAGCTTTCAAATACTGCTTTTTCCATCCAGAAACAGGAATGTGGTTAGGTGCCACTCCAGAGCAATTATTAAAGGCTTCAGGAGACCGTATTAAAACGGTAGCACTAGCCGGAACGCAAGTGTATCATGAAGGAGAGATAAAATGGGAAAATAAAGAACAGGAAGAACAGGAATTTGTCACAGAATTTATTCTTGACGGACTTGAAGATTATACAGCCGAAAAGAATAGCTCCAAACCTTATACTTTCAGAGCAGGAAATATTGTGCATATCAAGACGGATATTGAAGCCCGTTTGCACAACAAGCAAGATTTAGGAAAAATAATAAAAATGTTACATCCAACTCCGGCAGTATGCGGACTTCCAAAAGAAGCCTCCAGAGAATTTATTCTTGAAAATGAAGGTTATGATCGGGAGTACTACTCCGGATTTTTAGGAGAACTAAATCGGGATTTTGCAAAAGACATGCAGCATAATTCGGATTTGTTTGTAAACCTCCGTTGTATGAAGCTGCAGGATGCTACAGCCAATTTATTCATAGGTTGTGGTATTACAAAAGACAGCGTTCCTGAGAAAGAATTTTTCGAAACCGTGAATAAATCATTAACACTGAAAAATATCCTTGGAGAATAATTATTCTTCGTATTTTTAAAAAACAAACAAACACAAACAATGAAATTAGATATACTTTTTTTTGGCGCACATCCTGATGATGTTGAATTGGGTTGCGGCGCTACGGTAGCCAAAGAGGTTTCGTTAGGGAAGAAGGTGGGTATAATTGACCTGACAAGAGGTGAATTGGGAACCCGTGGAACTGCAGAAATTCGTGATGAAGAAGCAAAAAATGCAGCTGCTGTTTTAGGAGTAGAAATTCGGGAAAACCTGAACATGCGAGATGGTTTTTTTATCAACGATGAAACACATCAGATGGAAGTCATCAAAATGATTCGAAAATATAGGCCTGAAATTGTGATCTGTAATGCTATCGATGACAGGCATATTGATCATGGCAAAGGCAGTAAGTTGGTTTCTGATGCCTGCTTTTTGTCTGGATTGATTAAGATTGAAACCGAAATTGACGGTATAGTTCAGGCAGCCTGGAGACCTAAGTTGGTGTATCATTATATCCAATGGAAAGACCTTAAACCGGATTTTGTAGTAGATGTTAGTGGCTTTATGGATAAGAAAGTGGCTTCTCTCATGGAATACAAATCACAGTTTTATGACCCAAATTCTAATGAACCAAGTACGCCTATAGCTACAAAAAACTTTAAAGATAGTATTATATACCGTGCTCAGGATTTAGGAAGATTAATAAACTCCGAATATGCCGAAGGATTTACAGTGGAAAGATATTTGGCTGTCAATAGCTTAGGGGATTTGGTGTAATTTTTTGAATTTTTTGTTTGCAGGAATCAACTTTTGCAGTATATTTGCACTCGTTAAACAAATGGTGGTTGTAGCTCAGCTGGTTAGAGTATCGGTTTGTGGTGCCGAGGGTCGCCGGTTCGAACCCGGTCTGCCACCCATTTTTAAAGCCTTGGATTTTTCCAGGGCTTTTTTTATTTCTTCTCTTTGCTAATTAAAACTTAAATTGGCTGTGCCTGTGGGCATTATTTTCTAAATTAGAGAGAAAAAGAGCCATGTCACAGCAAATAGTTATAGGAAATCCGATTTCCTTCAAGTCCATCCGGGATTATATTTTTAATCATAAAGTCAATAAAGGCGATTGTATTATCTTAAATCCTTTAAACTATAAAAGTTTGATTGAAGAGATAAAACATTCCCGTGAAGAAACAATTGAAATTCCAATCAATGTTTTTGGAGTACTACTTGTTCAGGATGAAACGGACAGTGTTGAATTAGGGAAAATCCAGATTGTAAAAAATGAGAATCTCAATTCATGATTGTTTTAAGAAAAAATAATCCTAAATCGTTATAAAATTTGATAAAAATGTTATATTTTGGCTTATATTATTCTTTTGAATTGCATAAACTAAAATTAGTATAACTTTTAAATTAAATTTTATGGGGACATTCTTGATTTCAAAAAGAAAAAATGACGAATTTCAATTCGTATTAAAGGCCGGAAACGGAGAAGTTATTTTGACCAGCGAAGGCTATTCAAGCAAAGCTGGATGTACGAATGGTATTGAATCAGTACGAAAAAATTCTCAGGACGATTCGAAATTCGATAAAAAAGAAGCTACTAACGGCAAATTATATTTTAACCTAAAAGCAACAAATGGACAGATTATTGGATCAAGCCAGATGTATGCTTCTGCTTCAGGGCGTGATAACGGAATTGAATCTGTAAAAAAGAATGCGCCAGATGCAGATGTAAAAGAAGATTTATAGTCCAAAAACTTAATAATAAAAAAAGCTCCGATTTCGGAGCTTTTTTTATTTTATTTTCCATCCCTGTCAATAACAGGTCTTTCTTTACGATTTGCTAATTCCCATGCCGTAACGAAAACGAGTTGTGCTCTTTTTTGCAGTAGGTCGTATTCGATTTTATCCGGTGTATCGGTTGCTTTATGATAATCTTCGTGAACTCCATTGAAATAGAATAGCGACGGAATTCCATTCTTAGCGAAGTTATAATGATCAGAACGGTAATAAATTCGTTCCGGATCGTTCCTGTCGTTGTATTTATAATCTAATAGCAACTTAGTATATTCTGCATTTGCGTTTTCAGATATTTTATGCAAGTCTGTACTCAGACGGTCTGAACCTATCAGATATACATAATTGCCGTTGTTTTTGTGTTTGTCATCACGACGACCTATCATATCGATATTCAAATCGGCAATTGTATTTTTTAATGGGAATAACGGATGCTCTGCATAATATCTTGAACCGTGCAGTCCATGTTCTTCTCCGGTTACATGAAGAAATAAGATAGAACGTTTTGGTCCGTGTCCGTCTTTTTTGGCCAGCATAAATGCTTTGGCGATTTCCAGCAATGCAACAGTTCCGGAACCGTCATCATCAGCACCATTAAATACCTGTCCGTTTTTCATGCCAACATGGTCGTAATGCGCAGAAATAACCAGAATTTCATCTGGCTTTTCAGAACCTTCAATAAAAGCCCAGATATTTTCAGAATCGTTTAGTTTAGGACTGAATGCTCTAGACATAAATTCTGCAGGAACCTTTTGATAAAAGTCAGTGGCTCCTTTAGGAAAGGAAACGCCAATTTTTTCATACTGAGAAATCAGGTATTTTCCAGCCTTTTTTTGACCGGGTTCGCCAGTATTTCGGCCTTCCATTTCATCTCCTGCAATCACATAGAGATTTGTTTTTAAGTCAGCAGCAGATATGGCTTCCATATATTTTGTAGGCTTGACTGAAGAACAGCTAACCATAAATAATGAAAGCAGAAAACCGGAAATAAGCATTTTTTTCATCTTCAAATTTTTATAAAAATACAATTTTATTTTACACACCATAAACTGTAGGCAAATAGCGCCACAGAAAAGATAGATATAAGAAACATATTTATGAAAAACAGCACGAAACCCTTTAATCTTGAAATGGCTTTATCTTCCCCAAAAAAGTTACTGTGGGCCCTGAAAAAATAAAAGAAAACATAGAATAAAGCGACGATATCATAAAAAGTAGAAAAGATGCCTAAAAGCGGTAATAGGTTCATAAGCCAGTTAAAAATCATTCCGATAGCAATGACAAGCAGAAGAAATGAAAAATAATGGAGTGTGAACACGCCGCTGTCGAAATAATACCATTTTTTCTTGTCATGCATTAGCCATAAGAAAAAGGCAAAAACCGGCATATATAAAAACAGGACTTTTGGGAGTGTATGTACAGCGGATTCAAAAGCCTTTTTTAAAAGTTCTTTTCCGGTTTCTTCTTTTTTGACTTTAAATACTTTTTCATAAGCACCATATTCCAAATAGGAAAACTTCTCGTCCTCTGGTAATACATTCTGAAGAGAATCTAATTCCTTTAGGCTTTTTATTTTTATTCCATCTCGGACTTCTATTCCGGAAAATTCTTTTTTCTTTTCCTTTTCAGGATTTTTTTCTTGGGTTACAGTTTTTTCAGTCTTTCCTTCTTTGAACTCCAACAATGAGGTTTCAGGCAAAAGTGACGGAAGCAAGAATGTAACGAAACTGATAAAAATATAAAGCTTAACCGGAGGTACAAACTTTTTTCTTTTGCCTTCCAAATAGGTTTTTGTCAGGTGGCCTGGCTTAAACAACAAGCCTTTTATTGTTTTCCAGAAGCTGCCGTCATAATGCGTAAGATCTTCTACAAAATGTGTAAACAGATAGTGAAAAGACTGTCTTGTTTCTGTATTTTCCTGGCCGCAATTGGGGCAGAATTTATTTTCGACTACATAGTTGCAGTTCAGACAAGTTTTGTTTTCTCGTATTTTTTGGTGTCCCATTTTTAAGATGAATGCTTCTGTGTTTTGTGGAAGCTAAAACTATAAAAAAAACCAAAACATTTGGGAAAGATTTTAAGAAACTTCAAAAAAAAGCAAGGCTTCAACATCTTCTCAATGCTAAAGCCTTGCACATGAATTACAAGCTACTCTAAATTAACGTGATTGCAATTCGTGTTATTTTCTATCACAATATAAGGATAGCCAATTCTGAACTATATTTATTCTGATGAATTGGACTATAAAATTACGTTATAATTCAATTTTTTCAGTAGCATAAAGTATTAAATTTCTCTTAAAAATTCGCAATGTGCGTAGTATAATTAGTAAATTCAAATAAAAAAGGGCTCTAAAATGTATACTGCTTTTGAATGGGAAAGACTGCTTACTAATAATCATCCTTTCGAATTTCTTTTTGAAGTAGTTTTCAGGTCAGTAATTATGTTTATTGTCCTGTTGATTACATTGCGTTTCACCGGAAAAAGAGGAGTGAAGCAGCTTTCTATTTTTGAGACTGTCATTATTATTGCTTTGGGTTCAGCTGCTGGCGACCCGATGTTTTATGAAGATGTAGGATTGATACCCGCCATTACGGTTTTTATCGTTATCATTTTGTTGTACCGATTCGTGACAATGCTTACAGGAAGATTCAAATGGTTTGAAAATTTGGTTGAGGGAAAAACAGAATGTCTGATTGAAGAAGGTAAATTTTCTATAGCGAGTTTTGAAAGGGAAGGATTGGCGCAAGATGAGTTTTTTTCTGAATTACGACTGCGTTCTATTGAACATTTGGGACAGGTCAAAAATGCTTATTTGGAAACATCTGGAGAGGTCAGTATTTTTTTCTATGAAGACAAGGATGTAAAATATGGATTGCCTATCTTGCCACAATTATTTGAAAAAAAGAGCCAGGCCATTCCTAAAGCAGGTTTTTATTCATGTACTTTCTGTGGGCATACGCAAAAAGTCGAAGCAGGAAAAGCGCATTGTGAAATTTGCAATAAAACCGAATGGGTCGAGGCAATAAAAACTTTACGAAAAGCATAAAAATAAATGATTACGATTACCAAAACTACCGATTACAATACCGTACGAAAAATTGCTGAGCAAACCTGGCCAAAAACTTACGGGCATATCCTTTCACCTGAGCAGATTGACTATATGTTTGACATGATGTATAATATCAATGCTTTAAAAGAACAGGCTGATTTAAAAGGACATCATTTTATTTTGGCTGAAGAAGAAGGAATTCCATTGGGTTTTGCTTCCTATGAGTTCAATTATGGAGGAGAGCCAAAGACCAAAATCCATAAAATTTATATCCTTCCGGAAACACAAGGAAAAGGAATCGGCAAAAAGCAGTTAGATTATATTGCAGAAGAAGCAGCAAAAAATAAAAACACCATTCTTTCATTAAATGTAAACCGTTACAATACGGCCTATGAATTTTATATCAAAATCGGATTTGAGAAGAAAGGAGAAGAAGACATAAACATAGGAAATGGCTATCTGATGGAAGATTATATAATGGAAAAGCAGCTATAGTTATTTAGGATTTTGTTGGCAAACATTATGAAATCAATAACATAGCGCCCATTTTATAAGGCGTAACTTTGAGTATAACCCCTACCAAATACTCAATGTTATGATAGAACAGATCTACAATCTGCCAGACAATATGGTAGGTTTTCGCTCCAGTGGCGAAGTTACACCACATGATTTTAAGCTTGTCAATATAAAAGTTTCTGAGCTTGTCAATACAACAGGCAAGCTCAATTATTTACTCTTTTTAGACAATTCTCCAACCGATTTCACCTTTGGAGCCTGGATACAGGATGCCTTGCTTGGAATCAAAAACATCACAAAATGGAACCGGGCCGCAATCATTTCAGATTCAGAAACGGTAGACAAATTCACTTCTTTTTTTAGTAAAATCATGCCCGGAGAATTTAAAGTTTTTCGCAAGGATGACATGTCCCGTGCTGTTGACTGGACTTCAGAAAAGATAGATATAGAAGAATAACCAACTAAAAAATAATGCCATGGGAGATTATAAAAATTTAAGCAGTGAAGATGCTGTTTCGAAATTGAAAAAACTGGCAGAAGATATCAGAGTCTGCATGTTTTGTACCGATTTGACACATACGCCGTTTTCAACACGGCCAATGAGCGTTCAGGAAGTAGATGAATCAGGAAATATATGGTTTCTAAGCGGTGCGGACAGCGATAAGAATTTTGAAATAAAGCAAGATGAAAATGTGCAATTGCTTTTTGCAAAAAACTCAAGCTCAGAATACCTCAATGTATATGGGAAAGCATTCATATACAAAGATAAATCTACGATTGAAGACAAATGGAGTCCTGTTGCAAAAGCCTGGTTTTCGAAAGGAAAAGACGATCCTAACGTTACTGTAATCCGTGTTCAACCGGAATATGTTTATTATTGGGATACTAAAAGTGGTAAGATGGTATCGTTGCTCAAAATAGCAGTAGGTGCGATTATCGGAAAACCGTTGGATGATGGTATAGAAGGAAAGCTTTCCGTATAATTGTACGGAATATATTTAAATATTTCAATGCTTTGCGGCTCTGCGCCTTTGCGAGAAAATAATTGCACGCAAAGGCGCAGAGCCGCAAAGTTTCTGACATTTATCTTGTTAGAAAAAAGCAAAAGCTTCCATTCCCGGAAGCTTTTTTTATTTTTATACCAATCTTCAATGATTTATTGTAAATTTAGGTGGTACTGCCTGCCAATAGTAATAATAGTCTATGCAAATAAAAGCTACACTTTCCAGATTCCTTGAAAAAAGAAGTGGCCTGCCTCGTTGGGTTAGAATTTCGCTTAGGGTTTTATCAGGAATTTTTTTGCTAATCGTCATTACGTATTTGGGACTCGCTTTTTATGTCAATACTCATAAAGAAGAAATTTTAGCATCTGTCAATAAAAAAATCAACGAAAACATCAATGGTAAATTTACAGCAGAAAGTATAGAGCCTACATTTCTGCAAGGATTTCCACGGGTTTCTCTAAGAATAAAAAATGTGACTTTAAAGGATAGCCTTTGGGATTCTCACAAAAATACGTTGCTGGAAGCTGAAGATTTTAATATTTCGATTAATATATTGGCTTTTCTCAGAGGAACACTGGAGGTTAAAAAAATAGATATCAATGATGCGAAGATTCATTTATTTATTGCCGAAAATGGCTATAGTAATACAGCTATTTTTAAACCAAAACAAGAAAAGGAGACCACAGGTGAAAGCAGTTCTTTCGCAGAAATAAAGGCGTTTAATCTGCACAATGTTATTTTTATCTCAGAGAATCTTAAAGGAAAAAAACTGTTTGAATTTTCAATCAATGAGCTGAAAGGTAGGCTCGATTATAACTCAAAAGGATGGGAAGCAGCGGTAAATTTAGATGCTTCTGCTCAAAGTCTCGCTTTTAATACCGTACACGGAAGTTTTATCAAAGACAAGACACTCAATGGCAAACTTGATATTGTGTATGATGAGAAAGCTGAAACTATTGTTTTTGAACCCAATGATTTGGAAATAGGCAGCGACAACTTCAATATTGGAGGGAAGTTCAGTATAGGCAAAACCAAATCGGATTTTTCGCTACATATCAAAGCCGATAATATTTTATGGAAAAATGCTTCCAATCTGCTTTCAAATAATATCAGCCGACAGCTCAACCGCTTTGATCTGGAAAAACCCATTGATGTCAACTGTGATATTATTGGTGATTTGAATGCAGAAGGCGATCCGTTATTTCTGGTAAAAGCAGTTGTCAAAAACAACCGACTTCATATTCCTGATGGAATAATAGACAATTGTAGCTTTAACGGAATGTATACTAATGAATTGGTTAAAGGCAAAGGATTTGACGATCCCAATTCTGTAGTAAAACTTATGAATTTCAAAGGCGCTTATAAAGAAATTCCTTTTGTAATGGATTCTGCGATAATTAATGATTTCAGCAAGCCCATTGTCTCAGGTGTTTTTAAAGCCAATTTTCCATTGGAAAAATTGAACAATTGCGTTGATAAAGACCTGATGGCATTTTCTAAAGGCAATGCCAATGTTGAACTTCACTTCAAAGCCGATGTTGTCGACTTCGAAATTACCAAACCGTTTGTTTCGGGATTGGTCAAGATAGATAATGGAGACATGCGCTATGTGCCAAGAAACCTGGTATTCAAAAACACGAATGTAGCTTTGAATTTTACGGATAAGGATTTATTCATTAGCAATATCAGGCTACAAAGTGGCAAAAGTATCGTAAACATGGAAGGAAGCATTCAAAATTTCCTAAACCTGTATTATACAGAACCTGAAAAGCTAGTGCTCAACTGGAAAGTAACAAGCCCTCAATTGTATTTGGGAGAATTTCTCGGGTTTTTAGAAAATCGTAAAACTGTGAAGCATGCACCTGTAAAAACAAAAAAGGGAAATGGTAACGATAAACTGGACTTTCTTTTTGAAAAGAGCAATGTCGCCCTGAGCGTTCAGATTGATAAATTTTACTATAATAAATTTACGGCTACCAATACAAAAGCTGACCTTTTATTATCAGATTCAGGAATCACAATACGAAACGCAGTAGTGAATCATGCAGGCGGACAAGTAAAACTTAATGGTTCAGTACAGCAAGGGAAAACAAAAAATCATTTTTCGATAAAGGCAAACGTATCCAATGTGGCGATAGAAAAGTTTTTCTATGCGTTCAATGATTTTGATATGGAGTCTCTGAAGTCGAAAAATCTGAAGGGCTATCTTACAACGGCTGCTGCCATTTCCGGAGCGATTTCAAATGAAGGTAAATTAATACCCAAATCAATGGACGGAATGGTAGGTTTCACGCTTAAAAATGGTGCACTGCTTAAGTTTGAACCCATTAAAAGTGCCGGAAAATTTGCTTTTCCTTTCCGGGATTTGGATACTATTACATTCAGCAACCTGAAAGGCAATTTAGATATAAGCGGAGAAAAGATAACCATCCATCCAATGCAGATTAATTCCAGCGTATTGAATATGGATGTAGCTGGAATCTATTCTTTTGGAAAAGGGACAAACATAGCACTTGATGTACCGCTCCGAAATCCTAAAAACGACAAAGGCATAACTGATAAAGAAAAACTGGAAGAGAGAAGAAATAGGGGAATAGTACTGCATCTCCTGGCATCTGACGGCGATGACGGAAAAATAAAAATCAGGCTTGTTAGTAAGAAAACAAGAAATGAGGAAGTGGATTTAAAAAGCAATAAGCAATAAGCAATAGGCAATAAGCTTTGCGTCTTTGCGAGCAATTATTTCACGTAAAGACGCAGAGACACAAAGTACAGTACTAGAAAGGATAACCAATTGCTAGGTTAAAAACCAGATTTTCTTTTCTCCAATCTGGATCTCCAAATCGGACTTTATCGATTACCCAACGGTCTCCTTCTGGTAGATAAGGTTTGCGTAATGGGAAAGCCAGATCCAATCGCAAGACTAAAAAGGAAAGGTCAAATCGCAGACCGGCACCGGCACCAACCGCAAGTTCATCAATAAATTTACTCGAAAAACGGGCACCCGCTTTATTTTCATTATCATTCATCAACCAGATATTTCCGGCATCTACAAAAAGAGCGCCATGTACGATGCTAAACAATTTGGCACGGTATTCTGTATTTAGTTCCAATTTTAAATCTCCGGATTGGTCGGGTAGGAAGGAACTTTCTTCTACATTCGGGTTATAGGTTCCAGGGCCAATAGAACGTGCCCTGAATGCCCTGATACTGTTTGTTCCGCCTATAAAGAATTGCTTGATAAAAGGTAGCTCTTTCGAGTTTCCATAAGGAATTCCTACTCCAACAATAATTCTGCTGGCCAGTTGCGAATCGTTTCCAAGTTTTAAATAATGGCGGAACTCATTTTCTAATTTTACAAATTGGCTGAACGGGACACCTAAGATTTGTTTTGGGTTATCTGAATTGCCTCCCATAATCAATCCCGTTGCCGTAGCAGAAAGGTCAATACTGCCTTTGTAATAAAAAGTATTGGTACGCCTTCTACGCATTGTGTTGGTATACGTATACGAATAGGTAGGGCCAAAAATCAGCTGTTTTTCAATGACACGGGCTAACGAAGGATTTCCTGGCGTTTCATCTGTTCCTTCAATTTGTGCCCTGTATTCGGCTGAAACGTTGCCGGAACTTACATAAGTGATTTCCGTGAGATTCAGCTGGTGCTCCTTACGTGCATTTTCTTTCCATAAATAGCCAAAAGAACCTTTAAAAGTATTCAGCGTATAAAGTCGCTGGCGTTCCTGATGTTCGTAGCCAATCAACGCTCTGGTTTTTGGTACAAATCCGCTACCGGATTGAAATTGGAAAGGCGCAATAAAGCGGGGCCATATTAAGCTGGTTTCACCTCCAAAACGGAAAACATTATAGCCTTTGTTTTGTCCTGATACTTGCACTTCCATACCACCAAAGGCAGTAATCGTGAGCAGCTCAGCTCCTTTAAAAGTATTCCTGTTCAGCCAGTTGACATTGAGTTCTGTTCCGGTGTAATTGGCAGAGTTTGTCTTGCCGAGTACTTCTACACGGATTGATTTTTTAGGAAGTGGTGTGAGGTAATAATAGGCATCGAGCGCATCATCTATGGAATCTGAAACCCTAAACTCATTTTTTACGAACTTAAAGGTTCCGAGATTGACAAGACGATTGAGCGAAAGATTGTGGTCGGTTCTGTTATAAACATCACCTTTTTTGAAATACAGTGTCCTGTCGTAAATACGAGGATTAAACGTTTTTATCGTATCGATAATGGTAAGGTCTTTGTATTTTTCAGCATAGGATTTATCTATAACAACACTATCAGTAGTGATGGAATAATTTGGGTAGATATAGGTTTCGTTAATCTTATAAATTTTTTTGGAGCGTTCCGGAGTCTCACTTTTTACCTTAACGATCAAATCTACTTCTTGTTTTCCTACAGTACTATCGACTTGTACCAATATAAAATCGGGACTGAAATAATAGTAGCCTTTTTCTTTTAAACGAGTATCGATACGTTCTCTTTCATCTTTGATATTGTCCAGGCTATAAGCATCACCCACTTTTAATCGGCTACGGCGTTGCAGTTGGGCGATATTTTTTGATAAGACTGAAGAGTCAGATGGAAACTTTACGCTTTTGATTTTGTATTGTTTGCCCGGACGGACGATATATTCAGCAGTAACTTTTCTATTGCGGCTCGTTCCGGTTGAGTCAGATTCTGTCCTTACTTTAAAATAACCTTTATTTTCGGCATAGTTTTGAAGAATGCTTTCGTTGTATTCAAGGTCAACCTGGCTGAATAGTACAGGCGGTTCTCCTACTTTATTGCGAAGCCAATAACGGAATCCTTTGTCTTTTGTAGGTTCGCCAGCAATGTTATAGAAATAAAGCTTTGGACGAAGTCCTAAGAATTTTTTATTAGGCAATGGGCGTAATAAGGGTTCCAGTTCCTTTTCCAGATTTTTCCTTTCTTTACGGGATAGGAGCGAGTCTTCAACTTTTACTTTTCCGCCTACATAGAGTGCTTCGCCTTCTTCCAGATATTTCAGATTGCTACAGCCATACAAGAAGAGTAAGGTAAAAAAGAGCGTATATTTTAGGCTAGTTTTCATTGTCGGTTTCATTTTCTTCTTTTTCTTTGGCTAATCTTTCTTTTTCTTTTTGCTTTTCCCGCAATTCTTTTTCACGTTTTCGGGTTTCTTTTATCATTCTTTTTTCTTCTTCTGTCCTATGAAAAAGTTCCCGGAATTTGTTGTAATCCATCGTAATGATAAAGGCTACTCCAGTTTCTACGACTTGTCCTTGCAGTGCTACCTGATATTGGTTTTTCCTGTAGGCACGAACCATATAGCGTCCGTCTTTTGTGAGTTGGTAATCTGCTGAAACGTCGCCAGCAATGTTTGTTGTTTCTTCATTGGCTTGTTGTGGACCTTCAATGCCAAAACTACTTCCTACAGTCACTTTGAGTCGGTCGTTTAACAATCGTTTTGACAGACCTACATTAAGATCGGTTCTGTCTTCTCTCGATCCGGTTGTATAATCTTCTCTGGATTGCAGGTCAAAGTCAAGTTCTACGCCTTGTATTAGATCACTGGCCAGATTATTCAACTGCTGTGATAGAATTTTACTCACACTCTGTCTGGCAAGTGCTCCTGCGCTTGCTCCTCCGGCATCGCTGGCAAAAGGATTCTCACCAATAAAACGGCCTAACAGTAACAGCGCAAAAACTTGTTTGTTAAGCTCTCCTGGTTCTTGACGGAGCTGTGCCAGTTTTGTTTTTGATGCAGAAATAATTTCAGTGGCGACGCCATAATTTCCATCAGGAAGTACAATATCAAAAGTAATTTCCGGTTTTAGCAGCTCGCCATTCATTTTTAGTAGTGTCTGGAACGGGATTTTTTGTTTGTAAGTATTCCGCACGGCTGGAGCTGCATTATTCAGCTGATTGTCTAACAAGTCGATAGGAGCAGTTTCTATTTCATAAATGGCAGTAATGTTGACATCTGCTGAAGTAGGTTCTCCTGTCCAAAGGATATAACTGCCAGCTTTGATATCAAATTTTCTTTTAATCAGATTGTAATTTAGTTGATAAGCACCTTCATTGAATTCATATCTTCCGGTTAGTGTTGTTTTTCCAGATTCGTCTATACCTCCGGTAAGTTGAGCTTCACCTTTCAGATTTAGGTAATCTCCATTTCCTTTGTCGATAATCATGGTGAACTCTGCTTCTTTTACGATTTCGATGTTGACGGAAACATCCATTCCTTTAAACTCTGTCTGTGTCAGTGCCTCTGTTTGAGCTGTAAATCGTTTGTCGATTTGTACTTCATCCTGATCGATGAATTCTATGATTCCATCACGATCTGCCAAAGACGGATCAGATTGCGGAAGCACAATTGTCAAATCGGTGTCTTTGTTAATTTTGAGTGTTCCGTCAACGACAGGTTTATTCAAGTCTCCTTTTATGCTAAGATTGGTATCTAATACCAAAACGCCATAATAAAGATCGTTGTCTTTCTCTTTAGAATTGAGCGCCTTGAAATTATCGGCTTTGATTTTTAGGTCAAAACCAAAATCACTATAATTAGTAGTAAGAACACGACCGTTGACCGTTAAAAGATTGTCTTCTGAATCGGATACAGAAAAATTATTGAAGCCTATTCCTGTATTGGTAAATGAAATCTTATCGTTCATGGATTTAAATTTGGAAGCAAGCTGTTTTACTTTGAATCCAACTTCATTAAACTGCAATTCACCTATAACGCTTGGTTGTTTTGTGCTTCCAGTGATTTTGAAATCTCCCGATAGGAATCCGGTACTTTCAGTAAGATTACCCATTGTGAATCCTTGGATAGCTTTCATATTAAGCTTTTCGATATCCAGAGTCATATCAAAAGTACTGTTGTCTGTTCTGTAAATCCCATCAAGGTTTACCTGATTCCCGTCTCCGGTAATAGCTACATGGGCATCGAGTGTATTGGCAGTTTCATTATCTACTTTGATACTGATGTTTCCTATAGTGTCTTTTTTGAAGCTAAAGTCCTCGATATTTAGGTCGGCAGTAAAAGTGGGATTGCCTGTCAGGTTTTTAAGCAATACATTACCATCAATTTTTCCGCCTGCCAAGAGCGTATCTTTTTGAATAGCACTTGTAATGGTTTCGATTTTGAAATCATTAAAGGTTACATCCAGTGGTGCGTTTGGCTTTTCGGATTGGGATTGGATTTTTATAGAACTTCCTTCATTGCTTAATTCAAAGTTATCCGCATAGATACCTTTATCTCCAAAACGTATGATATTTTCTCTTTCAATATCCCACGGTTCGTAGTTTAGTATTAGTCCATCAGGTTCCAACGAAATTTGGGTATAACCTTCGGCTGACATTAGGTTTCCGGCTATCAGATAGTGGTCTTCGTCTTTTTTGTTTCTTACAAGCAGCGTATAATTGACTTTGTTGTTTTTTACTTCACCTGAAAGGCTGGTATATGGCAGGTTAATTTGCGAATTTTTGATATCGTCAATAATAAGACTGTATACTAATGCGTCATCAGCGGTTTCAATATCCAATTGGCCGTTTGTGATGGTGTTTGCTCCGTATATTATTTTTGGAATTTTTCCAGTCACGGTAATGCTATCGCCTTCACTATTGTATCTTCCATTAATTTGGATAGGAGAGAGGCTTGTGAGTTCCGGTAATAATTTGACTAAAATAGGGTCTTCTTTAATTCCTATTTTTAGGTCGAACTGTTGTGGTTTGGTTACTTTTTTCGGTGCTTTTGGATTGGTATCGTAATATTTAGCGATTGTATTCGATAAGGCAGTTGGGGCGTGGTCAATTTGGAATTTCCCAATAATTGAAGCATCTATAAATTGTGATTTCAACGTAATACTATCTTTTTCAGCAGTTGATACGGCAGCAATTTTTATTGAATCTAACGCATAGGTTTCCTTAGCATCAGCAATCAGGATGTTATGGATATCGATTTTTCCGTTTAGAAAAGCAGGATCAGAACTCGTAATGTCTGCATATACGTTACCACGGATTTTTAAAGGACCGGCATGTAGGTTGAGTTTTTCTAAATCGGCAATGTCAGTATTCAGCTTTAATTTTACAGCCGGATATTTGTCTTTAAAGTTTCCTTCAGCGTCAAGGACAAATGTAAGGTTAGCATCATCCATTCCGGCTTTGACATCAAATTTCCCGTTTTGTATGGCGCCTTTTAATTTCAGGTCACGATACACATATCGATTGAATTCTGCTTTTACCAGCCTACCATCAACAGTTGCATTTGCTGTTTTAGGATCTAATCCTGTCCCGTTGACTTTAGCTCTAAGGCTTATTTTTCCTAACGAATCGTTTTTGAGCAGTTTGCCAATATCAAAATTATCGATTATGGCGTCGGCATTATATTTTTCATGATTCTTTCTTCTTTGGTCAAAAGTGGCTTTTATTTTTGCCTTTCCAAAACTACTGGCCAAAGCCATGTCAGTATTGAAATTATCAACTGATCCTTTGAAAAAGCCGTTTAAAGACAGTTGTGAAGGAAGCTGTATGTTGGAAGGAATTGTCCCTTCCGGAACAAACGTATTGATGTCTTTTGATGAGGTCTTGAATTCACGTATTTTTAAATCAAAATAGGTTTTCTTTGGATCCGGAAGTCCAGTAATCCTGCCGCTGGCTGCAATAACTGTTGTTCCGATACCGCTAATTTCAAGATTAGGGATAATAATGTCGCTTACTTTTCCGTAGACTTCACTATTAATATACATCACCGCATTTGGGTTCGTTTTGAACGGATTGGTATTTTCCAGAGTCGGGACAAATAGCAGTATATCTTTAAAACCAACACGGCTGTCCTTAAGCGAAGCTTTGATTCCCAGACTTCCTAAATTGTCTGCAATCGTAGCAATGTTGTCGTAAGTAACGTTGATTTCGTCCTTGATTAACGTTTGTGGTGTTTTCAGGTATAGTTTTTTAAGCGAAGCTCTTTTTGAGCCATAGAAAAAGTCGGTTCGGAAGGATTCGATACTAACACCACTATGGTCATTCATACTGAAAGCCTGTATGTTCCCGGAAATTGTATCGGAACTATAATAAAGCTTTTTACCCTGTAGCTGTACATTGTCAAGATTGAGATGCTTGTAGTCGATTCCTTTTTTGGCCTTAACAGCATTTTCATCATCAAAACGGAAAGCAATATTTTTTAGAGAGGTTTCATCTAATTTTACTTTCCAGTTTGGAGCGGTGGCCTTAAGCGAATCAGGTGCCTTGACTGTAATTTTCTTGTCGAGCTTGCCAAATGTAAGTCCGCCTTTTATGCCATCAATTTCAAAGTTTTTAAGATCAATATATTGTTTTTTGAGATCTATCGCATTGAATTCGACAAGTAGTTTTTTCAAATTTATACCCGTATTAAGGCGTGTTCCTGCATTATCAAACCCGATATTGATATTGGCCAGATTGATTTCTCCCAATTTAAGATTGAGTTCGGGGCTTCGTACGGCTTCATCTGCAACTTCAACCGTATTTTGAGCCACTTCTTCAATGATTTCGCCTTGTTTGAGCATCAGATTAAACCCATCAAGATTGATTTTTGGTACTTCAAAATCCATTTTTTCGAGATCGAACTTTGTGATTTTGGTATCAAAATGCTGCAAGTAGGCAGTCAGGTCATTTTTTGAAATCTTATCATCAAAACGGACTTTGATTTTATCCAGGTTTATTTTTTTTATGGAGAATTGCATCGGTTCCGAATCTTCTTTTTTAGGCTCTTCGGATGCAAAGGCTTTAATGATATAATCGAAATTAAATACAGAATCTTTATCTCTTTTTATGGTTGTCGTGACTCCCTGGAGGTCAATCGAATTGATTTCTACTTTGTTTCGCAATAATTTAAAAAGGCTGATATCTATTTTCAGCTTTTCGCTTGCCAAAAGAGTATCGCCTTCCTGACTTTCAAAATAAATACCTTCAACAATTATTTTTTTGGGAAACCCAATTTCGATTCTTTTGATTTCAACCGGAGTTTTGATTTTTTCTTCAAGACAGGAAACCGCCTTATCTTTAATAAGATTCTGGAAATAAGGAATCTGTATTAAAATTATGATTAGCAGAAGCAGACCCAGAATTGATCCTAGAGTCCAAGCGGTAATTTTGAGTCCTTTTTTGACGTACTTATTCAAGCGGATTTTGTTTTTATTCACTCTAAATTTAAGAATTTAAAAGTTCACTTTTATTAAATACTTCCCAAAATGACAGAAAAAAACTAACAAATTTAGTTGGAATTATTGTATCATTTAATTGGCGAATGACTTTGTCAAATAATTATTGGTTTGATTTATAGATTGATACTGTTGTGTCATGTCCAAATTGGAATTGCTTTTTTATTAAAAATAGAACTTAAGGATTTCTAAAATAAAAACGGAGGCTTTTGCCTCCGTCATTAGTAGGAATTATGGTTATTTAGGGTTGGTGTTAGTTCCAGTACGTTTCTGATTGCGCTTTGTATCTTGAGGATCGTCATCAGCTTCTTCATCATCGGTTAAAGAATCGTCGTCGTCAAAGCCATCATCCAGAAAGTCATCATCATCTTCTTCGTCATCGTCAAAGTCCCTGTCTTTGTCGTGAGGATTGTTATTATCCCTGTTCAGGTTTGGATTGTCAATACCTCTTTTGTCATTTCCCATTCTCAAACTATTTGGATTTGGGCTGCCCTGATCGAGATGTAAATCTTCTTCGGAGTTGTTATATGTCGGTTCCATAAGATTAAATTTTAAATTGATTTATTCCAAAGTTCCAACATAAACACGCTTTTTTACTTACATAATAGATTGAAAAAATTATATCTTTTTTAGTTATTACCTTATGTCATCAAAAAACGGACTGATATTCAGTGGACCATTTTTTTCAAGATAATTTATAAAATGACTGCCTATTATGGCGCCTTTTTGAGACTGTGTTGCCTGATTAAAGGTTGTCTTATTACTGATTCCAAAACCTATGATTTGTGGGTTTTTTAGTTTCATATAGGCTATTTTTTCAAAGTAAGCCAGCTGTTTTTGATTAAATTCTGTTTTGCTTCCGGTAACACTTGAACTGCTAACCATATAAATAAACGTGTCTGTATTGTCATCAATTTGCCTGATTTTTTCTTCGGATGTCTGTGGCGTAATCAGGAAAATATTGGCCAATTGGTACTTTTTAAAAATAGGCTCATATTCAGAAAGGTAGATTTCTAAAGGAAGATCGGGTATAATCAATCCGTCTATTCCTGTTTCATGACACTTTTTGCAGAAATTTTCAATGCCAAACTGTAGTATAGGATTGAAATATCCCATGATAAGCAATGGAATTTCTACGGTTTGACGAATGTCTTTTAGTTGCTGGAAAAGCAAATCAGATGTCATGCCGTTTTCGAGCGCTTTTGTAGAGCTGGCCTGGATTGTAGGCCCATCGGCTATAGGGTCGCTAAAAGGAAGACCAATTTCGATCATATCAACTCCGGAATTTTCCAAATTTTGAATAATAGTTTTGGTGTCTTCCAGTTTTGGAAAACCTGCCGTAAAGTAAATGGAAAGCAGCTTTTTGTTTTCTTTTAATTTGTTCTGGATACGTTTCATTTCTAAAGTTTAAAATAATTGATATAAGTATTCAGGTCTTTGTCGCCGCGTCCGGAAAGGTTGACGACGACGATATCATTTGGGTCAAATTTTTTGTTTTCAAGTGCGGCCAATGCGTGTGCACTTTCAATGGCAGGGATTATTCCTTCTGATTGCGCGAGTTCCATTCCTGCCTGCATGGCTTCGTCATCAGTTACAGATAGAAATTCGGCACGTTTTGTGTCGAAAAGATGTGCATGCAGCGGGCCAATTCCCGGATAATCCAATCCTGCCGAAATAGAGTAGGGTTCCGTAATCTGTCCGTCTTCTGTTTGCATGAGAAGTGTTTTGCTTCCATGAATGATACCCATTTTTCCCAATACAGAAGTGGCCGCGCTTTCGCCAGAATAGATTCCTTTTCCTGCAGCTTCTATAGCTAAAAGTTTTACATTTTCCTCATCCAGAAAATGATAGAATACGCCAGCAGCATTGCTGCCTCCTCCTACACAAGCAATGACATAATCAGGGTTTTCCCGGTTTTCATGTTCTAAAAGCTGTATTTTTATTTCTTCAGAAATAACACTTTGGAAACGGGCAACCATGTCGGGATAAGGATGTGGTCCCACGACAGAACCAATGATATAAAAAGTATCTTCCGGATTATTAATCCAATCTCTGATGGCTTCATTTGTGGCATCTTTTAATGTTTTTGAGCCTGAAGTGGCAGGGCGAACTTCGGCACCAAGCATTTTCATACGGGCCACGTTTGGAGCTTGGCGTTCAATGTCTATTTCGCCCATATAAACAATACATTGGAGTCCCATTAATGCGCAGACTGTTGCGGTTGCAACTCCATGTTGTCCGGCACCGGTTTCGGCAATAATTCGCTGTTTCCCTAATCGCTTTGCCAGGAGAATCTGCCCAATTGTGTTGTTGATTTTATGGGCTCCGGTATGACAGAGGTCTTCTCTTTTAAGGTAGATTTTTGCGTTGTACTTGTCTGATAGTCTCTTGGCAAAATATAAAGGAGTTGGGCGTCCCACATATTCTTTGAGTAGTGACATGAATTCTTTTTTAAATTCAGGTTCTTGCGAAATTTCAAGATATTTTAATCGCAGCTCTTCTACATTCGGATAGAGCATTTCTGGGATAAATGTGCCTCCAAACTGGCCATAAAACCCTTTTTCGTTAGCATTATATTTTGAGTTCATAATTTTTGTTTTAGTAATTGCATAAATTCTTTGAGCTTACTGCTGTTTTTTAAACCGGGACTGTCTTCAAATTGGCTGTTTAGGTCGATTGCAAAGCATTTTTCGGAATAGTCACTTTTTAAAAAGTCAATGAGTTTTTCGACAGTTTCCAGACTGATACCGCCACTTAGAAAGTAGTTCTTAGAAAGTGTATATTTTTTTAAAATCTTCCAGTCGAAAGCTATTCCATTGCCACCAAAATGCTGTCCTTTGGTATCGAATAAAAAATAAGAACAGCTATTTTGATAAGGTTCTAAAATGCTGAAATCAAAACTGCTATCCAGAGCAAAGGCTTTGATTACTTTGGCAGAGGTACTGCTTTCAACCGCAGCACAGAATTCAGGAGTTTCATCTCCATGCAGCTGTATGTAATCCAGAACATACTGTTTGGATTTTTCCCGGATTTCTTCAAGAGAAGCATTTACAAAAACACCAACTTTTTTTATATTAGGAACGATTTCATGAATAGTTTCTTCAAGATACCTGGGTGATTTTTTATAGAAAATAAAACCTAAAAAATCAGGAGATAATTGGCTGATTTCTTTAGTGTTTTCTGGAAATTTCATACCACAAATCTTAATCTGTATTTTTTGCATCATCATGAGTTTATAATGTATCGGGATGGAGGGCAGCAATAAAATTTTTCAGTGATAGCCCTGGGTTGTCTGTTTTCATAAAGTTTTCACCTATAAGAAAACCTTCGAAACCATATTTTCTAAGCTCATGCACATCTTTTGGGGCTTGGATACCGCTTTCAGAAATTTTTACAAAATCATCAGGAATAGCTTCGGATAGACCAAGACTGTTGGCTAAATCGACTTCAAATGTTTTAAGATTCCTATTGTTTACACCAATAAGGTCAAGACTCGACATTAATGATTTGTCCAGTTCTTCCTGATTGTGAATTTCCAGCAGGACTTCTAAAGAAAGCGATTGGGCAAAGTTTGAAAGTTCACTGATTTCTTCTCGAGTCAGTATGGCAGCAATCAAAAGGATGGCATCTGCGCCATGAGATTTGGCCTCTAAAATTTGGTAAGGATCAACGATAAATTCTTTTCTTAAAACCGGAAGCGAAACACTGGCTCTGGCAAATTGCAAGTCTTCGATGGAACCACCAAAGTATTTTGCATCAGTTAAGATGGAAACTGCTGCTGCACCTCCAATTTCGTAGTTTCTTGTTACTTCTTCAACAGAAAATATATCGTTTATGACTTTTTTTGAAGGCGAACGCCGTTTGTGTTCCGCAATGATTCCAGCTGAGTTTCTGATGCTTTTTGAAATGGAAATTACAGGTCTTTCAAACAGATCGGAACGTTCCAGTTGCTTGGTAGAAATAATACTTTTCTTTAATTGGATTTCACGTTTTTTATCCGCTATTATTTTATCTAGAATTGTCATGACTATCGGCTTAATTGTTGTAATTTTTTTAATTTTCCCAAAGCTTTTCCGTTCTTTAGGCATTCTTCAGCTTTGCTGTAGGCTTCTAAAAAAGAATCTCCATTGACTGTAGCAATTGCCACAGCAGCATTGACACACACCACCTGGTTTTGTGCTTCTGTTCCTTGTCCGGAAATAATATCTAGAAAAAGTTGGGCAGCGGATTCTGTGGTAGTACCACCTTTTATTTCATCAGGACTTACTGTCGGCAATCGGAAGTCTTTAGGACTGATTATACTTTCGGAAGTTTTGGCGATTATTTTGGTTTCTCCTGTCAGTGAAATTTCGTCATAACCTTCTAAGGAATGCAGGATAGTATAATTGACAGTTGTGTTTTGGTAGAGATAAGCATACATTCTCGCCAGTTCCAGACTAAAAACGCCCACAGTCTGATTTTTAGGAAATGATGGATTGACCATAGGTCCGAGCATATTAAAAAAGGTTTTTACTCCCAGTTCTTTACGGATAGGACCTACATTTTTCATAGCCGGATGAAATAGCGGAGCATGGAGTATTGAAATGTTAGCTTCTTCAAGGCATCGTTTTAAGAAATCGGCATTGTTGCTAAATTTCACACCAAGATTTTCCATCACATTACTAGAGCCGGAAATAGAAGAAACACCATAATTTCCATGCTTTGCGACCTTGATTCCGGTTCCGGCCACCACGAAGGAAGCCAGTGTAGAAATATTGAAAGTGTCTTTCCCATCACCACCAGTGCCGCATAAATCTACAGTATTATAATCTGAAAAATCGATGGGTATACAAAGTTCCAGCAAGGCTTCCCTAAAGCCGGACAGTTCATCAATCGTAATGCTACGCATCATAAATACGGTTAGAAAGGCCGAAATTTGGCTCGGATTGTATTGGCCGGAAGATATGTTTACCAAAACGAATCTAGCTTCTTCTTGTGATAATGTTTCTTGGGCAATAAGCCTATTGAGTATGTTTTTCATTGTGATATTATTTTTTAAATTGACATAAAATGCTTTTAGTTTAGCTTTCAAGCCAATTTTTTAAAATGGTTTTCCCATAAGGAGTAAGTACGCTTTCCGGATGGAATTGTACGCCTCTTACATCAAAAATTCGATGTCTGAGTGACATGATTTGCCCGTTTTCATCTATCGATGTTATTTCAAGATTTTCTGGGAAATTCTCAGTTGCCACCACCCAGGAATGGTATCTGCCAACTTCAAATTCTTCAGGCAAATTTTTGAACAGAGACTCTTCTTCTGCTATAATTTTCACTTTGGATGAAATGCCATGATAAACCTTGTCCAGATTGATGAGACTTCCACCATAAACTTCACCAATAGCTTGTTGTCCGAGACAAATTCCTAATATGCTTTTTGTTGGAGCATAGTGTCTTATGACTTCTTTTAAAAGTCCGGCTTCATCCGGAATTCCAGGTCCGGGTGATAATAGAATTTTATCATAAGTGATTAGTTCTTCGATGTCAAATTCATCGTTCCTGAGTACGGTTACTTCTCCTGATAATTCTTCCAGATAATGGACAAGATTATAAGTAAAGCTATCGTAATTGTCTATAACTACTATTTTCATTTTTGTTGACTTTTAGATGTTTTCTGCCAAATCCAATGCTTTGGTCAGGGCTCCTAATTTGTTATATACTTCTTGCATTTCACTTTCTTCGTCTGAGCTTTCTACAATTCCTGCACCGGCCTGACAATGGAGCTGATGATTCTTGCTTAAAAAAGTACGAATCATAATAGCGTGGTTAAAATTGCCAGAGAAATCCATAAATCCGATAGCTCCGCCATAAAATCCACGGTTTGTTTTTTCTATGGTTTCAATTAGCTGCAATGCTTTATGTTTTGGAGCACCGCTTAAAGTACCTGCAGGAAAAGTACTGGCAACCACATTCATGGTAGTGGCATTTTCTTTTAGATTTCCGGTTACTTTTGAAACCAAATGGATTACATGCGAGAAGAATTGTACCTCTTTGTAAGTATCTACCTGAACACCATTACAGTTTCGGCTGAGATCATTTCGAGCCAGATCAACCAGCATGACATGTTCGCTGTTTTCTTTTTTGTCTTCTGAAAGCTTTTTGGCAAGAATGGTGTCTTGTTCATCGTTTCCTGTTCGCTTGAAAGTCCCTGCAATTGGATGGATTTCTGCCTTGTTATTTTTTACAACTAATTGCGCTTCGGGCGAAGAACCGAATATTTTAAAATTGCCATAATCAAAGAAGAATAGGTAAGGGGAAGGGTTGATGCTTCGCAAGGCTCTATACACATTGAATTCATCGCCCTTAAAGCCTTGTGTGAAACGTCTTGACAGCACAAGTTGGAACACATCGCCACGATGGCAGTGCTTTTTTGCAAGACTTACGTTTTCTTTAAATTCTGTATCTGTCAGGTTAGAAGACGATGTTCCTTGTTTTGAGAAAGTATATGAGGCAAAATTTTTAGACAATAAAAGCTGCTCTATCTGGGCTATATTGTCTTTGTTGTCTATGGTATGGCAAAAGATATAGGCTTCATTTTTGAAATGGTTGATTGCTATTATGTTTTGATAAATGGCATAATACAGATCAGGGATTTTGTGGCTGTCTTGTTTTTGTGAAACGGAAGTCTTTTCAAAATAGCGTACAGCATCATAGGCAATATATCCAAACAGGCCATTGTTTATGAATTTGAAATTGTTTTTTTCTTCTTTGAATTGAGAAGCAAATTTTTGGATAGCCTCAATAACATCCGTTTCGTTTTGAATTTTGACCTCTTGGAAATCTCCATCAGGATAGGCGGTAACGATGGTTTCGTTTTCTATTTTGATTGAGGCGATGGGATTACAGCAAATGTAAGAGAAGCTGTTATCGCTTGCATGATAATCGCTGCTTTCAAGTAAAAGACTGTTAGGGAATTTGTCTCTTATTTTCAGATAGACACTTACTGGCGTTATTGTATCAGCCAGGATTTGTTTGTATTTTGAATGTAATGTATACGTTTTCATATGTTCAATTTTGGGAATAAAAAAAGGCTTGTCGTGATGACAAGCCTTATATATTTGGATTTAAAAAATACAGATAGCAGGATTCGCTCACGAAGTTCGACGTAAGTAATTCCACCACCAAGTATTATTTAAAATGCAGTTCATGTTGCTAATTATTGAGGCAAATGTATAAATGTTTTTTTAATACAGCCTAATTTTAATATAAATTTAAAAAACTGCTTTCGTTTGGAAAGCAGTTTTTTTAAGATTATTGTTTCGTGAATACTAACGTAACACCACCGATTCTGTTGTATGCCACTCCGTCGGCATTTCTGTCCGGATAGGTAGTTAAGGCTGTTGCCTGGGTTAATGTTCTTCCGTTGTTTGATCTCGTAAAATTAAGTGTTACTTCCGTACCATTTTCTTCTTCATAAGTAGCGGTTATCACACTATTTGTAGCTGTCCATGTACCCGTTACGGTATTTTCTGCACAAACGGCAACGCCGGTATTGGTATCAATCAGGATATAATCCATTTCATAAGTGAAAGTATTGTCTGAATTGAAATCGATTTTTCGATCATTGTAACAATTACTTTCGCTCATCTGGTTTGTAGATGCTGTTCCATTTTGATCAAAATCTGTTGGTGCTGCTGTGTTGAATTCCGTCAGGTCATACACTCCTTCAATAGTTCCCATGTTGTTGTTTGATGAATCGTCATCACTTGAACAAGCTCCAAAGCCTAAAGCTAAAATTGCCAAGACTAAAATTTTTCCTTTTTTCATAACATTGTTTTTTAGGTTAGTTCTCTACTGGTTTATTAGCAGTTTTCACAAATTTCAATAGTTAAATCTGTTAATTCTTTATACTATTTTTAATGATGGTTATATAATTCTTTGTAAAAGTTAAAAATAGTTAATTTTTTAAGATATAATTATGAATAATTCAAAAAAGAAAAAAATAAACAGGATTGGATAGGCAGAAAGTAAAGGCGTTAAAACTAGGTTAAATGCCAACTGCATATAAAATGAAACTGAATTTTTAGTCCTACATTTAATAGGAATTAAATTGTTGAAAATGAAAGTACAAGAAGCAATTTCCCGATTATCTGACCTGGAGGTCAATATTGGGAGTACGGAAAGATTACTTTCCGTTTTATCGGGTTCGGTACTGCTTTATGATGCCTTAGCTAAAAAACCGAAAAATCTACCCGGTGCGTTGTTGGCCGGTTTTATGATTTTTAGAGGAACAAGCGGACATTGTTTTGGTTATGCTTTATTAAAAGACAAACCAAAAGTCGAGAAATCCCAAAATATCCTGGTCAAGGTACAGATGATAATTGATCAGCCGGTTTCAACTGTATATAGTTTCTGGCGCAATTTTGAAAACCTACCATTATTTATGAAACATCTGGAAAGTGTAGATGTTCTCGATGAGGAAACATCAGAATGGAGGATGAAAATTCCGGGAAATCTGGGCACAATTCCGTGGAAGGCTACTATCATTAAAGATGAAAAAGATAAAGAAATTAGTTGGCGTTCCTACTCAGATTCTTTGATTCACAATATTGGGACTGTACAACTTTATGACAATGGTAAGGGTGGAACAAAATTAAGTGTTATCATTGCGTACCATTTTCCTTTTGGAAATATTGGAGAAACAGTTGGAAAAGTATTAGCTCCGATTTTGGAGAATACTATTGAAGAGGATATCAGAAGATGCAAATTACACTTTGAAAGTGGATTAGCATAAAAATAAAAATCCCCATCGTTAGATGGGGATTTCAAACAAATAATAAACCTCAAAAATAAATACAAACTCAAGAGATCTTGAAATTGAAATTTTAGTTGTGATTTTTATTATCAGCTTATTCCAATAGATTTTTCAATTTTACACTATCAAAGTTACGGCTGCAGATTTCAAATCGATTATATAATTATGTTTAATTTTTATATCATTTGAGAAGCAGTAAGCTTATAATTTTTCCTGTAAATTGTATAAAAGCAAAACCGATTTTAATTGCAAACTTTAAGGCAAATCTTTGGTTATGGAACTTGTGAAAATTTTGGTAGCTGCTTTTGTCGCAACCTATGTCATGACGGTTTTTAGCCGCTATGTATCGGAGCGGTTTCAGCATATTTTTAAAGAACCGGTAGTATTGGGCTTGGTTTTATCAAAATTGGCCCATAACAAGTCTCTAAATCATACATCAAGATGGGAGCAAGGTGTCCGTTATCTCGCTGGATTGTTTGTAGTTCTTTGCTATCACTACATCTGGACGCATACTGATATTGACCCAACCTGGTTTTGTGGCCTTATTTTTGGCATCATTACCGGATTAGCAGCTATTTTTTACTGGTTTTTTCTTTTCAACTATTCTACAGCATCAAAAGCTCGTTTTAAGGATTATTACCTCCCGTTGATTGCTGCTTATGTTTTATTTGCGCTGACAGTAATTGTGATATACCGCCTTTTTAGTTGATAGTTTTTAGTTGATAGTTGATAGTGGTAGTGACTATTGTGAGGTTTTGCGTCAAATAAAAGATATACAAAAAATATTTTCAATAAGTCTCTTTTGCTCATAAAGGAACACAACCTTAGCGCCTCAGAACCTTAGCAACTTAGGACCTCTGTAGTTGATAGTTGATAATGGTTAGTTGATAGTGGTAGTGACTATTTCAATAATTTACTCTTTTACATACGAAAGACACAACCTTAGCTCCTCAGAACCTTAGCAACTTAGCACCTCTGTAGTTGATAGTTGATAATGGTTAGTTGATAGTGGTAGTGACTATTTCAATAATTTACTCTTTTACATACGAAAGACACAACCTTAGCGCCTCAGAACCTTAGCATCTTAGAGCCTCTTTTTCAACGCTGATTAACACGGATTAAAGAAATTACCGCTGATTTGAGAAGTTTACAAACTTAGCGCCTCAGAACCTTAGCCACTTAGTGCCTTAAAATAAAAAAACGGCCGAAGCCGTGTTTTTTATTTAGGCATTGCACCTATATCCATATAAGCGACTTCCCAAAGATGTCCGTCCAGATCCTGGAAGCCATGTCCGTACATCCAGCCATGATCTTGCTTGTCAACTGGTGTAGTTGCGCCTGCAGCGATTGCTTTTTTTACCATATCATCTACGGCATTTCGGCTTTCGGCTGAAAGACAAACGATGCATTCTGTATATTTGGTCGTATCACAAAGCTCGTTTTTGGTAAAGTTCAGGAATAAAGGCTCAACTACCAGCATCACGAAAATAGTATCACTAATAATCATGCATGTTGCATTTTCATCTGTAAACTGAGGATTGAAAGTATAGCCTAATTTTGTGAAAAATTCGATGGATCGGTTAAGGTTTTTTACGGGAAGGTTTACAAAGATTTGTGTTGCCATAAGTCGATTATTTTATTGTTTTACTATTTTTCGTATTCGTAATTAAGCATCCATTGGATACCAAATTTGTCTGTGAACATACCATATAAAGCACCCCAGAACATAGTGTCTAACGGCATTTTGATGTTGCCGCCCTCAGAAAGTTTTGCATACAGGTCTCTGGTTTGCTGTTCAGAATCGGTATTGATTGAGATGGACATACTGGTTCCGTTTTTAACCTGTTCCATAGTTTCAGGAACATCGGTTCCCATTAACATATTACCGCCAATTGGCAATGCGATATGCATGATTTTATTTTTGTCAGTTGCAGGCATTTCTTCGCACCCTGGAGTATCTCCAAAACGCATTATGACTGCAAATTCGCCACCAAAAGCAGCTTTGTAAAAATTAAAAACTTCTTCAGTGTTACCATTAAAATTCAGGTAAGTGTTGATTGTTGCCATTTTGATTTAATTTAATTAATTGTTCGTATTTAATTGATTTATGTTATTCTTCTTGTAGTATGGAGAGGATGTTTCCTGCTGGATCTTTGAACCAGGCAATAAGCGGCCCGCCTCCTCTAAAAATTCCTTTTTTGTCGGTTTTTATATCTCCGCCATATTGTTCGAAAAGGATACCTTGCTTTGTAAGTTCATCTACAACCTGCTCAATATCCTTGACTGGAAAATTGAGGATGGTGAAAGTAGCAGGCTCATGATTTTCTTTAGTATAGATAAGAATTGAGTTTCCCCCGGCTAATTTTAGGGTTAGTACTCCTTCCATTTCAGGGTCTTCTACTATGTTTAGACCCAATAGTTCTCCATAGAATTTTTTGGCTTTTTTACTGTCATTTACAGAAAATCCGCTAAATGCGTTGCTGTTGCTTAACATGATTGTATTTTTTTGGATTTACATATCGTCATATCGTAAGGCGTCGTAGCCTAAAAGTCTTCTCCATAATGCTATTTGTCCAATACAGTTAGCCTCACGGTAAATAATAAAAGTAATCAGCTCATAATAAGTAAGCGACATGCCAGGCATCATTTCAAATTTTTCATCCAGTTTTTGGTCGGTTATCTTCGCTAAAAGATCTTTTAATATGGGACTGATCTTTTTCCAATCGTCCAAAAACTGGGATAATGATGGATATTTTACATTGTCTTGTATGCCTTTGCCTTCTTTAAACAATTCGACTGCTTTTTGTTCTTCAGCATATCCAAGCAGGTTTGCAATTTCATAGCGTTGCTGCACCAAACTTCCGGAAAGCCATGCGATATGGTTGGCTTTTGTGTCTAGTCTTTTATGGGCATCTTCATCAGAAATTTTGTCTAAGGCTCTTTCAAAATAGAGCGTCTGCATATCGTATAAAACAAGCAGGGAAAACATTCTGTTACTTGCGGTTGTGATTTTCATATCTTTAAATTTTAGTATTAAAAATTGAATTAAATATTGTCTTTTGTATTGTTTTGTAAAATTAATTCAAAAAATATGCGTAAAGGGTGTGAGTTAAAGTCATTATAAGGGGGGATTTAAGACAAAATATTTTATATTTGTTTCTCCTAAAAAATTAGCTATGAAATTAGGTATTTTGCTTACACAAGAACACAGGCTTTTAAGCGTTGCAGCGATGCTCGACGTATTTGAAACCGTTAATAAGTTTTATGTTGAAGAAGGTCAGGTTCCTTTTTTTGACATTACTCTTTTACACATGGATGAAGTCGCACAGACGTATTCTGAATACAATCTGATGCAGCCTGATTCAGAAAGAACGTATGATATTTTACTGATTCCTGCCTTTAAGCATGATATTGTGCCGAAAGCAATTTCACTCAATATGCAATGGATACAATGGCTACGGCAGCAATATGAAAAAGGAGCTTCAGTTGCGAGCTTTTGTACGGGAGCTTTTCTTTTAGCTTCTACCGGACTGCTTGACAACAAACCGGCAACGACGCATATTAATGCAGAATATGCCTTTGCGCATGCTTTTCCGGCCGTAAACTTAAAAGTAGATGCGGTAGTCACAGAAGAGGAAAGGGTATATACGAGTGGTGGAGCTACAAATAGTTTTCATTTGATGTTGCGCCTTATTGAGAATTTTTGCAGCAGGAGAATGGCTGTGAGAACGGCAAAAGTATTTTCTGTCGATTTGGATCGGAATCAGCAAACCTATTTTGGAACATTTGCTCCGGCCGAAGATCATGGCGATGATTTGGTCAAACAGACACAAGAAGTCATCAGGAAAAATTTCCGTGAAGCCAATACTATTGAAGAGATTATTACGGATGTTCCCGCAAGCAGAAGAAATCTGGTTAGGCGTTTTAAACAGGTGACTGGAATTACACCAATTGAATATTTACAAAAAACCAGAATCGAAGCTGCCAAACAGATGCTTGAACACTCAAGACAGAGCGTAATGGAAGTGATGTTTGAGTCGGGTTATAATGATCTGAAATCTTTTCGAAGCCTATTCAAGAAAAATGTAGGGATGACTCCAACAGCTTATAGGGAAAAATTCAATAACCTTGTTGCCTGATTATTCAGCTGGAAGATAGACTGAAAATACAGAGCCTACGCCTGGAATTCCATGAGCGCGGATGAATCCGTCATGTTTCTGAACGATTTTTTTGCAGATGGCAAGACCAATACCTGTGCCTTCATAATCGGATCTGCCATGGAGTCTTTTGAATAATTCAAAAATTTGCTGTTCGTATTCTTGAGGAAAGCCAATTCCGTTATCGGCGATATCCAATTTCCAGAATTTTTTTCCTGTAAATTCTTCCGAAGAAACAAGTTCGGCATTTATTTTTATGACCGGAGGAACATCTGCCTTGCTGTATTTTATGCCGTTCGAAATCAAATTGGTGAGCAGTTGCTGAAATTGTATTGGAATAACAGAAAGCATAGGCAGTTTGCCAACTTCAACACGTGCATTCTTTTTTTCGAGAACATCAGTCATATTATTTTTAATGTCGTCAATTGCAGCATTGAGGTCAGTGGGCACAAAATAAATATCTGATGCATCCATACTGGAATAGTTGAGTAAGGACTCGATCAGATTCTGCATGCGATTGGCAGCATTGGTAATACTTTGGAAATAGGCGAGGGAAGAATCGCTAAAGTTTGCTTTTTCTCTAAAAAGAATACGGCTGGCAAAGAGTTGTATTTTACGGAGCGGTTCTTGAAGGTCATGGGATGAAATATAGGCAAAAGATGCCAGTTCGACATTTTGTCTTTCAAGCTCCTTATTTTTCATTTCTAAAAGCTTTTCATTCTGCAAGCGCTCAAATTCCATTTCGCTTCTTTTAGCAGCAATTTTCAATAAGGATTCGATATAGGTTATGTCGTATATTTCACTCTGGTGCAGTACGGCTATAAGTCCTATTACTTTTCCGGAAGAGCCAATTAGCGGGTAGGCAATATAACCTTCTACATCAAGATCAGCAAGTGTCCTGCTTTCTGGAAAAAGCTTTTGACTGTCACGTGGATGACAGGCATAATTCCCTCTGATGACTTCATCGCACGGGCCGTCTTTTATCTGATATTTGAAATTGTCAGCAACCTTTCCAAAGGCTATTACAGAGATACTTTTGATGATTTCTTCTCCTAATTCATTAAATTGTACTTCTCCTAAAAGCACATAGTCCATTTTTGTTTTTTGTGCTATTTCGAGTAATAAAGAATTAAAAAAGGCATCGCCACTGCCATAAGAATAAAAACTTTCAGAAAATTCCTTGAGCAATTGCTGTTCCAATTCTTTGTTTTTGTTTGACAGCAATATGTTGATGGCTTCGATCTCTAAGGCTGCCGTTTTTTCAGGAGTTATGTTTTTTGAAGTTACTGCAACAGCATGGCCGGCTTTTTCTATTGTAGCACTCAGCCACATTGTCTTATTGTTATGACTTACAGCAATTTCATAGTTATCGGGCAAGCCGGTTTCAATACATTTTACCATTTTTTCGAAAATCCCATTGTTGAAAATTCCGGGATATACTTCGCAACAGGTTTTTCCAATGACATCTTTAGGTTCCAGTCCAAAATTTCTAGGAACTTCAGGATTGGTATAGGTTATCCTAAAATCGCTAATCGAGTCATCGTTTTTGTATATAGGCTCATAGCTGGCAATTCCGTAATTTGTAGAGTTCAATACAGATTGCAAAAAAGATTGTAGCTGTTCTGTTTCTCTATAATTGTTAAAAGCTAAAAGCAGGAAAGTTTCACCATCTATATCAATAGTCTCAATATTGAATGTGATTTTATTATTAGGCGAATTTTTAGAATGGATTCCATAGTCTTTAATAGTCTCTTTCGTTTTCAAAACATCCAAAAAAAGAAGTTTTAACGAAACTGTATCAAAAGAAGAATCTATAATCTCAAGGAAATTCCTGTTTTTAGAAGTGGCAAATTCAGACAGATTGAATTTTGTTTGGAACGAAGCATTGGAACATATAACAGTAAAAGCTTTGTCTAACAGTGCCATAGGTTCGTTTGCCAAGGCAATAATCCTTTCAATAGCTGGGGGTGTCTTTGATACGGACATATGGAATGTGGTATTTAGGGTACTAACAAAGTTAATGAAATCTTAAAATATTGCTATCGAAATTGTAGAAATTTTGCTATTCTTTCAGAATATGTTGGCGAATATTCCCTTAAATTTGATAGAAATGTAAAGAATGATTCTATGGCTATAGAAACCTGCAAATTTTCAGATAGTGCTATCGTCTGGACTGATATCACAAATCCAACAAAAGAAGAGCTTGAACAAGTCAGCAAAATATATGATTTAAATCCCTATACGCTGATTGACAGTTTGGATCCGGATCACCTTCCCAAATATGAAGAGCATAACAAAACACATTTTTTTATTGCCAGGATTTTGCAACATTCCGATGAGCATGAGCAAACCATCAGGGAATTGAGCAGTAAGATAGCCGTTTTTTTTAATTCCGATTTTATCATTACAATCCATAGGGCAGCTCAGCCTATTATGCAGGGAATACGTGAAACCTGTATAGAAAACGGAAAATTGACAACGACAGGAGGAATGGCGATAAAAATTATTTGGGAAATGCTTCATTCTTATGAGCATCCTGCCATCAAACTTTCGGAGGAGATTGATTATTATGAATCGAAAGTTTTTCTGAAAAAGAATATTCCTGCTGATATGATTGAAGGGATGTATTATCTGAAAAGAAAAGCGGGACTGTGTAAAAAACTGCTGGTACTTACCAATGAGGTTGTTAATTCGGTTAAAGTAGAAGAAAAGGATATGCCTGCATTGCAGGATGTTCGGGATCTTCACTTAAAATTACTCACGCTATATGGACAGGTTCAGGATGATGCTAACAACTTGCTGAATATTTATTTGTCACTATCGGCCAGAAAAACAAACGATGTGATGAAGATTCTTACCATCTTTTCTGTTTTTTTTATGCCGTTGACTTTTATTGCAGGTATTTATGGGATGAATTTTAAGTTTATGCCTGAATTGGATCAAAAATTAGGTTATCCAATTGCCTTATTGGCTATGGTAATCGTATCGGTTATTATTTTTATCTGGTTCCGAAGAAAAAAATGGCTATAAAAAAGGCGGAAGTATACTTCCGCCCCTAACTAAACTCAAATTTGTTTATGGTATCCCCATGGTTTCATTGTTTTCTGCTTTCGGCTGTTTTGCTTCTTTTAGGCTAGGATTAGTTACTTGGTTATTTTTATCGTCCTTAAAGTCTGGATCTTTATCCAACTTTTGGATTGGGATTTCTGAAACATGAATGTATTTCTCGCCAGTTGCATCCTTTTGCTTTTTTTCACGATTTTCCATGGCGCTCTATTTTTACCAAAGTTAGCGGCTTTGGTAAATTTTCGTGTTATATCATTCGTGTAAAAGGTTATGTAATTGAAATATGCAGTCTAAAGTTCCTTTTCAATAGCTGTCATAAATTCCTGTAACGGAAAAGCATCGCCTTGATTTGTCAGTACAATAATAACCGTTTTGTCATGAAGTTTTCTCCAGATGCAGGCTCTATAGCCGTTTAATCCGCCGGTATGGCTCACGATTTTGTGACCGTCTTTTTCTTCTATATTCCAACCAAAACCATAATTTGAAATGCTTCCGTCATTTAGAATAGGAGCTTTATAAGCATTTTCCATTTCTTTTGAGCTAACCAGCTTTTGGCCGTAAAGCGCTTCTTCCCATGCAAACAAATCTTTTGTGGTTGAAAAAATACTGCCGTCGCCAGTGGTTAAAATAGAATAATCGTCGAGTTCTTTGTTTTTGTTGTATCCGATAGCCCTATTTGTAATTGTAGGCTTGGTAGTATCATAGACAATAGTCCGTTTTAAATCTAATGGTTTGAAAAAAGCTTCTTTACAAAAATCAGCATACGATTTGCCACTTATTTTTTCAATAATAGTTGCTAAAATAATATAGCCGGTATTACTGTACTCAAATTTATCGCTAGGCGAAAAGTTTAGTTTGTTTTTTGTAGCAAGCCATTGCATGACCTGGGAATTCGTAAGATTTTTTACAGTAGCCATTTCTTTTTCATAATCAGGAATTCCAGAGGTATGATTGAGTAATTGGCGTACGGTAATTTTTTGCGCAAACGCTGGCAGACTTGTGACATATAGCGAAATTGGGTTGTCATACGTTAACTTCTTCTGTTCTTTCAATTGCATGATAGCCAAAGCAGTAAATGGCTTGGCAAGCGAAGCAATATAGAAAGCAGTACTGTCGTTTAAAGGCTGTTTTGTTTTGAAATCGCTATAACCTAAAATGGTATCACAAAGAATCTTTCCGTCTCTGGCAACTAAAAGAGCTCCATTAAAAGCTCCTTTTTTGTTATAGTTGCTGGCTATTTCTTTAATGTTGTTTTAGGGTGCATCATTACACGATATGAATACAGCTACAGTGAGAATCAGAAGAGATAAGTAGTGCTTCATGTTTGTTTATTTTCGGTCATGATTAATTTTTTTATAATTGCGACTTGACCAAGATGGTAATGATTATGCTCAATAATTCCATGAAAGTTTCTATAATAATTTCCATAATCATCATTTATAAAGGTTTCCCAAAGCTTCTCTTCCGGAAATTGCTCAATGAGCTTTGCAAAATTTTCCGCATCATTCCATGTTTTTTCTAAAAGCTTGTTCCAGTCTTCTTCGGATTCTATTGGCGGATGGTCAAAGCTGTATATGTCTTTGGCTTCCAATGGTCCTCCCCGCAATACTTTCAGTACGGCACTTACATAATAATTCATATGGAAAACCAACGCAGCAATGGTGTTGAGCGATGAAACCTTGGTTGTGGCTTGCTGCCAAGTGACATCTTTCAAGTTGTCTTTGAGATTGGAATAAGTCCAATTTCCTCCAAAATGGATATCTCGAAAATGTTTTGCTATTTGTTCTGTCGGTTTCATAGGATGTTATTTTTTAATTTTTGAAATGGTTTGCCGGATTGCCTTTGAAGGCTTGTCCATATCATTAACCGCAAATTGGGCAGCAGATAGAACCAATTTCTGTACTTTCTCATTTCTATAATCGGTTTTGTTTTTTACCGGAATATGCCGTATCAGGTTTCCCGTTCCAGTGAGTAATTTATCAGTGTCTTCAAGCAGGGTTCCTTTGTTGAACCCTAAATTCAAATGATTGGTATAAATCGGAATCATGCAGAAAGCATCGGATAATTTGTCTGAAACAGAAAATACCGAGGTTAGGGCATGGGTATGATAGAGCAATTCATTGCTATCTGGATAGAGTTCGAAAATAAAAGCTCTCAGGTCTGTGAACAGATCAATTAGTTCTTGCTCTTTTCGTTCCAGCAAGATCCTAAAATCTGGATGTATGTCAGGAATGTTATTCATGATATGCCTAATTTATTTTTTCTGCTGTTTTTCAATTTCTAGCAACATTTTTTTGTATTCTTCTACATTCCAGACTATATTCCAGGTCTTTACATATTCAGCAATAGGACCCAGGCCTACTTCCTGTCTTCGTTTGTCTACATTGTCAGGGTCTTCAAGCGGCAGTACATAATTTTTTTGTGTTTTATTATCGTAACCGACTTGGCTGCCGTAAGTCTGTTTTTTACCTTCCCCTAAAGCCACCCTGTCTTCTAAAAGGGCAAGTGCACTTGCCTGAGCATTTTTATCTTTGACCGCTTCTCTCATCATAGGTAGGTATTTTTGCTGTGTTTCCAAATCGGAATGCTGTATTACAAGAAACAACGTCATATTTGCCTGAGCGCCTACTTTGTTTGGCCCGACCCAGCCTTTTTTGTCAAGGATGTCTTTTACTTTAATTAGGTTAATACTGTCTTTGTGTCCCATAATTTTAGCTATACTGTCAGCCTGTTTGCTTTGGTTGCCAAATTCTTTTAGTGCGGTCATATAGTGTTGGCGGATTGTTTGGTCGTCATTGTAAATAGCAAGTAATTCTGTCTGAAGCGGCTTATCTATTCCCACTTCCTTTTTATCTATTTCTTGCTGTATTGCTGCTATAAGGCTATCCCAATTTTTATTGCCATGAAGGGTTTTCAGGTCGGTATCAGATTTCATATGCTGTAAGTTGGTCCAGCCGTTTTTGTAAGCCAGATTCAGCCATTCAAAAGCCAGGTCTTTTTTGCCTGAAAGTGCAGCAGAACAGCCTGCGTTATAGTAGTCATTGCTGTTTTTTTGTTCGATTTTAAAGGCTTCCTTATATTTTGCTGTTGACTTTGCATAGTCTTTGGCATTGTAGAATTGTTCCGCTTGGGCAATAGTTGATTTGTAATCTTGCCCAAATGCAAGCGAACAGACCATAAGAAAGAATGTAAGTAACTTTAGTTTCATTAGTGTGGGAGTTTTGTTGTAAATTTTTGATATAAACGAAGTTATGAAAAATAGACTTGCTAAAAGAAAAGCTTTTTGCAAGTAATTTAATTCAGAGATTGGTATGTTATTGTAGTTGATTATTTCTTTTTAAAGAAAGTCGATTCAAGAGCCGGCAGCTCTTTTTTGTATTGTTCGACATCCCATTTTAGCCCGATTTCAGCCAGATATGTTTCTAGCTTTGGAAGGCCTACTTCGGCTCTACGTTTGTCTACATTGTCAGGATCTTCAAGTGGTGCCACAAAGCTTACATCTGTTTCCATATTCCAGCTGACCTGACTGCCATAAATCTGTTTTTTTCCTTGTTTTAAAGCAACACGATCTTCAAGCAATGCCAACGAACCCGCTTTTGCATTTCCTTGTTTTACAGCCGCTTTCATCATTGGAAGGTATTTTATCTGCGTTGGCAAATCAGAATGCTGGATGACCATAAACAGTGTAGTGTTGGCCTGGCTGCCAATCTTATCAGACCCTAACCATCCGTGTCTGTTTAGTATCTTCTCTACCTGAATCAGGTTTAGAGAATCAGTAGTTTTCATGTTCTTGAAAAGCTCTTTTGCTTCCTTTGAATTGTTTCCAAAACGGCTGATTGTTTCGTCAATCTGGTTCCGATATTTCTGGTCTAATTCATCTATAGACAACAGCTGTTCCGTAATGTCTTTGTAGACATTTTGTCCAAATGTGGTAAGCGGGCAGCTGATGAAGAAGACCGCTAATAATTTTAATTTCATGATTTTTTGATGATGATTTTCTTGAGCCCTAAGCTATGAAAAATGTCTGAAAAAAAGAAAAGCCTTTAAAAAAGGCTTATTCTTTGTGATTGTTGACGATTATTTTCTGGCTGAACTTCTGATTGTCGGAAGTTACAAGATCCACAATATATACGCCTTTACTCAGGCCGCCGGTTGAAAATGGATATTTGTCGTGAGCACCCAGATTGTTTTTCTTGAAAATGCTTTTTCCTGTAATATCAAACAAAGTGACTGAACGTATGTCTGCCAGATTTGGATTTTGTAGCGTAAAAGTTTGTGCTGCGTTATCTTGAGTGATCCCAAAATTGCTCTTGGTCACTTCGCCTACACCTAAAACAGCATTTACGAAAGTTACGAAGAAGCGGTCATTATAAATTCCTGTTGGCAGGGTTACTTGATAACTGCTGTTTTTTATATCGTGATAAGAATCGTTTGCTGCATCATACATATAAATCATTTGATCCGGATCAAAACTTGTCACTTCTGGCACATAAAATTTGATTGTTGCATTATTGGTTGCTTTTACTCCTACAGGAATTCTTTTGCCGATATCAAAACTCGTTCCTTGAATTACATATTTGTTGTTGTCCAAGAAGAAATAAGCGTCATTTGGGAGATCGTCCTGAGCGATGCTTAAGGCGTCAATGCCCATATCGACACCATCTGTGGCTTCAGGGAGGAATACCAAAGCGATTTGTCGGGTAAATTCGTTATTCAGGATGATGTTGAGTTTGAATTGTGCTTCGGTAATTACTGTTTCGCTTTCAGTCGAGTTTGTTGTTTGACTAAGGTTTTTAGGTTTTGGTTTGTCCGGGCGTTCAAACTGTGATAGTGGGCCACTTTCTTTATAATACGAGCGGTGCGAATTTTTTAGGTTTACCGTACCATTCGAAGCGCCTTTGATCATGAAGCCTTGCCCAACGGGAGCGTATTTTCTTTCGATAACCAAACCGGATGATGTTCCTACACCATTTAGTGAGCCATCAGAATTATACGAGTTAAAAGTAGCGGGTACATAGATTCCATTTGAGCCAAGACTAATAGGGGAATAGGCACCATAGCCGCCTTTGTAAAGTCCAACGTTGTGTGAATTGACGGTTTTGTCCTGTTCCCAATAGTAGGCAATTCCTGTAGCAGCATTATTTGTTGCATCAAGAAGAAATGCATTGACATTTAGGGCAGACGGATATGGATTTCCAGTAAGTGTCAGGTTGTTAGCAGCAACGGTTACCGGGATGGTCCCATCGTTAGGTTTACCTCTGAAATCATAACGTTGTGCCCCAGTTCCGCCGGGATTGTTTTGTATGCCATTGGCTTCGACAATAATTGCATCGCTACCCGAAGTTCCTTTCATAGAAAATCCTTCTCCTGGAGCTAAGGTAGAAGCGGCACCAACGTATATCCATTGCGAATAGGAAATGGAAGACAAAAACTTATAAATCCATCGGGAAGATATAGCCAATGGATTGGCCGTACCGTTAGAATTGCTTGATGGAAGTATAGTTGCCGGAGTACTTGCTGTTGAAGTTGTTGGCCTGTGTATCATTGTAATTCCAAAATTTTCATTTCCTGTAGAGGCCGAAGCATTGCCTACAGGAGAACACCAATAGTTATAATCGAAATTATCTGAGGTTCCTTCCTGGAAAACAGAAACTTTTCCTTGCCCTTTGTTTGTAGAAGCGGTTGTTGTTCCTTGCAACAGTTGGGACTCATTTCTCAGATAGATATTTCCGTTGTTCTGGAGATTAATGTCTTGTTTTACATACAAAACCTGATCTTTGGCATACATATAACTGTTTGTACTGACATAGAGCTGTGCCTGTACTGCCGATGATAACAGTAAGGGTAGTAGGTATAGGAGCTTTTTCATGATTTTGGGATTTGGGTTATTTGACACTCATATTGAATGATCTTACCATAAAGGTTTGCGCTGTGGTACCAGTACCTTGATTAAGTCTTCTGATCCATAATTCTACAGAGTCTCCCGTATTGAGATAAACAGAGCCTTGTACTGGAAAAGACTGAATATAACCTGCATTGGTATCAATTATAGTTTCTGTGGCTACTTGTGGATCGGTTCCTCCGGCAGCCGGTATTCTCATGATAAAAAAGGCGTATTCTGTATTGGTTACTCCCACAATATTTCCAAAAGATAGGGAACAAGTTACCTGAAACACTCTGCCTTTTTTACCGGAGTAGGTAATCCGATTGGTTTGAGCAGAGGTGGCTCTATAAAGATTAGAACTCAATCCTGCTGCAATGGTAAGTTTTACATTGGTTGCCAATGTTCCTACAGGAGTCTGGCTTTGTGCTGTTCCGGTTCTGTCGAGATAAACGGTTCCACTTGCTTGCGAATCACCTTCATTAGGAATACCTGTGCATCGCACTGACCAGCTATTATTGAAATTAAATCCGGTATAAGTTCCCACCGTATAAGGATTGATATATTTTCCGGTTGTCAGTGTTCCGGTAAAGACAACGGTTTCCATTACAGCATCGCCTGTAATGGTTGGATTAGCAGAAACGTCAAGTCCTATTTTTGTTCCGGTTACCTCGCTAAAACCGCCTTGTTTTGCGACTAACCCGAAAGTTCCCTGCAAGGTTTCATAAGTTCCGGAATTGTTCGAAAACCATCCGGCATTGCTAATCAGCAAACGGCTGATATCTTTATAAACGATTCCGGTCGTATTGTTGATATATTGTACGATGCTGGCAAACACCAGTGCAAAGTTTTCTAATTTTCCTACGTTGGCAGACGAGCTTATGATACAATCTCTGACAATCATACTTTGAGTTTGGGTTCCAGCTCCGATGGATCCGGTTCCGGTAATATTAAATACGTTTCCTGTGGTTGCCTGCAGTGTCACTACACGCATTGAACCGCCTGTTGTTCCTGTAAAGAGGTCACCAGAAGCCTTAACAAGTTTGTCTTCTGAAGAATCTTCACCTGCAATATAAGCATTATTTAATTCTATAGGCAGGTCTACATTAATTGTTCCGTTAATTTCATATAATGTAGTAGCATCCAGTAGGTATTTTGTATTTGAACCTGCTGTTTTTTCAGCTGCGAGTACGGTAGCCAACACATCTGTAGACCTGATGAGTTTGTATTTCAGTCTGCCGTCTTTACCGTTATTAATCTTTACCCATGTAGTATTGGGAGTGTCATAGAAATAAAATGATCCTAATGTAGTATCATACACCATCATCCCATTAGCAGGAGTTGTAATTGCCGTCCTTTGGGCTGTTGTCATTCTTGGAGTTATGAATCCCTGTGTGGTAGATTCGATATGAAGTGCGGCAGTTGGATCTGGCGAGACAGTTCCAATCCCAATTTGCGAATATCCGGTCATGCTTAGCAATAGCAAAAGCACCATCGGAATGGTTTTAGTAGTTATGGTCATAGCAATAGATTTGTAGGTATCTCAAATTTAAATAAAAATTATTGAAAAATTATTACAAAATGAATAATTAACAAATGAATATTGCTATATATGCTGGTTTTGCTGATAAAAAGATGAATTCTCGTTTAGTGATTTTTATAAAATATTTAATCTTTTAATGCGAAAAATAAGATGAATAAAAAAGACCCATTAAGGGCCTTTCGGAAAATTATAATAAGATTGCTTTTAGTCAAAAAGATGGAATACTTCGGGGCTATTTTCTACACCATTTACAATGAGAGAAAGCTTATGAAGACCAGGGTAAAATTTACGTGTCGTGATAGGTTTGAACGGCTGCTTTCTTTTGATGATTTCTTTCTGTCCTGAAAGGTAGGTTCTTTCACTTATTTTGAATACTTTCTTAGATAGTTGACCATTGGCTTTATTATAATATACGGCATATTCCAGACGAATGTGTTTGGATTCGGGATTAGTGTTTGCAACGGAAAATTCAAACTCAAGACTTTCCGGTAATTTTACGTTTGGTGTAATAATCCTAAAGCCGGAAATCTCAAGGCCTTTGCTGTCCAGTCCGTAATGGTTGAGTATTTCAGGATGTCCTTGTTTGAGTAATGTGCGGCTACCATGTTTTATGATGGCATCGGTTTCTTTGCTGTGGCCTTTCCATTTTTGGGCTATAGTCAGTACAATATGCGGATGATCTTTAGCAATATCATTAAGATTGTTAGCTACGCTACGGCGTACATATTCTGACGGATCATTTTTTAGATTTTCTAAAAGCGGCAATATGGCTTCCGGATTCTTTTTTAGTTCCGGCAAAGCCATTGCCCATGGAAGTCTCGGACGGCTTCCTTCGCTGGCCAATCTTCGTACTTTATGACTTTCGTGTAACGACCACTTTTCCATTTGTTGGATCATTTGGTTGCCGTACTTAATAATAAAAGGTCTTACGGCAAACTCACAGCTTATAAATTGAGTTACAAATTCGATAGATTTTACGGCATTATTATAATCATCCAGTCCATAGGTTTCGATATAATCCGGAAGAAATATGTAAGCCAGGCTGTCTTCTCCATGATGGTTTTTACGAAGCTGATGAATGGTCTTTTCTAAAATATCAGAAGCCTTGCCAAAATCATCTGGCATAAAATTGCGCATTATTTTTGTTGTATGGCGCATACGGTCTTTAAGTTCTTTTTGCGAAAACGAATCGTCGAAAATTTGAGCAATAAAGAGCTGTTTTTCAAAAGCAGGAACGGTTTTTACTAAAATATCGGCAAGCCTGTCATAAAAAATAGGAGAATAAATGTCTTTTAGGGCACTCATGGAAGTTGGTTATTTATGGTGTAATTAATTCTGTAGTTTTTGATTGTATCGTAAGACTTATGATTACCAAAAGTAAAGAAATTACTGAAGCGATGGTTCGGATAGTATGGAGATTATTCCAGGGAATTTCGAAATTTTTACGGGCAAGGCTAATTTCCTCTATTGATGCGTTTTTTAAAGGAAATGCAGCGAGCGTATCGTTCAATGGCACGTTCCCGAAAATGGTGACGCCAAAAGTACCGCAGGCATATAGGATAAAAGCAGCAAGTAAAAGCAGAAATTTTGGTGAATCCCAAGCCGTAAAATTAAAGAATAGGCTAACAGGGAAAAATAATAGCGTTCCCATAAAACTCAAAAAGAACAAAGGGTTTAAGATGGCCTTGTTAATGGCTTGCATTGCTGCAATATATTCGGAATCTCCTAACTGATTTAACCCCGGATTTACGGAACAGGAGTAGCTGTAAAATAACCCTGCTATTAGGGCCAGCATCATAGTCGAAATGATTAAGGTAAGATCTGCCATAGTCGTTTTTTTCATGATTTTCGTTTTTATTTTCGTAATGATTTTATGTAGGTTGCAACAGATTCTATTTCTGTTGATGATAGTTTTCTTTCCCAACGAGGCATACCTCTTCTGCCTTTAGAAATTACTGAAACCAGTTCCGTGTTTTCCAGACGGCTGATTTGAAGGTTTTTTGCTCCAAATAGTCCTTTTGTACCGTCGCTTCCGTGACATCTCTGGCATTTATGTTCAAAAATAGCTTTACCATTTTCTGAGGTATTGTTTTGAGCTTTGGTCACACAGGTACTCAGAATCAAGAGACAGGTGTATGCGAGTGTTTTCATGTTTTTTCAGCAAAGTTGCTGAGAATCGCATAAAGAAAATAGAATCAAACCGACACGACAGGTTGTATGGCGAAATTATTTTCAAATTCTGACAGGTATAATTTCGGGGTTACACCTGTAAATTCCTTAAAAGTGCGTATGAAATGCGACTGGTCTGAAAAACCATTTTCATAAGCAATGTCAGAAAGTTTGGTGAAATCATACGAATGAAGTTGTGTTAACGCAGAACGAAATTGACAAACTCTTGCAAAGAGGCGGGGAGATACACCAATAGAGTTTTCAAATTTTCTTTCGAACGTGCGTTCCGACATATCGAATTTTTTGTGCAAATCAGTTAAAAGGACTTTGCCGTTATAGCGGATGATTGCTTCTGTGGCGTGTTGCAAGATTGTGTTAGGATTATCTTTTGATGCAATCGAAGTAAGGAAATCTGAGATAAGTCTGATTTGACTTTCAATGGAAGTTGTTTCAGATAATTTTTCCAGCAAAATAGGAGTTGCCTTTGGCTGCAACAATGAAATGTCCAAACAGGTTTCTGTGATTTCGCTGGCATTAATCTTAAAAAGCGAATTTAGTACATGAGGCTTTAGGTAAAAGATAATCTTAGTGAATTGTCCGAAAGAAAAAAGATTAATTGGTTTTATTGTCTGTCCGTAAAGGTAAAAACTACAAAGCTTTTCATTACAGGCATTTGTGAAAAAGCCACGGTCAGATTGGCTGAATATAATACCGGGACAACCATCGGCAAAAAAACGCAAGTAGCTTTCAGACTGTAAAGAATCGCCCGAGGTGATTACCTCGATATGTTTTACAAATGCCGATAGCTGTAATGTTGGAGCTATGGAATTAAAATTCATGGCTGCTTCCGTCTTAATTGATTCACACAAATATACTAAATGTGTATTGTGTTTAGATAAAATAAAAATGTGAATTGTAACGACTTAAAAAGAAATTGAACTGCTCACTAATGGGAATTGCTATAGTATCATAGCAAATTATAATACTGAGTTAATCTTACGTCTCATGAAATCTGAGTATATTTACGTAAAGAAAATAGTATCATTAATTCCTTTAAAATTAGAATTTATGGATAATAACAAAAGATCTTTTGAGGAATCTCTGGAGAGCCTTTTTATTGAAGAAAGTGCTATTCCGGAACAATTCCGAATTGAAGAAATCCACCAAAAAGAATATCTGAGCAACGGAGAAATGAAGAAATGGGCTGGAGAAGTCCATGAAGTTTATTCGCCAATCTATACAAAAACAGCCAATGGGCTACAGCCCAAACTAATAGGTAGTTATCCCGTAGGAACGGAAAAAGAAGCACAGGCATCGCTTGAAGCTGCTGTTGAAGCGTATAATGATGGACGTGGGGAATGGCCGACGATGAGCGTATCAGAAAGAATACATCACGTGGAGTTGTTTACAGGTAAGATGATAGCCAAAAAAGAAATGGTTGTCAGGCTGATTATGTGGGAAATTGGAAAATCATATGCCGATTCAGTAAAAGAATTTGACAGAACAGTAGAATATATTTATGCGACAATCGACTCGCTGAAAAACCTTGATAGGGATTCTTCACGCTTTGAAATTGCAGAAGGTATAGCGGCACAAATTCGCCGTTCTCCACTTGGAGTAGTACTTTGTATGGGACCATTTAATTATCCGTTAAATGAAACTTTTACAACTTTAATTCCTGCGCTGATTATGGGGAATACTATTCTGTTCAAACCACCTAAGTTTGGAACCTTGCTGCACTATCCTTTACAGGAAGCTTTTCAGGAAAGTTTTCCAAAAGGCGTTATCAATGTGATTTATGGTAGAGGAAGCGATATTATCCCTGGATTAATGCACTCTGGAAAAATTAATGTGTTGACACTCATAGGTTCCAGTAAGGTTGCTAATGAGTTAAAAAAGCAACATCCTAAAGTAAACCGTCTTCGCGCAGTGTTAGGTCTTGATGCAAAAAATGCTTCAATTATTACTTCAAAAGCAGATATCGGCTTGGCTGTTAAAGAAACTATTACAGGTTCACTATCATTCAACGGACAACGCTGTACGGCTTTGAAAATTGTATGGGTACATCGAAGTGTAGCCGACCAGTTTTTAAGCGAATTTAGCAAGGCTGTAAGCAATTTGAAATTTGGACTTCCTTGGGAAGATGGAGTGTCTTTGACGCCACTTCCTGAGCCTTATAAAATAGATTATTTAAATGATTGCATTAAGGATGCTGAAGAGCATGGTGCTAAAGTCGTGAATGAAAACGGAGGTGTTTCGAAAGCTTCTTTTTTCTATCCGGCTGTAGTTTATCCTGTAAATGAAAAAATGAAACTCTATCATGAAGAGCAATTCGGGCCTATTATTCCGGTTGTTCCTTTTGATGATGTAGAAGAAGTAATCCAGTATCTGATAGATGCTCAATACGGACAGCAGGTAAGTATTTTTAGTATGGATGCTTCTGAAGTAGGTTCGCTTATTGATCCGTTGGTCAATCAGGTTAGCCGTGTCAATATCAACAGTCAGTCGCAACGTGGACCGGATATTTTTCCGTTTACAGGAAGAAAAGACAGTGCGGAAGGTACTTTGTCTATTCCGGATGCCATTCGTTCGTTTTCGATCCGTTCATTAGTAGCATTTAAAATGAATGACGCGAATAAGGAATTGATTAATGAGATTGTGAATTCAGATAAATCTAATTTCCTAAGCACTAAATTTATCTTTTAGCTTATAGTGGATAGTTGATAGTGGATAGTTGATAGTCGAAAGTCTATAGTTGAAAAGGTCTGCCTTGGGGTGGGCCTTTTTAATTTTCTTCATTTTCAAGAATCTTGATCATCTTGAATGATTTCAGTAAATGGAATAGTCCTGGAAGGATTATCAACCCACCAATTATTAATGAAATGCCCAAAATGGTTATGGTGCTTTCAGGTGCCATATTATCCAATAAACTAATTTGTCCTGACTCTGTAATGATAAGGTTTGGAAAATGGGCTCCTACTGCTGCAGTAAGAATCAGTAAAACCTGTAATCCTGCTAAAAATCGGCACCACACGATTTTTCCTTTACGGATGCTTTTCCATAACGGAACAATCAATAATGCGGATAGTACTACTGCGCCAACTGCATAATAATTTTTAAGTACATCGAGGACAAATTTGTTTTCTTCAAAATAAGCCACAGCAAGCGTTATAAAGCCCAAGATAACAACAACCCAAGTGGCTATTCCGGCTTTACGGATATACATTCTTCTTTCGTATTCTTTAGCCTCTCCAATTAGGAACGTGGCAGAAAGGAACACGCATAAAGCGCTGAAAAAGAAACCTGTCAGGATAGGAAATGGTTGCAGCCAGGGTTTTATATAGACCGAAGCAAAATCGGCATTGGGATGATTTTCAAGAAGAATGATTTTGCCGCTAATCAGGGCTCCATACGTCATGCCTAAGAAGATTGGTGTAACGAGACATGAAAATTCAAACATACGGTCGTACAGTAACTGCGATTTGTCTTTTACGGCATCATAATGGCGGAAGACAAAGGCAACACCACGAAGTGTAATTCCTAATAAAATTAAGGTCAGCGGAATGTGAAGGTAAATGATAATGATATTGTAAAACCCAGGAAAGGCAATCCAAAGGATTACGATTAGGATGATAATCCAGATGTGATTGGCTTCCCATACCGGGCCCATGACGCTATACACTCTTTTTTTGATGGAATCTTGATGGTCTTTCGACGAAAACAATTCCAGTATTCCGGCACCGAAATCAGCTCCACCCAACAAAACATAAAGGAAAAACGAAAACAATGTAAAAAATAAGACAACGTATAACATAATCTTTAGTTTTCAGAGTTATTAAGTACTTTAATCTGGCGTATCATCAGCCAGGTCACTGCAACAGATAGGATAGCATATAGGATTACATACAGGTAAAAGCTATAGATCATTCCAGGCATAGGTGTCACGGCATCTTTTGTACGCATCACATTATGGATTATCCAGGGCTGTCTACCTACTTCCGTAACGATCCATCCAGCTTCCAGTGCCAAAAAGCCTACTGGTGCCAGACAAGCAAAATACAACCAGTATTTTTTAGAAGACTGCCACTTTTTCTTTTTAAGGCTTATAAAATAAAGCAGACCCGAAAACATGAGCAGTGTTCCCAAACCGACCATAATCTGGAATGCATAATGGGTGATAGCAACCGGAGGATGATCTTCTTTTGGAAAATCGTTCAATCCTTTTACTTCTGCATTAAAATCTCCGAAAGATAAAAATGAAAGCGCTTTAGGGATTTCTATCTTATAACTCACGGTTTGGTTTTCTTCGTCTACAATTCCGCCAATATACAGTGGTGCTCCTTTTTCGGTTTCATAATGGGCTTCTAAGGCTGCCAGTTTCACAGGTTGTCTCTTGGCAATATCTTTGGCGGATAGGTCGCCGCTCAAAGGCTGAAGCAAGGCTGCGACAGCTCCAAAAACAATGGCTATCTTAAAAGCTTCAAGGTGAAGCTCCCTATTTCTGTTTTTATAAATCTGCCAGGCGTGTATTCCTGCTACCGCAAAAGATGTGGCAACAAAAGCAGCAAGTGTCATGTGTAATGCTTGTGTAAACCAGGCCGGATTAAGAAAAGCTTTTAGCGGATCGATATTGAGGAATTCACCATTTATATAGTCAAAACCGGAAGGTGCATTCATCCAGCTGTTAGCAGAAACCACTAAAATTCCTGAAGCAACACCGGAAAATCCAACGATAATTCCTGTCAGCCAATGAAATTTTTCAGGGAGTTTGTTCCATCCATACAGATAAAAACCTAAGGCTAACGCTTCAACAAAAAAGGCGGCTCCTTCGAGAGAAAAAGGCATCCCGATAATGGGGCCGGCATGTTTCATGAATTCAGGCCATAATAATCCCAGCTCAAAAGATAAGGCTGTGCCCGAAACAGCACCCGTCACAAAGAAAATAGCGACACCTTTTTGCCAGGATTTTGTCAGTTTAAGAAAGACAGGCTTTCTTGTCTTTAACCATTTGTAATGTGAAATTACCATAAAGAAGGGCATCACCATTCCAATACAAGCAAAGACGATATGGAAAATAAGGGTAAATGCCATCTGCATTCTAGCAGCATCTAAATTATCCATGAGAGTTTCAATTTAGCCTAACAAAGATAGTTCAGAAAAGGCAAGAATCCTTGTTTTTTCTAGCTTAAATTGCTTTAAAATAAAGATTTTATGTAAAAAAAAGTAAGCAGAATTAAATAGGATTTTTAACAAAAAAACAGCTTTGAAATAGAATAGGGGAGAAAAAAACAGTTCGTATCAAAAAAATCATAAAAGAGCCAATTTTATGAAAGGTTTTAGCGTTTTTAGGTTAAGTGAAAAATAACAAATTTTGATATTTCTGTTTTTTGACATGATTTGGAATCAGCAAAAAATAGTATCTTTGGAGCAAATAAATAGCATAATGACCACAACCGAAATGTCCACCGAACTTGAACAGTATTTTCAACAATTCCGAAGCAATATTATAGGTATTGAGCAGGAATTTATTTCTCCTTTTGGAAAAAAGAAAATCATTTATACGGATTGGACGGCGAGTGGCCGCCTTTATCGCCCGATAGAGGAAAAGCTTATGAATGATTTTGGGCCGTTTGTAGCAAATACCCATACTGAAACAACTGTTTCCGGAACAGCAATGACAATGGCTTATCATGAGGCACGACATATTATCAAAAAGCATGTCAATGCAAATGAAGATGATATCCTGATTGCAGACGGAACGGGTATGACGGGCGTTATTAATAAATTCCAAAGAATTCTGGGATTGAAGATTCCTGAAAACCTTCGTGAGTTTACAGCTATTCCAGAAGAGAAGCGACCAGTTGTTTTTGTTTCGCACATGGAGCACCATTCCAACCAGACTTCATGGTTGGAAACCATTGCTAAAGTAGAAGTTATTCCGGCTTGCGAAAAAGGATTGCTGTGTATGGACAGTTTTAAGGCACTTTTAGAAAAGTATAAAAACCATACCCTAAAGATTGCTTCTATTACTTCATGTTCGAACGTTACAGGCATCAGGACGCCTTATTATGAAGTGGCAAAATTAATGCATCAGAACAACGGTGTCTGTTTTGTAGATTTTGCCTGTTCGGCTCCTTATGTTGATATTAATATGCATCCGGAAGATAAAGAAGCTTATTTGGACGCTATTTTCTTTTCTCCGCATAAATTTCTTGGCGGACCTGGTACTTCAGGAATTCTGATTTTTAATAAGAAATTGTATAAAAACATGATTCCGGATCATCCGGGTGGAGGAACCGTGTCATGGACAAATCCTTGGGGTGAGCATAAATATCTTGATAATATTGAAGAGCGTGAAGATGGTGGAACTCCTGGTTTCCTTCAGGCCATCAAGACAGCTTTGGCGGTTCAGCTCAAAGAAAAAATGGGCGTGAAGAACATATTAAAAAGAGAGCATGAAATAATTGACTATGTTTTTTCTGAACTCGGCGCTGTTTCCAATATAAATATTTTGGCAGACCAGCATAAGGACAGGCTAGGGGTGATTTCTTTTTATATAGACGGATTGCATTTCAACTTAGGAGTTAAGTTGTTAAATGACAAATTTGGGATTCAGACCCGAGGTGGTTGCAGTTGTGCCGGAACTTACGGACATTACTTGCTTCATGTTGATGAAGAAACATCACACGACCTTACCAACTTGATTACTGCCGGAGACTTAATCAGAAAGCCGGGATGGATTAGAATGTCAATTCACCCTACAACTACAAATGCAGAGATTCAATTTGTGTGCGAAAGCATCAAAGCAGTAGCTGAAAACCACCAGGAGTGGTCTAAAGACTATGAATACCATAAAAATTCAAACGAGTTTACTCACAAGAACGCTTCAAACCCTGAAAAGGATTTGGTGAAACAGTGGTTTGCTATTTAGGAGATTTATTGCGGAATTTCCAACGTTTGTGTGTCCACAGGTAATATTCTGGAGCTTTTAAGATTTGCTGTTCAACCATACGAAGAAACATATCGGAAATCTGGTAGTTTGGAACTTCCTTAGGATTATCGACCAATTCAGCAAAAGTGGCTTCATAATAACCACGTCTGGTTTTGGTCACATCCACAAAAATTACATTTAGGTCCATTCTTTTGGCAATCATTTCAGCGCCTGTATGCATAGGTACGTTTACGCCAAAAAAATCTCCCCAATGAAAAGCTTTAGAGGCTTTAGGAGATTGATCGCTAGCAAAACCATAGACGCCCTTTATATCATTTTTCTGATTTTCATGAATGACATTGATGGTTTCTTTTGTATCGATAAGATGCGCATGAAATTTGGCACGTATGTTTCTTACCAGTTTGTCAAAATATTTGTTGCGTATTGTTTTGTAGATGGCATACCCTTTAAAAGTGATTTTTCGGTTCATCGAAATCAGCCATTCATAGCTTCCATAATGAGAACAGAATAGGGCGATGCTCTTTCCTCTTTTTTCCATATCCAGATATACATCAAGATTGGTGAACTTGAAACGTTTTTCAATCTCCGAATCTGAAATAGTCATGGTTTTTATCATTTCGACAAAGTTATCGCAGAAATGATGATAGAATTTTTTTTCTATGATACGTTTTTCTTGTTTAGAAAGATGAGGAAGTGCAATATCAAGATTTTCTCGAACCGTTTTCTTTCTGTAGCCAATAATATAATAAACCAAAAGATAGATACAGTCAGAGAAAAAATAAAGCACTCTAAAAGGCAATATAGACATCAGCCACAAGAACGGGTAGAGGAAAATAAAAAGTAGTAATTGCATTCGAGGAATATTTTATGCAAATATAAGGCTAAAGCTGTTAAATAGTATAGTGCTTTTACAATTGATAAAGAAAGGGTTTGTATTTTTACGCTCAAATTACCACTTATGAATATTTTTCTTATCGTTATCATTGCCCTTAATTTGATTGTTAGTTTCAAAGGATTCAACGATTTGTCTTTTTTTAGAAAATATGAGTTTCATGTTGGCAGCATACGAGCCGGAGAACAAGTCCGTATGTTTTCGTCAGGATTTCTCCATGTAGATATTGCCCATTTGGCTTTTAATATGCTAACGCTTTACCTTTTTGCTCCTTATGTGATTTCAGGATTGGGTTCGTTTACCTTTCTTATGATTTATGCCGGTAGCCTTATCTTAGGTAACTTATTGACCATGGCCTTGCATAAAGATGATTACAGCTATAGAGCTGTTGGAGCTTCGGGAGCGGTAATAGGAGTGGTCTATGCTGCTATTTTGGTTCAGCCTGCTTTGGAAATTTATTTTATGCCGGGTTATATTTTTGGTATTATTTATCTTTTGTATTCGATTTACGGAATGAAATCCAAAAGTGATAATATTGGGCATACGGCACATTTTGGAGGCGCCATAGGCGGTTATATCATTACTTTGTCAAGAGCGCCTGTTATTATTACTGAAAATACTTCTACTGTAATTATACTGGCAATTCCGATTGTCATATTATTTATTATGGCAAAAATGGGAAAATTGTAATTTTTTTCTAAAATTTTGTTTTGTTGTCTTCTGAATTTTATAGCGCTTAACTTTCAGTGTTTTATGATAAAAAATAATTAGTTATTTATTTTTAAAACCTGTATTTTTATAGTGGTATTGTAAAATTTAAGACTAAAATCTGAAGGCAATTCTGATATTGGCACGTAATTTGAAAATACTCAGAAAAAATAAACACAAAACACTATGAAAAAAACAATTTTAATCTTGATGACCATTTTTGCAACAGCCGCACAGGCACAGGAAATTAAACAAGTTCCACAGATCAATGTATCTGGAGAAGGAAAAATCAAAGTAACGCCAGATTATGCGATCATCTCTATTGGTGTTGAAAACACAGGAGCTGATGCGGCAGAAGTTAAAAAGAAAAATGATGTAACTGTTGATGCAGTAATCAAATACTTAAAAGGCTTTAAATTGCCTGCATCTGACTACCAGACAAAACAGGTGTACTTGCAAAAAAGCTACGATTACAACAAAAAGAAAAACACTTATGTTGCATCACAGCAAATTACTGTAACTCTTAAGGATCTGTCTAAGTATGATACTTTAATGATGGGGTTGGTTGATACAGGAATCAACAACATTAACGGAGTGGAATTCAAATCTACTAAAGTAGCACAGTATGAATCTGAAGCCAGAAGAGCTGCTGTAGCTGATGCAAAAAACAAAGCTATGGATTATGCTTCTGCACTGAACCAAAAAGTAGGCAAGGCTATCATGGTTTCTGACAACTCTCAAACACACTATCCGGTTCCGGTAATGTATGCTATGAAGGCTGGTGCTGCAGAGGATTCTATGCCAAGAGAAACATTAGCAATTGGAGAAATTGATATTACGGCTAACGTAACGATAAGCTTCTCTTTGGAATAATAACTGAAAAAGAATAATAAAAAAAGCCTGAGGATTTTCCTTGGGCTTTTTTGTTATGTAAACAAAAAACTACGAAAAAATAAGATTTTATGATCAATGATAACCAATTTTAAAAATTATGAATATTCTTTATAAGTTAAGGAGTGATGAGTCTTATTGTATTTATGGATAGAATTTGTGAAAGTTAATAATATATCTCAGAAAGAATTAAAGTTAGAGATTATGAAAACAAGAGGATATGATAATAGATGAGGGAATAAATTATTGTAAATTTTGATTATTTAGCTAATATATTAAGAGGAATTTTTGATATTTTTTAGAGAAAACACATAAATGTCAATTTATTGACTTAAATTTCAATTGATAAAATTGTAAGATAATGGAAGAATCAATTTTTAAAGATGCTCCTAAATTTATATCGCAAAGATTTGCTGCGATAAATAGCTACGTTTGGAACGTTTTTTTTCCTGGTAGCACTTTAAATAAGCATTTGCGAAGGCTTGAGACACAAAAACAAAGGCAATTAGAGCTTCGGAGGTTAAAAAAAATCATAAATGAAGCTTCAATAGCCGTGATGATCTTTTATCTTAAAAAATTTTTTATAGAAGGAACAGAAGCAGCTATAAAGGCTGTAGATACTTTTTTTGATTTTGGAATTGAAGGTTTTCAAATCGGATCAAAATATTTTTCTGGAAGAAATGAAAATGTATTAGCTGGACAAAAATTAGCTGTAACATTAATGGAAAGTATTGATGATCAAGAATTATTGAAGTTGATAAATAATTCTAAATATGCTAATCAGATTGTTGAACGATACAGAAAGTTTATTGAAGAGAAATAATGGCAGACTATCTTTTTGACCAAAAGAAGACGAAGGATGAACTTCGTGTTTTTTTTAAAACGGAGAAAGCAAAACTTAATGATTTTGGTAGTGCTGTAAATCAGACCTTCGAAGCATATGTCTTTGCTAAAGTTATCGAGCATTATAAAGAATTAGGATGTAAGGTAAAGATAATTAACCCTAAAGTAAATGGTGAGTCAGTTTTTAAATTGAAGTTTTCTACAAGAGGTGCGCCAAGTAAATATTCATATGCATTGGTTGAATTTGATGATTATAAATTCCAAGTACGCCACCAGTTACGTATTTCGACGAAATCTGATAATTCTAGACTATCTCATAGTGCTAATATTTGCTGTGATATTTCAATTATTGAAGATAATAATGATTTAGATTTTTATTCAACGGATGATGCATTGCCAAATGGGCAACTAATAAGTTTTGGTGAAGTAAAACATATGTCTGCTTTTGCGGAATTAGTTGCAAGTTTTATAGGACTTGTACATGAATTACAGCCTTCACGGTTGAGAAGAATTAGAACAAGAAACCATGAAGATAATAATCTAGCTCCTTTTCTGTATGTTAGCGGTTATTTAAATCCGACAGCGAGAGGGATTTTTCATAGTATCCAAAAGAGAAAATATGATTTAGATATTTATTCTTACGAAAATCCTATGAAATAGGATTAGTTATAAGTGAAATGCTTGGTTTACATAGAAAGTTAGATTTGATCCCGGTCTATGTTTTTTTGGATAAGTGAATGTGCAACAATTTTGATAGAATAATTTTATATTATTCTAAAACAAAAAAACCTGTAAATCTAAATTTACAGGTTTTTTGTTTGTTGTGGGGGGAGCAGGATTCGAACCTGCGAAGGTTTCCCAACGGATTTACAGTCCGTCCTCGTTGGCCGCTTGAGTATCCCCCCGCCTTGCTTATTGCGGTTGCAAATATAGCACTGTTTTTAGTTTATGCAAGTCTTTTTTGTAGATATTTTACAACAAAATTTTAATGTATTGGTAATGAATAAAATAAAAAAATCTCCACAAGGGAGATTTTTATGATTTAATTCGGAATACGGAATTAAGCGCCCAAAAGCTCTTTTACTTTTGCTTTCAATTCTTCTCCACGAAGGTCTTTTGCTACAATTTTTCCTGATGCATCTAAGATGAAAGTTGCAGGAATTGAAGTGATGTTGTATTTCTTAGCAATTGGATCTTGCCAGAATTTCAAATTTGAAACGTGTGTCCAAGTCAATTTATCAGCTTCAATAGCCTTTTTCCAGCTTTCTGCTTCACCTTCTCTGTCTAAAGATACTCCAACAATGTTTAGTCCTTTATCGTGGAATTCATTGTATAATGCCACAACGTTTGGATTTTCCTGACGGCAAGGTCCACACCATGAAGCCCAGAAATCAATGATTGTTACTTTTCCTAAAGATTCTTTTAGTGAAACGGTTTTACCTTCTGGATTTTTAGCTGAAAAATCAGGAGCTTTTTTTCCAATTTCAACTGCTAAACGATTGTCTAGTTTTTCTTTGATTGCTTTTCCTGGCTTAGTATTTTTCAGTTCAGAAGTAAGACCATCGTATATTTTCTGGATTTTTACGAAATCAGGCTTAGGCGTATTGAAAAGGCTTAGTGTGATTAACGCACTTACGAATGATTTTGGATTTTGTTCTGAATAGCTGTAATACTTTTCTATAATTGGATCCTGAATTTTTGCATATTCTTTCATCAACTGGTTGATTACGGCAGTATCTTTAGCTTGTTGTGCCATAGTCATTTTCTCCATATTTGACTGTTCGAAAGCCATAGCTTTTTTCTGAATGTCTTTCTGGATAGCTTGAGTTTCAGTTTTGAATTTGTTCAATTCTTCGTTGTTATACGTTCCCGTAACTTTTGATTTTCCAAGCGTATCTTTATCAACAGCAATTTTGATATCACCGTTTTCAAGAACGAAATCAATTTGTCCTTGTTTTGATTCAATTTTTAGGAAGTGGATTGATGGTTCTGTAGCTGTACCTTTAATCTCAAATTTTCCGTTTTCGACTTTTACAGTATCAACAGGAATCATTTTTCCCATGATTTCTTCATCCTGTTTTTGAAGGATTACAGTTTTTCCATTTTCGACACCGGTTACAGTACCTGTAATAGTATACTCGTTATCACCTGTTTTGTTGCATGAAACCATTAATGCCGTAACAGAAAGCAATAAAAGGATTTTTTTCATTTTTAATTTCATTTTTGAATTTAGTTTAGCAAAAGTATTTAAAATTATAATCTGATGGAGGTAAACCGCCTAAATTTTAAGAATTATTTATTGGTTGAAGGACAAACAAATGCAGTCAGTTTAGCACTGGTTTTTCGGATGCCCGCCATGCCTTTTTCTACGTTAATCATATTATGGTAGCCTCTCGATTTTAATATGGATGCCATGATCACAGAACGATAGCCACCAGCACAATGCAAGTAGAAGTTTTCTTCTTTTGGAACTTCTGATAATTGCTCGTTAACAAAATCTAATGGGATGTTTAACGCATTTTCAACATGTTCCGCATTAAATTCTCCCGGTTTTCGGGCATCGACAATAATGCTATTCTCGTTTGCTTCCGATTCAAATTGTTCCGGAGAAATCGATTCGATACTGTCCGTTTCAAAACCGGCTTCTTTCCAGGCTGCAATGCCGCCTTTCAAATACCCTAATGAATTATCAAAACCAACTCTGGAAAGTCGGGTAATCGTTTCTTCTTCTCTTCCTTCAGGAGTGATTAACAGCAAAGGCTGTTTTACATCTCGGATCAAAGCACCAACCCATGGTGCAAATCCTCCTTGAATACCAATGAATATAGAACCCGGAATATGGCTTTTTACAAAATCATCTTCATGACGAACATCCAATATCAGGGCTTCTGATTGGTTTGCAATAGCTTCAAATTCTCTTGGAGTTAATGGCTTGAATGATTTTTCTAATATGTTGTCAAGGCTTTCATATCCTTGAATATTCATCATCACATTTTGTGGGAAATAAGCAGGCGGTAGTCCCAGGCCGTCAAGAAGCTCTGCCGTAAATTCTTCACGGGTCATGTCAGCTCTTAAGGCATAATTTGTTTTTTTCTGGTTGCCCAATGTATCTGTTGTCTCCTTGCTCATGTTTTTTCCGCAGGCGCTACCAGCACCATGGCTCGGATAAACAATCAATTCATCTGCAAGTACCATAATTTTGTTTCTGAGCGAATCGTATAAATGAGACGCCAGCTTTTCCTGTGTCAAGTCACTTGACATTTTTTGTGCCAAATCAGGACGTCCAACATCTCCAATAAACAAAGTGTCACCCGTAATGATTCCGTGTTGTTTTCCGCTTTCATCCGTAAGAAGATAACACGTACTTTCCATCGTATGTCCTGGCGTGTGGATTGCTTTTATAGTATAAGCACCCACTTTGAACTCCTGACCGTCTTCGGCTATAATGGCTTCAAAATTTGGATTAGCTGTTGGACCATACACAATCTGTCCTCCTGATTTTTTTGCAAGATCCAAATGTCCCGAAACAAAATCAGCATGGAAATGCGTTTCAAAAATGTATTTTATTTTGGCATTGTCTTTTGCCGCACGGTCAATATACGGCTGTACTTCACGCAAAGGATCAAAAATAGCCGCTTCGCCATTGCTTTCCAGATAATAGGCTGCTTGGGCGATACAGCCGGTATAAATTTGTTCTAATTTCATAATTTTTATATTTGAGAACCTAAAGGAGTAGCTCTTTGGCTAGAATTAGTATTGACATGGTCAGTACAAACCACCCAAAGCCTTTTTTCAGATTTTTTTCGTTGATGAACTTATTGAGGTATATCCCTGCAAAGATACCTAAAATAGAAATAAAAGAGAAAATAAATAGGAAGCTCCAATCAATATCGATATTGCCTATATCACCTGTAAATCCTATAAGTGAATTGATAGCAATAATAAATATAGAGGTTCCTACTGCTTTCTTCATTGGCAATTTGGCAAGATAAACCAATGCTGGAATGATTAAAAAACCTCCGCCGGCACCTACAAGACCTATGAGAACGCCTACCATAAAAATCTGAACTACGGTTATAATCGGGTTTGGAGGAACGGTTGATTTTTCTGATTTATTATTTCGAATCATGGAAAGCGCAGCCATCAGCATTATGATGGCAAACAATATCATGATAAATAGATTTTTTGTAATGGAAATTTCTCCGATCGAAAATAAAACTTCGGGAATATTCGGGACAATGAATTTTCGGGTCAGGTAGATGGCAGTTAAAGAAGGAAGAGCAAATTTCAATCCGGTTTTTACTTCTACAAATCCCTTCCTATAATTCTGCACTGTACCAAAAGCCGAAGTAGTCCCAACAATAAATAACGAATATGCAGTAGCAGTGACAGGATGGATTCCCAAAAGATAAACGAGTACAGGAACTGTGAGGATAGAGCCGCCTCCACCGGTCAGACCTAGAACCAGCCCGATAGCGAGTGCTCCTAAATAACCAAAAAATACTTCCATTATAAAAGATTGAAACTATCCAGTAAATGTATTAAAACTATCCCATCCTTTCTTGTTGATTATAGATTTTAAGTTGTTTTGCCTGGCTTCAGCCAGTTCCATTTAATGTTAAATAGGTGCTTAGCAAACATTAAATGCTTAATTTTGAAAGCTTAATCAAAATTACACATGATAAAAAATTATTTTACTGTTTTATTTTTACTCTTTTCTGTTTACTTTTCTTATGGACAAGTAGTTATAAACGAGCTCGATTCTGATACGCCAAGCATTGATGATAAAGAATTTGTTGAGCTTAAATCAGCAACGCCTAATTTTTCGCTCGACGGATATGTACTTGTCTTTTTTAATGGAAATGCTGAATCGGCAAGTACAGGAAATAAAAGCTATCTGACAATTTCTCTAAATGGTCTTACGACAGATGCCAACGGATTAGTATTGATAGGAAGTAATGGAGTTTCTCCGGTTCCTCAACGAATTATTGCCGACAACCTGATCCAGAACGGAGCAGATGCCGTTGCAGTGTATCTGGGTTCTGCAACAGATTTTCCTGATGGTACTTTGGCGACTACGACAAACCTGATTGATGCTTTGGCCTATGATACTAGTGATCCGGATGCAACCCAGCTTATGGCATTGCTTGGATTGACAATTCAGATTAATGAAGATGAAAACGGGCAAGGAGCAACCCAATCCATACAAAGAAAACCTGACGGAACTTATGAAGTAAAAGCGCCTACTCCGGGAGCGAATAATGACGGAAGCGGTATTGCTTTTAACGGAATATCTATAAGCGTTCCATCGCTGGTATATACCGAAGGTGAAAGTTTTCCAATTACATTTTCAACACAAACAGCGGTAACCAGTGATTTGACCTTTACCAATACATTGACAAACGGAAGCTTTAATGCTGCCGATTTTACAGCTAATACCAATGTGCTGATTCCTGCTGGGTCGACTACATTTACAACTACTGTCCAGCTTGTTGACGATGCGATAGATGAAGGTGACGAGGTTATGAAAATCAAGTTGGGAACCTTACCGGCTGGTTATGTAAGAATGAATGACAATATTGAAGTCAGAATAATAGATAACGATTTTTCGGTTTCGCCTTGGGGAACACCTTTGAATCCGACGCATGGAGTGGTAGCAAGCACAGCACCGGCAGGATATTATGCTTCACTTGAAGGAAAATCTGGAGCCGTATTAAAGCAGGCTGTTCAAGATATTATTGCTAATCCAGCTGTAGTAAGAGCCCATAATTATGGTGATATTATTACTATTTTGAAAACAGCAGACCAAAATCCATTAAACAGCAACGAAGTTTGGTTAATGTATAAAGAAGTGAGCCGTTCTAAATTTCTGTTTCAGGATACCGGAAGTGGAGTAGGAAGATGGAACAGAGAACATATTTATCCGCAATCAAGAGGTGGATTTTCAAATGGAACTTCTGATACTCCTGATGGAATTAATGTTTGGGTGCCGTCTGATGCCAATATGTTAAGCCACGGACACGCAGATGCCCACCATTTAAGAGCCGAAGATGGCCCGGAAAACAGTTCCCGAAACAATAAAGATTATGGGCTGACAGACTATAACGGATTTGCAGGAAATGCAGGAAGTTGGAAAGGCGACGTTGCCCGTGCCGTGTTTTACATGAGTGTTCGATATAACGGACTAAATGTAGTAAATGGAAATCCGCCCGATTCAACTGTAGGACAGTTGGGAGATCTTGCCACATTGCTTCAATGGAATGTGAATGATCCTGCTGATGATTTCGAAATGAACAGAAACAATTATATCTATACCTGGCAGCAAAACAGAAACCCGTTTATTGATTATCCTTATTTGGCTGATTATATCTGGGGAAGCAGGGCAGGAGAAGCTTTTTCTCTTTCCGCTCCTGATTTTTCAAATCTTAAAGTGTCGATATATCCTAACCCGGCAAAAAGCCATATTACGATTGCAGGTTTAAATAATCCGGCAACTTTAGAGCTGTTTTCTATTTCAGGACAAAAATTGTTTTCTGCTGATTTTTCAGGAACATCAACCTTGCAGATTAATCTGGCTTCAGGATTGTATATAGCCAAAATCCTTTCAGAAGGAAAAACAGCTATCCGAAAGATAGTAATCCAGTAAGTAATAATAAAAAAGTTTACAAAGAGCTAATGATTAATTTTATTAGCTCTTTGCTATTTCTAAAACATTCTGAAGCGTAACAGGTTTTGTAAAATAACCAAGAATTCCGTTGCAGTTTTGGGATCTTTCTTTGTCTGAACAGGCAATAGAGGAACTCACAATATAAATGGATACTTCTTTAGGAAACAGATTTTTTACTTTCTGGAACTGTTCCATGAAATTCCATCCATCCATTACTGGCATTTCAATATCGAGCATAATAATGTCCGGAAACTCTTCAGGCTGATGGACTAATCCCGTTAATCCGTTGATGGCTTCAGCGCCATTTGGAAAAGACAGTATTTTACTTGCGGTTTCTGATTTGTGGATGATTTTTTTGGTTATTGTTTGATAAATAGGGTCATCATCGATAAGACATATTATCTGATTCATTTAAAGTAGATTTTGAAGGTAGTTCCTATGTTGGGTTCGCTTTCAACGGTTACAGTTCCGCCCATAGCATCGATTTGGTTTTTGGTAATGAAAAGCCCTATTCCTTTAGAGTCGGGATTTTCGTGAAATGTTTTGTACATCCCGAATAGCTTGTCACCATATTTTTTCAGGTCAATTCCAAGTCCATTGTCAGAAATCTCCAAAACGGTTCTGTCGTTTTCGATATAACTGTTTAGGATAATGACAGGATTTCGCATAGGATGACAATAGCGAATGGCGTTGGATATAAAATTGAGCAGTATGCTTTCCAGATAGGCCGGATTGTAGTTTACAAAGATTTCTGGCGACACATTATTTTTTATAACCGCTTTTTTGAATGCAATCTGCTCCGAAATAATATTGACTATCCTGTCAATATTATCTTTTATATTCAGGTTTTCGAGAATCAGGTTGATATTGGTCTGAATGTTAATGACCTCATTCAGATTGAGCATGGTTTCGTTTAGTGTGTTGGAAACATTTTGCAACATTTTGACAAGTTCGTTACGTTCTTCTTCCGTTTCTGCTGTTTCAATAAGTGTAGAAATGGACTGAATGTTGCTGGTATGCGAACGAAGGTTGTGAGAAACGATATAAGAAAAGTTCAGTAGCCTTTTATTTTGTTCGGTAACCAAATCCAGAGAGTTATTCAAATCTTTTTCTGCTTCCTTACTCTTAGTAATATCAAGCATAATACCTTTTAGTGCAACTGGGATGCCATTTTCGTAAATCACATTCACAATATCACGAATCCAGAGTATAGAACCATTTTTGGCAATCATCCTATATTCGAAGTCATATTGCAGGCTTTTTTGAGATTCTATGGCACAATAATTTATGGCCCAATGCTTATCGTCCGGATGTATCGTATTGGCCCAGAAATTACCGTCACTATACCATTCTTCTTGGGTATAGCCTGTGATTTCTTCGGCTTTTTTATTGACATAGGTAAAGAGATAAGTATTATAATCACACTCCCAGACAATTCCATCAATCGTATTGATTAACGATTCCATTTTTTTCTGCGATTGTATCACTATTTCTTCAGAAATCTTTCGTGCCGTGATATCTTCTGTTGATATGATTATCCGTTCAAGCGTTTCCTCATAACCTGGCATAACGCTCCAACGAAGACTGATGTCGCGGTATTCCCCATCAATTTTCCTTACTTTTGAATCGATAGTAAGTCGTGTTTCGCCCTGAGTAATGGCAAGCAGCTGCGCCTTGAACGAATCCATAGCATCGTTATTCAGCACGTCTCCCAATCGTTGCATGAGGTCTTCCTTTGTTTTAGGATAATGCAATGTCAGACATTCGTTGTTTACATTGATTATTTTTACAAGCGAGATGCATTTTTGGATAACTTCCGGATGTGTGTCAAAAAAGACTTTTATTTCTTCTCTGCTTTTTCCAGTCAGCCCTAATTCTTCCAGATAATTTTTCAGATAAGAGAAATCCTCTTCCCATAATGCAATAGGCGAATCTTCAAAAAGGCTTTTAAAACGTATTTCGCTTTTTCGGATAGCATCTTCCGCTTCTTTTTTTGAGGTAATATCCTCTACAATCGAAATATGGGAACTTGGCTTTTCTCCTTCTTGCCAAAGAGGTGAATAGGTAATGTTTACCCAAATAAGCTTGCCACTTTTATGGATGTATCTTTTTTCTATATTAAGTTCTCGAATCTCACCATTTTTAAGTCTTTCGAGTTGCTTGAGATTGTCTTCGAGATCGTCTTTATAAGTAATGTCCTTGAAAGTCATATTTCTCATTTCCTCAAACGTATATCCGAGCATCCGCGAATATTGGTCGTTTACTTCAATAAGGCACCCGGCTACAGAGTCAACATGCGCAATCCCAACAGCAGCCTGGTCAAAAATAGATTTGAATTTTATTTCGTCATTAAGAATCTTGTTTTTCTGTTCCCGTACCAGAAGTTGCAGCTCTGCCGGTTTTTTTAAAACATTGGTTAAAAAAAGAGAAAAGATAAAACAGCATAATATTGCGAGTACTAATGCAGGACGTATTTCGATAAAAAGTCCATATTTGCTTTTGCTTATAAGATATATTTTCCAATTTCCGTCTGGAATTGACAGTACCTGGAAGTATTTATCGTGAAAGTCTTCTTTGTTGGGAAGGAAAAATTCCGTTTCGCCTGTTTTTGGGTTTACTTTTGAAAACTGAAAGTAATATTGGGAGTCTTTGATGGAATTTATTCCGGAAGATTTAAGTAATGTTTCGAGCTTTACTATCACTGCAGAGAATCCCCAGAATTTACCTTTTCTGTAGATAGGAAACCGGCCTATTACTCCGAGTCCGCCTTGTTTTAATTCTAAAGGGCCTGCAAAATGGATTTTCCCTTTTTGGATGGTTTCCATGGCTTCCTCTTTGACAGAATTGGCATTTAATATATCAAAATTAATCAGGTCAGGATTGTTAGGATACGTATATTTGATTATTCCATTTGGAACTAATTGTACGGCATCAATATTGGGATTGGAATCGACCAGTACTTTTGCCAGAGCATCAAAATTTTCAGGTTCACCATCTTCATTGACAATCATGGCCAAAGAAACTGTTGTAGTATGGCAGTTTTTAAGGGAATAACTCAGATTTTGTTGTACAACATGGAGAATATTTGACATTTCTCTGTGTCTATTTTCCTTGACAACTTCAAAACGTTTTAAAACGATAGGACTAATTAAGGCAAGTAGTAGGAGAAAAACTATAAGGGTGCTTAACCTGGGCTTTGATATAAACCAGCCAGTTATTTTTGACCATTTGTTCTCTATTTTCATCTGGGCTGGAATCTGTTTATTCTGGAGACTAAAATATAAATTAATATTTAATTTTGAAGCGATTAGCAGGAATTCCGTTAAAGGGAAAGACAAAAAAAAATAGCCTTCTGGCTATTTTTTTGTAGTTATTTGTTAATAAGAAGATTAGCTTTTTTTATAAAACCAGCTCAGAAAACAAACGTTCAGAAATTTCTTCCAAATTATTGCATAGGCCAGGGTGTGGTCTTGAAGTTTGTACTACGGAACTTCTTACAGCAGTCATCCATCGGAAGCGAGAAGGCACATCAAAGGCCGCAATCGGGCCTCCATCTTTAGCGCCTTGTGCAATTTTTACAAAGGCCTGCAGATTTTGTTCGAGCTGTTCATAATCGAGTTCATCTGAAAAAAGTTCAAGCTTCGCTACATCTATTTTATAAAGAACTTTGATGTACTGCTCTTTTTTACAGAAGACGATGATTCCCGTATTGACAAATTCTTCGCGCTCAACTTTTGGCACGATACGAATCACGGCATATTCATATAAGTGTTTGTCTTGCATCTTGAGCAGCTTTTATAAAAATTTCTGAATTGGCTAAACGTGTAATTAAAAAGCTGGAGTAGGTATTTCGTATCTGCTCCGGCGTTTCTTCTGAACCTTCCCATTGCAGCCATTCTTCAGGAATCAGGCCTACAATTGAACGAATTTTATCTTCTGTAAGTAAAGACTTAAATTCTTTGTTTGTTTCTTCCAATCGGGATGCTTTTGGCAGTAAAACGTGATCCTTAATTAAAGCAAACGGACTCTTGGCGCTATTTTCCCAATTGCTCCATGAATGATGAAAATACAAACAAGCGCCATGATCAATCAACCATAACTCTTTATGCCAGATAAGCATGTTTGTATTCCTGAATGTACGGTCTACATTGGTTATAAAAGCATCCAGCCATACAATTTTTGAAGCAAGTTCCGCATCAGTTTCGGTAACTATGGGGTCAAAAGTGATGGCTCCGGAAAGAAAGTGGAGGGCAAGATTTAGTCCCTGGCTTCCTTGTAATAAGTCCTGAATTTCCTCATCGCCTTCGGTTCTTCCAAAAGCTTCATCAAGATTTGCGAATACTAGTTCTGGTACTGCTAATCCTAGTGCACGGGCAATTTCGCCTCCTATTAATTCGGCTATTAGTGCCTTTACGCCATGACCGGCACCTTTGAATTTCAACACATATTTAAAACCGTCGTCTGCATCTGCAAGAGCCGGAAGCGAGCCTCCTTCTCTCAATGGAGAAATGTATCGGGTGACATTGACTGTTCGTAACGAAAATGGATTATCCATAAGTTTTTTCTTTGATACAAAAATAGCGCATCGAAACGGATGCGCCATTTTTTTTGAAAATATATTTATAAACTGCCAATAAAGAGTAGCCTGTTTTATGCTGCCTGTTTTAGTTTGTGATAACTCACATAAGAAAGCATGAGTACTCCTAAAACTATAAGCGGGAAGATAGCCTGAAAGCCAAAACCATCTACTGCTGCATGGCTTGCGGATGCACCAAGAAAATCGAAAGTAAATCCGGCATAGGCCCATTCTTTCAAACGATGTGGTACAGCGGGAATAATTAAGACAAGTGCTCCCAATACTTTAAAAACGGTAATAATAACTCCAAAATATTCAGGATATCCCAAATGACGGATACCTTCTTTGGCTAATTCGGTTTGTGATGTCAGAGCTGGCATCACACCTTCAAATAAAAAGATCAGGATGGTAGTAACCCAAAAGATAATTCGATGTTTTTTCATGGTAGTTTTAATTGATTGTTAGTTTTATTTAGCTATAACAGCAATAATTTTTCTGACTTGTTCTGTATGTCGTTGCGCATGAAATAGCGAGAAGTTGATCCATTCCAGACGGGTTAGGTGACCAAAAACAGGCAATTCAAAACCCATGCAGGTTTTTGACAAATCTAATGAGTCAATGAGCTGTAGGGTGTCTTTTTTAATAGCTTTTAATTTGTCGAGTTGCTGCTGTTTGTCATGTAGGGTTTCCACTGGAATAATAAATTCCGGTGCATCCAATTTGGTGCTGAAATCTAAAAAGATCGATTTCATAAGAGGTATTTTTTCGTCTATCGCTCTATCCGTTTCGCCTACATTTTCTGGAAGTAGGTTTTTGAGTCCCGAATTTGCTTTCAGAATATGTTCCATTACCTGGCCCACAGACCAGCTATTTTCTGCAGGGTTTTTATCCCATAAGCTGTTATCAACAGATAAAAGCAGTTTTTCAAAGCCGTCATAAGTTGCATTGGTTGTTCCAATAAGCGCGGCAGTATCAAAGTTATTAGTCATAGGTTTTATTGTTTGTTATTTTTATCCAAAATTAGGTTGGCCGTAGCAATTTTATGCTGTGTAAAAAAGACAATAGGGAGGGGAGATTGCGACAAGCTGTCGTTTTCCCGAATTCGTTATCTTTGTACAGTGATAGAAAACCTTTATGTATGGGACGACGCAATGAAGCCAATAGGCTGGAACATAAAAAGAAAACAGACCATAAAAAGAAGCGGGAGCAGGAGGCTGAGAAGCAAAGAAAGAATAAGCTGAAAGAAATTATCAAAAAGAATAATGCTTCTAATGAAGCACAAACAGAATAAAATGGATAGCAAAGCCTTCGAAGAATTAAAGAAAGACGTACAGGAAATCATTGACCTGTTAGCAAGTAAACAAAATAAAGAAGCCAATAACAAACTGGTTGAAGTAAGCGAAAATCTTGATGAATTATTAGACCATGCCGAAGAAGATGAAGAGCTTGTAGAGCTAGGTCGTTATATGGTATTGCTGAATCAGCTGCACCAAAAAATTAATGCCTAATAAGATGGGCCAGCAATTAATCTGCCCATGTGGTTCGGGTTTGCTATTTGCCCAATGTTGCGAACCTTTCATCAACGGAACCCAGAATCCTCCAACTGCAGAAAAACTGATGCGTTCCCGTTACAGCGCCTATGCTGTGCAGGCTGTAGATTATCTTATCGCAACTACGTATAGTTCAACAAGAAAGAATCATTCAAAATCAGATATATTGGAATGGTCTAAATCCAACCAATGGCTGAAACTGGAAGTATTGGATGCAACAGAGAATACAGTAGAGTTTAAAGCCTATTTTTTAGACAGTCGTCTTAAAGCGCAAATGCACCATGAAAAATCATTTTTCAAAAAAGAAAATGAAAGGTGGTTTTATGTGGATGGTGAATTTTTTGAATAAAGTTTTTATTAAGCTAGAAATATAGTGGCTCTGCGACTTTGCGAGTAATTATTTTCACGCAAAGACGCAGAGCCGCAAAGAGATTAAAAAAAGAAATGCCCTCCAAAAGGTGAAGGACATTTACTAACTCTCAAAATAACCCCCTCTTATTTTAAGGTCTTAGGGTATTGTTTTTTTTGGAAAAAAATTGGCTCCTGATATTATAACCCAATAATAATTCAGGAGCCGGTGTATAAACTAGTAAAAATATGAACTACTTATTGCTTAGTACCCTGAAAAGTGTAGGTGAGATCTGTAGCAGATTGCTCCTGTGTTTGTACTAATAATGTTTTGCTGCTAATAGTGTAGCTAAATGTACCCTCAGGAATATTACCATCACCAAAGATAGCTTGATTACTAGCATTGTATACTTTCATTGTTTTTGAAGTATAGTTTGAATAGGGCTCTCCGCTTTTTGGAGTAATTTTTAAATGAGTACCATCAACTTTAGTAACGATTAAAATTGCATCAAAATAGGTTGGTGCATCTCCTCCAAGTGGATCTAAAGTTCCTTTGTATGTACCTACAGCAGTATCTATACTTCCGCCACCACCTGGTCCATTATTACTATCATCACTACTGCATGATGCTAAACCAAATAATGCAATTGCAATAATTCCTGCTGTTTTTAAAATTGACTTTCTCATTGTTTTAATTTTTTTTTAGGATTTGTGAATACAAAGTTATAGGGGTGGTATTTGGCATCCTATACCTTAAAACGAGTATATTTTTCTACCTGTTTTCAGGTATTTTTTAATCGAAAATTTAAAAATTTAACATAAGGTGTCATTTAAGTTAATATTTTTGTGAGGCTATGAAAAACAAATTATTACTCCCGCTTATCTTATTGATATCGCAGGCATTATATTCTCAAAGGGTATATACGCTTGAAGATGATCAGACCTATACCGATAGTCTGATACAACTTATTAAAACAACACGAATTGACAGTGTTAAAGGCATTACTGGTTTTAGACTTGCCGATTTGTACAGAAGAAGTAAAAAAAACGAATTGGCAGACGAACAGCTAGCTATTGCGAATAAAATTGCTCCAAAATATCCTTTTTTAAAAGATGTGGGTGTTTATTATAATTCCACTAAATATCTAAGTAAAGGAGATATTGAAAACTTTGAAAAGCAACTAAGTCTTGCCAACACCACGCTCAAGAAATACACCACAAAAGAGGCGTATGCCTTGCGAGCCTATATAGTAAGAAACCTGTCAATCATTCAACAGATTCATAACAACGAAAAAGAGGCGATGCGTATGCTCATAGAAGAAGCGATGCCATTAGCCAAAAAAAGCGGAGACTATGAAGTACTAAGCGGACTGTATAAGTCAGTTGGTATCATTTTTATGAATAATGAAGAAAGGGAAAAGGCAGATGATTACCTTAAATCCGCAAAAGAATATATTGAAAAAGCATCCCGATCATCCTATACTTATAAAGAGACTAAGGCAGAAATCTATATTATAGATGCGGAAAACCTATGCCATATTGGAAGACTGACTGAAGCGAAAAAATCACTTGATGCGGCCTATGCGATATTAAAAAACTATCCAAAGTCTAATATGAACGGTGGGTATTATTTTTCTGAGGGTTATTATTTCTATAAGGTAAAGCAATATGAAAATGCATTAAAAAGTTATGATAAGGGAATAGCTAACACCACGCTCTTTCAGGATATATATTCAGCAAATCGTCTGAAATTTGCTAAGTATCCTGTGCTAAAAGCAATGAATAGATATGAAGATGTTAAAAATATATTGGTTAACCTGATTGAGGATAAAAGTTCTTTTGCTATTGATGAAAAAAGATATAGTCTGGAGTTGGCTGATGCATATGAAAAGTTGGGAGATATTAAAAATGCATATAAATACAAATCAAGATATATTGTTCTTAGTGACAGCCTAAATGAAGAAGCTTCCAAGGACAAGATAACCGCACTGGAAGCAAAATTTAATAAGGTTGAAAACGAGGCAAAAATTGCCCAATTAGAAGCTCAGCGAGAACGAGATAAACTTATCGCAGAAAATAATAAATTGTATTATGGTTTACTGGTTGCTATTTCAGTTGTATTGCTATTATTGGTAATCTTCCTTTGGAACAATTCAAAAAACCAGAAAAAAATAGCGGTTGAGCATGCTAAAAATTATGCACAGAATTTGCAAAGCCTTAAAGACCAGAAAGAGATTGAAGTGATGCAGGCCATGATTAAAGGTGAAGAAGAAGAACGAAAAAGAATTGCCAGAGACCTTCATGACGGAATAGGAAGTATGCTTTCGTCACTAAAAATGAGATTCATGAAAGTGAACAGTGCTTCAGAAACGGTTAACCTTAATGAAATTGAAAGTATGAACACGCTGCTCAATAATTCGATTACTGAATTGCGACAAGTTTCCTATAATCTCATTCCGGAATCGCTTCTTAAATTAGGGCTTGAACATGCACTCAGCGATTTGTGCCATATGCTAAAGACTGACGATATTCATATTGACTTTCATGCCAACAACATTAAAGAAGATATTCCGGAAAGTATTCAGATTACTATTTACAGAATCGTGCAGGAACTTCTTAACAATGCCCTGAAACATTCTAAGAGCAGTGAGATTTTAGTGGATTGTAGCCAGAATCAATCTGTATTTTTTATCACAATTGAAGATAACGGCATAGGGTTCGATCTTGAAAAAATGAACGAGTTTAATGGCCAGGGTCTTAAGAATTTGAAAAATAGGGTGGAGCTTCTTAACGGAAAAATAGAAATTGATTCTTCACACGAAAGAGGAACGGCATTTAATATTGAGTTATCTATTTAATCAGACATGACCATGATAAAACCTTATAAAACAGTAATCGTTGACGATCATCCTATAGTAAGTGAGGGATTACAAGTGCTTTTTTCGCAGTCTAAAGAAGTAGAAATAATCAGGAGTTTTAAGACCGGAGCTGCATTGCTGGACTATGGAAGCCTGGGAAAAGTTGATATTATTTTATTGGATATTTTCCTTCCGGATATCAACGGAATCGATTTGTGTCTGAAAATCAAAAAAAGCTACCCGAAAATTATCATTCTGGCTATGAGCAGCCAGTCGGAAAGAAGCATTGTTCTACAAATGATTAAGAATGGTGCCAATGGTTATCTGCTTAAAAGTGCTTCATTGGATGAATTTAAGAGCTGTATTCATAAAGCTATTGAAGGCGAATTGGCCTTTAGTAATGAAGTGAAGGGAATTGTACAAAAAACCAATATTCATGACCTTAAAGCTATTCCAAGGCTAACACGTAGGGAGAAGGAAATACTGTTGCTTTTAGCGGATGGAAAATCGACTCAGGAAATATCAGACGCTTTGTTTTTGAGCTATCTGACCGTACAGACACACAGAAGGAATCTGCTAAGTAAGTGTCAGGTTAAAAATGTCGCTGAGCTTTTAAAATTCGCAAAAGAAAATGCTTTGTAGTTAGTTAGCTTTTGGAGAAAGTTTTTCATTTCTATGTGAAATAAAAAATAAAAAGACACTAACAATCAGCAACAATACAATATTCAGAATTGTAGCCGCTCTATAAGCCTCCAGATAGGTTTCGACATTTCTGTCTGGATCTTTTAAGTTATAAAAAAATATACCTCCAACAATTCCCACACCTAAAGCAATTGCTGTTTGCTGAAAGGTTGAATAGGTTCCAGAAGCCATTCCTGCTAAAGAAGAAGGAAGGCTTCGTAAAGAAACGGTCAATAAAGAAGGAAGTACTGTACCACATCCGATTCCGTACACAAAAAAGATTACAGGAAAGAAAGGTCGTGCGGTTACTGAGCCGTCCAGAAGGAATATGTGAAAGAGCAGTGATACAATCATAAGTATAACGCCAAAAATAAGAACGAACTTTCCATACAAAGGAATCAGTCGTATTGACACTAATGAGGCAATGACATATCCAACTCCCTGAAAAACAAAATACAGTCCGGTATTAAAGGAACTGATGCCAAATCCGGTTTGCAGCAATACTACATTAATCAGGAAATAGGAATCCTGAACCATAAAATAAAAGATGGAAGCAAAAAGCCCGACTGTAAAATCCCGATGCTTGAAAATCCGTATGTCTATAAGAGTAAGTTTTCCTTTGTTCTGTCTGATGCGTTGTTGCCAGAAAAATAGCAATGATATTAGGAGTGACAGTCCAAAAAGAGCAAATATCCATAACGGCCAACCGAGTTCTCTTCCCTGTACGATTGGATAAATAAAACAAGCCAAAGTCAAAACGAGCAATGCGGCTCCCAGGCTGTCAAATTTTTGAGTTCGGACTATGGCTGTGTTTTCCAGATATTTGATGGATAAAAAAATGGCAACTATGCCAATTGGTACATTGATTAAAAACAACAAACGCCATCCATCTATAAAGCTATGAATTTCAGGAAGTACGCCGCCTAAAAATTGACCAATAACTGAAGCAGCTCCCGCTATACTACCATAAATACCCAACGCTTTTGTACGGGATTTTTGGTCTTGGAAAAGAACCTGGATATAGGATATGCCTTGCGGTACCATAAATGCAGCGCTTATTCCCTGAATCGTCCGGCCTATATTAAGCTGAATCGTATTTTGAGCCAGTCCGCACAAAAAAGAAGAAAGTGTAAAAGCAGCCATACCAATAATAAAAACAGGCTTTTTCCCGAAATAATCGCCAGCTCTACCGCCGGCAATTAAAAAGGAAGCATAACCCAAAACATACAGCACAATAACCCATTGCATGTCTGTATCTGTTCCTTTAATTCCAATTTTTATAGAAGGTATGGCAACATTAACCACAAAAATATCAATCACTGATAAAAATACAGCGGTTGATACCAATACAAGAAGTGACCACTTCGAAATACTCCTGCCCATAACGCAATTTTTAGTACATTTATGGGTTAAAATTAGGGCGCTTTACTAGCGTCCACAAGTAGTTTATAAAATGATACCTAGTATGAAAAATAATACTAATACTGATTCTCAGTCGGTTGAAAATAAAGAAAATTTTGATTTTTCTGAAAATAATTGTCCTATCAAAAATGTATTCAAAGTAATTGGCGGAAAATGGAAAGTCCCACTCATAAATGCCATCAGTCAGGAATGTCCAAAACGCTTTGGAGAATTGAAGCGAAAGATGGAAGATGTAACTCAGACGACATTAACTCTACAATTAAGAGAATTGGAACGTGACGGAATCATCTGTAGAAAGGTCTATGCCGAATCGCCTCCTCGGGTTGAATATAAACTATCAGAACATGGAATCAAGTTGGTTCCTATCCTAAAAGTTTTAAACGAATGGTGGGACGAATACTGCGAGCATAAAAAAGATTGATTATCCGGAATAATATACATTGTTATGCTTTGCGGCTCTGCGACTTTGCGTGAAATAATTATTCGTAAAGGCGCAGAGCCGCAAAGGTTATTGTTTTTGACAAGTAGATTAATCTAAAGAAAGATGATCCTGACATCGGTCGTAGACAGAGAAACCTTTGTCTGGCAATAGAATACCGATGAGGTTCAACGAAAAATTCATGGAACATTATTCCATCCTCAAATAGTTATCGCCTGGAAGTAATTGTTGACCCCGCTGATGCAGCAACGACAAAAACTACAGCTAAGATTTCGTTGAAGGAAAGGTATTCCTGTAAAAATATAAAAGCACAAATGGCAGCGGCTGCCGGTTCTAAACTCATCAAAATACTAAACGTTCGTGCAGGAAGCCTGCCCAAAGCTTTCATCTCTAAAGTAAACGGAATAGCGCTTGATAAAAGCGCCAAAGCGATTCCCATACCTAAAAACTTAGGAGTAAGACTGTTCAGTCCATCTCCAAAAATTCCAAAAGGCACAACAAGGCAAGCGGCTATAAGCATACCCGTTGCAACAGCTTGATTGCCATCCATCCTTTTTGAAACTTTTCCTCCAATAACAATATAGGCCGCCCAAAAAACACCAGCTAATGTAGCTAAAGCCGCACCCAGAATATCCACTCCGTTTGTTGTCCAGGGAGCAATCAACACAATACCTGCAGCAGCAAGCAATACCCATAAAAAATCAACGGCACGCTTGGAACCCAATACAGCTACCATTAAAGGGCCTATGAATTCTAATGTTACGGCTAATCCTATGGGAATCCTTTCAATTGCAAAATAAAACACCAGGTTCATGGCGCCGAGGCAAAGACCGTAAGGAATTACAAACTTCCATTGCTCTTTGGTGAATTTTGTCAAATTTGGTCTGTAAACCGCCATTAAGATCAACGCCGATATACCAATACGTAGCGATGCTGTTCCCGCAGCACCTATGGATGGGAAAAGTGTTTTGGCTATCGCTGCTCCCGATTGTACGCTGATTATAGCAAAAAGTACAGCAGGAATAGGAGGTATGTTGATGTTTCTGAGTCTCATAGGAAGATTGCGTTTGCGTAGGCAAAATTACAAAATTGCAAGGCAGAATAACGAGTTGTCAGGATTTTTGCGAATTTGTTATAAAACTTTATAAGTTTGTTGAAGGAACTCTTATATTTGGCAACGAAGACCGAAAAAAATACTCCATGAAGAAAATCTTGTTTGCACTATTTGCTTTCGCATCTGTAAGTGCTGTCGGACAAACTAATAATTCATCAAGCGATACCATTCCTTTAGTTATCAATAGCCAAAATACAATCTATGTCAAGGCCGTTTTTAATAAAACCGATACTTTAAATCTGAATTTTGATACAGGCACGACAGAATTAGTACTGACAAACGATGTCATGAAAAACAAGTTGAAAGTCGCGCCTGAGCTTTATAATACATTTTACGATGTTAGAATAGGCAAGCATGATTACGCTACAAAAGTGTATGATGCTGAATTGACCGGGCATGGTACTGATGGAAGATTTGGCTGGGATTTATTCAAAGGTAAATTCGTAGAGTTGAATTATAGTAAGAATATCATGGTGGTGTATTCTCAATTGCCTAAGTATGTTTTGAAAGACAATGCATTTTCAAAACTTGGAATTACTTTTTTTAAGGGACTTGTTTTTGTAGAAAGCAAAATTTCGCACGATGGAGTAGACAATACGGCTTTATTTTTATTTGACTCAGGATATCAAAGAACAGCGATGCTTGACAATGATTTGCTCAAAGAAGGCAATTTTCCTACTGACAAGATGAAAGTGATAAAAAAAGTAATCATGAGAGGCGCACAAGGAAACGAGGTTCCAGTGATTACATCTGATTTACAGCTGCTGAAAATTGGAAAATATGAATTAAAAGATGTTCCTGTACAGCAAATCACATCAAATAAGCCATTACACGGAGCCAATATCCACATTCTTGGAAATGAAGTATTAAAAAGATTTGACACTTTTCTTGACTTCCAAAATAATGTTATCTACTTGAAGCCAAATCATCTTTTCAATGCAGAATATATTGAGAAAAGCTAATAGCTAGCCATTCACTTTTGATCACTTTTTATGTATTGGTTCAGAATAAATTACACTGAAAAAAACATTTTTGGAATCAATGATAACGTTTTCGAAACATTTACTTGTTAAAGCGTAGTGAAAATTCTTTTTTTGTTTCAATACTTTGTTTACTTTTGGCGGCAAATGAAAAAGCTATTTGCATTATTCGTATATGTCTCTTTACTTCTGCTAAGCGGAGGGCAATACCTTAATGCTGCGACGCAACCAACTTCACATTCGTCTCATACTTTTCAGAAAAAACACAGGGTAAAATTTACCAATCAAGACACAAGCAATACTTTAATTGAAGATGCTGACCTAGATCTTGATGAAGGTCATCCCGGAGGAGACGATCTCAAAGACGGAATTTGGAATAAACTTTTCATAGGAAATTATAGCTTATCTGATAACTGGTACGAGACAATCTACTGTCAACCTATACTAGACCGTTATCAAAAGAATTTTAAAACCTTCGCGCCATTTTGTGGCCAATCAAATCCTATTTACATTACCCATAGGGTATTACGTATTTGATTAACTCCAATATATCGGTCGCCTAAAGTGTGATCATTATATTTTGTAGTTGTTATTTACTCACTTCTTCAGAATGGCTGTTCATGCGTAACCATGGTTACTGATGTTTTATTACACCTAACGGAATCATCGCATTCCAAGCATTCAATCGCTTAATTTCCATTTTTCACCTAATGAAGAAAATCATCCTAACAGGCATCATTGCCTTGTTGTGCCTTGCTAGTTGCACAACTAAAAAAGTAGAAAAAGAAGAAGCCGATAAATTTACAGTTACCAGCCCTGTAAAAATCGACACTACTTTTACTAAAGAGTATGTATCGCAAATCAGATCGGTACGTAACATAGAAATCCGTGCTCAGGAGAAAGGATTCTTACAAAACATTTATGTTGATGAAGGCCAATTCGTAAAAGCAGGACAATTGTTATTTAAGATTATGCCTAAAATGTATGAGGCAGAATTGCTTAAAGCTCAGGCAGAACAAAAATCGGCCGAAATAGAATTACAGAACACCAAAATTTTAGCAGATAAAAACGTAGTTTCAAAGAATGAACTGGCAGCAGCCCAGGCAAAACTTCAGGCAGCAAAAGCAGAAGTATCGTTAGCAAAACTTCATTTGTCATTCACAGAAATCAGAGCTCCGTTTGACGGAACCATCGACCGTATTCCATTAAAACTAGGAAGCCTTATCGATGAAGGCGAATTACTGACTACTCTTTCAGACAACAGCCAGATGTTTGCGTATTTCAACGTATCTGAACCGGAATACATACAATATCAGACTAACGTAAAAGACCGTGCAGAAACTAAAGTAAACTTGATTTTAGCCGATGGTCAGCCATTTAAATTCAAAGGAGACGTAGAAGTAATCGAAAGTGAATTTAATAACGAAACCGGAAATATTGCTTTCAGAGCCCGATTCCCAAATTCGACCAAACTTCTAAGAAATGGGGAAACAGGACAAGTACAAATGCTAGTACCTCTTAAAAATGCAATCGTAATTCCACAAAAAGCTACGTATGAAATCCAAGACAAAAAGTATGTTTTTGTTGTAGGCAAAAACAACGTACTGAGCTCAAAAGAAATCACTGTTGGTGGTGAAATGCCAGACTTATATGTAGTCAATAAAGGCATTAACGAAAATGATAAAATCTTATTGGATGGTGTTCAGAAAGTAAAAGACGATGACAGAATCGCTTACGGATATGTAGCTCCTAAAAAGGTAATGAGTAATCTACGATTAAAAGCAGAATAAACGAATTAGTTTATAGTTGATAGGGGATAATCGATAGTGATTAGTTGATAGTGGATAGTTTTTAGTGGATAGTTGACAATTGATAGTGTATAGTTATTAGTCTATTCATCTATCATCTATTCTCTATTGTCCAAAATCAAAAATCCAAAATCACAAATCACAAATCCCAAATCCAAAATCTCATTCTTCTTTAATCATAAAAAATCAAAGTAAATGTTTAATAAATTTATACAAAGACCTGTATTGTCGATAGTGATATCGCTTATAATTGTCTTTTTAGGAGCCTTGTCAGTACTCAACCTGCCAGTGACTCAATTCCCATCGATCTCGCCTCCAAAAGTAAATATAACAGCAGATTATCCGGGTTCTAACGGTGAACTGATGATCAAATCTGTAATCATTCCTTTGGAAAGAGCACTGAACGGAGTACCTGGAATGAAATACATGACTTCAGATGCCGGTAACGATGGTGAAGCAAGTATCCAAGTCGTATTTAATTTGGGGACAGACCCGAACTTAGCAGCAGTAAACGTTCAAAACCGTGTAGCTTCAGTAGTAAACAAACTACCGCCATTGGTAGTAAGAGAAGGAGTGAAGATCACACGTGAAGAATCGAGCATGCTGATGTATGTCAACCTTTATAGTGATGATAAAAACACCGACCAGAAGTTCCTATATAACTTTGCCGATATTAATATCCTATCCGAATTAAAAAGGGTAAATGGTGTGGGTGTTGCCGATATTCTTGGAACCCGTGAATATGCCATGAGAATCTGGTTAAAACCAGACCGAATGCTGGCTTACAAAATTTCTGCCGATGAAGTTATGGAAGCCTTGGCAAGCCAGAGTTTGGAAGCGTCACCAGGAAAAACAGGTGAAAGTTCCGGAAAAAGATCTCAGGCGTTTGAATATGTATTAAAATATTCCGGTCGTTTTACGACAAAAGAACAATACGGAAACGTAGTCTTACGATCCAATCCAAATGGAGAGTTATTACGACTAAAAGATGTGGCCGATATTGAGCTAGGAAGTTCGATGTATGATATCTATTCCAACCTAAACGGAAAGCCTTCAGCAGCAATCGTATTAAAGCAATCGTACGGAAGTAACGCAAGTCAGGTTATTAAAGACGTTAAAGCTAAACTGGAAGAAATCAAGAAAAGCTCTTTCCCAAAAGGAATGAACTATGAAATCAGTTATGACGTTTCTAAATTCCTGGATGCTTCTATTGAAAAAGTAATCCATACGTTGGTTGAAGCCTTTATCCTGGTTGGTATAGTAGTATTTATCTTCTTAGGCGACTGGAGGTCGACGGTTATTCCGGCAATAGCGGTACCGGTTTCTCTTATCGGAACGTTTGTGTTTATGCAGTTCTTCGGAATTACCCTAAACCTTATTACATTATTTGCCTTGGTATTGGCAATTGGGGTCGTCGTCGATGATGCCATTGTCGTCATCGAAGCCGTCCATGCGAAGATGGAAGAAGAACATCTTTCAGCGCGGAAGGCGACTAAACAAGCGATGCATGAAATTGCAGGAGCCATTATTGCGATTACATTTTTGATGGCAGCGGTATTTATTCCGGTAGCCTTTATGTCAGGACCAGTAGGTATTTTCTACCGTCAGTTCTCTATTACTATGGCAACAGCGATTATCCTTTCGGGTATTGTGGCCTTGACGCTAACGCCGGCACTTTGTGCTATCATGTTGAAAAATCATCATGGTAAACCAAAAAAGAGAACTCCTGTAAAAATCTTTATCGACGGTTTCAATAAAACGTTCAACATTGCTTCTGATAAATACCAGAATGTATTAGGGAAAATTGTAAACAGAAGAACAGTAACCTTTGCTGCATTGATTGGCTTCTGTGCCGGAACCTGGCTAATAAGCAGCACAGTTCCTTCTGGATTTATTCCGAATGAGGATCAGGGAATGTTTTATGCCATTATCCAGACACCGCCGGGTTCTTCTTTGGAAAGAACAAACAATGTTGCGGAAAGACTACAGAAAATGGCAGAAACAGTAGAAGGCGTTCAATCGGTTTCAGCATTGGCGGGATATGAAATCCTTACAGAAGGTACGGGTGCTAACTCAGGAACCTGTTTGATTAACCTGAAAGACTGGAACGAAAGAAAACATTCTGTACAGGAAGTAATGGAGGAATTAGAAGAAAAATCAAAAGAAATTCCGGGTGCGAATATCGAGTTTTTTCAACCGCCAGCCGTTCCGGGTTATGGAGCAGCAGGTGGATTCGAATTGCGTCTGTTAGATAAAACAGGTTCTGGTGACTATAAGAAAATGGAAACCGTTACTCAGGATTTTGTAAAAGAATTAAACAAACGTCCTGAACTTTCTTCGGTATTCAGTTTTTACAGTGCGAGTTTCCCTCAGTTCATGCTAAAAGTAGACAACGACTTGGCACAGCAAAAAGGAGTTTCTATTGAAAACGCCATGAACACGCTGTCAACACTGGTTGGTAGTAATTACGAAATTAGCTTTATTAAATACGGATTCAACTATAAAGTAATCGTTCAGGCAGCGCCACAATACAGAGCTTTGCCAGATGACATTTTAAAACTGTATGTCAAGAATAATAAAGACGAAATGGTACCTTTTTCTGCTTTTATGAAAATGGAAAAAGTGTACGGACTGTCTGAAATTACAAGACATAATATGTATACTTCTGCTGAAATCAGTGGAGCAGCTGCGGGAGGATATAGTAGTGGTACGGCGATTAAGGCGATTAAAGAAGTAGCTGAGAAAAAATTGCCAAGAGGTTATGGAATTGACTGGGCCGGTATTTCTGCTGATGAAGTAGCACAAGGAAATCAGGCTATCTGGGTTTTCCTTATCTGTTTAGGCTTCGTTTATCTGGTACTGGCTGCACAATACGAAAGTTTTATTTTGCCATTGTCGGTTATCCTTTCACTACCGGCGGGTATTTTTGGAGCTTTCTTATTACTGAAAATCATGGGACTTGAAAATAACATTTATGCTCAGGTTGCTATGGTAATGTTGATTGGTTTGCTCGGTAAAAATGCCGTGTTGATTGTAGAATTTGCCATCCAAAGGCATGCTGCCGGTAAGTCGGTTTTAGAATCGGCTATGGAAGGAGCAAAAGCGAGATTCCGTCCTATTTTGATGACTTCGTTTGCCTTTATTGCAGGTTTGATTCCGTTGGTTTTTGCAACCGGACCTGGAAAAATTGGTAACAGAACCATTGGTACAGCCGCAGCAGGAGGGATGCTTCTTGGAACAATTTGCGGTGTATTTGTAATACCTGGATTGTATTACATATTTGCCCGAATTGCCGAAAAGCACAAATTGGTGAAAAATGAAGAAGAAAACCCATTAACAGAAGAAATCGATAACAATCATGTTTAAATCCAAAATATACCAATATAGTATTGTCGTAGCGCTTTGCCTTGCCGTAATTGGCTGTAAGGCGCCACAGACAATAGCTGAGACTCCAAGCAAGCCTGTTCCGGAATCTTTCGGAACCAGCAAGGATACGACCAATATGTCGACCGTTAAATGGAATGTATTTTTTAAAGACCCGAATCTTGTGGAGTTGATTGATACTGCGTTGAAAAACAACCAGGAGCTGAATATCACTTTACAGGAAATTGAAATTGCTAAAAATGATGTCCGTGTTAAAAAAGGATTATTGTTACCAACGGTTGGACTTCGTGCCGGAGCCGGACTCGAAAAAGTGGGAAGGTACACAAGCCAGGGTGCAGGTGATGCCTCAACCGAAATCAAACCCGGAGTTGAAACACCAGATCCGTTACCAGATTATACGATTGGTGCTTATGCCAATTGGGAAGTTGATATTTGGAAAAAGCTGCGCAATTCTAAAAAAGCAGCTGTCAACAGATATTTGGCAACCGTTGAAGGAAAGAACTTTGTGATTACAAACCTTATTGCTGAAGTAGCCGATTCGTATTATGAATTGTTGGCTTTAGACAGCCAGTTGGATATCGTTAAACAGACCATTGCTTTGCAGTCCAATGCTTTAGAAATTGTAAAAATCCAGAAGCAGGCGGCACGCGCAACAGAGTTGGCGGTTCAGAAGTTTCAAGCCGAAGTGTTGACCTCAAAAAGTTTGGAGTTTGAAATCCTGCAAAAAATCAAGGAAACGGAGAATAAGATTAACTTTTTGCTAGCCCGTTATCCAGAGGAAATCAAAAGAGACAAAACCAATTTTACCGACTTATTGCCGGCTACTGTAAATTCAGGTATTCCATCACAATTGTTGAGCAACCGCCCGGATATCAAGCAGGCAGAATTAGAATTGGTAGCTGCAAAATTGGATGTAAAAGTTGCCCGTGCCGAGTTTTATCCGTCACTTGATATTTCTGCGGCGTTTGGCGTACGTGCTTTCAAACCGGCATATTTGTTTACATTCCCGGAATCGCTTTTGTATTCTGTGGCAGGTGATCTGGCAGCACCGCTGATTAACAGAAATGCGATCAAAGCAGAATTTAAAAGTGCTAATGCAAGACAACTTCAGGCATTGTACAATTACGACCGTACGGTTTTAAATGCATATCTGGAAGTATCTACACAGCTTTCTAAAATCGAAAACCTTCAAAAAGGCTACGATTTAAAATCGCAACAGGTTGACGCATTGAATAGATCTATTGATATTTCAAACGATTTATTTAAATCGGCAAGAGTCGATTATTTCGAGGTACTGATGACCCAAAGAGATGCTTTGGAATCTAAACTTGAACTAATAGAAACCAAAAAAGAACAACTGAACGCTGTAGTTCATGTGTATAAAAATTTAGGAGGAGGCTGGAAATAGGTTGATTTGTTAGGTTGATTGGAGAACTAGTCAAGGGGGGTTTATTCCTTGGCTAGTTTTTTTGTTTTTTTAAGGGAGATATTAAGATTAACTACTACAAAATATATAAATAGTGTTATAAGTTTTTGTATATTAAGTGTTTAATGGAATTGATTATTTTGTATTTAGCTATTTATCCAACTTTGTTTTCAAAAGTTCTGTTAATTTTACAGTGAAAGGGGTGGCTGAATTTCTGAAATTTTCAAATTGGGTAAGTTGTCTTAAATCAAAACTGGCACTCCCGAAATCATCAGACACTTCACCTTCTATTTCATAGATAAAATACAGTTGCCCTTTTGGTTCGGGATAGTGTTTTTTGATTAAGTCATTTTTTGAGTATACTTTTGGTCCAGCAGATTTTAATTTGTAAATTTTATTCGTTTTGAGCTCATTTTTTCCGTGAAGAATCAGATATTTGGCATCAATATTTTCTTTTGTTAATCTAAAAGAGCCTCTGTATGTGCTAGTTCTCAGATTGTAAAGATTGTTTTTCAATATCCAATTTAGTTGTTCTATATTTTTATAAAATCCTATAATTACAGATATTTTATCAATAATGAGCCTGTCTGTACCTGAAAATTCAGGTATTCTGTCGTGTAAAAAATCTGCATCAGATTTAGTTTTTTTGAATATTTTATTGATTTCATCAGAAAGTTGTTCACGTTGTGAAGTTTTGTCCAGTAAATGATCAATAATTAAATCGAGAAAATTGGATAACTCTCTTACATCCGAATCAGGTGATGGATTCACGGAAAAGGCTCCCAAACCAGGAATAATTTCGTGGAAACCTCTGAAAGGTTTTTCATTTATATCTGGATATAAAATATAAGCACCACCTGAACGACGAATAGCATCTTTATATGCATGCATTTTTAATAAATCAATATTTTTATAGTTTCCCTTTCTTTCGTCGATAGATACTTTGCTTAATTCTTGTTCTAAATCGATTCCCTCTAAATCAAGCTGTGCTGTCCGATAAAAATTATCAACCTTATATTTTCCGTCAAAATGGATATGAACGATAGATTCATTAGCTTCAGCTTGTTCTTCCGAAAACATTTTGGGCCAGGCACTCAGAGTAAAATCTGGTCTCATCGGAGTTGTCCAGCTTCCGCTAACTTTATTCTGATAGGGTATTCCGCCTTTGAACGTGCGGTTGTATGAAAATTTTATATTTAAATCCCGATTTCTTTTGGTAAGGTTTCCCTCCAAAGCAGTATGTTTTCCTGATTTTAACATCACATTCAAACCATCATTGGTTTCTGTGATTAAATGTTTGTAAACTTTCTCATCAAAGATGATGCTCTCAATTTCAAACTTTTCTTTTATTAAATCATATAAAGTAAAAAACAACCAATATTCATAAAGTGTAGCAATATCTTTTTTTCCAGCTTTATACACATCGTCTCCTCCTTTCCAAATCAATTTTGAAGCAAAATCAAATTGTAACCATCGATTCAGAACTTCTCTGTATCCGCTTCTTTTTTGCAGAACAGGGCTGTTGAGTTTTAATGATGTCGGTGGATTGATATCTTTAAAAAAAGTATGATTTAAAAAAAAATCCAGTTTCTTTGACAGATAAGTTGCTTCTGTAGACGGTTTGGTCATTTTGAATTTTTGAAAAACACGCAGACATTCATCACAAAATTGTTTAAAAGTTTCCAGAACGTATTTTATAAATCGGTTTTCAGGAGTATCCGAATTTTCAATTTTACGAAAGCTATTTATTTTCAATGGTACAGAATATATTTTAAACTTCTGCATCAGATGCTGTTCGGACAGAAGAATTCGGTTCGAACCTGAAATAATCTGACGAAGTGAGTGATTATTTATTCTTCTGATTTTCCGTATATCGGCTGTCTCCGATTCTGTTTCCCAATTTGTTTTTGGGTTAATGATGATTCTTTCAATAGATTCAGTAAATATAGAGTTATCGATAATAGATTGTACAAAACAAAATCTTTGATAAATCGTTCCGCAATCGCAATCAAAATTAATATCAAAAGTTTGATAAATGGGTGTATTGATCTGCATCAATAGTTCCGTGCATTTATCTGTGATACTTTCCAGCATAAATCTGTAATTTTCACGGTAGCTTTTGTCGAGTTCTCGATTAAATTTGGTAGCTAATACTTCTATATCTAAATTATAAACAGGTTTTCCTAATGCTATTTCTTCTATCTCTAATGTTAATGTGCCTACATAGATATTCGGTACCATCCTGCCAGATGAGATGTGTGTTTTGGAAGGAATTATTATTCCCGGAACGGAGGCCTTTAATTGATAAGTATTTTTATTGAAACTGTATTCGTAAGAATTACCTTCTAAAACCTGATAAATACTTTCGGAATATAGCAACGCATCCTGGCTGTCAATGATACGGAAGTCAGATCTACCCTCCGGAAAAACGGAAAGTATCAATCCAGATTCAATCTCATCTAACAATATCTTAAGGCATTCATTTTTCATACATGTTAAGCTTCTGCATAACTTGTAAAACCATTGTCCAAAGCATTTTTGTACATCCGTACTAATTTTTCAAAAGTAATCGGATATAATATATTTTCAGAAGATATTTCTTCGTTTTTGGCAATAGAAAAAGATTGTCCGTCTTTTAGGCATAGGAGAATCAGAGCGTCTAATACTTTAGCAATTTTACTTCTTGAACCATGTAACTTAGGAAGCAATTTCTGCATTACTGCAATATCAATACATTCATTATCTGAAAATGTTCCGATATAGCTAAGTTTTTTCATCAATAATAACATTTCAAATGCTGTTCGATATCCGAATTCCGCTCCAGTTTTCTTTAATTCATTGAAGAATTTTACAAAGATATCCGCATAAATATCATTTGGCACAATATGATTGTCAGAAGCAAGTTTTAAAAAATTTTCAGATGTTGAAGCTCCTTTGCTTTTCAAAACAGATAAATCAATTGTTGACGGTTGACGAAAGAAGCTTTTGATACTAGCCTCATCAATCCTAAACTCAATAGTATTGGCTCTGTCTAACACTTTAGGACTAAACATATAAGTTGTTTCATCAATATTTACAGTACCTATTATAAAAAGATTTTTTGATATGTCGACAAATGGAGGAACATAAACTCCTTCGGGACTTTTTCTGTTTGTTCCGCAATACAGCATTATTTTATCTTCCGATTCCATCACACTGAGAAAATCTGCAAAATAACGTTCTACATGGCTAAGATTCATCTCATCTAAGATAAGAAAATATGGTTTGTGTTGGTTTTCATCTTTTGAAGCTTCAATGATGATATTCAAAACCCCGGAATCAGGCAAGATATATTCTTCTGGACTAAGACCATTTGGGTATCCAAGTAATGGTTCTCTGTTTGTCCAGTCAGCTCCTACGGGAATAATTTTATATTGGCTGTCGTCTTCACAAATCCATTGTACAAAACTCTGTGCAATTTTCGTTTTACCCGAGCCTGAAAGACCTGTTAATAATACAAAGGGCTTGGTCAATAGGGAAGCGATAAAACGAATGACAATTGTTGGGTCAAAGTTAAGTCCTGAATTACGAATTGATTGTATAAATTCTTGCTGATTAAATAATAAATAATTTAAATTGTTTCCGATATTGGTATCTTCTTTTCTTGCTTTCAAAAAATCCACATAGGTCTTTACAGAAGCTGAATACCACCCTTTCAGTGAAGCTGACGGTCTTTCTTCTTCATAATACTTTCCGCCTTTATTTTTTTGTTCTTTTAACAAATCTTCATATAAATCAATTATTTCATTAAGATTATTACGTTCAAAAATATTGTAACCTACAATCTTAGATAAATTTTCAATAGAAGTGACATATTGTTGCTTAGTGCTGGTTTGAATACTCAAAGCTCTTTTACTCCATTCAATATAGTCTTTTTGATTATTTAAAGATTTTTCCTTTACCTCAAATCCTTTATCACGAAGAATTTTAAAAGGAATTTCGATATTATTTTTAAAATCAGATAAGGTTATTTCTTTTCCTCCTTTAAATTCATTTGCCACTGAAAGTACCAGAATAGGAGGATATTTTGCTCCTTTATAAATCAAGTCATACCTAGAGGAATGCCTTCCCCTCTTTAGATCAGGATTGCTATCTATTTGTTTAATAGCTTTAATTAATTCTCCCTGTGTAAAATCGATTTTCATAATTTGCTAAAGTTTAACAAAATCAACTCCGACTCTGATTGGATAAGAAAATGCATGATTTGCTATTCTTTGAGTATAATTAGGTCTTATTGTTCCTAAATAAGTCAACTTTTCACTTTTTGTATTTCCTTCTTTATCCAGGTAATGTACATTTATTTGACTATTCTCATCTATCTTATTTATTTTTTCAAATACTTTATACTGTATTGGTTTGATATATATAGGGCTATATTTTTGTTGATTTTCATCTTGGGCTATATCTGACCATATAATAGTAATATCATTAGGGAGATAACTAATAAATGCAGTTTCGCCTAAATCAAGTGCTTTATTAATGTTTATAGGCTTTCCTTCGGCAAAATAATAATTACTTTTAATCTTATCGTGTGGTCTTAAACAATCACAAAGAGCAGTTAAGCATATAAGATACTTAGGTCTTTCTTTATGATTTTCGTTTTCTTCCATTAAAAATACATCTCCAAAATTAATTGTTTGACCAATCTTATCTAAGTAAAAGGAATTATAAAAAACATTCATTTTATGCAATGCACCTAAATCAGTATACTCTTTTTCAATCCTAGATTCAAATTCATCCAGTAATTGATCATCTAACAATAATGATTGTCTATCACGAAGCGACATCGAAATTTTTTCTAGCAAAATCTCGTCGATAAAGCTCTTGAAAAAATGTCCAATTTTTTCCTTTTTTAATTTTCTTCGATGATGAATTAAAGCATCCTTCGAAAAGCTCATAATAGAATCATTAGTTATTGCACTTGTTCTGAAAAGATGATTGTATAGTTCAATTCCTAATAATTGATTATAACTTTCAACATCATTAATTATATGGTTCTTAAAATTTTCTAAAAGCACATTAGCTTTATTTTCAGTTTTATTTAATATGGTAATGATGGTGTCATTAATAACTATTATTTTACTTTTATAGTTGATGTAACTTGGACAACATAATGCTGTTTCTGATTTATGAGTGGATAAGAGAGATATTGAAGATTTGATTATAGCGCAGGTTTGATCTTTTTCTCCTGTAATTTCAATAAGCTTATTTATAATTTCTTTATCTTGTTTATATATTTCCCCTCTTAATCTCTTAACTTCTGTTAAATTTGATCTATTAATATTGACTTGATGGAAAATATCATTTAATGACGGGGGATATTCTTCAAGCTCTATTTCTTCTTTTACTTTTTCGTAATAATCTCTGGTTTTGTTAGAAAAAAATGAAATTAAATTAAATAAAACGTCATCTAAATTATTATCAGATGTATATATAGAGCAAAAATTTATATGTTTTGCTCTTACTACTTCCTTTAATAATTTTAATGATAATAATTCCCCGCTTTCGCCTGCTAACTTCCAGTCTAATATTACAAAATCTCGATTATTAGTAATAAATTGTAATTCTGTTAGCTCATTTTCTGAACCAATATTAAATTTATATACTTCTAATGAAATTCCATTCTCTTTGAAGTTTTTATACAAGTTTTGTGATAATTCTTCCTCGGTAAGATTTTCCGGAATTGAAACATTTTGATAAAAGGCTTTCGCTTTATCATCAATATATATAGCTGATTTTATTGCATCTTTTAAAATCGCATCCGCTCGTTCTTCAAAGGTCATGATATTATGAATTAGGGGTTATAACAAAGCAAGCACCATCCAATCTATTATAAGAATTTTTATTGGTTGCATAAATACGGAATCCAGACTCATTTAAACTTTCTTTAGCCAGATATAATCCGATGCCTCTGCCGCTAGGACGATTTGAATAAAATAAATCAAAAATTTTAGGCAGTCTGTGTTCCTCTATTTTTTGTCCAGAATTAAGAATGAGTATTTCTTTTTTCTCTTCCAGATAATCAAAGTGTATTTCTTTAATTTCTGCATTTTTCATCCAAAAAACTGCATTATTAACTATATTTATTATAACGGTATATAATACAGGTTCTTTAATACGAATGATATGATTCTCAAAAGAATCACTTACTACAATATTTATTTTTTCTTCCGTTAGTTTTCGGTCAAAAAAGTCCTTTATATACGTTATAATTTCAGAACATTTAATATCCTTACTTATAGCGGAATTAATTCTGTATAAAGGAGACAATAAATCATACTTATCTTCAAGATTTCTAAAGGTTTTTTCCAAAAGTTGGTAATCGGAATTTTCGACTATTCCAATTTCTTCGTCTAATTTTTGAAGTAGCCGATTAATTCTGGAGTATAATACATTAAATTCGTGATCAATAATCTCAACAGCAATTCCTAATTGTGCGGTATCCTGAACTTGATTCCATTGATTTCTCATTCTATCATACTCTGCTTTATAGGCACCCTGTAGTAACTCTTCATCAATATCAAAACTCATTCTATTAACGTGATTTACTAAAGGAATTAATGTTTCATTTAATGTCTTCTTTAATTCCTCAAACTTCTTCTTAATTTCTTCAGATTGTTTCTGAATCTCGTTCTTTGAAAAAATAGAATCTAAGGCGGCTTTTTTTGCATCTCCAAACTCATTCAATATTGATTCGGAACGATTATTATATTCCGCTATTAACGAGTTTACTTTTGATTTTAAAATTTCAAAATTATCAGAAATAAGTGTCTCCAATTCTCCCTTATAAATATCAATATTTTTTGTGAAATTTATTTTCAAATCCCTTAATTCTGCTTTTTCAGCAACTTTAACCATTAAAACAATACTATTCTTTTTAATATTGTTATTAAAGGAATGAATCTGATCTTCATATTTATTTAATCGATCCAACTGCAAATCAGTAGGTTCATATCTTTTAGGAATAGAAGGAAGAAGGTTCTCAAATTCAACATCTAATCTGTGTAACCTTTCCAAAATACTTTCTATTTCTGAAAAAGCAACATTGGTGTCTTCAATTTTTTGGGCTAATAGCTCTAATAAGGAAGAATATTCTTTTTCATATTCTTTAAATTTATTTGGATAAGCATTTAACGATCTACTAAATGCTTTTTTCTCTTCAGTTTCTCGCTTACTATCTGATTCTATAGCTTTATTTCGTTCATTTAATATTTTTTTCTGATCTAAAAAAATCGATTGTTGAGCCTTATCCGAGAAAAAATCCTTAGCCACTTGAATAAAGAACGCAATTAAATCTGCTTCGAATGCTCTATACGGATCATTAGAAATCAACCCTTCACGGCTAGATTTGTCTTTCAGGTCAGGGTTTTCTCTTCTACTCAATTCTAAATAACCAAACATTCTCCGGTAGGAAAAATAATAGGTACCAATTCTTTTATTTCTACGTTCTTCAAACTTTAAAAAATCTGCATTAGGTCTACCGTATGGCAAAACTCGGAACTCATCCCTAAAAATATACAGACCGCCGTTTTTGGACACTTTATCATTTATTTTTTTAAAGGCATTATCACCAAGCATAGAATCTTTTCTGTCACCTTGACTGTAACCTAATCTAATAGGTATTTCTCCATAGAATTTTTTTGCAAATTTTCTACGTGTAGTTATATATTCATACGGAACTATTTTATCATAAATTTTTAAATTCCCTTTGAAATTTCCATTACCGTCAAATTTCCCGTCAATTAAAACATCAGCTAAATGATAATCATCTGCGTTAAAAAAATTCCCCTCTCCGTTTATAAGCTCTTTGTCTTGACCTAAAACTTCGTGTATATAAAAAAAAGTATTAACAAGTTGGTTATTTTCTTTAAATGGGTTTACGAATCCGGATAAACTGGATATTGTAAATTCTCGTCCCTCACTATTATCTTCATCTTTATTTTCTTCAGCCAGTTCTAAAATTTGGTCGATAGGTTCAAATATTAAAAATTTTGTACCGTGGTTTTCTTTTATGTCAAGAAAACTAGAAAATAATGTATTAATCATTTCATTTGTTAAACGTGCATTTATAACGGATTTTAATATTTCATACTTAAGATTCAGTTGTTTATCTTCCCAGATCGGATTTCCTTCACTATCTTTTTTCTTTTTGAAGTTTTGCAGAAAGGAGATTTTTAGTTTGTAAAAAGTATCTCTTACTTTTGAAATAGAAGCTAAATCTTCAACAGGAATATATATATCATCTAAAAATAAATTAAAGTTTTCCAATAACCTCCAATCAAAAAACAATAACTGAACAGGATGCCCAATCTTTTTAGTAACCATTAGCATCGGATATCCTAAGTATGCAACAGACAGTCGTCCTATACCTTTTTCACCGGCTTTAATTCTCGGTTTTTTCCAAAGTGTTTCCTGATCTTCTAGTTGTTCTAACTCAGCTCGACTTTTTGAATCCGTTCCTAATACCAGCCATTTTTCTAAAATATCTTTTTTAGACATTCCTTTTCCATCATCGGAAATTAGGAACAACGAGGAAGGCAAATCTCTAAATTTTACTTTAAAAATTTCTGCAGTTAAATTATCTGCATAAGCATCATATCCATTTTTCCATAATTCAGTAATAGCTGTAGGTAAATCTGCGATTTGTCCTTTACCTAATAAATCAACTGCTCTTGCTTTTGTTCTAAACTGCATTTGAGTGATTTTGGATTATTGACTTGCCTATTGCTTCAGCATATTTAGGAGGTACAGCATTACCAATCATACGTGCGATGTTAGCAATACTGGTTGCTTTAAAAATATAGTCTTTTGGAAAGGATTGTAAAACAGCACCTTCTCTTAAGGATATAGCGCGATCTTCTTCTGGATGTGCAAATCTTCCATTTGAAAAGCTGAAAAACTTTGTTGTTATCGTTGGAGATGGCCTATTCCACCACATCCGTCCATAAATATCTTTGAAACCAGTCGTATTTCCATAATGACATTTTGGTGCTAAATTTTTATCATAAACATATGCCATCCTTGTGCCTCCATTTTTAGGAGTAATAGCAAGCCTTTTTAAGTTGATTTCTGATAATCCAGATGTTGTATGCATAAAATCACTAGAGTCATTATTCCCAGGTTTTATTTTTGGAAACCCATTATGTTCACCTATGACATCACTTACTTTTATTTTTTCACCAGAAACACGAATTGGGGCTAACTCTTTATCAGTAATACGATTTGCGATAAGTGTAAAACGTTTACGAAATTGTGGAACTCCATAGTTACTTACTTCGTGAACTTTACAGTGTACTTTATATTTATTGTCTTCTTTTAACCAATTAATAAAATCTTGAAGGCCACTTTCCTCTTTTTTTCTAAAAACGCCTGGAACATTTTCAACAACCACATAACCAGGTTTGAAATATTCCACAAATCTTCTAAACTCTTTTAATAAATCTTTAGACTTTTCGGCTTTTTGTTTCTTTGTGTTTATAATACTCCAAAATTGACAGGGACTACATCCTATCAAAATTAAATCATTATCGTTTTTTTTTAGATTAAGCTCTTTTTGAAGCTCTTTTGGTTGATATTTAAAAACATCTTTATGTATGAATTTAGCTCCTTCAATATTGGTTTCATACGTTTCTTTACAAGTTTCGTCAAAATCGATGCCGGCTAAAATATCAATGCCAGCACTTTTCATTCCGTGGCTCATTCCTCCTCCAGAACAAAAAAAATCAACTGCTTTTAGTTTATTCATTTTATAATCAATCTAATTGATTTTTTGTATTTTAGGTCTAATATAAAATTACATTAGTACAAATGTTTGTGCTAATGTAACTCAAATCTTATAATTTTAAAAATATATTTATAACTCTTCTGACAATATGAGGTTTTTAATAGATCTATTTTATGATTTTTTTCGTTATCATTTATTTGACAAAATCGACTTTTTTATCTCAAAAGCTACAATATGTAGTTAAGTATTATAAAATGCAATGAGGTATTAAATTCATTAAATTAATATAATTATAAAGGCTAGTCGTAATTGAATATATTTTCCAATTTTCACATAATCAAAACCATCAAAAAAAATAAAAACCAGTTAAAATAGTTTAACTGGTTTTTTAAATTATCCTACTTAGGAGTTTATATTATCTTAACTCTCATAAATATAAGGAACCTCAAAAGCAACTTTAGCTCCTTCAATACTTCCGTCTGAAGCGATTACATTATTGGTTTGCACTATAAAATCTTTATTTTTTGTGTAAGAAACCAAGCGTTCTTTGGTAATAGTCATGGCTAGTGATTTGTGATTGCTGACTTTCTCATCTGTGCCAAATCCTTTACCGTTATCGGTTACTTCAAAATAGAGTTTTTCTTCTTTCAGATAATAGTGAATATCAATTTTGCCATTTTCTGTTGTGTTACTTAATCCATGTTTGATGGCGTTTTCAATGTAGGGCTGAGCCAGCATTGGTGGTAAAAATATGGATTCAGTATCAATGCTTTCTTCTATACGGATATTGAAATTGAATTTGTTTTCATATAAAAGTTGCTGTATGGCGAGGTAATTCTCAAGCATTTCAACTTCTTCAGCCAATGAAATATAGTTCTGGTTGGAGTTTTCAAGTATTTGTCTTGTCAGTTTAGAAAACTTGCCCAAATAGTTCACTGCTTCATCATTTTGTCTGTTATTAATCAGGCTTCTGATGTTCTGAATCGAATTGAATATAAAATGCGGGTTCATCTGAGTGATAAGTAGCTTTTGTTTGATTTGGTTTTTTTCCAGAACCGTAATGGCTTGTTTCTGTTTATTGTTTCGGTAGTAGAAATAAGCACCCAGCAACGAAAGAAGGAATACAGAAGAAACGGCAATCAGCCAGTTATTTTTAACGGCCGTTTTCTTTTCTGAACTTAGTTTGATGGCGGCTGTTTTCTTTTCAGAACTTAGTTTGATGGCAGCTACATTTTTTTCCTGAGCGAGTTTCTGGTTTAGCTGTTTTTTTTCAAAATCATATACTAACTGTTGTCGGGCTAATGTGTTTTTTGAGGTTTCCAGTGCCATTTTCTTTTGGGCTTCGAGCTCGACGGCTGTTACTTTCTTTTGCTGGATTATTTTTTGTTGCAGTTCTTTTTTCTCAAACTGGTATTTGAGTTCTTGTTGCGCCAATTCGTTTTTTGAGGCTTCTAAATTTGTAGAATCTTTTATTACAATATTGGCTTCATGCATTTTTAATGCTTTTTCATACTGTCCGCTTTCTTTATAAATTTTGTATAGCAAGGAGGTGATACCGGACTGCGAATTGATGTTTTTATTTTTTTTTGCCAGGCTGTAGCTCAATTCACCATACTCCGCAGCCTTATCATAGTTTTTATTTTTGTAATTAATGCGTGCAGCACTCCCATATACTCCTTGTTTTGAAATATCATCATTACATAAATCTAAGGCTCTTTTTAAATAATCTTCCGACTCAGCTAGTTTTCCCAATTCACTGGAGGATTGGGCCAATTGTACTAAAATTATCGATTCTGCCTGAGGATCTTTATTCTTTTTGATATAGTAGTATGCTTTTAAAAAACTGTTATGGGCTTCGGTAAAGTTTTTAAGACGGGTATAAGATGTGCCTATATTATTATGAATTACCGCTAAACTATGGCGGTCTGATTTTCTTAATTCTGACTCTGGGACATCATAATAGGGCAATGCTTTTTTTAGATGAACAATAGCTTTATTCCAGTCCTGCTGAGCTATACAAGCGGTTCCTATTTCCATATTTACGGTTGATATTCCGCTTTCATTATTAATGCTCTCGTAGAATTTTAAGGCTTCAAAAAAGTATTTGAACGTATTGGGCCAGTCAGCAATATGGCGGTAGTACGCACCTTTACCAACTATCGCTAATGCCATAGGCTTATAGTCTTTGGATTCTTTCCAATACTTTATAGCTTCATCAAAGTGCATTGGCGCATTTTTGTTGCCCTCACTTGTTTCTTTTTTTGCGGTATTGTAGTAATACACACCTGCAGCAAATTGGTATTTTCGCTTTACTTTTGGGTGAAGTTTGGGCATTGCCAATCCTTTAGTAAAAACAGGAGGTAACTGATTGAAGTAGGCCACATGTGCTTTACTCAACATAATTGTGTTATCCATACCCGCAATAATGGTATTAATACGTGTTGTATCACTAATTTTGGGATTAGCCAATATCGTTTCTAAAGAATCAATTGTTTTATTCTGAGAATAAACAGGAAAGCCGATAAAGAGAAGGAGTAGAAAAGGTGCTAAATGCTTGTAATTTAACATAAATTTGAGGGATGTGATTAAAAAACGGAAGTAAAAATAATCAATTGATAGATACATATAGCCCAACCAACAAAAATAAAAAACCAGTTAAAATACTTTAACTGGTTTTTTATATTACCTTTTTAGCAGTTTATAGTAAGTATCACTTTAGCTTTCATAAATGTAAGGAACTTCAAAAGCGACTTTGGCGCCTTCGATACTTCCATCAGAAGCGATTACATTATTAGTTTGCACCACGAAATCTTTGTTTTTAGTATAGAACGTCAAACGCTCTTTTGTGATGGTCATGGCCAGTGATTTGTGATTGCTGACTTTCTCATCAGAACCAAATCCTTTACCGTTATCGGTTACTTCAAAATAGAGTTTTTCATCCTTTAAATAATAATGGACATCAATTTTTCCGTTTTCTGTTGTATTGCTTAACCCGTGTTTGATGGCGTTTTCAATATAAGGCTGCGCCAACATAGGTGGTAAAAATATGGATTCGGTATCCATGCTATCTTCTATACGGATATTGAAAATGAATTTGTTTTCATACAAAAGTTGCTGTATAGTGAGATAGTTTTCAAGCATTTCAACCTCTTCAGCTAATGAAATATAATTCTGATTGGAGTGTTCAAGAATTTGTCGGGTTAGTTTAGAAAACTTACCCAGATAATTTACTGCTTCATCATTTTGTCTGTTGTTAATCAAACTTCTGATGTTTTGTATGGAATTGAATATAAAATGCGGGTTCATTTGTGTGATTAGTAACTTCTGTTCTAACAGTAGTTGTTGGTTCTGCATTTTTACTCGTCTGATTTTTAATAAAGCAACTAGGAAACCCAAAACAATCAGAAGACCTATAAAGCCGGCAATCAGCCATTTTTTTTGTAATTGAGAAACGGCTACTGTTTTCTTTAAGGTGTTCACACTTTTCTTTGCCGTAGTTAAGGTGTCTTTATAAGCATATTCGTATTTGATTTCTGCGAGCTTATCAAAAGTTTCTTTTTTGTACAGGCTGTCGTTTAGTTCTTTATGTTCTTGTCCGCTTTCATAGGCCAACTTATACTCTTTGATAGCATAATAGATTTTTGAAAATAAAAGAGAGTAATCCGTTTGCAAGCTCAGGAGTTTGAGTTCATTGGCAATATCACTTCCTTCTTTGGCAAACTGCATTGCTTTATCATATTCCTTTTTAGCAAAATAAATCCTGCCCATATTCAAATAACTGTTAGACAGTTCCCGCTGAGCTCCGATCTGCTTATATGTTTTTATTGCTTTTTCATAATGACGGAGCGATTCATCATAGTTTTCAACCATAAAGTAATAAGCTCCAATATTGTTATTGAAAAAAGCAACGGCAAAGGTTTCATTTGCTTCCTGGCTTAGTTTTAATCCTTTCTTAAATATTGCTAAGGCTTTAGGATTTTTTTCCGTCATAAGGATAATACCGATGTTGCTTAAGCAACCCATAACCTGTTTCTCTTTTTTTAGCTTTTCAAAGATGGCTAATGATTTATATAAATAAGAAAGAGCGACTTTATTATTTTCCATTTCCTGATACATCGTACCAATGTTGTTTAAATTGGAAGCAATGCTATATTCATCATTAAATTGTTTGCTGATTTCTATGGACTTATTATAGTATTCTAAAGCAAGAGTGGGTTGGTTTTGCTGTTTATAAAGATTTGCCAAATTGATATAAGTAATAGCAAGTCCTTTTCGATCTCCTAACTTTTCATCAATTACTATTGTTTTTTTATAATAGTCAAGGCTTTTGTCATAATCTCCCTGAGTATTATGAATCATGGCAATAATCATCAAAGCGTTTGAGGCCACTTTTAATTTACCGGATTGTTCACTAAGTTCTGTGGCAGTTTTAAGATATTCCAAAGCTTTTGGATAATCAGTCAGATCGTAATAAGCCATACCAATGTTCAAATTACAATTGGCAACACTTACTTTAATCTTTAAATCCTCGTAAACCTCCATGGAATTCTTAAAATAACTAATGGCAGTTTGATAATCTCCTTTTCCTGAATAGGTTCTACCCGACATCAGTAAGCTATAGGCTTTTCCTTTTTTATACTGTAAGGCTTCAGAGAGTTGTTCCGATTCTTTATATAACTGTAATGCTTTATCAGCATCAGTCCTCATTATTTTAAGAGCTGCTGCATTTAATAATTTAACCCTTATCGTATCTTTTTTTGTATAGGTCTGTAAGCTGTCTACTGCTTTGTTTTGTGAAAAACCATTGGATAGGTTGGCTAAAAAGAGTATAAGAAAAATTCGTTTTATAAATTGAGAAGATTTGATAGTAAACATCAGTAAGGTGGTAGTTTTTTTTGGTTGTTACGTTTTTAGAAAATCAAAAATAGGATAATTTTTGTAGTAAATTGTTCAAACTGTTAACAAGTATCATTTTTGTTTGTTGTTTTTTATAGCTATAATTGATAAGACAGTAACTCAGGTAAAATAGTATCGATTAATAACTACTTTTTGAATATATAATTCTGTAGAAAAAATCTTTCATTTAGTCATCCGAACCGATTTTTCTCTACATTTGAAAAAACCAATCCAATGAATACCCTAAAAATCAAAGACTATATATTTCCTATCAATACTGAGAAATCGTTCATAAAAGAATACAACCAAGAAGATTTAGAACCCGTTTGTACCGTCTGGGATATTTGGATACAAAGTGATGAGGCTCCTTTTATAGAAGGGAATCATAGCGGGAATATTCGTTGCGAGCAGATGATGGCTACGCAGGGCAATTTGCAATCGCTTGTTGGTAAAACAATCCATATAAAAGACGCCTATGACTATGTGACCGATGAACATCTGTTTACCTTTTATATGTTTAGACACAACGGTATCAAGGACAATGAAATCACCTTTGAAAAAATTGAAAACAACAAAGTCTATGTACACTGGAGAGGCATAATTGAAGAATTGGGCTTTGAAGGCGAATACAATAACAATGTGCCTTTTGAACTTTCCTGCGTATTGGAAATTAAACAAATGGTAGAAAATAAAGACTATAAATCACCATCTACAGAAGTGTTAAGGCTTATCGCTACCGCTGACGATGACTTTGACAACAATCAGGAACTACTTGATGCAATTATCGACATTACCGACGAATACCGACTTAACGATGAAGCTTATATTGCGATCATAGATCTTTTAAGTTCCGAATCTTTTCTCGAAACTTTTGAGGATGAAATTGACAGTTTGGAAGATTTTATCTCAAATTTCACCCATTTCAGCAACGACCGTACTCCAGTACCACAAAATATTTCGAAGAAAGCCCTGAAAAAGTGGCGTAAAATAGATCTGTTGGCTGAAATTATTGGAGATCATAAATAGCTGTATTGTGCTATGTGTTTACGAATACCCGCACATAATTATCAGTTTGTAAAACAATCGATAGTAACGAATAATGAAATATCCTATACCTTATAGAAAAATCGACAAATGGGGCTTTTCAAATGCTGAGAAGGCTATACTTATTGACTGTATTTATGATGATGTAATCTATCCATTTAGCGAAGAAAATTTTGATCTGGCTCTAGTGAAAATTGCTGATAAACGCTGTTGGATCAACACAAACGGAAAACAGATATCACCACTTGCAGACAGCGTATTTCCATTTACCAAAAAAGAAATATCGGTACTGATTATTGATGATAAAAATGGGGAAGAAAGACAATCAACGGATAATTGTTTATTTATAAATCGCTTTGGCGAAAGTGTCTTTACACTTCAGGCACTAACAGCAAATGGTTTTCAAGATGACAAGTGTATTGTTTGTTTTCCAAACCATTGTTATGGCGCTATAAATTCAAAAGGCGAAATTGTTGTTGAACCCAAATTTGACGATCTTAATGCGGTTTGGAATGAAATAGGGCGCCCTTATTCTGATGATAGAAACCGAAAGCTTAAGAAAAATCAAGAACTGATAAAATTTGAAAAAGACAGGTACTTTGGATTTAAAGACAGGGATGGAAATGTAATTTTTGAAGCCAGTTATTTTTCTGCCAGCGAGTTTGATGAAGGAACATCTATGGTTGCAAAAAACTCCAAAGCGTTTTATCATATTGATAGTAGCGGACAAAGACTCTACAACAAAGAATACTACTTCGGATTTAATTATGAATATGATATTGCAAAAGTAGTAACCGACATGCCGGATGTTAATCCATTTGTTCATGAACGATGGGGCGTTGACTATTATATTCCGGGAAACTCAAAATGGGGATATATTGATAAAAAAGGACAAGAATTTTGGGAAGACTAAAATAGTATGAACAAAATAAAACAATTTATAGAACAATTTTTAAGATAGAAAATAATTCCCCAATGAAAATACAATGCCCAAAATGCCTTCCAAAAGAAGGAATCGAACGCCCGGATTTTAGTACCTCAGAAAAAGACAAACTCTCTGAAATGGTAAAAAACAATCCTATGAAGGGCATGATGTATCTAAGAGAACAGCATATGCTTAGTCTACATGATGCAAAATATATTGTATTGCATATAAACGAAAAAACTGGACATTGCAATCGTTGCAATTTTGATAATTTGAAAGGAGAGTATATAAACTGTCCTAAATGTGGAGCCTTTAATTTTAACTGGATGTATAAGCCACAAGAAAACATATAGAGAAATAAATGAAAATAAACAACACACACTAAGACCTGAAAGTGTCATTTATGAATGCAATGATTTTGAAAAACAAAAAGTTATAGAAGTTGTTTACAAAGAGTATCAATAGTATGAATAAAAAGTAATTGTTTTATAATGAACACTAAGAAACTAATAGAAAAAAAAGATTGGCATTATTATGTTTATGAAGAAAACAATAGTATCACATTATCTGTTCCAATTCCTAAACCAAATCCGGGATTTGATATACTGTATACGTTGAGCGAGTCTGAAAAGGAAAAATATTTAAGTACAGGAATTAAATCCCTTGAAAACCGGATAGAAGATATGAAAATAAACTTTTCAAATTATGAAATGAATTCCTGGAGATAGGGAGTCATTGGTTTAATAAAGAGAAATAGAAGTATATGTTTAGATACAACAAAAGAAAAATAAAATGATTTACCATTAGTAAGGCACAGAATGAAATATTTTAGAATAACGCAAGAAACCGATTCAAAGGTAATTGGTCGATATCCTCAGGTAAAAGAATTAAAAATTCCTTTCCATGAAGCAAGAGCGTCACAATGGGGAAAAATAAGCCAGTGGAAAACGGAAGACGACGTTCCAGAGCTCAATCAGTTTGTATTGCATTATAATTCGAGACTTTCAGATTTAGTTTCTAACAATTTTGTTATTGTTTCGAGCGGCCTGTTCATCAGTGAAAAATGCCATCAGATTTTGAACCCCTTTACGATAAATGGCAATTTTCATCCCATGACTATTTTTAGAAAAGGAACGCCTCATCCATATAGTTTTCTTTGGTATGAATATGGAGCAAAAAGTAAAATCGACTTTAAAAAATCGACATTTATTGAATATAATGATATCATTGAAAAAACGGGTGAAATAATACCGATAGATGACTCTGAAGATTACAAAGTTAAGTTTAGAAAGCTATACGATGAAAAAGATGAGAAAGGTGAGGTTGGTTGGGATTTAACGCCAACGGTTTTAAAAATAAAGGAATACTTTGATATGACTCCTGCTTTTGGTATTGGTTTAATCTGTAACGAAAACGTAAAAAATGCCATTGAAGAAAACAAGCTGACAGGTTTTATATTCGAGCGGTTGGATATTGAAATTGTTTTCGCAGATAAGTAAATGCAATTATCTTAATTGAAAAAGATAGGGTGTACGAAATAATGTGCCTTCTAAGCTTAGGACAAACCTTAAAACTAACAAATAAAACAAGAATTAAATGAATTCTACTTCCAATCAAAAATTAGCTATCTATTCAATTTCGGACATTTTTCCGTTGTTTGAATACATGCACAATCAAATTGGCCTTTCTTCCAGCCGGTTTATAGAACAGAATGAAATTGCCCGTACAATCTGGTTGGCCATGCGAATTGATGGAGAAATTAAAAACGGAGGTATTGAACAGCTTTTTTCCAACTTTGGAGAAGGGTTCAATACTGATTATATGATAGAAGTTCTTCAAAATATCAAAAGTGAAAAGGGTAGGGAAATCGTCCAAAAATTCATTGATTTTATTCATCAAACGGATAAGCACAAAACCTCATTTTATGGTGATTACGCTTATGTGAGTGGTTTTGATAAAAAGCTAAAAAAATTACACAATGAATTGAGTGATGAATATTACACCATAGATCCAAGTGTGGAAGCATTGATTGTTCAATATGCAGAAGCAAATTGGGGCAATGCAGATTTTCAAGAGTCAATTAAAGAGGTTGTTTTTAAAAATAATGAAAAAGACGAATCAGCATTGATTGGTGATTTAAATGATGCTATCAAAAGCGGCAATGTTTCAACAGTTAAGAAAATTTTAAAAAACCTGAATACTGTCAATCAAGCTTGTGAATACGGATTTGTGCCATTGCTTGAATTGGTTTATCTGTCTAACAGTGCTAAAAAAATTGAGATTTGTAAGCTACTCATCAATCATGGGGCTGACTTGAATTTCAGGGATAAATATCACGATTCTGTCCTTCACAAAGCTGCAGGGCAAGGCAATAATATTGAATTCATTGAATTTTTACTCGATCAAGGAATGGATGTCGAAATCAAAGATAATTATGACAATACACCCATTTTTGAAACCAATAATCTTCCGGAAAATTGCAACTTATTAATCAATCGAGGTGCGAATGTAAATACCAAAAACAAAAATGGTTATTCCCCATTGACAAAAATGTTGGATGGATACCATGGCTGGTATGGTAATAATTATGCTAAAGATTATCAACCTAAAATTAAGAAAACTATCGACCTGTTGTTGGATGCTGGTGCTATTTTTGGAACAGAAATTTTAATTCATGAAGCTACTGAACTTTCCAAGTTTGCGGAAGATCCGAACATGTTGAAGCACCTGCTAAAACAGAAATCGGTTAAAAATGCGCCTGAATTCAATCCCAATTACCACAAATGGTCGGCTGTTTTCGAGGCAAGCTTGAAGGGAAATCTCGAATGTCTGAAACTGTTGGCTGACAAAGGTGCGTTTTTAAACCAAACGTTAGATGTTCCTCATTACGAAACCAAAACATTCGGCGGAGCTACTCCAATGAACTTAGCATCGAATGATGAAGTACGTACATTTCTTGCCTCTCAAAATGTATCTATTGGAAACCGAAAAAACTATTCGTTGTTTCTTGAAACTAGAGGGAATGATGAAGAAGCAGTTATTGATTTGATTCAGCAACTAAAAAACATAGATAAGGAGGAAGCTGTAAAATACCTTCATACCGTTAAAAAGAAAATGGACGAATCTTATGAAAAAATTGACGATAAATATGTCATTTACAAACCGCTGTTTTTAAAAAGTTCGGAAAATGAAGAAGAAATCAGAAATACGGAATTAAAATTCAAGGAGTTTAATTGCGAATTGACATTGATTTAAGAACGGTGCAATAAATCTATGATAGTTAATATAAAAAAACCAACCTCTAATGGGTTGGTTTTTGTTTTCATAATTATTTACAAAATAAAGAAGCTGATAAACTTATTTTTTAACCAGCTCTACGTTTTTAATTTCACCGGTTTTTATGTCTTTCAGCACCATTACAGCGGTATCCGTCTGAGGTTTCCTATTCAATTTGAATGATTCGCAGGGATTCATATCTGAAAAATTAAATTCCCCAAATTGTAGTATTTCATCTCCTTCATTAATTCTGTCATTCAATGCAGCATCCCAGACTATACCAACAACAAATTTATCGTCTTTGATTACAGGTTGCACAGGCCAGTTCTTTTCGGTCAGATCTATTGCGTCATCCTGGTAAGGATTGAAATAGAGTTGCCTGCCAGGATAATCAACTACAACATCTCCATAGGATAATATTTTGCTTCCTATTCTTGATTTTGTGTCGCTGGTAGTTGTTGCGGTAATATTTTTAAAGCTAACTCCTGCAAAATTTAGTTCAGGCATCGATAGCATGAAATGTTCTTTTTGACTTTCAACACCATGTATGCCTAGTGAAAAGGCTCCCTTAGCCTGATATACTACAGAAAAAAGATCAAGCTTTTGAGACAAAGCATTTTCATAAACAGCTAATGACAAATCATATAGCCCAACCATTCCAGAATCGAACAAGATGGTTTCACTTGCGTCAATATTATTATTTTTTATGCCAATCTTTAAGTAAGGATTACTTTGTGTTTTGTCCTTTAATAAATGGGCATTTTTCTTTTTATCAGTACTAAAGTTTTTTAGTTTATCTGTAAAACTTACCGTCTTATCCTTATATGAAAATTTCACAATGCTGTTGCGCATCATATTGCTGCCAATAAATCCGTCAATTCCAAGGCATTCTAAAAAGAAACTGCTATCGGTAACCACAGCAGGGACATCTGTAAAGGTAATATCGCCTACCTGAACAGGTGGCAGTGTTACGAGCTTCATATTCTGTCTTAGGTTGCTGGAATCGCCAACATCCAGCCCATTATTATCCGATTGTAGTCCCAATTCATTATACAGTTCTTGCGAAATGGCACTCAGGGCTCCGGTATCAACAATAAAATTATAGGTTTTACCTTTAATAACAGCCTCCACTATTACAAGACCATTAATATCTTTGTAAGGAACGCTGACATTATAATTCTTTTGGACAACCTTGCCCTTATTTAGGGTTTTAATAGTTTGGGCAGTTGATAAATTAAGGCACAAAAGTGCAGAAAAGAGGTAAAGGAGCTTCATAAAGTAATTGATTAGGTAAATATTCAATTACACAATTTGTGCCAGAATTTTAATATTTCTAAAATTAGTATCAACATTTATTTTTTCTTGAAAAACAAAGCTCTGTTATATTCATAATTCATTCTTGCAATATTCAAAATAGAGATACCCTGCGGACATTCGACTTCACAAGCTTCTGTATTAGAGCAGTGTCCGAAGTGCTCAGCATCCATTTGACGTACCATATTCAAAACACGTTCGTTACGTTCTTCTTTCCCTTGCGGAAGCGTAACCATATGAGAAATTTTTGCAGATGTAAATAAGGCTGCGCTTGCATTTTTACAGGTAGCTACGCAAGCCCCACAACCAATGCATGCTGCGGCATCAAATGCTTCTTCCGCAGTCTGGTGAGTAACAGCAACGGCAGTAGCATCTGGAGCCTGACCTGTGTTTATGGATACAAACCCACCGGAAGAAATAATTCGGTCAAATGCCGATCGGTCAACCTTAAGGTCTTTTTTGACAGGAAAAGCCTCTGCCCGAAAAGGTTCTATTAAAATCGTTTCACCGTCTTTAAAAGAACGTAGGTGAAGCTGGCAGGTGGTTGTCTGCTTCAAAGGACCGTGTGCGATACCGTTAATCATCATCCCACATTGCCCACAAATTCCCTCACGGCAATCGTGATCAAATTCTACGGGTTCATCGCCTTCAAGAATCAGTTTTTCATTCAAAGTATCCAGCATTTCCAGAAATGACATATGGGGATTAAGTTCAGTAAGATCATAATTTATCAGTTTCCCTTCACTTTGATGGTCTTTCTGTCTCCATATTTTCAGGTGTAAATCCATAATTTCTGTGTTTTTTCTTATTTGTAACTTCTTACCGTAGGCTTTATTTCTTCAAAAATCAATGGTTCTTTGACGAGCTCCGGTTCCTTATTTTCACCCGTCCAATTCCAGGCAGAAATAAATTGAAATTCTTCATCGTTCCGTAATGCTTCTCCATCAGGAGTTTGAAATTCCTCACGAAAATGGGCGCCACAGGATTCATTCCGGGTTAATGCATCGTAACACATCAGTTCGCCAATTTCAAAGTAGTCTGCAACACGGCCAGCCTTTTCGAGCTCGCTATTCATTGCATCTCCTTGTCCCGAAACTTTCACATCTTTATAAAATTCCTGTTTCAGTTTCCTGATTTCTTGGATAGCATATTTTAATCCTTCTTCATTCCGTGCCAGTCCACAATAATCATAAAGCAATTTTCCCAAAGTTTTGTGGAAGTAATCTACCGTCTTTGTCCCTTTGATAGTGATAAAGTTTTCAATTTGCTGCTTCACATGATTTTCAGCTTTTTCAAATTCTGAATTCGCGGTAGCTATTTTTCCGGTATGAATTTCGTTGGATAGATAATTTGCTATGGTGTAAGGAGCGATAAAATAGCCATCGACAGAAGCCTGTAATAATGAGTTGGCACCCAGTCGATTGGCTCCATGGTCTGCAAAATTGGCTTCTCCCAAGGCAAATAGCCCCGGAATGGTCGTCATCAATTCATAATCCACCCAAAGTCCGCCCATTGAAAAGTGCGCAGAAGGAGAGATCATCATCGGTTCCTGATACGCATCATATCCGGTAATCTTAAGATACATATCAAAAAGATTTCCATATTTCTCCTGAATCTTTTCTTTCCCCTGTTCTCTAATGGCCTTGGAAAAATCAAGATAAACCGCATTTTTTAACGGGCCGATTCCGAAACCCGCATCAATTCTTTCCTTCGCTGCTCTTGAAGAAATATCTCTTGGTGCTAAATTTCCAAACGCCGGATATCTTCTTTCCAGATAATAATCTCTTTCCTCATCAGGAATATCATTTGCTTTTCTGTTTTCGTTTTCATTGGCAGGAACCCATATCCGTCCGTCATTTCGTAACGATTCAGACATCAGCGTTAATTTTGACTGATAATCGCCAGACTGGGGCAGGGAAGTAGGGTGTACCTGTATCCAGCTTGGTGATGCCATTAGTGCACCTTTTTTATGTGCTCTCCAGATAGCAGAGCCATTGCATCCCATAGCCAGAGTTGACAAATAATATATTTTGCCATAACCACCGGTAGCCAAAACTACGGCGTGTGCGGCATGTCGTTCAATTTCTCCTGTATCCAGATTCCTGACAATAATTCCTCTTGCTTTTCCGTCAATAACAACCAGATCAAGCATTTCGTGTCTTGAAAACAGCTGGACGCTTTTCTTACCCACTTGTCTCATCAAAGCCTGGTAAGCCCCCAATAGCAATTGTTGTCCGGTTTGTCCTCTGGCATAAAAAGTACGGCTTACCTGAACACCACCAAAAGAACGGTTGTTGAGATAACCGCCGTATTCTCGTCCAAAAGGAACACCTTGTGCAACCGCCTGATCAATCAGGTTCAGAGAACACTCCGCCATTCGATACACATTGGCTTCCCGTGCTCTGAAATCTCCGCCTTTCAACGTGTCAACAAACATTCGGTACACACTGTCACCGTCGTTTTTGTAGTTTTTTGCAGCATTCACGCCACCTTGTGCGGCAACAGAATGCGCCCTTCTCGGACTGTCCTGAAAGCAAAATGATTTTACATTATAACCCATTTCTCCCAATGAGGCGGCAATGGAACTTCCAGCTAGTCCTGTACCAACAACGATGACATCCAGTTTTTTTCGGTTGGCAGGATTTACAAGTTTTGCTGTTTTTTTATAGTTCTCCCATTTTTTTTCTAAAGGGCCTTCGGGTATTTTTGAATTTAAAACCATAGGATTTCAATTTAGCGGTAAGTGAAGAATATGTAAATAGGCATCAACGCAAATCCTATACTGATGATAACGGAATAGGCGATACCGACTCTTTGGAACCATCTTACAAACTTCGGATGATACAATCCCAAAGTCCGGATGGCACTGTGAATCCCGTGAATCAAATGATAACATAAAGCAATCATCGAGACGGCATAAATAAGGACATACCACCATTCCTGGAAAACAGTCACTACTATTATATATAAGTCTTTATTTCCATTGGCATCCAAAGGCGGATTTCCAAATTTGTAGACATACCAGAAATTTTGAAAATGGATGACAAGGAAAATTAAAATCAGTGTACCTAAAACTCCCATATTTCTTGAATACCATTTGCTCGCCCTACCTCGATTTTCCTTTTGGTAGTTTCCGCCTGCCTTTTTGTTTTTTAAGGTAATAATCAGTCCGTCGACTGCATGGAGGATAATACTTACATACAGTACGTAGGAAACTAATTTAATAAGGATATTTCCTGACAGAAAGTGGGAATAGGCATTGAATTGAAGATGCGCCTGTTCCTGTGGTAAAAACAGTTGGAGGTTACCCAGAAAATGAATGAGGAGAAAGAAGCTTAAGAAAAGCCCTGTAAGGCATAGTAACATTTTTCGAGATAAAGTTGAAAGCATACTTTTCAGTTTAGATTACTACTAACCAAGAATTAGTATTCAAAGTTCTTCGATACCAATAAAGATAATCAATAAAAAAATACGATTTTCAGATGTATGATTTTTTTTACGTTTGATTAAACGATTAAAAATTATAATCAATACAATGATTAGACCTAAAGAAAATTACTAATTGCTTTTACATTCTAACTATTTCAATATTCGTTTTGTTGAAATAACATTAATTGATTTGATTCATATTTATGAATATAACTGTAAAACATTAAAGAATTTGTAGAAACAAATTGAACATTTTTTGAACCTGTGGTTGGACATTTTCCAAAAGCAACTACTTTTAGCATCCCTTTTTTCTCGTAATATGCTTTACATTCACATAAATACTTATGTGGTATTTCAGTTGCTTTTGAAACGGTTGCAATAGTGGTAGTATTTTCTTTCAAGTACTCAAAAAACCTATTCCTGTACTCATTTTGAAAAATATATTTCAAGTAAGGCAAACCAAAGTTTTTGCAAATATTTGGATGTTCTTTTACATCAATATATTTTGATTGTTTTACAAATGCTATTAGTTCTATAACATTTTTTGTCTTTAAAGCAATGCCTGTTTCTGGTTGAGCCCCCTTTTTTTGAACTAAAAGTTTTTTTGTTATTTGAGCTTCGTTTTTTAGATCTGCAATTACGTTTTGTGATTGCGTAAGCTTTGATGTTTCCATTGTGATATATTTTAAAATTATATCGCAAAAGAATTTGGTTATTGATAGGTAAGTAGTAGGTTACTAATAATAACCAAAATAACCATTTAATAAGTAATCATGGTCTGCACATCGGCTTCATAGTTCCCAGTGTATGCGGAAAATTTACTATTGGTTGTTTTTTCATCTGTTTTATCTAATTGCTTGAAAAGATGTATTAAAGAAACAAAGCAAGGTTTGTTTTTTTTTCCTAAATGTAAATAAACAAGATGTATTGTTTTTCGAATAAATTCTATTGAAGTACCAGTATTTGGAAATTGTTTAGTTTTATTTGGTAGGCAATTATTTTTCATAATATGCAATGAATATTCAATTAAATTTGAAAAATCATTTTGATTTAAAATCAGGTTTCTTTTCCAGTAACCGCTTAAAGGTTTTAAAATTTCTTTAATTGTTTGAATATCTTCTTCTCTTGTTGGTTTTGAAATAGTAGGTTGATTAATACTTTCCTCTTTATCATCGCATTTATGAAAATCTGAAAAAACATTTGGATATTCTGAAATAAAAACATCGGCTCTACTCAAAATCCCTGAATAGTAGCCATATTTTTTTATTATTTTATGGGAAATTAATGTTGGGTTTGAATGAATAACTCCAGCCCAACCAATAAAGCTGTTGGAATGTGTTATATGATAATAGTTTTGATGAATATCGGCAACAAAAGTTTTTGAATTATTACCGTAGAGTATTTCTTTTGAAACTTCAAATTTATCTTGAAAATACTTTTCTCCTTCTTTGAATGCATTGATAAATGTTTCAAAGTATGGTTTACTATCTAATAAAAAATCTTCTTTTATTTCAAGATTTTTTGCTTTTATGTTTTTTGTAGAGAATAGGTAGGAAATACCAGGAGAGTATATTTTGTAATCAGTATTAATTATTAAATATTTATTTTCTTGAAAATGCATCAAGAATCTGTCAAATTCAGGGCAATCTTCTTTTTTTGTTATGTGATTACTTAAATCAATTAAATTAATCAGATGATCATTTTTTATAATAATGTTAGTTTGGTGTCCATTGTTAGCATTTTCGTCATGTATCTGTTTTGTTGCTTCAACTCTTCTTTCTTTCGCTTTAGTTTCTAATTCAATGTTTTTCTCAGTTTCTTCAATCCATCTTTTTGTAAAATCAATATGACTTTTTGGAGCGTTAATTTCCTTTAAACCAGTTTCTAAAGACAAGATGTCATTTTTGATTTTCTCTTTATATTTTGAGTAGAATAATAGTTTAAATTCAAAATTAAAAACATTACCAAAGTATTTTAACCATTTGTTAATCCAATCAAAATACATTTGAACATGCAGTATTTTTAATGGCTCTTTGGTCCTTACATTGTTTGCTTTTTTGTATTCGTCTGTTAAGTCTAATGTAGAGTAGCCTTCGAGTTTTTTGTAAAAATCACGAGTTAATATATTTACTAAAGTATCAACTGCAAAATTCACTTCTAATTTATCTTTGGGGCTAAATTTGATTCCAGCGTTTTCTTGAATTGTAATAAAAAAGTTGCTATGTAAGGGTATAAATATATTTCCATTACCGTCAAGTAAACAGATTTGTGAGCCAAGCGCATTGATTGGAAAACCATCTTCGTCTTTATCATTAGTATTATGTGGAACTAATTCACTTGTGGTTTTGTCAGATTGTTGAGATGTTTTATTTGATTGGGTTTCTGTTTTATTAATATCAATTTTTAAATCTTCTAATTGTTTTTCAAGATTTAATAATTCAGATAAAAACTTTGGAAGTTCCGTTTGTTCAAATGCTAACGTATTTGTTAAACCATTTTTTGCTCTTTCGGTCTGTATTTCTATTTGATTTTTTTGACTATCAATTCTCTGCTTTACAATTTTAATTTGTCTTTTCAGTTCTGACTTTTCTTTTAATAAAGAAAATAAAGGTGTATTTGTATCTCTCATTTCATTATTATTTGAAGTCTATAATTATTTATCAGATATTTTGTATTTAGTTTTACCAAATAATTTAAGATATTAATTCACTTTTGCAATACTATTCACACTATTTTAAATATGCTAAAATAGTTACTTCCCGATACAAAAATTCGCAAAAATATTCCCCAATAATTCATCATTAGTGACCTGGCCAGTTATCTCACCAAAATAATACAAAGCCTGTCGAATATCAATAGCCATTAAATCACTTGAAATACTGGATTGAAGTCCAAATTTTACTTTCTGTATTTCTTCCAACGCTTTTAATAACGAATCATAATGCCTTGTATTAGTCACAATCGTTTCATTGTTTCGCAAAGCACCCGTATTTACAAAAGAAAGAAGCTGGTTTTTTAACGCTTCGATATTGGTGTTTTCTTTAGCTGAAATTAAAAGGATTTCAGGGATTTCTGATTTGAGATTTTGGATTTGAGTCTCACTAAGTGTATCGGCTTTATTCCCAATAATAATCAAAGGCTTTAGCGGAAACTGATTTCTTATTTTTTCAACTTCAACTTTCACATTTTGCAGCTTATCAGAAATCTCAAATCTTAAATCAGAAATCTGAGAGCTGTCCAAAAGATAAACAACAACCTGCGCCTGTTCTATTTTTTCAAAGGTCTTTTTGATACCGATACTTTCTACAACATCTTTAGTCTCACGGATTCCGGCAGTATCTATGAATCGGAAGCTGATACCGTTAATAACCAACTCATCTTCAATCGTATCACGGGTTGTTCCAGCTATTTCTGAAACGATAGCACGTTCTTCATTCAATAAAGCATTCAGAAGCGTAGATTTCCCAACGTTTGGCTCGCCCACAATAGCAACAGGAATTCCGTTTTTGATAACATTGCCCACGGCAAACGAATCAATCAGTCTTTTTAATACAAATTCGATACGCTCCAGTAAATCATAAAACTGTGTCCTATCTGCAAATTCCACATCTTCTTCGGCAAAATCCAATTCCAATTCGATAAGAGAAGCAAAATTCAACAGCTCTTCACGAAGTTTGGCAATTTCATTAGAAAAGCCGCCTCTCATTTGTTGCATGGCAATCTGGTGTGAAGCCTCGTTTTCTGAAGCGATCAAATCGGCTACAGCCTCTGCTTGCGAAAGATCCAGTTTACCATTGATAAAAGCCCTAAGCGTAAATTCGCCTGGCTCCGCCATTTTGCATCCTTTGCGAAGCAATAGCTGGATAATTTGCTGTTGGATGTAAGTCGAGCCGTGACATGAAATCTCCACCACGTTTTCACCTGTATAAGAATTTGGGCCTTTAAAAATAGAAAGCAATACCTGGTCGTATACTTTCGCACCATCGACTATATGTCCCAAATGGATGGTATGCGTCTTCTGTTTCAGGAGATCTTTTCCTGAAACCGACTCAAACACGGATGCAGCAATAGTTAAGGCATCTTTTCCTGAAACCCTGATAATTGCAATTGCTCCAGCTCCAGATGGAGTAGCTAAGGCAACGATAGTATCTTGTGAAACCATAATGTATATTTTGTGCAAAGATAGGAGTAAAGTTCCTATGAGCAAAAAGGCAAGGCGTATGTTAAATAAAAGCAAACTTACTTCTGCGATTTTCTTTAGGCGGTACTTTTTTGTAACTTTATATGTACAAAACAACTGAAAAATGAAACGAATCCTTTTTCCAACCGACTTTTCCGAAATCGCAGACAACGCTTTTCTATATGCGCTGAAAATGGCAGATTCGCTGGAAGCAGAAATTATACTGCTTCACACTTTTGATATGCCAATTATTGACGGAGCTGAAATCCCGATTAATTTTAAAGAAATGTACGATACGCTCGAAATACAGCAGATGTCGCATTTCAAGGACTATATTCCGCATTTAAAAGAGATTGCTGCGAATAACGGAATGGGACATATCCAAATATCGCATTTGCTCAAATCAGGCGACCTGACGTATGCGATGCAAGATGTAGTGCAGGAGCACAATATCAGTTTGGTGGTCATGGGAACAAGCGGCGTTTCAGGTTGGTTTGATTCAATTTTTGGTTCGCAGGCTGGAGAGGCGATTACTTCGTTGACCGCTCCTGTATTAAGCATTCCTATAGAAGCTAAATACAAAAAAATCAAAACGATTGCTTTTACTAACTTGTATAGAGAAAAGGATTTTGAAGCCTTAGAGCGCTTGGTCGAAATTGCTTTGAAATTTGATGCTACGATAAAAAGCTTGTATGTCAAAAAATCATTTACTTCGCTATCAGATGAAGAAATAAAAACATGGGAGCAAAGATGCAGCGCCTGGCCGGTTCAGTTTTTTGTTATTCCTCATGACGATGTCAAAGAAACCATCCAGGACTTTATTAATAACCAGCATATCGACCTATTGACCATGCTTACTGAAAAAAGAGGATTCTGGGAAGATCTTTTTACATCCAGCCTTACCCAAAAAATCTCCTATAAAATTGAAATCCCAATGTTGGCACTTCACGAAAACGGCTTGTAAAGCATAAACCATATACTCCTAAAATATTTTAAAATGGCTATTAAGACAATCAATCCCTATAATAATAAAGAAATCAAATCCTTTGAAGAGTTTTCCGTAGAAACGGTGGAGAAGAAAATTGCTCAGGCAGATAAGACCTATCAGAAATGGAAAACTGTTGCTATAAAAGAACGAGCGGAACTTCTAATGAAAGTTGCTGCTCTCTACAGAAAAAGAAAAGAAGAACTGGCAAGGCTGATTACGCTTGAAATGGGAAAACTGATTGCCCAAAGTGAAGCGGAAGTTGAAATGTGTGCTTCGGTTTATGAATATTATGCGAAAAATGCCGCAGACTTTCTAGAAGACAAACCCATAGAAATAAAAGACGGAAAAGCCTTTGTGCGTTATACGCCAATAGGAATCATACTTGCTGTTGAACCCTGGAATTACCCATACAATCAAGTAGCAAGAGTTGCTGCACCAAATATTATGGCTGGTAATGTAATTATGGTCAAACATGCTTCTAACGTACCACAATGTGCCGCTGCCATTGAAGAAATTTTTAGAGAAGCAGGAGCAGAAGATGGAATTTATACAAACTTATTTCTTTCTAGTTCAAGAATAGCCAAGTTAGCAGAGGACCCAAGAATTGTAGGATTGTCTCTTACCGGAAGTGAAAAGGCAGGAGCAAGCCTCGCTGAAGCAGCCGGAAAAAATTTAAAAAAATCAGTTTTGGAATTGGGAGGTAGTGATCCGTTTATCATCTTGGAAGACGCCGATATAGAAAAAGCGGTAAAAAGTGCTGTAAAAGGACGATTCGGTAATATGGGGCAAGCCTGTACTTCCTCTAAAAGGATTATAGCTGTTGGAAAAATTGCAGATGAATTTCTTGAAAAATTCAAAGAAAAAATCACCGGACTAAAAGTAGGTGACCCTATGGAAAGGGAAACCGAAGTCGGACCATTAAGCAGCGAAGACGCAGCACAGAAAATCGAAAAACAGGTAAACGATACCGTAAAGTCAGGAGCTAAAGTAGTGCTTGGTGGTAAAAGAATCGATAGGGAAGGTGCTTTTTATGAACCGACTATACTAACAGATATCAAACCTGGTATGGTTGCCTATCACGAAGAGATCTTTGGACCTGTCGCCTCATTCTATAAAGTAAAAGACGAAAAAGAAGCAATAGCCTTGGCAAATGATTCCACATTTGGATTAGGCGGTTCTGTTTTCAGCGAAAATATCGAAAGAGCCGTTGAAGTAGCAAGTCAAATCGAAACAGGAATGATTTTTATAAACGAACATGTAGCATCACGCCCAGATCTACCTTTTGGCGGAACTAAACGTTCCGGTTATGGTCGGGAACTTTCGGAACTGGGAATTGAAGAATTTGTGAATAAGAAATTGATTAGGATTAGTAATAAGTAAAGTTGCTAAGGTACTAAGGTTCTGAGGTGCTAAGTTTATTCAAAAAGGTACTAAGTTGCTAAGGTTCTAAGGCGCTAAGTTTATGCTTTTTGTATGTAAGAGAGTAAGTCATTGAAAGTAAATTTTTTATTTAGTGCAAAACTTTATATTTAGTCACTTACAACTAGCCACTAACCATTATCAACTATCCATTATAGAGGTGCTAAGTTTATATATTTTGTATGTAAGAGAGTAAGTCATTGAAAGTAAACTTTTGTAAACTTTTTATTTAGTGCAAAAATTTCATATTAGTCACTTACAACTATCTACTAACCATTATAAACTATCAACTATATAGTCAAACCACTATCAACTAACCATTATCAACTATAAATTATAAAAAAAGCCGTAGCTCAGAGAGAGACTACGGCACTTTGGTATAAAGGGTTGGTTATAGCTTATTCAGTACTGCTCAAGTCAGTAAATAATCCGTTATACTTTCCGCTGAAAATTTGCCCATCTGCTCGGGTAAATTGGAAAGTCAAATCGACTTTGTTTTCTGTTACAGAATTAATTGTAACCGTTTTTTCAGTAGCGGTAAGTCCCGCTTCAGAGCTTTTTAGCAAGAAAGTACCATCAACATAGGTATAATTCTCATCATCTGCATTCTGTACATAGGCACCGCCAGTTTGTATAGAATAATTAGGAATATCTGTAATTGTTCCGGCTTCCAGATTTACACCATTGAAATCAAAATAAATCTTGCTGATGTTAGATACTGCAGTAGAATCGTTTAGATTTACATTGGAAAGCACGATAGAAATCGGACTTGGAGTTTCATCCACAATATTCTCATCTGTAACAAAAGAGTTATTCAATACGTGGAATCCGCCATTAAAAGTAAAACCATTTTCGCCCAATTTTCTGCCATCGTCATTAGAACAAGACAGCAATAGGAATATAGCCAGGAAAGGAAATATTTTGATGATAGAGCGACCCATGGAAAAAGTTTTAATTATTAAGCATTACCGGCATAACAAGCATCGTAACTGTCTCGCCATCTTCAAGCCCGTCAACAGGAGTCAGGATACCTGCTCTGTTTGGTAATGACATTTCCAGCATGATTTCGTCTGATTGAAGATTGGTCAACATTTCAGTTAAGAAACGTGAGTTAAAGCCAATCTGCATATCATCTCCTTGATAATCGCACGTCAAACGTTCTTCTGCCTTGTTTGAGTAATCAATATCTTCAGCAGAAATATTCAATTCAGCTCCGGCAATTTTTAAACGGATCTGGTGAGTTGTCTTATTCGAGAAAATAGCAACACGACGAACCGAACTCTGGAATTGTGAACGGTCAATCATTAGCTTGTTTGGATTTTCTTTTGGAATTACAGCTTCATAATTAGGATATTTCCCGTCAATCAATCGGCATGTCAAAACGTAGTTGTCAAAAGAAAACGTAGCGTTTGAGTCGTTGTATTCAATCTTAACTTCAGCTTCAGAAGTTCCCAGGATATTCTTTAAAATAGTCAAAGGTTTCTTTGGCATGATAAAATCAGCTACCTGAGATGCTTTTACATCGGTTCTGGCATATTTTACCAATTTGTGAGCATCAGTAGCCACAAACGTAAGTCCTTCTGGTGAGAATTGGAAAAATACTCCAGACATTACAGGACGTAAATCGTCATTTCCGGCAGCAAAAATAGTTTTGCTTACAGCAGTAGCCAAAACTCCGGCAGGAACTATAGTAGAAGACGGATCATCAAGATTTACAGATTTCGGGAATTCTTCGCCTGGTGCGTATGCTAATGCATATTTCCCAGAATTAGAACTGATTTCAATAGTACTGTTTTCCTCTACAGTAAAAGTAAGCGGTTGCTCCGGGAAAGTCTTTAAGATTTCCAAAAGCAGTTTTGCAGGAACAGCAACGCTTCCGGTACTTGTAGAATCAATTTCTAAAGTAGCAGACATTGTGGTTTCCAAATCGGATGCAGAAACGGTCAATTGTTTGTTGTCCAATTCAAAAAGGAAATTATCCAGAATTGGCAAAGTATTGCTGCTATTGATAACGCTTCCTAAAACTTGCAGTTGTTTTAATAAGTAGGAACTCGATACTATAAACTTCATTTTCGTCTTTTATTTAATAAGGATTGTAAAACTACAAATATTTTACATTGCACAAATATATCTTAAACTAATTCTAAAACAAAACCAATTTATTAACATTATTTGCTATAAGCCCGCTTTCTAAGGTAGGTAAACACTAATCCGAAAATAGCGAGAATGAGGATTGGTAATCCAACAGTTAGGAATTGGGTAAAGGTATAATTCTCAGAAACCTTTTTCTCATTTAGTAATGGAAGCTCTACATTTTTACCTCTTATGTTGATAAGTCCTGTATCATCCAACAAGTAGTTCATCGAATTCATCAGGAAATCTTTATTACCATATACTTGCTGTGTCCATTGGTCTATTCCGTTCTGTAAAGGTTTTTTGTTGACATACGTATAATTGATAATATCGCCATCAGCAATCACAATCATTTTGTTGTCTTTTCCTTCGTCAGTAGCTTGATTCGCTTTAAATGGCTTCACACGGTTTTTAAAAGCAGATGTAAATTTACCTTCCAGCAACACGCCTAATGTTTGGTTTCCTTTGGAATATTCAGCTTCATTCAGCTCGTCCATAAACTGATGCAGGCTAATTTCTATAGGAGTTCCCACAACTTTAGATTGAGGCGAGCTTTTAAGAAGTACTGTTTTTTTGATGTTGTTCTTTAAGGTATCAATCTGGTTGGCAAATTCTAGCTTAACCAAGTTGATGTTTTTATTAATTGGATGGTTTTCACCTGATTTTATGATTGGGGAATACAGCCAGTCAATAGGGAAGTCGCCTTTTTCAGAACGGGCCGTAATAGGTGTCGACAGTAAATCTTCTACAAGATTATAATTGATTCGGATACCATATTTAAAGAACATATCATCAAGATTCAGTTCCATTGGTAAAGCCATAGCCGACTGCGATTCATTTTGAAGGTTGTCAATATCGGCCGCTACCTTATCAATAAGCCATAGCGTCTTGCCGCCATTCATAATATATTGGTCAAGAATATACTTTTCAGAATCAGTAAAAGCTTCAGTTGGTTTCGCAATAATCGCCGCATCAAAATGAGCCAGATTCTGCATGGTTTTGTTTGGGTCGTTGGCAAGCGAATCCAGATTGAATTCTCCAATCAGATAATACTCTTTTAAATTAAGAACATAATCAGCCAGGTATTTGTCATTAAGCTCACCGTTTCCTTTCAATACGGCAATCTTTTTCTTTTCGGTTACGGCTAGTTTTGTAAGCGCATCTGTAAATGCAAATTCAAGCAATTGTACAGACTTGCTAATATTTTCATCGGCATTGTTTCCAAAATTATTAACCAATAAAGGAACACGTACCGATTTGGTACCATAATTTGCAATGGCCCACGGAAAAACCTGTATCATGGATTTTTTTCCGTTTTTATTGCTTTGGATGTTAGTAGGAGTGAAGCCAAGTCCTGCCAATTCAGATACAAATTGCTCTGCTTTGGATTCATCGGCTAACGGATCCGTAAAATTAAAGATGATGTTGGAGTTATAGGCTCTGAATTCTTCAAGCATCTGTCTGGTTTCTCCCTGAAGACGTTTGAATTCAGGCGGAAACTGTCCATCAAGAAATACGTCAATATAAAGTGGCTTGTCGACTTTCTTGATCATGTCAAGCGTACTCTTCGACAAAGTATAACGTTTATCTTTTGTAAGGTCGAAACGCTTAAAAAAGAAATTTCCGGCAATGTTTACTGCAATTAAGGCAAGGATAATAATGCCTAGCTGTTTCGGACTTTTTTTCTTAGAGGCTTTCATTAGGATTTTAAAGATTTAAGCTTAAAAGCTGTAAGAGATAAAAACAACACCGTAATACTTATAAAATAAAGAATGTCTCGTGTGTCCAAAACACCACGGCTCATACTTTTAAAATGATAGTCCATACCTATAGAAGAAACGATAAGGTCAAATTCACCCGCATAGGTTGAAATACCGTCAAAACCAAAGTAAAATACAAAGCATAAAAGCACCGAAAGTATAAATGCCACAATTTGGTTTTCAGAAAGAGTCGAAGTAAAAATTCCTATAGCAGTATACGAAGCAATCAGGAATAGCAATCCAAAATACGAACCTAATGTACTTCCAAAATCTAAATTTCCTTCCGGATTTCCAAGATTGGAAATAACCATTACATATATAAGAGTAGGAATGATAGCTATTACGATCAAAAGGAAAGCACCCAAGAACTTGCCATTAATGATTTCCCAGATACCCAATGGCTTTGTAAAAAGCAATTCAATCGTTCCTTGTTTTTTCTCATCCGAAAAGCTTCTCATCGTTACAGCTGGAATAAGGAAAATCAAAATCCAGGGAGCTAATGTGAAAAACGGACTCAAATCAGCAAATCCCGAATTAGGAATATTAAAATCGCCTTCAAAAACCCAAAGGAAAAGTCCGTTGAGCAACAGAAAAATTGCAATCACCAAATAACCAATCGGCGAACCGAAAAAGGATTTGATTTCTCGTAGTAAAATTGATTTCATCTAATAGTTTATAGTTGATAGTGTTTAGTGGATAGTTGATTTCTGATTTCTGATTTCTGATTTCTGATTTCTGATTTCTGATTTCTGATTTCTGATTTCTGATTTCTGATTTCTGATTTCTGATTTCTGATTTCTGATTTCTGATTCTTCGATAACGGGGCAAGTTACACCAAAAATCTAAAATCTTAAATCATAACTCCAAAATTCTAAAATCCAAATAAAGATCTAAAATCCCAAATCTAAAATCATAGATCTAAAATCTAAAATCCTAAATCATAGATCCCAAATCATTCAAGCGTCGCAAGCTTATCCACACTCCAAGCCTCAGGCTTGTCATTAAATAATTTTTTGGTAAATGTCCAGATGCTATCAAAAAGGGCAGATTTTCTATAGTTTTCTAAATCCTCTTCGGTTTCCCAATAACTATAAGTAAAAAAAATACTCTTGTTGTTTTTGTCCTGGTACAATTCTAGAAAACGATTTCCAGGCGCATTTCGTATTTTTTCTTTCATTAATTCGAAATTTTCTAAAAAAGCGGGAATGTTTTCTTCGTGGAAAGACAATTTTACAATTCGTACAAACATAGTTTTGTGATATGTGATTTAAGATTTAAGATTTATGATTTATGATTTTTCTAGTGCGTAAAGCTTACTGCCTACAGCATAAAGCCACATATAAAGCTAAATAAAATTAATACTGACAAAATCACGGTACTTTAAACCCAATAAACTCGAAGCGCCACCAACAGAATTAGGGTTGCTGCGGTATATCGCAATTTCCAAAAAACCAGCTTCGTTGAAAAGAGCCAATTCTTTTCCTTCGTAAAATTTGATGGAATTCTGCTCAAAATTAACAATCGAAGAATAATTAGGAAGTATAGTTCGTAACTTATAATTCTTAAAGTTTACTTCATATTTTCTTCCTTTCCCAACTTTAGTGAAAAGCTGCTTGGAAATATTGGTTACCACATTGCCAAAATGATCAATATAGATAGCATAGCCTTTTATGCTACTGTTATCTTGACTGACCACAGCTTGCAGTTCTGTGACTTCTTTTATTTTAGTAATCTCTTTTCCGATAACATTAAGCAATCCGCCTCTTGCCAGGTGGCAGGCCACGGTTACAAAAACGTCCATAGCCGTAGCATTGATACCCAGTCGGTCGTGTATATTAATCGAAACAATTTTCTGTGGAATGATTTTTTGAATCAACAGGCTCAATATGCCATTATCAGCACAAATAAAGTACTGGTCGTTCCATTGCATTGCAATATGCTGCGTTTCGGGATGCAGTTCTGAATCTACACCTATAATATGTACAGTACCTTTTGGAAAGCTCTGATAGGAGGAGCCAATCATATAACTGGCCTCGGAAACATTAAACAAGTCAATTTCATGTGAGATGTCCACAATCCTGGCTTCAGGATATTCAGAATAAATTTTACCCTTTAAAGAACCGACAAAGTGGTCTTTGTATCCAAAATCGGTCGTGAGGGTAATTATTGACATAAAATTGTTTATAACATTAACGCCAGTGCGCCTAAATTTTTATTAAATTTGAGATATGCAAAGCTAACAAAATAGCCAGATAATTTTTAATTTAATACTATAGCTTTTGAACGAAAGAACCATCGAATTAGTAGATATTGCTCCAAAAGATTTTTGGGGCGCTCAAGACTCTCATCTTGAAACTATTAGGAAATACTACCCTAAATTAAAAATTGTTGCCAGAGGAACTACGATTAAAGCTTTTGGAGAAAAAGAAGTTTTAGACGAGTTCGAAAATCGCTTCCAGCGTCTGATGCTCCATTTCTCCCGATATAACAATATTGATGATAACGTTATTGAAAGAGTTATTGAAGGTGGCGTCCAACAGATTGAAAGAATGGGTGACCATGATAAAATTCTTGTGCATGGCGTTGGCGGAAAGATAATCAAGGCAATGACGCCAAATCAGCAGCTGCTTGTAGATAACGTAAACAAAAACGATATGGTTTTTGCCGTAGGTCCTGCCGGAACAGGAAAAACCTATACAGGTGTAGCAATGGCAGTAAAGGCATTAAAAGAGAAACAGGTCAAAAGAATTATCCTTACGCGTCCGGCTGTAGAAGCTGGCGAGAACTTAGGATTCCTTCCTGGCGATATGAAAGAAAAGCTGGATCCTTACATGCAGCCTTTGTATGATGCGCTTCGGGATATGCTACCAAATGAAAAACTGGAAGACTATATCACAAAAGGAATCATACAAATTGCGCCTTTGGCTTTTATGCGTGGGCGTACACTTGACAATGCATTTGTAATTCTCGATGAAGCTCAGAATACGACACATTCACAGATGAAGATGTTCCTGACACGTATGGGGAAAAATGCCAAATTCATGATTACGGGTGATCCAGGACAGGTCGATTTGCCAAGAAGAACAATTTCCGGATTAAAAGAAGCCTTGTTGATATTAAAAGATGTCGACGGTATAGGAATCATTTATCTTGATGATAAAGATATTGTTCGTCACAGATTAGTTAAGAAAGTAATTGATGCCTATAAGAAAATTGAAAATCACGATTAAGATATAAGAGTGATATTTTAACAAAAAAGCAAAGCAATACGCAAATAAGTGTATTGCTTTTTTGTTTTTTATTACGGTAAAGCATAATTTGTTACATTTGATACATAATATTTAAACCCTCATATTATGAAAAAAATTACTTTATTACTTTTTATGTTTTTTCTGGGAGCGTTGGCTTCTTATGCGCAACACTCCTGTACCAATGCTGTAGCAATTACGAATGGTTATACTGTTTCAAATGTTACAACGCCTGGTGCCGGTGCCGGTAGCCCTGCGGCGTGGGTTACTCAGTCAATTGATTGTCAGGGAACAGGAGGAATTAGCAGTACTTTAGGGACCAATTCTACCTGTTGGAATCAAGTATTTGATTCAGCTGGTGACGATTATTTATTTTCGTATACGACGGGAGCAACGGCGGGAGAATCTATTTTTTTTGAAATCCGTATCAGACAAAGCTATATGGGGATAATGGCATTTACAGATTGTAACGGTACCTCTATTTCAGGTTGTCTTTCAGGGGCTTACGCAGCCGGCATTACCAATCCGGCGACACTTTCTGTTTCTGCTACTAATCTTCAGGCCAACCAGACCATATATATAGGAGTGGGAGTTTGGTCACTTCCTGATAATTTAGATTTTGATGTTACAAACTTCACGGTTACACCTCCGGCATTAGGAGTTGATAATTTGCAACAGGATGAGATAAAATTATTTCCTAACCCAGTTGCTGATATGCTAAACATATCAGGGCTAAAAGATGTTTCTAATGTTGCTATTTATAATATGCTAGGACAAGAAGTAATTAAACAAAGCAAATTAGAAAAAGAACAAGTTGATGTTTCTGACCTTGCTCCGGGAACCTATTTAGTTAAGATAAATACAGATATTACTACCGAAACCTATAAGATTATAAAAAAATAAGATCGCAGTTTTAAAACAAAACAATAAAATGAGTAAGGCTCGGAAGTACCAATTATAGGTATTATTTCGAGCCTTTTCTTTTGTGTATCTCTGCCAAACGAATTACTTTTGCATCTTTACAAACAACAACACAACAACCATAAAATGAACAACACAATAACGACTACCAATTTTAATTTTCCGAAGCAAAAATCCGTCTACAGAGGAAAAGTCCGTGAAGTATACAATATTAATGACGAGCTTTTGGTAATGATTGCTACTGATAGGCTTTCGGCTTTTGATGTGGTATTACCAAAAGGAATTCCATACAAAGGGCAAATCCTAAACCAGATTGCAACCCGATTTATGGAAATGACTTCACATCTTGTACCAAACTGGTTGATTGCATCACCAGATCCAAATGTAGCAATTGGCCATCTTTGTGAACCATTTAAAGTCGAAATGGTCATTCGTGGTTATTTGTCTGGTCATGCTGCAAGAGAATATGCTGCTGGCAAAAGAGAAATCTGTGGGGTTGCAATGCCTGATGGTATGAAAGAGAATGATAAATTCCCGGAACCGATTATTACGCCAACAACTAAGGCGGATAATGGAGAACACGATGAAGATATTTCCAGAGAGGCAATTTTAGAAAATGGAATTGTATCTAAAGAAGATTATGAAGTATTGGAAAATTATACCAGAGTACTTTATAATAAAGGTACTGAGATTGCTGCAGATAGAGGTTTGATTCTGGTGGATACTAAATATGAGTTTGGTAAAACCAAAGAAGGGAAAATTGTCCTGATTGATGAAATTAATACACCAGATTCTTCAAGATATTTTTATAAAGAGGGTTACGAAGAAAGACAAGAGAGAGGCGAGTCACAAAAACAGCTGTCAAAAGAATTCGTAAGACAATGGCTTATTGCAAATGGTTTTCAAGGCAAAGAAGGACAGCAGATTCCTGAAATGACAGAAGAATATGTGGAATCGGTTTCAGAAAGATATATCGAACTTTATGAGAATATTTTAAGAGAGGAATTTTTTAAAGCAGACATATCCAACATTAACGAGCGTATCGAAAAAAATGTACTCGAATTTTTAAGTAAATAATCTAACATAATCATAATTCTCTGATAACCACGCTTTGCGTGGTTTTTTTGTTCTTTGTAGTGTGTAAAATGACAAGTGTATCAGCCTTTAAATGTTAAAGTTATGTTAGAAAAATAAAATACTGTAACAAAAGAAAAAATCGGTCGTCTATTAATTAACAATCAAATCAAAAAATAATTTAAAACACAATCATCATGAAAAAATCAATCGTTTATTTAGGAATTGCATTACTTGCATTTGGAAATGTTGCTATCGCAGCTAACACTAATTCCCTAACAGAAAACACTGTTGTTGTAAAAGCTAAAAACGTAAGTCCTTTATGTCAGGCTATCGCTAAAGGTGACGTTGAAACTGTAAAAAGAATGATAGAGTTCGGTACAGACGTAAACGCTACTTCAAACGGAATGACTCCATTAATGTTTGCTGCACGTTACAACAAGGTTGAAATCGTGAAATTGCTTTTAGAAAGCGGAGCGAAAGTAAACACAAAAGATGAAAAAGGATTTACAGCATTAAAACATGCTGAGCTTTCAAATGCTACAGACGCTGCAGAAGCTATAAAAGCCCATAAAAAAGCTTAAGAAATCATCAATCAAAATAAAGTCCCGCTATCTCATCAATAGCGGGACTTTTTGTTTTATATAATATAAAGGTGTTATTTGCTGAAGTAGGTAAACGTTTCTTTGTCCTTAATTTTAAGCAAGGATTCATAAATAAGCTTTATTACATTTTCTACGTCATCACGATGAACCATTTCTACAGTAGTATGCATATAACGGAGTGGTAAAGAAATTAATGCAGAAGCAACACCACCGTTACTGTATGCAAAAGCATCCGTATCAGTTCCGGTAACTCTTGAAGAAGCTAATCTTTGGAAAGGGATTTTCTTTTCTTCAGCCGTATCCAGGATTAATTCTCTAAGATTGTTTTGAACAGCTGGAGCATAAGTTACAACAGGCCCTTTTCCTATTTGAGTATCACCTTCAATTTTTTTGTCAATCATTGGTGTAGTCGAATCGTGGCAAACATCGGTAACAATTGCAACATTAGGTCGGATTGTTTTGGTAATCATTTCTGCACCACGTAAGCCTACTTCTTCCTGAACAGAATTAGTAATATACAATCCGAAAGGCAGTTTCTTTTTGTTTTCATGAAGCAGTCGTGCTACTTCAGCAATCATAAAGCCGCCAATTCGATTGTCAATCGCCCGACAAACAAATTTGTTTTCGTTCAATACCATAAAATCATCAGGATAGGTAATGACACAGCCAACATGAACGCCAAGCTTTTCAACCTCTTCTTTTGTTTCGCATCCGCAGTCAATGAAAATATTGTCGATTCTTGCGCCTTCTTCTTTCCCGCGATTTCGGGTATGGATTGCCGGCCAGCCAAAAACGCCTTTAACAATTCCGTTTTTGGTATGAATATTGACACGTTTTGAAGGAGCAATCATGTGGTCAGAACCACCATTGCGAATTACATAAATTAAACCGTTATCAGTAATATAATTGACATACCATGAAATTTCATCAGCATGACCTTCGATTACGACCTTATAGTCTGCTTCAGGGTTGATGATTCCGACAGCAGTTCCATAGGTATCCGTAATAAAAGTATCAACGTATGGTTTTAGATAGTCCATCCAGATTTTTTGACCGCTGGATTCATATCCGGTAGGCGATGCATTATTAAGGTAGTTTTCCAAAAAGTCAAGAGAAGACTTCTTTAGTATAGATTTTGATGCCATATGATTATTTTTTGCTAAAATATAAATTTGAAATTACAGTTATCCATATATTATATAATTTTACACAACAAATCAAACTTAATGAAAGCTATAAACTATTTCTTCCTCCTGTTTCTTTTGTCAAATGCGTTACAAGCGCAGGTTGATAAAAATGATGAGTACTTAAACGAGCCTGATACAATAAAAGTTGTTCAGCTTGATGAAGTACTTATATTAAAAGGAGAGATTGATGAGGAAAGCAAAAAGAACTTCTTGGTTTTGCAAAGAAGAGTGCAAAGAGTATATCCTTTTGCAAAAGCAGCAGCGGATAGATTAGTTGCGCTGGAAAAAGGAATGGCAAAATTAAAGACGGAGAAAGAAAAGAAGAAGTACTTTAAGATTGTAGAGAAATATCTCGAGAATGAATTTGAAGGACAACTCAAGAAATTATCAAGAAGAGACGGTCAAATTCTGGTAAAGCTTATCCATAGACAAACGGGTTCAACAACCTTTGACCTTATTAAAGAGCAAAAAAGCGGGTGGAAGGCATTTTGGGCCAATAAGACCGCTCGTGTTTTTAGCATAAATTTAAAAACACAATACAGTCCTTATAGTGTACCAGAAGATTTTTTAATTGAAACTATATTAGTAAGGGCTTTTGAAGAGGGCCGACTTCCAAAACAAAACCCAGGCATCAGTATCAATTATCAGGAATTAGCCAAATCATGGAATGAGAAAGTAGCAAAATCTAAAACATAATAGGTTTCTTATAACCAAGAATAGAAGAAGGCAGCTGTTTAAAGCTGCCTTTTTTATTGTTCCCTGATAAAATTTATCCAGATTTCGCCCATATACCTATATATATGTATGTAAATTCATGTGGTTTTCTATTAGAATTGGCCCACCCATCAATATCTTTTCCTTGATTTTACAGGCTTCGGAGATTGAGCCATCAAAAAGGCTCAAAAAAGTTCGCCTGCATAAGCTTGTTTTCCAGCGTCTTGCGAAAAACTTCAAAAAAAAGTTATGATAAAGTTTGCGAAAGCGGAAAAAGGTGCTACTTTTGCACCCGCAATAAAGGCGAAGTTCATAGGTAAATACTGACAGGAAGCGGATTTTGAAGGGGGATAAAAATTTCCAAAAATAAATTTGCGAGAATCAAAAAGGTTTTTTACTTTTGCAC
>NZ_VFJE01000056.1 GCF_006385255.1 Flavobacterium microcysteis
AACTGCCAGGCGTGCCGGGAAGGGTTTGATGAGGGTCATGTGTCTGTATTTGTTTAAGTTAAGTCCTGTTAATTTGTATTAAAACGCAAAGAAATAAATTTTTAGTATAGAAATATAACAAATCATACAAAAAAATATATTTCTTACAAACCTAAACCTATTTGGAAATCTCCAATTACAGAAAATATGTAAAATATGTTAAAGTCTGGCTGGCAAATATAAAATATATAAGATTATAATCAATTAATATAATCGAAATATTTCTTTTATATATTAAAATAATATCACTTTGTTTTAATCTCTGTCACTCAATAAGATAGTTGCTTTACATTTTGGAGAGCAATAAAGTTTGTAATGAGAAAATCTTTAAAAACTTTATAAAATAACAACATTGCATGTTTGCAAGTTATAAAGTATCTTTGCGCCTTAATTCGAAAATCTAAATATGAATAAATTACTGATTGTTGGAACAGTTGCTTTCGACGCTATAGAAACTCCTTTTGGAAAGACAGATAAAATTTTAGGTGGAGCAGGAACTTATATCGGATTGTCCGCTTCTTTTTTTAACCTTAAATCTGCCATAGTTTCTGTTGTGGGTGACGATTTCCCTCAAGAGTATTTAGATTTGCTGACAGAAAGAAATATTGATATTTCAGGATTGGAAATCGTAAAAGGAGGTAAGACTTTCTTTTGGAGCGGACGCTATCACAACGATCTTAATTCCAGAGACACATTAGATACGCAATTAAACACATTGGCAGATTTTCAGCCAAAAGTTCCTCAGGATTTCAAAGATGCTGATGTGGTAATGTTGGGCAACCTGCATCCGTTGGTTCAGGCAAGTGTTTTGGATCAGATGGAGAAAAAACCAAAGTTGGTTGTTTTGGATACAATGAACTTTTGGATGGATTGTGCACTTCCGGAATTATTGGAAGTAATGAAGCGTATTGATGTCATTACTATTAACGACGAAGAAGCAAGACAACTTACTGGAGAATATTCTTTGGTAAAAGCTGCTGCAAAAATCCATACAATGGGTCCGGAATATGTCGTAATTAAAAAAGGGGAGCATGGAGCTCTGCTTTTCCACGGTAAGGAAATTTTCTTTGCACCGGCATTACCATTGGAAGAAGTTTTTGATCCAACTGGAGCTGGAGATACGTTTGCAGGAGGATTTGCTGGATTTATTACGCAGAGTGAAAACGTGTCCTTTAAGAATATGAAAAATGCAATCATTTATGGTTCGAACTTAGCTTCTTTCTGTGTCGAAAAATTTGGAACAGAAAGAATGGAGAACTTGAAAAAAACAGAAGTAGTGGAAAGACTGCAACAGTTCAAGGCCCTCACCCAGTTCGATATCGTATTGGAAGAATAGCGGATAAGACCGAAGCCTCATAATGGGGCTTTTTTTAATTTATATAGGAAAGTTTTTATGCCATATAAAACTTTATAACTGCCACAAAGACCTGAAAAACAAATTGGTACAAGAATTGCTTTAATAACACGACAACTACAACAACACAACAACACAATGAGCGACGCTTTAAAACACGAGTGTGGTATAGCCCTTTTAAGATTAAAAAAACCGTTAGAGTTTTATAAAGAAAAATACGGTTCGGCCTTTTATGGAGTACAAAAAATGTATCTCCTAATGGAAAAGCAACACAACAGAGGGCAAGATGGGGCAGGTTTTGCTAGCATCAAATTTGATGTTGAGCCTGGAGAAAGATACATCAGTCGTGTCCGATCGAATGATCCGCAGCCGATTCAGGATGTCTTTGCCCAAATCAATGCCCGTATCAATGAAGAATTGTCCAATCATCCGGAATATGCAGAAAGTGTAGCGCTTCAGAAAAAAAACATACCTTATATAGGTGAGCTTTTTCTGGGTCATGTGCGTTACGGAACTTTTGGAAAGAACAGTATAGAAAGTGTTCACCCATTCTTGCGTCAGAACAATTGGATGCATAGGAATCTTATTGTAGCCGGAAACTTCAACATGACTAATGTAAAGGAGCTTTTTGATAGCTTGGTTGAATTAGGACAACATCCTAAGGAAATGGCAGATACTGTTACCGTAATGGAAAAGATAGGTCACTTTCTTGATGATGAAGTGACGGGTCTTTATCAAGATTGTAAAAACGAAGGCTATTCCAAAAGGGAAGCTTCTCCTGTTATTGCTGAAAGATTAGATATTGCAAAAATACTTCGCAGAGCCTCAAAAGGCTGGGATGGCGGTTATGCTATGGCAGGTCTTTTTGGTCATGGTGATGCTTTTGTTTTTAGAGATCCAGCTGGAATTCGTCCGGCTTATTTTTATGAAGATGATGAAATTACAGTAGTTGCTTCTGAAAGACCGGTAATACAGACTGTTTTTAACGTACCATTTGATAAAGTGCAGGAACTTGATCCGGGGCACGCCTTAATTATTAAGAAAAACGGTAAAGTATCTAAAGAAGAAATTATTGTTCCTGTAGAAAAGAAATCCTGTTCCTTTGAAAGAATTTATTTCTCAAGAGGAAGTGATGCGGAAATCTACCAGGAAAGAAAAGATTTAGGGAAATTGATTCTTCCGGCTGTATTGGAAGCCATCGATCAGGATACAGACAATACCGTTTTCTCTTATATTCCTAATACGGCCGAAACTTCATTCTATGGTATGGTGGAAGCTGCACAGGATTTTCTTAACCAGAGAAAAAACAACTACATACTCGAAAACAGGAATACATTAACTAAGGAAACTTTACAACAATTACTTGCCGTAAAAATCCGTACTGAAAAAGTAGCCATCAAAGATGCTAAGCTACGTACGTTTATTACCGAAGATAGTAGCCGTGATGATTTGGTTGCCCATGTTTACGATGTGACATATGGTGTGATTAAGCCAGAAGATAACCTTGTTATTATTGATGACAGTATTGTAAGAGGAACCACGCTTAAGAAAAGTATTCTTAAGATGATGGACAGACTGAATCCTAAAAAGATTGTAATTGTATCTTCGGCACCACAAATTCGCTATCCGGACTGCTATGGTATTGATATGGCTAAACTGGAAGGACTAGTGGCTTTTCAGGCAGCTTTGGAGCTTTTGAAAGAAAGAAACCTATACCATATCGTGGACGAAGTTTATGCGAAATGCAAAGCGCAGGAAAACTTCAAGGATACAGATGTAGTCAATTATGTCAATGAAATATATGCTCCGTTCCAGCCAGAGGAAATCTCAGATAAGATTGCCCAAATGCTGAGCTCCGAAGATATAAAAGCAGAAGTAAAGATCATCTTCCAGTCTGTGGAAAACCTGCATGTTGCCTGCCCTAAAAACTTAGGCGATTGGTATTTCACCGGAAACTACCCAACACCAGGAGGGAACAGAGTAGTTAATAGAGCCTTTATGAATTTTTATGAAGGAAAAGACTCAAGAGCATACTAAAAGTAAACGAAATAATGCAGTTGGTCGACTTTATGAAATAGTTAATCTATTTAATTTTGTCGGTTGGCGCAAATTACCTTATATTTGGAGGACCATAGCATTAGTAGGTTAAGTTTATGGTAGATTTGGGGCAAAAAGGGTGGAAGCAATTCCGCCTTTTTTATTTTATAAATTTTGCCATCTCCAACAAACACTTGGGTTCCCGAGGTATTCGAGACCAATTTCTCAGGTTAATTTCCGCACTTTATCGATTATTTATACGCTTCAACAGAAATAGTTGCAGGACAATACAAACACTCGTACTTTCGTAGGACCATAGCATTAGTAGGTTAAGTTTATGGTAGATTTGGGGCAAAAAGGGTGGAAGCAATTCCACCTTTTTTATTTTACAATAGTTTTTTTAAAATAAAAACGCCCTGAATGATCAGGACGTTTTCTCGTTAAAATAAGGGGGAAAATATTATTTCTCCATAGCATATCTTCTCGCAACCTCTTCCCAATTAATTACATTGAAAAAAGCCTCGATGTAATCAGGTCTTCTGTTTTGATAGTTTAGGTAGTATGCATGTTCCCAAACATCCATTCCTAAGATTGGTGTACCACCGCAACCTACATCCGGCATTAAAGGATTGTCCTGGTTAGGAGTGCCGCAAACATCAAGCTTGCCGCCTTTATGAACACAAAGCCAAGCCCATCCTGAACCAAACTGAGTCGCTCCGGCCTTTGAGAATTTCGCTTTGAACTCTTCAAAAGTTCCGAAATCTCTTTCGATAGCATCCAAAAGATCTCCTTTTGGAAGTCCGCCACCGTTTGGAGACATTACTTTCCAGAATAAATTGTGGTTATAAAAACCACCGCCGTTATTTCTTACAGCCGCATTCTTTTTATCAAGATTGATAAGGATATTTTCAATAGTCAAACCATCTAGGTCAGTGCCTTGAATAGCCGCATTCAGGTTGGTTGTGTAGGCATTATGGTGCTTTGAATGATGGATTTCCATTGTTCTAGCATCAATGTGCGGTTCTAGTGCATCATAAGCGTACGGTAATTTTGGTAATTCAAAAGCCATAGTATATATTTTTATTCAGATTAATAAATATTTTATTCAAATTTAAACATTTAACTTTGGAATAAGAAATACTATTTTGTTATAATTACATTGGTGAAAATGATAATATCCTAGAAAACACAGGGAATCAGGCAAAAAAACTGCATTTTTAAAAAAGAAATCACATAAAATAATAACAAAAAGATACAAAAGCTCGTTTTAGTTGTATGTGCAACAAACAATTTTGTTTATTAAAGTTAACCTATGAAAACCCCTCATTTTCTCTTTCTATTCCTTTTGATTAATTTTTCGGTATATGGACAATATACATATGATAAATCTAAAATTTCAAATAAGGTTTTAAAGGTTGTTAAAAAGATTGAAAAGGTTAATGTTTACATGGGTGCGGCAGTTGGATATGGTGGAATGAAACCTGAACAATATGAGAATTTTGAAAAGCTTAAAGAAATAGCTACTCCAAAAGAATTGATTGCTTTAACAAATCATCCAAATACAACAGTAAGATGTTATGCATTTAGTGCCTTAGTGTCAGATGAAAAGTTAAAAGGATCTATTGATATATTTAAAATAGTAAAAGATCATATTTACGATTATGAGTCAGTCAGTACACAGTTTGGTTGTGTTGGGAGTGATATGTCAGTGTCAGATCTTTTTATAGGTAGGGTAGTAATGCGAGAAGATTATGAGGAAGATTTTTATAGATACAAGTTAAATAATCAGCAACAAAGAGAAATAGATAGCCTGCTTATTCTAAAAAAAAATAATTCCTATGCCAGGCGAAACGCAATTCAAACTATGGAAACTAATGCTCAGAATTATGCTTTGCTAAGAACATTAGTAATTGAAGAAAAGAACAATGATGCATTGCCAAAACTTGCAGCATATAAAAAAGAAGAAGACCTGCAGCTTATTCTGGACTTTCATAAAACCAAAACAGATACAAATGAATATGAGAAATTGCATGCTGTTTACCTTGCAATTCAGGAATTTCCACATCCTATCTTTTTATCTCTTTTAAAGGAAGAACAAAGCAATGCTTTTGACGAAAAGGATTATAGTGAAGAATGGGGGCTGCTTTATAAATTAATAGCCGGATATAAAAATCAAGAAGCATTGCAGCTACTCCAATTGCCTTTTACAAAAATTGTCTCCCCTGACATTCGAAAACACCATCTTGTTTTTATGTATAGTGCAATAATGGATTTTCCTAATCCTCTTTACGATCCGTTGTTGTGGGATCTTTGGGAGAAAGAGAATATCAGCACACTCGAATCCATTAATCATTTGATGGATTTGGATTCAAAAAGAGGCTATAAGGCTATAAGAAAAGAATTTGGGGTAACGGCAGAAATTAAAAAAACCAATCTCAATCTGGACAGAAAGGAATTTGGTGAGATAGAATACAAGGTAGAACTAATGCTGAACTTGATGATGGAAAATGAAAAAGAAATTGCATTTGAAGTAATCAGTAATAAAATAAGGCAAACAGAGGAGTATTTTCGATTGTACTGTAAGTATGCTTTAAAACTTAAAAATCCGATATTTGTAGAGCCGCTTTTAGAAAGATTAAGAACTGAACATAGGCCACATTTTTATCTGGAAACTGTAAGAACACTGCTTGATTATAATGAAGATACAGTTAATACGGAAATTGTCAAGATATTGTCGGTTAATGAAAACCTTACCGAAGGTTGGGGCGGCACAGAATTAAAAGGAATGTTGTTAGAGAAAAAACTGATAAAAGAATAAAATGCACAAAACCGCATTTACATTATATGACGCTTCAGCTGGTTCGGGAAAAACTTTTACGCTGGTAAAAGAATACCTGAAGATACTCCTGACATCCTCAAAAAACGATGCTTACCGGAATATCCTTGCCATTACATTTACCAATAAGGCCGTAGGCGAGATGAAAAGCAGGATTGTTTCCAGTCTTTCTGAATTTGCCAAAGACGAGCCTGGCCCAAAAGCTGTAGAGCTTATGGAGGCTATACAGCAGGAAACTACGCTGAATGCCATCGATATCAAAATAAAAGCCAGACAGATTATCAAAAATATCATTCACAATTATGCATCGTTTGATATTTCTACAATCGACAAATTTACCCATAAGGTCATCCGTGCCTTTGCGCATGACTTGGGCCTGCCCATTACTTTTGATGTTTCGTTAGAAACCGATAATCTTTTGACAGAAGCTGTAGATGCCATCATTGCACAAGCCGGAGAAGATGAAACACTCACCAAACTCTTGGTGGATTTCACAATGGAAAAGACGGATGATGACAAAAGCTGGGATGTGACAAGAGAAATTCTCGATACCGGAAAACTGCTGTTGAATGAAAACAACCGAAATGAAATTGTCCATTTTCAAGATAAATCCATTTCGGAATTCGTAGAAATAAAAAAGAAAATACAGCAGGTCGTTAATGACCTCGAAACGGAATGTGTGGTTTTGGCACAAGAAGCTATTTCTGTAATAACAGCTGCTGGAATCGATGAGAAATCCTTTTCAGGAGGCTATTTTCCAAAACACCTGCTGAGCATCAAAGAAGGCAAGTTCAATCCAAAAAACAAAACCTATCACGATGCCGAAGACATAAAAATAAACAAGACCGCAAAAGACAAGGATGCTATTGAAGGTATTATTCCCGAGCTGCTTTCACTTTTGAAGCATGTTTATACAAATCAGGAAAGAATAGCTTTTTATACAGCTTTCCTAAAAAACATCACACCCCTGTCCTTATTGAATACCGTAAGCCAGGAACTATCAAAAATCCAGAAAGAGCAAAATATCTTGTCGATTTCGGAATTCAATGCCATTATCTATAAAGAAATCCAGAATCAGCCGGCGCCATTCATTTATGAAAGACTGGGTGAAAAGTACAAACACTTCTTTATAGACGAATTTCAGGATACCTCAGAAATGCAATGGCAGAATCTTATTCCGCTAATTGATAATGCGCTTTCAAGCGAAGACTTGCAGGGCGAAAGAGGCTCGCTTATGATTGTAGGCGACCCGAAACAGTCCATTTACCGTTGGCGTGGTGGTAAGGCGGAACAATTTATCGAACTGGGCAAAGACCATAATCCGTTTAATAATCCGGATAAGAAAATTGAACATCTCGACAGGAATTTCAGAAGTTATTCAGAAATCATCCGGTTCAATAATGATTTTTTTAAGATGATTTCAGGACAGTTTACCAATCTGGACTATAAGGACCTCTACGAAAATCACAGCCATCAGAAACACAATTCTAAAATAGGCGGCTACATCAATATTTCCTTTCTTCCAAAAATAGAGAAAACAGAAGGCGATGATGAAGAAACTCTAGATAAAACCAGACAGTATGTACAGGCAACACTTGTCGCTATCAAAAAATCGCTATCAAAAGGATTTGATTATAGTGACATAGCGATCCTGACCCGAAGACGAGATCAGGGAATTGCAATGGCCGGTTATCTGACCGAGCAGGGAATACCCATACTTTCTTCAGAAACCTTGATGATTGAAAACGCAACCGAAGTAATTTTTATATTGAATGTGCTTCGTTACCTGAATAACAGTAGCAATCTCGAAGCAAAAGCCTATCTGTTACAATATATTGGGGAATACGTACAGCAGCAACTTCCGGTACACGATTTTATTTTTCAGGGTATGGAAAATAAAAGTGAAAAGGAGTTTGAAAAATGGCTGATGACCTTTGATATTTCGCTATCGTTTCAGGAACTCAGAAGAAAGTCATTGTACGAAACGGTAGAAAGTATCGTCTCAAAATTCATAAACCTCAAACAAAACAATGCCTATATTCAGTATTTTCTGGATTTGGTGCTGGAGCGGGATATTAAAAATCAGGCTGGAATTACGGATTTCCTTTCCTATTGGGATAAAAACGGATATAAATTTAGTATTCCTTCTCCCGAAGGAAAAAATGCAGTCCGTATCCTGACCATTCACAAATCGAAAGGATTGGAATTTCCGGTAGTGATTTTTCCATTTGCAGAAGAAGATTATTCCAGAAGGCCTAAAGACAAATTATGGCTTGACAGCGAAGACACTATTTCTGAATTGCCACGTGTACTGATTGATAACAGCAGTGCAGTAGAAGGTTTTGGAGAGGAAGCCTCTTTGGTTTATCAGCAAAAAAAACAAGAAGACCTGCTCGACAATGTCAACGTATTATATGTAGCGTTAACTCGTGCCGAAGAACAGCTTTATATTATTTCGAGCATGAACCTTTCGGCAAAAGGAGAATTGCCTAAAAACAATATGGCGCTATTTTTCATCAACTACCTGGAACAATTTTCCGATTTCGACATCCAAAAGCACGAATACGAAATTGGAAGCCCGGAAAGAATTTCTAGGGAAAGCAGTAGCATAGAAGAAGCAAGGAAGATTCCTTTTGTTAAGGAAATCTTGAATCCGAAAAATATAAAAATTGCCCAACGCGAATCATTGATGTGGGGAACGCATCAGCAAAAAGCGATTGAGTATGGAAATATTGTCCATGAAATACTATCGTATGTTCGGACGGCTTCGGATGTTGGATTGGCGCTGGCCAAAGCAATAGAAAACGGACTGATTGTTGAGAGTCAGCAGGAAGAAGTTTCCAAAACTCTACGTTTAATATTGAACCATCCGGAACTCACTGATTATTTTGCAGACGGCAACAACGTCATGAACGAACAGACAATTATAAGGAAAGAAGGAACGCCTATCAAGCCTGACCGTATGGTTATGGCCCAAGATAATAAGGTATACTTGCTCGATTATAAAACAGGTTCGCACAATCAGAAATACCAGCAACAGTTGGAATCGTATGAACAGGCCATAGAAAAAATGGGATTTCAGGTTGCCAAAAAAGCATTAGTATATATTGGAGAAGAAGTAAATGTAGTAAATTTGTAAAGTCAAGAAGAAAAGCCATTTGTCTGATGATAGTTGGCATTGAATAATAAAAACCAAATACAAAAAATATGTACGGAAAAATCCAGCAGTATCTGCAAGACGAATTGCAAACCATAGAAGACAATGGGATTTTCAAAAAAGAAAGAATAATTACTTCGCGGCAAGGAGCAGAAATCACAATTTCAACCGGAGAAAAGGTGTTGAACTTCTGTGCCAATAACTATCTTGGGTTGTCATCGCATCCGGAAGTAGTTCAGGCGGCCAAAGATGCTTTGGATACACATGGCTTCGGAATGTCGTCTGTTCGCTTTATCTGCGGAACGCAAGATATCCACAAAACTTTAGAAAAAAAGATTGCTGATTTCTACGGAACTGAAGATACAATCTTATATGCGGCAGCTTTTGATGCCAACGGAGGTGTATTCGAGCCTTTGTTTGGAGAAAATGATGCCATTATATCAGACTCTTTAAACCATGCGTCTATTATCGATGGTGTTCGTTTGTGTAAAGCAGCACGCTACCGTTATGAAAACAGTAACATGGAAGATTTGGAGCAACAGTTGATCAAGGCGAACGAAGCGGGTCACCGTTTCAAGATTATTGTTACTGATGGAGTTTTCTCAATGGACGGATTGGTGGCGCCATTAGACAAGATTTGTGATCTGGCTGATAAATATGATGCTTTGGTTATGGTAGACGAATGTCATGCAGCCGGATTCATTGGTGCTACCGGAAAAGGGACTTTGGAAGCCAAAGGTGTAATGGGAAGAGTAGATATCATTACCGGAACGCTTGGAAAAGCTCTAGGAGGTGCTATGGGCGGTTATACAACAGCTAAAAAAGAAATCATTGAACTATTGCGTCAGCGTTCAAGACCTTATTTGTTTTCAAATTCATTAGCGCCTTCAATTGTAGGAGCGTCAATCAAGGTTTTTGAGCTTTTAGAAAAGGATACTACTTTGAGAGATAAGCTGGAATGGAATACCAATTATTTCAAAAAAGGAATGAAAGATGCAGGCTTTGATATCATTGATGGAGACTCGGCAATCGTCCCTGTGATGCTTTATGACGCCAAATTATCACAAAATATGGCTAATGAATTGTTAAAAGAAGGGATTTATGTAATAGGATTTTTCTTTCCTGTTGTTCCAAGAGACAAAGCAAGAATAAGAGTACAGCTTTCTGCGGCTCACACAAAAGAGCACTTAGATGCTGCTATTCAGGCATTTACGGTTGTAGGAAAAAGGTTAAAAGTAATAGAAACAGACTTTTAACTAAATTTGAGTTAATTTTTTAACATAAATCTTTGTAATTACCTTTTAACATATTACTTTTGTCTTAATTAACGTATTGTAATCTAATAAAATTAAGTATGAAACATCTAAACAAAATTTTTGCTGCTATGTTGTTAGCTGTAGGCTTAAACGCCACTGCGCAGGATAGCGACAATCCATGGGCTATTTCCTTTGGAGCTAATGCTGTAGATACAAGATTTAGTGCAGCTAAGAAATTTGAAGATCAGTTTTCGAATTTTTTCAATGTAAAAGACAACTGGAACATTTTGCCTTCAGTTTCTTATTTGAATGTATCTAGATACGTAGGTTCTGGATTCACTTTCGGGGTAACAGGATCTGTGAACAGAATTGATAAATTTGTGAATAAAGTTCCTGGTACTTTAAACACTTTTGAAGCTACTAATCCAGGTGACTTGACATATTACGCAGTAGATGGTATCGTTAAGTACAGCTTTATGAACTTGATCGGTTCTAAAGTTATCGATCCTTATGCTCACCTTGGTGGAGGTTACACTTTCTTTGGTGATGCTAGCTACGGAACAGTAAACGGAGGTTTAGGTTTGACTTTATGGTTCACAGAAACTGTAGGTTTGACTCTTCAATCTACTTACAAACATTCATTTGATGAGGATTTAAGACGTCCAAACGGTGATGTTCCAACTCACATTCAGCACTTTGCAGGTCTTACTTTCAAATTCGGAGGTAAAGATACAGACGGTGACGGAATCTATGACAAAGATGATGCTTGTCCAGACCAAGCTGGTCTAAAACAATTCCAAGGATGTCCTGATACTGACGGTGACGGTATTCCTGATAAAGATGACGCTTGTCCAGAAATCGCTGGTTTAGCAGCATTCCAAGGATGTCCTGATACTGACGGTGACGGTATTCCTGATAAAGACGATGCTTGTCCAAACGAAGCTGGTACTAAAGCTATGAAAGGATGTCCAGACAGAGACGGTGACGGTGTTGCTGACAATGTTGACAAATGTCCAGATGTTAAAGGACCAAAAGAAAATGGTGGATGTCCATGGCCAGATAGAGATGGTGACGGTGTATTCGATAAAGATGACAGATGTCCAGATGTGAAAGGTACAGTTGCTAACAACGGTTGTCCAGAAATCTCTGAAGAGCAAGTTAACAAATTGAATGCTTACGCTAAAACAATCTTGTTTAACAGTGGTAAAGCTACTTTCAAACCAGAAACTATGCCAGTATTGGAAGCTATCAACGCTATCCTTAAAGAATACCCAACTTCAAGATTCTCTATTGAAGGACACACTGACAGCGACGGTTCAAATGCGTTAAACCAAACGCTTTCTGAAAACAGAGCTGCAGCAGTTAAAAACTTCTTGATTGAAAACGGAATCGAATCTTCTAGACTTAGATCTACAGGTTTCGGTGAAACTAAACCAATCGATACTAACAAAACTGCTAAAGGTAAAGCTAACAACAGAAGAGTTGAAGTGAAATTGATCAAAGATTAATTTTAATCTAAATAGTTTTAAAAACGCCTCGATTTATCGGGGCGTTTTTTTATTTTTATCCTATGGTAGAAACTACTTTTTTAGATAAAATCGCTTCAATAATACTGGACGGGAGTACAAATTCATTATCCGATCTGGTAGTAGTATTGCCAAACAAAAGAGCTAAGGTTTTCCTTATTGAAGCACTTAGAAATAAGACAGAAAATACCATTTTAGCTCCCCAGATTATCAGTATCGAAGATTTTATCCAGGATATTGCAGGAATCCGTTCCATTGACAATATTGAGCTCGTATTTGAATTCTATGAAGTTTATTTGAGTGTCACTGATAAAGAAAAACAGCAGCCTTTTGAATTGTTTGCCAATTGGGGCAAAACCTTATTGCAAGATTTTAATGAAATAGACAGATATCTGTTAGAGCCTAACCATGTACTTTCCTATCTCAAAGACATCGAAGACATTAAACATTGGTCTGTTGATGCAGAGAAAAGGACGCCAATGATTGATAATTATCTTCAATTCTGGAGCCTGCTTCCAAAATATTATGAAGCGTTGTATAGCCATCTTTTAAATAAGGGAATCGGATATCAGGGTTTGATTTACAGGGAATCAGTTAGCAATCTCGATCATTTCTCAAATGCTATCGGCAATAAAGAATTTCTTTTTGCAGGCTTTAATGCCCTGAATGCTTCCGAAGAAAAAATTGTGCAGCATTTATTAGCGACAGAAAAAGCCAGGATTTTTTGGGATGCCGACGAAACTTTCCTTAACGATCCGTTTCATGATGCTGGATTGTTTTTAAGACGTTTTAAAGAAAGCTGGAAACATTACAAGAGTCATCCTTTTGAATGGATTGTAGGCGATTTTAAGCAGCAAAAAAACATACAGGTTATTGGTACGCCTAAAACTATCGGACAAGCAAAAATCGCAGGGAAAATAGTAGAAGAATATGCCAAAGGAGAAAGCACACTAAATAAAACGGCAGTAGTTCTTGGAGAAGAAAATCTTTTGGTGCCCTTGTTGTATTCGTTGCCAGCGTCTGTATCGGCTCTGAACATTACAATGGGATATTCCGGGAAAAATAATCCTGCTCAGATTTTGATAGCAAAGCTGTTTAAGCTGCATTCCAATGCGCTTTCCAGAAATCCGAACAGTTATGTTTTCTACTACAAAGATGTTCTGGATGTACTCACGCATCCGTTAGTAGAACCTTATTCAAAAACTTCTGATTTGGTAAACACCATCAATCAGAACAACTATACATTCATTACCTACAATAAGCTTTTTGAGCTGAATCAGTCTCAAAGCGATTTGTTTTTATTGCTATTCCATAAATGGGATAATGGCTGTATGTCGGTTTTGGAAACGATCTCCAATCTCCTGCTCCAGATCAAATCCAATTTGAGCAGTGATGACGAAGGAGAAAAAATCACAAAAGCATTCGTATACTCGATTTTCAAGGTAATCAATAAGCTGATGAATTATTATTCAAAACATAAGCATATTGATACTATAGAAACTCTTTTTGCGATTTATAAGCAAATTATTGACCTTGCTGAGGTTTCTTTTGAAGGCGAGCCGCTTAATGGATTGCAGATTATGGGAGTTTTAGAAAGCCGTGTTCTGGATTTTGAAACAGTTATTGTGACTTCCATGAACGAAGGGAAATTTCCGGCGGGTAAATCTCAAAATTCGTTTATTCCATATGATGTGAAACGAGAATTAGGATTGCCAACATTCAAGGAAAAAGACGCAATCTATACCTATCACTTTTATCATTTGCTGCAACGGGCAAAAAATATCTACCTGCTTTACAATACGGAAAGCGAAGGATTGGACGGAGGTGAAAAAAGCCGATTCATTACCCAGCTGGAAGTAGAGAAGCAGAAAAACCACAACATCACGCAAGAAATTTATAATGCTGCTTTACCAGATGTTGCCTACCGTCCGATAGTAATTCCAAAATCGGAAAGCGTCATGCTGCGCCTTAAAGAAATTGCAGAAAAAGGCTTTTCGCCTTCGGCTTTGACAAGCTACATCCGCAACCCGATACAGTTCTATATGCAGAAAATTCTTCGCATTAGGGAAGTAGAAGAAGTGGAAGAAAATATTGCCCTGAATACGTTGGGAACAATCATACACGAAACCTTACGGGTTTTATATGAGCCTTATATCGGTAAATTTTTATCAGCCAATGATATCAAAAATTGTATAAAGCTGATTGATGATGAGGTGTTGAGGCAGTTTAAGATTGTTTACAAAGAAGGAGAAATCAAAAAAGGGCGAAACCTGCTTGCTTTTGAAGTAGCCAAAAGAAATGTCCTTAATTTCCTGAAACTGGAATTACAGGAAATTGAAAATGGTGATGCCGTAAAAATAATTGCTCTGGAACAAACCTATGAAAGGCTTTTGGAACATCCCAAATTGCCTTATCCGGTATTGATTAAAGGAAATGTAGACAGGATTGAACAACGAAACGGAAAAATCAGGATTATCGATTATAAGACGGGTAAAGTTGATGGGAAAGAAGTAGCGTTGAAGCAATGGGACAAGCTGACAGACGAAATAAAAAATGACAAGATTATCCAGGTTTTGGCCTATGCCTTTATGTATGAGCCCAACTTGGAAGGACAAGAAATAGAAGTTGGAATTATTTCATTCAAAAACTTGAAATCGGGCTTCTTGCCATTTCTGTTCAAAATAGACAAGACTGAAATTTCAGTCATAAATGAAGAAATATCTGGTAGTTATATAGAGCAGATGGTTTTGCTTTTAAATGAAATCTTAGATAAGGATATTCCTTTTAGGGAGAAATTCTAAACGGTTTTAAAGAAATCCAGTAATTCTTTCTTCAGTTCGTCACGATTTTCAATCGGGCTCATATGTCCGTCAGGAAAAGTGAGCAGTCTTGCCGAGGTGTTTTCTATCTGATCAATATTTTCTCCATAATTTAAAACCGGATCGCTTTTGCCAAGAACCAGTAAAATAGGATAGGGTGCAAAATGCAGGATGACTTCTCTATCTTTTCTGGTTTTCATACCTTCCAAAGAAGCTACTATTCCTTGCAAAGGAGTTTTTAATGCCTCTTCTTTTACGTTTTCAATTTCAGAAGCCAGCCTTTCGCGATTGTTTTCGCTGAACAGGTTTGCGATAGAAAGGCGTACGAAATTAGAGTAGTTCTGTTTTACAGCTTTAATAGCACGGTCACGGTTCGTTTTACGTTCGTCACTGTCAGCTCTGGATGTCGAATTAAGCAATACGATTCCTTTAACAGCATCAGGATACAATTCTGCAAAAGCCAGGGCAACATAACCACCCATAGAATGTCCGACAAAAGCCGCTTTTCTAATTTTTAGTTCCGACAATACGGCATGAACTGCATCGGCATTATCTTCCATAGAATGTATATAACCCATAGGTTCTGTTGCTCCATGGCCTAATAAATCAATGCAAATAATTCGGTATTTCTTAGAAAACTCCGGAATAAAATACGTCCACATCGTGCTATTTTCCAGAAAGCCATGAAGGAAGACAATAGCCGTTCCCTTGCCAGAATCGGAATAAGAAATGGTCGTGTTTTTATGAATTATCTGTTTCAAGCCGCTAGTTTTATTTTGCAAAGGTAAATCCCTTTTTTGTTAGATTATATTTTTTTGCCACAGATTAAAGGATTTTAATGATTTCTGTAATCAGAAACAAAAAAGCGGCCCGCAATCAACGAGCCGCCCTCAAAATCTTAAGTCTAAAGATTAAAGTCTAAAGTCTTAAATCAAAAATCATAAATCACAAATCCAAAATCTGCGATCTTAAATCACAAATCCCCAATCTATTGATTCATCAAACTTTCAATTTCCTCAATTTCAATAGGGATATTACGCATCAAGTTAAATGGTTCTCCACTTTCTTGTACAACCACGTTGTCTTCCAATCGGATACCGAAACCTTCAGATGGAATATAGATTCCCGGTTCTACGGTAAATACCATATTGGCTTGCATTGGCTCGTGAAGCAATCCATAATCATGCGTGTCCAGTCCCATGTGGTGGGAAGTTCCGTGCATAAAATATTTTTTATAAGCCGGCCAGTCCGGATTTTCATTTTGAACATCAGCTTTGTCAATAAGCCCTAATCCTAATAATTCAGAGGTCATCAGCTTACCAACTTCAACATGATATTGTTTCCAAAGAGTTCCTGGAACAAGCATTTTTGTAGCCTCATTTTTTACTCTCAACACCGCATTATAAACGGCTTTCTGTCTGTCAGTATAACGCCCGGAAACAGGAATCGTTCTTGATAAATCGCTGGAATAATTAGCGTATTCAGCAGCAACATCAAGCAATATCAAATCACCGGCTTTACATTGTTGGTTGTTTTCAATATAGTGCAATACGTTTGCATTGTTTCCTGATGCAATAATTGGCGTATAAGCAAAACCTTTAGAACGGTTTCGGATAAACTCATGGATTAATTCGGCTTCAATCTCATATTCCGTTACATTAGGCTTTACAAAAGACAAAAGTCTTCTGAATCCTTTTTCCGTAATATTACAAGCCTGTTGAATCAAATCGATTTCTTCGCTTTCTTTAACCGAACGAAGGCGTTGAAGGATAGGATTTGATTTTTCTACTTTATGAGCCGGATAATTTTCTTTCCACCATTTTACAAAACGAGCCTCTCGGGTTTCGGTTTCAATCGTTGCACGGTAATGCTCGTTAGTATTGATGTAAATAGTGTCAGAATATGCCATGATTTCTTTCAAAGTCTTGTTGAAATCTTGTAACCAAATTACGGTCTTGATTCCGGAAACTTCAAAAGCTCTTTCTTTTGTCAGTTTTTCACCTTCCCAAATGGCAATATGTTCGTTTGTTTCTTTCAGGAAAAGAATTTCTTTTAAGTGCTCATACGGAGCGTCAGGGAAAAGAAGCAAGATGCTTTCTTCCTGGTCGATACCGCTTAAATAAAAAATATCTCTATGCTGTGCAAAAGGCAGGGTGCTGTCTGCAGAAACAGGATAAATATCGTTAGAATTAAAAACAGCAACACTGTTTGGTTTCATTTGAGACGTGAACTTTTGGCGATTTTTAATAAAAAGCTGACGGTCTATTTGATGGTATTTCATAAATAAATGCTTTTGAAGATTGTATTTTCAAAAGTAGCGAAAGATATTTTTTGGCAAGTAGCCAAATGGCGTTATTTTATGTTTTTTCGAATACGACTCATGTGTCGGGAAGAAATCCCGAGAAAAGAAGACAAATAATGCAAGGGAACCTCCTGAAGCAATTTTGGTTCTGTTGAAAGCAATTTTTGATAGCGTTCTTCCGGAGATAAGGTTAGGAGGTCAATACGATAATCGTCAATAAGGCAAAGCTGTTTTTCAATCAGGTTGTAATAAAACTGATGAAAAGCTTCGTTATTTTCGATTAGGTTTTTAAAGGTAGGAAGATCAACAATCCATAATCCGCAATCCGCAATTGCTTTGATGCTTTTACGGGAAGGTTTTCCAAATAAAAAGCTGTTTAAAGAACTCGTGACAGAATTACGCAAAGCCAGATACGTTGTTTTTTCTTCGCCGTCAACCACTATAGCATGCTGAAGAATGCCGCTTTCGATATAACAGAAGTGTTGGCAGATTTCGCCTTCCTTTACAAAAAAGTCATTTTTCTTTAAAGGAAGGTATGTAAATGCATTTTTTGATTTTTCAAGCAGCTCCAGGAATGAATCATCATCGGTATTGGAAAATACGGTGAGGTAATCTAGGAAAAGGGATGGAGCTGTTTTCATGAAAGCAAAATTACCTAAAAATAGTTAAGCGGGTGAGTTGGTATCTTGCATTTTATAATAAAACAAGATAATTTCAGTAGTGCAAACCGCAGATAATAGGATTTTTATAGATTTAAAACCAAGCTTTCGAGAAATTGGCAATTCGGTATTTTCATTTTGCCATCGGTCAATTTATGGCTATTTTAGCGCAAGATTTTAAAACACATAAAATGAAATATTTTTTCTACATAGCTGCTTTTTTCATTTCATTCAATTTAGTAGCCCAAGACAAGCTTTCGTATCAGTTGTATGACAAAAACGGGAAGAAAACCACTTATAAAAAAATGCTGAAATCGGCTGAAAATGCTGAAGTTGTTTTGTTTGGTGAACATCATGATAATTCTGTAGTGCATTGGCTTCAACTGGAATTCACTAAAGATTTGGCTGAAAAAAAATCATTGGTTTTGGGAGCAGAAATGATAGAAGCCGATAACCAGAAGCAATTGAACCAATACCTGAAAGGAGAAATCAACCAAAAAGCATTTGATACTGTGGCAAGACTTTGGAATAACCACAAAACAGACTATAAGCCGTTAGTGGATTTTGCAAAATCTAAAAACCTGACTTTTGTGGCTGCAAATATCCCAAGAAGATATGCTAGCCTGGTGTACAAACAAGGTTTTGAAGCACTGGATAAATTATCTGCTGAAGAAAAAACATGGATAGCGCCTTTACCGATAGCTTATGACAAAAATCTTCCGGGATATGTGAAAATGCTTGACATGATGGGCGACCATGCTCATGAAAACATGCCAAAAGCACAAGCGGTAAAAGATGCAACTATGGCTTATTTTATTTCGAAAAACTTAAAGCCAAATACGGTTTTTGTACACTATAACGGTACTTACCACAGTGATAATTTCGAAGGAATCAATTGGTATTTGAAGCGTGAAAATCCAAATTTGAAAATCATGACCATCGCTACGGTTTCTCAAAAAGACATTTCAAAAATTGAAAAAGAAAATCTAAAGCTTGCTGATTTCATAATCGTGACAGACGAAGATGTGACTAAAACTTTCTAAAAAAGTAGAAATTCGACTGATTTTAAAGCAATTGGAAGGCCTGTTTTTTGAAATTTATTTTTCTTTTGAGAATTATTCGGTATTAAAATTATTGGAAATGAAATTTTAAACCCGATTTACTGCAAAAGATATCCACTTTATACTGATTATAAATAGTTCGAAAAGGTTGTAGTTAATTTGAATATGCCTTATTTTTGTGTGATTTTTTAAAACACACAAACAACTCTTATGGCAAAATCTGCAATCTTAAAGTCATCCCTGGCAAAAAAGTACTGGATGGCTCTAACAGGTTTATTTTTATGCTTGTTTTTGGTAGGACATTTAGCTGGAAACTTGCAATTGATTTTTAGCGATGCATCTCATTTCAATCAATATGCATTGTTTATGACTACAAATCCGGCAGTAAAGTTATTGTCTTACCTAACTTACATTTCTATTCTTTTCCATGCAGTTGATGGTATTATGTTGACTGTTCAAAACAGAAAAGCAAGACCTATCCGATATGCAATGGAAAATCCTTCGGCAAATTCGGCTTGGGCTTCCAGAAACATGGCGGTTTTAGGAACCTTGATTTTGGTTTTCATCGTGACGCACATGGTAAACTTCTGGGCAGTAATGCACTTTGATGAAAAGATGCCTTTAGAAACAGTACAGGTAGATTATGAGGGTAAGACATATGATTTTTATGTAACTCAAAACACAGGAAAAGATAAATATATTCCTGTAGACTTGGAAAATTCAGGTTTGGAAATCAGAAACCGTACAGAATTTTACGATAAAACAGGCAATTTAAAAATTGCAGAAGGATATAAAGATTTGCATAAAATTACGTTTGCATTTTTCAAAGATGCAAAATACGGACTGATAGCAACAATACTATATGTAATTGCAATGTTTGTATTGTCTTTCCACTTGTTGCATGGCTTTGCCAGCGCATTCCAATCATTAGGAGCAAATAACCCAAAATATAACGGATTAATTAAAGGTTTCGGAAAAGCGTTTTCAGTTATCGTGCCGCTTCTTTTTGCGATTATTCCGATTTACATTCACTTTTTTGCTAAATAACACACGAACAAGATATGAGTTTAGATTCTAAAATTCCAGAAGGACATATATCAGAAAAATGGACCAACCATAAAGATCATCTTAATTTGGTAGCGCCTAATAACAGGCCTAAAATTGATGTGATTGTTGTTGGTACAGGTTTGGCTGGAGCTTCTGCTGCTGCTTCTTTAGGCGAGATGGGATATAATGTGAAAGCATTCTGTTTCCAGGATTCTCCACGTAGAGCCCACTCGATTGCTGCTCAGGGAGGTATCAATGCCGCTAAAAATTACCAAAATGATGGCGATAGTATTTATCGCTTATTCTACGATACGATTAAAGGAGGAGATTACCGTGCAAGGGAAGCAAACGTTCACCGTCTTGCCGAAGTTTCCGGAAATATCATCGACCAATGCGTGGCACAAGGAGTTCCTTTTGCCCGTGATTATGGCGGATTGCTAGACAACCGTTCTTTTGGTGGAACACAAGTACAGCGTACTTTTTATGCTGCCGGACAAACCGGACAACAATTGCTTTTAGGAGCTTATTCAGCACTGTCAAGACAAATCGGTTTAGGACGTGTGGAAATGTTCAACCGTCATGAAATGCTTGACTTGGTAAAAGTTGACGGAAAAGCAAGAGGAATCATTGCCCGTAACCTGATTACCGGTGAAATTGAAAGACATTCTGCACATGCCGTTATCATTGCTTCAGGAGGATACGGAAACGTATATTTCCTTTCTACGAATGCAATGGGAAGTAACGTGACTGCTGCGTGGAAAATCCACAAACAGGGTGCTTATTTTGCTAACCCTTGTTATGTACAGATTCACCCAACCTGTATTCCGGTTCACGGGACGAACCAATCGAAACTGACTTTGATGTCAGAATCATTGCGTAACTCAGGAAGAATCTGGGTGCCTAAAAAGAAAGAAGATGCGGAAGCAATTCGTGCCGGGAAATTAAAACCGACACAAATCGCTGAAGAAGATAGAGATTATTACTTAGAAAGAAGATATCCTGCATTTGGTAACCTGGTGCCACGTGACGTAGCTTCCAGAGCTGCAAAAGAGCGTTGTGATGCCGGTTATGGAATTGAGGCGAACGATACTAATGAAGGAGTTTACCTTGACTTTGCTTCTGAAATTAAGAGCAAAGGTCGTCAGACAGCTTATGCACAGGGAAATCACCATCCTACTGATGAAGAAGTAATCAAATTAGGAAAACAATGGGTGGAAGAAAAATACGGTAACCTTTTCCAGATGTATGAAAAAATTACTGATGAAAACCCGTATGAAACTCCAATGAAAATTTATCCTGCCGTTCACTACACAATGGGTGGTGTTTGGGTAGATTATAACCTGCAGTCTACAATTCCTGGTTGTTTCGTAGCTGGAGAAGCCAACTTCTCTGACCACGGAGCAAACAGACTTGGAGCTTCTGCTTTGATGCAAGGATTGGCTGACGGATATTTCGTATTGCCATACACAGTTTCAAACTATCTTGCTGATGAAATCCGTACAGGGAAAATCGCTACTAATACGCCAGAATTCGACGAGGCTGAAAAGAGAGTAAAAGACTCAATCAATTTCTTCCTTAACAACAATGGTACAAAATCAGTAGACCATTTCCACAAAGCTTTAGGAAACATTATGTGGAATAAAGTAGGTATGGGACGTAACGAAAAAGGACTGTCGGAAGCAGTAGAAGAAATCGATGCTTTACGTAAAGAGTTTTACAAAGAAGTATATGTTCCAGGAAGCGCAGATGAATTGAACCCGGAATTGGAAAAAGCACTTAGAGTAGCTGATTTCATGGAACTGGGACAATTGATGGCGATGGACGGTCTGCAAAGAAAAGAATCTTGTGGAGGACATTTCCGTGAAGAATACCAAGATGCCGAAGGAGAAACACTTCGTGATGACGAAAACTTTAAATTTGTTGGAGCATGGGAATACCATGGAAGCGACATCAATAAAGAAGTACTCCACAAGGAAGAACTGAATTATGAATTTATAAAAATTGCGGCTCGTAATTACAAATAATCACTACTATGGCTTCATCAAAATTTATAAACATAAACCTTAAAATTTGGCGTCAGAAAAATGCCAAAGAAAAAGGAAAAATCGAAACCTATAAGTTAGATAACGTTTCAATTGAGAGCTCTTTCCTTGAAATGCTTGATCAATTGAACGAACAATTGGTTTCGGAAAGACAAGAACCAGTAGCTTTTGACCATGACTGCCGTGAAGGTATTTGTGGTATGTGCTCATTATTTATCAATGGTAGAGCACACGGACCGGATACTGGAATCACGACTTGCCAGTTGCACATGCGTATGTTCAAAAACAACGATACGATTTATGTTGAACCATGGAGAAGTAAGGCTTTCCCGGTAATCAAAGATTTAGTTGTTGATCGTACTGCATTTGACAGAATCCAACAAGCAGGAGGATTTGTTTCTGTAAATACTTCAGGAAATACAATCGATGCTAATGCGACTCCAGTGCCTAAACATGATGCTGATCGTGCTTTTGAAGCAGCGGCTTGTATCGGATGTGGTGCTTGTGTAGCTACTTGTAAAAATGGTTCTGCTATGCTTTTCGTAGGAGCAAAAGTATCTCAATATGCATTGCTTCCGCAAGGAAAGGTAGAAGCCACGCAACGTGTCTTGAACATGGTTCGTCAAATGGATGAAGAAGGATTCGGAAACTGTACAAATACAGGAGCTTGTGAGGTTGAATGTCCAAAAGGAATTTCATTGGAAAACATCGCAAGAATGAATAGAGAATATTTGGCAGCGAGCTTGAAATAAGAATCGATAAATAATCATAAAATAAAAAAGGCGCATTTTTTAATGCGTCTTTTTTTATGGATTTCATACAGAGAGATAAAGTTTGTCAGGTTTCCCTTTCTTGAAATATTCCTATATTTGGGAGACAAAACAAACACAATGAAATATTTTTCCCTACTATTATTAATTTCTACACTATCATTCGCCCAAAATTACCAGCAATATGTCAATCCTATGATTGGAACCGGAGGCCACGGACACACTTTTCCAGGAGCCACAGTACCTTTTGGGATGGTGCAGCTTTCTCCAGATACCAGAATAGATGGAAGCTGGGATGGGTGTTCAGGCTATCATTATTCCGACAATGTAATTTATGGATTTTCGCATACGCATCTAAACGGTACCGGAGTTTCGGATTTTGGTGATATTATGCTAATGCCTACCATGGGTGAGCCTTCTCTGGATAACAAGGTTTATTCTTCAAAATTCTCACATTCTAATGAAAAAGCGGCGGCAGGTTTCTACTCCGTAAAATTAGATGACGATAATATAGATGTGGCACTAACGACTTCTACAAGAGTCGGATTTCATGAATATACTTTTAATAATTCTGGTCAGGCAAATATCATTCTTGACCTGAATCACCGTGATCATTTGATTATGGGAGAAGTAAGGATCATCGACAATAAAACCATTGAAATTTTAAGAAGGAGCGAAGCATGGGCACGTGACCAATATGTGTTTTCGAGGATTGAATTCAACCAACCAATGACAATTACAAAAGTCAATAATAATGCTTTCGCACCGGCAAAAGTTACAGACCAGTTTTTTGCAGGAAGCCTTTTGGCGATAAGTTTTTCCAAACAGGTCAAAAAAGGAGAAAAACTGCTGGTAAAAGTTTCGCTTTCGCCAACTTCTTATGAGGGTGCAAAACTTAATATGTCTGAAATAAACCATTGGGATTTCAAAACAGTAAGGACAGAAGCAGAAAAGCTATGGAATAAGGAATTGTCCAAAATTGAAGTAACATCGTCTGATAAAAATAAAATGGCAATCTTCTATACTGCGTTATATCATACGATGATGCAGCCGAATATAGCGCAGGATTTAGATGGAAAATACAGAGGACGTGACAATGAGATTCACACGGCAAAAGGATTTGACTATTATTCGGTTTTTTCGCTTTGGGATACTTTCCGTGCCGCCCATCCTTTGTATACTTTAATTGATAAAAAGAGAACAGCAGATTTTATCAATACGTTTCTAAAGCAATATGAGCAAGGAGGAAGGCTGCCTGTTTGGGAATTGGCGTCTAATGAAACAGACTGCATGATTGGATACCATTCCGTTTCGGTAATGGCAGATGCAATGGCGAAAGGAATCAAAGGCTTTGATTATGAAAAAGCATTTGAAGCGGCTAAACATTCTGCAATGCTGGACCATTTGGGCTTAGACGCCTACAAAAAGAATGGTTTTATTAGTATTGACGACGAACACGAAAGCGTTTCCAAAACCGTTGAGTACGCCTATGACGACTGGTGTATTGCGCAAATGGCCAAAATGCTCAATAAGCAGGAAGACTATCAGTATTTCATAAAACGTTCCCAAAATTGGAAAAACGTTTTTGATTGGGAAACAGGGTTTATGCGACCAAAGAAAAATGGCGGCTGGGACAAGCCTTTTGACCCGAGAGAAGTAAATAATAATTTTACGGAAGGTAATTCATGGCAGTATTCCTTTTTCGTTTTGCAAGACATTCCCGGTATGATTAAAGCCTATGGCGGGAAAGAAAAGTTTGAAGCTAAATTGGATGAAATGTTCAACAGCGAAAGCAAAACGACAGGACGAGAACAAGTTGATGTTACCGGATTGATTGGCCAGTATGCTCACGGGAATGAGCCAAGTCACCATATGACTTATCTGTATAATTATATTGGTAAGCCTGAAAAGACTACTGCGAAAGTGCATTATATCCTAAACGAATTTTATAAAAATACGCCAGATGGACTGATTGGAAATGAAGACTGCGGACAGATGAGCGCATGGTATGTCTTGAGTTCAATGGGAATGTATGCCGTAACACCAGGAAATGCTGAGTGGACACTTACAGAGCCTTATTTTGACAAGGTTAAAATCCATTTTGAGAACAAAGAGGAATTGACCATTACAAAAAAAGCACACAAAGGCTATTTAAAAGAAGTGATGGCAAAAGCTCAAAAAGAAGAATTTTCTGAAATTACTCCGGTTCCCGTAATTGAAGCAGACAGCAAATCGTTCAAAGATAAAATGAAAATAGAAATCGCTTCGCAAAACCCAGGCGATGTCCTTTATTATGCAATAGAAAACGCTTCTAATCCATCTTCTGCTAAGCCAGCATGGAAGAAGTATGCAAATCCTTTAGAGGTCACAGAAACGGCTACAATCAAAGCTTATGCAGAAAGAAGCGGCAAAACCAGTAATACAATTGCAGCTACCTTCGTCAAAAAACCAAATGATTATACAATCACTATCAAATCGCAATACAATCCGCAATACCATGCAGGAGGTGATGCTGGTTTGATTGATGGAATATTAGGAAGCGAAAACTGGCGAAAAGGAGATTGGCAAGGCTATCAGGGACAAGATTTTGAAGGTATAATTGATCTAAGAACAAGCAAAAAAGTGACCTCGCTTTCTGCACGATTCTTACAGGATTCCAGAGCATGGATTTTGATGCCAACGAAAGTCGAATTTTATACTTCAGACGATAACCAGAACTTCAAGCTGGTCAAAACTATTGAAAACAAGCTGGATGCCAAAAATACAGATGTCCAGATTGCAAATTTTGAAACTACAATTCCTGAAATCAAAGCCAGATATATAAAAATAAAAGCCTACAAATATGGAAAACTTCCGGAATGGCACCAAGGTTTTGGAGGCGATGCCTTTATTTTTATAGATGAAATAACAATTAAATAAATTAACTACTCTAACCCTGCCAGGGTTCAAAACCCTGGCAGGGTTAGTTTTTAAAACGAACATGAAAACCGCCCTAATCCAAGTACCGTTAATTTGGGAAAACCCAAAAGCCAATCGAGATTATTTCGAAGAAAAAATCAATTCAATCCAGACAGTAGATCTGATTGTTCTTCCAGAAATGTTTACTACAGGCTTTACGATGAATCCTCATACTGTTGCTGAAACAATGGAGGGCGAAACACTTTTATGGTTAAAACATTGGGCAAAAAATAAAGAGGTAGCCATAACAGGGAGCCTTATAATTATTGAAAATGATAATTACTACAACAGACTGGTTTTTGTTTTTCCTTCAGGAGAAGTTCAATACTATGACAAAAGACATCTTTTTTCTTTAGCAGGAGAAGAAAAAATCTATACACCAGGACAGCAAAAGTTGATAGTAGAATATAAGGGATGGAAAATCTGCCCATTGATTTGCTACGACCTGAGATTTCCAGTTTTTTCCAGAAATGTAGAAAATTATGATTTGCTCCTCTACGTTGCAAATTGGCCAAAGCTTCGCATAAATGCCTGGGACATTTTACTCAAAGCCCGCTCTGTTGAGAATATGTGTTATACGGTTGGAGTCAATAGAATTGGACGGGACGAAAGCAACCATGAATATGTAGGGCATTCACAAGCCATAGACTTTTTAGGAAATACAATACTAGAACCTCAGGAAACTGAAGGGATTTTTATTGTAGACTTAGACAAAAATCAAATGCTGGAAACCCGAAAAAAGTTAGCGTTTTTAGACGATCGTGATTCTTTTGAAATACAATAGCGTCAATTTCCGAGATTGACTGTTTGGTCTACATCCCAATTGGCCCTGACATCTATTGCTGTTGGATAATAAACTACTTCTTCAGCTTGTCGTTTTTCCAAATAACTACCGGTATCCCAAATCTTATTTTTGTTTTCATCGTAGATTACCCGAAGCGTAAAAAGATTTGGCTGTAGTCCCATAAAGTCAACAATATCGTTGCCTTCGGAATATTCTGAAGCAATGAGGTCACCTTTGGAATTGGTAATTTCAATAATGACAGGATACTGTTTTACGTTTTGTAATCGTATGCGAAGATTTCCATATTCGGAGAGATTCTGGGTCTTTAGGCGGTAATTTAATGTATCATTCGCCTGTTGCAGATAATTTGTAAAAGCACCGGGAAGCGCAGTGATTTTATAGGTTTCCAACGGTTCTTTTTCAAAGTCAATCTTTATTTCCCGGTAAAATTCATCATACTCAGTAGTAAAAGGAACAGTTATAGAGTCCTTATTTACTATGTTGATTTTGGATTTATCTACAGTGGCTAACGGCATAGAAGTGCTGATGGTAAAACGGTCACGAAAATGCAACGTATTGCTTTGCACTGCTTGGAAGCTAAGTGTGTCCTTTTTCTGGTTTTTAATTTTTACTGTAAACTCTTTGCTGAATTTGTCCTTGTCAATTTTAAGGAGTAGGGAATCCGTTTTTATAGGATTGAACCATACCTGCAACGAGTCTTTTTTAGGGAATTTGGTGACTTTTACCGGAAGATTTTCCCCGTTATTTTTTAAGGTAACAACAGCGTTTTTACCATCTCCTTCATAAGGAACGATAATTTTATTTCCGGAATCCTGATATGGTTTGGTCGCTTTAAAAGGTGTGATCTCCTTAAACAATTCCATTTCATAAAGGGTATCGCTCGGGATTTTTATAAATTCTTTGTGAAAAGCAATCTTATCAGTTTTTGGATTGAATTTAAAATTATTATTCTGATCCTTCAGAGCGACCAACAAATATTTGCCTTCTTTTAGATTTTCAAGCTTGAATGTCTTGAGGCTATCCAAAGTATTGGTTACATATCTCGGATTTTCTTTATAGATGATTGAATCTGTAAAAGTCTCATTTACTTCATAGAGCATAACCGAGACAAAATTATCGACATCTTTGGTGTAGGCGTCTTTTATAAAGCCTCCTATAGAAAGCGAATCGATAGCATTTCCTGTTGAAAATACATATTTGAATTGTTGGTATGGATTTCCTTCATTGTTATCTTGGATACTGCTTCCAAAGTTAAAACTGTAAGTCGTATTAGGCAGCAGTGTATCCCTTAATTTTATAGTGATGTATTTGCTGGCGTTGCTTGGCGAAACTATAGGCGGATTTTTCATTGGTGGTGAAATAATCAGCTGTTTGTTTACATCCTTAATTTTGACATACTCATCAAAAGTAATCTTGATTTCCTTTACGTTGAAATTGGTGCTGAAATTTTTTGGTTCGCTGTAACGTAATACAGGCGGAAGAGTGTCCTTTAGGCCGCCGGTAATACTGCCTCTTTTTGCACAACTTATTACGGACAAGGCCAAAATAATATATAAAAACGCAAATCGGATTCTAAACATCAGGAAATAATTTATGTACAAAATAACAATTATATTTAGAGCTGACGAAATCTTTGCAAGAATTATTTCTTAAGAATGGGAGTAAGCCATAGTCACAACGCTAATTTTGGCATCGGGGATTTTCAATAAAGCTTTAGCGCAGACTTCAATAGTGGTTCCGCTGGTAATAACATCATCTACCAGCAAGAAGTGTTTGCCGTGATGCGCTTCCGAAAACATAACATCAAACAGATTTTCCCTGATTTCTGTTCTACCAAAAAAGCTTTTCTGGGTTTGAGTGTCAGAATAGACAGCTCTGTATAATATGGAGTCGTTATACGCAACTTGAAGTAGAGTTGATAAGGCAAGTCCAAATTTCTCTACCTGATTATAGCCGCGTTTTTTTAATCGCTTCTTATGTAGTGGAACCGGAATGATAAAATCGATGCTTTTGACGATTTCTAAAAGTTTTAAATCTTCTCCATACCATGCACCCAGCATAGTACCAATTTCCTGATGGTTTTTGTATTTCAGATTGTGGATGAGCTCCTGAACAATTCCTTTTTTGTGAAAGTAAACCATGGCTGCTCCAAATTCGATAGGAATTCTACCGTAAAATTTTTTGATGATTTCGTTTTCTGTTTCCAGATGATGGTTTGTCAACGGCAGTTCGTGTCGACAGGAAGTGCAGATTACGGTTTCGTTTAACTGCATAAATTCACCACAACCAAGGCATACTTGTGGGAAAAATAAGTCGAAAAGGCTTTTAAACATGCTATTTGGTTTATAAATGGATAGCTTAAAAATAAGGAAATTTTTGACAAAATCTTTCGTCAATTTTTAAATTTTAAAATCGAATAAAATATAAATTGCTGATATATCTAATTTTAAGTTTTTATTAAGAGTTCTGGAAAAATGAGAATTCTTAAAAACGTTCGTTCAACCTGATGGATTCACTTTTGGTCGATTATTTTTTGCTGGCAGAAGGCATTCGGTTAATTTCACCAAAATTTTTCAGAAACTATGTCTTTCAAGCCTGCATTTTCTATTGTGAATATAACTGCCATTATTTCCATTTTGACGGCGGCTGCACTTGCAGTGGAATTGTATAGCATAAAAACTGAAAAAGAGGACATGACTCATAATGTTGAGTTAGATCGGAAATTGCATAACAATGAGATTAGCGAGATATTAGTTCGTTATGATGCTGCACTTCAGCAAAATATGCAATTGAAAAAAGAATTGGAAGAGCTAAAAAATAAGACAGTTCAGACAGATGATTCCGTTAGGTCTAACCTGAACATGCTTAAAGAAAATATTTCGGTACTTACAAAAGAAAAATATACCAAAAGCTCACAGTTAGAGACACTCAATAATATTCTCAGATTAAAACAACAAGATTTTGAGAATAATAAAAAAGAAATTGAAAAACTGTACGCAAAAATCAACCAATTAGAATCTGAGATTCTGGCAAGTTCAGAAGTAAAAGTAGAAAAGAAAAAACTCAGAGCTTCTAATGTAAGCGCTATTGGAGCCAGAACAGTATCTGAAAAAGTACTCGAAACCAAAAAAACAAAAAACACGGAGCAGATAAAAGTTTGCTTCACTCTTGAAGACAATATGTGGATTGAAAGAGGAATCAAAGAAATATTTATTCAGATTATTAATCCCAAAGCCAATATCGTAAGCAAAAACAAATCTTCAATAGAGATTAAAAATCAGACACTTTTTTACAGCGCTAAAACTAGTGTCGATTATGATAAAGGTGATGTTGATGTTTGTGTTTTTGTTGATGCAAACAAGCAACATCTCATAAAAGGAAACTATACTGTCAACATATTTTCCGGTGCTCATTTGATTGGAAATACCAGTCTTCTTCTTCTTTAAACTTTCTGGTTTAAAAAAATAGCATTTCCCCCGATTTTCATTCTCTTTTTATATTTTTGCACTATGGCAAAACAAGACGATTTATTTAAAAATATAGTTTCGCACGCAAAAGAATACGGATATATTTTTCCGTCAAGCGAAATTTACGATGGATTGAGTGCAGTTTATGATTATGCACAAAACGGTGTTGAACTGAAGAAAAATATCCGCGAATATTGGTGGAAAGCAATGGTGCAGATGCACGAAAACATTGTGGGAATCGATGCGGCTATTTTGATGCATCCAACAACTTGGAAAGCTTCAGGACACGTAGATGCATTTAACGATCCATTAATCGATAACAAAGATTCTAAAAAAAGATACCGTGCTGATGTTTTGATTGAAGATTATGCTGAAAAGATAAATCAGAAGGCACAAAAAGAAATAGAAAAAGCCAGAGCCCGCTTTGGCGAAGCTTTTAACGAACAAGAATTTGTAACTACTAATGCCAGAGTTGTAGAATATTTGGCAAAAAAGAAAGAAATTCTTGAGCGTATGGCACGTTCGCTTGAAACAGAAAATCTTGCAGATGTAAAGGCTCTGATAGAAGAGCTGGAAATCGCTGATCCTGAAACAGGTTCTAAAAACTGGACAGATGTTAAACAGTTTAACCTGATGTTTGGCACAAAGCTAGGTGCTTCGGCAGAAAGCGCAATGGACTTATACCTGCGTCCGGAAACAGCACAAGGAATTTTTGTGAACTTTCTAAACGTGCAAAAATCGGGAAGAATGAAAGTGCCTTTCGGGATTGCGCAGACAGGGAAAGCGTTCAGAAACGAAATTGTTGCTAGACAGTTTATTTTCAGAATGAGAGAATTCGAACAGATGGAAATGCAGTTTTTTGTAAAGCCGGGTGAAGAAATGCAGTGGTACAAATACTGGAAGACTACTCGTTTGAATTGGCACCTGTCTCTTGGTCTTGGTAAGGAAAATTACCGATTCCATGACCACGAAAAACTGGCACATTATGCTAATGCTGCAGCTGATATCGAATTTAATTTCCCATTCGGCTTTAAAGAACTGGAAGGAATCCACTCAAGGACAGACTTTGATTTAAAAGCGCATGAAAAACATTCTGGAAGAAAACTACAATATTTTGATCCGGAAACCAATCAAAATTATGTTCCTTATGTGGTTGAAACCTCTGTTGGTCTCGATAGGATGTTTTTGGCTGTCTTCTCTAATTCGTTAAAAGAAGAAACTTTGGAAGACGGATCAGTAAGAACCGTGTTGAGATTGCCAGCAGTTTTGGCTCCTACAAAAGCAGCAGTATTGCCTTTAATTAAAAGAGATGGACTTCCGGAATTGGCACAAGAAATTATTGAAGACCTGAAATGGGATTTCAATGTTGCCTATGATGAAAAAGATGCTGTTGGAAGACGCTATAGAAGACAAGACGCACTAGGAACACCATTCTGTATTACGGTAGACCATCAGTCACTTGAAGATAAGACTGTAACTATTCGTCATAGGGATTCTATGAAACAAGATCGAGTAAAAGTTTCTGAATTAAAAGATATTATCAATCAGGAAGTATCAATGAGAACCTGGCTTCAGAAAATATAAAAATACGGATATCAAATTCATAAAAAGGCACTCTAAATGAGTGCCTTTTTTATTTAGTAAAAATTTTATTTTAAAATGATTTTTCTTGTTATAGAAATGTGAAAAAAAGTATATTTGTTTTCAACTAACTCAAACTATTTAATGATTTATGAAAAAGAAATTAATTTTAGCTTCTTTATTATTTGCTGTTTTTGCATCTAGCTGTTCTGATTCTTCATCGGATGAATTTGATAATGGAAATGCTGGTGCTGCCCAAAAATATCTTAAGACAGTTACTATAACCCCAACAGATGGTTCCGATAGTCCAAGCAATTTTACAGTAAATTATGATTCGTCTGGAAGGGTTTCAAATGTTACGGATGGAGTGCAATCAAATTTTTTCGTTTATCAGAATAATAATCTGGCAAATGTTACCGGTGAAGGAGAGCCTTTCATGATTAGCGAATTGTACCAGGCTCCATACGAAGCCTATGAAATAGGAGAAGTTTTAAATTATGATTCAAAAGGGAATCCTACAGATATAAGACTTTTTCAAGAAAATGAGTATGGTGACATCGAAGAGTTTACAGCAAAAGTAACATATGACACAGCACCAAATACTTTCTTTTATACGTTAAAGGCTGCCGGGATTATTGATGTTTTGGATAATGTGGAACTAAATCTAAATATGCAAAGCTTGCCTCGAGAAATCATTAAAGCAAAATTATTATTGCCGGTTAACAACCCTACAAAGGTGGTTATTAAAAATGCATCCGGATCTGTTGTGAGCACGACACAGACAGATTATGTTTATACTTCTGACAAATATCCAACATCGGCAACGATTACGGAAACTTCTGAAGAAGGTGTGTCAATTTTAGCTGTAGCCTATACATACAAGCAGTAAAATTCTTTCAAATAAACAAAAAGGCTTTTTTAGAAATGAAAAAGCCTTTTTTATTTCCGTTTTTTTATTTTACATAATAATTTTGTTTTTGGAGAAAAGTGCTTAAATCCGGGTAAATTTGGGTTTTTTGAGTGTCTTTTTCTTTTTATATCAACAAAAATTAAGAATGTATTAACAACAATCCTATTTTTGCACCAAATAAATTAAATTAGTTGAGTGTTTTGTGTCATAAAATGATGAAAATGATTCCTTTATAAGGAGAAATGCCGATTAAAATAGTTAAGATAGCCCCAAAAACTACTATTCCCGCAAGTCTAAAAATTTATTTACGGACTTAATCACGATGCTCTGACAAAATAAGCAGCTATTATGCTGCTTTTCCAAAAACAAATTTTGTTACTAGCTATTGATGAGTTATTCGTACGTTATCATTAACGATAATCAAGAGAATGTTTTGAATATCCAGAGCCTGGCTGATGGATTTCAAAACTTTCGTTTGGCTGCAACTGCGAACAACTACGGTGATGGTTTAAATTGTATTTTAGAACACCAGCCTCAGCTGGTTTTTTTGGAAATAGATCCAAAAGACAAAGCAAGTAAACTTTCACTTTCGCTTATCAATGAGCTGTATCGCTATCTCAAGGAAATACCAAAAATAGTAGTAACTGCAAAAAATGGTAATCTGGCACTTGAAGCCATCAAACATGAAGTTTTTGATTATCTGATAGCCCCGTTTGAGTTGAATGAATTCAGGAAGACAATACTGAAGTTTGAAAAATCAGCATCATCGACTGTTGTCACTACTCCTCGAGAGCCAGAACAAAAGCCGTTTTTTGTAGATAATGACCATTCGGTTAAAAAAGATCCGGAACAGCTCACAATCTGTATAAAGTCGTATGGTGATTATCGCTTTATAGACGCAAAAGACATCCAATATTTCCAGGCCGATAATAACTCTACAGACATCCATCTCAATAATGGAGAAATGATTACTGCATTCAAGACCTTAAAGCATTTTGAAAATGTCTTGCCATCACAGTTTTACAGGATTCATAATAGTTATATTGTCAATATCAATTACATATCAAGAATCCACACCGGAAATGCAGTCTGCTATATTAAAAATACTACCACAAAACTGCCATTCTCTAAATCCTACAAAGGCAATGTTGACCAGATTATTGCCGTAATCTCCAGTTCTGGCTATTTAGAAATCTAATAAGACCAACTGAAAAGTTTTTCTATTTCCACTATTTTTTGATTTCCAAATCCCTCTATTTATATGGGATTAGAGCTGTTTTGTCTTGTTTTTTTGTCTCAAAAATCAAAAAACCTCCAAAAACCATTCATTCACTATCAAAATAGTATCATCCACTAACGAATGGCTTCATTCCACAAGACAGGCCTGTAAATACTACAATAACTCTCAGGTGCACAGTACTTTTACATCGTGAAAATCAAACATCACAGACCCTAATTTCAAGAACAAATCTTACACATAATTCATTAAACCACAAATGAAAAACATCATGAAAAAAGCTATTTTAACATTCGGACTATTTTCTTTAGTTGTATTGACTTCTTTTACTACAACTGAAATTAAAACACAGAATATGGTTGCTGAAACTGGAGATACAGGAGGAGATTCGAGTACTAAAAAAGATATGGGAGGACAATCAACTAATCCTACTAGTAATAAAAAGATTGATAATCCAGTAACAAATACAAGTAGATTGAATTCTAAAACAGAATATTCAAATAATTCATCTTTTAGTTTTGAAACTAGAAAGAAATCAGATATCTAATAAATTTAGAAATACGAACTTAAAGGCTGGCAATTATTTGTCAGCCTTTTTTTATGTTTCTGCTTTTCCTATTTTTGGGTATAAAACTTTAAAATTTGAAAACAGCTATCTGCACTATCCTTTTTAGTTGCCTATTTTTCTTCACAGGCTGTATAAACAAAAAATTAGATTATTCTGAAAAAACAGTCCAAGATAGCCTTCGTCTATTTTTGGATCTAGCGAATCGAGATTCTTTGCCGCCACAGGTAAGGCTCAATTACAATAAAAAAGCATTCGGAATAATTAAAAACCAAGAAAATGATTCCATGCATAGGGTCTATCTTTTTAGGGTAGCGAATAGATATTTTAATCTCAATAATCTGGATGAATATGGAAAAACCACTAAAATTATCATTAAGGAATCCGAAAGCAAAAACGATACTCTTGCTTTAGCAAAAGCCTATGATTATTTAGGGGATTATTATAAAAATCCTGAGAAAATAGATAGTGCTTTTATTTGTTTTTGGAAAGCAGAAAGATTGTACCGAAAATTAAATAATCAACCTAAAGCGGGTTATATCTTCGGGAAAATTGCAAGTATATACAGCTATATTGGGGACGATACAAATACAGAATTATATTCTTTTAAAGCATTAAAAGCTCTAAATGGTTCTGATGACCAAAATAGTATTTTCGAATCCTATATTGAATTAGGCCGTGTTTCTGCTAACAGGCAAGAAAATCAAAAAGCATTAGAATATTATGATAAAGCATTGGAAGTTGCAAACAAAAATGAGATACCATCAGTCTTTCATCCCAAGATAACCGTATTTAATAATATTGGGGTGGTATATCAAAATTTGAATGATTACGAAAAAGCAAAAGAATATTTCAAAAAAGGTTTAGAAGAAAAAAAATTATTTATAGATAAACCTCGTGCTTATGCTATTCTTTTGGGTAATTTGGCCATATCAGAATCTAATCTAAAAAATTATTCTAATCTTCCTGATTTATACTATTCATCATTAAGGATAAAAGATAGTCTAAAAGATTTTGAAGGGATTATTACTAGTAAAAGAAATCTTTCCTACTATTTTTTAGATATGAAAAATGGGCCAAAGGCTCAAAAATATGCGCATGAAGCATTTTTGCTTGCTAAAAAAATGAGACGGAGTAGAGATATATTGTTTTCTTTTTGGCAGTTGGCAAAGATTGAACCTGAGAAAGCATCATTTTATAAACTAGAATATATAAAACTAAAAGATAGCCTTCGCTACGAAGAAAGAAAAATACAAGATAAATTTGCCAGGATCCGATATGAAACAGATGAAGTTATACTTCAGAAAAACAAGGCCGTGATCCAAAAATGGACAGTATTTTGGATTGCTGTTTCGATTTTGCTATCTGGACTGGTTTTTTATGCTTTTCGTATTCGCCAGTCCAGGCAGAGAGCGTTTTTTCTGTTAATATCAAGACAGAAGGCTGATGAGGAAATCTACCAACTGATATCGGAACGACATCAAAAATTTGAAGAAGGTCGCGAAAAAGAAAAGAGACGAATTGCAAGAGAGCTGCATGATGGGGTTTTGAACAGACTTTCCAGCATACGTGCCAGTTTGCTTGTCCTGGAGAACAAAACCGATTCGGAAACAGTCAAGCACTGCATCAGCCAAGTGGCTGAGATACAGAATATAGAAAAGGAAGTCAGGGATATTGCACATGGTTTGGGCCGTGATTTATTTTCTACAAAAAGGGACTATCCTGAGTTTCTGGCATCAGTACTAGAAGATGCAGCAAACAAGACTTCATTAAAAATAGATTTTGAAATTGACAAGGCAATAGACTGGAATGCTCTTGATAGTCGGAAAAAGTTAGGTATCTATCAGATTCTTCAAGAATGCCTGCAAGCCATAAGCAAACAAGAAACAGGAACAGATGTGACAGTGCGTTTGTATAAAAACAATTCACTTTTAGTAATGGAAATCGATGGCAATATAATCAATCCCAAAAACAGTGAAAAAGAACAGACTCTTAAGGATATAGGCCTAATGGCAAAAAGAATGGACGCTAATTTAAGAATAAGCCATATTTTAGAGGATAGAACATTAATAAGAATGGCATTGCCGTTGTAAACAAATCAAAACTTTTAGTCCTTGAAAAAAACAGTTTTTCTATTTTCTGTTATTGGATTTGTATCGTTTTTCGGGTGTTCGAAGAAAAAGCTTGATTATTCTGAAAAAACGATAGACAGTATTCCCATATATCTCGTTATAGCAAATGAGGGTTCAGAACCTTATCAAAAAAGGCTAGAATGCAACAAAAAGGCTTTTGATTTTTTTATCAATCAGGAAAATGATTCGGTGAATAGGATAAATCTTTTCAAGATTGCCAACAGGTATTACAATATGGATGATTTTAGAGAATTTAAAAAAACGGTCCATATAATTTTAAAAAGAGCAACAGATAGTAAAGATACCCTGAGTATGGCTAAGGCCTATACTTATATAGGAGAATATTTCGCTAACACTATAAAAAAAGATAGTGCTTATTTATATTATGTAAAAGCAGAAAAAATTTATCAAAAGAGGAATGATAAAATTAATTTGGGAGGAGTTTATATCAGTATGGCTACTACTCAGGCCTATGAAAATGATTATTTGGGGTGCGAACTCTCTGCTGTAAAAGCATTGAATGTATTACGAGATACTCCAGATAAATCTAAAATATATGAGGCTCATAATATTTTGGGTTTTGTTGCGAATCAGTTAAAAGATTACGAAAAATCGTTAGAATATCACACCAAAGCCTTAGCTATAGCAAAAGAAAATAACCTGACATTGCTTAATGAAGTATCAAGTTCCTTGAATAACATAGGTAATGTATACCAAAATCAAAAAAAATATAAGCAAGCCATAGCTTTTTTTGAAGAGGCCTTGAAAGACAAAAGACTAGTATTTGATAAGCCTTCTTTATATGGTATAATACTAGACAATTTGGCTTGCTCTAAATTTCAAATCAAAGATTATTCCCAATTACCAGACATGCTCTATAAGTCTTTAAGGATTAGAGATAGTTTAAATATTGGAGTAGGTGTCATTTTTAGCAAAATCCATTTATCAGAATATTATTATAAAGAAGGAGACTCGATACTAGCACGAAAATTTGCAGTTGAGGCTTTAAGTCGCTCAAAAGAAATTAAAAACTCTGAGTCTGCCCTTGTTTCATTAAGACAGCTTGCAGCTGTTGATCCTATAAAAGCATCAATGTATAAAGAAGAATATATAAAGATTAGCGACAGTCTGAAACTTGAAGAAAGAAAAACTCGTGAAAAGTTTGCTAGGATTCGGTATGAAACGGATGAGGTAATTCTTGCGAAGGACAAGGCCGTGCTTCAAAAATGGACAGTTTTCTGGATTGCTGTCTCGGTACTGCTTTCTGTCTTGGTTTTCTATCTCCTTCGCCTCCGTAAGTCCAGGCAGCGGGAACTCCTGTTGCTGCTTTCCCGACAGAAGGCGGACGAAGAAATCTATCACCTGATATCAGACCGTCATCAGAAATTCGAAGAAGGCCGAGAAAAGGAAAAAAAGCGCATCGCAAGAGAACTGCATGACGGTGTTTTGGGCAGACTTTCCAACATACGCACGAGTTTGCTTGTCTTGGAAAACAAAACCGATTCAGAAACGGTCAGGCGCTGTATCAGCCAGATGGCAGAGATACAAGATGTAGAAAAGGAAATCAGAAATATAGCTCATGGCTTGGGTCGTGATTTGTTTTTTTTCAAAAGAGACTATTCCGAGCTTCTGACATCAGTACTAGAGGATTTAGCAAACAAGACTTCATTGAAAATAAATTTGGAAATGGACAAATCAATAGACTGGAATGCTCTTGATAGCCAGAAAAAGCTTGGTATTTACCAGATTCTTCAGGAATATTTTAACTGTATGGACAAACAAGAAATAGGAACAGATATGACAGTGTGTTTCTATAAAAACAATTCGCTCTTAATAATGGAGATTGAAGGTGTCCTATCTGATATCAAAAACCATGAAATAGAACAGGTTCTTAAAGATATGGGATTGAAGGAGATAAATATCGATTTAAGAATAAGTCATATCTTAGACGGGAAAACATCGTTGAGGATGACAATGCTAATGAAAACAGATCAAAACATTTAGTCCTTGAAAAAAACAGTTTTCCTTTTTTTAGGTGTCCTTTTACTGTTGTCATGTTCGAAGAAAAAGCTGGATTATTCCGAAAAAGGTACAGACAGCATTCCGATATATTTAGTTCTGGCAAATGAGGATTCTTTGCCTTACCTCAAAAGGCAGGAATACAACAAAAAAGCATTTGATGTTTTTATCCGTCAGGAAAACGATTCGATGAATCGGATAAACCTCTTCAAGATAGCCAATAGATACTACAATATGGGCAATATGGAGGAGTATAAAAAGACTACCGATATAATTTTAAAAAAAGCGATAGATTATAATGATACAATTAGTATGACTAAAGCCTACTCGTATTTAGGAGATTATTATACTAATTCTCTCAGAAGAGATAGTGCATTTTTGTATTACACAAAAGCTGAAAAAAACTACCAGAAGAAGAATGACAAAATTAATTTGGGAGGAGTCTATATTAATATAGCTACAGCACAGGCATATGAAAATGATTTTTTCGGGAGCGAACTTTCGGCTATAAAAGCATTGGATATTTTAAAGGACACAAAAGAAAAACATAAGATATATGAAGCCTATAATCTTCTGGGAATCATTTCAAATGAACTTAAAAATTATGAAAAAGCATTAGAATATCATACAAAGGCATTAAGCTTAACAGATAATAATGATGTTAATAGATTTTATGAGAAAGAAAGTTCACTGAATAATATTGGAAATGTGTATCAAAGCAATGCCAAATATGGATTAGCTATTAAGAATTATAAAGAAGCGTTACAAAATAAAAGTTTAATAATAGGCAGGCCAAATTTATATGCCTTACTATTAGATAATCTGGCCTATTCAAAACTTAAGATTAGAGATAACTCAAAGCTCCCAGATCTATTTTATGAATCGTTAAAGATTAGTGAGAGTCTGAAACTTAAGAATGACATAGTTTATATTAAAATACATCTCTCCGAATTTTATTGGGCAAAAAAAGATACATTAACAGCTCAAAAATTTGGGAATGAAGCATTATTGTTTTCAAGAAATATAAAAAATTATAGTGCGCTATTGAGTTCCTTAAAACAACTTGCGGTTGTGGATCCTTTAAAGGCAGCAATGTATAAGCAAGAATATATAAAGCTTAACGACAGTCTACGACTCGAAGAAAAAAAAATACGGGAGAAGTTTGCACGGATTCGATATGAAGCGGACGAGATAACTTTAGAAAAAGACAAAGCAATATTCCAAAAATGGACGGTGTTCTGGATTGCCGTTTCGGTTTTGCTTTGCGGATTGGTTGTTTATGTTTTTCGCCTCCGCAAGTTCAGGCAGAGAGCATTTTTTCTGTTAATATCAAGGCAGAAGGCTGATGAAGAAATCAACCGGCTGATGTTGGAACACCATCGAAAATTCGAGCAAGGCCGTGAAAAAGAAAAGAAGCGCATCGCAAGGGAACTTCAGGATGAGGTGGTAGACAAACTGTTTAACATACGCACGAGCCTGCTTGTACTGGAAAACAAAACTGATTCGGAAACAATTAGACACTGTATCAGCCAAATGGCAGAGATACAGGATGTAGAAAGGGAAATCAGAGATATAGCTCATGGCTTAGGCCGTAATGACAAATCTCTCCAAAGAGGCTATCCGGAACTTTTGAAATATGAAATAGTAGGGTTCGCAAACAAAATTCCATTAAAAATAAATATGGAAATCGATAAGGCGGTAAATTGGGATACTCTTGATAGCCGGAAAAAACTAGGTCTTTACCAAATTCTTCAGGAATGCCTGCGTGCTCTAGGTAAGCAAGAGACCGACGTAACGGTCCGTTTTTATAAAGACAATTCGCTTTTAGTGATGGAGGTCAATGATATTGGATTCGATGCCAGAAGCTTGGAAAAAGAGCAGGATTTTAAGGGTATAGAGTTGGGGGCAAAAAGGATGGGTGCCGATTTAAGAATAAGCAATATCTTAGACGGGAAAACATCGATAAAGATGACAATGCTAATAAAAACAGACCAAAACTTTTAGTCCTTGAAAAGAACAGTTTTTCTATTTTTTATTTTCGGATTTATAACATTTCTTGGATGCTCAAAGAAAAGACTGAACTATTCGGAAAAAGCAATGGACAGCATTCCGATCTACCTGGTTCTTGCAAATCAGGATTCAGTACCCCATCAAAAAAGATTGGAATATAACAAAAAGGCATTTGATGTTTTTATCAGCCAGGAGAATGACTCGATGAATAGGGTAAACCTCTTCAAGATAGCCAACAGGTATTTCAATATGGGCAATAGGGAAGAATATAAAAAGATTACTCAGATAGTTTTAGGAAAGGCTATAGAACATAATGATACTGTTAGCATAGCCAAAGCATATGGTTATCTTGGAGACTACTATATTTATACATCAAATAAAGACAGTGTGTTTTTCTATTATGCAAAGGCTAAAAAAATATATCAAAAGAGAAATGATAAAATTAATTTAGCAGGAATATATATAAATACTTCAATTGTTCAAGGTTATGAAAAAGATTTTTTAGGAAGCGAACTTTCTGCAATAAAAGCATTGAATGTTTTAAGAGGTACCACTGAAAAATCAAAAATATTTCAGGCGTATAATCTTTTAGGTGTAGTTTCTAGTGAAATGAAAGATTATGAAAAAGCAATAAAAAATTACAACAAAGCTTTGGATTTGGTAAGAGAAAACAATCTTACAGATCTTAATGAGGAAGCAAGAGTGTTGAATAATATAGGGAATGCATATCAACATTTGGATAAGGATAAAATGGCAATTGAGAAATTCCAAGCAGCATTAAAAGATAAAAGCTTATATACTGATCCAAACCTGCATGCTGTTGTGCTAAATAATTTAGCCTATTCAAAATTTAAACTGAAAGACTACTCCCTGCTCCCAGATTTATTTTATAAATCATTAAAAATTAGAGACAGTTTAGGCTTAACCTTGGGGATAGTCTACAATAAGGTTCATCTTTCAGAGTATTATGCTGCGATTGGTGATACTCTAACATCTAGAAGATTTGCCAGAGAGTCTTTAGAACTTTCTAGAGAAATAAGAAGTTACAGAGATGTTTTAAGCGCATTAAATCAGCTGAGTATTGTAGATCCGCAGACAGCATCAATCTATAACGAAGAATATATCAAGATAAATGACAGCCTTCAAATTTCGGAACAAAAAGCGAGAGACAAGTTTGCTAGGATTCGATATGAAACGGATGAGGTAATCCTTGAGAAAGACAAGGCTGTGTTCCAAAAATGGACGGTGTTCTGGATTGCCGTCTCGACTTTGCTTTTTGGGCTGGTTTTCTATGTATTTCGTATTCGCAGATCCAAACAAAGAGAACTATACCTGCTGTTTTCCCAACTAAAGGCTGGCGAAGAAATCTACCGACTGATATCAGAGCGGCATCAAAAATTCGAAGAAGGTCGCAAAAAGGAAAAAAAGCGTATTGCTAAAGAACTCCACGATGGAGTCATGAGCCGGCTTTCTGACATACGGAGCAGTCTGCTTGTCCTGGAAAGCAAAACCGATTCAGAAACGGTCAGACACTGCATCAATCAGGTAGCTGAGATACAGGATGTGGAAAAGGAAGTCAGGAACATAGCCCATGGTTTGGACCGTGATTCATTTTCTACAAAAGGAGATTACCCTGAGATTCTGACGTCAGTAACGGAGGAGTTTGCAAATAAGGCTTCATTAAAAATAGATTTTGAAATCGACAAGACGATAGACTGGAATGCTCTTGATAGCCAGAAAAAGCTGGGCATCTACCAAATTCTTCAGGAATGCCTTCACGCCCTAGGCAAACAAGAGACAGATATAACAATCCGTTTTTATAAAGACAATTCGCTTTTAGTGATGGAGGTCAAAGATGTTGGATTCGATATCAAAAACTATGAAAAAGAACAAATTCTTAAAGGTATAAGCTTAAGGGCGAAAGAAATGGGTGCCGATTTAAGGATAAGCAATATCTTAGATCGAAAAACATTATTAAGGATGACAATGCTAATGAAAACAGACAAAAACTCTTAGTTCTTGAAAAAAACAGTTCTTCTTTTTTTAGGTGTCCTTTTCCTTTTGTCATGTTCGAGGAAAAAGCTGGACTATTCCGAAAAAACGATGGACAGTATTCCGATATATTTGGTTTTGGCAAATGAGGATTCCGTGTCTTACCAAAAAAGAATGGTTTATAACAAAAAAGCCTTTGATGTTTTTATCAATCAGGAAAACGATTCGATGAATAGGGTAAATCTCTTCAAGATTGCCAATAGGTATTTCAATATGGACAATATGGAGGAATATCAAAAGACGACCCGCATAGTTTTAGAAAAAGCAGAAAGGAGTGATGATATTCTTGCAATAGCTAAGGCTTGTTATTATTTAGGAGATTATTATGCCGATATGATGACAAGAAAGGATAGCGCATACTTTTTTATTCCAAATCAGAAAGATTTTATAAAAAAACAAATGACAGTGTTAATTTAGGAAATTTATACCTGAGTCTTGCTAGATTTCAAGGATACGAAAATGATTTTTTAGAGAGCGAAATATCATGTGTAAGAGCACTCAATTTATTAAAAGAATCAAAGGATTACGATAAACTATATGAAATTTATACCTTGCTTGGAATCGTTTCAAAAGAACAGAGATTTTATGATAAGGCTCATGAATATCATCGCAAAGCATTAAGTTTGGTTATAGATAAAAATGTTAAGTGGGGTAGTCATAAAGCAAATTCTCTCAATAATATAGGTAATGTTTATAGAGCACAAAAAAGATATAAAGAAGCTATAGTCTTATTCCGACAGGCGCTGGAAGATAAAACGATGGTTAATAACAGATCAAATTTATATGCCGTATTGTTGGATAACCTGGCATATAGTAAATCCAAAATTAAGGACGACTCAGAACTTCCGGATTTATTTTATGAATCATTAAAAATTAAAGACAGCTTGAATCTGGATTTAGGTATAATTTACACCAAACTACATTTGTCTGAATATTATAGTGAAAAGGGAGATACGGTAAAAGCAAAAAAAAATGCAAAAGAAGCTCTAGATCACTCAAGAAGAATTAAAAAAAACATAGAGATATTAGGTGCTTTGAGTCGGCTTTCGATTGCTGACCCTGCAAAGGCATCAGTATACAGAAAAGAATATATAAGACTTAGTGACAGCCTTCATTTAGAGGAAAGAAAAATAAAGAACAAATTCGCTCGGATCCGGTATGAGACGGACGAAATGATTGTTGAAAAAGACAAGGCTGTATTCCAGAAGTGGACGATGTTCTGGATTGCAGTTTCGGTGCTACTTTCCGGCTTGGTTTTTTATGTCTTCCGTATCCGTAAAACCAAACAACGGGAACTCCTCCTAATCTTGTCAAGACAGAAGGCAGACCAAGAAATCTATCACTTGATATCGGACCGTCATCTGAAATTCGAGCAAGGTCGTGAAAAAGAAAAGAGGCGTGTTGCTAGGGAACTGCATGACGGCGTCTTGAGCAGATTGTCAGATATACGTACGAATCTGCTTGTTCTGGAAAACAAAACCGATTTGGAAACAGTCAGGCACTGTATCAGCCAGGTAGCTGAGATACAGGATGTGGAAAAAGAAGTCAGGGACATAGCCCATGGTTTGGAGCGTGATTCATTTTCTACAAAAAGAGGCTATCAAGAGCTCTTAGAATCGGTAATTATAGGAATGAATCTGAAAATAGACAATACAATAGACTGGGACATCTTTGATAATAGGAAAAAACTAGGCGTCTACCATGTGCTTCAAGAATGTCTTAACTTTATGGACAAGAAAGGGACAAGCGTTGGAATCCATTTTTATAAAGACTCTTCATTCTTAATAATTGAGGTCAATGGTATTAGATTCGATACCGAAGATATTGAAAAGAGACAAGCTCTTAAGAATATAGGCCTAAGGATAAAAGAAATGGACGCTGATTTAATAACAAGCGCTGTTGTAGGAAAAGAAATGGTAATAAAAATAACAGTGCCGCCAGGAACCAATACAAATCAAAATTTTAGACTCTGAAAAAAACAATTTTTCTTTTTTGTGTTACTGGAATTATATCGCTTCTCGGATGCTCTAAGAAAAAATTAGATTTTTCTGAAAAAGCAGCCGACAGTATTTCTATTTGTCTGCATTTAGCATATCAAGATGCGACCCCATATCAGGACAGGCTTTTGTATAATGAAAAAGCTTTGAGGTTAATAATGGATACAAAAAATGATGCTGTGCAGAGATGGAACCTATCTAAAGTAGCCATTAGATATTTCAATCTAAATGAAATGGATAAGTTTCATGAAATTTCCAGAATTCTTCTCAAGAAATCGATTGTTGCCAAAGATAGTTTGAGGATAGCCCTGGCCTATTCAAACATAGGAGAATATTATATGGGAGGAATAGGAAATACTGACAGTTCTTTCGCATATTATAAAAAAGCAGAAAAGGTATATCGGAAACTAGATAAAAAAATAAATTTAGCCTCGACTTATATAAATATTGCCCTTTTACAGAACAAGATAAACGACTATATCAGGAGTGAACACTCTGCTATAAAGGCATTAGAAGTACTGAAAGGAACCTCTGAAGAATATAATATATATGAAGCATATAATTTAATTGCCATTACTGCATTCAGACAAAGAGATTATGAGAGATGTCTCGAATATCATGACAAAGCCTTGCAGGTTGCAAATTCAAATAAACTGCCAAAAGAATTTCATCCGAAAGCAGGGACGTTTAACAATATCGGGACCATATTTCAGGAGAAGAAAGACTTTGAAAAAGCAACAGAATATTATGAAAAAGGTTTAAAAGAATCAGATTTGTTTATAGATAAGCCTACTATCTATGCAATACTTTTGGATAATTTGGCCTATTCTAAATTCTGTGCAAACGATTATTCAGATTTACCGGCATTATTTTATAAGTCATTAAAGATAAGCGATAGCATAAGTTATTATCCGGGGTCAATTTTGTCAAGAATTCGATTGTCTGAATTCTATTTTAAAGTAAAGGACACGACAAAAGCAAAAAAGTATGCTGTTGAGGCACTAAACCTTAGCAGGGAAAGTAAATTAGATGAAAGCTTATTGTTTTCCCTTGAACAGGTAGCGGCAGTCGATGACAAAAAAGCATCGGATTATAGAAAAGAATATATAATGCTTAGCGATAGTATTCATCTTGAAGAAAGAAAAATGCAGAATAAGTTTGCTCGAATCGAATTTGAGACTGATGAGATTGTACTTGAAAAAGATAAGGCCATAATCCAAAAATGGACAGTCTTTTGGATAGCTGTCTCGGTCTTGCTTTCAGGATTGATTTTCTATATTTTTCGCCTTCGCCAATCCAGGCAAAGAGAGTTGCATCTGCTCTTGTCCCGACAGAAGGCAGACGAAGAAATCTATCGCCTAATATCAGAGTACCATCAAAAATTTGATGAAGGCCGAGAAAAAGAAAAGAGGCGTGTTGCAAGGGAGCTGCATGACGGCGTCTTGAGCAGGCTGTTAGGGATACGCAGGAGCTTGCTTGTCCTGGAAAACAAAACCGATTCGGAAACGGTCAGACACTGCATCAATCAGGTAGCTGAGATACAGGATGTGGAAAAAGAAGTTAGGGACATAGCCCATAGTCTGGGTCGTGATTTGTTTTCTCCCAAAAGAGACTATAAGGAGTTTCTGGAATCGGTAATAGAGGAGTTTAGAAATAAAACATCCTTGAAAATCGAATTGGAAATTGACAAGACGATAGACTGGGATGTCTTTGATAGTAGAAAAAAACTGGGAATTTATCATGTACTTCAAGAATGTCTTAACTTTATGGGCAAGAAAGGGACAAGTGTTGAAATCCGTTTTTATAAAAACGTTTCGCTTTTAGTGATGGAGGTTGATGGTAGTGGATTTGATGTTGAAAATATTGAAAAGAGGCAGGTTCTTAAGGATATAGGCATAAGGGCAAAAGAAATGAGTGCTGATTTAAGAATAGATTCTGCAATAGGAAAAGAAATAGTAATAAAAATAATAGTGCCGTCAGGAGTGCACACAAATCAAAATTTTAGGCTTTGAAAAAAACAGTTTTTCTTTTTTTTGTTACTGGAATTATATCGCTTACCGGATGTTCTAAGAAAAAATTAGATCTTTCTGAAAAAGCAACCGACAGTATTTCTATTTGTCTGCGTTTGGCATATCAAGATGCGACCCCATACCAGGATAGGCTTTTGTATAATGAAAAAGCTTTTAGGTTAATAATGGATAAGAAAAATGATAGTGTGCAGAGATTAAACCTGTCGGAAGTTGCCAATAGGTATTTCAACCTAAATGAAATGGATAAGTTTCATGAAATTTCCAGAATTCTTCTCAAGAAATCGATTGCGGGCAAAGATAGTTTAAGAATGGCTCTGGCTTATTCAAACATAGGGGAATATTATATGGGAGGAATAGGAAATGCAGACAGTTCTTTCGCGTATTATAAAAAGGCAGAAAAGTTATATCGGAAACTAAACAAAAAAATAAATTTAGCCACGACTTATATAAACATCGCTATTTTACAGAATAAAATAAACGACTATATCGGAAGTGAGCACTCTGCTATAAAAGCATTAGAAGAGCTAAATGGAACCTCGGAAAAATATAAAGTATATGAAGCTTATAATATAATTGCCATCACGGCTAACATGCAAAGAGATTATAAGAGATGTCTCGAATACCATAACAAAGCCTTACAGGTTGCAAATTCAAATAAATTACCCAAAGAATTTCATCCGATAGCAGGAACGTTTAATAATATAGGTACAGTATTTCAGGATGAGAAAAACTATAAAAAAGCAATAGAGTATTATGAAAAAGCCTTAAAAGAAACAGATCTGTTCATTGACAAACCTACTACCTACGCAATATTTTTGGGTAATTTGGGCTATTCTAAATTCTGTGCAAATGATTATTCAGATTTGCCGGCATTATTTTATAAATCATTAAAAATAAGCGATAGCCTGAGTTATTATCCTGAATCTATTCTGGCAAGGACCCGATTGTCTGAATATTATTTTAAAGTAAAGGACACGGCAAAAGCAAAAAAGTATGCCGTTGAGGCACTAAACCTTAGTAGGGAAAGCAAATTAGATAAAAGTTTATTGTTTTCCCTGAGTCAGGCAGCAGCAGTTGATGACAAAAAAGCATCGGATTATAGAGAAGAATATATAACGCTTAGCGACAGTATTCATCTTGAAGAAAGAAAAATGCAGAATAAGTTTGCTCGGATCGAGTTTGAGACTGACGAGATTGTACTTGAAAAAGATAAGGCTATTGGACAAAAATGGACTATCCTCTGGATTGCTATTTCTGCGTTTTTATCAGGAGTGCTTTTTTATGCCTATAGGATGCAGAGATCTAAGCAACGGGAGCTGGTTTTATTACAGTCACAGCAAAAAGCGGATGAGGAAATCTACCAACTCATACTGGATCAACAGCAGAAATTTGACGAAGGCCGTGAAAAAGAAAAAAAACGTATAGCAAAAGAGCTTCATGATGGTATCATGAATAGATTAGCGAGTATTCGGTTCAACCTTTTTGTTCTTGAAAACAGAACCGATCCGGAAACTATCAAACATTGTATTGGCCAAATAGAACAGATCCAGGAAGTAGAAAAAGAAGTTAAGGATATAGCCCATGATTTAAGTCATGATACTTTTTCTCCTAAAAAAGATTATGAGGAACTTTTAAGATCCTTAGCTTTAGAAGTTGCAAATGCGGCTTCCTTAAAAATTAGCCTTTGGTTTTCCAAATCCATCAAGTGGGAGACGATAAACGCTGTCGTTAAAATGCATATATACAGAATCCTGCAGGAGAGTCTACATAACATTAAGAAACACGCAGCTGCGAAAGAAGTAAGTATAAACATAGCGCAAGAAAGTGAGTTGTTGCACATTGAAATTAAGGATGATGGTGTCGGATTTGATGCAGAGGCCCATTCTTCCGGATTGGGGATTGGAAATATTCAATCAAGGGCAGAAGAAATGAATGGTAGTAGTGAAATTACTTCTTCCAGTGCCGGAACAGTTGTCAGGATTAAGATACCGATATAAAAGAATATCACATGAAACAGTTAGTGCTTATAGTAGATGACCATCCTGCCATGATTGAAGGTTACAAGAGTATTTTGTCATTCAATACTCATGGATACGAATTGGAATTTAAAAGTGCCTACACGAGCGAAGAAGCTTACGGTCTTATTCATGGGAACGACCAGTTTGATATGATTTTTCTTGACCTTTCACTACCGGGCTATTCAGAAAAAGAAATCCATTCAGGTGAAGATCTTATTCCTTATATCAGAAAGTACCAACAACAATCCAAAGTCATTGTTATTACATCACATGCAGAACAGTTTTTGCTTTATCAGATTTATAAAAAAACAAATCCTGATGGAATTTTTATAAAGAGTGACTTCTCTTCAAAAGAATTTCTTGTTGCTTTTGATGCTGTTGTTCAGGGTGAGAAATATTATACCCAAACGATGAAAGAAACACTAAAAAAAATTAACAACAGTAACTTTTATCTTGATAGTATCGATATGCAACTGATATCCTTGCTTGCACAGGGTATGAAAAGCAAAGGACTTATGGAACATCTACCGCTTTCTTTAAGTGCTATTGACAAACGAAAACAAAGAATAAGGGAGTTTTTTGGTATTGAAAAAGGAAATGATGAAGATATTGTTAGAGAAGCCAAAAAACAAAAATTTGTATAAGAAAAATCTTGTAAATCTATCATTTTTTTAGATTGTTTTATTTTTTTAGGAAGAGAATAAAAGACTTTTTTTAGGAATCAAAAGAACAGTCATCTTTTGTGTCAATAGATTTACTATTTTTGGAAACAAACTTTAAGACTATTGAAAAAATACTACCTCCTCTTTTTCGTCATTGGTCTGTTACTTCTTGGATGCTCAAAGAAAAAAGAAAAATTTTCTGAAAAAAGCATATCCGATACTCTTGCTACTTATCTAACTCTTGCAAATGAAGATACTATTGCTTATGAGGATAGGCTGTCGTATAACAAAAAAGCATTTGCCATTTTAATCAATCAGGATAATGATTCTTTAAATAGGTTAAGTCTTTTTAAAGTGGCTAATAGGTATTTTAATATGAATAATTTTGAGGAGTATCATAAAGTAGTTCAAATAATTTTAGAAAAATCTAAAAGTAGCCGAGATACTGTGAATATTGCTAAGTCCTATTCTTATTTAGGGGATTATTATTCAAATACAATTCAAAAGGATAGTGCCTATTCATACTATAAAAAAGCAGAAAAAATTTATCAAAAACTAAATGATAAAGGGAATCTTGCAAGTGTCTATATCAATACAGCCATTATTCAAAGTTATGAAAATGATTTTTTTGGAAGTGAACTTTCTGCGATAAAGGCATTGAATGTACTAAGGGATGAAGGAGATATAAATAAAATCTATGATACATATAATCAGCTTGGTTTTGTATCTACAGAATTGAAAGATTATGAAAAAGCATTAGAATATCATACAAAAGCATTAAATATAGGGCTTAAAAATAATGCAAACGATCCTTTTCAAAAAATAAGTTCATTGAATAATATAGGGAACGTTTATCAACGCGAAAATAAAGACAAATTGGCGATTGAAAAATTTAAAGAAGCTATAAAAGATATAGAATCAATAGATAACAAATCGTATCTGCATGCTATACTATTAGATAATTTGGCTTATTCTAAATTTAAGATTAAAGATTTTTCAGGCTTACCAGATTTATTTTATCAATCATTAAAAATACGGGATAGTTTAAATATGGGAGTTGGAATAATTTATGTAAAGATCCATTTGTCAGAATACTATTTCGAAAAAAAGGATTCCTTAACTTCTCAAAAATTTGCAAAAGAGGCTCTAGATCTTTCTAAGCAAATAAAAAACTACAGAGCGGTTTTAGCATCATTAAAGCAGGCTGGAATTGTTAGTCCAAAAGAATCTTTGATGTATTCTGCGGAATATATAAAAATTAATGATAGTCTTCAAAATGCCGAACGAAAATCTAAAGACAGATTTGCCAGGATAGAATACGAAACTGATGAAATCATTCAGCAAAAAGACAAATTAGCAGAGCAAAACAGAAACATACTTTTCTTTTTCGGGCTGGTTGTAATGATTGGAATTCTTCTTTTTGTAATCAAAAACCAGCGTTCCAAAACAAAAGAGTTGATGCTAAAACAAGCACAGCAGAAAGCCAACGAGGATATCTATAACTTGATGCTTTACCAGCAAAATAAGATAGAAGAAGGAAGGGCAAATGAAAAGGTGAGGATTGCGCAAGAACTTCACGACGGTATTTTGGGAAGATTATTTGGTGCTCGCCTGAATCTGGATAGTTTAAATAAAAGACAGGATGACGAAGCCATTGTTAGCAGAAATAACTATCTCGTTGAGCTTAAAAATATTGAGCAGGACATCCGCGAAATCTCACATGATCTTAATCGTGAGAAATATGCCTTAAACAATAATTTTATTGGAATTGTAAACAACCTGATAGAACAGCAGGAAACAGTTTCCCAGGCGAAAGTTTCTTTTGTGGTTGATATGGAAATTGAATGGGAAAAGATTGAAAACTACATCAAAATTAATTTATACCGAATTCTTCAGGAAGCGTTACTAAACATAAACAAATATGCCCAAGCCGAAAATGTCAGGATTGAGATTTTAAAACAAGAGAAAACATTAAAATTGACTGTGACAGATGATGGAGTAGGATTCTCAGTAAGTAAAAAGAGTAAAGGTATTGGCCTTCAGAATATGCTTTCAAGAGCAAAAGCTTGCGAAGCGGTTTTTGATATCAAGTCAAAAATAGGTAAAGGAACCACTATAACGGTTGTGTTTCCAATGGAAACTAATCAAAAATAACACACATAACACCATGGCAAAAAAACTAAACATTCTAATTGTTGACGATCACCCGTTTATTATTGAAGCATACAAGAATACTATTGCTGGCTACCACCCGGCAGAATTCGAGTTCAATATCACGCAGGCAAACGATTGCAAATCGGCGTATGAAATTCTGACCAGTCCGACAATGATTCCCTATGATGTGGCGTTTTTTGACATCAGTATGCCGCCTTATCAGGAAAAGAATATTCTTTCTGGAGAGGATTTGGCTAAGTTGATGAAGACTGTTTTGCCTTCCTGCCGAGTGATACTTCTAACCATGCACACGGAGTCATTAAAAATTAACAACATTATCAAGACTATAAACCCGAACGGGCTTATCATCAAAAATGACCTGACTTTTGATGAACTTCTCATCGCATTTGATAAGATATTAAAAAACGAAAACTATTATAGCCAGACGGTTGTCAAGTTTGTAAGCCAACAATCTAGCGACAGTAACCTAATTGATGAATACGACCGTCAGATATTGTATCATCTGTCAAGAGGAGTAAAGACCAAAAACATTCCTTTGCATACGCCGCTGTCTTTGATTGCTGTCGAAAAAAGAAAATTAAACCTGAAAGATTTATTTAAAATTAAGGGTGGAAATGACGAAGATCTTATTAACGAGGCCAGACTTAGAGGATTCATCTAAAATAATGTTTGGTAATATCCATTGATACGGTTTTACCGTAAAATATATGCGGGAAAACCGCAAACAGCCTGCATTAAATAGCTGTAATTTAGCAATGTAATTTTGAGTTAGAATAAATTAGGGGGTATACCTATTTTATTTCATTTCTTCGAAAAAAAAGCTGCCTGAAAAGGCAGCTTTTTTATTGCACTCAAATAAGGATTACGGGAAAACCGTAAAACAAATGCGGGAAAACCGCAAACAACTATGTACTGTAATGGCTAGTTTTACACTGTAATCAAAAACGTCTTTTTTAAAGAGCCGGAAGCAAAGTAAGTAGCAAAAAAAAATAATGATATTACCCTTTTGTCAGCCCCCAAGATTGACTTAACCTACATAAATCAATTGGCTGCTTGCGATTCCAAAAAAAATAAAAATGCGGTAACTCCCCAAAGTGCCGCTTTTTTTATGCTCTTAAAGTTTTTGAATTACGGCTAAACCGTAAAACAAATGCGGGAAAACCGCAAACACCATAAGTGTCTGTTGAATAATTTAGCTTTTAGGAATTAAGAAAGAATTAGATGAAGATTAAGACGATAATTATAATAGCCAGTTTAACAGCTTTGCTTTGTTGCAAGAGTGAAACCAATGTGAAAAATACAAGGCAGAACATAGTCAGTATTAAGACCAAAGATTCATCCAAACAGCAGAAAAATTTTGTTGTGAAAGACAATGAGTATTTTTTGTTGAACGGCAGAAAAAATGATTAATCTTTTGAACGTTAGAATTTTAAAATAATGTTTGTTCTTTTTTACGGGAAAACCGTAAAACAAATGCGGGAAAACCGTAAACAACTAATGACTTACTAATGTAGTTTTACAGTGTAATAAAGTATAAGTTTTTTCATTGAAGAGATTAAAAGTAAACCCAAGAACGCCATAAGCAGTAAACACGAGTAATACCACCCTTTTGTTAGCCCCCAAATGGCTTAAACCTACAAAACAACTGCTTATCCAATTGGAAAAATAAAAAAAGCGATGATCCCCAACCATCGCTTTTTTTTATGCATTTTTTTCAGATTAGCTGTCAAGAGCATTCCAACCTCGTGCTTTCAAAGGAATTTTTGTGTTGGCTCTTGTAACCAAATGTATGCCTTCGCTTTCTGGAGTCATATGTCCAATAACGGTAAAATTTGGATTTCCTTTAATTTTATCGAAGTCATCCATAGAAATCGTAAAGAGAAGCTCATAGTCTTCACCTCCGTTTATGGCAACCGTAGTGCTGTCGATGTTGAATTCTTCGCAGACACTGATTAATTGTGGATCCAATGGCAGTTTCTCTTCATATAAGTTACATCCGACCCCAGATTGTTTGCAGATATGGATGATTTCTGAAGATAATCCGTCAGAGATATCAATCATCGAAGTTGGTTTTACTTCCAAAGCATGCAATAAGGTCCTGATGTCTTTTCGTGCTTCCGGTCTTAGCTGCCTTTCTATGATATAAGTATAAGCCTCCAGATCGGGTTGGCTATTCGGGTTTACCTGAAATACTTGTTTTTCTCTTTCCAAAACCTGTAATCCCATATAAGCAGAACCAATATCGCCTGTAACGACAAGAAGGTCATTGGATTTTGCACCATTCCTATAGACTAATTCCGATTCATCAGCTTCACCTATTGCAGTAATGCTGATTATCAATCCTTTTTGGGAAGAAGTGGTGTCACCGCCAATCACATCTACATTATATTCTTTAGCAGCCAAAGCAATACCGTCGAATAATTCCTCAAGCGCTTCCAAAGGAAAACGGTTAGAGACAGCTACTGAAACAGTAATCTGTGTAGGCTTGGCATTCATAGCATAAATGTCGGATACATTTACGACAACCGATTTATATCCCAAATGCCTTAAAGGCATATAAGCCAAATCAAAATGGACGCCTTCAATAAGCAGATCGGTTGAAACGACAGCCTTTTTATCTTTAAAATCCAAAACCGCTGCATCGTCTCCAATTCCTTTGAAGGTAGACGGTTGGCTGATTTCGAAATGTTTTGTTAGATGTTTTATAAGCCCGAATTCTCCTAATTCAGACAAGCTTGTTCGTTGTGGATTTTTATCTTCAATCATTTTAAATTCTATAATAAGAACTGCAAAGGTACGAAGTTTGAAATTGTCAGTAAATCTTAAAGTTTATTTGTTAAAAACGCCTATTTTTAAAAATAGATTGCTGAAATGTGTAACAAAAAAAGCAATCTTTCCACTAACCAATTATAATCAACCAAAATATTTACAAATTATGAAGCTTAAAATTAATAACTTAAGTAAGACGTATAAAAATGGCGTTAAGGCTTTAGATAGCTTGAATCTGGAAATTGGTTCCGGGATGTTTGGACTTTTAGGACCAAATGGTGCGGGAAAATCTTCTTTAATGCGAACTATTGCTACTTTGCAGAAACCAGACTCCGGAACGATTGAATTTGATGGAATCAATGTACTGGAAGATAATATTGCTTTAAGAAAAATTTTGGGCTACCTGCCACAGGAATTTGGTGTTTATCCGAATATGTCGGCAGAAAAACTTTTGGATTATTTTGCAAGACTAAAAGGGATTTCTTCAAAATCAGAAAGAAAAGAATTGGTAAAGAAAGTTTTGGAAGTAACCAATCTTTACGAACAAAGAAATAAATCCGTGAGCGGCTATTCAGGTGGTATGAAGCAGCGTTTCGGAATTGCACAATTACTTTTGAATAATCCTAAATTAATCATAGTTGATGAGCCAACGGCTGGTTTGGATCCGGCAGAACGCCATCGTTTCCTAAATGTTTTGAGAGAAATAGGAACCAACCATACGGTTATTTTTTCTACGCACATCGTGGATGACGTAAAAGAATTATGTCACGAAATGGCTATCTTGAACGGAGGGAAAATCCTCTCTCAAGGAACTCCGGAACAAGCTGAAGAAAGACTGAAAGGGCAAATCTGGACAAAAGTGATTGTCCGTGAAGAATTGGATACTTATGAGCGTGATTTTAACGTGATCTCATCAAAATATAACCAGGATAATACTTTAAATATTAAAGTTTATAGCAGTGAAAAACCGGATGAGACGTTTGTCGCAGCCGCACCGCAATTGGAAGACGTATATTTTGTAGCACTTAAATCTGACCAATAATATGTTTTCTACGATATTTAATTTTGAATTAAAACGATGGTTCAGGAACCCTTCGTTTTATATATTCGCAGCGCTGTTTTTTGGGATGTCTTTCCTTTTTGCAGCTGCGAGCTTTGGTGTTTTTGATGATTTGACCGCAGCGAGAAGTTCTAATGCCTATGCCAATTCGCCTACGGCTTTGAACGGTTTTATCAACGCAATGAATGTCTTGATTTACTTCTTGCTACCTATCATTGTGGGTTCTTCTGTATACAGAGACTTCAGGTTCAATATGCATACGATATTGTTCTCATATCCTTTTACAAAACTGGATTACATTGCCGGGAAATTTTTAAGTTCCCTGTTTGTTGTCATTCTTATAACGCTGACTATTATTTTAGGTTTGGTTGCAGCATCGTTGCTTCCGTGGGTGAATCATGATTTGCTGTTGCCCTTTAATCCGGTAGCCTATGCTCAGATTTACCTAATCTATATCATCCCGAACCTATTCATTTTTGGTGTTCTTATTTTTGCATTAGTTACGATTACCCGAAATATTTCCGTTGGATTTATCGGGGTTATCCTGGTGTTGCTATTACAGGTAATACTTTCCAGTTTTACACAAGACACGGATAACAGATATGTCGTGGCTTTATGGGAACCTTTTGGAATGGAAGCAGCCGGCTATTATACGAAATACTGGACCATTGCTGAGCAAAACGAAAATCTATTACCATTTGAAGGTGTAATCATCTATAACAGACTTATCTGGATAGGAATCTCTCTAGTTATTCTGGGTCTACTTTATCGTTATTTCTCATTTAGCCAAACGGCACTGACCATTGGGAAAAGTAAGAAAGGCGAAAGAGCTGTCAAGAATAATTTTGGAGGAATCACAAGAATCGAACTTCCGGTTGTAAAATTTGATTTCTCAAACTGGCAGAATTTTAAAACAGCCTGGAGCTTGTCAAATGTAGACTTGAAATTTATTTTAAGAAACTGGGCTTTTATCGTCATTGCTATTGTAGGGCTTCTTTTCTTATTGCTGGTTTCTATCTCTACTGGTAATATTTTCGGGACTGATACGTATCCGGTGACCTGGCAGATGCTTGAGATTTCTGGCGGTTCGTTTACACTTTTTATTAACGTATTGACATTCTTATTTGCCGGTATATTGATCCATAGAGCAGATACATCAAGAATGAGTCACTTGATTGATGTGACGCCAATCCCGAACTGGGTATTGCTATTCTCAAAGTTTATAGCCATAGTAAAAATGCAGATTACGCTTCTGATTCTGATTTTGATAGCAGGTGTGTTAATCCAATCCTATCATGGTTATTATAATTTTGAATTTGGGCATTATATGTTTGAATTGTATGGTATAAAAATATTCCATTTTATAGCTTGGGCTTTTATGGCCGTATTCATTCAGACGATTTTCAAGAACTATTTGTTAGGGTTCTTTGTCTTGATGCTTCTTTCTATTGGTTTGCAGTTTTTACCGCAATTGGGAGTCGAGCAGGATATCTTCAGGTTTAATTCTGATACAGGCTATGCTTATTCAGATATGAACGGATACGGGCATTCATTAAACAGCTATTATCTGTATAAGCTGTATTGGATCTTGTTAGGAATAGTCTTGTTTTGCGTGGCATTGTTATTCTGGAAACGCGGAATCCCGATGTCAATCAAAGAAAGATTTTCTAACGCCAAAAAACGCTTTACTCCAAAATTGGCAATCCCAATGATAGTAGCGTTGGTAGGTTTCGTAGCGATAGGAAGTGCTGTTTATTATGAAAATAACATCAGAAATCCATACTATTCTCAGAAGGAAAATGAAAAACAGGCTGTAGAATGGGAAAAGAAATATAAGAAATACGAGCACTATGCTCAGCCAAGAATTACGGATATCAATGTTAATATGGATATTTATCCAAAAAGCAGAGATTTCAAGGCTAAAGGTTACTATTTCTTAAAGAATAAATCAAAAGAAACTATCGATTCGCTATTCCTGAATTATAACGGATACGAAAGCAAGTTCAGCTTCAACAAAGAAGCACAGTTGGTTTCAAAAGATACAGTGTTTCACTTTAATATCTATAAGCTGAAAACGCCTTTGGCACCGGGTGATTCCATAAAAATGGAATTTGAAGTATACAATAAGCCAAATACTTTTATTACCAGCCATTCTCCGGTTTTAGAAAATGGTACATTCATCAACAATAGCTATTTCCCTTCTATAGGATATTCAGATAGCGGTGAACTTTGGGATGATGAAACAAGAGCAAAATACGGATTGAAGCCAAAAGAAAGAATGGCCAAGCCGACAGATAGCATAGCCCGACAGAATACGTATATTTCTAATGATGCTGACTGGGTTAATTTTGAAACGACTGTAAGTACTTCAGACGATCAGATTGCTATTGCACCGGGTTATTTGGAGAAACAATGGAAAGAAAACGGCAGAAGTTATTTCCATTACAAGATGGATCAAAAAATGCTGAATTTCTATGCATACCAATCGGCACGATATGAAGTGAAAAAAGACAAATGGAAAGATGTCAACATTGAAATCTATTATCAAAAAGGTCACGAATACAATATAGATCGAATGATAAAAGGAGTCAAGAAATCATTGGAATATTACACTGAAAATTTTGGACCATACCAGCACAAGCAAGCACGAATTATTGAGTTTCCAAGGACAGGTGGCGGTTTTGCGCAATCTTTTGCCAATACAATCCCTTATTCTGAAGCCGTTGGTTTTATCGCCCATGTTAAGGATGAAGATGAAAATGCAGTTGATTATCCATTTTCTATAACGGCGCATGAAATGGCACACCAATGGTGGGCACATCAGGTGATTGGTGCCAACGTACAGGGAGCAACGCTTATGTCTGAAAGTTTGTCAGAATACAGCTCGCTGAAAGTATTAGAGCATGAATACGGAAAATCGCAGATGAGAATGTTCCTAAAAGATGCATTAGACAGCTATTTAATAGGAAGGACTTTTGAAAGCAAGAAGGAGCAACCGTTAATGTATAACGAAAACCAACAGTATATCCACTATAACAAAGGATCTTTAGTCTTGTATGCTTTGAGCGATTATATAGGCGAAAAGAATATGAACAATGCTTTGAAGAAATATTTGCAGAAAGTAGCTTATCAGGAAGCACCATATACCAATTCGATAGAATTTGTGTCTTATCTGAATGAAGCAACTCCAGATTCTTTGAAATACATGATCAAGGATATGTTTGAGACAATTACGCTCTATGATAACCGTATAAAAGGAGTCTCTTCCAAAAAACTTCCTAACGGCAAGTATGAAGTGACGATTGAAGCGCTAGTGAGTAAATACCGCTCAGATGAAAAAGGGAACAGAATATTTAAGGATCCTGCAGGCAAAACACTTACTTATAAAGGTAAGGGCGATAAGCACGCAATAGAATCTTATCCTATGAATGATTATGTTGAGGTGGGTGTATTTGGAGAACAAACCGTAAAAGGCAAGACCAAAGAAAAAGAACTTTATCTCAAGAAGTATAAGATTGATAAGATTGACAATAAGTTTGTCATTGTAGTCGATGAAAAACCGGTAGAGGTTGGAATTGATCCATACAATAAGCTTATTGATACTAAATCTGATGATAATAGGAGAAAGCTTTAAATAAGCCCATTTCCTAATAAAACAAGGCCTGCAGTCCATTCCGACTGTAGGCTTTTTTTATGAGAATAAAAAAAATACAAAATAAAAAATACTGCTGACAAACTGTTGTCACTAGCCCCATTTACCTTTGACATGTAACAATAAAAAACAAAAAAAATTATGAACGCAACAGCTCAAGCACCGCAGATTATTACTAAAGAAAATTTATTAAGACATTGGCAAGGACACCGCGGATTAACCCGTCGTGTTATTGAAGCTTTCCCGGAAAAAGAATTTTTTGAATTCTCTATTGGAGGAATGAGAACCTTCGCACAATTGACCTCAGAACTTTTAGCAATCGCTTCTCCTGCTTTGAAAGGAATTGTAGAGCGCGATGAAAAGCCTTACATTGAGAATGCGGATAATGGAACTACAAAGGCAGATTATTTACGCAAGTGGGATGAAGCTACTGAGGAAATCAATAAATACTGGAGTTTATTGGATGTAGCAGATTTCAGCGAAAAATTCAATCTTTTCGGGCAATATGAATTCCCGATTATTGACAATATTTTCTATTTTATCGATAATGAAATCCACCACAGAGGACAAGGTTACGTTTATTTAAGAGCCTTGAATATTGAACCACCATTCTTCTGGGAAAGATAATATTAAAGTCTCGAACGGGTTTTAGAAATAATTTCTGAAACCCGTTCTTTTAATCTCTCAGGTTCCAAAATCGTCGCATAATCACCATAGGTCATAAACCATCGGCAAAAACCTTCTTCAATATCCCGTGACATAAAAGTCATTTCAACATTCCCGTCATTTATTTCTTTTTGAGAAACAAATCCGTGATGTTTTTTTTGCGTAGCGATATACTTCGAGATTTTTTTAGGTACTACAATTCTAACTTTAGTAGTGCTGTACTTCTGCAGATCATTTTGCAAATAAGCTTCCAGATCCGGATGCTCAATAGTAAATGGTTTGTCTGTCTGTTTGATTTGATGAATCCTATCAGCCCTAAACTGACGGTAATCGTTTCGTAAATGACAAAAGCCTAAAGTGTACCAATTTTCATTTTCATGAAAAACCCCAACAGGTTCAATAAGTCTTTCGGTCGGGTCATCAGCTTCTATAGCCAGATAAGTCAAAATAACCTGCGTTTTTTCCGCAATGCTTTTAAAAAGTAAGGCCAGTGCATTTGGAGCTTTTTCATTAAACAGTTTTCTGGCAGGCTGCATCAAGACATTAGTTTCTATAGTTGAAATCCAGTCTTTGTCAGAACTTTTCAATACAGCTTTCAATTTAAAAGCAGCAGAGGTATAATGATTGTGGAGCTCTTTGTCTGTAAATTTTTCCATGAGTTTTTCGGCCGCAATAAAACTGCTGGCTTCTTCACGGGTAAACATAACGGGCGGCAGACGGTAACCATCAAGCAGCGAATAGCCAACACCGGCTTCGCTATAGATAGGCACACCAGATGCTTCCAAAGTGCGGATGTCCCTATAAATTGTCCTTAGGCTTACCTCAAAACGATCGGCAAGCTCTTGCGCCCGGACAATTTTTTTGGACTGCAATTGAATAAGGATTGCTACAATCCTGTCAAATCTTTTTGGAGACTCGTCCATCATAATTAAAAAACTAATGATCAAATATACGCCAAAACAAAAAACCTCGACAACTTTCGCCATCGAGGTTTTTCTCTATTTTTAAAACTAGTCGTTCAGTTTCAAAACCGCCATAAAAGCTTCTTGCGGAATTTCAACATTACCTACTTGTCTCATGCGTTTTTTACCTTTTTTCTGTTTTTCCAACAGCTTTCTCTTACGGGAAATATCACCACCATAACATTTTGCGGTAACGTCTTTTCTCAACGCCTTGATAGTCTCACGTGCAATAATTTTAGCTCCAATAGCTGCCTGGATTGGAATATCAAACTGTTGTCTCGGGATCAGCTCGCGTAGTTTTTCGGTCATTTTTTTACCGATATTGTAAGCATTGTCTTCATGAATCAAAGCAGAAAGTGCATCAACACCTTGTGCATTCAATAAAACATCAAGCTTAACCAATTTCGAAGTCCTCATTCCGATTGGTGAGTAGTCAAAAGAAGCATATCCTTTTGAGATTGTTTTCAATCGGTCGTAAAAATCAAATACGATTTCAGCCAGAGGCATATCAAATGAAAGTTCAACACGGTCTGTTGTCAGATACGTCTGGTTGGTAATAACACCACGCTTTTCAATACATAGTGACATTACGTTTCCAACAAAGTCTGATTTGGTAATAATGGTTGCCTTGATATACGGTTCTTCAACACGGTCCAGTTTAGAAGGTTCCGGAAGATCAGAAGGGTTATTAACCACAAGGGCTTTTTCAGGTTCTTTCTTAGTATAAGCCAAATAAGAAACGTTAGGAACAGTAGTGATTACGGTCATGTCGAATTCACGTTCCAAACGCTCTTGTATAATTTCCATGTGTAGCATTCCTAAGAATCCGCAACGGAAACCAAATCCTAGTGCGGCAGAACTTTCAGGAGTAAAGACAAGTGAAGCGTCATTCAGCTGTAATTTTTCCATCGAAGCTCTCAAATCTTCATAATCTTCGGTATCAACAGGGTAAATTCCGGCAAAAACCATCGGTTTTACATCCTCAAATCCTGTAATCATATTGGTTGTAGGCGTTTTTGCATCGGTCAATGTATCACCTACTTTTACTTCTTTTGCTTCCTTGATTCCGGAAATCAAATAACCAACATCACCGGCAGAAATCATAGGTTTCGGAACCTGATTTAGTTTCAATGTGCCAATTTCATCAGCAAAATACTCATTTCCGGTTGCCATAAATTTAATCTTCTGGCCTTTTTTGATTTGTCCGTTAATAACCCTGAAAATTACTTCAATACCTCGGAAAGGATTGTAGACAGAGTCAAAAATAAGTGCCTGCAAAGGTTCTTCAGGATCTCCTTTTGGCGGTGGAACTCTTTCAATAATTGCAGCAAGGATGTCTTCTACGCCTAATCCGGTTTTTCCCGAAGCGTGAATGATTTCTTCCAATTTACAGCCTAACAGGTCAACAATATCATCACTTACTTCCTCTGGATTAGCGCTTGGAAGGTCAACTTTGTTCAAAACAGGAATAATTTCCAAATCATTTTCCAAAGCCAGGTATAAGTTTGAAATAGTCTGTGCCTGGATGCTTTGTGCCGCATCGACAATCAAAAGCGCACCTTCGCAAGCCGCAATTGAACGGGAAACTTCATATGAAAAGTCTACGTGTCCCGGAGTGTCGATAAGGTTCAGGATATAGTCTTCACCTTTATAGTGATATTCCATCTGGATCGCATGGCTTTTTATCGTAATACCTCGCTCACGCTCAAGGTCCATATTGTCAAGCAATTGTGCCTTTTCTTCGCGGGCAGTTACGGTTCTTGTCGCACCCAGCAAACGGTCGGCAAGCGTACTTTTTCCGTGATCGATATGTGCAATAATGCAAAAATTCCTAATATGTTTCATCTTCGTTTTATATCAATTTTATTCAGGCCATAGCCTATATCTTGACTGTTGAGCAAGATTATCCTTCATTCTCCACTTTATTTCCTTAAAGATAAGGAATTAATCGGCAAATATAGTTTTTTAGTTTTTAAGTTAAAAGTGGAATTTTTGAAGAAAAATAAGCCATTATTGCAGTGGAAAAATAACGTATTCTAAAATTTGAGTTAAAAGGGAAATGTGAATGAGGTAAAAGTTTTAATCCCAAAATAAATTTTCTATATTTAATAAAAAGAATAGCCCTATGAGAAAAATAATTCCAATACTGATTATCTGTTGCACAGGTCTGTTTTTGACAGCTTCCTGTAAGAAAAAAGACAAAGATCTTTCGGGAATTGAAGTGCATGAAGAAGAAAATACCATTTCTTTTGACAGTACTCAAGTTGCCGGATTTTTTACAAAATATCCTGATTTTAAAGAGTTTGAGCCGGAGATAAAGGAACTGTACAAAAAGCACGATTATCATTATATATGGTATGACCGTGGCGGACAGATTGAATTTGCTGCGGCCTTGTTTGACAAGGTCAATCAGATCAAATCAGAAGGTGTTCAGAATCAATTGCCGTATAAGCAACAAATCAGTGATATTTTCTATGAGTCAAAAGAAAAAAGCGGGCCGGATGTATCTTCGGAATTGCTGATTTCGTCCATGTATTTTTTCTATGCTAAAAATGTCCTACAAGGATTGGACCCAAAAGAAAGTAAAGAAAGTGGTTGGTATTTGCCTCGTGAAAAAGTGTCGTATGTTTCTTATCTGGATACGCTGATGAAAGACCCGAATCTTCTGAAAAAAGACGATTCCGAATTGCTTCCTCTTTATTACGATCTGAAAAAGGGATTGCAAAAATATACTGAAATAGAAGAAAAAGGCGGTTGGGGAACAATTGAGATGAAAGCCGGAATCAAGTCGCTCAAGCCTGGAGATAGTTCCAAAACAATTGCTGAGGTTCGAAAAAGGCTTTTTATTTCTGGTGATTTAACAAAGGATTCAGGGAGCAATCAATACGATGATGAATTGTTGCAGGCTATCACGGCCTACAAAAAGAGAAATTCTCGTGAAATGGACAACCTGATTACGCCAGATTTGGTGAAACACCTCAATGTTCCGGTTCAGGACAGGATTAAATCGATTGTTGTAAATATGGAGCGCTGCCGTTGGATTTCTACAGAGCTTACCAAAGGAGGTGAATATATTGCCGTTAATATTCCTTCGTATAGGATGAGGTATTACAAAGACGATAAAGTGAGATTGGAATCCAATGTTGTTGTTGGGAAAGAAATGAACAAAACGGTAGTGTTTAGCGGACAAATGAGTTATCTGGTTTTTAGTCCCTACTGGAATATTCCGAAAAGCATCATTGAAAAAGAAATAAAGCCAGGAATGGCAAAAGACAAAAATTATTTGAGCAAACATAATATGGAGTGGAACAATGGATTAGTCCGCCAAAAACCCGGAGATAAAAACTCGCTTGGACTGGTGAAATTCATGTTTCCAAATTCGAATAATATCTATCTGCATGACAGCCCGGCTAAAAGTCTTTTTAATAAGGAAAGCAGAGCATTTAGCCATGGCTGTGTACGTGTTCAAAAAGCAAGAGATTTGGCAGTAGCAATTTTGGAAGATGATAAAAAGTGGACACCTCAAAAAATAGACAAAGCGATGCATGCCGGAAAAGAAAGTAGCTATGCATTAAAGAAAAAAATCCCGGTTTATATCGCCTATTTTACAGCATTCGCAGATGAAAACGGTATGATTAGTTTCTTTGATGATGTTTATAACAGAGATGCAAGATTGGCGTCATTGCTTTATAAGTCATAAAAAAAACAATAAAAATTGAAGGACCGCATTAAAAGTGCGGTCTTTTTTTTATGGTAAATAGAGAAGGAGTCGAGTTTTTTTCTAATTTTACAAGACCCAAAAATTATGCCCCAACATAATGCCTACTATGAAGAAACAAAATTTAGCCATCGCCCTTCTGGACGATGACCACGAAGAGCACCTGCTTTTTAAGGAAGTAGCCGACGATTTCAGTGAAATTAAGTCAGTGCTTTCCTTTGCCAAAGGAAAGGAAATGTTGGACTATTTGGGAGGTAATGGTAAAAATGTCGTTCCCGACATCCTGTTTTTGGATTTAAATATGCCTATACTTTCTGGCTTGGATTGTCTTATTGAAATCCGAAAAAAAGAAGAATATAAAAATCTTCCAATTATAATCTATTCCACTTCTTCTTCTGAAAAAGACAAGGAAGCTACCTATAAAAACGGTGCTAACCTATATGTCAATAAGCCAATTGAGTTTTCCGATATGAAAAAAATATTTATGGAAGTGCTGAAAATCAATTGGAAAGAGCGCTCAGGAGCATTCAATTTTCAAAACTTTTTTCTTTCTGTTTAAAGCTGCTCTACTATTGAAGGATAAGGCTTTAAAGTTTTATTAATCAAAATTTCGTAATTTTGCCGCAAATTGAAGAAGATGGTCAAGATTGGCAAAATAGAATTACCTGATTTCCCCTTGTTGTTAGCACCTATGGAAGACGTGAGTGATCCTCCGTTTCGTCGTTTGTGCAAACTGCATGGAGCCGATCTGATGTATAGCGAATTTATTTCCTCAGAAGGCTTGATCCGTGACGCTATCAAAAGCCGTCAAAAACTGGATATTTTCGATTATGAAAGACCAGTTGGTATTCAGATTTTTGGAGGAGATGAAGAAGCAATGGCGCTTTCTGCAAAAATCGTAGAAACGGTTCATCCGGATTTGGTTGATATTAATTTTGGATGTCCTGTCAAAAAAGTGGTATGCAAAGGAGCCGGAGCTGGTGTCCTAAAAGATGTAGATTTGATGGTACGTCTGACAAAAGCCGTGATTAAAAGTACCAGCCTTCCTGTGACGGTAAAAACAAGACTGGGTTGGGATGAAAACTCCATTAATATTGACGAAGTTGCGGAGCGTTTGCAAGATGTTGGAGTGCAAGCTCTAACAGTTCATGCCAGAACAAGAGCCCAAATGTATAAAGGACATTCGGATTGGACGCATATTGAAAGAATCAAAAATAATCCTAGAATTACGATGCCTATTTTTGGAAATGGTGATATCGATTCTCCGGAAAAGGCTTTAGAATATAAGAATAGATTTGGCCTAGATGGTATGATGATTGGTCGTGCCGCCATTGGCTATCCTTGGATTTTTAACGAAATCAAGCATTATTTTAAGACCTGCGAAAAATTACCGCAACCTACAATGGAAGATAGGGTTGAAGCAGCAAGAAATCACCTGACTTGGTCAATGGACTGGAAAGGCGAGCGTGTTGGTATTGTAGAAATGAGAAGACACTACACTAATTATTTCAAAGGCATACCCGGATTTAAAGAATATAAGCAAAGACTTGTCACTACAGATGATGCCGAAGGCCTGTTTAAAACATTGGATGAAATCCAGGAAGTTTTTGGAGGTTATCATTTTGTGTAAATAAGGAATCACATTTTGTATAAATAAAAAGAGCGCAGGATTCATAACCCTGCGCTCTTTTATTTTAGTTTTACACTTCAATGCGTTTCCATTTTCCTCTCTTGAAAAGGATATAGCCAGCAATTGTTATAGCGGTTTCAGCAATAGGTATGGCCATAAAAACACCTGTAGGTCCCATGCCTAGTTTTTTAGCAAGAACATAAGCCAATGGAATCTGGAACAACCAGAAGCCAAAGAAATTGATCCAAGTTGGAGTCCATGTATCACCGGCACCATTGAAGGCGTTTATCAATACCATTCCAATACCATAGAAAATATAACCAAGACTCATGATTCGGATAGCTTCTACTGCGATTTCTTTAACAACCAAATCGTTGGTAAAAAATCCTGCAATATATTCAGCGCCCAAAAGCGTAAGTACCATGATAGTTGCCATAAATATTACATTGTATTTGGCTGTCTGCATAACAGATTTCTCCGCTCTTTCGATTTGTTTCGCTCCTAAATTCTGACCGACTAACGTTGCCGCAGCATTGCTTAATCCCCAAGCCGGTAAAATAAAGAACATCATGATTCTTAATGCAGTCTGATATCCAGCTGACCCATGATCGCCACCAGTAACAGCGACAAGATTAGCTAAAAAGATCCAACTACAGGAAGCTATCACAAATTGCAATACTCCCGGCGCTGCTACTTTGATAGTATTCTGTATCAGCTTCCAGTCGGGAAGAAAATAAGAAGCAGCAATTTTTAAAATGCCTTTTCCATTAAATAAATGGTACAGTTGGTACAATACACCTATGGTTCTTCCTGCCGTGGTTGCGATAGCGGCTCCTGTAAGTCCAAAAGCTGGTATTGGTCCTACGCCTTTGATTAAAATAGGGCAGAGAATAATGTTGCAGATATTAGCAATCCAAAGACTTTTCATGGCTATTGCGGCATTTCCGGCACCGCGGAAAATTCCGTTAATGAGAAATAGCAAAACAATACTGATGCTTCCGCCCATCATAATCCTCATGAAATTAGTTCCATGAAGAGCTGCTTCGGGAGAAGCTCCCATCAACATTAGGATTTCTGTTGCATAGAATAAGCCAAGAATACTGATGGCAGTATTGACAGCCACAGCGATTATAACGGCCTGCATTCCTGCTTTTGAGGCCGCTACAGGGTCTTTTTCGCCAATTCTTCGAGCAACCACAGCTGTAGCAGCCATGCTTAATCCGATAGCCAGCGAGTAGATGATTGTGAGTACAGATTCAGTAAGTCCAACGGTTTGAATGGCATAACTGCTGTTTTCAAGGTGACCGACAAAATAGAGGTCGACCAACGCAAAAACGGATTCCATCATCATTTCCAATACCATTGGAATAGCTAGTAAAATAACTGCCTTGCGGATGCTTCCGGAAGTATAATCGAAATCAGCTTCGCCTTTAAGCGATTGTTTTATTGTAGTAAATAAACGGGATAAAAAACTTTGTTTTTGTTCTGTTTGTGTCATGATTATTTAATAAGTAGGTGAGCGTCACTATATGTGACGGAAAAAATAATTAATCAAGGCGGGCCTATAGAAGTTTAGGCCAAAACAAAAACAAACATGGTTCTAATGATTTAGATAACAAATGTATAATTATTTTTTTAAGAAGGGGAAATTTTTTTTAGTCGAGCAATTTTTTTGTGACCCTGCTGGAAGCAATCAGTGAAGAAATAAATCCAAGGGAGAAAATTGTAGCCAAAACAATAATAAGATTTTCCACGTTGAAAATTACAGGATAAGGCATGGTAGGCGTAACCATAACCAACTGATAATTTTGCTGCAACAATACGATGATAATTCCGAGTGTAAGACCAATAAGTCCTCCCGCTGCCGTTAGTATTGAGCCTTGGAATAAGAAAATCTTTCGGAGATTTCTAACTTCAACACCCAGGTTGTATAAGGTAGTAAGGTTGTTTTTCTTATCGATTATCAGCATAATTATCGCTCCAGCTAAGGTAAAGAGCGTAAGCACAATTACCAGAGTGAAGATAAGATATAAGGCAGTCTGTTCTGTATTCAGCATTTTATATAAAGAATCGTTCAGTTGTGCCCGATTTTTTATAGTAAGCTTATTGTTAAAGATATTTTGAAGTTCTGCGGATATAGCCGATTCGTCAGCTCCAGGCTTGAACCGGAATTCAATTCCTGTAACCTGGTTAGGCTTGAATTCCAATAACTCCTGAGCCAGGTTTAAGTCGGCAAAAACATATTTTTCATCCAGTTCTTCACTTACGGCATATACGCCTACGGGAAGCAAGGCCGTTTTATTAAATGCCTGCTCAGCATTATTTATGGCTCCTTTGCCCGGTTTAGGTACATAAACTTCCAATGGATTGCTATAGCTCAGTAAACCTAACGAGAGTTTTTGGTGAATTCCGTAGCCAACCACTACTTGTGGCGTTTTTGGCTCCATCCACTCGCCCATATAGAGTTTTTTCTGGACTTTGTTTACATCAGTATAACTGCTGTCAACTCCTTTGAGGTAGGTCACGACTTCTTTGCCCTCATACAAAAACAGAACCCGCTCTTCTATAATGTTGCTTTTGGCAGCAATCCCATCAATTTTTTGGATTTTCTGAGCTTGTTCCGGAGAAATAAAAAATGATTTTCCTAACGTGCTGGTGATTTTAAGATCCGGATCAAAATCGTTTGAAAAGGAAAGGCTAAAATCCTTTAATCCGCTAAAGACGGAAAGCACGACAAACAAAGCTGCAGCACCCACAATAATGCCAAGCGAAGCAATGCCGGTAATAATATTGATGGCGCTGCTTTTACTGAAGCTTACAGTGTAACGTCGAGCTATGTAAAAAGGAAAATTCAATTTATGATTTCTTTCTTTTTTCTAATAAATCCGGGTTTTCGATTGGGTTTTCTTCGCCAGTCAATGCCTTGTCGATTTTTTCAATATAATCGAGGGAATCATCAATAAAGAATGTCAGATTAGGTACTTTACGCAATTGCAGACGCACTCTTTGAGAAAGATCGTGTTTGATTAACGGTGTATTTGTTTTTATCGCAGCCAATAATTCTGGCCCTTTTTCCGGTGGGAAAATACTAAGATATACGGTTGCGATTGATAAATCTGTAGTCACGCTAACTTTAGAAACAGAAATCACCAAATTTGGGATTCCATTTTTTCTCACTTCGCCTTGAAGGATGTCTACCAAGTCTTTTTGGAGCACGCTTCCTATTTTTTTCTGTCTGTTTGTTTCCATCTTGCAAAAGTACGATTAATTTTAGAGTAGCAAAAAGGTTCTGAATGACAACGATAAAGAATGTCGGAGCAAAGGCAAGATACATTTTATACTTTGCGACTCTGCGTCTTTGCGAGCGGTTATTTTCACGCAAAGACGCAGAGTCGCAAAGTTCGTAATGATAAAATTTTTGAAAGTAAATGTTTTAGCGTCTTTTGACGCAAACTTTCCGATAGTCATAAAGTTTTTATATTTGCTGGAATAATAACATAAGACTAAGGATTAATACGATATACACATGAGAAAGATAGAACATATTGGCATTGCAGTAAAAAATTTAGAAGAATCGAACCTTCTTTTTGAAAAACTTTTTGGTGCTCCAGCCTATAAAATGGAAGAAGTAGAAAGCGAAGGTGTCAAGACTTCTTTTTTTATGAACGGGCCAAATAAGATAGAACTGCTGGAAGCAACAAATGCGGATAGTCCTATTGCCAAATTTCTTGAAAAAAAGGGAGAAGGCATCCATCATATTGCTTTTGATGTTGAAGATATAGTTGCTGAAATCAAAAGGCTACAATCTTCCGGTTTTACCGTCTTGAATGAAGTTCCGAAAAAAGGCGCAGATAATAAATTGGTGGCCTTTTTGCACCCAAAAGGAACTAACGGAGTTCTAATTGAATTGTGTCAGGAAATAAAATAAAAGTTTCAAATTGAAAGAGTTGGCAGAAAGCGAATAGATATGCTGTTATTTTTTTAAGGGTCTACAGCAGGTTTCCTGTGAAATAATTTGCAACATATCAAATTTAGTAGTAATATTGCAACCTCTTAACTGGTCCTATAGCTCAGTTGGTTAGAGCACCTGACTCATAATCAGGTGGTCCCTGGTTCGAGCCCAGGTGGGACCACATAAAAAGCCGCCGATAGCAAATGCTGTCTGCGGCTTTTTTACTATAGTAAAATCATGATTTTCTTAAAAAGCCATTCCTTTTTTAAATTCCAAAAGAGATACGCATACATCTTTTGAAAGATTTTACTTATTTTTTATATTTTTCTTTTCTAACTGATTGAAATTTTGTAATTTCCATTTTTTATAATAGATCATTCATAAAAAACCCCCCGTTATTTTGAAAGATTTTTTTACTTCAGCATCCATAATTGTCGAGGAGGAATCAAGGATTTCTTTTCGCTTCCTAAAACTGTTTTTGATTGCCATATCGGTGATTTCTACAGTATTGTTGTTTGTGCATTTTATTAGAGCCTTTGGCGTTTTGCAAAAAACGAATAGCAGTGGCTTTGATGTGATGCTGAAAATGATAGATGGCCTATGTTAAGGTTTTAGGGAAAAGCATAGACTTAGTTGTGTTAGCAACTCTTAACGACCAGTTGGATATCCAGCTGTAAAGCGTACTTTATTTGTTGTATGCCACTGATTTCTCGTGCCTTTTTTAAATCGCTTTCTATTGCTTCAATAGCGCCACCTCGTGACCAATTTTGATTAAAGGATATTTCCCAAGCCGTATTCAGATTTTGAATTTTAAACCATAGTTCTTTCAAAAGAACAGTATGGAAAATGTTTTTCTGTTCCTCACTGGCATTAGGTAATTCTAAAATAACTAAGGCTTTGTATCCCATAGCAGTAAGATTGTGGTAGTTTTGATACCCAAATTTACTCTCGGTAAGAGCCATTTCCTTACGGTTTTCCGTAAAGCTGTTTTTTTAAGCGTTTTTTTAAGCGTTGGAAATAAAAAAAACCGACAAACTTGTCGGTTAGGAAATAATAGGTTTGGGGCAATAAGGGAAATTATATAAGACCTAAGTCTTTAGCGTTGCTGATAAGATGGATGGTGTTTTTTGCCTTAAAATAAAGCTTTAGCTTGTTTATTCTCTTCTCAATGCTGCTGTTGCTGGAAGGAACATTGCCTTGTTTTTTGAACTTGGCGCCTATTTCATCTTGGGTCAGTCCTATAGATAGGTATTTGATAAGCTTTAGGTCGTATTCTTCAATTTCAATAATGTTATTCGCCTGGAATATATTGGAAAGCGGAGCAGGCACATAATTTTCAGTATCTCCGGCAAGTGCGATTACCGCTTTTTCAAGTTCTTTTGAACCTTCTCTACCTTTAGACACATAACCATTTATGCCACATTCTTCAAACAATGCCTTTATTTTATAGGAACGGTCTTCTATAGAATAGGCTATTACCTTTATTTCTGGCTGAGTTTCTTTGACGCTTTTGATAAGGTCTTCGCCAGATTCCAGTACGGTATCACGATGATCCTGCTTAAAAGAAAGGTCGGTGATAAGCAAATCATAAGGCTCGCCATCTAGTAGTGCTTTTTTTACCTTTAAATAGGCTTCATCGCAATATTTTGCCTGATGAATTTCTGCATGAGTTAGCTGGTCAAGCTGGGAAATTACAGCAGCGTGGATGCTGTCAATGTCTTCTGCAGCTAAAATTTTTCTAAACATGGTTGGTGTATTAAATTTTAAACAGGATAACCAAAAGAAAGCTTTACTCCTCTGTTTGTCTGTATGTCAAAAATAAGGGTTCCCCGAATGCTTTTTATACGGTTTTCCACATTTTGAAGACCGTTTTTTAAAATAGTTTTTCCAAAGGGCATTCCAATTCCGTTATCCGAATATTGGATCTGAATTTTCTTGTCTACAGTCGAAAAATCAATCACGGCTAATGTGGCTTGGCTGTGTTTTTTCATGTTGACCATTAATTCTTGGAGTACCCTATAGGTTACTAGCTTTTTATTTTCATCTACCTTTATCCAGTCCACTGTATCGATATCTTTTATTAATACGTTAAGCGACTGGTTTTGGTATTCTGAAAGCATTATTTTTAACTGATTTGGGAAATTTTCACCCAATTCGATAGGACTGTTTTCTCTTGAGATATCCCTGGTTCTTAAATAGACGCTGTCTAACGAATGAATAAGGGCTTCTTTTTTTTCTGGTTTATCTAAATTCTGGGTAGAGGCAAATGTCATGGCATTATATACGTCATTTGCCAATTCATCATGTACTTTTTTAGCAATCCGGGTTTCAGTATTGTAGGCTTCCTGGAATTTTTCTTTTTCATGCCTTGATTTTAATAGCCTGTAGAAAAGTGTTCCTACAAGTACAAGGAAAGATATCGTTAGCAATAAAAGTTCATTCCGGCGTTTTGCTTTTTCTGCCTTTAACTTGTTTTCTGCATTTTCTGCCTGATATTTTAGTGATTCTTCCTCTACCTGTTTTGAGTCATAACGGATTTTTGCAAACTGGTTTTTGGCTTTTTGGCGGACAATCCTGATGCTGTCATTGAGAGTCGTATATTCTGAAAACAGTTTGTCAGATTCTTGCTTGGAAGCCGATGTTTTTGAAAGAAACTTGATTGCGTCTAGCTTGTCATCCGTGTTTTTTAGTTTGTTGGCCAAACTGTAGGCTTTTTCTGCATATTTCCTTGCCAATTGTGGATTTTCACGAAGATAATATTCAGAAAGGTGTAAACAACTTGCCATTGATCCGAATTCGTCTTTGATAGAATCTTTTAAATGCAATGCCTGCAACATATATTGGCTGCCTCTTTTGTCACCGGACAAGAAATAAGAATATCCCAGATTGTCTATGGCTTTCGCTTTGAATTCAAGATCCGTATCGGAGCTTTTTTTAGCCACCAGTTTCGTCAGTATTTTTATAGCTTTTCCATACTCTTTCTGATCCATATAGATAAGAGCTATGTTGTTCATCACTACATCTTTAGAAAGTGAGTCTTTTGCGGTATCATAGGCTTTTCTGTAATACTTTAAAGCATTTTCATAATTAAAAAGCTGTTTGTAGGATACGCCCAGATAATTATAAACGGCCACAAGATAAGATTCCTCTCCAGAGTTTTTTAGACAGGCCAATGCTGCGGTGGCTGTTGTTTCTGCTCCATAATAATCAGAAGAGATACGCTGCAGGTCAGTCATCATCAATAAGCTATATCCGGCACGCATGCTGTCATTTGCTTTTAAATATTCTGTTTTAGAACGGTCATAATAAGCAAAGCTGCTATCAATATTTATAGGTAAGAAATAAGAAGCACTGAGATAATAATATCCTCCAAGAGGAGCTTCGTTTTTGATTTTAAGTGCCAGTGTTTTTAGCTTGCTGAGGTAATATCTCGAGCTGTCAGAATTATATTGAAGATCTTGTTCTATTTTATTATACAGACCTTTATAGAGCAACGAATCATTGTTGGATTCAATACCAATTCTATACGCTTTATTACTGAAATCTCTTTGTCTTTCTCTTGAAAATTTACTGTCATAAGAAAGCTGCATATAATGCTCAAGACTGTCTGCTGCGGCACTCTCTTTCTTTACCGGCATGTTTTCTCGACATGAAACGAATATCAATGTGATGAAAAAAAGCAAAATCGGGGAGTAATGCTTCATAGAAGAATATTTCCCCGAAAATACTAAAACTGTTTTATAAAAACTTTTTTTATTGCTATTTTTTAGCTTAAGGCTTCACTGGCGGTGGTGGTGGTTTTGTGATTATAATAGCATTATTACCGCCGCTATCATCTGCTTGCAGGCTCGTTGTGTTAGCTTCATCTGTCGCATCATCTGCTGTGCAGGAGAAAAACAGAGTGCTAGAGGCTAGAATAGCCAGAGCTAGGATTAATTTTTTCATCTCTATTGAATTAAAAAGTTTGACATAAGGGGATTGTTTTCGAGTGGTATTCGAAAAGCAGATTCCGTCTTTCTTAATGGGTGGTAGCCCTCTTTTTTGGGAAGTTCAGTGCGCCAAAACAGAAGTGAAGATCATACTTCCCGAATGGTCCTCCCATCCTGATTTAGCAACACTGAGGTAAAATCAGTTTTGTACATTTGTCCTAAATGCATGTTAGGACAGAACTGATTTCTGAGGCAAAGTAAATGTGGTTTTTGCTGGTGATAGCAAGGGAATTCCGATGATTCCGATAATTCCGATCGATTCCAATTAATTCTGATTTAATAACTATGAAAAATAATTTTGATGAATATAAAAAGGCCATCATAACCCGGTATGAAGAAGAAAAAATGGGGAAATTTTCTGATTTGCTTTTAGATCCAACACCAGCAAATCTTAAAAGACTATGTCTGCTTATTAGTGAAGATGAAATGAGATTTTCAGATTTGGCAATCTTTCGCCATTTCTTTTCTTTCAAGTCTGATGATGATATCGCAAGGTGGATTAAAAACTTTGACACAGAAAAATTTAAACCCTTAAGTACTTTCCTGAAATTAGGAACTAATCTCAAAGATTATAGAAGTGCGAACCTGATTGCAGTTTTAGTGGATTTTAAACAAAGGCCTTATACTAAATTTCTTGAAACCTACTGTTCGCTGGATATTGGAAATCCTAAAGTTGAAGATGTCAATAAGGATATTCCAAACAGGAAACATTTTGCCGAGAGAATGGCAATATCAAAACCCGTTGAGGATAATTATCAATTGGTGGTTAAATCGCCTTTGTCAAAGAGATTAATGCTGACATTGGTTTTTTTTGCCGCAATTTTTTTTTTAGCTTTTGTTTTGAAAGATGTTTTTGATGACAAATGTATGATTTGGAAAGGGGATCATTATGAAAGAATAGATTGTGAAGATAGTCGTGCGTATGGTGAAAAGAGTTACGACAATATAATCGCCTTGAATAAAGATGTCCTCGAAAACTTCAGAAAGATAGAAGTGTGTGATACTACTACTTTTTTTATTAATGACAGGCCTATGGTCTGGTACATCAAACAAAACGGCAAATGTGAATTTTTTTCGTACAATGGCGTACACCCAATTACGAGGAAACCATTAAAACCGATTACAAAACACATGGTAGAGAAACATATCATGAAGGTTCACAGTAAAAAAAAATAATCTGAAGATAAAAGCGATTTTGCATTCTTTGAACATTTTTATCCGATGTCTTTAACCTGCTATAGAGCTTAAGATAGTTGTGTGAAATCGTTTTTTAGCAGGAAGTTCTCCGTTTTGACTAAAATCGTTGTGATTAACAAATATAAGAAGCTGAAAAAAGTACTTATTTGTTACTCATGACCCTACTTTTCTCGTTTTTTTATTACTCATTATTGCATAATAATTGTTTTTAATATTTTGATAAACAGTTTCTTAAATATTTTTTTTAGTAGTGAGTATATGTGAGTAGGTATTTTTTTTTATAATTTAAATTTCCGCCTTTTATTTGTCCTATCGCTTTACAAGAGAGTTGCAATACTCTTATACATTACTATTCTCCAAGATCCCAAATCTGCTACAAGAATAATCTGAAAATTCTATAAGTTTTTACTGGTCAAAAAATTTTGATATAAGATTTCGTTCTATGGTCAAACATAGAATTTGTAAAAATTGTTATGAATAAAGAAATGTCTTGATTTATCAAGGCGAAAATAAATTACCAAATAAAGTGACATAGCTTTAACATTGATTGGTGGTAGGTCAATGCGGTAATTTTTGAGAGGAGGGTGACCCATAAGTGTTATTTTAGGGGAAAATATGTTCTTGGTTTTATGTCGCCCTCCTTATTTTTATTTCTACAATCTCTTCCCTTTTTCCAATTCTACGCTGCCTTAAGGCTTTTTAAATTCACTATTTTTAGAAGAATATTTGCTGTTAAAATTATTTTTTATTTCAAAAAAACTCTTTTTTTTGAATATATTGTAGTTTTAATTGTCGTATGGTGTAGTTTTTCTTTCAAAACTACTTAAAGGTCAAATATTTATCAATTATTTGATTGTTTTGTTGTGAAAATGCATTTTTTACGATATAATAAATATTTAGTTATTTTGCCTGCCCTCAAATATGGATTGATTAAAAACTAAAATTTAGTATAAGTGCCTTTCTATATTTATGAAAAAGACTAACTATCTTCTACTTTTCATTTTTTTCCTGTTGTTTGGCAAAAGTTTTGGCCAGAGCTTTAATCGGGCTCAGATTGATAGCCTTCTACTGGTTGCTGAACAGCTTGAGATTAAGGATGCTCCCTATGGAGTAACATTGAGTTTGAAAGCATATGACGACTCGAAAAAAATAGGCTACAAAAAAGGGATGGCACAAGGACTGCTTATTGCAAGCAGAAAACAGCACGAACTAACGAAGTACGAAGATGTACTTAAAAACGCTACAGCTGCCGAAAAACTGGCAGTTGAAATTTCTGACGCCAAATTAATTTCCGATGCACTCCGCCTAAAAGGAATTGGTTATACTGGATCAGGCGATTATGAGAAAGGATTAGCGCAATTCCGACAGTCGCTACGTTTTGCCCAAACTCTTACAGACAAAGAAGTCAAAAGTTCTAGGCTAGGTGTGCTGTATAATGATATTGCTTTTAATCTGGATGAAAGTGGAGGAAAAGCAGATTCAGTGGCTTTTTACTATAGAAAAGGGTATCAGGAGTTTGAGAAAATGGTACTCAACAATCCGTTGAGAAATAAGACACTTTCTTTGGCCTGTTCCAATGTAGGTTCCAGTTTTTTAAGAGCAAAGGAATTGGATTCAGCAGAATTTTATCTTGACAGGGCGTTACAATTGGCAAATTCAGTCAATCATGAGGCTGTAAAGGCGAATACGTTGAGTGATTTAGGTAATCTTAACTACTTAAGAAAAAAATACAAGCAATCTATCGGTTATTTCGAAAAAGGCATTAGTGTCGCCAAAGCTATAAATGAGACTTATGCTCTTAAATCGCTATACTTGGGAATATCAAAATCTTATGAAGCAATCCGGGATAGTAAAAATGCTGAGAATTATCTCTTGCTTTATAATAAGCTAAACGATAGCGTTAAAAAGAGTCAAAAAGAAACTATTCCAATGCAAACTGCTTCAATAGAAGACAGCGAACTTGTTTCAGATGCCGATAGAAGTTCAAACCGATCCATTGTTTTTTCTGCAATATTCGTCCTGTTACTAATGGTGATATTAATTCATATTTACAGAAAGTTTCAGAAAGAAAAAGCTAATAATGCGCGATTGCAAGCAGAAGTCGAAGATACCATTACGATGTTTACCTTATTACAAAAGGATGAAGCACACCTCAAAAAGATACTTCATCTGGCAAGCACTAATGATCCGTCCTTTTTAATGTTATTCAAAGAAACGTATCCGGACTTTTATAAAAAGCTAAATAAAATTAATCCAGGACTTATCGCTGGAGAACAAAAGTTATGTGCTTTCCTGAAGCTTGATTTTTCTACAAAAGAAATTGCCCAATACACCAATTCTTCTATTAGGGCAGTCGAAGCTAAGAAATACAGATTGCGTAAGAAACTTTCCATTGGTTCGGACGAAGACATCAATGTCTGGATGATGAATTTATAGGCTTTTTCTGTTAAATCTTTTTAAATAAGTAGTACTTTTCTTAAGTGGAGATTACGCATTTTTGTGTGTAAACTATTTGATTCCTACTCACATCCTTTTATTTCTCTTTTTTTGTTTTAGTGTTATTTTATTGGTATTCAGTATCTAATAAAAATATTTTGCTATGAGTAGATGTGAGTAGCCATTTTTTTGCGGGAATATAAAGGCTGTATTTTCTTTGTTGCAAATCTTAAAAACAACAATTGAATAGCAGATGACAAGAAAAGTAATAGCAGAATTTATTGGCACATTTTGGTTGGTTCTTGGAGGATGTGGAAGCACAGTACTGGCAGCATCGATTCCGGATTTAGGTATCGGATATATAGGAGTTTCCTTAGCGTTTGGACTTACGGTTCTTACAATGGCCTATACGATTGGAAATATTTCAGGATGTCATTTGAATCCGGCAGTAACTATCGGATTATGGATTGCCGGAAGAACTAAAAAAAGGGAAGTACTTCCTTATATTATTGCACAGGTTTTAGGAGGGATTTTTGGAGCCATGATACTTTATCTCATTGCAAGCGGACAGCCTCATTTTGATTTGGGTAATTTTGCGGCAAACGGATATGGAGAACATTCGCCAGGCGAATATGATATTTTTTCAGTGCTTACGACCGAAGTTGTCATGACTTTTATTTTTGTTTTAATTATTCTTGGAGCGACACATAGTTCAGCGCCAAAAGGGTTGGCCGGGATTTCGATAGGCTTAGGGCTTACTTTGATTCACTTGATGAGCATTCCAGTATCCAATACATCAGTAAATCCGGCAAGAAGTACCAGTCAGGCCGTGTTTGTTGGAGGTTGGGCATTGGAACAGTTGTGGATGTTTTGGATTGCCCCTATAGCTGGAGCTATTCTGGCAGGAATTTTTTACGAATATTTGTCCTCTGAAATAGAGCAGCCAGAATAAGGAAGGTAAAAGTTTGAAAAAATAAAAGCTTTTTTTGTGTATTTGCTAATTTTTGACGGGATTATATAACATTTAACCGATTTGATAAGGCTATTTTTGCAGATGTGTAATAGGTTATTTTTATTTGTCAAAATATTTTGCCAAAAAGATTTTTTATTTACTTTTACAGCCTATGAAGATTGTCCCAAATACAATTATAAATATTGCGGTTGTTTTGTTTTCTGTAACAAATTGTTTCGCTGATAACGAACCGCCGCCACCGCCGCCCACAGGCCCAACACCAATTGGTCTTCCTATCGATAATGGGATACTTGTTTTGTTGATTATAGGGCTGGCTTTTGCTTTTTTACGATTTAAGATGTCAAATACACATAAAAAAACTCCGATGTAAGTCGGAGTTTTTGTTTTTTTAGGCCAGTTGATGAAGTCGCGTGACGTATTTTCCTATGACATCAAACTCAAGATTGATTTTTGTACCGACTTCAAAATTTTTGAAATTGGTGTGCTCGTGAGTGTAAGGGATAATGGCAACACTAAATGTGTTTTTCTTTGAATTTACAACAGTCAGGCTCACTCCATTTACGGTAATCGAACCTTTTTCTATAGTAATGTTGCTTAATTTCGGGTCATATTCGAAAGTGTAGTACCAGCTTCCGTCTGCTTCTTCAATAGAAATGCAAGTTCCGGTCTGGTCCACATGTCCTTGTACGATATGGCCGTCCAATCTGTCGCCAAGTTTCATCGCGCGTTCCAGATTAACCTGGTCGTCGAGTTTCCAATCGCCTATATTTGTTTTGTCGATAGATTCCTTGATGGCAGTAACTGTATATTGGTCGTCTGAAATTCCTACAACAGTCAGGCACACTCCGTTATGAGAAACGCTCTGGTCAATCTTAAGCTCGTTAGTGACTGATGAGGAAATTGTAATGTGTATGTTTTCTCCCTCTTTGCGCAAATCTTTGATTGTGCCGAGGGTTTCTATTATTCCTGTAAACATTGTGGTTTTATTTTACTAAATTTGCACTTCAAAATTAGCAATAAATAAGGAGCAAGCATTATGAAAAAAGCAGAAAATATAATAGTTGGAATTTCAGTAGGAGATTTGAACGGTATTGGAAGCGAGATTATCTTGAAAACTTTCGAGGATACTCGAATGCTTGAACTTTGCACGCCGGTTATTTTTGCCAATGTGAAGATAATGTCCTTTGCTAAGAAAAATCTTGATGCTACGATAGCACTTCACGGAATCGACAAGATAGACCAGCTTTTGCCTGGAAAAATCAATGTGTTGAATGTTTGGAAGGAAAGCGTTACTATTGAATATGGTGCAAATGACGAAAATGTAGGCAAGTATGCTATAAAATCGTTCACTGCGGCTACGAAAGCCTTAAAGGAAGGGCAGATTGATGTCCTGGTTACGGCTCCAATCAACAAATACAACATACAGTCTGAAGAATTTAAATTTCCAGGGCATACAGATTATCTAAATCAGGAATTAGAAGGAGATGCTCTTATGTTTATGGTTCAGGACGATTTGCGTGTTGGGTTGATTACAGATCATGTTCCTGTAAATGAAGTAGCTTCTCAACTTACGGAAGCGCTGATTAAAAGTAAAATTGAAACGATAAAGAAATCACTAATGCAGGATTTCGGTATAAGCAAACCTAAAATAGCAGTCTTGGGATTAAACCCGCATGCAGGAGATGGAGGAGTAATTGGAAAAGAAGACGATGAAATTCTTAGACCAACAATCAAAAAACTATTTGATAGCGGAACGTTGGCTTTTGGGCCTTACCCGGCAGATGGTTTTTTTGGTAGCGGACAATATGAAAAGTTTGATGCGGTGATAGCAACCTACCATGACCAAGGACTGATTCCTTTCAAGACGCTTGCGTTTGGAAAAGGTGTCAATTATACTGCGGGACTAAACAAAATCAGAACGTCGCCAGACCATGGAACGGCTTATGATATTGCAGGTAAGGGAATTGCGGATTTTAATTCATTTAAAGAAGCGGTTTATCTGGCAATCGACATATTTCATTCAAGAAATGAATATGCAGCTATGACGGAGAAACCCCTAAAAATAAAAGAAAAACACTTATAAACAAAAAAATGTTTATAACGCTTTTGGATTTGCAATTATTTTATATCTTTGCACTCCCGAAGTTTGGGGCAAATTGTTGTTAAGATGAAAGTAAACAATGAGTTTTTAATTCCTTTTATAGGGTTAAAGTTAGGAAAACATCAGTTTGAATATCAAATAAATAAAAAGTTCTTTGAAGACTTTGGTTATGACGAGTTTGAAAGTTGTGATATCAAAGTCAATGTAGTTTTAGAGAAAAAAAGCACTATGCTTGAGCTTCAGTTCAAACATAAAGGAACGATTTATGTTCCTTGTGATTTGACTAATGAGATGTTTGATTTGCCGATTAAGGCAAAAATCAAATTGATTGTCCAATTTGGAGAAGCTTTTAATAATGACAATGAAGAATTGCTCATTTTGCCTTTTGGCGAGCATCAGATCGATATTTCACAATACATTTATGAAATGATTGTGCTTTCCATTCCTCTAAAAAGAATCCATCCGGGTGTAAAGGACGGTACGTTAAAAACCGATATCCTTGATAAGCTGGATGAATTGAAAGTCAATGCGAAAGAACAAAAAGCTGATGCAAAAGAAGAAGAGACAGATCCTAGATGGGATCAATTAAAAAAACTATTAACGGATAAATAATATAGTAAAATGGCACATCCAAAGAGAAAGACCTCGAAAACAAGAAGAGATAAAAGAAGAACACATTATAAAGCATCTGTTCCTCAAATCGCTACATGCCCAGTGACTGGAGAGGCGCATTTATACCACAGAGCTTACTGGCATGAAGGTAAGATGTACTACAGAGGTCAAGTAGTAATTGATAAGCAAGAAGCTGTTGCTTAATACAATTTTGCATTAAAAAATCGAACTCTCACGTTGTGGGAGTTTTTTTGTTATTTATAATTTATTGATAAATAACATATTGCAAGAAGGTATTTTTTAGATTTTTTTTGTAATTTCCACCTCTTTTCGAAACAGTAATTTCGAGAAGAAATTATTAAAAATAATATGAATACAATCACAGCCGCAATTACCGCTGTTGGTGCCTATGTGCCTGATTTTGTGCTTTCAAATAAAGTACTTGAGACATTGGTCGATACGAATGACGAATGGATAACTTCTCGTACAGGAATTAAGGAAAGACGCATTTTGAAAGATGATACGAAAGGAACATCTTACTTGGCCATTAAAGCTGCAGAAGATTTAATTGCTAAATCCAATATCAACCCGGCAGAAATTGACTTAGTATTGCTGGGAACCACAACTCCTGATATGCCTGTGGCCGCAACAGCTGTTTATGTTGCTTCACAAATTGGTGCAGTCAATGCTTTTGCATATGACTTGCAAGCCGCTTGTTCGAGTTTCCTATACGGAATGTCTACAGCTGCAGCCTATATCGAATCAGGAAGATACAAGAAAGTTTTATTGATTGGAGCAGACAAGATGTCTTCCATAATTGACTATACAGACCGAGCAACGTGCATCATTTTTGGTGATGGAGCAGGAGCGGTATTGTTCGAGCCAAATTATGAAGGTCTTGGCTTTCAGGATCAATACTTAAGAAGTGACGGTATAGGCCGTGAATTCTTAAAAATTGAAGCAGGAGGTTCTTTACTTCCGGCATCTAAAGAAACTGTAGAAAACAGACAGCATTATGTTTTCCAGGATGGGAAAACCGTTTTCAAATATGCCGTTTCTGGAATGGCAGATGTCAGCGAAAAAATAATGGAACGCAACAACCTTACAAAAGAGGATGTCAATTGGCTGGTAGCTCACCAGGCAAACAAGCGTATTATTGACGCTACAGCCCACAGAATGGGTCTTGATGAGTCTAAAGTACTTGTTAATATTCAAAAATATGGCAATACAACTTCCGGAACATTGCCATTGCTTCTGAACGACTTCGAGAAGCAATTCAAAAAAGGAGATAATTTAATATTTGCTGCATTTGGTGGTGGATTCACTTGGGGATCTATCTATATGAAATGGGCATACGACAAACAATAAAACTAAAACCTAAAATCGAAATATCATGGATATTAGAGAAATTCAAAACTTGATTAAGTTTGTAGCAAAGTCAGGAGCTACTGAAGTAAAATTGGAGATGGATGATTTTAAGATCACAATCAAAACTACAGAAGGAGGAACCTCTGAAACTACAACTTACATTCAACAGGCGCCTATCAGCCACGCATTACCACAAGCAGCGATGCCACAGCCTGTAGCTCCAACTGCTCCTGCAGCGCCGGTTGCTTCTTCAACAGATGAAGATACTTCGAAATATGTTATGGTTAAGTCTCCAATCATTGGAACACTATATAGAAAACCTTCACCAGATAAAGCTCCTTTCGTAGAAGTAGGAAGCACAATTTCAAAAGGAGATGTGGTTTGCGTTATCGAAGCGATGAAGCTTTTCAACGAAATCGAATCAGAAGTTTCTGGAAAAATCGTAAAAGTATTGGTAGATGATGCATCTCCAGTAGAATTTGATCAGCCATTATTCTTAGTTGATCCATCATAATTTAGATTTTAGATTGCAGATTTTTTAGATTATAGATTTGACCAAAATCGTAAGCTAATTATCTTAACTATCCAAATTGTCTAATTATCTAATTTAAATAAGATGTTTAAAAAAATATTAATCGCAAACAGGGGAGAAATAGCACTTCGTGTTATCAGAACCTGTAGAGAAATGGGTATCAAAACGGTAGCTGTTTATTCAACAGCAGATGCAGAAAGCCTTCACGTGCGTTTTGCAGATGAAGCTGTTTGTATAGGCCCACCGCCAAGTAACTTATCTTACTTGAAAATGTCTAATATTATAGCTGCTGCAGAAATTACTAATGCAGACGCTATCCACCCAGGATATGGTTTCCTTTCTGAAAATGCAAAATTTTCAAAAATCTGTCAGGAGCATGGTATCAAATTTATTGGTGCTTCTCCAGAAATGATTGAGAAAATGGGAGACAAGGCTACTGCCAAAGCAACAATGAAAGCTGCGGGAGTTCCAACTATTCCTGGATCTGAAGGTTTGCTTGAATCCTATGAGCAGACTAAAAAATTAGCTAAAGAATTTGGCTATCCTGTAATGCTTAAGGCTACTGCCGGAGGTGGAGGAAAAGGAATGAGAGCTGTTTGGAAAGAAGAAGATCTTCTAAAAGCTTGGGAAGGTGCTCGTCAGGAAGCTGCTGCATCATTCGGAAATGACGGGATGTATATGGAGAAACTTATTGAAGAGCCTCGCCATATTGAAATCCAGGTTGTTGGTGATGCTTATGGTAAAGCGTGCCACCTTTCTGAAAGAGACTGCTCAGTTCAAAGACGCCACCAGAAATTAACAGAAGAAACGCCTTCTCCATTCATGACTGACGAACTTCGTCAGAAAATGGGAGATGCTGCTGTAAAAGCTGCAGAATATATTAAGTATGAAGGTGCTGGAACAGTAGAATTTTTGGTTGACAAACACAGAAATTTCTACTTCATGGAAATGAACACTCGTATCCAGGTAGAGCACCCAATTACAGAGCAGGTTATTGATTATGACTTGATCCGAGAGCAGATTTTGGTTGCTGCTGGTGTGCCAATTTCAGGTAAAAACTACCTGCCACAGTTGCACGCTATCGAATGCCGGATCAACGCAGAAGATCCGTATAACGATTTCAGACCGTCACCAGGAAAGATTACTACATTGCATACACCTGGAGGACACGGAGTTCGTTTGGATACTCACGTTTATTCTGGATATACAATTCCGCCAAACTACGATTCAATGATTGCAAAATTGATTACTACAGCTCAGACAAGAGAAGAAGCAATCAGCAAAATGAAACGTGCTTTAGATGAATTCGTAATCGAAGGAATAAAAACTACAATTCCTTTCCACAGACAGCTAATGGATGATCCGGCTTATGTAGAAGGAGATTACACTACAAAATTCATGGAAAGTTTCAAAATGAACGATCCTCAATAATAAAAAATCCCAGCTTTTAGGCTGGGATTTTTTATTTAGCATTTTTCTGCTTTTGGAGAATAACCAAACAGCAAAGTATGATGATAGCTCCGCCAAATAGATACCAATAATTGGAAGTCGTATCTTCTGAGAGGGTTCCATAAAAAACAAAAGCGCTCCAATAATAAGGCGATTTTTTACTGTTAGGAATCGTTTTGTCATTCAGGAATTCAACTTTTGCCTTATGGTTCGCAATCGGATAACTCATGTCCTTTTTATAATTCGTATAGAAGTTTTTCATCAGTAGGGAAGTCGTAAAATCGTTGACTTTCCATAAAGAAAACAGAAGATTTTTGGCACCTGCATTTTGGAATCCTCGGGCAATGCTCAATGCGCCTTCTCCTCGATATAATTTCCCTATTCCGGTTTCACACGCACTCAATACGACCAAATCCGGATGAATGTCCAACGAATACAAATTGCTGTATACGATGTCCTGGTCATAAAAAGAAATGGCTGCCGGAACTTCAACGGTGCCAGATGTAGCGTGCGTAGAAAGATGGAGTATGTCATGCTTTTTACTTTCTTTTATAAAGTGATCATAGGTTGCCTGAGATTTTTCAAGATAAACACCCGGGAAAAGTTTTTGGATGGCTTTCATCTCTTCTAAAGTGAAAACCAGGCTTCTGTTGCTGTTTTCGAAAACAGGGAAAACACCTAGAATGGACGCCTCTTTGGACTTGATATTTTGGTTATTCAGATAAAAATCGGCTGAAGTGTCATAGCTTATGATTTCATCTTTCATAAGGTAAGGAAGTTTTGAAAAGTCAGTGCTTTGTGAAGCTTTTGTCAATATAGATTCAAAAGAGACAAAACTGAGAAGACCGTCCGGGATTATGAGATGTTTTTGGGTTTTTATTTTTTCAAGGGCAAGCAATTGATACAAAGCAAAACTTTGTTTCCGGTATCCCGAAAGATTGTTTGTAATGGCAGAAGCTTCTGTGAAATAATCCAGATAGTCAGTAATCGTTTTTTTGTTTTTTAAAGAATTCGGAAATGATTTTAGTCGTATTCTGTCAGGTGCAACGTCAAAAATATACACCGTGTCTTTTCCATAAAAATAGGCGGTAAGTGTAGCATCATCGTTTTTGAGCTTGACAAATAGCCTGTCCATGTCAAATTCTGAAGATTGGCTAATGCTGTTGCTTGCAAAAGTTTTTTTCAGCTCAGCTATCTTTTCGTTTTGAAGCGACAGCGTACTGTTGATGGTTTCGAGATTTGCATTTTCGCCTTTTTCCTGCTCTTTGATTATGATGGCTGACAGTTCATGGATTTTATATAAAATTCCTTTTTGCTTTTCGTTACCTGCTTTTTGTGTAAGTGCAATATAGTTTTTTAAGGCTTTGGATTTTGTGGCTTCCTGAAGTTCAAAAGCTTGTTTTAAAAATTCGGTATCTTTCGTTTTGTGAAAAAGCTGCTCGTAAACTCCTATTGCTTTTTCAACACGGTTCCTAATATTGGAAGTGTGAAGGAATGATGTTTCTTCATAAAAAAATACGGTCGAAAATCGGGAATCAATAGCAAAAGTAAGCGCATAGCAATCGATGGCTTTTTGGTAGTTTTTTTGTGCCGTATAGGTCGAAGCCAGTACTTCTAATGCGTCAGTCAAAAGATTCTCGGGATAGAGGTTTTTTTCTTTGGGCAGTAGATTTTTCGAATCATAACCGGGAATCAGTTCTTTGAAAATTGCCTGAATGGCACGCTGGCTTTCTGTTGTTTTGTTTTGAGCCAGAAATAACTTTGCTTCTTCAAGATAAACTTGCGAAATATCACGTTTGGAAGCACCTATCAGGTTGGATTTTGCTTTTTGAATATATTCTTGCGCTTTTGGGTAATTTTTTTTCTGTCTGTAAACGATGGAAAGGTTTTTATAGATGACAAAATTTGGCGCAATGCTTTCTGCTTTTTCTAATGCTTTCTTTGAACTTTCATAATTCCCTACTATGAGGTAGTTTTCTCCTAAAAGTGAAAGTAGCAGAGCCTTTTTTTCAGCAGAGAGCTTTTCAACCGGCTGACTTTCCAACAAGTCAATCGCCTCCTGGCTTTTTCCGATACTTTTATAAACGGCCGCCAGGTTAATAATGGCACTAATCTTTTGTTCTGTATTGTTGTTTTTTATGGCAAGAAAAAGATACTGCTTGATAGTGTTTTCAGCACTGGTATAATCGCCTGTCATTGTGTATAGATTTCCCAAAGGTTTCAGGCAATATTCAATACTGTCATAATTGTCAAGCTGATGGTTTTGAAATAGGAGCAATGCTGTTTCATAAGAACGAATAGCGTCAAAATAGAAACCGAATTCCTTCTGATAAAAAGCTTTGTTGCAGTCCAGAATCACCAGCGCCAATAGTTCGTTTTTTGATTTTGGCTTTGGGTCGCTCCAGAATTGTCTTTCTGTAATTTCAAGATTTTTGATTCCCGTTATTGTCGGATTGGCAATAAAACGGTCTACAGCAGCGTACAATTCTTCTTCCTTCGGCGTTTGTTTTTGAGCAAAGGCCAACTGTGTAAACAATATGAAGAACAGCAATCTTTTCATTAGAATTTCCAGATTGCATAAAATTGCCAATGGCTAAAATCATTTTCAAAACTCCACATATAACGTACTCCAAGGCTTGGGCCTATACGAGAAAATCCAAAAGTGACATCTGCAAAAACATTGGCTTGCATTTTTTCAAATGCCTCTGTTTTTGTTTTCTTTGTGTTACTCTCCCGAACCACTTCCTCGCCCTGTCTTGGAGGATTTGGATCGTTGAATATGGGACGGAAGTATCGTGTTAGCCTATTATTTTCAGAAGTTTCGTCCAATGCGACAGAAAACTGAGGGCCAAATCCAAAACCGATATAATTATTAAAACTGTAGCGTAATGATATGGGCACGACTTCGGCTATGTTTCGGACTATCTTCTGACTCCTTTCTTCTTGCACATAAGCAATATCTAAAACGGTTCCATTAGGCAAGACTATAGGTGGTGAAACTTGTTTCAAAACAGGGTCAGTTCGGCTGGATGAATTGCTTTCCATATAATTGTAATACAATTCAGCCTGCCAATACCATCGATAGGATTTATAAGGCGAAATTGTAGCGCCCAGGAAATAGCTTTTTGGATTTTCCTGGTCGGGAAAATAATTATATCCTGTTCGCACACCAATAGAAATTCCAGGACTGAAGCGTGTAACGGCATAATTGGTAATGATAGGGTCGTTCTTGTCAAAAATAATGGCAGTACGGCTTTTGGTTTTTACCTTGTGGAAATCTTTGCCAAATTTCAGGCTGTATTTTACAAAGCCTTTAGTGCTGTCTTTTTCCATGACATTTTTTTGATTGCTTCCTGGCAGGTAAATGTTCTTGAATACAAAATGAATTTGATCTTTCAATACAATCGTGTCGAGGCAACTGTAATTGACTTCTTCGTTTTTTGGACAGATTTCGCACTTTGGATACATGTCGACAATCTTTAAAGTCGATTTGTCAAAAATATCAGGAATGTCTGTTTCGAGTTTTATCTTGCGGGCAGGGCCTTCGCCATCATTCTGAAAGCGTGTTTTGAAATTCAGGGTTTTAAAACGGACGAGCCTGTAGTTCATGAAAAAGCCATTAGAAGACATCTTGTTAGGATCATGAGAAGTTACGATTTCCATTTCAAGATTTTTGACCTTATGGTTTTTGTAATTCCGATCCGGAACAAAAATACCTCTGATGGTCAGTGTTGCGCTGGTATCTTTAATCATTTCAGGCGTAGTCTTGAATGTAAAAAACAGATTTCTGGTTTGTTTTGGAGCAAGGCTGTCAAATTCAAAAACCTTTGAATTCCGATAAAGCGCTTTGGATTGTTCCAAAGTCTGTTCCAGATTCTCCAGATCTTCATTCTTTTTTGAGTTTCTGAAAAAAGTATTTCCCGCACTTGCCAGATAGGTTTCATGATTGTCATAATCATCAACAAAGGCAAAATTTTCTTCGAGCTTTTCTTTCTCGTTTTCATAGGCTCGTGCTTCCGGTGTGCTAAAATTGTCGTCTTTGAATTGCCTGTCGTTATAAAAAAGATAGAGTTTTCCGTTAGTGGAATACTCTTTCAGGTTTTGGTAACTCATAATCACAACAATTTCCTCATCGGGTATAGGTTCCCGGTTTTTCTGCAACAAAAAGCCATCCTGTAGTTCGATAGAGGCAATATCCTGATAGTCTGTTTCAGGAAGTTCCGTAATCGCTACTGTCTTTGGACGGGTAGCAGGCGGCTTACCATTATCGTAATTGTTGGTTACGGCAAGCCGAACGTTTTTATTTCCTTTCTTTTTGTAGGTATGTTTTGGTTCTTTTTCCCTGCTGTAATGTCCGTCACCAAATTCCCAAAAATAGGTGTAGTTTGCTGGCGGTGCTCCGGCAATTTGGATTAATGGAGGAGTTTCAGGTTTGAAAGAAACCTTGTTCCCCTTTTGGTCAAAGCCAATTACAGCTTTACGGGTTATAGTGTCCTTTGGTTTGGTTTGCGAAAAGCAAAAAGAAATTCCCAAGAAGAAAGCGGCTATGAGGATTAATTTCTTCATAATCAAAGGTGTTTTGTTACTATAAATGTAAAAAAAAGTGATGAGTTGACATCACTTTTGTTAAAATTATATTAATTATGTTTAAGGCAACGCATTTATGGCTGCAATTAACTGCGCTTCTGTTGCCAGAGTTGTCTGCGCCAATGTAAATACATGTACATCGTTAGCGGCAATTGTTACGGGTTTGATAGCATAACGCCACTGTCCATTATCTTCTGTGACAAAGATGATGTGGCATTGCAATCCGATTGGGATTTGCCCGTAATGTTCCGAAAACTGATTTGTAGTTGGATTGTAGGTGTCTAGTTTTGCCAAAGAACTTCCTTCACCATCATAGTGAAGATAAATAGCGCTGTTTTCAAAATCATATCCTTCAGGAGCTTCAGCTAGTATTGTTGTTTTTGGTCTTGGATCGCTATAAAAACGGTCTACGTTTGTCCAACCGAAGCTGCTAAAGTAGGCGTAGTAGTTTGGGCCTTCCACAAAAACACCATTTTGTCCGTTAGCACGTTCTTGTTCATCCCATTCAAGATTACCATCTTCGTCAAATGTACCATCCCATAAGGTCATTGCATTATCCGGACCGCCGGTCAGATTAGCAGGAATTATTAAAGGCATAGGACAGGTAAGTTGAAGCTGCTGTCCATTTTTTGTGGCATTGATAAAGAACTCTCCTCCCGAAATAAGCAAAGCCATATTGCCGTTAGACATTCTTCCCATGGTTGTCTTGTCTGTGGTAAGCATTGTGCCAGGATCAAAGACTTCAGAATATTTAATTACCACTTCTCCGGTTATAGGATTTCCGTTTTGTGTCAGACAGTTTCCGTTTATTGTAAACTGTACACCTTTTGCGCTAGTGAAAGTCGCTGCGCCATCTTCTGCATTAAAAGTAAATGTTTGTACGTTTAAGGCATCATCTCTTAAAGCTGCGAAAGCGGAAGCAGATGGAACGTAATCTGGCGAATCACCATCATCATTTTTACTGCAACTGGCTACAAGAACTCCTAGTAGCAATAATTGTCCGATTTTTTTAAAAGTTGTTTTCATGATTTCTGTTTTTTTATGATTAACTATATCTATATCAATTGTGATTGTGAAATGTTACCCCTGTTTATTGGAAAACAATATCGATGTAAGGAATTCCGAAATCCGGTACAGGTCCTCCTGTTCCATAAAAGTCGGAAGCGGTAATTGTCATTAGTGTGTTTGATACGGGATAAGGACTAGGTCCGTTAAATCTCAAAAGTCTTCCAACGGTATTTCCAATGTTTCCTAAATAATTGGTGACAGTTCTTCTCAACGTATACGAAGTTCCGGCTGTAAGATTTGTAGGTGTTATGGATTTATAATCCATCACGGCAGAATCAAAAGTGTAACTTCCGCTGAATACAACCAAACTTGTGCTGTTGTCTACGATTTCAATCAGATAAGGAATACCGGCGCTATAAAGATTCGCATTTCCTTGATAGCCTATGGAGCATACTGTTTTATTTGTGCTCAACTCAAAAGTGTATTCGTGCGTCTGCAAATCCATCGTCGTGACATCGGTAAAAGAAGAATTGCTTGCCAGGGTTGCCGCATAAAGCTGGTTGAATTCAGAATTAGCCGTATTACAGCTGCTAGGTGCAGGCTGGTTTTGATTGTCGTCGTTGCTGCAGCTTATTGTTGCAAATAAGCCTAAAAATAATAATCCGATTTTTGTAATGCTTGTTTTCATGATTTCTAATTTTTTATGTTAACTATAGTTATATCAATCGTGTCTTGAAATTGTTACCCTACTTATGAATTTTTATGGAAGGTTATTGATAATCTGCACCAGATTTGCTTCTGTGGCCGTATTAAGTTCGCTGGCAGAAAAAGTGTAACTGTCGTTAGCTTGTATGGTAACCGGTTTTATTCCATATTTCCACATTCCGTTTTCTTCAGAAATAAATATGATATGGCATTCAAGCCCAATTGGGAAAGCCGGATAGCTATTGAACGTGAACGTCTGTGTTGAAGGATCTCCAAATAGATTGACCAAAGAGTTCAAGTCGCCGTCAATTGAAAGGAAAGCTTTGCTGTTGGCATTTGTATATCCTGTTGGCGGGATGACATGGATGTTGGTTTTTGGATTGGGATTTGAGTAAAACTTATCTATGTTTGTCCATCCAAAATTGGATGAAAAAGTAGTGTAGGCGGGTGCGGCACCATTTCCAAAAGCTAAATCCCATTGGCTCATCGGTATCCAGACTAAATTACCATCAGGTAAAAAATCTCCTGTAAACACATCCATATCGGTATCAATTCCTCCAGTCAATGCTGCAGGGATTTGCAGCACATAACCGGATGTTGTCAATTGTTGGCCATTTTGTGTTGCATTGACATAAAGTTCTCCGCCCGAAGTCAAGATCTCGAAATTGTTGCCCGGAAGTTTGGCTACTGTTGGTTTGTTGGTTACCAACATGTCGCCTCGGTTGTAAATTTCTATGACTTCTACAGTAACAGGTCCTGTGACGGGTGCTGAATTGAGTAGGAACGCACCGCTTGTAAAAGTGAGTTCAATTCCTTGTGCCGTAGTAATATAATTGACGGTTGTTGGATCGACTGTAAAAACCTGCGTTCTGGAATCAATAGCATCTGAGAATAGAGCGTTGAGTTCACCACTTGTTGGAAATGGATTTAAGTACTGGTCATTGTTATCATTCATATCGCAACTCAATAATGAAAAAGAAGCGAGAGATAAGAGGCCTATTTTTTTTAAAAATGATTTCATAATTTCTACTGTTTTTAATTGGATTAATTGCGTTTTTGATAGGTTATCTATCAAACTCTGCACTTCGTATGATTTTGTAAGTAAGAATATCATTTGTGCTGATTAACTGAATCATTCTCAAAGCATGGTTTTCAGAACTTGAAAATCCTTTAGCGGTTCCGTTTACGGTTTCTACTTCCCAGAAATATAATCGTAATGTAGGATTGGAAACTTCTTCCGCTAATTGGTAAAAGCTTTCAATTTTTTTATCCAAGATGATTTCTCCAGCGGCTGCCATGATAATTCTGCTTTCTGCTTTTTCTAATGATTGGGCGGTGCCAGAATAGTTTCCCTGGTTTGTTTTTACACTCCAGTCATAAACCACTACGATTCTGTCTTTTGTGATTTCTGTTGCGTTTTCTTTACTTGCAGCAGTTTTTACTTCTGTAGCATTTGCGCTCATCGATAATGCTATCATTGCTAATGTTAAAATTGAATTTTTCATGATTTCTAAATTTTAGTGTTATTGTCTTTGTTTCTATTATTACATCAATTTGCTTCCTGATTTGTTACCTAACTCGTAATAGCGTTTGATGCACTTTATATACCTATATATCGGTTGTGCTAAATTTGTTACCCTTGTATTCCTATTTTTTCTACATTAGCAGTAAACAAGGCAGTTATGACCGAAAACAATATTCATTCTGACCAATTTTATATTGAAGGATTGCTGCAAAACGACTCGGCAGTTATCACATCCATTTATAAAAAGTTTGTGCCCAAAGTCAAAAACTATGTCCGCACCAATAGCGGTGATGATGATAATGCCGCAGATGTTGTTCAGGAAGTGCTGACAACCATTTATCATCAGGCAAAAACAAAAGGACTGAAACTCACATGTCCGTTTGAAGCCTATTTTTTTCTGCTTTGTAAAAGGAAGTGGCTCAATGAATTAAAAAAACCTTCCAATAAAAGGGTAACAATCAGTGACGATACAGTATCTATAGACGAATCAGCACAAGAACTGGTCTTGCAAACCGAAAGTTTTGATGAAAAGCAATCGCTGTTTGATGAGATGTTCCAAAAGCTAGGTGAAAAATGCCAGGAAGTTCTCAAGCTCAGTTTTGTCTTGAAAACGATGGAAGAAGTCGCCCAGCAGCTTAATGTAACCTATGGTTATGTGAGAAAGAAAAAATCGCTATGCACAGGACAGCTTACAGAAATGATTCAGCAATCGAATAGGTATAAATCGCTAAAAAAATAACGCTATTATGAATGAAGAGGCATACATACGCTTTGAAAGCTACCTGAATAATGAAATGTTGGAGCAAGAGCGCCTGGATTTTGAATTAGAGCTACGTGATAATTCTGAGCTTAAGGAAAGTTTTGAATTATATAAAGAAACGACGGCTTTTGTAAAACAGAAATTTTCCCCGGAAACTACAGAATTCAAGAAAAATTTAGAATCCATATCAGATGGCTATTTTGTGGAAGGAAAAAAGAAGACCAAGGTTTTCTCAATTAGGCCGTGGCATTATGCGGCAGCGGCATCTGTTCTGGTACTTCTCGGGACCTGGATTTTCAGTAACAATTCCATGCCGGAGTATAGTGACTACAGCCAACATGAAAATGCTTCTTTTGTTGAAAGAGGTGCAAGTAATGAAGAGCTAAAAAACGCCCAAGATTTCTTCAATAAAAAAGAGTATGCAAAAGCTGTTACTGCTTTTGAAAAAATGGGAAATCTTGACAACCCGGAATACCAATATTTTTATGCGATTGCCCTGATAGAAACAAGCCAATATAAAAAGGCAGAAACACTTTTGAACGGTATCAGGCAAGGAACATCCGTTTATAAGGATAAAGCAACCTGGTATTTGGCGTTGTCTAAACTGAAACAGCATGATTTTGAGGGAAGTAAAATACTGCTGCGGCAAATTCCTCGGGATGCAGAAGATTACGATAAGGCACAAGAATTGATACAACATTTAAAATAAGAAAAACCCGACTGTAATGGTCGGGTTTTTATTTTCTCTCTTAGCTATTGAATTGTTTTTTGAGGTTATTTTTAAATATAATTTATGAAATCAATTAAAAGTATAAATATTTCATACGTTGTTTTGATAAATAATTGATACATTTGAAATGTTGTTAATAATCAAACTTAAACATTATGAGACAAAATTACCATCAAAATTTGTTTTTTGCCCCACACAAGAGACAGTTCTTTTTGACTGTGGTATTGTTAACTTTGGCTTTAGGAGCCAATGCTCAGATTTCAACGTTTCCTTGGATGGAAACTTTTGAGGACAGCTCGCCCACGCGAAGCAGTTGGACTCAAATTTATGAAGTAAACAATATGTCATGGACATTTGCGACTTCGCCATCTACCGGAGGAGGAGGAATAACCGCTTATGAAGGCGTTAAATTTGCCAATTATCCGGGAACTTCTCACAATTTTGACAAAACGAAACTGGTAAGCCCGGTATTTGATTTTTCGGGTGTAACTAATCCTACGGTTAGTTTTTATTACAGAAACCCGTTTTGGGATCCTGATCAGAACTGGTTAAGGATTTTCTATCGTACTTCCCCGTCTTCGGCATGGGTACAAATCGCAGAGTTTCATTCCGATGTTAGAGCCTGGGCTTTTTCTGAGGAGATTGCGCTTCCATCACCTTCTGCAACCTACCAGATCGCAGTGGAAGTTGAAACTGATTATGGATATGCTACAACGGTAGATGCATTGGAAGTAAAGGCTACTGCTCTTGGAAATCGTGAATTCTCGAAATCACTAGTAAAATACTATCCAAACCCAACAGAGAAATTGTTGAACTTGTCAAGCACAGAAGCCATTTCTGATGTGACAGTATTCAATTTGCTGGGACAAAAAGTATTAGAGTCAACAATTAACTCGAATGAAGGACAGCTAGATATTTCTAGTCTGACTAGCGGCAATTATGTGATTCATGCCAATACCGAAAAAGGCAAAGAAATCTTCAAGATTGTCAAGAAGTAAAAGTGTATGTATAACGCAAAAAAAATCCCCTGAGAATTTTTCTTAGGGGATTTTTCTGTTTAATAAAGTAGAAATCTTTTTACATATGATTTTTATCGGTTAAAAGGCGTTTCGTTAATCCAATGAAATCCTCGGTTAATCAATAAGAAATCTTCTCTGGATTTTTTATTAAGATGAATTGTTTCTCCATTTTCGGTTTGAAGAACCAGACCGTTTGGCTGTTGCGTGAATGTGAATTTTTCGGTAGCCGGTTTTTTTGTATCGGTTGACTTCAGGCTGATTGTTTTTTTTAAGGTATCCAATTCCAGATCAAAAAAGATTTCTTTCTTATCAGCATAAATTATGCTCCCCCAATTTCCTTTTTCAAATATGAATTTGCTGAATTTTGATTGATTTGGAATCGTTGTTTCATAAACCCCATAAAGTTTTGGTGTTTCTGAGGAGGAATTGCTTAAATAGATGACTCCAAAAAAGGCAATTATTCCTAAAGCGAGTATACCTTTTAATGACATTTTTACCGCATTGAGTACTTTCTCGTCTTTTTTATTCTTAAATGAATAAATATCTTTTTTTGGTTCAGCTGTTTTGTTTGTTAGGAAGAAATTATACAGGCGCTTTCTGTCACTATAGAGTAATATCAGGCTGGCAAGTAGCATATGGAAGGAACTTATTTTTACAGGAATATCATAGCAGAAATTCATCATGACAATGTTTGAAATTACTCCGGTAAGGATAATCGCTCCAAGGGTTACTGTTTTTCGGTTCAAAAGCAATAGGGCGCCAATGGCTTCTGCAAATCCTGAAAATGCTGCATAGGCCGGAGAATATTGCAGGAATGTCCATGCTAATCCCATAGGAGAAGATTCTCCATAGGGTTGTGCCAGTCTTGATAAGGAAAGTGGAGGGAATTGCATTGGAAGGATTTTTCCGATACCATAGATAAGCATAAAAAAAGCCAGGTACAAGCGCAATAAGAGTAAAAAAGAATAGGTCAGTCCCGGAGTATTGGCCAGCTTGTATTTTTTAGTCAGGATGGCTAATGGAATAGCAAGTACCAAGCTAAAACAGAAACGCCAAAACATTTCAAGATAGGCATAAGTGCTGTCACCACTGCCGTATCCGTTGCTTTCAAAAGTATATTTGATATTGAAAATGGTGTCGGCAGACCAATATACGAACGGTTCTAAAGCAAAGGATAAGATAAATCCAAAAATGTGAAAGCAGAAATAAATCAGCAAAAAGCTAAAAAAGTAATTTTTTATACTCATAAAGGGGGATTTTCTTATAATAACTCCAAAATTTTAAAAAAAGTATTCAGAAAATGGCTGCAAATTATTTAGGATGAAATAGCCCTTAAAAAAAAATCCCTCAAGAAACTCTTGAGGGATTTTGTATTGCTATAATGTCTCTTTCAGCCATCTGAAAAATTCTTTCTGCCAGACTTGTGCATTTTGTGGTTTAAGTACCCAGTGATTTTCATCCGGGAAAAGAACAAATCGGCTCTTGATGCCTTGCAACTGTGCTGCCTGGAAAGCTTCTTGTCCTTGCCCAATTGGAACTCGGTAGTCTTTTCCTCCCTGGAAGATCAGAATAGGAGTATCCCATTTGCTTACATTGTTGATCGGGTTGAATTGAGTGTAGGTTTTCTGTGCAGCTGCATTGCCAGCTTCCCAATAGGCACCGCCGGAGTCCCAATTGGTAAAGAATACTTCCTCAGTTGTTCCATACATACTCTGCAGGTTGAAAACACCACAGTGTGCGATAAATGTCTTGAATCTTTTTTGGTGGATTCCTGCCAAATAAAACACAGAATAACCTCCGTAGCTTGCGCCTATAGCTCCTAATCTTGCTTTGTCAACATAGCTTTCTTTTGCAACATCATCAATGGCCGAAAGATAGTCGTCCATTACCTGGCCACCCCAATCTTTACTGATCTGCTCGTTCCATTCTACTCCGTGGCCTTGCATTCCTCTACGGTTTGGTGCTACAACAATATAACCTTGAGCCGCCATAACCTGAAAATTCCATCGGAAAGAATAGAATTGTGTCAAAGCAGACTGAGGCCCACCCTGGCAATATAAAAGCGTTGGATATTTTTTGTTTTTGTCAAAATTTGGAGGAAGAACCACCCAAACTAACATTTTCTTTCCGTCTGTTGTAGTCACATAGCGTCTTTCGGATTTGCTTAGGGCAATTTTTGAATACGCTGCATCATTTACTTTTGTAATCTGTGCCCATGTTTTTTTCTTTAGGTCGTAAGAATAGATTTCTGCTGCATGGTTAAAATCAGTTCTTGCTACGATAGCCTTATCGCCTGAAAAACCAACAATGTCAGTCACATCAAAATCACCATCGGTAAGCTGTCTTACTGTTATGGCAATCCTTGTCAATCCTGGAAAATTGACTTCAAATAATTGTTTAGTTCCGTTGATTGGTGCTAAGAAATATACTTTTTTACCGTCAGCACTCCAAGTAAAACTTTCAACCGTTCCGTCCCAACCCGATGTCAGGTTGATATCCATTCCTTTGAAACGAACAATAATGTCGTTTTTGTCGGCTTCATATCCGTCACGTTTCATTTGTAGCCAGGTCAGGTCGCCATTCGGAGAAAACTGCGGAGCAGTATCATAACCGGGATTTTTCTCCGTAAGGTTTTTTGTTGTTTTTGTATCGAGATCGTATTGGTATAAATCCGTATTGGTAGAAAGTGCATAAGCGGTACCTTCTAATTTTTTAGAAACGTAAATAATGCTTTTCCCATCACGTGACCAAGTGTAATCTTCGTCTCCACCAAAAGGCTTTTGAGGCGAATCATACGGTTCGTTTTTCATGATATCGGTAAAGTTCTCTTTATTGTTTACATCCGAAAAAACGACATGATTGTGTGTTCCATCATTCCAAGTGTCCCAGTGACGGTAATTCAGTCCGTCATATACTTGTGCGTCAGACTTGTCTAAGTTTGGATAGTAGTCCTTGCCCAAAACTTTTTCAATTTTTACTTCTTTGCTTGCTAACAAAAGTTTTCCGTCAGGAGAAATGTTTTTGTCTTGAACCAAGAGAGTATAATCCGCCACTTCAGTTGGATTTCCACCTGAAATAGGAATACTATAAAATTTAGAATTTGACTTGTTTTCTTCTACAGAAGGAATAGAAACTTTGTAGATTATGTTTTTCCCGTCTTTTGATATGCCGAGAGGGCTGACCCGTCCTAGCTGCCAAAGTAGTTCAGGAGTCATTACGTTTTGTGCGGTAGCCGTTAATCCAATCATGCTAATGGTTAAAAAAAGAATTTTTTTCATTTTCAAATGCTGTTAAATAAAGGCTTAAAGGTAATCATTTATTCAAATACCGTGGCAAGGCCAACAAAAAAAGGCTGTCTTTTCGGACAGCCTTCTGCAAGAATGGGAGTGAATTATTTTTTGATGAAACGTTTGATGGACACGTTTTCGTTGTCATTAATTTCAACAATATAGTTTCCGTCATTCAAAGAAGCAACGGCAATGGTGCCATCCTGAATTTTTCCTTTCATGACTTCCTGTCCAAGCATGTTTAGAATCCTGAAACTTGCTTTTTCAGAAACTGATGTCAGGTTGATAACAGAAGATGCAGGGTTTGGATACAGTTTGATTTCATTTTGTGAAATGCTTTCGCCTCTTCCTGTAGCTACGATATTTACGGTATAATCTTCAACTTGTCCATAAGAAAAAGCTTCGCAGGCAGTTGGAATACCATCGTATTTCATAGAAACTCTCATACGGGTTGCCCCTAAAGTTGCGCCAACCGGAATAGTGGAACTGCCACTCACAGGAGTTGTGGTTGAAGCTGCTCTTGTCCATACTTGTTCTCCAGCATCGGTGAAATCGCCGTCTTGGTTGTAGTCAATCCAAACTGCATATCCTTCACTGTAAACAGTACTTGTCCAGGAAGGTGTTATGGTTATGGTGTATGTTGTTCCTCTGGTTGCATTGGTTGAAATAGAAGTAAAGTTCGTGTATCCTGTTCCTCCGGTTGAGGTGTTGTCGATAGTTCCAAACTGTACACGTCCAATTTTTTCGTCGGCTACGCTATTTCCTTGCGAAGCACAGTAGGAAACGGAATTTGATAAGGTGGTTACATTGGCATTGTTGCTTGAAGCCGACAAGTTACCAGCCGCATCTTTTGCTTTTACGGAAAAAGTATAGGCTGTTGCTGCGGTCAATCCGGTAACTTCATACGAAGTTGTTGTCACAGTAGTTTTTAAAACACCGTCCTGATATACCTCATATCCTGTAACGACAACATTGTCTGTAGATGCTGTCCAGGACAGGTTTGTCGATGTCTGTGTTGTTCCGGAAGCTGCCAGGCTTGTCGGTGCAGTTGGAGCTGTAGTGTCAGCAGTTCCGGCCTGGATATTCACGGTATAGTCCTCTACTTCTCCATAAGAAAAAGTTTCGCAAGCTGTTGGAATTGCGTTGTATTTCAAAGAAACTCTCATTCGGGTTGCGCCAGTTGCTGCCGTAGCCGGAACTGTAAATGAACCGCTTGCCGGAGTTGCTGTCGATGCGGCTCTGCTCCATACCAATTCTCCTGAATCATCAAAATCACCATCGCCATTGTAGTCGATCCAAACAGCGACGCCTTCTGAGTAAGCAGTTCCTGTCCATGTTGGCGTTACAGTAATCGTATAGGCAGTTCCCTTATTCAGGTTAGTTGAAATAGAGGTAAAGTCAGTATAGCCAGTTCCTCCTGTCGAAGCATTGTTTATGGTTCCTAGTTGGACTCTTCCAATATATTCGTCTGCTACGCTATTTCCTTTTGAAGCGCAATACGATGCAGCTCCGGCCAAAGTTGTGATGTTTACTGTATTGCTTGACGCAGACAAATTACCTGCCGCATCTTTAGCTTTTACATAAAACGAATAGGCTGTAGATGGTGTCAATCCTGTTACGGCATAGGTTGTAGTGGTTACAGTAGTTTTTAGTACGCCATTTTGGTAAACCTCATATCCGGTAACGGCAACATTGTCTGTTGAAGCTGTCCATGATAAATTTGTTGCTGTTTGCGTCGTTCCAGCAGCTGCTAAACTTGTTGGCGCTGTTGGTGCTATTGTATCACTTGAACCGGCTGTGATTGTGAAATTGGTATTGGATATATCAAAGAAAATATGATTTGCTCCTTTAACCATGATTCTGTTTTGCGTGCCAGGATTGTTCGGAACTGTAATGGCCTGACTTCCGTCATTTGGAGTTCCAGCCAATAAAGTAATCGGATAGGTGTCTCCACCATCGGTTGATAATAAGATGTCTACGTTAGCCGTATTTACGCCATTAGCAGTTGTTCCTGCCACGTTCCAGGTTACGGTTTGGGAAGTTCCTGCTGCCCAGGAAACTGCCGTATTTGGTGCTGTAACGACAAAAGGTCCCGCAGTTCCCTTTACTGTAATGACCGTATCATCACTATTGTTTGCTGGTCCGCCTGCTTTGTTATCCCTAACTGTCAATCTGAAATTTAATGTTCTTGCTACATTGGGAACAGCTTCCCATTTCCAGGTTGTTGCACCCGTCTTGATGGTTTCCAGTCTTGGGAAATAGCGTGTGCCTGAATTTGAAGGTACAAACGAACGGAAAGCAGGCCCTGAAGTAGCTGTAGCGCTTGGATAGGTCGTGCTTGAAGTTCCTGAATTCATTTGTTCCCAGCAATAAGTCAGCGTGTCACCATTGGCATCGGTGCCAGAGCCTGTCAGTAGGAAAGGAGTTCCTTTCGGAATCGTATAATCGGCTCCTGCATTAGCGGTCGGAACGGCATTGCCTGTTGCTGTATTGGTCTGGCAGGTGGTTGTTTTTACATAATTTGTAACCTGTTGGATACTTACGGCATGAAAAAAAGGATCACTATGAGGCTGTACATCGGTAGCTCCGGTAATTCCGGCATATCCCATAATTGTTGTACCACTTCCCGGTTCATTCTGTACGCCGGTTCCTTCATTGTCGAATGTAAAAGTATGGTTGGCTCCAAATTGGTGTCCCATTTCGTGAGCCACAAAGTCAATGTCGAAATTATCGCCTATAGGAACAGTGCTTGTAGTGAATCCGCTGCCTTTTCCAGAAGCACATACGCATCCGATGCATCCTGCATTTCCGTTATTTCCAATAGCCGACATCAAATGCCCGATATCGTAATTGGCATTTCCGATTACGCTGGTTAGAGTGGATTGCAATTGTGAATTGTAATTGGCATCCGTACTGCCATACGGATCGGTAGAGGCATTTGTATAAATTACGGCATCGGTGTTAGAGATAAGAACCATCCGAACGCCAAAATCTTTTTCGAATACTCCGTTAACCCGTGTCATCGTGTTGTTGATAGCAGCTAAGGCTAAGGCTTTCGTTCCGCCATGATAGGTGGTGTACTCGCCGGTAACCGACATGGCTAGTCGATAGGTTCTCAGCGTGCTGTCGTCTGCATTGCATTGGGACGCTGTGCCAGATTAGAATCCATCTCGCTTTTCACATGATCTACTACCTGACATTCGAATTTTGAGAAAGCCATTCTTTTGTCTGCTCTTTTGTAGACGGCATAGGTTTTCAAATCTTTAGATAAAGGTTCGATAAATTCAGCAGGCTTGTCTGCCGCTAATTTCATTCCTTGAAATCCTAGCGGTGAAACGCTGAAATAAATTGTTGCGGTTGGATCAGTGATTCCAATCCCGATATAGGATTTGATTTCCGGATATCGGGCTGCAAGTGCAGGATCCATGGTCTGGACGGTAAAGATTCGATACTGTTCAGAAATTCCATCGGCATTTGGAATGGAAACGATAACATCTGATTTTGATTGGTTACGAAGTGGTGCCTTTGCCAATTCGTTTTTTAAAGGAGCAATGTCCAGTTCGAATAAGTTTTTCGTGGGAAGAGGCATCCGGTTTTCAAAAATTGCGGTGCCACTTTTTAGGTCTGTTTTTTTCCAGGGTGATTTTCCATTTTGCGCAAACGAAAATCCAGTGAAAGCCAGTAAGGCCACTGATAGTAGAATGTGTTTCATAAATTAGTAGGTTGGTTAAATTTGGTTATATCAAATGTATGGCAATTTTATTTATATTGTGATAAACATTTAAATAAAATATTAAAAAACAATAAATATAACTTTTAAGTGTTGTTATTGTTGAATTATTTGTAATTGTAAAATGTGAAGGTATTTTTGCTGGAAGAGCTTTTTTAAGCAAAAAATTAAGAATTTAAGGCTATTCAAATGAGGGTGTCGAAAAATATAACTATTTTCACAAACTAAAATTAATTACGGTTTGAAGAACAACAATAAACTATTTATAGCAATCATCATTGCTTTGGTTCTTGGGGTAGCCTTAGGAGCTTTTGTGCATTACCAATATCCGGATGGAAAAGCAGAATTTTCAAAAAATATAAAACTCTTCGGAACGATTTTTATCCGACTTGTTCAAATGATTATCGCCCCTCTGGTATTTTCAACATTGGTAGTTGGAATTGCTAAAATGGGTGACATGAAGATGGTGGGGAGAGTAGGTGCAAAAGCGATGACATGGTTTATTACGGCATCGTTAGTGTCCTTGTCTGTAGGGTTGTTGCTTGTAAACTGGATGAAACCGGGCAAGGGAACTTCCATAAAAATGGATGATTTATCCTCTGCGGATGACTTGCTTAAAAATACCAAATCATTTTCTTTAGAACAATTTGTTACTCACGTGGTGCCAAAAAGCGTCATCGAGGCTATGGCAACCAATGAAATCCTTCAGATTGTAATTTTTGCCATACTTTTTGGAATTGCTTTGTCATCAATGGGCAAGCTTGGTAATCCAATCATGAAGTCTTTGGATATTGTTTCGCATGTGGTTCTGAAAATGGTAACTTATATTATGTGGACGGCTCCTCTGGGTGTTTTTGGTGCGGTTGCGGCAGCTGTTGCGAATTATGGGTTTGAAATTTTTAGCCTGTATGCCCGATATTTGGTCGCATTTGCTATTGGGATTCTGGTGCTGTGGGTGCTATTACTTTTAGTAGGTTATATGATTTTGGGCAACCGACTTTGGGTCTTGCTAAAAAGAATAAAAAGCCCGCTACTTATTGCTTTTTCTACAACTTCGAGTGAAGCAGTATTTCCAAAATTAGTAGAAGAATTAGAACGCTTCGGCTGCAAAAGCAAAATCGTTTCTTTTACGCTGCCATTGGGTTATTCTTTTAACCTAGATGGAAGTATGATGTATATGACTTTTGCCAGTATTTTTATTGCGCAGGTCTACGGTGTAGATATGTCATTAGGAGAACAGCTTACAATGCTTTTAGTATTGATGTTAACCAGCAAAGGAGTTGCAGGTGTGCCTCGTGCTTCGCTGATAGTAGTCGTGGCGACTTGTGCTATGTTTGGAATTCCGCCAGAAGGGATTGCGCTTATTTTGCCAATCGACCATTTCTGTGATATGGCAAGAAGCATGACTAATGTGCTAGGAAACGCTTTGGCGACAACGGCAGTAGATAAATGGGAATCAGAACCTGAAACAATAACGCAAGAAACAGCATAACAATGGGAAGCTTTGAATGGACGCAATTATTGAATCCTGAATTTTATATCAATCTAAAAGTCAGCGGTGTTCCTATCGGAATTTATGTTGTCTTGTTTATCGTATTTGCTGAAACAGGGCTTTTTGCCGGTTTCTTCCTGCCAGGAGACAGCTTACTGTTTTTGTCGGGAATCTATAGCACGGAACTGACATCAACGCTTTTTACCATCAACAGTGATTTTCTGAATCTTGTTGTTTTGTCATCTATGATAGCCACAGCCGGAATACTTGGAAATACTTTCGGATATTGGTTTGGTGCTAAAAGTGGCTACTATCTGTATAACAAAAAAGATACGTTCTGGTTTAAGAAAAAATACCTGATTGAATCCAGAATCTTTTTTGAAAAACACGGAGGAAGAGCCATTATTTTCGCCCGTTTTGTTCCAATCATCAGAACCTTTGCGCCTATTGTGGCCGGCATCGTTTCTATGGAAAAAAAGAAATTCATGTTCTATAATATCGTCAGTTCGTTCTTATGGGCATTCACCCTTATTTTTGCAGGACATTATCTTTATGACCTGTTCCTGACAAAATTTGATATCGACCTGAAAGCGCACATTGAATTTATTGTCTTGGGAATTGTTGCAATTACTACTGTTCCGTTGGTACTTAATTACTTGAAAAAAAGAACCGGAACAAAAGACGGCCAAGAAGAAGCATAATCTTTTAGGCAGGGCGTCCGTTTCAGAACCAAAAATCAAAGAGATGAAAGCGAATGTAAGCTACTGGGAGCTCAAAAACTGGTTTTCAAATATAGATTTTGCCATTGTAGGTAGCGGCATAGTAGGACTGCATACAGCATTAAGACTTCGTGAAAAATTCCCTGACAGCAAGATTCTCATCTTAGAAAGAGGATTCCTGCCGCAAGGAGCCAGTACTAAAAATGCCGGATTTGCTTGCTTTGGAAGTATTTCAGAAATTATAGATGATCTCAGAAATCATTCGGAAGAAGAAGTTGTCCAGTTAATCCAGAAACGCTGGCAAGGATTGCAATTGCTCAGAAAAAGATTGGGTGACACAGCTATCGACTACAAACTGTATGGCGGTTATGAACTATTTCTTAAAAATTCGGAAAGCCATTACAACGAATGCCTCCAAAAGATACCTTTTATCAATGATGTATTAAGGCCATTATTCAAAGCAGATGTCTTTGCTAAAGAAATTGACCGCTTTGATTTTGGCGGAATCCATGAATATCTTGTTTTTAATCCGTTTGAAGGACAAATCGATACCGGAAACATGATGGAAGCTTTGTTAAGACAGGCAGTCGCTGCCAATATTCTTATTCTTAACAAGCAAAATGTAACTGCCTACCATGAAACTACTGAAGGAGTTCAGGTGAGTACGGATGATTTTGATTTCAGTACTAAGAAACTCTTGTTTGCAACCAACGGATTTGCTGAAAAGCTAACTCAGGGAGCTGTAAAACCGGCTAGAGCGCAAGTGCTCATCACCGAGCCAATTCCAAATCTGGATATAAAAGGAACCTTTCATATTGACAGAGGCTATTATTATTTCAGGAATTTTGGCGACCGTATCCTGTTTGGCGGAGGAAGAAACCTTGATTTTGAAGGAGAAACGACGTCAGAATTCGGACAGACAGATTTAATACAAAATAAACTCGAAGAAATTTTAAAAGAAGTAATTTTGCCGGGTCGCGATTTCAAAATAGAACACCGATGGAGTGGCATTATGGGAATGGGTTCAAGCAAAAAGCCTATTGTTGAAAAGCTTTCCGAGCACGTCTATTGTGGTGTAAGGCTCGGAGGTATGGGAGTTGCAATTGGAAGCCTTGTCGGACAGGAACTAGCAGACCTGGTAACAGGCTAACAAAAATAGTTAAGATTCTATATTCGTATGTTGAGAAAAATATTCAGTTTTTTATGGAAGTGTGCGCTTTGGTTCTTCGGAATCTCAGTTTTCTTTGTCATTCTTTTCAAATTTGTTCCTGTTCCGTTTACACCTTTGATGGGTATTCGTGCCCTGGAACAAAAGCAAGCGGGAAAAGAAATGACCTGTAGCCATGACTGGGTTCCGCTCGAAGACATTTCGGAAAACTTACAAAAGGCGGTTATAGCCAGCGAAGACGGAACTTTTTTAAGTCATAACGGGTTTGATTTTAAAGCCTTGCAGAAAGCCTATAAAAACAATTCCAAAGGGAAGAAACTCAAAGGAGGAAGTACAATTTCACAGCAAACGGCAAAGAATGTATTTTTATGGCAGGGACGTAGCTACCTCAGAAAAGGGCTTGAAGCCTATTTTACTATATTGATAGAGGTTTTCTGGGGCAAAGAACGCATAATGGAAGTATATCTCAACAGTATTGAGATGGGTGATGGCGTGTATGGCGTACAGGCAGCATCTCAATATTGGTATCGCAAAGATGCCTCGCAGGTTTCGAAAAGAGAAGCGGCCGGAATAGCCTCAATTCTTCCTAATCCTAGAAAATTCAAAGCGACCAATTCATCAGCATATATAGAAAGAAGAAAAGGCAGGATTATGAAACACATGAACTATGTCAAATTAGACTATTGATTTATGTGCCGGAAAATTTCTTTGCTTTTGATGTTGTTTTTTGCGTTACCACTTTTGGCTCAGCAAAGAAATGGAGAAATAGGACTGATTATAGATAATGACCTGTTTACCTCTACGGTCAATGACCAATATTATACGAATGGTATCGAAATTTTCTACAGATACCTGAATCGTAATGAAGATCCAAAAATCAACAAAAAGACAACTGAGTTTAGAGTTGGTCAATACATTTATAATCCGCATACGGTTGAAGCAAGATCGATTTCAAAACACGACCGACCGTTTGCAGGCTATCTTTTCGCAGAAGCAGGGTTTGCAAAATTTTATCAAAATGAATCGGTTTTAAAGTTCGGTACGCAGCTTGGGGTCATTGGACCGAATTCGCAGGCAGAAGGTTTCCAGAAATTATTTCATAAGGCTTTTGGTTATAAAGATGTAGAGGGATGGAATTATCAAATCCATAACGGTGTTGCCGTACAAGGAAGCTTGTTTTATTCTAAAAAAATTGGACCAAAACAAGTCGATAAAATTGATTATCATATTCAGGGTGAAGCAAACTTAGGATCGGTCTTTACAGGAATTACTATAGGGCCATTGGCTCGAATCAGTCTTAAAAAAGCATTGTTGCCAATCTATGATTCAGGACTATATGGTGCGTCATTAAATGCGGATAAGGCAAAATATAAAGAACAGTCAGAGTTTTATTTTTACATTAATCCCAATCTTAACGTTCAGGTTTATGATGCTACAATACAGGGAAGGCTTTTTAATGACAACAGTCCGGTAACGTATAATCTTGTACCGTTACGCTTTAATGGTGAAGCCGGTTTCCGATATCGAAAAGACCATTGGAACCTTCATTATCTTTTCGTTTTTAGAAGCAAAGAATTGCGTAATGACAGGATGGAAAATTATTTTTACGGTTCTATTGGTGCGACATATTTGCTGTACTAGACTTTATGCGTTGATATTTTTCTTAACTTTAGTAACACAACCAAAACTTTTTTCCATGAGTGCTAAATACAAATATGCTACCGTACTAGAGGCCATAAAACAATTGCGAGATGCCGGATTTATGGTCGATTTTAATATTGAAGGGAATTTTCTTAGTGCCAATTCCAGCAAATACCATATTGATGATTTTGAAATCGTTGAAGTCTACCGTTATGAAGGTGATTCCAATCCGGATGAAGAATCGACAGTCTATGGTGTAGCGTCAAAAGATGGTGTAAAAGGGATTCTTGTAACATCTTACGGAATGTATATTGATGACATCTCTGGAGAACTATTGCAGAAACTTTCGTTGAAATAAGATTTTTATAGCGATTACAAATTTTTTAAAAACTGCCTCTTTCGGCGGTTTTTTTATTTTTAAAAAACGCTAGAAATATTAATAACAAAATTGAAAAAGCCTGTAAAATCTACCTGATTTCAGGTATTTTAATGCAGGAAAATCAATTCTTTAGTGTTATTCTGTAACAAGGTCAGTAATTTTATCTTAGATCTAAAAACTCAAAATAAAATTGCTATGAATTTAAAGTTTTTATGCTCCGTTGTTTTTGTGCTCTGCCTTAGCCAGAACATACGGGCGCAGTATGTAGAAAAAGAAGAAGAAGAGAAAATTACAACCCTTTATCCGGAAGTAGCTTTTGATTCTATACAGGCAAAAAAAGCCTTGGCATTAGGCAAAGGAAAAATTACGGGTGTTGCTTTTACAAAAGCAGCACCGCTGGCACCGAGGATTTATGCAAACAATATGAAAATCATGTTGTTTCCGGTGACGCCTTATCTTGAAGCTTGGTATAAATTGCGAAACAGCAAAGAAAACCTGAGAAAGAGAAGATATGTCTATATGTCGGATCAGGCTTTTCGTTACAGGCTTGAAGCCATTTCCAACAGCGTTGGGAAGTTTACGTTTCCAGATATGAAGCCTGGGAAATATTTCCTGACCGGAAATATGAGCTGGAGTACAACCGGTACTTATAATGAGAAAACCGGAAGCAGCTATGGAAGCAATGGTGGTTATGCAGAACATTATGAGAAAAGGTATTATACCCAGGATCATGAGGAACGGCTTGAAAAGTTTGTCGAAGTAAAAACCGATGGCGAGATTGTAGAAGTCAAATTGAAATAAGAATTTGAGTGCTGTATAAAACAAAAAAGCATCCTGTTAGGGATGCTTTTTTATTGGAGTAAATCGGTTATTTTTTCAATTCCCTGATTCCCATATTGTATAAAGTAAACGAAAGAATGTCTGCCGCTTCTTCTATAGTCTTCGAAACTGGTTTACCAGCACCATGTCCGGCATTAGTCTCGATACGGATCAGTACCGGATTATTGCCTTTTTGCTTGGCTTGCAATTCTGCTGCAAACTTAAAGCTGTGTGCAGGAACTACCCTGTCATCATGGTCACCCGTTGTTACTAAAGTAGCTGGATAGCTTGTGCCTTCTTTTACGTTGTGTACCGGAGAATATTTTTTCAGGTATTCAAACATTTCTTTCGAATCGTTTGCTGTTCCATAATCATAAGCCCATCCTGCACCTGCAGTAAAGGTGTGATAACGAAGCATGTCCATAACACCTACAGCCGGAAGTGCCACTTTCATCAGGTCTGGTCTTTGGGTCATAGTAGCACCTACCAAAAGTCCGCCGTTAGAACCACCTCGAATTGCTAAATAGTCAGTTGAGGTATATTTCTGTGCAATCAGGTATTCTGCTGCTGCGATGAAATCGTCAAATACGTTTTGTTTTTTCATCTGCGTTCCGTCATCATGCCATTTTTTACCATACTCACCACCACCACGAAGGTTTGGAACAGCATATACACCTCCTTGTTCCATCCAAACGGCATTTGTAATGCTGAATGCTGGCGTCAGGCTCACGTTAAAACCACCATAAGCGTAAAGTATAGTAGGGTTTTTACCGTCTAATTTTATACCTTTCTTATAGGTAATAATCATTGGTACTTTTGTACCGTCTTTTGAGTTGTAGAATACCTGCTTGCTTTCGTAATCAGCAGAGTTAAAATCTACTTTTGGTTTTTCATATACAGCAGATACGCCGCCTTTTGGCTCAAAAGAATAGATAGTTCCCGGAGTAGTATAGTTTGTGAATGAATAATACAATTCCTTGTCTTCTTTCTTGCCTCCAAAACCACCTGCAGTACCTATTCCTGGTAATTTGATTTCACGAACCATTTTTCCGTCATAATCATATTGTTTTACCTGTGAAACGGCATCTTTCATGTAGTTGGCAAAAATAAAGCCTGAACCGGTAGAAACTGAAAGTACGTTTTCTGTTTCAGCAATAAAATCTTTCCAGTTAGCAGGTTTTGGATCTGCCGCGTCAACCGTAACGACTTTTTGGTTTGGCGCATTCAGGTTGGTCACAATATAAAGCTTCGTTCCCTTGTTGTCTATGATATAGCTATCGCTGTCGAAATTATTAACGATGTTGGTAATTTTGCTGTTTGGAACGCTAAGATCTTTGAAGTAAAGCTCGTTTCCTGAAGTAGAATTCGATGCAGAAATCACCAAATATTTATCGTCTTCTGTTACGTTAGCACCTACATATCTTCTTTTTTCATTCAATCCAAAAATAACTTTATCGTCTTTTTGAGCTGTTCCTAATTTGTGGAAATACAATTTGTGCTGATCGGTTTTAGCAGAAAGTTGACTTCCTTTTGGTTTGTCATAACTAGAATAGTAGAAACCTTCGTTGCCAATCCAGGCAATACCGCTGAATTTTACATCAACTAATTCTGTTTCCAGTTTTTTCTTGCTCACAGCATCCATGATGATAATCTTGTTCCAGTCGCTACCAGCTTCTGAAATCGAATAAGCTACCAATGAACCATCTTTTGAGAATTCAACAGAGGATAGTGATGTAGTCCCGTCTGCAGAGAAAGTATTCGGATCAAGGAATAGTTCTTCCTTACCACTCATATCTTTTCGATACAATACAGATTGATTTTGTAATCCATTGTTCTTGTAATAATAAGTGTAATTTCCCTCTTGTGCAGGAGCAGAAATTTTTTCATAATTCCAAAGCTTTTCAAGACGCTCTTTCATGTCTTTGCGGAAAGGAATTTTTTCCAGATAGCCAAAAGTGACTTCGTTTTCGGCTTTTACCCAAGCCGCAGTTTCGGCAGATTTGTCATCTTCCAGCCAGCGATAAGGGTCTTTTACTTCAGTTCCGAAGTAAGTGTCAGTGGTGTCAACCTTTTTTGTTTCAGGATATTTCAGCACTACGGCTTCTTCTTTAGTTTCTTCTTTACAAGATAGAAGTGCTGATGCTGCAATCATGGTTAATAGAACTTTTTTCATTAAAATGTTTTTTGATTCTTACAAAAATAGCGAATCCTTAGTTAGTAATTAGTTAAAAAGTGGTCTGTATTGAGGCCAGTGCTTGTAGATTAATATACCATTGAGAACTGCTACCAATACGGCCCCACCAATACTAGGAATATCCAGAAAAAGGTGGAAAAGAAGAATGTTCAGCGAAATAGGAACCAATAAGATCAGTGCGAATGCAATCCAGTTTTTTGTAAAAAGGAGCAGAGCGATGAAAATTTCAAGGATTCCAATGATAGGTAACACATAGCCTGTTGCGGCCAGTGAGCCCATAAAGTCGGAAGCCTGTTCAGGGAGTTGAGGTGTTGGAAGAAAAGGTAGTGTGTAAAACTTGTTCAATCCAAAAACTAAAAGAACGAGTCCGAGAAGTACTCGAACCAGGGAGGTAAATTTCGAATTCATATTATCTACAATTTTTTTGGTTACTAACTTTTTGTTGAAAATCCTAAATTACTAAAAAAATGTTAAGCAAAATCAGGATTATTGAAAAAATAAAAAGTTAATTAACAAAAATGCAATTGAAGTCGAGAATCGGAAACCCTTTTTTTGAAATCAAAATCTTTAGTCAGAGCTGTAGAAAGTTATCAATAAAAAACCGCCTGAAATGGCGGTTTTTATAATATATGATGGGTAAATGATTATGGTGCAGCGACAGTAATTGGGAAGCTTACCTGTATGTCAGTTTCTCCACCGGCGTTAGTAATGTTTCCGGTTGACACACCTTCTGCATTTTTATTGGGTTGGTGTCTAAGAGTTACTGTAAAAATGCCATTTCCTGTTGTCGCATTTGTTGTGAATGTGAAGTTCAGACCAATCGGTTTGCCATTAACATCATTTGGAACCGCATAAGCAGTAGTTGCCAAGGCATTTGAAACCGTAAAGAAAAATTGGTGCTCGTGACCTTCTTCCAAAATTTCTTCTGTGATACTTTCAGCAGGGGTTGCTGCTTCGTTAAGCAAGTTCAAGGCTCCGTTATAAGTGGTGTTTGGCGCCAGATTGCCAGATACTGTTACAACCGGAGCATTTGGTCCTTCGGCGCCATCTAGATCGCGAGAAGTCAGAGTAATCGTTTGTCCGCCTCCTGTTAGTGTAGCGGTAAGCGTTGTGATTACTTCTTCCTCATTTACAGGATTGCTGTCGTCATTGCTGCAAGAAGAACAAAGAGTTATTGCAGCTAAGCCCATTGATAAAAATTTAAATACGTTCATAAGAATAATGGTTTTAAAATATTAATAATTTAATTTCACTTGAATTCTGAAATTCCTGCCCAATTCGTCAGCATAGTAGCGCGTCCTGTTGAGGTAATCTCTGTAATTCGTGTTCAAAAGGTTTTGGATATTGAATCCGATAGTCATTTTAGATTTTTTCAAAACATCAAAACTCATTTCGGAGTTAAAATGCAATAGGCTGTATCCCTTTGGCGGTCTGCTGATTTTTACCAGAGTGCTAACAGGTTCGCCGGAATCAGTTACATCCACATAAAAATCATTGTTGGGATAACGTTGCTGGGTAAATACAGTTTCATTTTTGATTCCCAGCACAAGATGATTCCAGTTTTCCTTTTTAAAACTGATAGTATTATTAAGGTTCAGCGGAGGCATATCAATCAGTGGCTTGTTGTTTGTCGCATCTTTGCCATATACAAAAGCGGCAGTAGAATGCCAGTTCAGGTTTTTGGCAAAATCATAATCTGCTGTGAGGTCAATTCCAAACATTCTTACATCAACCTGTCGGTATTCCCAGACTGGAAAAGGCCCACGATTGGACAAGATGATAGTTGTAGGAATCAGGATTTTGAAGTCAGAAATTGTATTGTAATAAGGATTGACTTCAAAAGCAAAACCGTCACCGGCATAATGAAGTGCTGTCGACATTTTAAGAGCCACTTCACGTTTCAGTCTCAGGTCACCAAGCTCAATCTGTCCGGTAGCATGATGCAGACCGTCACTGAACAATTCAGCCGGATTCGGATTTCTGCTGGCTATCCCGATATTGGAAAACCAGGTCAGCTTATCGTTGAGCTGGTATTTAGCACCAAGGCTTCCTGAAAAATTATGATAGGTAAAAACAGGATTCGTATACCATTGCTGTCCATCTTCACCAATGATAATATTACTAAAGTCACGGTCATAACCTCGTTCCGTCCATCTCGATTTTAAGTAATATTTCTTGGCGTCGATATGGCTAAAATCATAACGCATTCCTGCTTCCAACGCCAAGTTATCATTAGCCTGGTAACTGGCAATGGCATAAGCACCCGCATCGAATTTGTTGTAATTCGGTATCAGAGCTCGCACCTGTGTGTCACCCGTGTTCGCTGCATTGTTTTGATACGCTGCGCTGATTCCGGCTTTGTATTTTACCTTTTCAGAAGAATTGGTCTCAAAATCGGCAGTGAAAGAATGCGTCATCAGATCGAGGTCTACTGCTGCCTTGTTTCGGTCATCACCTCTTCTCAAATCAAATTCCTTGCGGTTGTTGAACTGGAAAGAATATTGCAACGACAGTTTTGAGGCATCAGAGAAAAAGGTATAGTAATTTACTTTTCCCAAATGATGCTGTAATTCTTGTCTTGGAGCGTTGATGTCATAAGTGAAATCTCTGATTACTTGCGGCTGGCCGCTGTTAATAGCCCGAATCAGGTCAGACATTCCGCTGATGTGTGATGATCTCAATATCCCGATATCGGCATTGTAATAACTGTAGAAAAAACTATAACCCTGATTTTCTCCTTTATAGCCCAGATTTCCGGAAAAATTTTTCTCCCGGTTTCCGGTATTGGAAAGTACATAGTCTGGTGCCTCAAAGTCTCCCAAATATTTGAAAGTGCCCTGAAGGTTCCAGTTCCAGCCATTTTCATAACCTTTGGAAAGCGAGGATGAAACACTACCACCTCGTCCGTTGGTAGCGCCATTAATAATGGTTTTTCCAAAAATAGTGTCCTTTACCGGGATATGGGCAGGTTCTACAATTACGGTTCCGCCAATGGCATCACCGCCATATTGCAGTCCGGAAGCGCCTTTGATTACGGAAATTTTTCCGGCCGTGTTAACATCCATATTCGGAGCGTGTTCGGTTCCCCATTGCTGGTCTTCGAGACGCACATTGTTGTTGATGATTAGTACACGGCTGCTGTGCAATCCATTAATAATAGGCTTGACAATAGTACTTCCCGTTTTAAGAGATGAGATACCGCTAATTTCCTTAAGTGCATCGCCCAGGCTCTCGCTGCTGTAGTTCTCGAGCACATTAGCTTTGAGTTCCTGTGTTGCGGCATTCTTTTCGGAAACCGTCTTTTTGAGCACTACTTCAGACAGTTGCGATACATCCGGCTTGAGGGAAATATCCAGTACTCTATCGTTTTGCATACTGATTATAGTGTCTAAAGTCTTATAACCCAGATATTCAATAGTAACAGCGATGTTTCCTTGCGGGACACCGTTTATTACGTAACGACCGTCAACAGCAGTGGTTGCAAAAAAAGTTCCGGCATGGATGTGGCTCCCTGCCAAAGGTTGTTTTTTCTCGTTGGTTATAGTTCCGCTCAACGCATGTTGGGAATATACACGAGTTTGGTTTCCTACTAAGAGGAAAACAAAAAATAAGATATAGCGCATTTTGAAAAAATCTAAAATGATAATTAAGGCGTGCTTCAGGATGAAGCCGCCCGAAAGAAGAGCATTGCTCTTTTCGTTAATTAACAGTTAGATGGAGGTCCGCGATGAGAATAAAGGCTTCCTGCAAAGAATTCAGATGATTCTACAGAAGCAAAATTATAGGCAACTGCCTTAAAAGGGACAAATAAATCAAAAGTGTAGGTTTCTGTTGCAATAAAGCTACTAAGCGTAAATTCGCAGACAAAACACTTTTCGTGATCGTGGTCTAAAGTTTGGATTTTAGTATGGCCATTGTCGTCTGACTGGCTTACTGTTGCTGCTTTTCCACTTAAGAAATGCTCATAGGAGTGAACGGATTGAAACAGTATTGAAAACAATACTGCAATCATCAAAGAGAGATTTATTATGGCAAACTTCTTCTTCATTCCAATGCAAATGTATGAAAGTGAAAAAAAATACCGCCCGTTTTAACAAATTTTATGGTTTGTTAAAACAGGCGGTACCTGAATTTTTATTTCAAAAACGATTTATACTAAGCCGTTAGCGACCAGATATTCTGCAATTTGGATGGTATTGGTTGCAGCACCTTTGCGAAGGTTGTCAGCAACAATCCACATGTTTAGCGTATTTGGCTGTGATTCGTCACGGCGAATTCTTCCCACAAAAACATCATCTTTTCCTTGTGCATAAAGAGGCATTGGGTATGTAAACGTATCAGTATTGTCCTGAACAACAATTCCAGGAGTTTCGTGAAGAATTCGTCTCACATCATTTACATCAAAATCATTAGAAAATTCCACATTCACAGCTTCGCTATGTCCACCCACGATAGGTACTCTAACAGCCGTAGCGGTTACAGCAATAGTTTTATCGCTTAATATTTTTTGAGTTTCGCGAACCAATTTCATTTCTTCTTTGGTGTATCCGTTATCTTCAAAAGCATCACACTGTGGGATGGCATTTCTATGGATTTGGTATTTGTAAGCCATTTCTCCTTTAGTGCCTGAATATTCGTTTTCAAGCTGCTGTACTGCTTTTACACCCGTTCCTGTAATTGACTGGTAGGTCGAAACAATAATTCTTTTAATGTTGTATTTTTTATGAAGAGGAGCCAAGGTCAGAACCATTTGTATGGTTGAGCAGTTTGGATTGGCAATAATCTTGTCGTCTTTTGTAAGTTCCGAAGCGTTGATTTCCGGAACAATCAGTTTTTTGTCAGGATGCATTCTCCAGGCCGAAGAGTTGTCGATTACGGTTGTTCCTGCTTCTGCAAATTTTGGAGCCCAGGCCAATGAAGTTTCTCCGCCGGCAGAAAATAAAGCGATGTCCGGCTTCATTGATACGGCTGTTTCCAATCCGACAACAGTATACTTTTTCCCTTTAAATTCGATTTCCTTACCTACCGATTTTTCCGAAGCTACAGGAATTAGTTCGGTTACAGGGAAATTTCTTTCTGCCAAAATTTGAAGCATTACTTCGCCAACCATTCCGGTTGCGCCAACAACAGCAACTCTCATATTCTATTTTTTAAAAGTGGTTAAAAACTGATTTGTGAATGCAAAAGTAGCTAATAAAATCATTGAAAAAACGAATTTAAAAAATATAACAAATTGTTATATAAAATTATATTTTATAAAAATACCGCCTGTTTTTCAGGCGGTTTAATTAGAATATATAGTATAGCGGTATTGGCTAATTATGATCTGTTTTTTAAAGCATCGCGGATTTCCATCAACAGTTTTTCTTCATTGGTTGGAGCAGGCGGTGCAGCAGGTGCTTCGGCTTCTTTTTTTCTAGCGGCATTGATACCTTTAACAACTAAGAAAAGAACGAAAGCTACGATAAGGAAGTTAATTACGGCAGAAAGAAACATGCCATATTTTACTGACCCGAAAATAACTAAATCTTCAATTTTGGAAAGGTTCGCAGCTTCAAGAGCCGGTTTTAGCAATAACGGGGTTATCACGTCTTCAATAAAAGAGCTGACAATTTTTCCAAAAGCGGCACCAATGATGACACCGATAGCTAAGTCTACAACATTACCTTTTAGCGCAAAGGCTTTAAATTCAGATACCATTCCCATAATTATTTGATTTTAGGATTATTAAATAAATTGGTTTTTGTTACTAGCTAAAGTAGTTAAATATTTTAACATTTCAACGCCAGTTTTTTAAAAATTGTGCTATTCTCTATAAAAAACACGCTTAACGCGATGCGAAATACCGGTAAGGATTTCATATGGAATGGTTCCCAACTTATCAGCTATATAGGTGACATTCGGGTTTTCGCCGAAAATGATGACCGGATCACCTTCCAGACAATCAATCGCCGAAACATCTACCATAAGCATGTCCATACAGATACTACCTACAATAGGTGCTTTTTGGTTTTTGATAAGAACATAGCCAACCTGATTGCCCCAACTTCTTCGAATCCCGTCGGCATAACCAATCGGTATCGTGGCGATTCGGGTTTCTTTTTCGGCCATGAATCGCCTGCCATAACCAACGCTTTCGCCAGCTTGTATAGTTCTGATTTGCGAGATTATGGATTTTAAAGTGCCTACGTTTTCTAAGTATTTTGTTTCCGACGGATCGTTTGAAATACCGTAAAGTCCAATTCCCAATCGTACCATTCCGTATTGGGCTTCCGGATAATTGCTGATGCCGGAAGTATTGAGGATATGGCGAATGGGTTGTATGGAAAGTTCCTGTATCAATAGGGAAGATAATTTTTCAAAAAGGGCAATTTGTGATTTCGCAAAATCATGGTGTTCCATGTCGTCGCTGGTTGCCATGTGAGAAAGGATACTTTTGACCTGTATGTAGGAAGTACCTCTGAGCGTGTCGATCAGTTCCGGTAGGTCGTTTTCCTGAAAACCAAGTCGGTGCATTCCGGTGTCCAGTTTGATATGGATTGGAAAATGCTGTAAATTTTTCTGCTCTGCAATTTTCAAAAAGGCTCTTAATCCTTTTATGGAATAAATTTCAGGCTCTAAATGATGTTCGATTATAGCACCAAAACTGGTGTTTTCCGGATTAAGCACCATAATAGGCAATGTAATCCCGGCACTTTTCAAGGCGATACCTTCGTCTGCAAAGGCAACACCCAGATAATCTACTTTATGGTATTCCAGAAGTTTTGCAATTTCAAAACCGCCGCTACCATAACCAAACGCCTTTACCATAACCATAAGTTTGGTTTCTGGTTTTAGCTTTGACCTGAAAAAATTCAGATTGTGACTAATGGCATTCAGGTTGATTTCCAAAACTGTTTCATGGGTCTTTTCTTCCAGCAAGGAAGCGATTTTCTCAAATTGAAAAATACGGGCTCCTTTTATCAATATGGTTTCATTAGCGAAATTCAGGTTCTTGAAGTCGGCAATCAGTTCCTCCGTGTTTTTATACGTAATGATGTTTTTAAAATTACCGGAATAAGTGCCTATTTCTTCTCCCACGCCAATAACACGGTCTATTTTGTTAGAGGCTATAAGTTCTGAAACTCTTTTATATAAATCGTCCGTAGGCAATCCGCTTTGGAAAATATCCGAAAGGATGATTGTCTTTTTCTTGTATTGTTTTTGCTGTTCCAAGAAATCCAGGGCAATTCTGAGCGATTGGTAATCGGAACTATAGCTGTCGTCAATAATTTCAGTATTGTTAACTCCGTTTTTGACTTTTAGGCGCATTTCTACAGAATACAAAAGCTGGATTCTTTCTTGTATGATTTCAGGCAAGTATCCCAAATAAAGCATCGCCATCAGACAACTTATGGCATTTTCGATAGATGCTTTGTCCTGAAAAGGAATCACAGCATCAAAAGAAATGTTATTATAAGCGATGGTCAATTGGGTCTTTCCTGCAATTGATTTCTGTGTAATATACACCGATGCCTGCTTGTCGTCAAGGCTCCACGAAAAAGTCTTGATATTTGATCCGATAAGCGAATCGACAAGAGTATTTTTTTGGTAAATCAAGACTTCTGAATGTTCAAAAAGACGTAGTTTCTCCTTGATTTTTTCTTGCTGATTTTGAAAGCCTTCATCATGGGCGGAACCAATGTTAGTTAGGATTCCAATAGTAGGCTGGATGATTTTTTCCAGTTTTTCCATCTCATGAACGGTAGAAATACCGGCTTCGAAAATTCCAAGATTATGCTTTTCGTTTATCGAAATTACCGAAAGTGGCACGCCAACTTGTGAGTTGTAGCTTTTTGGACTTCTGATGATATTGTAATCAGGACTCAACAGGAAATTAAGCCATTCTTTTACGATGGTTTTTCCGTTACTTCCCGTAATTCCGATAATTGGAAAATGGAAGCTTTTTCTATAGTAGGATGCAAAGTCCTGTAATGCCTGCAGCGTGTTTTTTACTTCCAGGAAATTAGCCTTGCCATCTAATCCTTTTGGAATATGGCTGACAACAAAATTACGAACTCCTTTGTCGATAAGATTCGGGATATAACTATGAGCGTCATTATTTTGTCCGGAAAGGGCAAAAAATAAAGTTCCGGAATTGTTTTGCAGCGAACGGCTGTCTATGGAAACATTGTCAATGTCAATGTCTGGATTTCCTGAAAGACGGGCTTGTATCTCAGGAACGATATGTTGAATTTTCAGGCTCAATTTGATTTCTTTTTTAAAGCTAGGTTAAAGGTAGCGATTTTTTTAGACGATTCGCAGGAAGAATGACTATAGAAAAGAAGGGAAATAGGGGGTAATTGTCGTGTCTGAAACGATTATTTGTTTTCTTTCTTTTTGGCAAAATAGCCTTCTTCTTTTTCCTGCAATTCTTTCATTGCATTAAAATAGGCGGCACGGCTCAAAGGTTCATATTCTTCCGTTTCACCAAGCATGACCAGATTGTCGTTGTTAGCTTTTCGGAAACTATAATTGGCAAGATTTCCGGTACGGGTACAAACGGCATGGACTTTCGTAACATATTCTGCCGTAGCCATAAGAGCGGGCATCGGGCCAAAAGGATTGCCTTTGAAATCCATATCCAGTCCGGCAACGATAACACGTATTCCGGAATTGGCCAGGTCATTACAGACAGAAACAATTTCGTCATCAAAAAACTGGGCCTCATCAATGCCTATAACTTCGCAGCCTTGAGCCAGAATTCGGATATTGGCTGCAGCAGGAACCGGAGTCGATCGTATTTCGTTAGAATCGTGCGAAACTACCATCTCATCATGATAGCGCGTATCAATCGCAGGCTTGAAAATTTCTACTTTCTGCTTGGCAAATTGCGCCCTTTTCAGACGACGGATAAGCTCTTCGGTCTTTCCCGAAAACATTGAACCGCAGATTACTTCAATCCAGCCAAATTGTTCTTTATGATTTACTGTATTTTCGAGAAACATTTTGTATTTTTCAGCCTTAAAAAGGATTAGTTTTTTTTACTTTGTGCTGAAAACAAATTTATTAAAAAACCCTTGCTTTACTCAATATAATATCAAAAGTTATGAAGAAAAAATTAGAGGCCGAATTAATCAGCATAGCACACAGGATCTTGAAGCTGAAAAATAAATCCGAATTGATTCAACTCCATCAGGAAAGCCAAAAATTGTATGAAAAATTGTCTGTTTTGCTATTTGTAGAAGAGAATTTTACAGGTTCACAGCCAACAATCGGCAGGTCTGAGGCTTATGAAATACTGGAGACTGCTTTTGATAATGATGAGGTTCCTGGAAAAGTTGAAATGGATGTGCAGGAAGAAATTGCTTTAGAAGCTGAAAAAACAATAGAAGAAGCACTAAAAGAAGAGGTTCAGGAAGAAGAAGCGCAAAAAGAAGAGGAAAAGACAACTGCAGAAGAGATTAAAGAAGCGGAAGAGGAAGTAGCGAATGAGCCGGAATCTGAGCAGGAAAAAGTGGTAGTGGGTGAAATTGAACTTTCTGATGAAGAACTGGAAGAAGAAGAGCCAGTAGAGCAAGAAGACGAAGAAGAACCAATTGTAGAAGAACCGGAAGAAACAGAGGAAGAAGAAAAAGTTTCTGAAGAAGCAAAAGAAGAATTGATAGAAGAACCTGCTTTTGAACTGGCTTTTGATAAAAAAGAAGATGTAGAAGAAGTTGCCAAAGAATCAGGACACCAGATCATTTTTGAAGATTTCTTAGGGTCGGATTATAAAGACCTTGAATTTGTAAAGGCTGAAATCGAGGAAAAGCACAAGCACGACCACGATGAAGAACCTGCTATAGAAGAAACGAAGGAAGAAGCTAAAGAAGAAGTCAAAGAGGAAATTATAGAAGAAGTCAAAGCACAAGAACCTGAAAAAGTTGAAGAAACTCCAAAACCGGCTGTTGAAAAAGTAACCAAAGGAATCACGATTGGGCTAAACGATAGAGTTGGTTTTGTAAACCATCTTTTTGGCGGTAGTAATGAAGATTTCAACAGAGTGTTGTCTCAGTTGAACACCTTTGATACTTTCCAGGATGCTCAGAATTTTATCGAAGATTTAGTGAAGCCAGACTATAACGAATGGAAAGGCAAGGAAGATTATGCAGAGCGTTTCCTTGAAGTAGTAGAAAACAAGTTTAAATAATCTGGATGTCAAAATTATATTTAGTTCCAACACCTATCGGAAATCTTGAAGATATGACCTTCAGGGCCATCAAGGTCCTGAAAGAAGTCGACCTGATTTTGGCTGAAGATACTCGCAATAGCGGTAAGCTGCTAAAACATTTCGAGATTGGAACGCACATGCAGAGTCACCACATGCACAATGAGCATAAAACGGTGGAAAATCTGATTGCAAGATTAAAATCAGGAGAAACGATTGCCTTGATTTCGGATGCAGGAACGCCTGCTATTTCAGATCCGGGCTTTTTGTTGACACGAGCTTGTGTAGAAAACAATATTGAGGTGGAATGCCTTCCTGGAGCGACAGCTTTTGTTCCGGCTTTGGTCAACAGCGGCCTGCCAAATGACAAATTTGTCTTTGAAGGTTTTTTGCCTGATAAAAAAGGAAGACAGACCCGTTTTCTGGCTTTAGCCGAAGAAACCCGTACGATGATTTTATACGTTTCGCCGCATAAATTGGTCAAGACTTTGGCAGAATTTATCCAGTATTTTGGAGCTGACCGAGCGGTTTCGGTTTCGCGCGAATTGACCAAATTACATGAAGAGACTGTTCGCGGGACAGCAACGGAAGTCTTAAAACATTTTGAAGCCAAACCTCCAAAAGGCGAAATCGTCGTTATTGTTGGAGGAAAAAGCAATAAATAATACTCATCACAGATATCCTAAGTAAGTATTTTAGCTTTTAAAATATGGAGTTTATAATTAAAGGTGAGTTTTATAGAGGGCTAAATGTCTATAAAAATAATGAACTGCTCCTATATTCAAAATTTAAGCATCGATGGTTTAGGGGAGATTTGATTTCTATTTTTGATAAAGATGATAATTTGTTAGTTGAAGTATCTGTAAGCGGAATGGAGAATAGTGAATATCTCATACGTTATCAGAATAAAGATCTTTTAGAAACTATATTGTCTTTATCACGAAATGAAATTATGTTTTCAAGGAATATCAGATTTAAACTTTCCCAAGCTTGGCTTGCCTTGATAAATCCTTATGCTAGGGTGTATTATGAAGAGAAAGAAATAGCGAAAATCAATTTAGAGAGATTTATGACTTTTCGACAATTTTCTCTACACTTAAAAGATGAAAATTTTATTTATATAAATGAGCTTTTGGTTTATTTTCTTTTAAATCAAACGAGAGATAATACGGAATAAATACTATGGCAACACATCACGTAACTACAAAGTGGCTGGGTGACATGGCTTTTGAAGCCACCAACCCTGGCGGAACAATAAAAATGGATTCAGATCCGGAATATGGCGGACATGACGATGGACTGCGTCCAAAAGCCATGATGTTGGCTTCTTTGGCAGGCTGTACCGGAATTGATATTGCTTCCCTCGTAAAAAAGATGAAAGTAGATATTGATACTTTCACGATTGAAGTAGAAGGTGACCTGACGGAAGAACATCCAAAGTTTTACCATACCGTTCGAGTGGATTATCATTTTTACGGATTGGATCTTGACCAAACAAAACTTCAGAAAATAGTCGACCTATCCGTTGAAAAATATTGCGGCGTGATGGAAATGTTCCGTCATTTTGCAAAAGTAGAAGTTAGAATATTGTATCATTAATAAAGGTACTAAGCTGCTGAGGTACTAAGGCTCTAAGACCTTAGCAACTTAGCGACTTAGAACCTTAGCACCTTAAAACATGCGTTGGAACCTTAAACCTACACCCGATTCAGAAAAAATTAAAAGCCTTCAGGATTCCTTAAACATTGATGAACTTACAGCAACGTTGCTCCTGCAGCGAGGTATTGAAACCTTTGAGCAAGCCCGGCAGTTTTTCCGTCCAAAGTTAGAAGACTTGCATGATCCTTATCTTATGAAAGATATGGACAAGGCGGTGATTCGTATTGAAAAGGCCATAAAAGAACAGGAAAATATCCTGGTTTTTGGAGATTATGATGTTGACGGAACTACAGCCGTATCTTTGGTCTCTTCCTATCTGAAAAGCTATTATCCTAATGTCGACACTTATATTCCGGATCGTTATGATGAGGGTTATGGCGTTTCCTTTAAAGGTATTGATTATGCTGATGATAATGGAATTACTCTGATTATTGCACTAGACTGTGGTATCAAGTCCATAGACCATGTGGCGTATGCCAAAGAAAAAAATATCGATTTTATTATATGTGACCACCACAGGCCAGGTGATACATTGCCGGATGCAGTTGCTATTTTAGACCCTAAACGTGCCGATTGCCATTATCCGTATGACGAATTATGCGGCTGCGGAATTGGTTTTAAGCTATTGCAGGCATTGGCAAAAAACAGAAATCAGACCATAGAAGATTTACTTCCGTATCTGGATTTGGTGGCTACAGCCATTGGTGCAGATATAGTGCCAATTACTGGTGAAAACAGGGTTTTGGCCAAATTCGGGTTGGATGTTATTAATTCGAACCCACGACCGGGCTTTAAGGCAATTACCCAAAACCTGAAGAAAAAAAATCTTACCATTACCGATGTCGTTTTTATATTGGCACCACGGATAAACGCAGCCGGAAGGATAAAACATGGCAATTATGCTGTAAGATTGCTTACCGAATTCGGAATTGAAGAGTCAGAAGCTTTTGCAAAAGAACTGGAAGTTTTTAACGCTGACCGGAAAGAATTAGACAAACAGATTACTTCAGAAGCTTTACTCCAGATTATAGAAAACCAGGAAGAAAACAAATATTCGACAGTCGTATACAAAGAAGACTGGCATAAAGGAGTTATTGGGATTGTGGCTTCACGCCTAATAGACACCTATTATCGCCCGACTTTAGTGTTTACAAAAAGCGGCGACAAGCTGGCAGCATCGGCCCGTTCTGTCAAAGATTTTGATGTGTATAATGCACTGGAGGCCTGTTCTGAATATTTATTGCAATTTGGCGGACATATGTATGCGGCCGGATTGACTTTAGAAGAAAAGCAATTCGAGAATTTTAAGACACAGTTTGAAAAAGTAGTTTCAGAAACCATAGCCGAAGAGTTAAGAACTCCAGAAATTCTGATTGATGCGGTAATCGACCTAAAAGACATTACCGAAAAATTTGTCCGCATTTTAAATCAGTTCGAGCCTTTCGGACCTATGAATATGATGCCGGTTTTTATGACCGAAAACCTAAGAGATACGGGTTACGGAAAAAGAATCGGTAGTGATGAAAGCCATCTGAGGCTTTTTGTAAAACAGGACGATTCCGAAGGTTATGGTGCCATAGGATTTGGAATGGGAAATAAACTTGAGTTTACCCAAAATCAGCAGCTATTCGATGCGGTTTATTCGCTGGAAGAAAATGAATTCAACGGAAACGTAAGCCTGCAACTAAGACTTCGTGATATTAAAAGCAAACAATAGGATTACACCAAATAAAGTATGATAGAAACTTTGCGCCTCTGTGCCTTTGCGTGCCATTATTTTCTCGCAAAGACGCCAAGACACTAAGGGAAAACTTTAAGAAAATTTAATTTAGAATGATTTTAAATAATTCTTATATTTGTTCGAAATAATTCAGTTATGAAAGAAATCGAACAAATCTATTTTAATGACTTTGGTGTCGCTTTCCATTGGAAAAAAGAAAAGAAGGTACTGAAAAACAAAGTACAACTAGTTTTTAAGGAAACGGGCTTTTATCTTTCAAAAGAAGAACTGAATTTTTTTGCAGATACGATTGATGCAACCTGTTATGAAGTCAATGCTAATTGCGATGCCTGCGAATTCAAAAGAAAATGCCATAAATTTTTACTGAAAACACCGGTACAGCAGATTGATTTGGCAGTTTCCGTCAATGAATTATTGCAAATCAAGGATTTGGTAGAAGGCACAATTTTTCAAATCCAACTAAAAGATTATTTGGATGAAATCTGCCAGAATTAAGACTTATACTCTTTTAATTCAAAGGTAGTTCCGTCAAATACACCATAGGTAAAATAGCCAATCCAGTCACCCAGATTTATATAGGAAGAATTGTTACCTACTTCTATTGTCATAGGTAGATGCCTGTGACCAAATACGAAATAATCGTAGTGTTTGGTCTCTAGCTTTCGTTTGGAATATTGTACCAGCCATTCATTATCCTCACCCAAAAAACGAACATCTTCTGCTCCGGAAATCAGCTTGTTTTTTACAGAAAGATGTTGTGCTAATTTAACGCCCAAATCAGGATGCAACCACCTAAAAAGCCATTTTGAAAAAGGATTGGTAAACACTTTTTTCATTCTTTTGTAGCCTTTGTCGCCCGGGCCTAATCCGTCGCCGTGGCCAATCAGAAAATGCTTGCCATCAAACGTAAACTCTTTTGTAGTATGGTAAACGGGAATATTAAGCTCTTTCTCGAAATAATCAGACATCCATAAATCGTGATTGCCTACAAAAAAATAAATCGGAATGCCGCTGTCACGAATTTCCGCCAATTTTCCCAAAACACGTACAAATCCTTTTGGGACTACGGTTTTGTATTCGAACCAAAAATCAAACAAGTCGCCTAATAGGAATAATGCAGTTGCATCTTTTTTGATTTCATCAAGCCAGGCTACAAATTTTTGTTCTCTTGGAAAACTCAATTCAGGCGTTGGCGCTCCAAAATGTTGGTCGGAAGCAAAGTATATTTTAGTGTCTGCCACGTTTATTCAATTAAAATCCAAAGATAAGAAAGATTGCGCACTTAACAGGATATGGCGCTTTCTTCTTTTATCTTCCCCAGATTTCACTTTCAATAACCATAGGGATAACAACACCTATAACAAAAGAAGACATGACAAGCGTCCAGTCGCGCTTAGAAAAACGAAAAACAGTCTGCACGATGTAGGATAGAATCAACACGATAAGAACCACAATAATCTGTGCGGCTTCAATACCTAAGGCAAATTCGAGTAACGGAAGTAATTTGTCGGAAGAATTCCCTGGAAGTATGGTGTTGAAATAATTCGAAAAGCCCAATCCGTGAATGATTCCGAAGAAAAGCGTTACGATAGCTATAAAGCTGATACTTTCCTTTTTTGAATTTTTTCCGGCTGTGAAAAGATGGAAAACGGCTGTGATTAATATGGTAATTGGAATTAAAAACTCAACAAGATTGACCTTAATCTGTACAAAGCCATATACCGAAAGGAGCAAAGCCATAGTATGGCCAACCGTAAAAAGAGAGACTAAAAGCAATACTCTTTTCCAGTCTTTAAAAGCATAGGGAATTGTCAATGCGATTAAAAACAAGACATGGTCGTAGGCATTGATGTCTAAAACATGACGTAATCCTGTGTTGAAATAAATCCAAAACTCAGACATATATAGATATTTTTGATTGGGATTTCAAACATACGATATATTTTGGAAAGAGTTTATTTCTGTTAAGAAAAGTCGGCAATTTATGCCGTTAAAATAGAAATAGGATTATATTTGCAAAAAAATTATAATTATGTCAATTTCAGATTTATTTGATAGCGGATTTAAAAATAGAAATAAAGGACATTTCGCTTCTATCGTGAGAGTTGCAATGGAAAACGGGCACTTGAGCGAAGAAGAAAGACACTTCTTGGACAAGTTGGCCATGCAATTGGATATTTCTTCTGAAGAGTATGCTGAAATTCTTGCTAATCCGATGAAATACCCAATCAATCCTCCTTATTTGCACACGCAAAGACTAGAGCGTTTGTATGACCTTTCAAGGATGGTATATGCGGATCACGTTTTAGGTCCAAAACAAAAAGAAATCCTTACCCGATTTGCATTGGCATTAGGATTTACTCCAGGAAACGTACATTACATTGTTGACAAAGCACTTTCATTGCTTGTCTTGGGTGTAGATTTGGACACTTTCCTATTCGAAATGACTCACATGAATAAATAAAAAAAAGCTCCAATCGGAGCTTTTTTTATGCGTATACTTTTTATTTCTCGCTTGCTGTTTTCATAAATTCTTCTGCTTTTTCTACCATGTTGTAGCTACCGCAAAAGAATGGGACACGCTGGTGTAGTTCTGTTGGTTGGATTTCCATAATTCTTCCAAAACCGTCAGAAGCCTTGCCGCCTGCTTGTTCTGCTAAGAAGGCCATCGGGTTGCATTCGTATAGAAGACGCAATTTTCCGCTTGGAGCCTTAGAGCTTGTTGGATAAATATAAATTCCTCCCTTAATCATGTTTCTATGGATGTCTGAAACCAAACTTCCGATATAACGTGAAGTATAAGGTCTGTCTCCTTCTTCCAACTGGCAGTATTTGATATAATCTTTTACGCCTTGTGGGAAATGAACATAGTTTCCTTCGTTGATGGAATAAATCTTACCGTCTTTTGGAAACTTCATGTTTGGATGTGAAAGGTAGAAAGTGCCAATAGCAGGATTCAGTGTAAATCCGTTCACGCCACGCCCTGTAGTGTATACCAACATGGTTGATGTGCCATAAATTACATATCCGGCTGCTACCTGATTCACACCAGGCTGAAGAAAATCTTCAATAGTAACCGGTGTTCCTATAGGAGTTATTCTTCTGTAAACAGAAAAAATGGTTCCAACAGAAACATTTACATCGATATTGGATGAACCGTCAAGCGGATCCATCAATACGACATATTTGTTGTTATGGCATTCGTCTTTACCCTTGATAGTGATAAAATCATCACTTTCTTCTGAAGCGATACCACATACAATTTCACGGTTAATTAGTGTCTGTATAAAAGTCTCGTTGGCAAAAACATCTAATTTTTGCTGATCTTCTCCCTGAATATTCTGTTCGCCGGCAGCGCCCACAATATCTACCAATCCGGCCTTGTTTACCTTGTAGTTAACGACCTTGGCGGCCAATCGGATGGAGTTGATTAATCTGGATAATTCTCCGGAAGAATATTGGAAATCTTCCTGTTTTTCAATAATAAATTCCCCTAATGTTTTATTGCGTTCCTCCATTACGATATCGTTGTAGTTGTGGTGCAAATATCGTTCATAAATTCTATTATTTCAGACCCGACATCAAAAAAATATTTATAAATAAATGTTACAAATATAAAAAAATGTTATTTTTGCATGATTTTAAAAAAGACAGGAAAATTGGATTTTTCAAGGAATTTTTCAGAAAAGAAATGTCTTGGATTGTGCAGTTGGACAAGCTTTTAATATATTCGCTGTAAAAATCGAAACAGAGAAAAAGAATACAGAAATGATAATCAGAAGAGGAACTGAAAACGATATGAAGGCTGTTTTGGGCCTGATTCAAGAACTGGCTGTTTTTGAAAAAGAACCTGAAGCAGTAGTAGTTACAAAAGAAGATTTAATCCGTGATGGTTTTGGAAGCAATCCGCTCTTCCATACTTTTGTAGCAGAACTGGAAGGTGAAATTATAGGAATGGCGTTGTACTACTATCGATTTTCTACATGGAAAGGAAAAACAATTCATCTCGAAGATTTGATTGTTACTGAAAAAAGCAGAGGTACGGGAGCTGGAATGGCACTGTATTCTGAAATTATAAAAGAAGGAGAAAAAGAAAATGTACGCCGTATTGAATGGAATGTCCTAAATTGGAATACGCCCGCCATCGAATTTTATGAAAAATCCGGAGCAAAAGTCTTATCAGACTGGCGTGTTGTCCACATGGACGAACAAGGAATTAATGATTTTTTAAAAGGCTGAAAGCAATAGGCCATAAGCCGTAAGCCAAAAATCTAAAATCAAAAATCAAAGGTCGAAAGCTGAAAGCAATAGGCATTAAGCATTAGGCAATAAGCCATAAGCCGTAAGCCAAAAATCATAAATCATAAATCAAAAATCTAAGATCACAAATCAAAAATCAATGAGAGTATTTAAATTTGGAGGTGCTTCAGTAAAAGATGCCAATGGCATTAAAAACGTATATGATGTTTTACAGCAGGTCGGTTTTGACGATGTACTGCTTGTTGTATCGGCTATGGGGAAAACGACAAATGCTTTGGAAGTCGTAATAAAGAACTATTTCGAAAAATCGGCTGAGTTGCAATCTTCCATACAGGATGTCAAGAAATACCACAACCAGATTTTGCTCGATTTGTTTGAAGATGATAAAAATGCCGTTTTTGCAGCTATCAATCAGCTTTTCTCGGATTTGGAAGGTTTCTTGAAAAGCAACAAATCGCCTAACTATAATTTTGTTTACGATCAGATTGTCAGCTTTGGTGAGATGATTTCGACTACTATCATCAGCCACTATTTCAATTTCAGAGGATTGAAAAACCAATGGCTTGATGTTCGTAATTTTATAAAAACAGACACGACCTATCGTGATGCCATTGTAGATTGGGAACAAACACAAAAGCTGATTTCTAAAAACGTAAAGAAAAAAGTACTCAACATCACTCAAGGATTTTTAGGTTCTGACGAAAATAATTTCACAACGACTTTAGGGCGTGAAGGTTCGGATTATACGGCAGCTATTTTTGCCTATTGCCTGAATGCGGAAAGTGTTACCATCTGGAAAGATGTGCCTGGTGTTATGAATGCCGATCCGAGGTATTTTGAAAATGCAACGCTCCTAAACCAAATTTCATACCGTGAAGCTATAGAACTTGCCTTTTACGGAGCTACCGTTATTCACCCTAAAACATTACAGCCATTACAGCGAAAAGAAATTCCGTTGTTTGTAAAATCGTTTCTGAATCCGTCATTGCCGGGAACCAGCGTAAGCAAAGGAGCTGATTTGGAACCACACCTGCCTTGTTTTATCGTAAAAAAAGAACAGCTGCTCATTTCGCTTTCTTCTATAGATTTCTCTTTTATCATGGAAGAGAATATCAGTGAGATTTTTGGACTTCTGCACCACTATAAAATGAAAGTGAGCCTGATTCAGAACTCAGCAATCAGTTTCTCGGTTTGTATTGAAGACAAATTCGGCAATTTCAGCGACCTGAAAAATGTACTTTCAAAGAAATTCAAAGTTTCTTATAATGAAAATGTTTCACTTTATACCATTCGCCATTTCAATGAGAAAGCAGCAGAAATGGTTGAAAAAGGCAAACAAGTATTGCTGAAGCAAGTCAGCAGAGAAACCATGCAAATTGTTACCAAAGAAACCACCAACTAATTATTTTTTATAAACCACGTGCCATCGGGAGTTGCGAAATATCGTACTCCCGATTTTTATTTGCTTTTCCTCGAAGAATCCGGCTCTTGAAATTATTGGTTTATAAATACTACTTTTGAGCTTTCGGAGTTATAGTATTTATGTTGAAAAAATTGCTTTTTCTGGTTTTAATAGGCTTTGTTTCTGGACTTTCTGCCCAGGAAGTCAAAACGCCATATAAAAATAGGAAGATTACGGCTTCAAAAGATACCATACGTATTGACAGCGTAAGCATCAGCAGTTCGTTTTTCAAACTACAGGACAAGCAGGGCAATGATATTGACACGACCTATTATAAGGTTGATTTCCAAAAAAGTATACTTGTTTTTAAAAATGATTTTAAGTCGGAAGATACTCTGACACTTCGTTATTTCAGCTATCCTGAATATCTTACCCGAAAATATAGTATTTATGATGACAGCCGTGTTGTCAGCAATGAATCCGGAAAAGGCAATCTTTATAAGGTTTCCAGAGATCCAATAAGCACCTTTAAACCTTTTGACGGATTAAATACATCAGGAAGTATCACCAGAGGAATTACGATTGGTAACAACCAAAATGCGGTAGTCAATTCCAATCTGGATTTACAAATAACGGGCAAAATTTCAGACAAGGTAAGTTTAAGAGCTTCCATTCAAGACAGTAATATTCCTTTGCAGGAAGGCGGATATTCACAAAAATTGGACGAATTTGACCAGATTTTCATTGAACTTTTTAGCGATAAATGGAATATTAGGGCAGGGGATTTATTTTTAGAGAACAGGCAATCCCGATTTCTGAATTTCAACAAAAAAGTACAAGGACTTTCTGCAAATTTCACATTTGGAACGCCAGAAAATAAAACCAATGTTTTTGCATCGGCAGCTTTGGTAAGAGGACAATACGCCCGGAGTTCGTTTACCGGACAAGAAGGAAATCAAGGACCCTATAAGCTGCAAGGGCCTAATGGCGAATTGTATATTTTGGTTATTTCTGGTTCAGAACGTGTTTTTGTCAACGGGATTTTGCTGACTCGAGGTGAAAATAATGACTATACGATTGACTACAATGCGGGCGAAATAATCTTTACATCTTTATTTCCGATTACTTCCGAAATGAGGATTAATGTCGAATATCAATATTCAGACAGAAACTATACACGTTTCGTAACCTATGCCGGAGCCATGCACGAACAGGAAAAGTGGAGTATTGGCGGGTATTTATATTCAGAAAATGACGTGAAAAACCAGCCACTGCAACAAAATCTTTCTGCAGAGCAAGTTGAAGTGTTGAAAGAGGCGGGTGACAATACTGCAGCAATGACAGCGCCGTCAGCTTATGTAGACAGTTATTCCGAAAACAAGATATTGTACAGAAAAATAAACGTTGGTGGTGTTGAGGTTTTTGAATTCTCAAACACTCCTACTGATGAACTATACAATGTGCGGTTTTCTCTTGTAGGTGCTAATCAGGGAAATTACAGGCTTTCGAATACGGCTACCATAGGAAGAGTTTACGAATATGTTCCACCGGCAAACGGAATTCCTCAAGGAAATTATGAGCCTATTATCCGATTAGTAGCTCCAACCAAAATCCAGATTGCTACCGTTTTGGGGAAATACAAACCAAACGAAAAAACGTTGGTTGATTTTGAATTAGGTATAAGTAACAACGACCAAAATCTCTTTTCCTCAAAAGATGACAGCGATAACCAGGGACTTGCCGGAAAGATCAATGCCAAACAAAGGCTGTTTTCAAAAACATGGCAGTTGGATGCTTTTGCCAATTACCAATTTGTACAGAAACAGTTTAGAACCATTGAGCGCTTATTTACGATTGAATTTGACCGTGATTGGAACCTGACCAATCCGCTAGGGAATCAAAGCTTGCTTGTTACCGGTTTGAACTTTATCCTTCCAAACAAGGGAAATGCAAGATATCAGTTAGAAAAGCTTGATTTTTCTGAAAGCTTTTCAGGAACAAGACACGTAGTGGATGGCTCCTTCCGATTTAAAAATTTCACTTTCCAAAATAACGGGAGTATACTGAAAAGCGATAGCAATTACTCCGAATCAAAATTTATCAGGAACCAGACACAGGCACGTTATCATTTTGGGAAAAACTGGATAGGAGGTAGTTATCGACTGGAAGACAACGAAGAAAAGATTAAAGAAACCGGACAGTTTTCTGCCTTGAGCCAAAAGTTTAATGAGTTTGGTCTTTTTACAGGACGAGGCGATAGTACAAAAGTGTATGTAGAATTGGGATATCTGCAACGTTCCAACGACAGTTTGGTCAACGGATTTGTAAAAAAAGTCAATACATCCAATTCCTATTATCTGAAGTCAAGATTGATGAAAACTGAAAAAAGCGACCTTTCATTATTTGTCAACTACAGGAATTTGAAATTTGAAGATCCAACACGAAAAAAAGAACCTTCTTTAAATTCAAGATTGCTATATAATGATCGTTATTTTGACCAATTAATTCAGGTTACCACAACCTATGAAACCACATCCGGAACCATTCCTCAACAGGAATTTACCTATCTGAAAGTAGAAGCGGGACGAGGCGTTTATACCTGGATTGATTATAACAATAACGGAATCCAGGAACTGGAAGAATTTGAAGTTGCAAAGTTTGCAGATCAGGCAGAATACGTACGAATTTTTCTTCCCAACCAGATTTTTATCAAGACACACCAGAATAAATTTTCACAGTCTGTTATACTAAATGCCAACCAATGGCAGAATGAAAAAGGATTCAAGAAGTTTTTGTCTTATTTCTATAACCAGACTTCTTTTCTTGTGGATCGAAAGATTATCCGAAACAGCGATAATTTTGACTTGAATCCGTTTTCTTCAGGTGAAAAAGATCTTTTGGGATTGAACTCCAGTTTTAGAAACAGCTTGTTTTATAATAGAGGAAAACAAGACCATTCTGTGACGTATACCTATTTGAGAAATAGGGCAAAAACGTTGCTTTCAGTAGGTTCGCAGGAAAGTAACAACCGTTCACATCAGCTGCAATATGCCCATCTTGTGCAAAAAAGCTGGCTTTTTGGATTTATGAGTAAAACAATTGAATCGGAATTGTTTTCGGAAAACTATACCAGCAAGAATTTTGAATTAAAAGGCTATCAGCTGGCACCTAAAATTTCCTATCTGTTTTCAAGAAATGCAAGCTGGGATTTGTTCTATGAATTTCAGGAAAAAGACAACAAAATCAATGATAAAGAGTCCTTGCAACAGCATCGTGTAGGGACGTCTTTTACTTATTCGTCTGAGAAAAAATTTACGATGAATGGCGAATTTTCATTATATAAAAACGATTTCAGTGGCGATGCACTCTCTCCGGTCGCTTATCAGATGCTGGAAGGACTGCAACCAGGACAGAATTTAACATGGCGTTTGCTATTGCAAAAGAACCTGACGCAGTTTTTGGATGTCAATGTGAATTATGAAGGAAGAAAAAGTGAAGAAAGTAAAGCCATCCATACTGGAAGCGTACAGCTTAGGGCTTATTTTTAACATGGATAATCAGTTGAAACCTTTATATTTGGAATCTTAATCTAAAAATCGACCCATGAAAACAAAAATAATAGCAGGCTCACTTTTGGCAATTTCATTGTTCATGACCTCATGCAAAAAAGAATTACAGCCACAAGAAAGCTCTGAACCAACTGAGGCAGTTGCTACAGATCCAGCCGCAGCTCCTGCAGATGGACAGATGCCTGTAAATGCGCAGCCACAGCCGCAACAAGTACAACCACAAGTGCAAGCACAACCACAGGTTAACGTACAGCAACAGCCGACTACTACGGCTCCGGGAATGAATCCGCCACACGGACAGCCAGGACACCGTTGTGATATTGCTGTAGGTGCTCCGTTGAATTCGCCTCCGGGACAAAAACCAACAGCAGCGGCACAGCCAACGCAACCAGCGCCACAACCAACAGCGGCTCCATCGACTATAACTCCGGTTAATAATGCCAATGTTGTTACCGCTCCGGGGATGAACCCGCCACACGGACAGCCAGGACACCGTTGCGATGTTGCCGTAGGTCAGCCATTGCCAAAAGCATAAGGAATAAATAGTTAATTTTCTATATAAGAATAAGACTCTGCGTCTTTGCGTGCCATTTTTTCTCGCAAAGGCGCAGAGTTGCTTTACATAAGGAGTAATCAAAATGAAAAGAATTACCACATTACTATTGTTACTGACTTTTTCATTTGGTTTTAGCCAAACCAGCCAGGAAATTATAATTGAGAAATATCTAACCAATGGGGCATATAAAAATCATTACACCACTCACGGTTGGGAAGATAATATTAATCAGGGAATCGAAAAGGATTCGACAATTGCAGAATTGTGGCAAAATAAAGCGCTTCCTTACTGGAAAATGAAAAAGTATGATGTAGCCGTGTCATGTTATGATAAGGCGGTTTTTTATGATAGGAAAAACTATCTGGGAAGAAGAGGTTATTTAAAATGTATTTTTCAAAAAGATTACAAGAGTGCTATTGCAGATATGGAAGCAGCAGAAAAAGAATTTGGCTATGGCTATCAAAACGATCATTCTTATCCGTTTTATATCTCATTATGTTATTTACAGCTTAACGATTTTAAAAAAGCAGAGCAGGTTTTGCAAAAAGACTTTGATAAAACAGTAAAAGAGCGTGGGAAAACCTGGATTCATTTCTTAGATTTATTTTATATGGGAATCATACAATATGAATTGAGAAAATACGACAATGCGATTTACTATTTTGACAGAGCATTGGCAGAATATACCGAATTTTCAGATGCAGAATACTATAAAGGCCTGTGCCTGATTCAAAAAGGAGACAAAAGCAAGGCAGAAGCAATCATGCTGAAAGCAAAAAAAGATTTTGAACGAGGTTTCACCATAAATGAAGATGACTCCTTTTATGAACCTTATCCATACAAAGTAAACTGGCATATGGCAAAATGGACTATCCCCAATTACAAAGAATAACCCGATTTATACCCCGAATAGTACCTTAGTATCTCAGTAGCTTAGCGCCTTAGCACCTTAGTACCTCAAAACCTTAATGCCTTCTAAACCTCAATAACCCTACCCACTCTAACTTCCTCCAAAAAATACTCATCGTGCGAAACAACGATCAAAGTACCTTGATATTCATTTATAGCAGCGGTCAATATCTCTACGTTTTTGATGTCTAAATTATTGGTTGGTTCATCTAGTATAATAATATCCGGCGACTGACTGCTAATGGTCAGGCAGCAAAGCAACAAACGCATCCTTTCGCCACCACTTAACGCACTGCAGGGTTTATCCCAATCTTCTCGGCTAAACAAAAAGCGATTGAGCCTGATTTTTATTTCGTGTTCTTGCAAGGAGGAAGAATTGAATTGCTGTGCCTGTTCATAAACTTTTAGCTTGTTGTCAAGCAAAGAATAATCCTGATCGATATAAACCGATTTATTGTCTGCCCTGTAAATGGTTCCCGTTTGCGGTTCTAAAGTTCCTAAAATCAATTTTATTAAAGTCGTTTTCCCGGAACCGTTTGTTCCTTTTAAGACAATACGTTCGCCGCTTGTAAATTGAAAACTCAGGTTGTCATTCCAAAGTGACTGCGTACTGTAAGTAAAATTAATTTCGGTTGCCGTAAATAAGACTTTTCCTTGATGTAATGATGAATTGTCGAAACCAAATCTCATCTTATCAATATCAGGCAAAGCAGAACGGAGTTCCTGCAGGTCCTTTGAAATGCCGCCAATCTTTTCTGCATGCACGCTTTTGAGTTTTGAAGTGCTGTTTTCGGCATTGTTTCGCAAGGTGTTCATCATGATTTTGGCAACACCGGCTTTTTCCTGTTTTCCTTTCCCCCGACTGTCTAATTTTTGTTGCCGTTCTAACGTTTCCCGTTCTTTTTCTTTGGCTTTCCGCAATGCTTTTTCTTTGCTTTGGATATCCTGATTCAGAGCATTATTTTCAATTTCTTTTTGGGCTGTGAAAAAATCGTAATTACCACCATAGACTTTAATTCCGTGTTTGCTCAATTCACAAATCGTATCCAACAGGTTTAGCAATTTCCGATCATGGCTTACAACAACCAAGGTGCTTTTTGTAGACTGAATAAAGTCGTATAAAAGTTGTCTTCCTGGAACATCAAGATGGTTGCTTGGCTCGTCCAATAAAACCAACTCTGGCTGATGGATGGAAATTCCCGCCAAAAAAACTTTTGTTTTTTGTCCGCCGCTCAATGTTTCCATTTTTTGCGACAAGTTCAGGTCAGTGAGTTGCCAATGTTGTAAAGCTTCGTTACATCGTTCTTCAATCGTCCAATCATCATCCAGCAAGGTGTAATTTTCTTCCGTTACGTTTTCGTTTAGGATTTCTTGCAGCGCATTGAGTTTTGTTTCAATTTTCAATGCTTGCGCAATGGTCAAATGATTGTATTGTCCGAAAATCTGCGGAATATAATACGGTTCGGCATCAACAATTCGTTGTCCGCTTACGGGTTGCAGTTCGCCTGCAATAATTTTGAGCAACGTAGATTTTCCGGTTCCGTTACTGCCTATTAATGCTATTTTGTTGTGATGGTTAACTGTCAGGCTGATGTTGCCAAACAGCACTTCTTTATTGGAGTGTGTATAGGAAATATTCTGTAAAATCAGCATAATTTCTTTCGTTTAAGATTAATGAAAAGGTGAAGCCGCGATGAGGTTCGCCATTTTTAATTACCAGAAAGAAATTATTTTTTACACGTTATTTTCTATTGAAGTGAGAGGGCAAATATACAAAATGTAATTGAACTTTGCGACTCTGCGGCTTTGCGAGCAATCATTTCACGCAAAGCCGCAGAGTCGCAAAGCTTATTTATGCAAATAGGTAATGAATATTCAGAAGAGAAAAGAAAATACTAAAAGAAACGCTGACAATAAGAAAGGCAAATACAAATTTTGGTTTTTGCTGAGACAATACGGCTGCGTTAAATCCCATACAGAATATGGTTACGAAGAATAATTGTATCATATGCCAGATTGAAGTACCACCCATAAGAATAAACATTGCGGCAATAGCACCAAGGCAGCTTTGAGCAAGAACACTCAATGTTGTAAAGCCAATAAAACCTCTTTTATAACCTGTCAAATAATCATTATATGTTTTCATGATAAGATGCTTTAAAATTTATACTGTAAAGGTAAGTATACATTGAGTCAGCGTTTTATGATAAAAATCATGTTTTGTAAAAATAAAATTACCCATCTTAAAAATGTGATAAGATGGGTAAATTTACGACTGCCTTGAGGCATTTGTATTATAACATTATAAGAGAATGTTTCAAGTTTCAGAAAAATTAAAACTGGCTGATGGCATCATTAATAAGTTTCATTTCTGATGCAGTAATCGTAACATCGGCAGATTTTGCATTTTCGATGGCCTGGGCTGCATTTCTGGCTCCGGCTAAAACCACGCTGATTCCTTGTTGTAATGTCGTCCAGCGTAAAACAAGCTGTGATAAAGAAACATTTTTGCTTTGGGCAATGGGTTCAATTTTATCAAGGAGTGTCTTGACTTTCTCGGCAGAAAATTGCCCGAAATAACCATTTCTGTGGTCGTCAGATTTCAGTTTGGCCTCTTTGAAATACTTACCTGTCAGTAATCCTCTTTCCATTGGACTATACGCAATAATACCAATATTGTTTTCGATTACATAGGGAACAATTTCATTTTCGATAGCACGGTTCAGCATGCTAAACGGAACCTGGTTTGAAACCAGTTGTATTGTCTTACCGGCTTCTTTTAATTGCGAAAGGTCGTAATTACAAACGCCGGCTGCACGAATTTTTCCTTGCTCAATAAGCAGGTTTAACGCTTCCATAGTTTCATCAATCGGAGTTGTCGAATCCGGCCAGTGAATCTGAAGCAGGTCGATATAATCCGTACCCAGACGGTTTAAGCTTTCTTCCAATTCTTTGATGATATTTGCTTTGGATGCATATTTATATACAGGAAAGGTTTTTCCGTTGCTTTCGGCATCAAAGAAATAATCTCCTTTTCCGTTATTGCTTCCGTCCCATACCAGTCCGAATTTTGTTAGCAGCTGTATTTTATCACGGTTTTTTCCTTTGATGGCTTCGCCAATCAGTTCCTCGCTTAGTCCCATTCCGTAAAATGGAGCCGTATCCAGCGAAGTGACTCCATGGTCAAGTGAAGCGTGTACGGCTTTGATAGAATCCTGTTTTTCATTACCGCCCCACATGGTTCCGCCAATGGCAAATGCACCATACGTTATTGCGGAAAGCTCCAAATCAGAATTTCCTAATTTTCTATATTCCATTATCCTATTTTTTGTGTTTTATATATAATTACATTGTCTTCCAAAAGAGTTTCAGCTGCTTTTACAAACTCCTGAATATAAGGTTGGCTGTTATGTGCTTCGAGTCCTTTTTCATCGTTCCAGATTTCATGGAAAACAAAAATAGTAGGCTCTGCGCTGTTTTGATGCAGGTCATATTGAAGACAGGCCGTTTCTTTTTTGGAATGAACTACCATGTTCATTAGTAATGATTTTACTGCATCAGTATGCTCCGGTTTGCTTTTTACTATTGCTGTCAGATGTATCATAGGATTAGTTTAAAAAGATGTTATTCAGGTGTTTGTTATACAATACGAGGTCTCTTTCTACATCGGCATTTTTTTCAATATCGTGAAAGTGTATGCCTTGCAGCGGAGCCATTCCGGTAAAAGCATTCATGCGGTGGAAACCAAACATAACGCCTTCATCGACATTTTTCTGTTGGAAGAATTCGTCAGGAAGCGTAAAGGCTTCTTTTGGTGCATTCCATGAAGTGGTAAGCATGTATTTTCTACCATGCAGCATTCCACCAGTTCCATAATTGATAGTTGGGTTTTCTGAAGAACGGCCATCGCTATGGTAAATTCCGGTAGCATGGCCTTCAGTAAATACAACATCAATATATTGCTTAAAGGCATGAGGAATCTGGAACCACCAAATAGGAGTGTGGTAGATAACAACATCAGCCCAAACAAATTTTTCTACTTCTTTAGCAGGGTCGTATTCGTTGTTGACATCTGTTATCTGTACTTCAAAATTGGGATTGTTTTTAAAAAAGTTAAACGTTTCCTGAGCGATAGTTTCGTTGAACTTACCACCGGAATGGCCAAATTTTTGACCGCCATTGATTATAAATATTTTTTTCATGATCGTATTAATTCATTTGATGATGCAAATTTATGGCGGTATTATCTATTATTAAAATAACTTAATTCATACCTTTGTATTATAATTATAATAGTTGAATTATGGTAAATCTGGAATGGTACAGGACATTTAAGGCCGTATATAAATCGGGAACGCTTACCGGAGCAGCGGAAGTACTGTTTATCTCACAACCGGGAGTCAGCCTGCATTTGAGTTCGCTGGAAAATTATGTAGGATATAAGCTATTTGACCGTACGGGACGCAAAATGGTTCCTACGGAAAGAGGTAAAGTGCTTTATAATTTTATTATCGAAGCGATGACAAAACTGGAAGAAGCCGAAAAGAATTTCCAGCGGAGTACAGAGAAGCACACGCCTACGATTAGTGTGGGTATGTGTTTTGAAACGTTCCAGATTACGTTGGAGCAATATATTGCGACCTTGCCATTTAATGTAATTATCCAATTTGGAGAATATCCGGAAATGGTTGAAAATCTCGAAAAAGGAATATTAGACATTATCATCACGCCACAAATGGTTCCTAAAAGCAGCATCGATTATCAGCCTTTTTCTTCTGAAACAATAGTGCTCGTTGGAGGTAATGAAACGGATGTGCAGGCATTCCATGCCTTGGAAGAAACAGGAGATTTTGAAGCTGTAGAATCATGGCTGAAACAGCAGAAATGGTATGGAACAACCGGAGACATGGAGCATTTGAGAAGATTCTGGCAGTTGAACTTCAACAAATATCCGGACTTCCGCCCCAATTATATCGTGCCTAACCTAAACTCTATTGTGCGTTGTCTTAGCAGCGGACAGGGATTGGCAGTAATTCCGGATTTCCTGTGCAAAAAAGACATTGATAGCGGGCAAATCAAAATGATATGGCAAGGAAAAGTACCTTTGACCAATACGCTTCATTTTGCCACAAGAAAAAAGACAATCTACGCAGACGAGATTGCCTTGATCAAAGAAATATTTATGAAAGTGATGAAATAAAACTAGTTTTTCTTCTTTTTGAAATCAGGCATAAATGAGATTCCAACATTGAAATAACCCGTTCCGTCTTGTTTGGTCGAAAAGATATAATCGTTTGTGTTTTCTCCTCTTTCGGACAGCCTTGAATTAAAAACAGTTGACAATCCGGTTTTGAACGTGGCAATAATTGTTTTGTTGATATGATGCTCATAGGTCAGTCCTGAACGAAGTTCTAAAATTCGGTAATCATAAACATCGGCAAAACCGGGTGCATTATTGTTATAGACATAAAATCCGTCACCGTTGAGTTCCGTTCCTATAGAGAATTTTCCATTTTCAGATACCGGTCTGTGGAATAAGAGCCTTTGTGGTAAAATCAGGTCAAATATCCAAGGCGAGTTTTGAAAACGGTGTTCCATCATAAAAGTTGGTGCAGCCGGAACCGGAGAAGCCGGATCGATAAAGATAAGTGCTCCAACACCAATCATGGTTCTTTCTGTTTTTTTCAGAATAATTGTAGCACCTATAAAACCTTTCAAACGCTCGATATCTTTTTCACTACCATCAGCAGTAAAACTAGCATTATAGATAAAAGGTTTGTTGAATAATCGGGCAAAATAAGTAAAACTTAGTGTTGCGGAGAGGTAATGGAAATCTACTTTTTTGTCATAAGGTGCAATAGCATCGCCAGCTACATTTTCAACATCGTTTAGCTCAAAAGCCTCATATTTGTAATTAAGGGATGTAGTAACGCTCCATCTCGGTTTGGAAAAGACGACAAAATTCGAATTCGCATTGAATCGGTAATGGTTTTTGATTTCTCCTTTTTCAAAAGCTTTGTCGAATAACTCGGAGTCAAAATCGGTAGGCAGGTATTGCTGGTACTGGAAATCCAAAAAACGGGTGGAAGGAAATCTTTCAGTTACAGCAGCCTTGACATTTTCTTTTAATTCTTCTTTTTCTTGTGCATTTGCAAAAACACATAGCAGTATTGCAAAAGGCAAAATTTTTGATTTCATAGCATGTTTTTAAAAAGGTTGTTGTTATAGTCTGTCCGAAATGTTTTTTCCAAGATATTGTTCGAGGAACTTTTTACGGAATACTTCTCCAATCGGAATCTCAGAAGTCTTGATATAAATGGTATGGTTGTCAAAAGAATCAATATGCTGCACATTGACCATATAGGATTTGCTGACACGGATAAATTGGGTTTCCGGAAGGTGCTGCGATATGGTTTTGAGGTTCATGGCCGTGATAATCTTGCTGTCATTGGCATAAATCACGACATAGTCCTTCAGTCCTTCGATATAGAGCACATCCCTGAAAAGAATTTTGTGGAATTTCCGTTCTGATTTTATAAGCATAAAGTCGGTTTCCAGACTTTCCAAGGTACTTTTTTCTTCCTTACCGGACAGTAATTCGCGGTAAGCAAATGCTTTTTTAATCGATTTTTCCAACCGATTTTTAATAATTGGTTTTACGAGATAGTCTATAGCATCTACCTCATAACTTTTTAAGGCATATTGTGAGTAAGCGGTGGTAAAGATGATGAGGGTTTGTTCCGGAATGGATTCTGCAAATTCCAATCCGTTAATTCCCGGCATCTGTATGTCGAGAAAAATCAGGTCAACTGTATTTTCAAGCATGAATTCCCTAGCCTTTTTAGGGCCATTGAAGCATCCAATAACATTCAATTCAGGAATATCCTGTAAGAGCAGGAGCATGCTCTCTCTGGCAAGAGGTTCGTCATCAACGATTATGCAATTCATATGGGCAAGGTTAAGGTTACGGTATATCTTTTATCAAGGTCGTCAATATCTAATTTATAATCCTTAGCATATAGCAAATCCAACCTACGTCTGGTATTTGCTAATCCGAGTCCTCCTTTTTGTCGGTCATCAATTGGTTCGGCGGGTTTGGTATTAGAACAGATAAAAACGAGTTCTCTTTTATAAATCGTAAAAGAGATATCTATTTTAGAAGGATGGTCGAGGTCAGCACTGTGCTTGATAGCATTCTCTATAAATGTAGTAAAGAGGTTAGGAGGAAGCACCAGTTGTGAAATCATGTTGCTGTTACTGTCTTCGTTTTCAATCGCAATCCTGAAATTAAAATCATCACGGCGAATCTTCTCAAGCTCCATAAAATCGTTTAGGAACTGTATTTCAGATAAAAGCAATACAGAAGGCTGGTTATTGTCATACAATTGGTAACGAAGGAAATCAGACAATTTCATGATAATGGCTGAAGCTTTCTCCGGATTTTTTTTAACCAATACGTTGACATTGTTCAGCATATTGAAAAGAAAATGCGGATTGATCTGATTCTTTAATTCTTTGAGTTCCAGTTGCAGGGAATTTGTTTCCAGCTCATTGATTCGCGCCGTGTCGCGTGCCCATTGCTGGAATAATTTTATAGAAGTTGACGAAAAAACCAAAATCGTAAGCAGGTTGGAAGTAGCCAGGATTTCCCTAAAAAAGCTTGAAAAAACCTTCCGTGGCGTAATCCGATACTGATCAAAATAATTCAGTCCATTTTTTACGAGTATAAAACTGCATACGATAAGCAGAACGAGACACAGCAAATAGGAAATATATTCGCCCTTAAACAAAAGCTTTGGGACGAGCACATACATATTGATATAGACCATTGCCAGGAAATAGATAATCCATAACCATTTTATATAGTAGTGAAAATCGCCGCTATATTCTTTGATTTCTCCTGAATCGTACGAAAATGCAATGATGTATAAAATAATGGACAAATGCCTCCAGACCCTATATTTTGGATCGATGAGGAATTTTATAAAATTATTTTGAAAACAAGTGTCTTTCAAGGCTATAGATATTAACGATGCGAAATAAGACTAAAAAAAAGCAATCCCCAATTAATTTATACCAACCGCCTTTTAAATTATACAAAAAGGTTTTTTGCCTGTTTGGGTATTAAATCTATTAAATAACGGTTTTTGTATAAAATAAGTTTGTGTTGGTATAAAAAAAACAGGCAGCTTTACTGTTCCCTCTACTTTTGAAATAAAAAAAGTATGAAATCAATCCAATCAATAGAGCGCTGGATTACAGCCATCGAGAGTTCAAAACAGGAAACTTGCGCCAAAGAACAGGAAATCAAAGCGATTGTTGATTTATGGAAATTTACCGACTTGTATGACAACCGGGCGATTATTACTCAAAAGGGAGAAATCCAATTGGAAGATGTTGACGGTTTGGCTGAAAAAGTCAGTGTGGTTACTTCGGATTTATTTCTTACACCAAAAGAGAACGCCATTTCAAAAATCCTTTCAGAAATCGAAGCCGAATTTTCAGAGCTTGGTGCTCGCTATAAAGGACTCTATAACGTGGAGTTTCGCAATCCGGAAGCTAATTTTGATGCCACTGAAATCCTAAAACTCAAAAGTGAGATTATTTCAGGAATCAAAGGAGAAGTCATACTATTTAAATATGTAGAACGCATTCGAAAACTACCATCATCAGAATTTCGAATCGTAAATCGTGATTTCAAGATGTTGGAATGCACTTATGAAGATGTACAGAACATCATAAACCAAAACTATTTATTGCAGTCAGACCAAAAACAATGGCTTGTAATAGTATTGAGCGCTATTGACAACAACTGCAGGTCGTTTATTATTGACGAAGCCATAAAAACAGCTGCCTTTTCATCGGGTTTTGAAAAAATATTCCTTTTTGACTTTTATACTTCCGAAATCATCGAATTAAATGTCATGACACAAATCGGGATGGCCATTAAAGGCGTACCGTTAGTTGCTAGTGGTGTTGCTTAAAACCCAATAGGATGATTCTATTTTACTGTTTTTATGTAGCAAGCTATTCCAAAAGTGATTAGCTTTATGCTTTATTACAGTATCAATTGTTATGGAGTTCAGCCAATTTACACCTTCCGAATTTCGGAGCTTATGCGACAGTCTTGCCGCAAAAGATGAAGACATCAAAAATATTCTTGACCGATATGATTATCCGCCGTTTTGGTCACGACCCAATACGTTTGAAACCTTGGTGCATATCATACTGGAACAGCAGGTGTCTATCGCTTCGGCATTGGCAACTCTCAACAAATTGAGAGATTATGTTGGAGAAATTACACCCGAACGTATATTGTCTTTGTCTGATGAAGAGTTCAGGGCTTGTTATTTCAGCCGACAAAAAACGACTTATGTAAAACATTTGGCTCAGGCACTACTAGATAAACAAATTGATTTACAGTTGTTGGAAACACAATCTGATGAAGCTATCCGCACTACATTGAGCCGGTTGAAAGGCATTGGCAATTGGACGATTGATGTCTATCTTATTTTTGTATTGAAACGTTCCGATATTTTTCCAATAGGTGATCTGGCGGCAGTAAATGCCCTAAAGCAGTTGAAAAATATGCCTAAAGAAACTTCCCGTGAAATCTTAATAGAAAAAGCCGCCGATTGGCAGCCTTTCCGCACAGTTGCAACTATGTTGCTGTGGCATTATTATTTGTCGCAGCGTGTAAAAAAGTAAAAGAAAACGACTGCAAATAAAAAAGGCTGTACAAAACGACAGCCTTTCTGCAACAGTTGTGATACCAGACTATTTTAGAGAACTGGTATTTATATTTTTCATAAAAACTTCCAGTTCTGCAAGGCTATATCCTTCTCCGGAAAGATTTATAGAATAACGATCCTTGACGATATATTTGATAGAAGAACGTACGGTTTGGTCTATTTTCGTTTCTTCTGTCATTGCACGTATACCGTTAATTTCGGTTGTTTTGCTTTTTGTTCCGTTAGACTCTGATTCCGTATCCATGCTTAGGCCCATGGCAAGTAGTGAAACAATGGCACTTCCGCTCTCACCAGCACCGTCCATGATTCCTATATTAATTCTTTTTGTTGTATCGTCACTTTCTAAGCCATATTCAGCATCAATTGCGCTTAATCCAACTGTACCCATGGCGCCAGCGCTGTAGCTTTTTCTTTTCAGACCGCCCAAAGTTTCCGGAACGACTGCTTTAAGCTCGTCATTGGTGAGCGGAGTCATTTCCTTCAGTTTGGCAGTTTGTTCTTCTAATGTAGATGCCGCATCTGACATCTTACTTAGGTTTTTCACTCCTTCAACAACGTTTACACTTTCAGTATCTGTGTTGTTTTCTTCCTTTTTTTCATTGCCACAGGAAAGCATTAGGAATGCCATACCTGTGATTAGTGTGTTTTTTAGCATTTGGTACCTTTTTTTGATTTGCGACTAATTTAAGAAATATGAAATAAGTAGATGTTAATTTTGGTGCATTTGTATGCGAAATTTTACATTTTCTTTTTATTATAATGACTTTTATAACAGAGGGTTTGGGAGTTCTGGCGGCAGTGAATGCCCTATAGTAGCTGAAAAATATGTCCAAAGAAACTTCCCGTGAAAATTCTAATAGAAAGGCCGCCAATTGGCAGCCTTTCCGAACCGTTGCAACTATGCTGTTGTGGCACTATTACTCGTCTTGACGAGCAAAGAAATAATGTTATAGATTTTCCTTAAAGAAAGGAATTACCTTTTCAAGGGCTTGCGAAACGGCTTCCGGTTTGTCGTATAAATCATAATGAGATTGACCTTTTACAACCAAAAGTTCTTTTTTTGCGGAAGCAGCTCTGCGAACAATTTCGAAACCATCACGATAGGCTCCAAAAGCTCCCGGTTTTTCTCCAATAACTACCAATATAGGCTGTGTAAGTAGTTCTTCAGCCATAAAGAAAGCATCCCAACCAATTGCAACTCCAAGACGAGAAAACATAGCGCTCGTTGCTCCGTTAGGTTTTTGTCCTCTTGGCGTTTTATAATATTCTGTTGCTTCCAAAACATCAATATCAGTAATGCCATTTTTTTGAGCGATTTCTACTGATGCCGGTAGTAAATCGTTTACTAGAAGTTCACTACCGCGTGCTTCGGCTGTACGTTGTTTCGCAATAGCATCAAGTGTTTCGATTGGCGTGCCTCCGGCAAATCCTTCACGTGTCAAGCGCCCAAAATTAACACCGGTAATAGAAACTACGGCTTTGATACGACGTTCTGTCATTGCTGCATTCAAAGAATAAGCACCTCCACCGCACACACCAAGTATGCCGATACGGTCTTCATCAATATAAGGCAATGTCATTAAATAATCTGCAGCACAACGAATGTCTTCAATACGTTCGTAAGGGTCTTCGATAAATCTGGGTGAACCGCCACTTTCGCCTTGAAAAGATGCATCGATAGCAAGCACTATATAACCAGCTTCAGCTAATGCTTTTCCATAAACATTACCAGAAGTCTGCTCTTTGCAGCTCCCAATAGGATGTACGCTGATAATTGCAGGATATTTTTGTTTTTCGTCAAAATTGTCAGGCAATAGAAGAAGCGCTGCATTTTCCCATGCCCTGTTTTTAAATTTAATAGATTGTGTCATGATTTTTTATGTTTTTAAAGTATATAGAGGGTCAAGGCAACTCGATAAAGAGTTGCCCAGCCTAAGCTTTTTATAAGATATTAAAGATTTTTTTGAAAGAAAGGTACCAATACAGAAACCGCTTCATCTACATATTGAGGAATATCATACAATGACATATGGTTGGCTCCTTCTACGATGTGTATTGCTTTGTCTTTGCTCGCTGCACGTGCAATAAGATCGTCACTCATCCATTTACTTCCGGCATTGCTTCCGGCTATAGCCAGTAAGGGTTGTGTAAGGAAAGCTTCGGCTTTGTTGTAGGCATCATATGAAATAATTTGCGAAAGGCTTCTTGCAGTTGCATATCCGGGAGCAGTAGGATATTGACAACGGTCTGTATGATAATATTCCCACGCCTGTCTTAATTCTTCATTTGGAGCATCTTCTTCTTTCATTGGAGCTAATGGCATAGTTGCTATAGCTGCTCCGCTGGCATCCGAAGTTCTTGCATTCGATCCGGCAACCAAATAAGGAAGAGCATCAGCATCTTTTACGTTATTATCCCAACCGTTGCGGAACATAGCGCCAATATTGACGGCACTTACAGTTCCCACAGCCTTGATACGATGATCATTGATTGCTGCATTGGCGGTATAACCAGCACCAGCACAAATACCCATGGCGCCAATTTTATCCGTATCAACATAAGGAAGTGTTGTCAGGTAGTCTAAAACGGCACTAATATCTTCCGTTCTGATATAAGGATTTTCTAATTGGCGTGGCTCGCCTGTGCTCTCACCTTGATAAGAAGCATCATAAGCAATTGTTACGAATCCTTGCTTGGCTAGTTTTTGGGCATAAAGACCTGCAGTTTGTTCTTTTACACCTCCACCGGGATGACTTACGATAATAGCTGGATATTTTTGACTATTGCTAAAGCCTTCCGGAAAATTGATAATTGCAGCTATCGTTATGTTTGCATTATTGCTGTTTTTGAAATTGATTTTTTGTGACATGATGTTATTTGTTTTGATTAAACATTTACAGATTTGGTATCTGTATCATTTTACAAGACAAAATTAGTTAGCTTATCAAACCTGGATGGAAAACAAATTACCGCAATATTGAAACAAATTACTGATTTCTAAAAACTGTTGGTGTAATGCCTGTTTCTTTCCTGAAAAAACGGGTGAAATAGGTAGGATATTCAAAGCCGAGACTATAGGCAATCTCACTGATTGTCAGGTCAGACTGTCGTAGTTTGCTTTTGGCTATTTGTATGATATACTGATGTATGTGTTCCTGTGGTGAGCTTCCGGTGAAATATTTGATGAGGTCACCAAAATAATTGGCTGTTAGATTAGCCTTTTGGGCAAAATAGGTAACAGACGGAAGGATAAGCATTTTAGAGCCCTCATTAAAATAAGTATCCAATTGCGAATAAAAATCGGCTACTACTTTGTTGTATAATTTACTTCGCGATTCGAATTGGCGTTTGTAAAATTCGTAGGTATAAGAAAGAATTAAGGCAGTATAAGAAACAATGACTTCTTTTGAGAAGTTTGCTTTTAAGTATTCCTGATGTGCTTTTTCAAATAAATCCAGAAGAATAGCTTTTTCTTCATCAGTTACAAAAAGGGCTTCATGGTTGTTGTAGTTCATGAAATTATATTCCTTGGCGTGTTTTGCGAGTAATTTATCGCTTATAAATAGGGCATAACCGCTAAAAGAACTGGAAAAATTCCATTCTAAAGTTTTATTAGGACCATCCAGATAAACATAAGAACTGGACATTCCTTCAGATTGCGGAATATCTTTGTTCGTTTTTATAGCCAGAATGTAAAAATCAATCGCTACCGGTTTTGACTGTAGCAAAATACGGTCTTCGCTGTCAAATTGAACAGCATGCACGAAATCACTTTTTGGAGCGCCTAGATTTAGATATTTTAAAAATCCGGGAATGTTATAAAGTTTGTCCACTTCAGCTAATTTTAATAAATAAATTTACAAAATTAAAATTCTGCTCAAGGCTATACTGAAACATTTAAAGGATAAAGTGAAACTTTTTACGGATTGATTCTGCCAAAAGCTGTTTTGCCAAAATTTCTAACAATATTGCTGCTTTAACGCTTGAAAAATAGGAAATGTGATGAATTTCTATATTTTTGTAGACAATTCAAAAACCTAATCAAGCCCCCAAATACTATGGCAAAGTTTGCTTTTTACTTTATCATTGTCTTTTCTATTGTTTTTCCTCAACAGTTAAGAAGCCAAAATACCGCAGATTCTCTGCATACGTTAATTAAAAAAGCAGACGGGCTGAAAAAAGGGGAACTAAACCTCGAACTCGCAAGACATTTTTTGCCAAGCAATCAGGATTCTTGTCTTTACTATAGTCAGGCAGCTCAAAAAATTGGGCAAAATATAAAAGATCACTCCGTAGTGATTCGTTCCTATGCCCTTATGGGTGAAGCCTATCAAAAGCAAAACAAAATGAAGGAAGCGATTTCTTCCTATCAAGAAGGGCTTAAACTGGCGGAAAAACATAACGAAAAATCTTTGGCCGGAACTATTTACAACGGAATAGGAACCTGTTACTTCTATCTGAACGATCCTAAAAAAGCGGAGCAGTATCTGAAACAGGCAGCGCAAGCCAAGAAAGAAGCAAACGATTACCAATATTATTCTTTCATCGCAGCAAATCTGGCAGCTTTGCAGATTATGAACCAATCATTTGGTGAAGCAATACACACGCTAAAAGATGCTGAAAAGACACTTTTGAAAAATAAGCAAGACAAGTATCTCGCAACGGTTTACAACTCGCTTGGAGCAGCTTATCAAGGAACTAAATCGGATTCCTGTGTTTATTATTACGAAAAAGGACTTGAGCTTTCCGAAAAAAACAAAGACCATCTCACCATGATGACTACGCACCAGAATTTGGGCGATTATTATTTGGAGAAGAAAAATTATAACAAGGCAGTTGAGTACATGAAGAAAGCGATTGCAGTAAATGAACTGCGACCGGAAGATCAATATAAGCCTGCATTGTTTGAAAGGATAAGTGTTTTGTATGAGTCGATGGGAGATTTTAAAAATGCCTATCATTATAAAAAATTAGAAAACGAGGCACGCCAACGCCTCTTTACGGCGGCAAAACAAAAAGAAATCGAAGAACTCGAAATCAAATACCAAAGCGAGAAAAAAGAAAAAGAAATCCAGGTACATAAACATGAAGCTGAAAAAGCAAAGAGTGAGCGTACGGCCCTGTTGTTTGGTTCGATTTTGCTGTTTTTGGTAGCCGGATTTATTATCTATTTGATTTTCCAAAGAAGAAAGATCACTCAGAAATTTGAACAGGAAAAACTCAGGATGTTTGAGAATATCTTGCATGAAATCAAGACGCCACTTACGCTTATCGATGGACCTATTCAGATTATGAAACAACGTTCTGATAGTTCAAACGAAGAACAGCTTGGTCTGATGGAACGAAATTCTAAAAAATTAATGAGTCTGGTTGCTGAATTGCTCGATGCATCAAAATTGGGCAGAGGCAGTTTCCAGCTTCACTATACCAATGGATTGGTTGACGATTTTATTGAAAACACGATTGACACTTTTACCAGCGAAGCCAAATCCAAAGACATACAGATTACGCATATTAAAAATAATGTGGAGAAGCATTATTCGTTTCCGTCTAACGCTTTGGAAAAAATCCTTTCCAACCTTATCGGAAACGCCGTGAAATACTGTACGCCAAAAGCAAAAATTCAGGTGGCATCACAAATAGAACAAGGCAGATTAAACATTAGTGTAAGCGATACTGGCCCGGGAATCCCGAAAAAAGAACAGAAAAAAGTATTCCGTCGTTTTTTCAGAGGAAATCAGGTTTCCGATGCCAATGGTACGGGAATAGGACTGTCACTTGTTAAAGAATTGGTAGATTTAGTTCAGGGTACGATTCATCTTGAAAGTAATTCTTCTGGAACAACATTTATGGTTTCCCTTCCGGTGCAAGAAGCTACGAATGTTATAGATTCGACTATTCAGAACGAAAGTGCACCAATACTCTTGTTAGTAGAAGATGATGCAGATACGGCTGCTTTTAGCATAGGTGTCTTAAAAGAAAACTTCCAGATTATACATGCTAAAAACGGACAGCAAGCTCTTGATTTAATCCGTGAAAATTTGCCCGATATAGTTCTTTCCGATGTTATGATGCCTGAAAAAGACGGTATCGAATTGCTGAAAGACATCCGATCTGAGGAACTGACAAATCATTTACCTGTTGTGCTATTTTCTGCAAAAGCATCGTTAGAAAGCCGTTTGGAAGGATTGCAGCACGGAGCGGATGCCTATATTTCCAAACCTTTTTCGCCTGAAGAATTAAAGCTGACGATAAAGAATCTGTTTACTACGGTTCAACGAAATAAAGAGGCTTACAAAGAAGCGATACATTCTGAAAAAATATTTGAAGAACGGATCAAAAGCCCAAATGCCTATGTCAATAAAGTCATTGGCTGTATTGTCAATAATATCGATAATCAAGACTATTCTGTTAATGAACTTTCAGATAATATGTCTGTTAGCAGAAGCCAACTCCATCGAAAATTAGTTGCCTTGACAGGATTTTCTACTACCAATTTTATCAGTATGATCCGACTTGAAAAAGCAAAAGATCTTTTGCTCAATAACGAAGGCAACATAACCGAAATTGCTTATAAATGCGGTTTCAACAGCCAATCGTATTTCACTAAATCCTTTACGGAATACTTTGGCAAAAGCCCGAGCCAAGTACTTAAAAATCAATAATTTTTTTGCAGGTGCAACAATAGTACACAATCTGGCAACATGGCTACATAGCTGTTTGTGGCTGTAAATCTAAATTTACCAACGTGAATCAACAATCAAAATCAATATACTTTTATGAAACACCTTTTACTATGTTTTATTCTTTTTTGGCATATTTCCTCCAAGGCCAATGATGAATGCGTTAATGCGATTCAATTAACTCCGAATGCTAACTGCAATGTAAGCGGAACGTTTAGCGGAGCAACTCTTAGCGGAACAACTCCGTCCTGTGCCAATAACAGTAGCCAGGATGTTTGGTATAAGTTCACGGCAACAGAACAGACGATGGCTGTTAACTTATCCAGGGTTGTAACGAACACGACAATGTATTTAGCGATGGAAATCTATGAGGATAGTTGCACAGGCAATCGATTCAAGTGCATCGCACCGAGCACAGATGTCTCTGTTTATTACAATACGGACTTCGTGATAGGCAGGACTTATTATGTCCGCGTGCTGAATCCGATTCCCGAGCTGAGTGCCCGCAGTTTCTATATCTGCATTCAGGCTTTTCCAAAGCCTGCAAACGACAGCTGTGCTACGGCTGAGCAGCTTACACCGAATACTAACTGCACGAATACTTTCGGTAGTTTCAGTGGGTCATTGCTGGACGGACCGGTTCCTTCCTGTGCCACTGGCAGTAGACAAGATGTTTGGTATAAATTCACGGCAACAGAACAGACAATGGCTATTAATTTATCCAGAGCGGTAACGAACACGACGATGTATTTCGCAATGGAAATCTATGAAGAAAGCTGCTCCGGAAACCGATTCAAGTGTATCTCGCAGAGCGCAGATGTCGGTGTCTATTTCGGTGCAGACTTCGTGATAGGCAGGACCTATTATGTCCGTGTGATGAATCCGGCTGGCGATTTGAGTACGCGCGGTTTCAATATCTGTATCCAATCTTTCCCAAAGCCTGCAAACGACACTTGTGCAACGGCAGCAGTGCTTACACCAAATAGCGGCTGCGTAAATACGGCCGGCACATTCAGAGGAGCGGTACTGGATGGTGGGGTTCCTTCGTGTGCAGCCAACAGCAGCCAGGATGTTTGGTACCGATTTACGGCAACAGAACAGACAATGTCGATTTCCTTATCGAGGATAGATACGAGCTGGTCTATGAATTTTGCAATGGAGATTTATGAGGAGAGCTGTTCCGGCAACCTTTTCAAATGTGTCGCACCGAATCAGAATGCCGCTACCTATTTCAATTCGGACTTTACAGTAGGTAGGACGTATTATGTGCGCGTACTGAACCCGGACAGAGGAATAATCACGCTTCCTTTTAATATCTGCCTTCGTGCCTATCCTAAGCCTGCAAACGATACTTGTGCAACGGCAGTAGTGCTTACACCAAACAGCAGCTGCGTAAATACGGCCGGCACTTTTAGCGGTGCGTTGCTGGATGGCGGGGTTCCATCCTGTGCAGCCAACAGCAGCCAGGATGTATGGTACCGATTCACGGCAACAGAACAAACTATGTCTATTTTCGTTTCCAGAGTAGATACCAGCTGGTTTATTAATTTTGCTATGGAGATTTATGAGGAGGGCTGTAATGGCAACCTTTTCAAGTGTGTCGCACCGAATCAGAATGCCGCTACCTATTTCAATTCGAACTTTACAGTAGGCAGGACCTACTATGTTCGCTTGCTGAACCCAGACAGGGGAATAATAACGCTTCCTTTTAACATCTGTCTTCAGGCATTCCCAAAACCTGTAAACGATACTTGTGCAACGGCAACTGTGCTTACGCCAACCAGCGGTTGTGTAAATACGGCTGGCACATTCAGCGGTGCGTTGCTGGATGGCGGGGTTCCATCCTGTGCAGCCAACAGTAGCCAGGACGTTTGGTACCGATTCACGGCAACAGAGCAGACGATGTCTGTTTACCTGTCAAGGATAGATACCGGCTGGTCTATGAATTTTGCGATGGAGATTTATGAAGAAAGCTGTTCCGGTAACCTTTTCAAGTGCGTTGCACCGAATCAGAATGCCGCAACCTATTTCAATTCGGACTTTACAGTAGGCAGGACCTACTATGTTCGTGTGCTGAATCCGGATAGGGGAATAATAACACTTGGCTTTAACATATGCCTTCAGGCATTCCCAAAACCTGTGAACGATACTTGTGCAACGGCAACTGTGCTTACGCCAAACAGCAGCTGTGTAAGTACGGTCGGTACATTTAGTGGTGCGTTGCTGGATGGCGGAGTTGCTTCATGTGCAGCTAATAGCAGTCAGGATGTATGGTACCGATTCACGGCAACAGAGCAGACGATGTCTGTTTATGTAGTCAGAATTGATGCAGGTTGGACTATGAATTTTGCGATGGAGATTTATGAGGAAAGCTGTTCTGGTAACCGTTTCAAGTGTATCAGTACTAATCAGAATGCTTCTACCTATTTCAATTCGGACTTTACAGTAGGCAGGACCTACTATGTCCGCGTGCTGAACCCGGATAGGGGAATAATAACGCTTCCTTTTAACATCTGCCTTCAGGCATTCCCAAAACCTGCAAACGATACTTGTGCGACAGCTATAGAACTTACACCTGCGAATACTTGTGTGAATACTTCCGGTACATTTAGAGGTGCGTTGCTGGATGGCGGAGTTCCTTCCTGTGCAGCCAACAGCAGCCAGGATGTTTGGTACCGATTCACGGCAACAGGTCAGTCAATGTCTGTTTCTGTAATCAGAGTAGATTCGGGTTGGTCAATGAATCTTGCAATGGAAATCTATGAAGATAGCTGTACGGGTAATAGGTTGCAGTGTGTTCCATCAAATTCAAATGCTTCTGTATATTCAGGAAATAGTTTTGTTATTGGCAGAACCTATTATGTTCGCGTACTAAATCCTAATGCGGCTATAAATGCGCTTCCATTTACGATCTGTTTGGTAGGACCGCCTCCGGCAGCTTGTACTCCAACAGTTACAATTGCCGCTTCAGAGATTACAATTTGCCAGGGAACAAGTGTTGCTTTTACGGCAACACCAGTTAATGGAGGAACAGCGCCTTCATATCAATGGAAAGTTAATGGAAATAACGTTGGAATAAATAGCCCGACATATACAACTACTACATTGGCGAATGGAAGTGTTGTTACTTGCACAATGTTGAGTAATGCAGCATGCGCTTCGCCAACCAGCGTTACGAGCAATGCTATTACAATGAATGTTACTGCACCAACTGTTCCAAGTTTTACACAGATTGCACCAGTTTGTTCTGGCGGAACATTTACACTGCCTACTGTTTCCAATAATGGAATTGGAGGTGTGTGGAGCCCGGTAATTAACAATACGGCAACAACAACCTATACTTTTACGCCTTCAACTGGGCAATGTGTTACAACAGCAACAATGACGGTTGTAGTTAATTTGGTAAATAAGACCACAACTTTACAAGGAAGCACTATTACGGCATCTGCTACAGGAGCTACCTATCAATGGATTAATTGTGCCAATAATCAACCAATAGATGGAGCAACCAATGCTTCCTATACAGCAAGTGCAAACGGTTCTTATGCGGTAATCGTAACTCAGAATGGATGTTCTGCAACATCAAACTGCGTTCAGATAACTAATTTAGGAGTGGATACTTTTGTAAAAGGTGGACTGAAAATTTATCCGAATCCAACTGCTGACCAATTGTTTGTCCAATTGAATGATGCAACAGAGATTACAATCGTTGATATGACAGGAAAAACAATACAACGTGAGACTTTAAAGTCTGGAAACAATAGTATTGATGTAAGTTCACTGGCTTCAGGAATGTACTTTATACGATCTGTATCAGGAGCAACTGCAAAGTTTGTGAAGAAATAAAAGGTTTTTAATTAGTTTACAAAAAAAGCCCCTTTTCGTGAGATTAGGGGCTTTTATAATTAATAAAGAAAATTGTATGTTGAAATCTCTTATGCCAAACTGTAGAAAAAAGATCGTAATTCATCTGAGAAAACCTGTGGTACTTCCAGAGCTGCAAAATGTCCTCCGGCTTCCATCTTCTTAAAGCGTGTAACATTTACAAAACGTTCTGCCCATTCTTTCGGAAATTGTGCTTCTCGAGGAAATACAGCAATTCCAGCCGGAACATTGGTTTTTTGTAAAGGAGGAGAACCGCCCCATTGGGCCATCGCTTCCATTTTATACATTCTTACAGAGGTAGCTATTGTTTGCGAAACCCAGTAGATCATGATGTTGGTAAGCATTTCATCTTTACCTCCAAAAGCCGTTTCAATTAGCTCAGGAGGTGCTCCGGCATTTCCAAAGCTCACAATCCAGGCAGCTAATCCAATAGGCGAATCGTTTAATCCGTAGGCCAACGATTGTGGTTTGGTAGCATGTACCATTGCATAAGCTCCTTCACTATACCACCAATGTTGTACAAATTGGGCAAACTTTTTTTCATCTTCACTCATGCTGTTTGGATCTTCTTGCCCCATTGGGTAGCCGATATCCGTAAAATGAACTGCCTCCACAACATCCGGATATTTTGAAGCTAAAGCCTTAGTAACTCCCATGCCAATGTCACCACCCGCCGCACAAAACTTTGAATAATTCAGCGTTTCGGTCATTAGTTTTTTCCAAAGATCGGCAACGGCTTCGCTATTGATAGCAACTTTAGCAGAAAAACCAAATCCGGGAATGGATGGAATAACGAGGTCAAAGCTCTGTTCTCCTTCAGTAAGCAACGGAATGAGTTTATGAAAACGATAATAACTGTCTGGCCAGCCATGCGTCAGCACTAACGGTTTTGCATTTTTGCCTTTGCCTTTTATGTATTGAAAATGGATTTGAATTCCATCTATTTCAGTAAGATATTGCGGATATTGATTCAATTGTTTCTCCTGCTTCCTCCAGTCATATTCATTGGTCCAATAATTAGCCAGTTCTTTCAAATAGCTTTCACTGGTTCCAAAATTCCAGCCAGAACCTTCCTGTTCTCCGGGCCAACGTGTGTTTTGAATACGGTTTTTCAGATCACTAATTACAGTTTCTGAAATGTTAACAGTAAATGGATTCATAGGTAATAGATTTAGGGTTGTGTTAATACTTCGTATGCGATTTCCATTTTGTATTTAAAAATACGGTAAAATAGTTTATCGATTTTATAAAATTTCTAATTTTAACTCTTAAATAATTGTGATTTAAGTGCTCAAACTTAATGTTTTAGTAAAAGTAAAAGCCAGTTTTATTTGTATGTTTGCGCTCGACTAACTTTATCTGTGAGCGGTTCTTCTAAAGAAATTTTGTGTAGCTGTTCCAGATTGATACCCCTACAAAATGCAAAAATATTTTAGACTGTTTCTTTTACTTGTTCTTTCGAATTTTGGTGCCAGCTTGTATGCACAAACCACTATTCTGGATCAAACATTGCTTACGCAGACAAGTTTCAATACGTTTACCGCTTATAGCGTTACAGGTGCTCAAAATTGGACTTTTAGTTCCCAATACGGTGCTATGTGCAACGGATTTGCAGGAGGACAAAGTTTTGAAAACGAAGATTGGTTTATTAGTCCGGTAATGAATCTGGATCAAACCGATAACGTAAAACTTACTTTTAGCCATACTCGTGGAAACGCTTCTGTATTGAATGTTGGCGTGACGCAAGGTTGGTATAAAGTTTTCGCTACTTCTAATTTTACAGGTAATCCGGCAACGACAACATGGGTTGAACTGTCAGGTCTTAATCAAAATGTTCCTACTGCCTGGCAATATATTTCTTCTGGCGAGCTTGTGATACCCGAGGCGGCCAAATCACAAAATTCACGAATTGCTTTCCGTTATATGAGCAGTTCTACCCAGAGTGCTACATGGGAAATTAAAAATGTAAAAGTTACGGGCGAACCTCAGCCAACAAATCCTAATGCAGGTATTTTTAAAATTACCAATTGGAATACGGAATGGTTGGGATGTACAACATTTGGACCGACTGATGAAACGCAGCAAATTAATAATGTTGTAGCTGCCATGCGTTCTATGAATTCCGATATTTACTGTATTCAGGAAGTTACACACACAACGGCTTTTCCTTCTATCACAACACTAGTGTCACTTTTAGGTAGCGACCAATGGGAAGGTAAAATTGTGCCTTCCAGTACAGATGATTGCGATCAAAGACAAGGAATTATTTATAAAAAGGCAAGAGTACAATTTGTAAGCGGGTCGCAGTTAAGTAGTGGGAATTCTGCACAAGGTAATTCTTATTCTTTCAATTGGTCTGGCGGACGCTTTCCTGCTTTGTATAATGTAAATCTTGTTTCTGGTACTACGTTAGTGCCGGTGTCTTTGGTAAATATTCATGCCAAGGCTGAAGACGGTAACGCAATGAGCTATACACGCAGGTTGGGAGCTTCTCAGGCACTGAAAACCATCCTTGATGGAGCAACCTATAATTCAAAAAATGTTATAGTTATTGGAGATTTTAATGATTTCCTTGTCGGAACATCGAGCAACACCTGCGGATGTACTGTTTCGCCTTATAAAAATTTTATTGACGATACGGCCAATTATAGCAGTATCACTAAAGACATAATTGATGCAAACACCAATTGGGGAATCCGCCCGATTATTGAAAACATTATTGTTTCTAATGAATTATCTGGATACTATATTCCAAACAGTGCCGCACAAGAAGTCTCGGTTCCGCAAAATATCAGCAATTATTTTAATACGACTTCCAATCATTATCCAATGAGTGCAAAATTCCAGTTCCCGGTGTTGGATACTCCGGAGTTTGCTCAGAAAAATGCATTGGTAATTTACCCGAATCCGGCAACAGACCAATTGTTTGCCCAACTGGATGAAGCAACAGATATTACAATTGTTGATATGACAGGGAAAATAATCCAACAGGAGTCTTTACAATCCGGGAATAATAGTATTAATATAAGCTCACTGGCTTCAGGGTTGTACTTTATACGATCTGCATCGGGAACAACCGTAAAGTTTGTGAAGAAATAATAAACATTTTTTATAAGTTTTCAAAAGCCTCTTTTCGACAGATTAGAGGCTTTTATTTTAGGATTGGTTATTGCAATTAAAATGTGTTAAATTAAAAACATGCTGCCATAGGGTTGTCACTGCTGTAGTTTTATTTTGTGGATACGAATCAAAAAACAACAGTCAAAATGGAAAAATTAGATTTAACAAAGAAGTATAAAACGTATTTTACTTCCAAAACAAAACCTGAAATTGTTGAGATAGAGCCTGCACATTTTATCTCAATAACGGGCAAGGGCAATCCTTCTGAAAAAAGTTTTTCGGAAAAAATACAAGCACTTTATACAACAGCCTATACCATCAAATTTGTGTTCAAACAGCAAGACAAAGATTTTACAGTTTCAAAACTGGAAGGGTTATGGTGGTATGACGAAAAGAAATTTGCAGGAATTACTATGGACGAAGCACCAAACGCAATTGCCAGGAGTGAATGGGAATATCGTTTGTTACTGCGATTACCGGAATATGTGACTGAAGATGATGTAGAAAAGGCAATTCAAGCCGCTTTCGCAAAAAAGAAACTAGAACTTGTAAAAGAAATCGAGTTTTTTAGAATGAACGAAGGGAAATCGGTACAGATGCTGCATGTTGGCCCATTTTCAAAGGAAAATGAAACGTTACAGGAAATGAAAAAAATGATAGAGGAAAACGGCTTCCAAAAAAATGGACTGCACCACGAAATCTACCTTTCAGATTTCAACAAGACAGAAGAAAGTAAACTCAGGACTATTTTAAGAGAACCGGTGAAATAAATAGAAAAAACAACAAAAGCCATTGAAATGGCTTTTGTTGTTTTGCTAAAAGCTTTTTGGTTATTGCTTATTTTCTCGATTCTTATTATTTACCCACCAATACAAAGGTGGGATGAGCAAAGGAGCAAAAAGTAAAGTACTTGCTAAGCCTCCAATAATTACGGTTGCCAATGGCCGTTGAATATCAGAACCAATACCGCTGGAAACAGAAGCGGGGATAAGCCCAAAAATAGCTAGGATAAGTATAGATAATAACGCTCTCAATTGTTCTTTAGAGGTTTGTCCAATCCGCTTTTTTGATAAGATATTGCCAGATGTTGCCCTGTTTAATGCTGAAACAAGCAACACTCCTGCCATTACTGATATTCCGAAAATAGAAACAAAACCGACACCTGCTGAAACATTAAAATAATATCCACGTAAGAGCAATGCTATAATTCCGCCAGCCAAAGCAAATAGAATGCAGCTTGTTGTAACCAGGGTGTGCCTAAAGTTTTTGTATAGCATAAAAAGGAATATAAAAACCATTGCCAATGTTAAGGGAATTGTCAGTGCCAGTTGTTTTCCGGCACGTTCCAAATTTTCATATTGACCGCCATATACCAATTCGTAGCCTTTTGGAATGGTTATATCATTTTCTATTTTCTTTTGCAGTTCCTTTACGAAACCACCCTGATCTCGGCCTCTGATATTGGTACGCACGGTTATCATCCGCTTGTTGTTGTATCTGTAAATATTGGTCTGTCCTTCTACAAAACTGATTTTGGCGAGCTGTTCCAACGGAATAAGAGAACCGCTTGAAGAAGGCACAAGCAATTTTTGGATTTCGTCAATATTGTTTCGGAATTGAGGCAGATAGCGGATGACAATATCATAGCGTTTTGCTCCGTCATACAGAACAGAAATGTTTTTACCGCCAATAGCAGCTTCTATCATATTTTGAATATCGGCTACATTGATACCATATCGTGCTGCCTGTTCCCGATTGATATTGACAGCCAGCTGTTCCTGTGTTCCTTCCTGTTCGATGTTTACGCCTACGCTTCCATGCATTGATTTTACGATATGGGCGATACTGTCTGCCTTGTTTCGCATCAGTGTCAAATCATCGCCTACAATTGAAACAGCAAGGTCGGCGGCACTTCCGGTTACAATTTCCATTACCTGATCGATAATAGGCTGTCCGGAAGAAAATTTCACGCTTGGCAGTTCGTTTTCCAGTTCAGTACTGATCTGTTTCACTAATTCTTTTTTGGAAATAGTATCATTCCATAGATGGTATTCTTTTAAGCCTACTAAAATTTCGTTTCGATTGGCGGGAAACGGATCGGTACCATCATCATTTCTGCCTGTCTGGGTAATGACGTAAGAGATTTGCGGGTATTTTGAAATGATCTTGCGAATCTTTGGAGCATATTTGGCATTTTCCTGTATGGTAATTCCAGCTGGGAAATTGCCCCGAAGAAAAATAGAACCTTCATCCAATTCCGGCAAAAATTCTGTCCCTAATTTCATTCCGAATGAAATCAGGAATAACACCACTCCAAAACCGATGAGTACCGTTTTTTTATAATGCTTCAAAAGTTTGGAAAGCATTTTTCCATAGCCGTTTTCTAAAAAAATAAGTAACCTGTTTTTATGTTCTTTGAATGGCTTATCAGGATTTGAAATGGCTTTGTTGTAAACAAAAGAAATCAATACCGGAATAAAGGTTAATGCGGCAATCATAGAACCGATAACTGCAAATGCCAGAGTTAGAGCCATAGGCGAAAAAAGCTTGCCTTCTACTCGGGTCATCAAGAGGATAGGCATATAGGCCAATATGATGATTGTTACAGAGAAGAAAATTTCACGGCCAACTTCTTTTGCAGAAAGTAACGTCATCTGTACAATTCCATTTCCTTTTTCTTCTGGTGTTGCGTTCCGGTATTTCCTAATGAGATGCTCTGCCATTACTACAGCACCGTCTACAATTATTCCAAAATCAATCGCACCCAACGAAAGCAGATTGGCAGGAATACCCGTAAGTCGCATAATGATAAAGGCAAAAAGCAATGAAAAAGGAATAGTGAGTGCCACGACTAAAGCACTTCGCATACTTCCCAAAAAGAAAATGAGGATGATGATAACGATACTAACACCTTCAAACAAGGTTTTTCCAACAGTGTGTAGTGAATGGTCAATTAAAAAGCTTCGGTCATAAAGAGTCCTGATTTTTACACCTTCCGGCAATTCGCTTTGCTGTAAATCGGCAATTCGCTGTTTCAGTTCTGCCAATACCTCACTTGGGTTTTCATACCTGCGGAGCAAAATAATTCCTTCAACTCCGTTATTTACCTCTACATTTCCTCCGGCAACAGTATAACCCAATACTCCGCTTGGCGGCGGCGGAGCAATTTCTACGCTTGCCACATCCCGTACAAAAACAGGTATTCCGTTTTCTGATTTGAGTACGATATTTTCAATATCACTTTCATTCTTGATGGCTCCCAATCCGCGAACGGCAAAACCCTGACCGCCACGTTCCAGGATATTTCCACCAGTGTTTTGGTTGTTTGCAATTACGGCGTTTTCTACTTCTGAAATGGTAAGACTGTACTTGCGTAGTTTGTCCGGATACGTAAGGATATGGAATTGCTTCAAAGGTCCACCAAAAGTGGTAATATCGGCTATTCCTGCAGTCTGTAATAAATAGGGCTTGATTACCCAATCCTGCAAATCCCTTAACTGAATAGGCGAAAAGGTTGGAGGTGCTTCGACCACATAACGGAAAATCTCACCAACTGCTGTAGACAGCGGAGCAAGTTCAGGCGAGACGCCTTCGGGCAATTCGGCTGTTGCAAGGCGTTCCATGACCTGCTGTCTTGCAAAATAGTCATCCGTGCCATCTTTAAAAGTGAGCTGTACAACACTTAGACCAAAAATAGTCCTGCTTCTTCGGTCTAGTACATTGGGCGTATTTTGCAGTGCTCTCTCTATAGGAACGGTAACCTGTTGTTCTACTTCTTCGGCTGCACGACCTTGATATTGTGCAACAATAATTACGTTGGTATCGGCTATATCAGGATAGGCTTCAATTTTCAGATTTGTAAAACAATAATAGCCAATTGCCATTAGTGCAAAACTGACCACTATTACAAGCCAGCGGTTTTTTAGGGAGAATATCAGTAGCTTATTAATCATTGCTTGTTTTTTTAGGATTTTACTATATCCGAATGTGTTTTATCTGTAAATAGATGGCTGTATTATAGCCAGGAATTGAATTTTTTAATGAACCAGTTTTTTACTAATTGTGTAAGCAAGCAATAGCTGATTAGTATGGCTATGAGCCATGGGAAATAGCTCAAAGGCAAAGGCTGCATTTTTAATGCTGCTGCAAAAGGTGAAAAAGGAATCAGGATGCCTATAACCATAATCAATGAAGTTAAAGCGACTACCGGAGTTGCTGCCCAACTTTGTATAAAAGGGATCTTTCGGGTACGTATCATATGTATGATCAGCGTTTGCGAAAGCAGGCCTTCTATAAACCAGCCGCTTTGAAAAAGGGTTTGATGTTCAACCGTATTTGCTTTGAATACAAAAAACATGACCGCAAAAGTGGCAAAATCAAAGATGGAGCTTATCGGGCCAATGAAAAGCATAAATCTCGACACGCTTCCTGCATCCCATTTTTTTGGTTTTTGGATAAATTCTTCATCCATTCTGTCCCACGGAATAGAAATCTGTGAAACATCATAGAGCAGGTTTTGTATCAGCAGATGTACAGGCAACATAGGTAGGAATGGCAAAAATGCACTTGCTCCAAGCATACTGAACATATTCCCGAAATTGCTGCTGGCTGTCATTTTGATGTATTTAATGATATTGCCAAAAGTCCGCCTGCCATATATCACGCCTTTACGTAGTACCATAAGGTCTTTTTCCAGCAAAATAATATCGGCACTTTCTTTCGTAATGTCTACGGCTGTATCTACGCTGATACCTACATCAGATTCTTTTAATGCGGCGGCATCATTAATACCATCGCCCATAAAACCAACGGTATGACCTTTGCCTCGCAGTGCCTTTACTACCCGTACTTTTTGCAAGGGATTTAGCTTGGCAAAAACGGAAACAGTATCAATTTGCTGTAATAATTCATCATCGGTCATTTTTTCCAAATCGCTGCCATTGACCACATACTGCACAGGAATACCTATATCATTGCAAATTTTCTTTGTAACAATTTCATTATCGCCCGTGAGTACTTTTATGCTTACGCCTAATTTTTGCAAGGCTTGAATAGCAGGTTTTGACGATGGTTTTGCAGGGTCAAGAAAACCAATAAACCCGGTTAAAGTAAGTTGGTTCTCATCTTGAACGGAATAGGTGAGCGGATGCGAACCGTCAAATTCACGAATGGCAACCAGCAAAACCCGAAGTCCTTCTTCATTCATTTTTTTAGAAGTATTCAATACGGTGTTTCGCATGGTGTCGTCCATTGGAACGATGGTGTCATTCTCGATATGGAGACTACGGTCATCACCGGGATCAAAAGCATTGGTGCATAATTCCAACATTTCTTCAACGGCGCCTTTAGTAATAAGAAGATGTTTGCCGTTATGCGTTTTCAGTACGACAGACATCCGTCTGCGTTGAAAATCGAAAGGGATTTCATCTACTTTAATATATTGTTCCTCTACTTTCAGATAGTCGTGCAAATCGGCGTGTTCCAGTACGGCTTCGTCCATCAGGTTTTTAAGTCCTGTTTGATGGTAGCTGTTGAGGTAGGCCCATTTTAGGACTTCATCATCTTCTATTCCGTAAACATTCAGGTGTTTTTCCAATACAATTTTATCCAATGTCAAAGTTCCGGTCTTATCTGTACAAAGAATATCCATTGCCCCAATGTTTTGGATGGAGTTCAGCCGTTTTACGATTACTTTATGCTTGCTCATGGTTACAGCACCTTTTGCCAGATTAGCGGTAACTATCATGGGCAGCATTTCAGGTGTTAGACCTACAGCGATAGCGATGGCAAAGAGCAATGCTTCTGCCCAATCGTTTTTTAGCAAACCGTTGATTAAAAAAATAAGCGGAACCATTACCAGCATAAAACGGATAAGCAAAAAGCTGACCTTATTAATCCCTTTATCAAAGCTGGTTTCGGGACGTTCTCCCACAATAGATTTGCTGATACTTCCAAAAAAAGTATAGCTTCCTGTAGCAACAACAATTGCCATAGCAGAACCGCTTACCACATTCGTACCCATAAAGCAGACATTATTGAGCTCTGTAGGCTGCTTTTGTTCAGCATTACGTATTGGGAAATGATTTTTTTCAACCGGCAAGGCTTCACCTGTGAGCATGCTTTCGCTGACAAAAAGGTCTTTGCTCTGCATAATGCGGCAGTCGGCGGGAATCATATCTCCGGCAGACAGATGTATGATATCGCCAGGAACAAGTTCGCTGATAGGGATTTCTTTTTTACCGGTAAACTTTCTCAACACGGTAGCCGTGGTTTTTACCATACTCTTTAGCTTTTCGGCAGCCGAATTACTTCGGTATTCCTGCACAAAACGCAAAAGCGCACTTACCAAAATCATAATAGAAACTACAATTACGGTTTTGAAATCACGGTCTTCGGCAGTGGGCAGCCATACATCAATAATAAATGAAACGGCAGCAATGACTAGCAGTATGTAAATAAAAGGATTGGCAAATGCTTTCAATAGCTGAATAAATCGCTTTGGTGCTTTCTGGTGCTGCAATTCATTAACTCCAAATTTCAGCCTGCGTTCTTCTGCAGTAGCATTGGTTATTCCTTGCTCACTTGTTTCCAGCATGGCATATACAAACTTATCATCCTGGCTGGATGCGTTTTGCAGTTTGGTAACGGTTCCCATATTCATTCCGCTGGAATTGATTATGGAGTGGAGCGGGTTTTTTAATTTCGTTTTTAAGTGTATCATCATAATCCTCTTTTTGTTGATGAATAAATTTCCAGACCTTGAAGCAAACAAATTGGGCACATGTTTTTATGCTGTTGAAAAAGAAAAGTTGGGAGAAGGAATAGCTGTATGGCTTAAACTAACGCTATAAATTTGATGGCATTCCTATACTCCCAACTTACTTTACGGCTTTTGAAACCGCATTAATACAACAGTGGAGGTACTGTTGGAAAAAAGTTGAGAGAAGGAATATATCTCTGTATGGCTGAAATCATAGTTATAAATCGGATTCAGTTCCTATAATCTCCCAACTTACTTTAATTACTTTTTCTTCTATGGTCAGACGGCTTGCTACCCGTTCGATCATATTATCCTGCGGCGTTGCCGATTTGATAACGGCTGTTATTGTTACATGGCTTATATCGTCAGTATCATCACTGGTCAATGATTTTAGTAATAGTTTTTCTTCATTTCCGAGCATCTGCATCAGCAATACCCGAATGTGATTTTCGACTTCGGTTTTGCATTTTATTGTGAACAGATAGTCAATTTGTGTAGTAGCGGATTTAATAAATGTAAGCGAGCTCAGTTTTTGTCCAAGCGGACGCAGAAGCATATGCGTAAGCATAATTGCGGCTGTAACAATGCCTGCCTGTGCAAATAAGCCCAAACCGCAAAGTGAACCCACGGCAGCTGAACACCAAATAGTGGCAGCTGTGTTTAAGCCCTGAACGCTCAAACCGTCTTTCATGATTACGCCTGCACCTAAAAAACCAATACCGGTTACAATTTGTGCTGCAATACGGCTTGGATCGCCTGCATTATCCGTCAGAGAAACCGAAAGCAATATAAAAGCAGCAGAACCTAACGACACCAAAGTATTGGTGCGTAACCCGGCGCTTTTTTGCCGCCACTGTCGTTCAATGCCAATAGAAGCACCAAAAACAAGTGCAAACAAAAGGCGGATAGAAAAACTTAAAATGGTCATTGGTTCTGATTTTATAATTACTTACTCAGGGCAAATCAATACCCAAAGCTTAATCCTTTTAATTGCATTACACCTTCAATGGCAATTTCATCGCCATTATTTAATCCTTTAAATACAACTATCCTGTTGCCAATCTGCTGTCCGGTTTGTATTTCTCGTCGTTCAAATTCGTGAGCCGACTTTTTAGCAAATACATAATTTTTTCCTTGTACGGTGGCTAAAGATGTTTTGCTTATGGTAACAAAATTGCCTTCGTTTAATCCAAATGAAATGTTGGCGAACATTCCGGCTTTGATTTTGCTCGTACTATTGTTTACTCGTATTCGGATTTTTACCATTCGTGTGGCATTGTCAACCACATCGGCAATATTTTCCACTTTTCCGGTATAGGTTTCGTTCGGGAATGATGAAAAAGAGATAGAGCAGGAACTTCCTTCGTTAATCTTGCTGATTTGGTTTTCAGGAATGTCACAGATGATATAAGCTGCTCCGGCTTTTGCATTTCGCAAGAGTTCGGGATTAAAACCGCCGGATTTTAATTTGGCTTCATGCTCAATCAATGCGGCTTTTTCATTGGCAAGACTTGTTTGTTCCATGCTTAACGCTGCCTGGGCATTTAATAAATCCTGTCCTGTGGCCGATCCATGTTGCTGCAAATCTTTTGTGCGTTCTAGTTCAATCTGTTTTTGGCGAATGTTGATGTTCTGGATTTGGCGGATATTAGCCTGATGCTGGATCAGCTGTGTATAATTGCTTGCCAGTTCTGGTTTTTCAAATAATATGATGTTTTGTGATGCTCCAGTGTTTGACGAAACAATTATAGCTCCGACATTACCGATGGCAGCTAGGTCAGCATTGACACTATTGTCGTTTACTTTTTCGGTTTTGAAAAATGTAATAGCTGCTGTATCCTGAAAGGATATTTCCTGACCACTGTTACTAACTGTCGGGGTTGCATTTTTTTCCTCTTTCTTTTTTTCCTCATTTCTGCAGGAAGTAAGAAGTAGGAGCATAGGCAATAAGTATTTTATATTTTTCATTATTTCGCTAGTTGATTGATTAAACCTGTTGCATAAAGCAGTTGAAAGTAGCTTTGGCGGTAGTGTTGCAAAGCCTCATAATATTGCTGTTGTGTTTCCAACCAGCTACGTTGCGCTTCTAAAAAGTCGATAATGGTTGTGCCGCTTTTCAAATAGGCATATTTTACATTGTCTAAAATAGACTGAGACTGCTCTAAGACTGTTTCGAAATTCTGCACGTTCTGTTTCTGTAGCTTGTAGCTTGCATAAGCCGTTTTGATTTCGGTTTGCAATTGTTCTTGTATCGTAAAAAGATGTTGCTCGGCCTGTTTTTTCAGCACAACTGATTTTTTTATCTCACCTTGATTCCGATTGAAAAAAGGGAGGTCAAACGTGGCATAAATACCCCAATAGGGAATAGTATTTTGAGGGTTATAGATAACTCCAACTTCCGGCTGTGGGAATGCAAGCGATTTCTGAAGCTTGATGTTGCTGTCCGAAACTTCAATCAATGTTTTGGCAGTTGTGATGTCACTGCGATTTTCAAGAGATTGAGCAAGCAAACCTTCTATGTTTTCAGAACCAGAAAAAAGAAATGGGTCTTTCATATCAATGCTCAACGAATCTTTACTACCTAACAAAAAGCGTAGTTCGGTTTTTTTATTGGCATGTTCCTGCAGCATTGTTTTATATTGGATGGCATATTGCTTGGATAATAATTGGGTACGATACAGGTCGGTTTGCGTAATAACCTGATTTTTATAACGGTTTTGGTTGGTAATAACAAGGCTGTCAATGTTGTTTTTGGCAGAAGTCAGAATATCTAATTGTTTTTGGGCTACCCATACCTCTAGCCATTTTTGAGCTACTTCAAGAAATAAGTTACGTTCTGTTTCTGCATAGCTTTTCTCTGCAAAGGCAATATTCTTGCCTGCCATATCTATTTTGTGTTTGCGCTGTCCTGCAACCTGAAAAGTTTTTCCCAATTGAAAAGCATATTGGTTGTTTATGGCGCTGTATAAATCAGAATTGGGTGCTGCATTTTTTTGAGAAGCAATATTGATATAGTTCAGTCCTAATTTTGGATTATACCACTGTTTTGAAGTGATGGCTTCTGCTTGAGCGATACCTATAGCAAATTGTTCGGTTTTTAAAAAGGGATTGCTGGCTTTTGCTGTTTGCAAAGCTCGTTGCAGGGTATACTTTTCCTGCGCCTTTGCCGTGTGACTAAACACGAAAAGAAGAGCAATCGATACTGGGAGTTTGAAATGAAAAATCATTATGCCTTTTTTATAGGCACAAAAGTCTTTATTCCCTATGGAAAGGGGCGTTAGAGAATCAATAGAAAAAAATTAGAATTTTATTAGAGAACGAAGTAGTTACACTAACAGCAATTCAAATTTGCCTGAATAGGAGGGCATTTTACAGTTCCATAACTGCAATATACACAGCAATCGCCTGGAAGAGGTTTTAATCTTGTTTTGCAATTTTCGCATTCGTAAAAATAAACGCAGGCATCTGTTGGCATAATCTCTGCTTTTTTGTGTCCGCAGTCAGGGCAGGTTATTGTAGAGTTAAGGTCTGCGGTTTTGCTATTGGATGTTGTACAGCTATTGCAAGAAGCATGCATTTTGTTTCGTCGGTAATTCCAAAAAGTGGCTATTAAAAGTCCAAGCATGCCCGCATATAGAAAATAAGTCCAATAATCACTATCGTTAAAATGATAACCGTAAAAAATTAATAACCCGCTTGGAATGGCTACTAATAACGGATACAGGCAACGGTGTTTGAAATAAGAAATGACAAGTCCGGCAATATTTATCAAAACCATTATCTGAAAAATCCACATCGACCAGCCTCCAAAAAGTTCAAAACTCCCCAATCCCAAAGCCGAAGCTGTAAAAGCGAATATCGGAAAACAGCAAGGTGAAAAGATTGCTGTTAGAAAAAGGCCAATAGTTCCGAATTTGTCAATGTTTGGAATAAGTTTCATGCTTTGTTTTTATTATGATAAGTGATTTGGTGTAGCTCAACAGTAAACACCGTTCCTTTTTCAGCAGAAGAAATAACGTTGATTTCTCCTTTATGGAGTGTTATGATTTTTTGTGTAAGCGAAAGGCCAATACCGTTTCCATCTGCATACTTTTTATTTTCGCCCCTATAAAATGGAGTAAAGATATTTTTGATATCCTCTTTAGAAATACCAATGCCTTTATCAGCAAATCGTAATAGGATTTTTCCATCACCATAAGAAAAGGAAACAGTGCTCTGCTTGTTGTCTGAAAACTTACAGCCGTTTTCAAACAGATTCACAAAAGCTACTTTTAGAAGATATTCGTTACCGTTTACAGAGATCTGGTCATCATTCTCGAAATCGCTTTCAAAATGGATGTCAATCTTGTAATCAGGATTTGCCTGCTGTGCTTGTGAGCGTGCATCCAATAATATTTCGTCTATACGGACAGGCTTAAAAGAAATTTCGGATGGATCATAACTTGCTTTTGCCAGATCCAGCAGGCTGTTTGAAAGACGGGCTAGTTTTTTGGCATCCGCCAACGTGTTAGTGACCACGTTTTTATATTCACTGATTGTACGGTCTTTATGCGTAGATAATTCCAATTCAGCAATAATGGCCGCAAGCGGCGTTCTTAACTCATGGGAAATATTGGAAACAAAATGTTTTTGCGCCTCAAACGAATTTTCCAACCGATCTAGCATTTCGTTGAATGTGTTGGCCAGTTCTGAAAGCTCGTCTTTGCTTCCGTTACTCATTAGGCGTAAGTCAAGATTGGTAGCTGAAATGTTGGCTGCCTTTTCTGTCATTTCCTTTACCGGCCCGAATGCTTTTTTTGAAAAGAAGCGTCCGGCAATGTAGATAAACAAGACTGAAATAATAAAAACGATAATGATGGTTTTGAATAAGCTGTCGAGTTTGGTATAGCCATATTGGTCATAAGCTGTGGCGGTAACTATAAAATAGCTGCCTTGAAATTCATACCGAAGCCCGATAACTTGCCAATCCTGCTGATAAAAACTGATTTCTCCTTTTTGGTTAATTTCGTTTATCATCTGTTTGGTTTCCTTTACATAATCGATGTCAACAGCATCATGATAAAGCAAGTGAAAGTACGGGTCGTAAATAGCGACTTCTACTTCATTTAGTATTCTTCGGTTGTTATGATAGATTTCCTGTAAGTTCTTTTTATCGACTCTGGCATTTAAAAAGAGATTGGCTTTGGTAATAGCTTCTTTTTTTAGCAGTAAATAAAACTCCTTTTCTCTATTCTCTTTAGCAGTAAAATAGATAACTGCAGCGAAGACTAATAAGATTGTCGCTGTAATAAGAGTGAATAGTAAGGTGAGGCGTGTCCTGATTTTCATTATTCTGCTTTCAAAATAAATCCCATTCCTGATTTGGTGTGTATCAATTTTTTGTCAAAATCCTTGTCGATTTTTTTTCTCAAATAATTGATATAAACATCAATAAAATTGGTGCCTGTATCAAAATGTGTATCCCATACTTTTTCGGCAATTTCAACTCGTGATAATACCCGTTCCGGATTGTGCATCAGATACTCCAACAGCTTAAATTCTTTTGGTGTAAGGCTTATTTCTTGTCCGTCCCGTTTCACTATTTTAGTGTGAAGATTCATTTCAAGGTCAGCAAAGCGCACAATAAATCCGGTGTTATTTGCTGTTTTAGTATTGCGTTTTAGCAAAGCACGGATACGTACCAACAGTTCGCGCATTTCAAAAGGCTTGACCAGATAATCGTCTGCTCCGGCATCAAATCCTTCTACTTTGTCGTCTGTCGTGCCCAGGGCTGTCAACATGATAATAGGAATGTCGGGTTTGGTTTCCCGTATGTGTCTGCATACGTCGATTCCATCCATTTTTGGCAAAATAATATCTGTAATAATCAGGTCATAATCGTTTTGCAGGGCTAACTTCTTGCCTGAAAGTCCGTCGTAGGCCAAAGTAATGGCAAATCCCTGTTCTTCAAGCCCTCTTTGTATGAGTTCGGCTACCCTTTGATCGTCTTCTATTACTAAAATTGCCATTTTTTTCTTTTTGGAGTGGAATATACAAAGCTACGAAATAAGCTGTATTATAAAGAAGTGATGTAAAGAGAGGTGAGTTACAGTAAAAAATGCTTTAAGACTTACCTTATTGACTTATAAGTTATCTAATATAGAAATCAGATATTGTTTGGTCAGAGCAGAATTTTCTTTTACAAAATCAATGTTGGTTTCTTCAGAGGTTATAAGAATTTGCCCCCTATAAATAATACCACTTGCATTGCTAAAAATAGCTTCTTCATTGTTAGAGTCTACTTTTACAAAATCCCCCTTTTTTAGATTGCTTGATACAGTAATGTAAATTTCTGCCACAGAATCTTTAATAGCATAAGGGAATAAATATTTGGCATTAAGTATGGGATTAAATTCCTTACGATTTGTTTCTTTGATTTTAATAGTAATAACCCCGAAATCATGGTTTCTTGAAATCTTTAAGTCAGTAATAACACCTGAAAATTTAATGTCATTTGATATTAAATCATGAATCCTTTTTTCTTTTTCCCAATTCTTGTCCTGAATAATTGAGTTTACTATCAATAAAATAATAATAATCGGGATGATGTATTTATATTTCATGATATTAGCTGATAGATTGGTGTTTCAGGAAAAACTATGCTGAATCTTATCGAAAATTCCAAGAAAAGGAAACCACAAAAATAGTCTTTTAAGAATTGAAATACTTCCTAATCCCGCACATTTAACCGTATCAATAATGTGTCATTTTTCCCTTCCGTAACAAATACCGCATTGTCAGAACGGCTATATCCCTGTGAGATTCTTAAAGTATCATATCCGTCTTTTAAAAACATGATGTCATAATCAGTGTTACAACTTGCGATACCGCAGCTAAAAAACTTCAAAACATTAAAATATCCATCAATATCGGTCGTGTCAATTCTAGAACCTTGGCTTGAATTCATTTTTACGACAACACCTTTTAATCTTTCACCCGTAATAGCATCTTCTACTACACCAGACTCTCCAACATCCATATCGCAGGATACTAAAGCAAAAAAACATATATAGGGTAAATATAGATAATGTTTCATGGTTTAAATATTTATATAGGAGATGTCTTACCGATATAAAAGTTGCGTTTTGATTTTGATTTTGAGGCTGAATTGTTGTATGTTGAAATTTTAAGAAACAAAATAATAACCAACTACAACCGTGATTTCATGAGTCGAGGTTTAACTATTTATGGACTGTAAGGAAACTTCTATAGCTTAGTTGGTTGAAAATTAAAAAGGTAGCTTGTGTTTTTCTAATATTTCTTTTGCAATTACATCAACCTCTTCTTCTTTTTCTTGTTTTGTTGCATTCAGGTAAACATTTTTTACTTCGAGTAAAATTTTCTGACTAGGAGTAGTTTCAGAATGTAATATTAGGCTATGAAGAATCCAGAATCCAATACTTCCATATTTCATCATTACTTTTCAAAATTAACACGCTTTTTTTAGTCTCATTTATATAAAGATTAGATTATTCTTTCAATCCTCTTATTATCTTGTAATCAATAATCTTAATGTCTTCGTAATTAGTATTATAAGTTTTAGTGTCATAATATTTGCCATTGATAGTTTGACCGCTTCCAAAAGGAGAATCTGGATTATCGACAGGTTGGTAGAGAAAATTCACATAGATTAAAGCCATACCTAAACCATGTTCCCCTATTTCGATGCTTTTATCAAGTCTCAAGCTATTCCATAAATCAGTATCATTCTTTCCTCTTATAACTATCGCATTTTTTACATTAAGTTGCAAGGTGTCTGTGATATTTCTTGCCAATAATTTTTCCTTATTGCCTTCATAGACAGGATAAAAATTCATTACCCTGAATGTTCCATGGAATGAAGTCGGAAACGTAATAACGCCAATGCCTTCAAAATTTCTTCTAGGCTCGGTTTTTTGGACATATCTACCTCTATTTTTATCTGTATTGCATCCTACAAGAAGGAGTAGGATGCAAAATGTTTGTAAAAATACTTTCATAATTTAGAATTTTTTTTGTGCACGGGTGCTTCCATCCGGCATATCTATAAAATCGCCTTTTTGATCTACGACTAAGGTGCCAAAAACTCTTTTTATACTTTTATTTGCTTTTGACCTTGACATCGCATGTTCTATCCATTTTGTGTATTGTATTAGATGCAAGTTCGTACCGTCTCCACCCATAAAATTTGTTTCAAATCCTTCGAAAGGAATGGTATTTTTATCCATAGCGAAACTTGCATTCCTATAATCATCATACCTATCTGCAAGACCAAATAAATGAAGGGTTTCATGGACAACAGTATGATTGTCTTTTCCGGAATTATATATGGTTCCTTTCTTATTAGTTAGTAGAGAGTGCTTAAAACCATTTTTTCCAAATGTGGACCATTGAACATTGGAAATCCCATCTTCTGATTTGAATTCTAATATATTTTCGCCTCTTTTCAGATTGTCCTTGTTTTTTTTCTTATCATAGGCATAATTTATTTCTACAGAAACGTCTACATCTCCTACTTTTTTTGATTTTATGTTATCTTTTGCATATGTATTCAATTCATTTGCTCTTTTGCTACTTGCGCCGCTACCGGTTATATAAACAGTGCCACTTATTTTTAAACCGATAAATTTTCCTTTACTGTCAAAAAACAAATCCATTATATAGTCTTTACCATCGAAGTCGGAAAACCCAATAGGATCATTATTAACATATGCATAAGGACTTTCACTCATAAACTTTTCTGTTAATGGATCAATATTCATCCACCTTCCAATCGCAGGGTCATAATTCCTGGCCCCGTAGTCGTAAACATTCAGTCCAAACTCGTCCTGTAGCTCCTTTCCGTTATACTTATACTTGTACTCCAACGGCGCACTAGGCCTTCCTGGTCTCAAGCTTACCTTTTCGTCAATCCTTTGGAAGGAATTCCAATCTGAACTATAGTTAGTATGTTTGAGTCCAAATGGGTAATAATGGTTTTCTTCAATAATCTTAAGAACATTAGTGGCTGGATCTATCCCGTATGAAAGCCTGATGTTTCCCAAATGGTCCGTATAATTATAGACATAATTATAACTTTCAGGCGTTATTACTGTCGGGTTTAATAAATCACCTCCCATAACGGAAGGCGTATAATTCACATAGCCTTCAGCGGTAGGAAAAAACAATAGGAGTTTGCCTTTGTACTGGAATCCCTGCAAATAGATAAAATATGTTGCTGTACCAGCTTGTGTAACTGCCTTTTGTATTTTTTTTCCGGCAGCATCGTAAAGATATTCAATTTTATCCGATTCTGAGCCAAAAACAATCTTTGTTGGCAGATTTAGGTGGTTGTACAGGATTTGCGTAATACCTTTGTTCTGATCAGAAATCATATTCCCATTAGCATCATAAGCATAGTCGTCTTCGGGGTCAGTAATTCCGTCGGGACTATCGTCACTGAAACCTTGGGGGTTAAAACTATAGTCAAGCACTTTCATTAATTGATTTTTCTTCTGTGGATGATAGCTGTAGGCCAGTCTATCCATCTCAAGGGCCATAAAATCTCCGTCATATCCTCCATTTCTGGACAAATCTGTAATATTCCCATTCTTATCATAGGAGATTTCTTCATCATAAGAATTAAGAACCGAGCCCCTTTTTTGATAAATAGCTTTATTAAGACGGTTAAGATTGTCGTATTTGTAGCCATAAGATCTTACTATGTCATTACTTGAAGTTCTCCAGAAGGTTTCTGAAATATTGCCATTGTATAAAGGTTTTATCTCGCCATAAACTGTGTTTTCTACGGTCTCATAGTTGATCTTAAATGCAAAAAGGTCGTCAGGACTGCCTGGCTGTACAAGATTGTCTATCTTGTTGATTTCTTTTAGCCAACCTTTAATGTTGTAGGCATAATCTGCCTTCTGCAGGCAGGCATTTCCGTTTAGATCATTGCCTCCTATCCGTTTAGAGATAATCTGTCCGAGTTCGTCATAACTGTTAAGGCTAAGTAACTGTTCAGTTCGTCCTGAAATCTGGTGTGTATGCGAATAAAGCCTGTTTTGTGCAGTATATTTGTAACGGTCGTAGACCTTGATATCTCCTGCGCCAGTTGCTCTAGCATGAGTCGTAAGTGTATAGATCTTTTTTCCTGAAAAATCCAACTTGCTATCAATGGTCGTGTGGCCGCCGAGATAATTGATGTTTTTTGTCCTAATTGGCCTTTGCTTGTAATCATATAGAATAGAGGAAAGCTCGCCCGTATAACTGCTTGTTGCTTGTAGTACCCGGATCCATGTGCCCGTTTGTAATCCTTTTGGCTTTTGTACGGTATTGAAATACACTTCTTGCCCTTCGACGACACTAAAATCTATAGGAGCATTCGGATACGCATAGTCGTCATAATAATTTACAGACAGTATGTGGTATCCGGAAGTAGGGAAGGACTGGTTGGTATACCTCACGGCTATGCCATTGATGTTGTTATCCGAAACAGACTTGCTATCGCTGAGGTTTGAGGTCATTCCATCTAATTGAGTCTGCAGAGATTGTCTAGTAGAACTATCTATATTCGAATTTATAGGCATCCATCCCGTCAATATTGGTCTGTTGAATACGTCATACTTGGTCACGAGCCAACCTGTAAAATCTACATCATTGAAAGGAGATAATGTAGGGCCTGTTGCTGCTACCCTGTCGAGCTTGTCATAGACAAGATACTCCCATTGCTTTCCGGGCAGTTTTTTTTCAATGAGCCTGAACTTGCCATCATATTTATATTGGAAACAAAGGTCTGATACTACGCTTTGGTTTATGACGGTATTATAAACGGTTTGTGGTCCGAAGAGAGATGGATCGAGAGGCGCCGTAAGAGTCTGATTCAGGCTTTGGAATGTACCTGAACCAGGATAGTTGTCAGTAAATCTCAGCTGGTTGTTCTCTACATATACGGTATATCTTGGATATCCTACAGAAAGCGTTCCTAAGGTCATATTGGGTATAGGCTGAATCGCATTGATTGGATGGTTTTTCGATACATCAATTTCTGTTGCATTAAATCCTCCACTGAAAATTACCTTCAGGGTATTGTTTTCGATCCTGATCGTCATTGACCCGCCTCCTCCAGTATAGCCAACCAGTATATTGCTTATATAAATGCTCTGGTTGTAATAATAAGGGACTTGCGATGATTGTACAGTAGCCACGCTTTCTGAAGCCAATGGCGGAATAACGAATGCAAGATTTCCATTAGAATCATAGACATAGTAGGTATCTAGCTTAGAAGTTTCGTTTTCATACGACCTTTTCAAGACAACTCTGCCCAGATGGTCCTTATATTCTTCTGAAGTATTTTTTTTGCCTGAGGTCCAGTTTTCATCTTTGGTCGTCATCTTATAAAGGCTTCCTGAACTTTTGTATCCGTCTGAAGCAAGCTGTCCTGCATTGACTTTGAAGTCCTGAACCTTGTCATTTTCGGAGTTGGTATCAAAGGCAAACTTGACGGCTCTATCATTGTCATTAGTGTCATTTCCGATCCATGCATTTCCCGGTGCACTTTGTTTCAAGACCCTGTTGAGAGGGCTCTTTTCAAAGAACACTTTCGTATAAGGATTCTGATGTCCGCTATAAAGTGGAAAGTTAAGCGTGTTTGTTTCGGCATCGACATCAAATAGCATGTCCTGACTGCCTTTTCCATAAGGAAGGTATTCTCTGTCCTGTCTTCCCAAAATATCATAACTGATATGAGTCGCCAAGTCTTTGCCAGAACCCGACTGGAGATGAGCCACTTTTTGTATAGGCCTCCCTAGTCCATCAAAATAGGTTACGTCAACTTTTACTTTCTCTGCATCACTGTCAGGCAGGGAAGTTGTAGCTTCTGTCTTGTAATTTTTTGTCTTGACATAGTTCTGGTTCCTGCTTTGGGCCATAAGCAGAAAAGGAAACAGTATTGGCAAAATGATATATATCTTTTTCATATTGTCTTAATTTTGTGGTCTGAAATTGTATTCATATTCCGAAAGCAACTTGTCTTTTACATCCCTGACAGATATAAGACGGCCAAAGGTATCGTATTGATAGTGTGTCGTATTTCCCTTTGCATCAGTGATTGAACTTACGCCAATCCCAGGGATATGAGTATAAGAAGTTACCATTGCCTCAGGGAGCGCATTCCTCAAGTGGCCAAGCCAAGTAATAAGATCAGCTTCGCTTCCCGTGTCGGAAAGATATTGCAGGCCTCCCACATATGGTGAAATCTGGCTGTAATCGGCGTTGTCTATCTTAGCCAATGGAAGCGTTTTTCCATATCCCCATACCACGCATGTCTTGATGCCGTTTTGCATATGGAATTCGATAAGATTTCCCTTCTCGTCATACTGGTCATATAGTATCTTTTGTATTAATTCCGGTGCTGTGCTTGCATTTGGCCTGATCTCGATTGCCTGAGGCAGAGTAAGCCCTCCTACAACTTGGTAGGTAAAACTCTGCTGATTCATCTGGCCGTTTTCAGTAATGGTCTTCAGCAGCGGAAGGCTCAGCCAGTTTTGAGAGGACAGTGCAGGTGTGCTGTAATATAGGGTGTTTTCTAAGTTGACAAGTGATCCATATTGGTTTCTGGTCTCGGTAGAGGTAATAAGATTATTTGCATTATAGATGTAGCTTTTCTGTGTCCATGTAGATCCGGAAGGAAAGTATTCCGTGGTCTTTTCTGATGACAATAAGCTCTGCTTGTCATAAATAGCATAATAACCTACAAGATGCTGAGGCATATGGAAAGGCTGTGCAACACCTAATCCAGCATCAAATCCAAATAGGTTACGGAAGCCCACAATGATATTGCCATAAAAGATATTCGATTTTTTTGTCGTATATGTATATTCTGTCTTAACTAGCGGAGTGGCACTTCCTGCAGCATATATTTCTTTACTCAATATCTTGCCGTTTTCTGTAGCGTTTATATCCATTAGCGAGGGCATTTCAATATCGACCTTGTAGTCATGTTGGTGTAACGATTTTTCGTCTCTTTTGTTGGCAAATCTGTAAACAGTCTTCCCGTTGCCTTCCGGAGATTCATGGATCATAGTTACCTGGTCATATCCGACCGTATTGTAGGAGCCAAGCAATGAAGGTCTTTGGTAATTGGTATTATTGAACTCATCAACGCTGAAAGAAGAGCCATGGTAAAGATCTGGAAAAGGCGGGGGAGAATCTATAAATGTATATGTCGTAGCAGTGTAATGTTTCAGTATTTCGAAAGGCACAAGAGAAATGCCTCCAGAATAATTATAGGTTGTTTTCCGTTGAAGAATTCCGTTGTCAGTGAGCATGATGTTTTTTATCCTGATACCATTGCCCTTGACAAAATCACCCACGATATTTCCTGCATTTGGCAGGACAGTCTCAAATGATGCTCTCTGGTATTCATTGAGTTCATATTCATATTCAATCTTTCCTCCTGTAGGGTATTGTATAGCCTTTAATACGGATGCTTTGGCAAAGTTTATGTAGGCGGCCTTATCGTTGCCATTATCGCCAAAGGCAGGATAGCCTACAGAAGCAGGATTAGGAGCAAGAGAAGTGTTCCCTGTTCTGCCATTGTAGAATCCCCAAAAGTCGACTGCTGCTGAAGTCTTTCTTGGCAGATTATTCTGGTCGTAAGTGAAGATATAGGGATTGTTGCCAATTTCCTGCAGAGATGTAAGTTTCAGCCTGTAGGAATTGTGTATCGGATTGTAATTAGGATTGGTAGGATTAGGCGTGATAAATACGTTTCCTGTTTCGCTGGCTATGAAATAATCATAAGAAAAGCGGAAGTCCTTCAATATGGTGTTTTTTAAGTTTTTTATAAGAACCCTGTCTGTTTTTTTATCATTAAGCCTATCAGAACGGTCCGAATATTCAAATGTCACAATTTCATTGGGTGTTGTGATTTTGCTGACATACATCATTTTTTCATACATTGCACTGTATGTCAGCGGATAGGTAGTCACATCCCCGTTTTCATATCCTGCGTTGCTCAGATTTCCATTACGTCTGCCTTCTCCAGCATATAGATTCCATGTAGTTACTTGCGAAATTTTTCTCAGTTTCTGGGAATAAGAACTAGTTTTTGTGATGCCATAATCTGTATATTCAAAATCGATTACCTTATTTTTTGTGGTTATAATTTTTATGAGGCTCCAGTTATTCGTGTAGCTGTTTCCCCCTGCCTGTAAGAAATCAGGTGTTATGTCATCCGTGTGGGTCGATGTGTTGTCTTGTCTCATTTTTCCGAAGACATATTGATTGCCATCAGGCGAAGTAATTTTCCATCCAATAGGATTCGGATTGGAGCTGTCTACAATCTGCTCAACTTTATAGCCTTTACTGTCAAGAACTTCAATGGCTCCGCTACCCGAGTCAAACCGCTTGATAAACTTCAGAGAGTGCCCAAGAAAACTTACCCTGAATATATCAGGTTCGGTATCTAGATTTGCATCGGTCATATCAAAATCTTGCGTTTGGCAAAACGACTTTCCTTCAATAGGGTATCCATTCGTTGCTATAAATATGGAGTTTATTACTGATGGAACTGAAGTTACAAAGGTCGGTTCCGGAGTACAGTTTGTGCCATTAGGCAAAGTTTGGCACGTGGATGCAGATTGCGAACCGCAATTCATCGGCCATTCATAGATCAGAGGATAAACAGCTTTTTGATATTTCAGCAGTTTTTTAGAATATTGCACTGTGAGCAAGTCGTCCCTATCGTTTATGGTCTGCGTAATCTGTCCAAAATTCATATTCCAACCTAGTCCAACATTACTCGCTTCTTCGCTTACTTTGAATCCGCCAGCATGGTATCTAAGATCTATTGGGACTGTAACTTCGTCGATTTTGATACTATATAGAGGTATGCTGATACCGGCTATACCGGTATATTCTCCTATAGGGATCTGGTCGTATTTGGTAAATTCGAACACTTTTGATGGTTCTGGAGCCTTAAAAGAAGGAAGATTTTGTGCTTGTGCCATGACACCAATACCTAGAGCCAGTATTATATATATTTTTTTCATTACTGTAATATTTTTATTATTTTTTGTTAATGGCTTTCACAATCTTAACGGTATCTTCTTGTACATTCGTCCTGATTTGTACCAGATAAATTCCTATAGGAAGTCCTCCAAGGTCAACTGGGACAGTTCTGTCCTGAATATCGAAATGCTGCAGCTGGCGCCCTGACAAGTCAAATACGGTTGCTGTGCCTTTCTCGAACTCATAACCTACGATGACATTGGTAAATTGAGCTGTAGGATTTGGGAAGGCCTCGATTGGGCTTTTCTCTTCTTTCTTTTTCTTTTCGTTTTTCAGCTTCACGACCCAAAAATCGTTTCTCCCCTGTGAAGAATGACGATCCCGTGAATTACTGCCTTTGGAAGTTCCAGCCAACAGGTATCCGCCATCGCGTACCCTAACGGCTTTTCTCAGGATATCCTGCCCGTTGCTTCCTACGGTCTTTCGCCATTGTTCTTCTCCCTTCTCGTTGATTTTTATAGCCACATAATCATTGATATCTTCTTTGTCTTTTTTCTTTTCGCTGGAAGTCTCGCTCATTGCATGGCCACCAATTAGGAAGGAACCGTCTTCATTTTCAACCAGAGAAGCAAGTAGGTCGGTTTTTCCAACATCATAAGTTTCCTGCCATAGGATTTCACCAGATGGATCTATTTTCAGAAGCCAGAAGTCAATACCGTTCGTGTTGGAGGTGTTTTTGTTACCGCTGGATTCAGAAGCAGAATTTCCTGCCAGTATATAGTTACCGTCTGAAGTATGAAGCATCGTTTTGAGCTGTTCATCGCCTTCTCCGCCATATACCTTTTGCCATTCAATCGTTCCGAACTTGTCTGTTTTTACTACCCAATAATCGCTTTCTCCATATCTTTTTTCGGTCTTGTCTCCTGATACTGTAGAGTTTGAAGATCCGGCAAGCATAAAACCTCCATCAGCTGTTTGGATGATGCTCCGCAGCTCATCAGAATATTGTCCGCCGATAGTTTTCTGCCATTCAATTTGACCTTCATTGTCTAGCTTTACGATCCAATAATCAAGACCGCCCCGACTGTCCTCTTTTTTTTCAAACATATCTTCTTTTCCGTTTTTTTCCTTTTCGCTTCGTGAAGAACCAGAAGTACCGCCTATGATATAGCCACCGTCAGAAGTTGACGCAATACTTTGAAGAAGTTCCTGTCCGGTACCGCCTATAGTACGTTGCCACTGTTCGGTACCCTTGGCATTTAATTTGATAATCCAGAAGTCTTCAAGTCCTTTACAGTCGTCTTTTTTATGAAGGCCTTTAGGCGAATTGGAAGTGCCTGCTAAAATAAAGCCTCCGTCAGGCGTTAGTTTAATGCTCTGTAGAAGGTCAGCTCCGGTACCTCCGAATCCTTTTTGCCAGTCGAGTTCTCCCTTTTCGTCCATTTTCCAGATAAAGTAATCCAGATTTCCATTGTTGTCATCAGTCTTGTTTCCCGTATTTTTGGATAGTGAGCTTCCTGCGAGAATAAAACCGTAGTCTGGAGTGGGCTGTGCATCGAAGAGATAATCAGAATGTTTTCCGCCATAGGACTTTTCCCAAAGGATATCCTGGGCTTTGAGCGTGCCTGCAGAAAGCAGGATGCAGGCGGCCAGAAGGTGCGCCCTTGAGTGTCTGTTTGTAGCCATAAGCATGTGATTTAAGATAATAGCTGTTGCGATCGGTTGTTGATAATTCAATGGTTCTAAAATTTTAGAACAATGTTACACGCTTTAGAAAATCTGTTATTACAGAAAATATGTAAAAAATGTTAAAATTTCAGAGAAGTGAATTTATTGAAAGCGAAACTGTTTTTGAAAACAAAGTAAAAACACAAGTGAATTATCGATGAAATAGGAGCTGATTGATAAAGACTAAGAGTGTTGGAATTTTTATCAAATAAAAAAGGACAAATCGATATTTTTATCGATTTGTCCTTTTAAGTGGAGAAGATGGGATTCGAACCCACTACCTCTTGGCTGCCAGCCAAGCGCTCTAGCCAAGTGAGCTACATCCCCAAAGCTGACGCAAATTAAGGTAATTAATTTTCAAAAAGCAAATACCTTCTGATGAATTTATTTTGCAAAAGCGTAACTTTACCTGCAAATATTTTTTTATGACTACACAAAGATTAAACGGCTCATTATATGCCGTTATCGAAAATAAAATAGCAACAGTTGAATTCGGACATCCTGCAAGTAATTCCTTTCCAAGCGAATTATTGCAACGATTAACAGACGAACTAAACAACTTGAGCAGTAATTCGGAAGTAAATCTTATTATTCTAAAAAGTGAAGGCGATGGAGCGTTCTGTGCCGGAGCTTCTTTTGATGAACTTTTGGCAGTATCCAATCTTGTTGAAGGAACCAGCTTCTTTTCGGGTTTTGCAAACGTGATCAATGCGATGCGTAAATGTTCCAAACTGATTGTAGGACGCATTCATGGCAAGGCTGTTGGTGGTGGCGTAGGATTGGCAGCGGCATGCGATTATGCTTTTGCAACAGTAGATAGCGCTATCAAACTATCAGAGCTGGCTATCGGAATAGGGCCTTTTGTAATTGAACCAGCTGTTTCAAGAAAAATTGGCAAAGGTGCTTTAGGCGAAATGACATTGGCGGCACACGAATGGAAAAATGCCTATTGGGCTCAGGAAAAAGGACTGTACGCCAAAGTTTTTGAAACAAAAGAAGACCTGGATAAAGAATTAGAGATCTTTACTTCAAAACTAGCATCCTATAATCCGGAAGCCTTATCTGAAATGAAAAAAGTGCTGTGGGAAGGAACTGAAAATTGGGATACACTTTTGTATGAAAGAGCTTCAATCTCAGGGAAATTGGTTTTGTCAGATTTTAGCAGAAATGCCCTGAACCAATTCAAAAAGTAACTAAATTTGCAGAAATAAAAAAGAATGAGCAAAATCAGAATTACCAAGCAATTTAGTTTCGAAACGGGACATGCGCTATATGGCTACGACGGAAAATGTAAAAATGTACACGGACATAGCTATAAATTGTCGGTAACGGTAATAGGAACACCGATTTCAGATACTACCAATGTGAAATTTGGAATGGTGATTGATTTTTCGGATTTGAAAAAAATAGTCCGCGAAGAAGTTGTAGATGTTTTTGACCACGCAACTGTTTTTAATAAAAATACCCCGCACATTGAATTGGCAGAAGAACTAAAAACCCGAGGCCATCATGTGATTTTAGTCGGTTATCAGCCAACAAGTGAAAATATGGTGATTGATTTCGCCGAGAAAATCAAAAGCAGATTGCCGGAAAACATCGCCCTGCATTCTTTGAGATTACAGGAAACAGAAACGTCCTATGCAGAATGGTTTCAAAGTGACAACTAGTTTTGGACGGGCAATTGCTGTGAAAATTTCTTCGTAAAACGTATGAACTTGAATAAACTAAATAAATACGATAAGGCATATCTTCGTATAGCAAAAGAATGGAGCCGGTTGTCGTATTGCCAAAGAAAACAGGTTGGCGCGATTATTGTAAAAGACAGGATGATTATCTCTGACGGTTACAACGGAACGCCATCCGGATTTGAAAATACCTGCGAAGGAGCTGACGGGTTGACTTTGTGGTATGTGCTTCACGCCGAGGCAAATGCCATACTTAAAGTTGCCGGCTCGACGCAATCTTGTGAAGGAGCGACTTTGTATATTACCTTGTCACCTTGCAAAGAATGCAGCAAGCTGATCCATCAGTCGGGAATAAAACGAGTTGTATATCAGGAAGGTTATAAAGACGATTCCGGGATACAATTTTTAAAAGACGCTGGCGTTGAGGTAGTTCATATTTCAGAAACCGAAATGAATGAAAAACAATAAGATATACCTACCACTTGTTATTTTTGCTGCCCTGGCAATAGGAGTTGTCTTGGGTGGAATGCTTAATTTTCCGACCCACGGAATCGCTTTCTCCAAAACCAGCCCAAAAAACAAGCTCAACAAACTTCTTGACTTTATAGACCGGGAATATGTTGACAATGTCAATACAGACTCTATAGTCGACCTTACAGTCACAGGCATATTAGATAAATTGGATCCTCATTCCGTTTATATTGCTAAAAATGAATTTGAGCAGGTTTCACAAAGCATGAAAGGTGATTTTGTGGGTATTGGCGTTAATTTTTACATGTATAATGATACGGTAGCTGTCATAAAACCGGTTGAAGGCGGACCTTCGGAAAAAGCGGGTATCAAATCGGGCGACCGAATTCTTTTTGCAAATAATTACAAGCTTTTTGGGCGAAAGATTACCAATGATACGCTTTTCTCTAAGCTTAAAGGAAGCGTTGGCTCTGATGTTGAGCTTACTATTTTCAGGAAGAATGAGAATAAAAAGCTAAAAGTCAAAGTAAGACGCGATGTAATTCCTATTAAAAGTGTGGATATAGCTGTAATGGTTAATCCAGGTGTAGGATATATAAAAATAAACCGCTTTGCTGAAACAACTTATGACGAATTTGAAACTGGACTTCGTGACCTTAAAAAGCAAGGAGCAAAATCGCTTATAATCGATGTGCGTGATAATGGAGGTGGCTATCTTGATAAGGCAATTGAAATAGCAGATGACTTTTTAAAAGACGATGCGCTAATCGTTTTTACCAAGAATAAAAAAGGAAGAATAGATAAGACCTATGCTACCAACGATGGAAGTTTTGAAAATGGTAAAGTATATATCCTGATTAATGAAAACAGTGCTTCGGCCAGCGAAATTTTAGCAGGAGCCATTCAGGATAATGACCGTGGACTGATAGTAGGAAGACGTTCTTTTGGAAAAGGATTAGTGCAGCGTGAAATGCCATTAGGTGACGGATCGGCTGTAAGGCTAACTGTAGCGAGATATTATACGCCAACGGGACGCTCGATTCAAAAGTCGTACGAGAAAGGAAGTGAAGAATATTTCAAGGAATTTGAAAAACGTTTTGAGTCTGGCGAATTATATAAATCAGACAGTATAAAAGTAGCAGACACACTAAAATTCAAGACACCAAAAGGGCGCACTGTATATGGCGGCGGCGGAATTGTTCCGGATATTTTTGTTCCACTCGAAGTAGAACATGGAGAAGAAAGCATTGCCTATATGATGCAATCCGGATTGGTAGGCTATTTTGCTTTTGAAGAATTGGATAAAAACCGCAATGATTTCAAAAACCTGACGTTCCAACAGTTCCAGGCAAAAATGCAGCAGACGGATACGTATTTCAATACATTCCAGAAATATCTAATCAAAAACGGAGTTCTTTTAGACCTGAAGCATACCAAAAACCTTGTCAAACGCTATCTCGCCGCAGAATTTGCCAGACAACTCTATGGTGACGACAAATACTATGAAATCGTATTAAAAGAAGATGCCATGATTAAGGCAGTTCTGGAAAACAAACAAGAAATAAAATAAAAAAGCATCCCGAAAGGGATGCTTTTTTATTTTATGTAAAACTTCTTTTCGTACAAAAAGGCAAAACCTTAGCGCCTCAGCACCTCAGTAACTTAGTGACTACTTCAAAAATTATTTTCTAATACTATCGTGTACTTGCGAATGCGTACCACTATTCCATAAAGTCAAAATATCCGTAGCGACAGAAGCACCGCTTCCGGCTGCGATAGACAGCTGACTTCTCAATCCTGCCAGGGTACCGGCAACGTAAATTCCGTCAGCAACAAAATGGTCCTCGTTTTTTAACTGTATTCTGTTTTTTTCTACAATCGCTTTCTTGTGTGGGATTACATAATCCATCAAACCTTCAATTGCAAAAGTATTTGTAGCGTTGATAGCTACTACAATAATTTTGGTTTGATACGATTCCTTGTTGGTCACAACCGTAAAGTTAGGATAGGCTCCTTCGATTTTCATGACCTTCTCATTTTCTATCTGCTCCACATGCGGATAAAGAGTAGCAAGTTGTTCTTTGCTTTCTTCCAGAAGTTCCGAACCTAATTTTCCGGCAGGAATACCATAAGCATTATTGAAAACAGCATCCTGAAGATTTGAGGCTTTCTGATGTGTAAAGATTCCGATTTTCTTGTCTGCAGCAAAAGCTTTGTTTTTGGCAGAACCCAAAACAAGGGCACAGGACATTCCTGAAACGCCTCCGCCAATAATTAAAACGTCAAACATGTCTTATTTGTCTTTTGTTTTTTCTTCAATCATTTTTGACATTCTGAAAATCAGAAGAATGAAAATGGCGCAAAATGAAGCAGCAATTCCTATCAATCCAACAACACTGTCTCCTTCGAACAAATGATCAAAGTCCAGAATAGTAATGTTGAAAATGATTAATGCAAGCGCAAGGAAGATTAATATGTAAGTAAAAATTTTCATTATAAGAAGGGGTTCCTGATTATGAATGGTGAAATTAATAAAATCTATGTTAGATAAAAAGCCCTTTAACATTGGCGCCAAATAATTTAACAGCAATGGCCAGCAAAATTACGCCAAATATCTTTCGGATAACGCCTAGTCCGTTCTCTCCAAGTAGCTTTTCTATCTTGGAAGACGACTTTAGGACGGCGAAAACTACAATTATATTAATGATTATGGCAAATATAATATTGATTTTTTCGTATTCGGCTCTTAAAGACAGTATCGTGGTCATGGTTCCAGCTCCAGCAATCAAAGGAAAAGCAATTGGAACAATAGAAGCCGTGCTCGGATTGTCTTCTTTATAGAGTCGGATTCCTAAAATCATTTCCAGAGCAAGAAAAAATAAAACGAAAGAACCTGCAACAGCAAACGAGCTGGCGTTGATCCCGATCAGTTTTAAGATTTCTTCACCCACAAAAAGAAAAGCAATCATAATGACACAGGCAACGATAGAAGCCTTTTCAGACTGAATATGTCCCACTTTTGAACGTAGGTCGACAATAATAGGTATGCTGCCAACGATATCGATAACAGCAAACAGAACCATACTAGCAGTAAAAATTTCTCTCCAATCGAATCCCATAACGATGCTTTTTTGAAGCTGCAAAATTATTTCATTAAAAATGAAAAATCATTAATGATTCGTTAATTTTTTAATGATTTTTTTCAAATTAAGTTATTGAAAATAAGCAAATTGTTTCTGTAAAGCCGGAAATTCAAAAATTAACACGCTATTTCACATTTGAAAACTATCTTTGCAGCATGTTTCAACTAGGAAAAACAATTGTCTCTGAAGACATTTTAGAAAAGGAATTTGTATGCAACCTTTCGGCTTGCAAAGGAGCTTGTTGTGTAGATGGCGATGCGGGAGCTCCATTAAATGAAGAAGAGACAAAAATCCTGGAAGCTATTTATCCAAAAGTAAAACCATTTCTTCGTAAGGAAGGAATTGAGGCTATTGAAGCGCAAGGCACGTGGGTAAAAGGAACAGATGGCGATTTAGAAACGCCTCTGATTGACAATAAAGATTGCGCTTATGTAATTTTTGATGGGAAAACTGCACTTTGCGGTATCGAACAAGCCTATAATCAGGGTGTTGTTGATTGGAAAAAACCAGTATCCTGCCATTTGTATCCGATACGTATTAAAGATTTTACCGAATTTGCAGCCGTAAATTATGACAAATGGGAAATTTGTGATGATGCCTGTTCTTTAGGTAAAGAACTTGAGGTTCCGGTTTACAAATTTGTGAAAGAAGCGCTCATTCGTCGCTTTGGTGAAGACTGGTATGCCGAACTTGAAAAGGTGGCTCAGGAGCTTAAAAACCAATAACCTTTTTTATCTCAAAATTTTAATTTTCTCCGGTTTCGAATTCCTTTGTTTTATGGGAGTTAGCGGTATTTTTTGATTTGTAAATAACTGATTTTTAGCCATTTAAATAAATATCAAAAAGTAAGAATTAATTTACCTCTTGTTAAAAACTATGTCCAATTGTGGATAAGTTTGACTTTCATTTACCAATACAATTGACAATCTTTGTAGTGTCAAGAAATCAAAGAATAAAATCCTATAACACAATAAACGTCAAGATAGTATGGCAGCGATAGAACCAATTTTACAAGAGAACAAAGACCGTTTCGTGATTTTTCCAATAAAACACCATGATATTTGGGAGTGGTATAAGAAAATGGAGGCGAGTTTTTGGACTGCGGAAGAAATTGATCTGCACCAGGATTTATCTGATTGGAACAATAAGTTGAATGATGACGAAAAATATTTCGTCAAGCATATTTTAGCTTTTTTTGCTGCATCAGACGGTATTGTAAATGAAAACCTTGCCGAAAATTTTGTAAACGAAGTTCAATATCCGGAAGCTAAATTTTTCTACGGATTCCAAATCATGATGGAGAATATCCACAGCGAAACCTATTCTCTTCTGATTGATACGTATGTAAAAGATGAGGCCGAAAAAGATCAGCTTTTCCATGCATTGGATGTATTTCCTGCGATTAAGAAAAAAGCCGACTGGGCTTTAAAATGGATCGACTCCGATTCTTTTGCTGAAAGATTGATTGCTTTTGCAGCAGTAGAAGGGATCTTTTTCTCAGGAGCATTCTGTTCTATCTATTGGTTGAAAAAACGCGGATTAATGCCGGGTCTTACATTTTCAAACGAATTGATTTCACGTGATGAAGGCGTACATTGCGACTTTGCAGTGCATTTGCACAACCACCACCTGGTAAACAAAGTTCCAAAAGCAAGAATTACAGAAATTTTAGTACAGGCTCTGGATATCGAAAGAGAATTTATAACAGAATCTCTTCCGGTAAGCTTGATTGGAATGAACGCAAACTTAATGACACAATATCTGGAATTTGTAACCGATAGATTATTAGTAGAATTAGGATGTGCAAGAGTATATAACTCTGCCAATCCATTTGATTTTATGGATATGATCTCCTTACAAGGTAAAACGAATTTCTTCGAGAAACGAGTTTCAGAATATCAAAAAGCTGGAGTTTTAAACAGCGGTACAGGAAACGACAGCGAATCGCAAAAAATTAGTTTCGACGCCGATTTCTAGATTTTTAGAAGCCAGACACCCCTTTTGTCTTTTAAACCATTTCCTGATAATACAGAAGTATTTTTCTTTTTTTAATTAGAAAGAAAAAGGTTTCTTTTTTGTCAGAACTAATGCCGCTTTGGCGGATTGTTTTAATCTTTTTAATAATCCCGAATGGTCTTCCATTCCCTAACCAATTTGTAAACTTATGTATGTAGTTAAAAGAGACGGTCACAGAGAGCCGGTAATGTTTGATAAGATTACGGATAGAATTAAAAAATTATGCTACGGCTTGAACGATCTTGTAGATCCGGTAAAAGTAGCAATGCGCGTTATCGAGGGGTTGTATGATGGCGTTACAACTTCAGAGTTAGATAATCTTGCAGCTGAAACCGCAGCTGCAATGACAATTGCCCATCCTGATTATGCCCAATTGGCAGCAAGGATAGCAATTTCAAATCTTCATAAGAATACCAAAAAATCGTTTTCAGAAACGATGAAGGACATGTATTTGTATGTGAATCCAAGAACCAATCAGGAATCTCCGTTGCTTTCAGATGAAGTATACAACGTGATTCAGGAAAATGCGGCTTTCTTAGATTCTCATGTAATTTACAATAGAGATTTCAACTACGATTATTTCGGATTCAAAACGCTTGAGCGTTCGTATCTGTTAAAAATAAACGGAAAGATTGTAGAAAGACCACAACATATGTTGATGCGTGTTTCAGTAGGAATCCACTTGAATGACTTAGATGCTGTATTAGAAACTTACGACCTGATGTCTAAAAAGTTCTTTACGCATGCAACGCCAACATTATTCAACGCTGGAACTCCAAAACCGCAAATGTCTTCTTGTTTCCTTTTGGCAATGCAGGATGACAGTATCGACGGAATTTACGATACGCTAAAGCAAACAGCAAAAATTTCACAATCAGCAGGAGGAATCGGACTATCAATCCATAACGTTCGTGCAACAGGATCTTATATCCGTGGAACAAACGGAACATCAAACGGAATCGTTCCGATGTTGCGTGTTTTCAATGACACGGCTCGTTATGTAGACCAAGGTGGTGGAAAACGTAAAGGAAGTTTTGCCATCTATATCGAAACATGGCATGCTGATATTTTTGATTTCCTTGACCTGAAGAAAAACCACGGAAAAGAAGAAATGCGTGCCCGTGACTTGTTTTTCGCTATGTGGACGTCTGACTTGTTCATGAAACGTGTTCAGGAAGATTCTACTTGGACATTAATGTGTCCAAACGAATGCCCAGGATTGTATGACATATACGGTGAAGAATTTGAAGCATTGTATACTTCTTACGAAGCCCAAGGTAAAGGAAGAAAAACAATCAAGGCAAGAGAGCTTTGGGAAAAAATTCTGGAATCTCAAATTGAAACCGGAACACCATACATGCTGTATAAAGATGCAGCAAACCGCAAATCAAACCAGAAAAACTTGGGAACAATCCGTTCTTCTAACTTGTGTACAGAAATCATGGAGTACACTTCTAAAGATGAAATTGCGGTATGTAACCTGGCTTCTATCTCGTTGCCAATGTTTGTGGAAAACGGACAGTTCAATCATGAGTTGCTTTACAACGTAACCAAACGTGTAACAAGAAACTTGAACAAAGTAATCGATAGAAACTACTATCCGGTTCAGGAAGCAGAAAATTCAAATATGCGTCACCGTCCGGTTGGATTGGGTGTTCAAGGTTTGGCAGATGCCTTTATCCTTTTAAGAATGCCTTTTACTTCGGATGAAGCTAAAAAACTAAACCAGGAAATCTTCGAAACGCTTTATTTTGCAGCAGTTACGGCTTCTATGGAAATGGCAAAAGAAGAAGGTCCATATTCTACTTTTGAAGGTTCGCCAATTTCACAAGGTGAATTCCAGTACAATCTTTGGGGATTGACAGATGGAGACTTGTCTGGTCGTTGGGATTGGGCTTCTTTAAGAAAAGAAGTAATGGAAAATGGTGTGAGAAACTCATTGCTTGTAGCGCCAATGCCAACAGCTTCGACTTCTCAAATCCTTGGAAATAACGAAGCTTTCGAGCCTTATACTTCAAATATCTATACAAGACGAGTGCTTTCAGGCGAATTTATTGTTGTAAACAAACACTTGTTAGAAGATTTAGTAGAGCTTGGTCTTTGGAATGAAGATTTGAAACAAGAAATCATGCGTCATAACGGATCAATCCAAAACATTGATCTTATTCCGCAAGATTTGAAAGAACTATATAAAACCGTTTGGGAAATGTCAATGAAAGATATTATTGATATGTCACGCCAAAGAGGTTACTTTATTGACCAGTCACAGTCGTTGAACTTATTTATGCAGGATGCGAATTTTGCTAAATTGACTTCAATGCATTTCTACGCTTGGCAGTCAGGATTAAAAACAGGAATGTATTATCTGAGAACCAAGTCGGCGGTTGATGCAATTAAGTTTACGCTTAATAACGATAAAAAAGCAGAACCAGTAGCTGTAGAAACTGTTACAGAACCTGCAATTGCTGTCGATGAGTTCCGTGCTATGTTGGAGCGTTCCAAAAATGCAGAGCCAGACGATTGCGAAATGTGCGGATCTTAATAAGAAACCTAATATCTAATAAAAACAGCCGTCAAATGATGGCTGTTTTTTTATACCAATAGTTTTAGTCTTAGTATATTTGCTTACAAAATTAAAAGAGCTTGAGCACACTATATTTCAGGGATAGGGAAAATGTAAATTTAGAAGATGTCATCTTTGAAGCTTCTGTGGCAGAACAAGTCGAACAATTTCTGAAAGAACACCGTTTTTCTGAAATCCTTCATCAATATGAACTTCCTGTCGCCAATAAAATTTTTCTGTATGGCAAGACCGGTTGCGGCAAAACCATGACGGCTAAAGCGATTGCAAAAGAGCTGGACAAGAAAATCTTTATCGTAAACCTGTCAACTATAGTGTCTTCCAAATTAGGAGAAACGGCAAAGAACATCAATAACATTTTTAAGGAAGCCAATTATGAGAACTCCGTATTGTTTTTTGATGAATTTGACTCTTTAGGACAAGTAAGAGATTACGATAATAAAGACAGCAGCGAAATGAAACGTGTTGTAAATGCCCTGTTGCAGCTTATTGACAATTTCCCGAGAAACGCCATATTGATAGCAGCAACCAATCAGATTCAAATGATTGACGAAGCGTTACTGCGAAGATTTGAACTTAAATTGGAATTTATATCGCCTTCAGAACAAGTATTGGACGGTTATTATGATGCATTGCTGTCAAAATATCCAGTGAAATATCAAAAGGTAGAAAGGAAATACGGCATTTCCTTTTCAGAGGCCAAAGATTTTGTTTTCAGACAAGTGAAAAACAATATTATCCTCGACGAAATGGCAAAACTGTCATAACAAACTAAATTATTTACTTTAATCATACACCAATGTCAAAACAAAAAAAAGGAGTTTATACCGGAATCATAGAAAAAGATGAAAACGGAAATTATTTCTGCGGACCTTACCTTCTGGATTACCAATATACCGAAGCCAATTTTAAGATTGGAGATGAAGTAAATATCAAATCGGTAATTGAAAACCCAAGTGATAAGACGTACGATCAGTATCCAAAGAAATCTAAAAATTTCTTTTTGGCGAATCTGAAAGAATAATTTTTAAATTAATGGATTATAGAACTTCAAGACAGTTTAGGCTGGATAAAGATTTATATGCTAGCCAAGGCACCCGTTTGGCAAATTATCTGATAGATTATGTTTGTCAGATACTGCTGATGTTTGCTTTAGTGGTCGTATTGACTATGATTTCTGTTATTATAGGTAATGACAGTATTCTTGCTCGTATTGAAAATATGAATCAGATAGAAGAGTATGGTGCTGCTGTTGTGATTATATTGATTTACTACAATGTATTTGAAATCTTTTTTTCAAGAACCATAGGTAAATTTATTACCAAAACGATTGTTGTCAATATAAATGGCGAAAAGCCAGACAGCCAGGAAATATTAGTACGCTCACTTTGCAGGCTGATTCCTTTTGATGGTTTTTCGTTTTTGGGAGCACCAAATAAAGGCTGGCACGACAGCATTTCCAAAACCTATGTTGTAAAAAAAGAATTATTAGAAAAGAAAAAAGAACTGTTTTATTCTCTGGATGAAATAGGAAATAATACCAACGAATTATGATGAACTGGGAACAGCTTTTGTCTTTAAGAAAACAAGGCGACAAAGGAAAAAGATTGCGAAAAGAACAAGACGATACGCGTCTGGGCTTTGAAGTCGATTACGATAGGATTATATTTTCTTCTGCTTTTAGAAGCCTTCAGGATAAGACACAGGTAATTCCGCTTTCTAAAACAGATTTCGTACATACAAGACTAACACATAGTCTTGAAGTTTCTGTTGTGGGCCGTTCCATCGGAAGATTGGTTGGAAAACAAATTATTGAAAAATACCCACACCTGAGAGAAGTTCACGGCTATCAACCAAACGATTTTGGTGCTATAGTCGCAGCAGCATCGCTGGCCCATGATATCGGAAATCCGCCATTTGGGCATTCCGGAGAAAAAGCCATAGGTGAGTATTTTAAGACCGGAAACGGGAAACAGTTCAAAGACCAGCTTTCTGAAAAAGAATGGCAGGATTTAATCGATTTTGAAGGAAATGCCAATGGTTTTTCACTACTAACGGCTTCCCGTCCGGGCATTGAAGGCGGACTTAGGATTTCATATGCTACTTTGGGTGCTTTTATGAAATATCCAAAAGAATCATTGCCTAAAAAACCGACAAGTCATATTTCGGATAAAAAATACGGCTTTTTCCAAACTGATAAAGAGTTTTTCAAAGAAGTAGCCGAAGAGCTAGGAATGATTCCTAATAAGTCAGGAAATGACATCGGTTATGAAAGACATCCATTGGCCTTTTTAGTCGAAGCGGCTGATGATATCTGCTATACGATTATCGATTTTGAAGACGGAATCAATTTAGGTCTGGTTTCAGAAGATTTTGCGCTGGAATACCTTATCAATCTGGTAAAAGACAGTATTGATACTAAAAAATTCAATTCCCTGATTACAAAAGAAGACAGGATCAGCTACCTAAGAGCATTGGCAATAGGTAGTTTGATTAGTGATGTCGTAAAAGTATTCGTTGAAAATGAAGAACAGATACTTCAGGGGAAATTCCATCACGCATTGACCGAAAAGAGCAAGTATGTCGCTCAGATGAACGATATTATCAAACTGAGTGTAAAAAACATCTACCAAAGCAGAGAAGTTATCGAAAAGGAATTGGTAGGCTACCAGATTATCCAAACTTTATTAGATAAATTCATTACAGCTTTCAATAACCAGTTTCACAATGAAGCTTCAAACTATGATCGATTGTTGCTAAAAATGCTTCCGGAGAAGTTTCATGATGAAAAAAATGATCTTTACAAAAGGCTATTGCACATCTGCCATTATGTGTCACTTTTGACTGATGGAAATGCACTGGAGTTATTTAATACGATAAACGGGCGTAAGAAGCTGTAAAAAGCCTAGAAGCTGTAAATCAAGCCTACGCCAAGCATTTGCTTGAACTGTACTTTTGGGCCTACGGTAACCTGCTGGCCGTTGATTTCTTCCTTGGCCTTGATATCGTGGTCATAAATCAGGTGAGTGTTGATGTTGGCACGCACGTATTTGTTGACGATAAAATCCAATTGCACTTGCCAATCCACATCTATATTTCCAAAGTTGTTGATATAATCCGTGTAAAGATTTAGTTTGTTTTCAAAATTGATGTTTTTGAAAAGCTCTTTCTTATAACCGCTCGTAAAAAGGAAACCGAGCTCTGTTCTGGAATTCTTACCGTCTTCAAGCTTTACACCGGTAACAGCGTCATAAACCGCTTTATGAACCCCAAAAGCTCCCTGGTCTGCCAATCGTTGGTCTAAAACCAATGTGTTTTTCAAGGTAAGAGGTGAGATATAAAGCTGTAGGTTGTATTTCTTGTTGTTGTATTCCGCTCCAATCCCTAAGAAAGTATAGGCTGGTGCGAATGGTTTCGAAATCGCTAAATCCGTGTTGGGATAATTATAACCGCTGGTAAATTGCGTGTTGAAATTGAACTTCGCACTATGAAACCAGTTGGTCGTCGTGTCTCTTCTGTAACCAAAAGTAGAGTTGAATTGGAAAGCGTCGTCCGTTTTTCGCAATTCAACACCATCCTGCTTGCTTACTCCATAACGAACAATTAGCTCATTAAGCCATCGTAGGTTCCCATTCTCGTATTTTCGTGTGAATGTTCCTTTTAATAATCCGGAAATGGCGCTGTTTCCACCGGCACTCCAATTGACAAAAGCAATTTCATTTAAGTCGAATCCTACGACATTTTTCTTTTCCCAATGGGTGACAACTTTTTTGACAATAGCTGAGTCTAGTTTTTTGGATTGGATAGTATCAACAGATTGTGCTATAGATGATACTGAAAAAAGCAAAAATAACCCTAAGGCTAAAGGAGATAATCTCATAACTGGCATATTAAATTTTAGGACAGTGCAAAAGTCAATAATTTCGACAGTTTTCAAAAATTATTTGCAAGTTTTTTGCATCTATTTTGCTATAACGTTGTAGCTCTCCAACAGTTCCATGTTCGATAAATTCGTCTGGAATACCTAAAATTTCTATCTTTTTGGTGTAATTGTTCTGAGCCGCAAATTCTGCTATAGCACTACCGAAACCTCCTTTTGCCGCTCCGTCCTCTAAAGTAATAATAACGTTATGTGTATTAAAAATAGTATGAAGCATTGCTTCATCTAATGGTTTTACAAATGGAAAATCATAATGAGAGAAGTCTTTTGGGTCATCAATATTTACTAAAGCAGGAATAACATTGTTGCCAATCGATCCGGTAGAAAGGATAGCAATTCTATCGCCTTCTTTTAACAATTTTGCTTTTCCGATCTCAATTTTTTCAAAAGGTTTTTTCCAATCCACAATCACTCCACGGCCTCTAGGATAGCGGATAGCGATAGGATGCTCCAGCCCAAGCTGTGCGGTATATAACATATTACGGAGTCCTATTTCATTCATAGGAGCATAAACAATCATATTAGGAATACATCTCAAATAAGCAAGGTCAAAAGCGCCATGATGCGTGGCACCATCCTCACCAACCAATCCGGCTCTGTCGAGACAAAAAATGACCGGAAGATTTTGTAAAGCCACATCGTGGATAACTTGGTCATAGGCTCTTTGTAAAAATGTTGAGTAAATATTGCAATACACAATCATTCCCTGGGTTGCCATTCCCGCTGCCAAGGTCACAGCATGCTGTTCTGCAATTCCAACGTCAAAAGCACGTTTCGGGAACACATCCATCATAAATTTTAACGAACTGCCGCTTGGCATAGCAGGCGTAATTCCTACAATCTTTTCATTTTTCTCGGCCAATTCCAATATAGTCAAGCCAAAAACATCCTGAAATTTCGGTGGCAGATTTTCTTCTGATTTTGGAATGATTTCTCCGGTTAGCTTATCAAACTTCCCGGGTGCATGATATTTTACCTGATCTTTTTCAGCCTGCTCCAATCCTTTTCCCTTGGTGGTAATAATATGGAGGAATTTTGGTCCTTTGGTATTTTTTAATCGTTCTAGTTCTTTAATGACGGCAGTAATATCATGACCGTCAATAGGGCCTGAATAATCAAAATTCAACGACTTTATCATGTTATTCTCCCGTGGGTTCTTTCCTTCCTTTACAGAAGTAAGATAATTTTTTAAAGCACCAACACTCGGGTCAATTCCTATGGCATTGTCATTTAAGATGACGAGCAGATTAGCATCGGTTACGCCGGCATGATTAAGACCTTCAAAAGCCATTCCTGATGCGATAGAAGCATCTCCAACAACTGCAATATGATGTTTTTCAAAATCACCCGTCAGATTTGAAGCAATAGCCATTCCTAACGCAGCAGAAATTGCGGTAGAAGAGTGTCCAACGCCAAAAGTGTCATACGGACTTTCACTTCTTTTTGGAAATCCGGAAATTCCGCCCCATTGCCTGTTGGTATCAAAATTGTCTTTTCGTCCGGTTAGGATCTTATGTCCGTATGCCTGATGCCCAACATCCCAGACCAATAAATCATCAGGTGTGTTGAAGACATAATGAAGGGCAATCGTCAACTCAATTACGCCCAGACTGGCACCAAGATGGCCTTCTTTGACAGAAACGATATCAATAATAAAATCACGCAGTTCACGTGCCAAAACAGGCAATTCAGCTTCGGTCAGCTTCCTCAGATCCTCAGGAGAATTTATATTTTGAAGGATGGTATAGTTCATTTCCAGATTAAAAACCAAATTTACGATATTGTTTTTTATTTTTGGGCTATGGAAAACAGCAACACCGACGAATATTTCATGAAAAAGGCTTTACAGGAAGCTGAAGTCGCTTTTGAAAAAGGTGAAATCCCGGTCGGGGCCATTATAGTTGTTGAAAACCGTATCATTGCCAGAAGTCATAATCTTACTGAAATGTTGAATGATGTAACAGCACATGCCGAAATGCAATCAATTACAGCGGCGGCCAATTTTTTAGGAGGAAAATACCTTAAGAATTGCACTTTATATGTTACATTAGAGCCTTGCCAGATGTGTGCCGGAGCTTTGTATTGGAGCCAAATTTCCAGAATCGTTTTTGGAGCCAGAGACGAACAGAGAGGATACATGGCTTTAGGAACAAAATTGCATCCAAAAACAGTCGTGGAATATGGTGTTTTAGAAGCAGAAGCTTCCAGTTTGATGAAGCGTTTTTTTCTGGAAAAACGCAAATAAAAATTCTCCCCCAAAAGAAAAAATTAGGCATGATTTTTTTCTTGTTAAAAATTTAAAAATTAATCCTATATTTAGTACAATAAAGACAAGGATTATTCAGTTATGCTGAAAATGTCACTAAGGACAAAACCTACGTTCAATTTTTAATCAATCATTCTATGAGAACTGGAAAACTAATACTGTTGGTTTCGGTGTTTTTTTTGTTAAATGCGTGTAGAAAATCTTCGCCTGAAGATTTTGATTCAGATTTTTCGCTTTATCGCGATTATGTTACTAGTTTCTCGTCGGGAATGATTTCCGCAAACTCTGATATTCAGGTTGGCTTAGCGTTCTCAAAAGCAGAATGGAAGCCTAATCAGGAATTAGACGAGGATATTTTTGATATTTCTCCTAGTGTTAGCGGTAAGGTCGTCGTATTACCTAATAACATTCTGGCATTCCAGCCAAAGAAAAAGCTAAAACAGGGTGAGCAATATCAGGTTACACTTCACCTGGATAAATTGATTGATGTTCCAAAAGAATTGGCTGATTTTAATTTTACAGTTAAAACCGTTGAACAGGATTTCAAAGTTGAAATTCAGGATTTGCAGTCGTATACAAAAGACACTCAATTCCTGAACATGGTCTTGAAATCTGCAGATAATATGGATTTGGAAACAGCCAAAAAATTGGTGTCTGCTACACAGAACGGTAAGGAATTACCAATTAAATTCAATGATAAGGGGAGTTCTCCAACGGAGTTTTCCTTTGTTATCGACCAGATACAAAGAGGAACGGACGATAGCAAAATTATAATCAAATGGGATGGAAGTTCGGTCGATATAGACCAAAAAGGAGAAAAAGAATTTACAATACCGGGCAAAAATAATTTTACCATTGTAGACGTAAGAATCGGTGATGAAAATAACCAATCAGTTCGAATCAATTTCTCAGATCCATTAAAAAAGGACCAGAATTTCAGTGGTTTGGTAGCTCTTGAAACAGCAAATAATCTACGCTATGCAGTAGATGGAAACGTATTGAAAGTGTTTTCGGATGTAGCGCTTGATGGTAAATTATTGTTGGAAGTATTCCAAGGAATTGAAAATACCGATGGCTATAAAATGAAAAAAGGCTATGCTGCAAAAATTACTTTTGAGCAGATCAAGCCTGAAGTACGATTTGTAAAAAGCGGTACCATCCTGCCAAGTTCCCACAACCTAAAAGTAAACTTTGAAGCGGCCAATTTGAAAAAAGTGGACGTTAAAGTGTACCGTATTTTTGAAAACAACGTACTCCAATTTTTACAGGATAACGAATTGAATGGCAATTATGATTTGAGAAAAGTGGCGCTTCCAATAGCGAAAAAGACGCTGGAGCTGACAACCAATAAACTCGCCAATTACAAAAAATGGAATACCTATTCATTGGATTTATCTACCTTAATCAAACCAGAACAAGGAGCGATTTACCGAGTGGAGTTTACCATCAAAAGATCCTATTCTCTATATACCTGCGATACTCCTGCTGAGGAAGAGCCAGTAGATGAAGATGAGGAACCGGAAGATTTTTCTACCTACGATTCTTTTGATTATGACTACTATGACTATGATTACGACTGGAACGAAAGAGACAATCCTTGTAATAAATCCTACTATTCCAACAATAAGGTGGCCACAAACATATTGGCTACAGATTTGGGTGTTATCGTAAAACGTGGTGAAAACGGTTCGTATTTCTTCGCTGTCAATAATATCGTAACAACCGAGCCGGTTTCGGGTGCAACAGTTGAATTGTATAACTACCAAAAACAAAAATTGGTATCTGAAACTACCGATGGCGATGGTATCGTGAATTTTAGTACTGATAAAAAAGCATTTTTTGCGATAATCAAAAAAGACAAAAACACGACCTATGTCAAACTGGATGATGGAAATTCACAGTCAGTCAGTAATTTTAATGTAGATGGTGAAGCCATCCAAAAAGGACTGAAAGGATTTATTTATGGAGAAAGAGGCGTATGGCGCCCGGGCGATACGATTTACCTATCATTCATCCTGAACGATAAATCAAGCAGACTGCCAAATACCCACCCGATTAAATTAAAACTGACAGATCCGAATGGAAAAGTAATCTATCAGAAAGTACAGAAATACACAGACAAGAATCATTACAAATTCGCTTTCAAAACACAGCCAAATGCACCAACCGGAAATTATGAAGCGGTTGTTTCTGTAGGAGGTGCCCGTTTTTATAAAGCGGTAAAAATTGAAACCATCAAGCCAAACCGATTGAAAATCAAAAATGGTTTTGACGGAAAAATGCTATCAGCTTTCCATAAAAATGATGCCAGGGTTGATGTAGCCTGGTTGCATGGAGCTGTTGCAAAAGATTTGAAACTGGAAATGCAGGCGAAATTTACGCAGCAAAAAACTACGTTTAAAAATTATAGCAAATATGTTTTTGACGATCCGGCACGTAAGTTTTCTACAGAAGAAGTAAACATCTATTCCGGAAAAATCGACGAAACCGGAAAAGCGAATGTCAGCATCCAGCCAAGATTACAGTCGCAAGCACCGGGAATGCTAAAAGCAGCATTTATTACCAAAGTGTATGAAAACGGAGGTGATTTCAGTACAGATGTCATCACGGCAACGTATTCCCCGTTCCAAACCTATGTGGGAATAAAAACCCCGGAGCCAAATAAATACGGAATGCTCGAAACTGGAAAAAGCAATGCGTTTGATGTAGTGACGGTTGATGAAAACGGAAGGCCAAAAGCGGTCAGAAATCTGGAAGTAAGAGTCTATAAGGTAGATTGGCGCTGGTGGTGGGATGCTTCTGACGATTTGTCAAATTACAGCAGTTCAACAACAAATACTCCATTCTATTCTCAGGTAGTGAATACAGACGGTTCCGGTAAGGCACGTTTCCAATTTAAGACAACCGACGATGAATGGGGACGCTACCTGGTAAGAGTTACAGATCCTAACGGCGGACATTCGTCAGGTGAAACTGTAATGATTGACTGGCCAATTTGGTCTGGAAAAACAAGAAATAGTACCGGAGCAGAAGCAAAAATGCTGGTGTTTTCAGCAGATAAAGAAAAATATAATGTTGGTGAAAAAGCAATTGTTTCTTTCCCGTCAAGTGAAGGTGGACGTGCTTTGATTTCACTTGAAAGTGGCGCACAGGTAGTTCAGACATTATGGGCAGAAAGTAAAAAAGGTGAAACGCAGGTTGAAATTCCAATTACTTCGAAGATGGCGCCTAACGTTTATATCCATATCACGTTATTGCAACCTCATGCCTCTACAAAAAATGACTCGCCAATTCGTCTGTATGGAATTGTTCCGATTGAAGTGGTGGATAAAAACACAGTTTTAGAACCGCAGATAGCCATGCCGGAAGTCTTAAAGCCCGAACAGAAAACAACAATAAAAGTAAGCGAGAAGAATGGAAAGGCAATGACCTATACCATAGCAATTGTTGATGAAGGATTGTTGGATCTTACCCGATTTAAGACACCAAATGCCTGGAACAGTTTTTATTCAAGAGAAGCCTTGGGTGTAAAAACATGGGATATTTATGATGATGTCATAGGAGCTTATGGTGGTAAGGTAAATCAGATTTTCAGTATTGGAGGTGACGAAGATTTAGGCGGCGGACAGGCTAAAAAAGCCAACCGATTTAAACCGGTCGTGATTTATCTTGGGCCTTATTCCTTGTCAAAAGGACAAACAAAATCACATGAGATTGCGCTTCCGAAATATGTTGGTTCCGTAAGGACAATGGTCGTAGCAGGTGATGCGCAAACGAGTGCCTATGGAAGTGTTGAAAAAACAACTCCGGTTAGAAATCCGCTGATGATATTGGCATCATTGCCAAGAAAAGTTTCTCCGGGTGAAAAAGTAACCTTGCCGGTAACCGTTTTTGCAATGGAAAAACATGTTAAAAATGTTACCCTGCAATTGAAAACAAACAACGGTTTCCGCATAATTGGAAATTCAAAACAGACACTATCGTTTGCACAGCCTGACGAAAAAATTGCCTATTTTGATTTGAATGTTGGCGATTTGACCGGAATTGGAAAAGTTACGGTGGTAGCCACTTCCGGAAAAGAAAAAGCCAGTTTTGATGTAGAATTGGATATCCTAAACCCGAATCCAGTAACACAGGATTATAAAGAATTGGTATTGGAACCAAATAGTTCAGGAACCATCAACTGGGATGCTTTTGGTGTAGCGGGAACAAATACAGCAAAACTGGAAGTATCAGCATTTCCTTCAATGGATTTTAACAAGCGACTTGACTATCTGATTCAATATCCGCACGGATGTCTGGAACAAACTACATCTAGTGTATTCCCACAATTGTATTTGGGTGATATTGCCGATGTAGATGCAGCCAGAAAAGCTAAAATCCAAAAGAATATCACGGCAGGAATCCAAAAACTGGCACAGTTCCAATTGGCTAACGGAGGATTTGCCTATTGGCAAGGAAATCAAACGCCAGATGATTGGAGTACGACCTATGTAGGACACTTCCTGATTGAAGCGGAAAGAAAGGGCTATGCGCTTCCTGCTAACCTGAAAAAACAATGGATTGCCTATCAGTCAAAAACGGCAAAACAATGGCGCTATAACGAAGGCTACCGTAATGATTTTGCACAATCGTACAGACTGTATACCTTGGCATTGGCAGGTAACCCGGATTTGTCTTCGATGAACAGACTTAGAGAAACTTCAGGAATTACCAACGATACCAAACTAAGACTTGCTGCTACTTATGCTTTAGCCGGACAGAAGAATGTAGGAATGACATTGCTGGCACAAAGCAAAATAGATGAAGAATCTTTGTATGGCTATTACTATTATTATGGTTCTAGCGAAAGAAACCGAGCTATGGCTTTGGAAACCTTGCTGTTGTTAGGAAGAAAAACAGAAGCCTTTACTATGGCAACTAAACTGGCAAAAGAAATGTCTTCAAACCAATGGATGTCGACACAGACTACCGCTTATTGCTTGTATGCGATGTCGAAATTTGCACAACAAAACGGTACAAAAGGAATTGATGTAAGCTTTACTAGCAAAGGCAAAGCGGAAACGATAAAAACGGCCAAGACATTTGCTGATAGAACCTTGCAGGTTTCCGGAAGCGGAAATACAGTTACGGTTAAAAATAATAAAAATACGACGCTTTACATAAAAGTGATTACGAGTGGAATCTTGCCAATTGGTCAGGAGCAAACCGAACAAAGAGGATTATCTACAGATATTACGTTCCGTGACAGAAAAGGAAATGCCATCAGTGTAGCTTCATTGGCGCAAGGAACAGAGTTTGTTGCAGAAGTTACAGTTTTCAATACCAAAGGCGAATCGGTTGAAAACGTTGCGCTGACACAGATTATTCCATCCGGTTGGGAAATTGTCAACACACGTTTTACAGACTATGGAAGTTTCGCTGATAACAAAGTGGATTATACAGATATCCGAGACGACCGTACGAATTTTTATTTTACGCTGAGATCGAATGAAACCAAAACCTTCAAGATTCTTCTGAACGCATCTTACTTAGGGAAATATTACCTTCCTGGAGTACAGTGCGAGGCGATGTATGACAATTCATATTTTGCCAGAACACAAGGACAATGGGTTAATGTAGTAAAATAAGCACCTTGAAAGTAAAGACTTCTGTAAAGAAGCCTAATAGTTAAGCTGGAATTGAAAAGCAAGATAAAAGCGTTTTTTAAACGCATCCTTGATATGATAAAAAGCAATCCGAAGAAGTCTGTTTTCTTCGGATTGCTTTTCATTGCCTACTATTTTTGTCTGCCAAGAACACTTTTTGAGCAGCCGTATTCTACCGTAATTGAAAGCGAAGAAGGAGAACTGTTAGGGGCTAAAATTGCCCGTGACGGACAATGGCGATTTCCCGCACAAGACTCTATACCTGAAAAATTCAAAAAATGTATTGTCTATTTTGAAGATGAGCATTTTTACCAGCATCCCGGATTCAACCCGATTGCTATGGTCAAAGCTGCAAAACAAAATCACGATGCAGGAAGAGTAGTCCGTGGCGGAAGTACATTAACGCAACAGGTCATCCGACTTTCAAGAGGCGAGAAGAAGAGAAACTATTTTGAAAAGCTGGTTGAGTTGGTATTGGCAACCCGTTTGGAATTTCGTTATTCCAAAGAAAAGATATTGGAGTTGTACGCTGCTCATGCTCCATATGGAGGAAACGTAGTAGGACTGGAAATGGCTTCCTGGCGTTATTTTGGAGTACAGCCGTATCAATTATCCTGGGCTGAAACGGCAACATTAGCAGTATTGCCAAATGCGCCTAGTTTGATTTATCCCGGAAAAAACCAGCAAAAGCTTTTGGGTAAGCGTAACGGTCTGTTAAAAAAACTATACGAGGAAAAAATAATCGATAAAACGACCTATGAACTTTCAATACTGGAAGATTTGCCTCAAAAACCGTATGATTTGCCTCAAATAGCGCCGCATTTGCTTCAAAATGTTGCAAAGAAGGAAGAAGGCACAAGAGTAAAGACAACGGTCAAATACGCCTTCCAAAATCGTGTTAACCAAATCGCAGCGCAATATTATAACCAATACCGACAGTCAGAAATTTATAACCTTGCCATAATTGTTGTAGATGTTGAGACAAGAAATATCCTGAGTTATGTTGGAAATTCTCCAACGGACAAAGACCATCAAAAAGATGTCGATATTATTACAGCTCCACGAAGTACCGGTAGTATATTAAAACCGTTGCTGTATGCTTCGATGTTAGACGCTGGAGAAATACTACCAAATACGTTGGTTGCGGATATTCCGACTCAAATAGCGGGTTATAGCCCTAAAAACTTTGATTTGACCTATGATGGTGCTGTTCCGGCACATCGGGCATTGTCACGTTCGCTGAATATTCCTTCGGTTTTGATGCTAAAAGATCACGGTGTCTACCGTTTTTATGACCAACTGCAGCAGTTTAAATTAAGGGATATCAACAAACATCCAAACCATTACGGATTGTCGCTGATTCTGGGTGGAGCAGAAAGCAATCTTTGGGATTTGAGCAAAACCTATGCAGGACTAACATCTACCCTAAATTACTTTACGACACATTCGGCAAAATATCGCACGGACGAGTTTAAGGAATTGAATTGGTCGTATGGCAAAAAAACAGATTTCGGAAAAGAGTCATATGATAAGAGAAATTTAGGAGCTGCCTCAATTTGGCTCACGTATAATGCCATGAAAGAAGTTAACCGTCCCGAAGGTGATGAAGCATGGAAATTTTATGATTCTTCATTGGAAGTTGCCTGGAAAACGGGTACGAGCTTTGGAAACCGTGACGGATGGGCCATCGGAACAAATTCAAGATATGTAGTAGGAGTGTGGGTTGGAAATGCTTCTGGTGAAGGACGCCCGTCTTTGACTGGAGTAGGAAGTGCAGCGCCTATTTTATTTGATGTATTTAATCTTTTACCAAGAAAAAAATGGTTTGCGACTCCATATGATGATTTGGAAGAGGCAGAAGTTTGCCAATTAAGCGGACACATAGCCGGTGAATACTGTCCGAAAATCAAACAGTGGATTCCGCTTAAAAGCAAGCAGACTACGGTTTGTCCGTATCATAAACTAGTACACCTCGATGCTTCTGGCGAATATCAGGTAAACAGCAATTGCGAAGAAGTAGATAAGATGGTTGCGAAACCCTGGTTTGTATTGCCTCCGGTTATGGAATTGTATTATAAGACCAAACATATAGACTATGTTTCATTACCTCCATTTAGGGCAGACTGTCTGGGAGCATCTTCCTATTCAATGGATTTTATCTATCCAAAAGAGAATGGAAAAGTCTATCTCACCAAAAACTTTAATGGCGAAATCCAGCCGTTTGTTTTAAAAGTAGCCCATTCTGACCAAAGAGCAAAACTGTTCTGGTATCTGAATGATAAGTTTTTGGGCACTACACAAACTTTTCATGAGATGTCTGTTGAAGCAAAAACCGGAAAATATTACATCACGGTAACGGATGAAGCCGGCAACGAAATCAGTAGGAGGATTGAAATTGTAAAAGAATAAAATATATTTCAAATTCAAGATTGGATGTGTGTAGGATTGGTAAATTTTATATTTTTTCTTTTAAATGTTTCTAAGACAGAGGATTTGTGCTAGTTAATCAATCATATTTTTATTATCAACTAAAACTAATCTATTATTTTCTTTTTTCTACATTAAAGTTGTCCAATTTGCCTTTTTTTCTCTATAAACTGCCATTCCATTTTTCCAAACTCCAATCGTTTACTAGGTTTTCAATCAAAAGAATATCATTCCATATTCCCCAAGGAGAGAGCTTCTTTTGTTCTAATGTAAGCATTTTTGCTAATTGTCTTTGCCAGGTTTCTGTATCAATAATATGCCAGCCTAAAAATTCACCTCTTACGATGTGCTCGGTTCTCATGTATTTGGGCTTTTCAAAACTATCAGCAGGATAATGGCCAACGTGTTCTACAATTTTTTGTTTGTAAGCTACTGAAAGTGTAAAAAACACCATGAAACTTTCTTTAGAGTCAGCCAGCTTTAATAAGTTGGCTGGTCTGTCAGAATATAAACCGGGTAAAACTCTTATTAGATTCCCTATCGTTTTATCCTTATAAATGTAATGCAGGTATACTTTTCCTTTAGTCGTATTGATTTCAAAAATATCTCCTAGTTTAATTCTTCTCATTAATAAACAATTGATTTTAAAAGTTCATATCCTCTCTGTAATTGTGCTTCAGATGCTGGGTTTGTAGGCGATATGCTATTTATTCTATTAAGCAGGTTCCATCATTCTTGCCAAATCCATGTGTTTCTATTAATGCCTGTTCTACAGCTCTAGCATCCGCTATTGACAATCCTTGGCAGTTTTGATAGTGTTTCAAAAATAATGGTTTTTTTATGTCGTTAGTGAATATTCTTTTAGCTTATTGGTTTTATTACGACTTCTTCTTAGAGAAATGTGGTTTAAATAAAAGTTTACAACAAGTTACAATCAGTGTTTTCCAAAATATTACAAACAAAAAAACCGCCAATCTTGCGAAGGGCGGTTCTTTTTATCTAATCTTTGATCTCATTTCCATTTTTATCATAGAAATGATATTCTAAAAACGTGTAAGCGTCACGAGGTATTATTTTCACCCATTTTTTATGTTCAAAAAACCATTTTGAACGTAATGATGGAAAACCTTTAGTAAGGTATGCTGCCACAAAAGGATGCGCATTCAGCACGATTTTTTTGTGGGCTTTCAATAGTCGTTCGACATCTGAAGTGATTTTATCTACAATCGAGATCGGAGCATCAATTTCCCCATGTTCATTGTTAGGGTCTTCTTCTCTGGTCTTAATATTTACTTCAGGTCGTACTCTTTGTCGCGTAATCTGGATCAAACCAAATTTACTAGGCGGCAAGATTTTGTGTTTAGCTTTATCATCACTCATTTCTTCTCTCAGAAAATCGAAAAGGACTTTACGGTTTTCTGGATTTGACATATCAATAAAATCGACAACAATGATACCACCCATATCTCGCAGGCGGAGCTGTCGTGCCACTTCAGCGGCGGCGATGAGGTTTACTTCTAAGGCTGTATCTTCTTGATTGGAAGCTTTATTTGAACGGTTTCCGCTGTTGACGTCAATAACGTGCAAAGCTTCAGTATGTTCAATAATAAGATAAGCTCCTTTGCTCATCGATACTGTTTTTCCGAAGGAAGTTTTGATCTGTCTCTCTATGTTATATTTTTCGAAGATAGGTGTGTCTTTGGATTGATAAAACTTTACTATTGATTCTTTTGAAGGTGCAATTTCTTGCAGATAATCCTTCGTTTCATTGTACAACTCTTCGTCATCTATATGAATTCCTGTAAAGGTATCATTGAATACGTCTCGTAAAATGGAGGAAGCTCTGTTGAGCTCTCCTAATATTTTTGACGGATGATGAGCAGTTGGTAATTTTTTACACATTGCAGTCCATCTGCTGAGCAGATTCTGCAAATCTTTGTCTAGTTCGGCTACTTTTTTGCCTTCTGCTACTGTTCTCACAATAACACCAAATCCTTTTGGTCGGATAGACTGTACGAGTCGTTTAAGACGATCTTTTTCTTCTTTGGATTCTATTTTTTGTGATATAGAAACTCTATCAGAAAAAGGAACGAGAACAATAAATCGGCCTGCAAGAGAAAGCTCTGAGCTAATTCTTGGCCCTTTGGTCGATATAGGTTCTTTGACAACTTGTACTAAAATGGACTGGTTAGCGCTGATCACATCAGTAATAACACCGTCCTTATCTATCTCCTTTTCAAAAGGAAAGTTTTTTAGGGAGAAATCTTTTATTTTACCTGCGCTTACAAGTTTTATGAATTTCAACTGAGAAGTCAGATTAGGACCCAAATCATGATAATGTAAAAAGGCATCTTTTTCAAAGCCTACATTTACAAAAGCAGCATTTAGTCCCGCAACAGGCTTTCTGATTTTGGCAATAAAAATATCACCCACCTGAAAGTTGCTTTTTTCTTCTTCTTTGTGTAATTCAATTAGTTTTCCATCTTTTAATAAGGCAAAATCTACGGCATCCGAACCAGATCTGATGATCAGTTCTTTATTCACACTGTAAATTTTTATCTGTTTTTTCAGAAAATAGAGTAGAGAGAGAAGAGCGTAGATTTAAAATCTAAAGTCTAAAGTCTAAAGTCTAAAATCTTATTTACAGATGGATTAAACAATAATTTAACAGGTATTGTACCCGGAGAAAATAGAGTCTGTAAGGAAAAATCAAAGGCATACTATAGCCTCATTTTTTATTCTTTCTTCAATACTTCTATTTTCAAATTTCAATGAACTAAAAATATTCTTAAAAAAGAAAAAAGTAGTCAGACTACTTTTTCTTCTTGTGACGGTTAGCTCTCGCTCTCTTTTTACGTTTGTGAGTCGCTACCTTATGTCTTTTTCTTTTTTTACCACTTGGCATATTTTGAAAATTTAGTGATTAATAAATTAGTTTACTTTTGCTTCGGTATTGGTTTTAACTCCTTCAACAAAAACTTTTGCTGGTTTGAATGCAGGAATATTGTGTGCAGGAATTTTGATTGTAGTGTTTTTAGAGATATTTCTACCTGTCTTTTCAGCTCTTGTTTTGATGATGAAACTACCAAAACCTCTTAAGTAAACATTATCACCAGTTTCTAATGAATTTTTTACTTCGTCCATAAAAGATTCTACTGTTGCTTGAACATCTCCTTTTTCAAGACCTAATTTTTCTGAAATTTTCGCAACGATATCTGCTTTCGTCATTTTCTTTCTATTTTAAATTTATTGTGTAAAATTTTGAGGTTGCAAATATATGAATTAAAAAAACAATATTTCAACCATAAACGATTAAAATTTAATAACATAAACTTTTACTTTTGCTAACCAATTTTATCTGATGGAATTTTCTAACTTATTAATCCAATGGTATTTACAAAATAAACGCGATTTGCCATGGCGAAATACGACCAATCCATACCATATTTGGTTGTCAGAAATTATGCTCCAACAGACGCGTGTAGCCCAGGGTTTGCCCTATTTTTTGTCATTTACCGGTTCATTTCCAACTGTTTTTGATTTGGCTAATGCCAATGAGGAACAAGTTTTGAAACTTTGGCAAGGATTAGGTTATTATTCCAGAGCCAGAAACCTTCATAATACGGCAAAATTGGTGGCATATGATTTAAACGGAATTTTTCCGGATAATTATAAAGACTTACTCCAACTAAAAGGAGTAGGTGAATATACGGCTGCAGCCATTGCTTCTTTTTCTTATAATGAAGTAGTTCCTGTAGTTGATGGAAATGTTTTTCGTGTGCTGTCGAGATATTTCGACATTGAAACGGATATTGCTTCCAGCGGAGCTAAGAAAGAATTTTCAGAATTGGCAAAAGAATTAATTCCGCACGATAATCCTGCCCTGTTTAATCAGGCTATTATGGAGTTTGGTGCACTGCAATGTGTTCCTAAAAATCCGGATTGTGAAAGATGTGTTTTAAACTCTGGCTGTCTCGCACTGCAAAAAAATAAAGTAGGTCAACTTCCTGTCAAGCTAAAAAAGACAAAAGTGCGAAACCGTTATTTTAATTACCTTGTTTTCTCAGACGACAATCAGCATTATATTTTAAGAAAGAGGACAGAAAAAGGAATATGGCATAATCTGTATGAATTTCCTCTGATTGAAACAGTAGCTGAAGTTGATTTTGATGCCGTTTCAAAATTAATTTTTGAAGAATATGGTTCAAAGTTTAAAATTTTATCAATAAAGCCGTTAAAAAACGATGCTATTTTGCATAAATTATCACATCAGCATTTGTATATACGCTTCTTTCAGGTGCACATTCAAGGTGTTGCTGAAAATGCAATTTCTTATGAATCAATGATTTCTTTGCCATTTCCAATTGTAATTCATAATTTTATAGAAAAAGATTTACTATAATTTATCAGGTATGGCAGAAATTATTATATTTGAAGGTTTACTAACTCCCCACGAAAAATGAATGGTACGCTAAATAAAGTGATTTTAATTGGGCACCTAGGCGATGATGTCAAGATGCACTATTTTGAAGGCGGTAACTGCATCGGCAGATTCCCGCTGGCTACGAATGAAATATATATTAATAAGCAGACAAACGAAAAGATTGCTTCTACGGAATGGCACAATCTTGTTGTGCGCAATAAAGCAGCCGAAATCTGCGAAAAGTATCTGTCAAAAGGAGATAAGATCTATGTTGAAGGAAGGATAAAATCCCGCCAATGGCAGACAGAAGAAGGTGTTACGAAATATACCACAGAAATTCAGGTGACTGAATTTACTTTCCTGACAACGAAAAAAGATATTGAAGCTGGAAAACAAGGGTCTTCAGTAGATGTAAAATCTGCTAATTTTGACTCCAGCTCACCAGCAGAAGACGATTTATATTAGTAATGTTTAGAAAAAGTATAGGCCTTTTTATTTCCGGATGTATTCTTGCTTCCGTTTGGGGTTGTCAGAACGAGGCAGTTCCAAAACCGGCAGGACAATTAAGACTGGAATATCCCAGGGCCGAATATGTACACTTTGAAAATGATTGTCCTTTTACGTTTGATATAAACGAAGATGCAGTTATTTCACAAAAAGGGAATTGCGATTTTACAATCAGCTATCCTAAAATGAAAGCCACGATTTATCTTACTTACAAACCTGTTAAGAACGATATCGAAGCGCATTTAAGAGATGCCCAGACTTTGACCTACAAACATACTATTAAGGCAGATGATATTGTTGAGCAGCCTTTTCAGAATGAAAAGAGCAAGGTTTATGGCATGTTCTACAGAGTTGGAGGTAATGCGGCAACCAATGCTCAATTTTACGCTACAGACAGCGTAAAGCATTTTGTTACTGGTTCTGTATATTTTTATGCAAAACCCAATTTTGATTCGATAATGCCGGCTAGTAGCTATGTCAAAAATGACATGCAAGTATTGATGGAAACATTAAAATGGAAATAAAAAAAGAGAACCAATTTGGTTCTCTTTTTTGTTTTATCTTGTTGTAACGAATTAAGCGTTTTTAGCTTTTTTGTCGTCAGAGCTGCAAGCTTTCTTGCCTGAACAACATCCACCTTTTGCCTCTTTAGATTTATCATCGTGGCAAGAAGCTTTTTTATCGTCTTTTTTCTTTTTCTCTTTTTCCTTTTCTTTCTCTTTGTAAAGCATTGCTTTGTCAGCAGATGATTTTACGTTAGAAACTTTGTAAGTACTTCCGCCAGCAACAGCTTCTACTGTTTCAACCAATGTTTCAGGAGTTTGTTTTGCAGAATCATAAGCTACAGTAGCTGTCTTCTTTTCGAAATCAACCTTAGCGTCCTGTACGCCGTCAAGGCTGGCTAATTTTTTCTCGATAGTTTTTGCACATCCAACAGCACATGACATTCCGTCGATTTGGAAACTTGTAGTTTGCAGGTTTTCAGCAGTTGCTTTTGTTGTAGTTGTGTCTTTAGTAGTTTCTGTCGGTTCTCCGCTTTCTGTTGCTTTTGGCTCGTTTTTGCAGCTTACGAATAGCATTCCTGAAAGCGCAAGGATAAGTAATGATTTTGAAAAATTCATAGTGTTGTATTTAAATTTGAATTAACAATTCCTTTGAAATCTAAAGGTTTACAAAATTAATAAAAAAAGAAACGGGAAATCCGTTAAAATGACAGAATTTTGAGCTGTAAAAAATGAGTTATGAAAGCTGTGCCGTCCAAATGGATTATTTTATTCTTCCTTTCCCTGATTTGGGGAAGTTCTTTTATTCTTATCAAAAAAGGGTTGGTAGGGCTGACACCATTTCAGCTGGGTTCATTGCGGATGATTTTTGCGGCTGTTTTTCTTTTGGCCGTAGGTTTTAAGAGCCTGAGAAATATTAAGCAACATCAATGGAAATATATTGCAATAACAGCAATGATGGGCACTTTTTTTCCGGCATTTCTTTTTTCAATTGCCCAAACACAAATTGATAGCTCTATCAGTGCTGTTTTGAATTCGCTGACGCCATTAGCGGCACTGGTTTTAGGTGCGTTGGTTTTTGGACTAAACTTTCAAAGAAGGCAGATTTTTGGGGTAACGATTGGCTTGCTTGGAAGCGTATTGCTGATTTTGAGTGGTGCTGTAAACCATCCGGGACAGAATTATTGGTATGCAACTTTAGCTGTCGCCGGGGCTATCTGTTATGCTGTAAATGTCAACCTGATTAAAAAATATCTTTCCGATGTAAATCCTTTGAGCATTACGGTGGGTAACTTTGCGGTTTTGCTGGTTCCGGCTCTTATAATTCTGTTTACTACTGATTTTCATGAAGTGGCGCATTTGCCAAACGTAACAACTTCCATGCTGTTTGTGAGTATCCTTGCCGTGTTTGGAACCTGTGTGGCAAACGTACTGTACTTTAAACTAATCCAGATTTCTTCGCCAATTTTTGCTTCTTCCGTAACCTATATGCTGCCAATTGTAGCTTGCTTTTGGGGTATTCTAGATGGCGAAAGTCTTACTCTGGTTCAGGCTTTAGGTGCTTTTATCGTACTGATCGGGATTTATCTATCGGCTAAAAAATAAAAAAAAGCTTACGATTTTAGTATGCTTTGTGGCTCTGCGCCTTTGCGTGAAATAGTTGCTCGCAAAGGCGCAGAGTCGCAAAGATTATAAAGAAAGGCAAAGCTATTGCGTGGAATTATTTCCATGTCTTTCCTTTGAGAGAAACTTTACACATAAAAAAAAGACTGCCATTTCTGACAGTCTTTTTGGTTTTATGTTTGATTTAGATTATTTGAAATCTGCATCAGTAACACCTTCGTTGATTTTTACATCAGAAGCTGTCAATTCAATTTCGATACCAACGTTTAATGTTGTTTTGAAAGGAACTTTTACACCTTTAACATCTTTGTAGTCAGCGAAAGAAATTACTTGAGTCATTTGCTGTCCTTGCATTTCCTCAACGTTTGATTCAGCCAACTTCAATCCTGTTGTTACATCATAGTAAAGTGTCTTTTTGCCATCTTTGATTGCGTAAGCATCTTTTCCGTCAATAGACTCGATTCCTGATAATGCGATTCCAGGTTTTGTAGCTAAAGTCAATTCCGGGAATGGAAGAGAGTAGAATTTAGCACTAGCAATTTTATCAGCGCTATAGTCTTCTTTTTGACCTTGAGCTGTCTCGTATCCTTTTGCTCCGTCAAAAACTTCTTTGCTTAATGTTTGACCCATACCTTTAACTTCGTCAACTTTTTTACCAGCAGCAGAAGATTTTCTAGTCATAGTAACATCGATTCCTTGAACTTTTCCGTTTAATGTAGAGAATACAGTTTTTACTGATTTAGCATTTTTATCTCCACCAATTGCTTTGATGTAGTTGTCAAATACAGTTTTTGCTGTTACGCCAGCTGGGATTGCTTTTTTAGCAACAGGCTTATCAACCTGGTTTCCGAATTTATCGAAATAGAACATTGGGATTCCTAGTTTTTCAAGACCTGGCAATACATCACTTCCTTTACCTGTAATGATAACTCTTGTGTTGTCAGCAAGGAAATATTTGTTTGCTACTCTCATGATATCGTCAGCAGTTACTGCATTGATATTCTTGATGTAGTTTTCGTAGAAATCAGCAGGAAGATTTTGCGTTCTAGTCAATAGAGCATAACGAGCAACTGTTCCTGGCTTTTGGATCTGCATTACGAAGTTTCCAATATAACCCGCTTTTACGTTTTTCAACATATCAGGAGCTACTTTTTCAGTTCTGATTCTTTTGATTTCTTTGAAGAATTCAACTACTGCGCTATCCGTTACAGCATTTCTAACTTGAGTGTTAGATTTGAATTTTCCAACATATTTGTCACCTCTAATGCTTGAACGAGCACCATATGTCCATCCGTGAGCTTCTCTCAGGTTCATGTTAAGGTAGCTGTTGAAGTCACCGCCAATGATTTGGTTAGCCAAAAGAACAGCGAAATAATCTTTGTCAGTCATCTTAAGGTTAGAAACGTTAACCAAAGAAATTTCAGACTGAACCGCGTTTGGCATGTCTACAAAGTTAATCTGAGTGTATTGAACATCTTTTGGATCGCCATAAGTAACTACTGGAGCCGTAGCTTTTTTCCATGAACCAAAATATTTCTCAACCGCTTTTTTAACATCTTTGAATTTTACATCACCTGTAATTACTAAGTATGCGTTAGCAGGAACAAAGTAAGTAGTGTAGTTCAAGATAGCATCATTTAAAGTTACTTTGTTGATACTTTCTTCAGTAAGGTATTCTCCGTTTGGATGGTTTTTTCCGTAAACTAAAACATCTTCAACACGAGAAGCTACCGCCTGAACGCTTTTTTCTTGAGTTTTTAATCCTTCGATTAGCTTTGTTTTTTCTTTGTCAAGTTCTTCCTGAGTGAAAACAGAGTTTAAAGCTCCGTCAGCCATCAATTCAAGGATTCTATCAGAATATTTAGAAAGCCCTGAAGCATAAGCTCCGTTAGCACTAAATCCGATGTTAGCTCCTAAGAAGTCGATTTCCTCGTTGAAAGCATCTTTTGACATTTTTTTAGTACCGCTTCCAATCAATTCGCTTGTGATTTCAGCAACACCTTTTTTGTCGCCTTCTGCGTAAGGAGCGTTGTCTAATGTTAGGTTATAAGAAACTCTTGGAAGTTTGTTGTTTTCAACAACCAATACTTTCAATCCGTTTTTCAATTCAAAAGTTTCAGGCTTCCCAATGTTGATAACTGGAGCAGGACCTGGTTTTGGCTGTGGTCTGTCTTGTGCTTGCATAATTAGAGTTAAAAACAAGCTTGATAAAATGAATATTGTTTTTTTCATGATGTATATCTTAGTTTTGAGCTTTGTCTTTTGCTGGTACGTAATCCAAAATCAATCTTTGGTTTGGGTTCAGGTATTTTTTTGCAACATCTCTGATCTCCTCACGAGTGATAGAACGATAGATTTCAATCTCAGTGTTGATAAGGTTGATGTCGCCATACAGCATGTAATATGTAGCCAGGTTTTCTGCAATTCCTTCTACTGAAGCATTGCTGTTTACATATTGATTCTCAAATTTGTTTTGTAGTTTTTGGAAATCTTTTTCAGAAATTAATTCTGTCTGAAGTTTAGTAACTTCCTCGTCGATTTCTTTTGTAAGTGCATCAAGAGTAGTGTCCCCCATTGGTAATCCGTAGATAAAGTAAACACCGTAGTCTTCCTGGCTGTAGTTGAAAGCACTAATTTCTAAAGCCATTTTTTTCTGGTCAACAACTTTTTTGTAAAGTCTTGAACTTTTTCCGTCGCTTAAGATAGAAGAAATCATGTCTAAAACTTTAGCATCACGAGTTTTCATTGAAGGCGTTCTGTAAGCAGTTACCAACATCGGAATTTGGATGTTTGGATCTTCGTAAGTAGCCTTAATTGTTTGAGTGATTGGATCTTCAGTAAAAGTCTGTTTTTTAAGATCTGTTTTTCCTTTTGGAATTGATCCGAAATATTGTTTTACCCATTTGATGGTTTTGTCATACTCGATATCTCCTGCTACAACAAGAACTGCGTTATTAGGAACGTAGAACTTTTTGTTGAATGCCTGAAATTCTTCCAAAGTTGCAGCGTCTAGGTGTTCCATAGAACCAATAGGAGCCCAACGGTAAGGGTGTTTTTTGAACATGTTTTGTTTTACGGCAGTAATAAGATTTCCGTAAGGCTGATTGTCTACACGTAATCTTTTTTCTTCCTTAACAACTTCATTTTGGGTGTCAACACCAATCTTGTTGATTACTGGGTGCATCAATCTCTCAGATTCCATCCATAAACCTAACTCTAGGTTGTTTGAAGGGAAAATTTCATAGTAGTAAGTCCTGTCGTCTGAAGTGTTCGCATTGTTAGTTCCTCCGTTTCCAGAAACAATTTTGAACCATTCTCCACGACCGATATTTTTTGTACCTTCAAATAAAAGGTGTTCAAAAAAGTGAGCAAAACCAGTTCTTTCCGGATTCTCATCTTTAGCTCCAACGTGATACATTACCGAGGTAATTACAACTGGAGCTGATTTGTCTTGATGCAAGATCACATGAAGACCATTTTCTAGTGTATATTCTTCAAAAGCTACTTTTTGAGCTGAAGCAACACTCCCGAGCATGAGAACTGAACCCAAAGCCATTAATGATTTTTTCATAACGATTAATAAATTTGTTATTGATTTTGGCATTAGTGTGCCAAATGTGTGTTTTGTTACGCCAAATGTAGTTTTTTTTTAAGATTTATTCATGTAAATATAACTTTTTAACGGCGGATTGTTTTTACATTTCGAAATGTTTGTTGGGTAAGTTAAAGCGCTGTCTTTTTGAAGGTTGAATTTTTTTATAAGAACAATTGCAGGATTAATATTTAATCGTATATTTGCAACCTTAAAATTTAACTAAACATTATTGTTATGTACGCAATCGTAGAGATAGCAGGGCAACAATTCAAAGTAAGCAAAGACTTAAAGGTTTATGTTCACCGTTTAGCTAACAAAGAAGGAGATGCAGTTTCTTTTGCAAAAGTTCTTTTGTTAGATGATAACGGAACAATCACTTTAGGCGCCCCGGCTGTAGAAGGTGCTTCAGTAGAAGCCAAAGTGTTACAACACTTAAAAGGAGACAAAGTAATCGTTTTCAAAAAGAAAAGAAGAAAAGGTTACAAAAAGAAAAACGGACACCGTCAGTACTTGACTCAAATCCAAATTTCTGGAATCTCTGTTTCAGGTGCTAAAAAAGCTGCTCCTAAGAAAGAAGCTGCTCCAGCAACTGAAGAAGCAGTAGAAGCTCCAAAGAAAAAAGTAGCTAAGGCTAAAAAAGAAGATACACAAGAATAATTAACATTTAAAACCAATACGTCATGGCTCACAAGAAAGGTGTCGGTAGTTCCAAGAATGGTAGAGAATCAGAATCGAAACGTTTAGGTGTTAAGATTTATGGTGGTCAAGCTGCTATTGCTGGAAACATCATCGTTAGACAAAGAGGTTCTAAGCACAACCCAGGAGAAAACGTTTACATGGGTAAAGATCATACTTTACATGCAAAAGTTGACGGAGTTGTTAAGTTCCAGAAAAAATCTGATAACAAATCTTTCGTTTCTATTGTTCCATTTGAAGCATAAGAAAACAAGATTTTTAGATACAAAAAGCCCATTCGACAGAATGGGCTTTTTTGTTTTTATTTGATTTTTGCTTTTTCTAAGGTTTCGTTATAGCCTTCTTTCATGTCTTCTTTGGCTTTTTGAGCTCCTTCTTTGATATCTTCAGAAGTTTCTTTGATGCCATCTTTAGTTGCTTCCCATGCACTTTTAGCTTTATCAACCGTAATCTGCGCTAATCTTTCGGCTTCTTTATCGCCTTTTGCTTTAGCTTCGGCTAATTTCTTTTCAGCTTCTTCCAGATTGGCTTTTGCCTTTTCGCTTAATTCAAGATTCAGGCTGTTTTTCGTTGTCGTGGTGGTTACCGTCGTTTTTCCATCATCAGTCGTTGTCGTGACTTTTTCTTCTTTCTTACAGGATGTAGCGAGAAACATACCGCCTATCGCTATCGCAAACATTACTTTTTTCATGAGGTTGTTATTTAGTTCTTATAAAAATAACAAAAAAGAAAGATATCCAACATTAAGAATAAATAATTCGGAAAGGAACTATGTTTATTGCCCTGTTTTCAATCATCAATTTTAAATCTTCGCTCAGGAAATACCATTCTTCTTCATTGTAATATTCTTTGTCTTTCCTTTCAAGATAGATGTCAATAGTTGGCGTATAGCCTACATTACTGTCCAGGCTGGTCTGTATACCATTTTTTACATCCACTTTGGTAATGGCATCGCCAAAATGATTTTTGCAAAGAATGATGATATCCTGGCGTGTCACAACTCTTTGGTTAGACACCAGGTTTTCACGGTAAGCATAAATTTTCTCCGAATTCGAAAGTTCATCTTTTCCTCCTTGGGTGGTGGACAGAAACATAATATTGTCTCTTTCAAAATCAGATCCTTTATGGGCTACCAATCTTGAAAAAGTGTTAATCTTGTTTGCGCTCTCACCATTGGTTGTCCAATATTTGGCAAATAAGGTTCCCTTATTAGAATTACTTGTGGTATTCAGTATCAGATACGGATTATTGATGTTTTGCATACCTACTTGTGACATCTTATTTCGGAAACGTGAAATAATCTGGTTGATTTCTTTCAGGTTATTATCTGTAAAATCATGTCCCAGTCTGGAAAACGCAGCGGCTTCATCCCGAATCAGGTCGATAAGGTAATTTATTTCTTCGGTTGCATTTCTTTCATCAAAACGGGCTATGCCTCCAAAACGGAGATAGGCGTAGTCATTGTCGCCTTTTTCATCATCATTTTTAATGACATCAAATTCATTGTTCTTATCATCCGTAACCGAGAAAAGTTCTAAGAAAAATTCTTCGTTCAGGTTCAGCGGATAAATATTCAGAAGGTTTTTGATATTCCCTTGTACCTCATTCAGCTTTTTGTTGATGACAGGAAAGCAGTTGTTGGCACAAAAGATTTCAGAAAGAATATCTTTTCCAATGACATTTGGAAACTCAATACGAATCCAAATTAGCTTTTCATCAGCCAGGACTTTCAGGTCTTCTGCAGGGATAAAATTACTCAACTCAGTAGGCAACGCATGGTTGTCGCCAATATTGATAATGTCTTTTATCGTGATGAAATTCTTTCGGAAATAATCATTTGTGTGTTCTTGTGTCCGCTCAATATGATAAAATTCTTCCTGAATCAGCTCTCCGTAATTGTTGGAGTATTTTTCGTCATTATTATATCCTTGCACGGCCTGCAATTGATGGTCATTCAAGAACCATTTTGCCCGTGGAAGGAAGTGAAAAAACGTATTCCTGTTATGGATGTTTTTCAGATAGAAATAAAACATCAAATCCTTGATAATTCCGTCGCCTTGATGTTTTAGCCCAAGCCAGATGGTTCCGTGTGGAGCGGGTTTTATGTAATTGTTGCTGCTGACAGTTTCCCGAAATTGTTCTTTCACAATCTGCTGTACTCCGTTAGGCAGGATTACATAATTCAGCTTGTTACGGTTCAGTTTTACGGGTTTTGTTGGCCCGAAAAAATAGTTTTTGATTATATTTTCTGTCGGATTGTACGGATTTGCTTCTTTTTTCTGGAAGTAAAATTGATGGTAATCGTTCAGTGTAACTTCGTTTTCTACCGGATAAGCCCTGACAATCGCTCTTGCCGGTGTTGCTTTTGCTGATGCGGTAGGCGTAAGTATATCTACTAATCGTTCAGTAATCCTTCTGCGGCTGGAGAAGATTTCGTTGGAAATTTTTTCCAATTCTTTGGCGCATACATCAAAAAGCAAATTGACGATAGGGTCAAAGACATTTTCCAATTCCACATCAGAATAGCCCCATTGCTTGGCGGCACGTTTGAGTAGTCGGTCTTTAATCTGGTCTTTTGATAATGAATTCATTGATGATGCTTTTATTTAAATGAAAACGGCGCTAGAAAATAAGAACTCTTGTAATAATAAGGCTGGTTTGTTTTTTTGATGACTCCGTAAACCACAATGTCAAGGCGTTTTTTTACACGAATATTGGTCTCATAGCTTACAGTATCTTCACTCACGCCAAGCGTTACATCGGTAACAGTTAGTCGCTTTTCATATTGTTTTACCTTTTCATGAACAGATTCCTTAATCATGTCTTTGAGCTGGTTGGCATTAGACAGTAGGTTGAAATCAGTTTCCCAGATAATGGTACCAAAATCGTCATCATATTTATACTCCCCAAAAATCGTCGTGATAATCAGAGAGATATATTGCGCCAGAGATTCTTCGATAGTGACCTTCCGGATATCTTCACCGCTGGACAGCCGTTTGAAATCAATTGGAATCTTGTAATATAGGTCTTTCATGTTCTATCGTAAATTTAATATCTCCTTCTTCATTCAGCGTGACTTTTAGCGAATCGCCTTTTTTGATTTCATTGGAAATAATCATGCGCGATAATGGTCTTTTTAACTGATTGCGGATGGTACCTTTAATTGGTCGTGCACCATATTCTGGCGTGAAACCCATCAAGGCAATCTGTTCTTTGTCTTTTTCGTCTATATGCAACGTAATGTCCAGTTTTTCCAAAAGCTGCAAAAGCTCTTTCTTTAAGTGGATATCGAAAATTCTCGAAACGCTTTTTTTGCTGATAGGTGCAAATGGAATGATTTCCGTAAGACGACCTAAAAACTCGGGTCTGAAATAGCCTGTCATCAATTGAATAAGGTCGTTTGATTTTGGAATAATGTCTTTTTCAAACGATTTTACAATAAAATCAGAACCTATGTTGGATGTAAAAAGAATAACCGAGTTCGAAAAATCACCTTCTTTCCCTAAACGGTCGTGGAGTTTTCCTTCGTCAAGTATCTGCAAAAACACATCAAAAACCGATTTATGCGCTTTTTCAATTTCATCGAATAAAACTATGGAATAGGGTTTCTGTCTGATCTTATTGACAAGAAGTCCGCCTTCTTCATAACCTACATATCCCGGAGGCGCTCCATATAAAAGTGCAGCCGAATGTTCTTCTTTAAATTCAGACATATCCAATCGGATAATGGCATTTTCATCACCAAAAAGGAAATCAGCCAACGATTTTGCCAATTCTGTTTTTCCGGTTCCTGTTGGCCCCAAAAAGAAAAAGGAACCTATTGGCTGCCCCGGTTTTGTCAGTCCGGAACGGGATTCCAATATGGCATCGGAAACTACTTTTACGGCATGGTCCTGACCAATAACTCTCTTTTTTAGGGTATTTTCTATATCGAGCAATCGCTCGCGTTCGTCTGATTTTACTTTTCCAGCCGGAATTCCGGTAATGCCAGAAACCACGTGAGATAAATGTGATGCAGAAACAATGTTTTCTTCTTCATTCAAACGCTCCAGGCTTTCCAAAAGGCTTTCCAGATGCGCTATTTTCTTTTCACTGGCAACAGAAGCGAAAGTGTCTTCGTCTTCGCTAAAAAGCTTGCCGGTTTTATTTTGAATGTCAGAATGAAGCCAGACTATCTTTTCTTCTTTTTCAAGTTCTTCAATGATATCATTGATAGCCGAAAGCTGTTTTTTTAATTCCGGCAGTTCTTTTTTTATGGTTTCTTTAGCGACTTTTAAAGACGACATCGTTCTGTCAATCAAGTCGAGTGCAGAATCCGGAAGTGATTTTTCTTTCAGATAGCGTTTTGAAAGACGGATGGACTCTTTAAGTCCTTCTTCATCAATGCTAAAATCATGGTGTGTCTGGTAATGCGAGATCACATTTTTAATCATTCGCAAGGCCAATTCCTGATTAGGCTCGTGGATTTCCAAAGTTTCAAATCGTCTGGAAAGCGCATCGTCCTTGCCAAGCGATTTTCTGAATTTTTCTGTGGTCGTAGCTCCAATAAAAGTGATATCGCCTTTAGAAAGCTCCGATTTTATAATACTGCCAATGCCGTTGCCTTGATTGGAATCAAACAGTTCGTGGATATCGTCTATAAAAAGTATCGGCTTTTCATAGCCTTTTACTTCATTGAAAATTTTCTGTAAACGGTCTTCTACTTCGCCTTTGTAGGATGCGCCGGCGAATAAAGGCCCGATATTGATTTCAAAAACATTGGCATTATTAAAGGCGGCCAAAATAGACTTGTCGCCAATTTTATGGCAAAAACCTTCAATAAGTGTTGATTTTCCAACGCCGGATTCCCCAATTACGATAACGTGAGGCTTCAGTTTTCGGTTTAATATTTCTGTAATCGTTTTCAGTTCTTCGTCACGTCCAATCATCGGGATGGATTGTTTGGACTTGAGATGTTTTATTTTGTCCGTACAGTATTTGTCTAAAGTAGAACTTCCTGTAGGGGCGGTTTTTATTTTTTCAGAATTGTTTTGCGGTTTTGCAGCTCCAGAATCAAACATTGATGAAAGATCGGAAGGAGTCAACGGCAAAGATTTTAGTTGGTCGTGTGAAAATCCAACACCTGGAGTTACCAATGCTTTTAGGATGGGAACAAAACTGATTTCATCACCAGTTTTCTTTGCAATATCTTCTGCTTCTGTTAGCACGGCATTCATACCGCTGTCCGGACCCGGATCATCGCTTGGTTTAGAAGATTTTGGATATTCGCTGATTCGGATATCGGCCCATTCATCCAAATAGAATACATCGATTCCTTTGGTGTCAAGCTCTCTCATAAAATTGAATTGCGGATTCAAAAGCGCCTTTAGCAAATGGGCAGGAGCGTACTTTTGGTTGAAATTATCCTTCGCATATTGTTTTGCAATATGAATTGCCTGCAAAATATCTTCTGTGACCATGATTTTCTGATTTAGTTCGTCCTTCTGTTCAATTGCTGTGTCAATCTCAGATCTCGAAGCAATTCTTTATTTTCTTCTTCATACTCTTTTAATTGCTTGTTAAGCACGTCAATTTCTTTTTTAGAATCATTGACTTGCAGCAGCAATTTCTTGGTCTTAACCAAATCGTTAATTGTCAGGATGACATTGTCATATAGTTTTAAGCCCTGATCAGAATCAGCAGGGATTTTTTCTTTTAGGTCAACCAACTCAAAGCTGATGTTCTGCTCGATAAACTGGAAGCTTTCAGGAGCCTTGTCCAATGAATCAATCAAAACGCCAATGTGCTCAAGCCTGTCTGAAAATTGTTTCTGGAAGTTAAACTCGGTCAGAATCTTGTCATTTTCATTTTTAAGAACTTCATTTTCTTTCAAAGGCAGTTTGTAATTGAAAAATATCGCAAAAAACAATACTCCGGTAGTGATGATAAACATCAATAGGAATAGCAGGAATGCGGAAGTTCGTTCTTTTCTATTTAAGATATCCATTTTTGGTGTCGATTTTGGGTTGGTTTATTCTGCTAAAAAGGTTGGCGATGAATTTGGAGCATTGTTATCCTTGTCGTTATTTCCGAAGAAGCTTGGCTTTTCGTTTCTGACGATATTCTCGTTGACAAAGATTCCCGTGTCTCGTTTTTTGCCGATATAATCGAGCTGGTTTAAAATTGTAAACAGATAGTCGATTTTTGAAATAAAAGTGTTGACTTGGTTTACGGTTGGCTCAATGTCATAAGCCTTGTATTTCGTATTTATAGTTTCCGAAAATAACCTTTCATAGTCACCGCTGGAAATTTCTGTCCATTCTGAGAAATAGTTGAAAAGCATTTCTTTTCCGTCTCCAGAAAAAGAATCGAAACTGTTTTTGATGATTCGTGCCAGACTAACCGTATTTTCTAACACTTCCATCGGTTTCATGGAGAAATTGACCCACTTGCTTCGTGTGATGTTTTGGGCTACATAACTCAAAATCTTTTCACAGGCTTCAAAAACCATATTGGCAATCAGGTTTTCATCTTCGGTACTATTCCTGAATCTGATTTTTTGGGAAATCTGAACCGAATTGAACTCCAACTGCTTGAAGAAAGATTCGTAGTTTTCAAATAAAGTAATCAGGGTAGGATGGCTATTGATCGTAAGACTTGGCGGAATAAAATCCGTCAGGATCTCATAATTGTTTGCCGAAGTCTTGAATTTAGCCAAAGGAAATTGCAAAGCACCAATGTTGTTTTGGTTGACTTCGCTTTCAATAACGCTTGTCAGAAAATAACGAGACATGGCATTTGGAAAACGAGGAGGTACTTCCTCCATGTTTTGCTCTCCTGTTGGTATTCTTTGAAAAGGATCGACATTCAATAAAAGAAAGTAGTTATTTTCCTTAAGGTCGAAATCTTTCAGTTCTATCTTTTCGTTGAATTCTCCGGTATAATCGGTAATCTCAATTCTTCCTCCACCTGGAGTTACTGCCTTGAGAAGTTTAATGCTAACGCTTAATTCGTTGTGAGCATCGATTGAAATTGAATACTGGAACGGTCTTGACAGATGTGTCGACAATAAGCCATAATTCAGCTCATTTACGCCCAGGTTGCGCGCATCTCGAACCAAATCTTCAATGTTGTCCTGTAAAGTGATGAAATGGTTTTTGTTTATCTTCATTCCATCGATCCAGTTTACCGGAAAGTGTTTTATATTTTCAGCCATAACTAATGAAATTATATTCGTTGACAAATTATCGTTGCTCCGTCTTTGATATTGTTAGTGTCTATTGCTAGTTCGGGGTCTATGTAATCGGATGAGCTGAACCATTTTGGCTTGGTGTAGAAATACCATCCATAAGGCTGGTTTTTATCGTCCAGAAAGCGGACCTGGCTGTTAGGGTTCTTCTCGTTGTAATCGTTTATGAAATAATAAAACAGTTTTCCAAAGTCAAACGCACGAGGTGCTTTTACTTTGAAATTGATAATCGTTGAATCGTTTGCCTTTTTTGTAAATACTAAATTTACGATAATTATATTTCTCATTTCAGAAATATGTGGCGCCGGATATTTTGAATTCACCGGATAGAACCATCTTTTATGAAGTTTTGCCGGAATTGAAATGGCGGTTCTGAAAAGACAGAAACAAAGTGTCGGAATCAGGAAAAAGAGCATGGCTCCTAAGTAATAATACATATAGGCCAGTTCCTGGAAATGTCCGATTAGCATAATAGCAAAGGCTTCCATGAAAATTCCCGTTACAATGGCAATAAAAATTTCCTTATAGATTTCCTTGGCATCAAATTGCTTGAAATACAAATGGAAAAATGTCAGATGGATAGTTCCGGCAATTAATAAATATACCTGAAACGAAATAAAGCGAATATTTACTGTTGTGTCTTTTAAATTAAATAAGATGGCTCCAAAAATCAAGAACAGTAATCCCTGGCAGAGGATATAAATAAAATAGCTTTTCTTCTCTTGCCTGAATTTTGGGGTTTTCATGCCAATAAACATGCTGATAATCATCGCAATTGCAATGGCTAAAAAGATATAGACTAAAGTTTCGGTTCCGCCGATGTGGTTTAGGTATTTTCTCATATTACTGTTGATATTCCGAGTCTTGATTTGTAAATTGTATCGTCCATGGCAAAAAGTTCGTCTTCAGAATTCAATTGAATTTCAAAAGAGTACTGCATTTGGAAAGGAAGGAAAAGGTTAAAGAACGTAGTTAAAAAATTCTCTAATACGTGGTCGTCAAAATAATCGGGAAGGTTATCCGGATTTTTTAACGGGCCCACAATGAAATTGTATTTTTTCAGAAAGATTTCCTGATTGCTTTGTAAGGTGGTCGTAATGCCCATAATCATCTCGCCTGAATTTTCTTCAATGTCATGGACGTTTTCCAATTGGATATTTTTAGAAGTGTAAGTGACTTCTTCACCCAATATTTTTTCGAGCATTTTGCTAACATCAGAGATGTTTTGCCCTGAATTGCCTTTCAGCTTCATAAGAGCATAAAACATTTTTACGGTCAGTACATCCGGAATGTTCTTTTCGACACCTAAAATCATGCGAATGATGTCGGCAATTCCGTTGGTGCTTAATTTGGAGAAAAAATCAGATTCATGTCTTTCAATCTGATGGCGAAACCGGAACAGCTCATTTTCCAATGGATTATAGAAATGGCGGGCTTCTTTCTCTTCCTTTTTGCGAATCTTGAATTCTTGCGAAGCATCATTCCTCTGGTCACGATTCCTGTAATTATGCGTAATACTTTCCGGCAATATGTCATAAAAACCATCACGACTGGTAGTAATGTGCAGGATATCCGAATCATTTACATCAGTTGTAATATTCATCGTATCCTTGCTGAATTTTCTGTAAAAAACACCATTTGCTTTCAGGACGATATCCAAGTCGTCCGTCTTATTTTTCAGAAGCGCGTCAAATAACAACTCGGCCCTTAAGTCAAAAGGCGTCAAGTTTCTGTGATTTTCTACAAAAAATCGATTTTTTGTCATAGCTAAAATTATTGCTTAAATCTGCCTGCGGCCACGAAATTTTTTTTCCAATATGCTTTTTTTAAGCTTGAGATTTCGACACCTCCGACTAAGTTAGCTGAAAAAAACTTATTGTTCTTGAGATAAATTCCAACGTGAGAGATTATTTTTTCCTCAGTAATCCTGAAGAAAACCAAATCGCCCTCCCGTAATTTTTCGTCTGACTTAAACAATTCAACCCTGTTGTCCATGCTCATTTCTGCAGCAGTCCTTGGAAGGTCTTTTTTGTATACATGCGAATAAAGCTCCTGCATCAAAGCTGAGCAATCGATGCCACTTCGCGTTTCGCCCCCATAAATATATTTCGTGCCTTCCCAGCTTTTAATAAAAATGTACAGTTTCTCGTTTATTATTTCGGTTTCACTTACTTCTAATTTTTTCGCAAAATACTTTCGATCGTCGTCGCTCAAAGTTGTACTATAGGAATATTTTGCATTTGAGTTTTTCTTATTGTTTCCAGCTTGCGATTTAACAAAATCATCGGTAATGACAAAGTCTTTTTTGGGCAGGCAAGAGACAAAACTTACACTCACAAGGCTTAAAAAAATAAACTTTTTAAACATATTAAATGGCGTTTTAGTTCTGATACTCCTAACTAGATAGATAAATATATATTGAGCTTTTGAAGGGGGAAGCTGATTATCTAAATATAAAAATTTTGGGAACTAATTTATACATTTAGGATTTAATATCCATTTCCATGATGTTAAATTAATACTTTTTACCCATAAAAATCACAATTAACATTTAGGTAAAGTGATTTTAACAAAATATTATCATTAATTAAGAAGGCAGGAAAATCAAGCATTGAGGGTTTAAAGGTATGTTAAATCATTGTGACTTTAACAATAATTTTTTTGATAAATTATTTTAACTTGAAAAACCAAAGGAAATTTTTATAAATTTGGAATAAGACAAATTTCGCTTATTTATCGCCCCCAGCAATTTATAATTAATATTATAAAATGAATAAGAGTAATCAAATAAAGACCCATTTTGATGGAAAAATTATATTGTTCTTCTTTATAATTTTTGTCACGTCGTGTGGGCTGCTGGCCTTTAAAATAAATAACAAAGCGATTTGCACCGTAAAGGAGTTCAAGATCGATGCTCCGACTTTTAAAGCAGGTGAGCTAATCACTTTTTCAGACATTACCCCTAACTCTTATGAGTGGAGATGGTACTTTGGCGATGGAAGTAAAATTTCGTATCGTTCAAAAGTAGCGCACTCATTTTCTAAGCCAGGAAAATACACCATAAAGCTTTTGGTAGACAATAGCTGTACGATAGAAAAAACGATTACTATTCTTCCAAAGAATGATGTGATTGATGAAAGTTTATTACCTAAATTTTTCGCTCCTACAGTAGTTTATGAAGGCGAACAAATCCAATTCAAAGATTCTACAGCACATGCTAAATCATGGGAGTGGAGATTTGGAGACGGAATTAAGATTGATGCAATTGACAGAAATCCTACCTATGTATATAGGATGCCTGGCGAAAAAATAGTATCGCTGGTTGTAAATGGTGATATTAAATATGTAAAGCAGAAAAAAATAACCGTATTGCCGGCTAAAAAAGAAACCAAAGATGTTGTTTCTGAAAGGCTTGCAAGAAGAAGCAGTTCGAGAGCCGATATCGTAGGCGATTATTTCAAACAATTGCCGGAAGCACCAAAACGCAGTGCTGAAATTGCAGGCATTAACGAAGAAAAATTTAAGGCCATATTAATGGGAATCTGCGAAGACAAACTTTCTTTTGATAATGTAAAACGTTATTTCTGCGATGATGACCTGCCGCTGGTGAAGCTTCGCAACGGTAAAACAATTTCCTTGAAAGAATTAGATGAAGCAATCCGAGACAGAAATATCAACATCAAAAAAATCGAATTGCAAAAAGACCAGGATGGCTGCGTAACCGTCATCAACCTGAACTACAGATACAGAACAATTTTTTAAAGCTCTTTCTCTATACAATAAAATTAATATTTAATACTAGACAGCATGGCAAATTCATTTTCAAACAGTTATGGAATCGGGGGTAACGAAGTCAGACAAGAAGGTCAGGAAAGCATTCTCGAAATCCCACAAAATAAAACTTTAATAGCCCAAAAATTAACGCCTAATACGCCTGTGCGTCCAGAAATCGTTACAGGTTTAAAAAATATGGATGAGGTTTTTGAACATTTTGATCCAAAAATCAATGTGGCTTTTGAAGATGAAGACGGTAAGGTTACTCGTGAAGAATTAGGATTTAAAAATATCGGAGACTTTTCGATTAATGGTCTGACAGGACAAAGTCCGTTTTTGACCGACTTAAAAACGAAAAACGAGCAATATCAAAAAATGATCAAGCAGCTAAAAACCAACAAGGTTTTAAAATTAGCACTTCAAGATCCGGAAGCCAGACACTCTATTATTGAGACAATCGAGGCGTTGATAAAAGAAATTGAACAATCTGATAAATAATTAAGCCATGGCAAATCAAGAAAACACTAAAGCAACAAATACAACATTGGCAAATCAGGAACGTTCAACGAGAACGCTTGAGCAAAATGTTGAATCTTTTATACAGTATGGAGGCTTCGATTTATTAGAAGGTGCTATTGAAGGCGTGCAGAATTTAAATCCTGAGCGTAAAGCACGTAAAAATATTTTCTTAAGCGAAAGTAGCAAAAAAGCAGAACGCCAGGCATTAAAAACAGTGCTAAAACTATGGGCGGATTCATTAAAGACAACAGACAATCTGTTGGATTTGGTTTCTGAAAGTGCTAAAAAATCAGATGTTGCGGAGCAAACACTAAAGAAAAACTTAGCTATTGCTGTTGCTGAATCAAAAGAATTAGAAGAAAACTACAGAACACTTTCCCTTTTCTATAAAAATACGGAAGAAAGCAAAGTCAAGAATGTGGCGATCATGAACGCAGAACTGGATCAGTTAAAAGATTTGGACAATTCTCGTTTTATCGACAATATCCAAGAAGAATTAGTAAACGGATTTGACCGTTTGGATTTACGCCAAAACTACTCGCTTTTGGTAATTCCAGGATACTTGGGTTCGAATAAGGTTATTGAAAAATGGGCAAAAATTGCTTATGATAATAAAGTAATGCTGATTACAGACTTCCAACATTTGGATGAACCGGATGATGTTATGGAAATGTTCGAATCGGCAAACCTAACAGGTGGTGATACCTATCGTTCTAATGTAATGATGGCATGTAACTGGCTGGTAGGTCGTGGAAAACACGATGAAATAGAAGAAGAAGATCATTTATTTATTCCGCCATCGACTGCATTGGCAGGAAAAGTATACAACACTTTGATGTCTCAGGTAACTGCTGGTAAGAAATACGGAGGAATCAATGAAGTTGACGGAGTAAAATTCGACCTAAAGAAAAGCGAAATCGCCAATCTTGAAAATTTAGGATTGATCCCGATGGTAAACGAATACGGAAAAGTTATGGCTTTTTCAGGTAAAACACTTTTCAACGGTGACAACCTTGGTTTACAAACCTATTCCGTTGTCCGAGTTTTTGACTATGTGACTAAAGTACTGATGGACTTCTTAAACAGAAGAGCTTTTGAGAACTTTAATGCCAAAACAAGAAAAGAAATCCTAAACCAGATTGTCAAATTCTTAGACAATGTTGCTGGACCAGATAAACTTATCGAAGATTTTGAAATCAAGAGATTTGAGCAAGATCCAAATCAAAAAGACAGAATCTTTTTGGACATCCGATTGAAACCTTATTTCCCGGCTAAAAATTTCCTTATCAAAATGGATGGTCAAAAAGGTGACGATGGTAATGATTGGGATACTGAATATGCCGAATCAAAATAAGAAATAGATTACAACCGTTTTATAATGTTAAAAAACAGTGTGTTTCCTTTAATTTCTTGATAATTTAACCTCAAATTAATTGCAAGTAACTTAAAAAATTAATATCTTAGAGTAACTGAAAATCAGAATAGTAGAATAGAAAAATCCCCCAACTTCTATCACAATTAATAAATTTTAATCTTTAAATTTTTTTATTATGTCATTCAAATCAAAACTAAAAGTTGGCGGAAAGGAATTAAACATTTTGAACGCTTCGTATGATTTGCATCAAGAAGTAGATGCTAGTGGTCGCCCATCTTCTGTTACACGCGGGGGAACAATCAATTTAACTGTCGAATCAACTGGAGATTCATTCTTTTTCGAATGGATGACCAATAACTTCGAAAGAAAAGACGGATCAATCCAGTATGTTAAGCGTGATACTGACGCTAAACTTAAAGAAATGAACTTCAAAGAAGGATATCTTGTAAAATACAGAGAGTCTTTCGATGCTCAGGATGGAAATCCTTTAACTGAAACCTTCACAATTTCTGCAAAAGAAATTTCTATGGGTGGCGGTGAGCACGTTAATGAATGGGTTTAATTCAATTAGAATTACTTTCAAGTTTTTAATGATAAAGGGTCTGTGTTGATACATTCCCTTTATCATTATATCGTACTATTTGCAGTTTTTTTAATTACTTAAATCTATCTATTTATGTCATTTTTAGCAAAGCTTGAAATTGACGGAGAGGTATTGAATGTCTTAGAATTTCAATGCACTCTTGGTCAAGATACAGATAAAAGCGGAAAGCCGTCTGCTGATCCTGCCGGCGGGAAAATCCGAATCGTTGTAGAATCTACAAAGAGCACTATGCTGTTTGATTGGATGGTAAGCAATTCCCAGACTAAAAACGGTAAACTCACTTTTTATAGGCGTGACGCCATATCAAAAATGCGTGAGCTTCAATTCAAAGAAGCCTATTGCATTCGATATGACGAAGCTTTTGTTGCCTATAATACGATGTCCATGAGAATTGAAATCGTGATTTCAGCAAAAGAAATTAATATGAACGGTTCTCAATTTGCAAGAAACTGGCCGTTGAAATTCTAAAATAAATCGTATGGACGAACTTAATACTAAATTTTTTGTAGGGTTGAGTTGGCATTTCGGCGGAGGTCCAAAATCATATTTTAGCGGTACGGCTGGTGTCGGCGTTAGCAGAAGATTTGGTCCGGTTGATCCCGGTATTAATATCGCCATCAATGCCTATAATGGAGGTATGGGGGCACTTTCAGGCAGCAATGCCATGAATTTTGATGTCGTCATGACCGGAAAACTGACTGTCGGCGGAGGTAATACTACACCTATGTCTGTTTATCCGTTGCATATGGATAGCGGAACAGGAATGGAAGACACCTACAAATATTCAGGAACAGTTGGAACCAGCTTAATCTTGAATAATAACGACAGAAATCAGCAAGTGGGTTTTGTACAATTGAGAGCCGGAGATTTCGGATTCCAATTTTACAATGACTTTGGCGGTTTTAAGAAAATCGGAATTGCCGATGGACACGATCGTTGGTGGACCGGAGGTGGAAAAGTAATTTTAGGAAACAACAGAAGCAACTATCAGATGATTATTGCTAGTGATGTTTTTACAGCCGATACCGATTCTGAAAGTGTTACAGATTCAGAAGCTGCTAAAAGAAGTCTTGCCGATTTTGAACAAAGACACCTTGGAAGCAGCGGATTCGAAAAATTCAAAGACAAAGCATTTAATTATACGCCAACATCGGCTACTGAAGTTGGTCAGGAATTTTTAAATGCCAAAAGAGGAGGAGTTGGATGGAATCCAAATGCGCATTCATTTGACCTAAACCAGGGAAGGACTTCTTTTCATGCAAGAACACCTCAAGGTAGTATAGGGATTAATGGAATTGGTCAAGGCCATATGTATTCGCAAGATTTGATTCACCGATTTATAAATTTTCACCTGATCCCGTCTGAAAGACCAAACTATTGGGAAGTACAGACAGGGCCTAATATTAATACAGGATTTTAATGAAAAGTAATTTATGGATGATGCTCCTGCTGCCTCTCTTTTTTTCCTGCTCCAAAAATATGTATGTCAAAAAAGACTACCATTTGTTTGAGGAAAATTTCACCCTTGCTTCAGATGCGCTTTTGCGTACAGATGGAGTTTATGTTCTGGAATCAATCTGGAATAAAGACACGGGAGAGCGAAAGGCTGACGAGCATATTTTCTATAAGTTTTACAATACCGGACAGGCAAATCTTACTGTTGATTTAGACAAGAAAATAAAGACCGAGCAAGATTATCTTACAAGTATTGAGGAACATATTGCGACAACCAATAAGGCTCGGTTTATGACCCATTTGGAAGGATATTATCGTCTGCAAGGCAATAAGATTGTGATAGAACGTATCACTGTGCCTCGTGATGTGGAAGTTTATAGCTATGGTTATGTAGAGAACGGGAAACTGATAATTGTTAGTGAAACTATTGAAGGAAAAGGAAAGTTTAACGACAAGCATTTCACAGACAACTACAAAGCAACCTATGTTTTTATGCCTTTGGAAAAATCAGGGCTACAGAATCTGAAGCCCGGATGGTAATCAGATAATAAGATGAAGATTAGAGAAAAATACATATTCCTATTTTTTTTCTTGGCTATGCAATTATATGGTCAAGAAAAAAAATATGTTGTTTCTGATCTGGACAACGCCTATATGCAGGAAATGAAAGCAGAGAATGCGGAGCTTTCTGCAAGAATTAAAACCTTTCCTCAGGAAATACAGGATTTAAACAAGAAAGTCAGCCAGGCTATACGTGAAAATAATGCTCAAAAAGCATTGGAATTGGCTATTGAAATGGATAAAAAATATCCAAAAAATGCCGATATCAAAAATTTTATCGGGAAACTGAAAACCAAAGAAGCAAAATATGATGAGGCCGTAGTGCTTTTTGATGAAGCTTTGGCCATAAATCCCGGTAACAAATGGTTTTACATAAACAAAGCAACAGCTTTGGCGGAAAATAACAAAATTGAGGAAGCGCTAAAAACAATAGAAAAGCTCAATTCGGCCTATCCGAATTGGAGCATCGGCTATAATTTTAAAGCATCCTTATTCAGAGAACTGAATCAGCAGAATGAAGCCCTGAAAGCTTATGAACAGGCTCTAAATGCAGCACCTCCAAGTGCTCAGATACTGACGAACAGAGGAGACTTTTATTTGGAATTAAGCAGAGAAGAACAGGCAATTGCAGATTATAAAAAAGCATTGGAAATCCAGCCGGATTATGCTAGAGCGAAGGAAAAGCTAAAATCGATTCCTAAAACGGTTTCCGATAAGAAAGAATAAAACAGTTTATTAAAAAAAGTAGAGTCATGCCAATCAGTACTCAGATAAAAATAGAAATAGCAGGAGAAACCCTAACCCGTTTTTCAAAATTAGTGATAGACCAAAAAGTGCACACGCACCACAGATTTTCACTACTGCAACCTTTGCCTAAAGAATTTGTAAGCCAGGCTATTGATAAGGCTCAAAGTTATATTGGTCAAGCCATAAAAATAACAATCAATCCGTCCAATATGATGACGGCTTCTCCATTAACCTTCAACGGTATTATTACCGAGGCTCAGATGGTTCGTACAGCAGGAGCTTCCGGCGGTATAATCATCAATGGTTTTAGTCCAACTATTTTATTGGAAGGCACGCCTAATACGAAATCGTATACAGACAAATCGCTTACAGATATCGTTCAGGAAGTAACGGGCAGCTATTCGGCAGACAGCCTGAAACCGGCTGTTTCTGTACAAAAAGATGCGTCTTTGCCGTATACGGTACAATATTCAGAAAGCGATTTTTCTTTTTTATGCAGGATTGCGCAGAAAAAAGGACAGTGGTTTTATTTCAACGGAGAAGAACTGATATTCGGAAAACCAAAATCTAAAAACTTTACTTTAGAATACGGAAGATCGCTCCATTCTTTTAATATTGAAATGCGAGCCAAGTCTCTTGGATTTGAATATGTGGGTTATGACCCGTCTAATGGAGAGACCCAGAGAGCGAGCTCTTCTGAAGCGAATTACCAGCCAGAAGGTTACTCGAAATCCGTATTCGAATCGTCAAAAAAACTATTCCCAAATTCATCAACGATGTTGTATTTCCATTCTTTAGAAGAAGGAAATTCAAAAACCCATTTGACAGACCGCGTAACCACCCAATTGCAGTCCCGTACTGCGGATTTGGTAACTGCAAAAGGTGATTCTGATGAAACGGGATTAAGAATTGGTGATGTGATAGACATCAAAGAACCGGCCTTTTCACTGACAGGAAATCTTTTAGACGGACTGCAAGAGCAAAACTTCGGAAGCTATATCATTACGGATATCATGCATATCTGCGATGAATCAGGAAATTATCATAACACATTTGATGCCGTACCTGATACGGTAATTTCGCCGCCTTATGGAAACGTACACAGTTTTCCGGTGGCAGAATCCCAGCCGGCTACCGTAATTTCAAATGACGATCCGGCCGGACTCGGAAGAATTCAGGTAGCATTTGCCTGGCAAAAAGATGCAGGAGCCAATACGCCTTGGATTCGTATGACAAATCCGCATTCCGGAGGCGGAAAAGGATTTTATTTTATTCCGGAAGTAGGTGAGGAAGTTCTGGTTGGTTTTGAAGGCGGAAATGCTGAAAAACCCTTCGTGCTGGGAGCTATGTACAATGGTTCTGCTTTGAGCGAATACCATACTTCAGGAAACGATAAAAAAGTAATCCAAACCCGATCGGGTACAAAAGTAATCATGAATGATGCTGAAGGAAGTATCTTTATTGAAGATCCGAGTGGCAATACCTGGTTGATGGATGGAAAAGGAAATATCAATGTAAATGCTCCAAAAAACATGACATTTACGATTGGAGAGAACTTTAATATTTCCGTTGGCAAGGACATGATTACGAATATTGGTGAAAACAGGACGACCAACGTCACATTAAAAGATAAACTTCAGGCTCAGGAGGCATTTGAAACAATTGACCAGAATAAGACGGTCAAAGTAAGCGGAGACCTGAAAGAAAATACCGGAACCACAACTCATAAGGCAGAACAGGGAGACATATTTTTCCAAAGTGCCGGAGTTGCCAAAGTACTGGGAGCTATTGATGCTAAAGTAAATAAAGGATAATTCTTTTAGGCCAAAACCATAAAAATGAAACTAGCGAAACCCTATTTTTTCTTCTTATTGCTGTTGTTGGCCTGCAGTAGTTCCTGCAAAGAAAATAACACGGATAAAAACAATAAAGACAAAGCACTTAAAGACAATAGTACAAAAACAATGAATGTAGAAAAATTTTACTGGGAAGAAAACATCAATAGCCCGTTAGGATATCCGGTTGAGGTTTATAAAGGCGGACTCGAGGCAAAAGACGGCAGCTATGTGAGTTTGAGTCTTGGCCCTGATGCAGGAAACTGGGGAGAACTGGGTAGTGGAATGAGCTCGGGAGAGAAGTCAGTTCCAAACCGACTCAATGTGACCTGGATTTCTTATGCAGAAAATGTTTTCTATGACATTGATACTGAAATTGACTATGACAAATTGGTGAAGTTCTTTAAGGAAGGTTACGAAGAGAACAATAAAAAATGGGGCCGAAGAAAAGAAAATTACAGAACCATAATCGTAGGTTTTGCTCCAGGTGGAGTAGCCATAATTTGGTTGGCCGGAGCTGGTAAACAAGTAGAAATAGGCAGGTATCAGGCAGAGAAAATTACAATTCCGCAAGAGGAAATTGCCAAGCTGGACGACCATGACAAACTTCTTTTTGATGAAGCCAATGTCAAGAGAATCATGTTAAAAGAAAGTTTTGTGCCGCTGGAAGTTCAGAAAGCAAATCAAAACAAACCGATTCCGTTCGGGTTATGGGATACCTATAGAAAACAATACGATTGGAAAATTGATTTTGTTGTAGGTGAAGGCGGAAAAGCAGCCGATTTCAGCTATACTTTATTTAACGGAGAACGGGATGAAATTTTTCCTGAAAACCTTCCGGAAAAAGCCTATAGCAAAAGAGCTATTCCAAAGCAATTGAGTCTGGGATGGAACGACCAGCAAGGACAGCTTTACGGCGGTTCTCTCGATTTTAATGAAAAAGAAATTTTCAATGCATTTGCGGCTGTTTATGGAAGTGACCCAAATGCCAAAGTAACTTTAGTCCTTACGGTAAATAAGACAAATACCTACATAGCAGTTGCATTGAAAACGGATGATAAGACAATACCATTAAAAGAAAACAACATCAATATTTTTAAATCTCGTAAAAAATAGATTGAAAATTTTTGGATTGCGATAATTAATAGAATGAGCCATGGGTAAGAGTTTTGTATATAACACCGGTGAATCAAAAGCTCCTGAAGAAGAGCTGGAAATGACTTTTGGCGTCTTTATCGATGGAACTTTAAACAATAAGACAAACACGGAACTTAGAAGGAAATACAGGAACGGTGGCGTTGAAAATCTAACGGATGATCAGATTTCTGAATCGGTTAAAAGAGACGAAGCGGCATACAAAAAGCTGATGAAGAAAGGCGTTCCTGCAAATCCTACAGAATATGAACAATACTTAATCGGTTCCCACAGAACCTACATGGATAAAATGGGAACCGATAACAGCTACAGCAACGACTACACAAACGTAGCCCGAATGTGGAAGTATTGTGACAAAGAATACCGTATCTATGTTGAAGGTATGGGGACAGATGACAAGCAAAAAGACAGTCAGGACGGTTTTGCATTTGGAGCAGGACTAACCGGAGTCAGAGCCAAAGTAAGAAAGGCTTGCGAAATCATGTCCAATAAAATTAATGAAGAAAAAAAGAAAGGCAATAATAGAAACAAAGTCCTGACCAAAATAACGGTCGATGCTTTTGGGTTTAGCCGTGGTGCTGCTTCAGCCAGAAATTTTGTACATGAAGTAAATGTAAAAAAAGCATACGAACCCAAGCCATTTAATATGCCTGATGGTTATTATCCTATCGATCCGTATTCTGAAGGAATGCCGGTCAGGAAGTACAGAAGAACTACTGGCGATGCAGATGGCCTTGAAATAAGTTCGGAAATTTTGGTGGAAGGAAAGCTTCCAAGAATGGGACATTTGGGCTACAGTATCCTAAAAAATACTGATATAACCGCTGAAGAACTGGAAGACATTACTCTTGTAGTGCGATTTGTGGGAATTTATGATACCGTTTCTTCTTATGGAGAAGGTGGAGGAAGATTGGGAGAATACGACGTCAATGGTGAACTCAAAGATGACGGTTTCTTTAAGAAAGCGGCGACAGAAGTGTTTTCTACTCATTTTGATGATGATGTGGAAGAGTTGCAGTTGAATAATCTAGGCTATTTCCAAAAAATGGTGCATTTCACGGCAAAAGATGAACATCGGAAAAATTTCTCATTGACCCGTATTAAGCAAATCAAAGATAGGGCGATTGAAAAAAATCTTCCGGGCGTGCATTGTGATATAGGTGGTGCCTATGAAAATGAAACAGAATACAAAGATGAAATAGAAACATCAAACCATAAACCATTATGGCAGCTTGAAAAATACAGGCAGGAATTAATAGCCGGAGGTTGGTTTCATGATGACCAGATAGAAATAAACAACAAGTTCTGGAATTTTATGACAAGCGGACTGGTTTATAGAAAGTTGAGTGGAACGCGATATCTCAGAAAAGAATACAGCTATTTGCCATTGCATTTCATGGAAGAATTTGGCAAAGAGATTATGAAAACCCAGGCAAAAAGTAACGCATTGATTGATGATCTTACGATTCAGTATAGCGTTGAGGGTAATCAGATATTAAAACAGGCAAAATCCTATCTGGAAGGCTACATGAACGATGAAATTTCAGAATGGGAGTTTGTCAGTGATGAAGAATTGGCAAAAAGAAAGCAGGAAAGAATCGAGAGAGAAAATCTGGAAAAACTGCTGGAAGAGCTGGAAAAAAACAAAGTCTACGAAGAACAAAATGCAACGGGATTTGATGGGCAAAAGCAATACTGGCCAACCATGCCTCCAGGATTAGGAAAAGAACCGGAACCGGATCCTGATCCAAGGATAATAAACATAGAAGAAGTTGTGGTAACAGCCTATCATCCGCAAACACTCTTGAGAAAATTGCGAAACCAATATTTCCACTGGTCGGCATCAAGAGATTGGTTTGGTATGGAACCAGCAAAAAACAGAATTAGAGGCGAATATTAAGAGTACAAAGAATGATTTCTATAGTTCACGGATTAAAAGAATACCATCTCGAGCCTAAGGTTGGAGCACGATATAGCTATCGGTTTGAAACAATCGTAGACGATTTTTCGAACGAGAGAAGTCCCGTACAGAAATCGTATATCAGAGAGGTGCAGATTATGCCGATAGGGAGAGAAGGATATTTGGACATCTACCAGATTTTTACAGCTAAAATTTCAATAAAAAGCAATGTAGCTGTAGCCGATGAATATTTGATAAAGCAGATAGGATATGCCTTTGATGAAATTGAAGCCGGAGTAGATTATACGGGAAAAATTGTCCGTATTTTTAATATGAAAGAATTGAGCTCCAGATGGGACAAAACAAGTAGAGAGCTTGCGGTAGAATATGAAGGAAGCTTTATACAGAGCTACTTCGGCGAGATTAGTATGATTCTGAATGATGAAACGAGGCTAATTGAATTTTTGTCAACATACAAAATGTTTGGGCTTTATTTTCATGGTCTATTCGGGAATTATCTTTTGTGGGAAATGCCAATCGTGAGAAGAAAAACAATCGAGGATTTTAAGAATAGCGAAGTCGAAGAACAGATCCATCCTGAAAAGAAAGATGGAGTCAGATATAAAATAAGAGGTAGGTCGAGTAACGTAGATAAATACGAAGGCGAGCTGTTATATAATGATTATCAATTGCAGGAAGCTTTAATTGAAATTGAAGATAATATGCAATCTGTAAAATATGCCACGCTTTTTTTAGGTTAGAAAGCACAAAACATGCAGCTATGGAAGATGTCAAAGAAAATAATAAAAAAGAAATAGCCGAAAAACGCGAAGAACGCGAAAAAGAAGATAAGGTCTCCGAAGACCTAAAGCTTGTCATTGATATGGCGAAAACGCAATGTACGCTATGCACAAATCCACAGGGCATCCTGAAGGTTAATTTTGACACGCCCACAACTCAGAATAAGTTGACAGCTACCGTTGTTGAAAAAGACATGCGGAGCTTGATTTTTATGGGAACCTGTACAAAAAGTCCTAATAGTGCTGCTCCATGCGCCTCAGTTATGCAATTGGGAGACTGGAAAGATGTAGGTACGCTTAAAGTTCAGGATCAATTCCCGTTATTGAAAAAAAGCACGATTCCGTGCAATTATGGCGGGAGTACTATAGAAATTACAGATAGTGGACAAAGAAGCGAGCCGGCAGAAGTTCCACCAGGAGCACCACTGCCTAAAAAAGAGGATGCTTATAAATGCGAACACTGTGAAGCAGAATTCACTTCCGACCTGATTAAGGATACCATCAACGCAAAAACACTTACTGCAAAGCAAAAAGAGATTATAGACTCAATCCTTCCTTATTTAAATCAATATCGAAAAGATTTTGGTCTGGACACCTGTTTGAGAAAGGCACATTTTGTGGCCCAGATTGGTGTGGAGAGTGCCCATTTTAAAACGTTTGCCGAATACGAAGACAACTCAAATCCACCGGGAATTTTCAGTTCAAAAGCAATCACTATTGATGAAACTATTGTAAAATCACTTAAAGATCATCTGACATCTATCTTTAAGATTGTAGATAGCAAAGGTGCTGAGGTAGCAAAAACAAACGATCAGTTGAGTACATTGCTGCTGAGTGAAAAACCTACGGTTGTTGACAAGCAGCTGTATCCTAAATACGCTGGCGAAATTGACCCAAAAGATAAAAAGAAACGTGTCGATAAACTCTTAAAGACAGTAATGAAGGCGGATAAAACGGTCGATTATCATATTTACCTGAAACCGCATACCTTTTTCGGAATTCCGCTACTATCCAGAGCCTATGCGCCTTATCCTGGTGACAGACGAGGCTTGGGCAATGGTGATGAGCTAACAAGAGATGGATGGAAATTCAAAGGAAGAGGACTGAAACAATTGACCGGAAGAGGAAATTACGGTTCTTTTACTAAATTTAGAAATAAAAACCCATTTCCAGGAGATACTTCCGGAGCCATCGATTTTACGGAAGAAAAAGCAGGAGCTGACCTACAAGGAAAATACCTGCTTATTTCAAATAATGCCATGTATGCAACACAATCGGCCCTTTATTTCTGGAATGACGGGACGAAGAAGAGCAAGAAATTTGCGAAAGACCATGCACAGGATGACAACATTGATATGGTAACAAACTGTGTCAATGAATATGATGGGCCAAGTGGGAAAAAAGCCCGTAAGGATAATTACAACCGGGCAAAAGCAAAAGGTGTTTTTGATATAATACGACACTTTGACCTGATGCTTCAGAACGGAAACGCAGCCCAAAAAATAGAAGCAAAAGCCTATTTAGAAAAACAAAAGGCTGCAAAAAATGCGGAAGCGACAAAAATTCTGGAAGAATACGAAAAAAAGAACCCACCACAAGCAAAATAATTGATGAAGAATAAAATGCTTAAAATAACCGTCCTGTTTCTGTTGTTTCTATCAGGCAGTCTTAAAAGTCAGACCGTTCAGATTTTAAAAGACTCAGTCCTTTTTGAATCAAATTATTATGTTCTGGAAGAGATAAAGTTCAAAGCGGACAAAAGTAAGTTTGTGGATAATATGTATAATGAAATTCAGGATGCGTTTGACATATTCAACAAGCCTGCTTTTCACAGCCCGGAAAAAAGAATTCAGGCAAAAAAAGACACGCTTTTGGCACTCATATCCAATGACGAACTCCGTCATGCCAATTATGGTTTTGAGCATTATGAAATTTTTTACGATAAAAATCAGCTGCTAAACTTCTCGACACATTTGCAATCCTATGGTTCGCCTTTTGAAGCTACCCGTTATTTCTGCTTTGACCTAAATACCGGAAAAAATATAGGTCTTGATCTTTTTACAAACAAGACAGCGCTTTTGAAATGCATAAAGTCAAAATTAAAAAACCAGAATGAAAAATTAGTGCCAACGCTAAAAGCACTGCAGGATTTTAAGATAATGACAAACGCCCAAAATAAGATTACAGGAATTACTTTTATTGTTACCGATTCAGAAAGCTATAGGAATAGCGGTTATGAGCAATTTGAAGTTATTTTTACGTGGAAAGAAATTCAAAAATACATAGCAGCTCCCTTTAAGAAGCGTATTATCTAAACAAAAATAAAATGGTTTTAGTATTGATTTTAGAATCAGCTTGTTAAAAATTATTTTAACTTAATTTAATGTTAAAGAAAAGCGTTTGAAACAGGAAAAATAGTAAATTCATACACATATTTCAACATACTTCCCCCCTCGAAATCTATTAACCATTAAAATCTAATGCTATGTCGATCAGCACTCAGATTCAGATACAGATTGGGGGAGAAAACCTGACCCGCTTTTCTAAACTTGTCATCAACCAGAAGGTGCATGCACACCATCATTTTTCTATTTTGCAGCCGCTGCCAAAAGAATTTGTAGGGCAGGCAATAGACAAGGCACAAAAATATGTTGGACAATCAGTCGTTATCAACATCAAGCCCTCAAACATGATGACAAGCTCTCCGTTAGTGTTTAACGGAATCATCACAGAAGCCCAAATGGTCAGGACTTCAGGAGCTTCAGGCGGTATTATTATCAATGGATACAGTCCTACTATTTTATTGGAAGGCCCGCCCAATACCCGCTCTTTTAATGACCAGACCTTGTCAGGAATTGCCAAGGAAGTATTGAAAGACTATTCCGAAGACAGCCTGAAACCTACAATTGAAATTCCAAAAGATACGGCACTGCCATATACCGTCCAGTATGCTGAAAGCGATTTCTCATTCCTACGCAGAATGGCTCAAAAAAAAGGACAATGGTTCTTTTTTAATGGCGAAGAACTTCAGTTTGGCAAACCAAAATCAAAAAACTTTACCCTGGAATACGGAAGAAGCCTGCATTCGTTTAATATCGAAATGAGGGCAAAATCGCTAGGATTCGAATATCTGGGTTATGACCCATCAAATGGCGAAACCCAGAGAGCCAGCTCGATGGAAGTAAATTACCAACCGGAAGATGGCTATTCAAAAACAATTTTTGAATCGTCAAAAAAACTGTTTACCAACAGCTCCACAATGCTGTATTCCCATTCTCTTGAAGAAGGAAACTCCAGAACACATCTTATCGATAGAGTGACCACTCAACTTCAGTCGCGAACTGCAGATATGGTTACCGCTAAAGGTGATTCTGATGAAACAGGACTTCGTATTGGAGATGTAATCTCAATTAAAGAACCTGCTTTTTCCTTGACAGGAAATATCCTTGACGGACTTCAGGAGCAAAATTTTGGAAATTATATCATTACCGATATCATGCACGTATGCGATGAATCAGGTACCTATCATAATACTTTTGATGCTGTGCCGGACACCGTTGTTGCTCCGCCCTATGGAAATGTGCATAGTTTTCCAACGGCAGAATCACAACCGGCAACCGTAACTTCTAACGCTGATCCTGCTGGACTCGGGCGTGTTCAGGTTGCCTTTGCCTGGCAGAAAGAAGGCGGAAAAAGTACACCTTGGATCCGAATGGTGAATTCGCATTCCGGTGGTGGCAAAGGATTTTATTTTGTCCCGGAAGTAGGAGAAGAAGTATTGGTTGCCTTTGAAGGCGGCAATGCTGAAAAACCTTTTGTGTTGGGTGCGATGTACAACGGAAGTGCTTCCAGTGGATACAGCACGTCCGGCAATGATAAAAAAGTAATCCAGACCCGTTCCGGAACAAAAATTATCATGGACGATGCGGCCGGAAGTGTATTCATAGAAGATCCAAGTGGCAATACATGGCTTATGGATGGGAAAGGCAATATTGATGTCAATGCGCCCAATAACATGAAAATAACGGTAGGAAAAAATCTGGACATCAATGTTGGAGAAAACATGGCTACCACAATTGGAGCCAATGAAAATATCTCCATTGGTAGCAATAAGACAGAAACCATCGGGAAAAATTATGTTCAATCTTCCGAGAATAAAAATGTTACGGTTAAAAATGACAAGACCGATAATGTTGGGGAAAGCTACAGACAGATTACAGGAAATTCGGATATACAGACTTCTAAAGGTGATTTAAAGTTGAGAGGAACCACGCTAACGGTAATCCAGGGCGGTAAAGATGTGAAAGTTAGTAAAGGATAATCTTGTTTTATAGTATAAGTTATGGCTACAGAACAACACAAGGCTCAACTCGAACAGAAAAGAGCGGAACGAAAAGAGAAAGATTCCGGAGATTCTCCTTCAGAAAAGCGAGAGGTAGTCATGCATGGCGCCAAGCTAAAATGCGAATATGCACAACAGTTGGGCGAGTTGAAAGTTACTTCAAACGAGTTGAATATCCAGGACAAATTATGGGCTACGCAAGGCGATGGCAACAATATGATCAACCTTCAATTTAAAGGAACTTGCGGTCATCCCAAATGGCCTGCAAAAAACATGCAGCCGCCACCTTGTATGAGTGTCATAAAATTAAGTCCGTGGGAAAAGTTGGGAACCACAACAGTACAGGAACAGAAAGTTCTGGTCAAAGAATCGACCATAACCTGCAATCCTGACTTCAATACGGCAGTAGCAAGCCCAATACCCAATGTTGATAGCATCGCAATCAAGCCATCTCCACTAATTATAAATGCGTATTTCGCAAAATTTGAACTAAAAACAGAAAAAAATGTTACCACTTTTAATTTAACAAAGGTTGAAGAACGCGGGTTAAGTTATGGTGTTGCATTGGTTGTTGAAACCGTTGGATTAGCAGGAAAAAAAGTAAAAATAAAAATAAAAAGCGGCGTCAGAAAAGTACTTTCAGATGTGGATACCGCAATAAGCTTTATCGACTTAAAAGACATTGACGCCATTACAAAACCTGAGAATTATAAAAATGTCACAGCCAAAAATGAATTTGAAGTTGAGGTAGGAAAATTAGCGTCAGATGCTACATTATCCAATAAAGATAGCTTTAAAGACAAAGCCGTTTTGAAATTAATGCTAAACCAAAAACCGGATGATTTGTCGTTTGATCTGGCAAAACTCATTGCAGCTGATGCCAGTAAAGAAGCATTGGTTTATGTAGAAGTAAATTGCTCAGAACCTGAGGTAGAATATATGGGCGTTGATAGTGGCTCAGGTACCAAGAATGCTTTCTTAAAAGAAGAGGGCAAATACTTCAAAATAAAAAACAGAGAACAAGCCTGGCTAACAACAGCCAGAAAGGAAATGGAAAAAGGAGTAACAGAAGCTTCTCATTGTAATACTATTATTAACGATTATCATCAGGTAAATCGAGAACATAAGCCTTCCGGCTGTGCAACGATTACCAATGCATGGTGTGCTTCATTTGTGGGCTGGTGTTTAACCCAAAATAATTTTTCAGCTCAATGCGATCCTGGAGCTTATAGCTATGGACACACCAATACAAGATATCGAAATAAGAAAGTTGTAAAAGACGGAAAAACAGTCACCTTGCCAGACCATTTTGATGATCCGGTTTGGGCTAAAACCACTAATGGCGGCAAATTAGCGTTAGGCTCGATTTGTGTAGTAAACAATAAAAAGCACGTAACTTTTGCAGTAGCAAAAAATAAAGAAGGAACCCATTTATTTGGATTGGGCGGAAACCAGGGTGATGCCGTTAAAGTGAGTGCCTACAGTGCAAGAAATTCAAGTGTTTATCCAACCGAATATACAATAACCGAAGACGATTATGAATTACCAATCTATTATAGAGAGCTTAAGAGTGAAAGCGTTACTTAGTTTTTTATTCCTAATTGCTTTTTTTCCAAATGAAGTTGTATCACAGGTTGTACAAGTTGATTCAATTACGATTTCTAAAGAATGGAAAGACTGCAATGGAACGAACAAATTAATTGTAAACGTAAATGCATTATGCAATCCTGATGAGCCTCCTTTTGATGGTCATAAAACAATGATTGATGTAAGTTTAAAAAACAAAAAGCACTCTTTAAGCATACGATTTGATGATCCGGATTACCAAATGGAAATGATTGCTTTTAGCGAAAAGAACATTTGGTTTTCTAGTTTAAAAAAAGCCAGGGTAGTTTTTATTCCGTTCTCCTATTGCAGTAATTCAGATTCAGAGAAAAAGCTCTCTTATATTATTTTATATAACGACAAAAAGTATTTGTATCACATTCCTTTTAAATGCACAGAAGAAGATGACTGTGTTTTGAATGCAGATTTAAATAAATCCATGAGTGATTTGAATCCTAAAATAAGAACCGAACTCATAAAGAAAATTAAATCCCACTATAAAAAAGGAAGTGACTTCAACTAAAAAACCAAATTGCAATGGCACAAAGTGAAGAACAAAATAACGAATCGTATTCAGCAAATCCGAATCAAAAAGTATATGATACGCCACATGTTGTAGATCATTTAGTGGATGTTATTGCCATTTATTTTGCCGAAAAAAAGAAGAAATTTAAATGGACACCAAAGGAAGAAACCTATACCGTAAAGAGTGGTGGGAAAATTGCCGATGTCAAAAAAAAATACACAGATACATTTAAATCTGAAAAAAAGACCGTTCGGAATCTGGCAGCCGATCCTGACCATACGGCCGCTTTAAAGCCGAACGATCAAATAAAAATAACTTGGGAAGAACAGGAAGACGACGGATTTGAAATGGTGAAAATCCCAAAAGCAACAATCGGGAAAAAGGTGTATATCGTAGCCAATTGCCATGGAGATAAAGCAAAATTGACCATTCAGATCAATGAAAATAAATTAGCAAATCCTGAAGCAGTTTATGATGCTCCGGTAAAATTTCTCGTTGGAGATCAAGAAAAAGACAAAGTTGAATTTTCAATTACAAAGGATAAAAGCGAATACGAACAGGAAATTACGTTACGTCCAAAAACAGATGCCGATTTAAAAAAGCTGGTAGAAAAATTTGATAAGAGAACCGGTAAAAATGCTTTTGTATATTTAAAAGGCGAGGTGACAGAAACCTCAGATGAAATAAAATTTCCTGATGAAACTCATGAGTTTTTAAATAAAGATCAGGAACAATTTGAAGTTTCAGGAACTCCATGTTACTGCAACAGAGATATTACTGTTGATGAGATGATTGACCTGATTTATCATCTAAGAGACAAACAAAATTATGTCAGCAAGAGAGATCATTTCTTTAACAGTGGAGGTGAAAAAATAGCAGAAATTTCAATTTCTACCGGTAAGATTTCAGACAATAGAGATAAAATCCAATTATTCGTCAATGAAATGAATGCCATGTTTAGAAAATTTGGCATCAATACCTGTAAAAGAAAGATTCACTTTATAGGTCAAATGTATTTAGAGACAATAAGCTTTACCTACACTTATGAAAGCAGATCTTCCGTACCTGCCAATTATAAAGGAGGAGTAGATTTTCAGGGTAGAGGTATGAAACAAATAACGCACGATTACAATTATCTGGCCTATTATGACTATATCAATACAACAACCTTTTCTCAAACATATATGACCACAAGAAGCGGTTATGAAAGCGTTGGTGAATGTGTTGCAAACAGACCGGCTGCCAATACTGCGGGATTAGATACCGCTTTTTATGATGGCTTAAAAACGTTTGCGAAAAAAATATCTCAAGAGCTATTCCATGCTTTTAATTCGGCAGGATGGTTTTCAACCGTTTACAAACCAACGACTCTGGCAGAAATGGATAAAGGACTTGGCGATGAAAATATAAGATTAGTTACTGTAGCGATAAATGGTGGTGAGACTAATTTGGCTGAAAGGAAAAATTATACAAATTGGACTAAAGAATTTTTTAAATATGACACCGAATGCGTAAGAAGATAACAACCAGCATATTAATTACTTGTATGATTTTGCTTTCGTGTAAAGCCCAAAATCACAGTGTAACAGAGAAAAATAGTTCTGTTGCAGATTCGACTTTGGTCTATGAAAACAATAAGGTTGTTGGCAAAATTTCTCAACCAACAACATACAATTGCAAGGCATGTTATACAATAAGCAATAGTAAAATTGGAAATATAAAAATTAAAGTTCCGGTCTCCAATAGAGTGATAAACAACCAGTCCGTATTAGAACAGGATTTTGCAATTGACAAAATTGCAACGAATGGAAATACTATGGTCATAAAATACTCAAGTACTTCATCCTCCAAAGCCTATGAGATGGAGGTAAGTAAAGATTATATTGTCAGATTGCTTACATACAGTTATGGATCAAAAGACATAAAAATTGGAGAAAAGGATTATGAATCATTTCAGGCCAATTCCATATGTCAAAGCGAAAAGAAAATTAAAATTAAAGATACGGTCACATTAAATGACAGCTATGTTTTTGCAACTAAAGATTGTTTCGATTGTCCGGTAAAATATACAATTGAAGAATGCATAGCCAACAAAAAGAAAGGTGTTAAAATGAATTGGGAGTAATCGATTTAAATTTCAATATAATTCAAAAAGCAAAAGTCTTACTATGCGAAATATTACCGATTCAGTAGATGGCATAAAAGAATTAGATATCAGTTTGTATCTGGAAGAACATTTGCGGTTTTATGAATTTTCGATGCTTGAAACAACAACAGAAAATGGCAGTGTTTTAAAAAGTGAAGTTAAGAAAACGATACATTCAACGATAGTAAAAAGAGATTTTGAAACGTATGTAATCCAATTAGAAGTCTTTGATATTGAGTATAAAAACAGGACTGTTTCAATGGCCGAAAAAGATTTTTTAGGGCGAATTGCTGAGGTAAATGATGATGTAATTTTAGAAACGGATGATCATTTAAACATCAATAAACTGGTAAACCAACATCAGATTCAAAAAAGGCTGGAAGAAAAAATAGAAAGATTAGCCAAAAGCAATGTCGGGCCAAAAGTGGAAGAAATGTTTCAATATCTTAGAGAATTTTATAGTAACGACAGGAGAATTCTTTTAGATATAAAAAATTACAGACAGCATGGTTTGCTACTGAATCCGTTTTATGACAGATACACACCTTTGTCAGTTAAAAAAAGAAGTGTAAGGTATTTGAATTTTGTTGAAAATGCTGTCGTTAATATCGGGGAAGAAGCCCGGGTAAAAAAAATAAAATTAAAAGAACGGGAGTTGGAAGTCGGAGTAAAAGGAAAAATGATTGCGCCATTCTATAATGACATGATTTACAAGTCAATAAAAAAGAAAGAAATTTCATTTGATTCAGAAAAAGACAAGCCCATGCTTGATAAATATGAGGGCAGTTTTATTTTCAACATGAATACCGGAGCGGTTAAAAAAGCAAGTATCGAGATTGAGTTTTCACTCGGTAACAATTATAAAAAAACAATAAGCTATCAATTAAATGAATTAAACGATGCCGATAACAATTGATGATACAGGACAAACAGTAACGCTGAATCCGCCGTATTCGCCAGTTACACCAGATGATAGCCTGCAAAAGATAACCCGTGTTTATTTTGCAAAAAAGACCGTTACCCAACAAGGAGCAAATGTGGCGTTTACCCGTATAGATTCCCTTCATGCACAGCAGGAAGGCGGACAAAACACGCCCTATGATTCGGTATTGGGCAAGACCGTTTATCTGGTTATCGAAACGGAAAACATGGCAACCTTGTCTATTGACGCCGTTATCAGGCCAGCAGATAATACATTAAACGGAAGTACGGAAACCCTGAATCTGATGTGGTTTAATCCGGCAACCCAGAATTTTGAAGTCAGAAGAAAAATGACTGCTGTGGTTGGTAATTTTGACGCCTTAAATAATAAAGGAACAACAGAAAATCCAACAGGAACGCACGAACATTATACGAATCTGGCCGACCATGAAAATAAAGCGATCATAAAACTGCAGCTTAGACCATCCTTACGAACCGATTTCAATACCTGGGCAACTAATATAGCAGCGGCAGCAACACACACGACCAATTTGGAAGTTGTCGTAGAAAGAACAGATAATGAAGCTTGTGCCTACGGCCCTGATAGTACTGAAGAAGTTAAAGAAGCCGGCATTTTCCTGAATAGTGATGCACAGGGAAGATTTAGAGTAGGGAATAGGAATTTCTATGAAATCTATGCCAGGGTTCAATCCGGAACTACCTTTACAGACGGAACGTATAATTTTCTCCCTATGAACGGTACGACCAGAAGAAAAATCAGCAAGCTTGAAAATCCTAGCTCTACACAAGTTACCTATTATCATTACGATATTTATGGCAATGAAGTATTTATTGCTACATGCAACAAGACATCTGTCATGGGCAGGAACAACGGACAGCAGCTTGGAGCTGTACCACGTGGTGCACTCCGTACAGAAAATGCTCCTGCGGGAGGTGCGGCTGAAACCAACCATATTTTTGCAGATTCTATCGTAACGACAGGAAATCATAGAAATGACCGGACTGCCAGAGCCTTTCCGGGCGCTTTGAGAATTGTCCGCTATACGGCATCTGGAACTAATGTGCCTTTGGTAAGAATGCCAGATACGCTAAACGTTGCCGTAAATGGCCGTGTTATTGCTTATGGATTTTCCAATACGCAACGACGATTCTGTAACCCAGATTGTTTTGCAGCATTCGTGGGCGTTTTATCACAATACGGATTAGCAGGCGTAAATTCAACGGGAATGTGTTTTGGTGATGCAACCAGCTACCCGAGTTTAGCACACCCAAATGGAGATAGTGTGGATACGAGCTATCTGGCTAACCGACAAAATGAACAGAATTTATTAAATGCCTTTGTAGATTGGAATTTCGCTCAGGTAATTGCCGGAACAACACAGCAAGCCTGGTTACGAAACGCGCACAGGTATGCGGGAGATCACAACGACCATTTGCATTCAGGAGATTTTGACAGCAATTCGATTCATAACATATACCAATAGCATGAAAAAAATAGTTCCCATACTTGTTTTTCTAGCCACTCTTTCTTGCGGCAAAAGCATTAGTCAGGTAAATACCGTTAAAGGAATAAGCGAATCTTCTAAAGTAAGCCTTCCTTATGGTGATAAAGATGTGCTTCATGAATTCCCCGCAGATTGGACAAAAGATAATTATAAGCAAGATTCGCTTTATAACAAATTGAGCCTTTTTTTATTCCAAGACAAGGATAATCCTGCCAGAAGTACTTTCAAAATTGATTATACGGAAGCCAAAACTTTTATAGCCAAAGACTTCATTCCTTCTGAGGATGTGAAGAATAAAAAATCAAAAATAGAATTAAAAAGCGCACAGGTTCTTGATGGGAAAAACTTCAAAATAGTGTCTGTACTATACGATGGAAAAATAGACTGCAAGACCTGCGAATATCCCAAAAGTCAAACCCAGAATGTGTTATTGAGCATCAAAGACGGAAAGGTGATAGACAAGCTACCCATATCCTATCTTAACGGAAGCGACTTAGGACAGTCATCAAGATATTTCTATATCGATTCTGACAAGACCATCCATCTCAAAGACTTTAAGTCAGATGAAGAAGGCGTCACTTTTGCCCAATATCTCAAATATAAAATCACTCCTGACGGCAAATTTGCCAAACTCTAATAAAAACAAAAAACCTCGCCAAAAAGCGAGGTTTTTTTATCTCAAATCTATATTCAGAAATCAAAAATCCTAAATCGGAAATCAAAAATCTAAATTCAAAGATCTTAAATCAAAAATAGATTAATATCTGTAATATTCAGGCTTAAATGGACCTTCAACTGCAACTCCAATATAAGCAGCTTGTTCGTTGTTCAAAGTTTCCAACTCAACACCTAGTTTTGCCAGGTGAAGGGCAGCTACTTTTTCATCCAAGTGCTTAGGAAGCATGTATACTTCATTTTTGTAAGCAGCACTGTTTTTCCATAACTCAATTTGAGCCAAAGTTTGGTTTGTGAAAGAGTTACTCATTACAAAACTTGGGTGACCTGTAGCACATCCTAGGTTTACAAGACGACCTTCAGCCAGGATGATAATATCTTTTCCGCTGATAGTATATTTGTCTACCTGAGGCTTGATTTCGATTTTTGACGCACCGTGGTTTTTGTTCAACCAGGCCATGTCAATTTCGTTATCAAAGTGACCAATGTTACAAACAACAGTCTTATCTTTCATTTTCTCGAAGTGTTTGCCCACTACGATATCTTTGTTTCCTGTTGTAGTGATGATAATATCAGCATTAGCAACAACAGTATCTAATTTTTTAACTTCATATCCGTCCATAGCAGCTTGCAATGCACAGATTGGATCGATTTCAGTAACAGTTACGATAGAACCAGCACCTCTGAAAGAAGCAGCAGTTCCTTTACCAACGTCACCATAACCACAAACTACAACTCTTTTTCCAGCCAACATCAAGTCAGTTGCACGACGAATCGCATCAACAGCAGATTCTTTACAGCCGTATTTGTTGTCGAATTTAGATTTAGTAACAGAATCATTTACGTTAATTGCAGGCATAGGCAATGTTCCGTTTTTCATTCTTTCGTAAAGTCTGTGAACTCCTGTAGTAGTTTCTTCAGAAAGACCTTTGATGTCAGCTACTAATTCTGGGTAACGGTCAATAACCATATTAGTCAAATCACCACCATCATCCAAGATCATGTTCAATGGCTTTCTGTCTTCACCAAAGAACAAAGTCTGTTCGATACACCAGTCAAACTCTTCTTCGTTTAATCCTTTCCAAGCATAAACCTGGATTCCTGCAGCAGCAATTGCAGCAGCAGCCTGATCTTGCGTAGAAAAAATGTTACATGATGACCAGGTTACTTCAGCACCAAGAGCAATCAATGTTTCAATCAACACCGCTGTCTGGATTGTCATGTGAAGACAACCTGCAATTCGAGCACCTTTTAAAGGCTGTTCGTCCTTATATTCTCTGCGAAGTGCCATTAAACCTGGCATTTCAGCTTCTGCTAATTCAATTTCTTTTCTTCCCCAAGCCGCAAGAGAAATATCTTTCACTTTGTAAGCCACAAAAGGTAATGTCGTTGTACTCATCTATTTGTATATATTTGTATTATCAAATTTTTTGCAAATTTACGGAATTACTTTTTATTAAAATAGTCCGAAAAAATTATTTAAGGTTTGTTTAATAAGAGGTAATTGTTTGAATAAGAAGCTAATCCTTGATTTTGAATCGTAGTAACAAGTTCAAAAATAGTATCAACATACTATATTGCTAATTTAAAATTGATTAAGTATAAATGAAAAAAGTTAAACTCGTACTTTTTCAACTGATTGCAATATTCTTCTTAGTGAATGGTATTAAAAAAATTTATTTTGCTGTTTATTCTGATGAAATGGATTGTGTTTTAAAATTTATAAAAAACACTGAGGTTGATTGTTGGGATGAAACTAAAAGCGGAAGGATTATGGTATTTATGAATGATATTCAACTCATCCCTTTGTATGCTTTCCTTGCTGTTGTAATTATCATTTTGATTTTGAATTCTGTTCTGAAATTTTCATGGAAAACGACAATTACTGTTTTTATACTATCCTTTTTTCTAATATGGTGTATTCAAAGTGGTTTTGTGAATCCAGTATTAAATAGTCTTGGAAGAATTTTTTCTGACAATCTTTTGTATAAGTATGTAATAGAATCGTTGACATATACCGTAATTGGAATTGTTTTTTTGCTATTGAGTATAAAAACAGGAAAAGAGGATAAGGAAATAAATCAAGGTAGAAATGCAAAGAATTTAGCGGAGCAAACATAGGTCACAAAATGATGAAAGCCTCGATTTTGTCTGTTATTACTCAAAACTGTTTATTCAGAAATAATGCTTTATAAAATTGTCCAATATAATCCCACAACAAAAATTCTAATCTGGAAAATTACGGAGAGTTTTGACGAGTTTTTTTCTCAAGTCATCTTGAAAGAAAAAACGCTGGAGAGACTGCAATCCATGAAATCAGAAGTACACCAAAGAGCATTTTTGAGTGTCAGGAAACTACTTCAGGAAGCAGGGCATAATGATTTGCAGCTTCACTATGACGAATTTGGCAAGCCGCATCTGGAAAATGAAACCCATATTTCCATTACGCATTCTTTTGATTTTTCTGCAATTATCCTAAGCGATGAAAACGTAGGAATCGATATTGAACTTCGCCGTGAAAAAGTAATTCTGATTGCTGAAAAGTTTGTTGACGAAAGCGAATTCAGATTTCTGGACAAGGAAAAAAAAGAAGATTATGTTTCCAGATTAACCGTAATCTGGGGCATAAAGGAAGCCATCTTTAAAATCAGAAATGAAAAAGGAATCAGTTTCAAAGACCATATTTTTGTAGCACCTTTTGAAATGAAAGATCAAAAAACAAAAGCACTTCTTACTTTTGCAAACCTAAATATAGAATTTGATGTCTGTTTTGAAGAAATCGAAGACTACACTTTAGTGTATGCCTTTCAGAAAGGAAATCAGTAAGCCCAATGCATAGCATCTATAACGAAATACTCCAGTCCAAAAAAGAGAAAAAAAAGCTTCTGGCTATTCTTCTCGATCCTGATAAGATCTTTCAGGATTCATTACAAAACATCATTCCTAAGATAAACCAATCGCCGGCTACCCATATTTTTATTGGCGGCAGCTTAGTACTCACAAACAATATTGATGAAATTATCCGGGAATTAAAGCAAAAAACCACACTTCCGATTTTGCTTTTTCCAGGAAATCCGTCACAAATCTCCATAGAAGCCCACGGTATTTTATTCCTGACTTTATTATCAGGAAGAAACCCGGATTTTTTAATCGAACATCAGGTCAAGGCAGCACCAATTCTGAAAAAAACCAACCTGGAAATTATTTCTACAGGTTATATATTGATTGATGGCGGCAACCAGACTGCTGTAGCTTCGGTAAGCAAGACGATACCGTTGCCTAGACACAATTCAGATATTGCAGTAGCAACAGCATTGGCAGGCGAATTTTTAGGAAACAAGCTGGTTTATCTGGAGGCTGGAAGTGGTGCAAACCTCTCAGTTCCTTTAGAGACAATTTCTTTGGTTTCAAAAAATATAGGGATACCCTTAATTGTAGGTGGAGGCATAAAAGACATCCAAGGAATTGAAGATGCCTATGCCGCCGGAGCAGATTTGGTAATCATAGGAACAGCTTTTGAAAACGACCCCAATTTTTTTATAAACTCTAATTTGATGCTCCATGATTGATTTTTTTCTCAACGCCTATAAAGATAAACCCACCATTGATATTGTTTTAGAAGCCGTTGTTTTTATTTCCGGAATCATGAGCGTTTATTTTGCCAAAAAAGAAAATATCTGGGTATATCCTACCGGTATTATTGCAACAGTAATTACAGTTTATCTATTGTATAAAGCAGGTTATTTTGCTGATATGACGCTTAATATTTATTTCTCGGTTATGAGCGTATATGGCTGGGTCAATTGGACGAGGAAAAAAGAAGATGATTATGTCGTTAAGATTTCAAGAACAAATACAAAGCAGAAAGTCATTGGAGTATTGTTATTTTTTCTTACTATTGTTGTAACATATTTTGTGTATCACTTGTTCGGTAAAGAAATCTTGCCCGAGAATTATATCGACATATTCACTTCGGGATTGTTTTTTACGGGTATGTGGTACATGGCAATGAAAAAGATTGAAAATTGGACACTATGGATTATTGCAGATATCATAGCTGTGCCATTGTATGCGTATAGAGATTTGGGGATGTTATCATTGCAATATGTAATTTTTACAATTTTGGCTATTTTAGCTTACATAGAATGGAGGAAAATCTTAAACAACAGCCCACAAATAAAATCAGAATAGCATTGTATGGTCCGGAATCTACCGGAAAAACTACATTAGCAAAACAATTGGCAGAACATTTTCAATCCAATTGGATTCCTGAATTTGCCCGTGATTATTTACAGGAAAAATGGGATCGTTCCAAAGAAATTTGCCAACCCGAAGATTTGCTTCCTATAGCAATCGGACAAATGAAATTGGAAAACAAAGCCTTGTCTGAAACCGGTAACTATCTTTTTGCCGATACTAATCTGATGTGTACAAAAGTCTTTTCAGAAATCTATTATGGTTTCTGTGATGCAGTTTTGGATAAAGCCGCCCGAAAACACAAATACGACCTGTTTCTCTTAACGGATATTGATGTTCCTTTTGAAAAAGACGACTTGCGGGATAAACCCGAGGAGCGGGAAATGCTTATAAAGAGATTTGAAGAGGCGCTGATTGAAAATAAAAAACCTTACATCCTGCTTTCCGGAAATAAAGAAGAAAGATTGCAAAAAGCAATTATCATTCTTGAGGATTTGGAAAAATTAAAACAATTAGGATTTAATTCTTACGATTTTGTCCAGATTTATAATCAAGGAATCAGTGTGGATACAGTAGCTTATCAGCTTCAGGTATTCAATACGGGCATCCCGAAAGCGGTTTTAGAAAAACCGGCTTCAGTATCCAGCGGTATTGTGCCGCTTTCAGAAGAAGAAGCGGTTTATTATGCCAATCTCTTCGAATCTAAAAAAGAAAAGCTTAAACTTCAGAAGTTTGTGCCCGCATCTGGTGCCGCAAGTAGAATGTTCAAATTCTTAAATGAATTTGTCAACGAATATAAACTGGGCAATGAAACAATAAATGCCTATATAAACAGAAAACGTTGTGGTTCAGTTCCGATTTTCCTGATAGGGATGGAAAAATTTCCATTCCATAAGGCAGTTTTGGAATATACACAAACAAGATATCCGGAATATAAGCAGTGGGACAAAGACATGCGTTTTTTCTATTTTATAAAATCCATGTTGTCGTCAAGCCATTTTGATTTTGCTTCAAAACCCAAAGCAGTATTGCCTTTCCATCAATATGGAGATTATATAGCTACGCCTATAGAAGAACATTTAAATGAAAGTGGTTCGTATGCGTTTTCCAATGGCCTTTCGAACCTGCATTTTACAATTTCGGAAGAACATCAGGACTCCTTTGATGAAATTATAAAGAATGTCAAGCCAAAGGTTGAAGCCAACACAGCGATTAAAATCCATGTCGATTATTCCTATCAGCATAAAACGACGGACACACTTGCTGTTGACCTGCAAAATAACCCGTTCCGTCTCGATGATGGCAGTTTGTTTTTCAGGCCGGGTGGACATGGCGCTTTAATAGAGAACCTGAATCAATTGTATGCCGATGTTATTTTTATAAAAAATATCGACAATGTAATCCAGAACCATATACATCTTATCAGTCTGTATAAAAAAGCTTTGGCAGGTATCTTGCTGGAATTTCAGGAGAAGATTTTTGCTTTCCTGAAAGTCTTGGCAACAGAAAATACCCAAAAAGAAACAATTGACGAAATCGTAGAATTTGTAAAGACAAAACTTCAGATTTCCATTAATGCCGATTTCCAGAAATATACCAGAGAAAACAAGGTTGCCCATCTTCAGGAAATCCTAAACAGACCTATTCGTGTTTGTGGTATGGTCAAAAATGAAGGAGAACCTGGTGGTGGTCCATTTTGGGTACGAGATACTAAAGGGAATGTTTCCCTGCAAATTGTAGAATCCTCACAAGTGGATGCTCAAAATGCAGCACAGGCCAAAATTATGGCAAGTGCCACACATTTCAATCCGGTTGATCTGGTTTGTGGTACGAAAAACTATAGAGGTGAAAAATTCGATTTAAGAGATTTTATCGATAATGACAGCGGTTTTATTGTAGAAAAAAATAAAAACGGAAAGCCAATCAAAGCCTATGAATTACCTGGGCTCTGGAACGGAGCTATGGCAAAATGGATTACCATTTTTGTAGAAATACCGTTGATTACTTTTAATCCCGTAAAAACAGTAAACGACTTATTAAAGCCGGCACATCAGCCGCAATAATTTTGGATACGGAAAAAATAATATCAGAACTAAAGTTTAAGGCTGTCAGAAGCAGCGGAGCGGGAGGGCAGAATGTCAATAAGGTTTCCTCAAAAATCGTCCTGTCTTTTGATATGGCAAATTCTAAAGCGCTTTCTATAGAAGAAATTGCGATTTTGGAAGAAAAATTGGCGCCCCGTCTTACCAACGATAAGATACTTATCCTAAACAGTGATGAAGATAGAAGTCAGTTGAAAAACAAAGAAATTGCGATAAAAAGATTGCTCCTTTTGCTGAAGCAAAATCTGATTGTTCCAAAGGAGCGAAAAGCAACAAAAGTGCCCAAAGCCGTTATCAAAAAACGAATCCAAAGCAAAAGAAAATTGTCTGAAAAAAAGGAATCCAGAAGAAAACCCGACTTTTAATTAAAAAATCTGAATTCTCACCCGCATTATCTTAATACTTTTCTATCTTTGCCCTGTCTCAAAGGGGTGCTCCAAATAACGAGCTGAGATTATACCCAACGAACCTGGGCGGGTAATGCTGCCAAGGGAGAATGACAACTTTTTAGAGTGCACGCTTAAAAGCTTGTCATTAAGTACAATCAATTAATTTAAACAACAGAATAATTGCCCCTTTTATTCGTAAGAAAATTTACGAATGAAAACTTTATTCAAAAAAAATGAGCTTGAGCCCAAGAAAAAAAGCCTAAGCCTGCCGGAGTCGTTATTGAATGCAAAAATGATGACCGGAATTGCATTTTTTGCTTCAGCTTCTCTTTTTGCCCAAGAAAAAGTAGTTGTCGATACTACAAAAACCAGAAACCTGGATGAGGTTTTGGTTTCCGCAGTGCGGGTTAACGCACAAACACCAGTTACGTTTAGCAACATCAGTAAGAAAGAACTGGAATCCAGAAATTTAGGTCAGGATATTCCAGCCTTATTAAATTACTTGCCGTCGGTGGTAATCACTTCTGATGCCGGTAACGGAATCGGATATTCTGCCATTAGTGTCAGAGGTTCTGATTCAAGAAGAGTCAATGTGACGCTTAACGGGATTCCTTACAATGATTCCGAATCGCAAGGTACTTTCTGGGTCAACATGCCTGATTTTGCTTCATCAGTTCAGAACATCCAATTGCAGCGTGGTGTAGGAACTTCTACTAATGGAGCCGGAGCTTTTGGTGCCAGTTTAAACCTGCTTACCGATTCGTATGCTACGGAAGCCAATGGCGAAATTTCAAATTCTTTCGGAAGTTTTAATTCCAGAAAACACACCTTGAAATTCAGTAGCGGTTTGCTTAAAGACCATTTCGAATTGGCCGGGCGTGTTTCTAATATTAAATCCGATGGTTATATCGACAGAGCGTCTTCCGACCTGAAATCGTATTTCTTTCAAGGAACCTATATAGCCAAAACCACATTGATTAAAGCTTTAGTATTTGGTGGAAAAGAGAAAACATACCAAGCATGGAACGGACTGGAAGATCCGGAAAAACTAAAAAATGACAGGACTTATAATCCGTCAGGAGAATATGTTGATGACAACGGAGTGACCCGTTTCTATGATAACGAAACGGATAACTACAACCAGGATCATTATCAGCTGCACTGGAACGAACGTTTTTCAGACAATTGGAGCACTAACCTTGCTTTTCACTATACCAAAGGAAAAGGCTATTACGAAAACTACAAGAAAAAACAGGATTTATCGGAATACGGAATCGAGCCTCAAATAATAAATGGTGTAGAAATAACGAAAAGCGATCTGATTCGAAGAAAATGGCTTGATAACGATTTTTACGGGACTACATTTTCAGCAAATTATAAAAATGAAAAAATAGATTTTATCCTGGGTGGTGGATGGAACAAATACGAAGGTAGCCATTTCGGAAATGTTTTATGGACAAGAAGCCTTATACTGCCAGAGTATAATTTCAAATACTACGATGATTTTTCGACAAAAACCGACTTCAATGTTTTTGCAAAAATCAATTATAAGCTGAATGAAAACTGGAGCCTTTTTGGTGATATGCAGTACAGAAATGTTGGATACAAAACCAAAGGAGCAGACACAGGTTCAGTAGATGACAATTTTAATTTCTTTAACCCAAAAGCGGGAATTACATATGTTGTCAATGACGAAAACAATATTTATTTCTCATATGCCCGTGCCAATCGTGAGCCTAATCGAAGCGATTACGAATCCGGAAACCCAAAACCTGAAAAGCTGAATGATTTTGAATTGGGTTGGAGATACAATTCGCCTAAGACAAAACTGAACGTTAACGGATACTATATGCGATATAAAGACCAGCTTGTCCTAACAGGCGCTTTAAACGATGTTGGTGCACCAATTCGTCAAAATAGTGGAGAAAGTTACAGGCTTGGATTAGAAATTGATGCTACTCTTTTCGTAGCAGAAAAATGGATTTTCCGTCCAAACGTTACTGTCAGCGCCAACAAGAATGAAGATTTTGTTTTTCAACGTGACGGAGCTTTAGAGAAACTAGGAAATACGGATATCGCCTTTTCTCCAAATGTAATCGTTGGAAATGCGATCACGTTTTTGCCAATAAAAAATATGCAGGTTTCGCTTCTGACTAAATTCGTTGGAGACCAATATATGGGGAATATAGATTCTCAAGTTTCAAGATTGAAAAGTTACTCTGTGAGCGATTTGAATGTTTCATACGAAATCAAAACCAATACTGTTTTCAAATCGATCATATTTTCAGGACTGGTAAATAATATTTTTGATTATAAATATGAGTCAAACGGTTATTTCTATACCTATGATGACGACTATTCTAATCCGGGTACTATTAAGACAATCGAAGGAGCAGGATATTTCCCTCAGGCAGGAATTAATTTCCTGGCCGGAATGACATTGAAATTTTAAAAAATAGTTTTTTAATTATTCCCGAAAACCTGGCAGGATGCAACACCTGTCAGGTTTTTTTATTTCAGGATTTTTTTCCATTCATCTGATTCGGCAACTTCTTTTATTGCGGTATTTCTTTTCTTTAGGAAGGAACGCAGGTAGTTTTCCAAAAAAATAAAATCGGCTAATTTTCCCAAAATGCCGAAAGGCGACTGATATTCGAAAATGTCGGTCATTAAGGTCTGATTGCCCTCGGTTTCGAAATGATGTTCGTGCCGAAATCTTTTGAAAATGCCTTCCGCCATTTCGTCAGCAAAGAAAGACGGATGGTTATAATCAGTTACTTTTGAAGTTAGAGATTGTGTGAATCCTAAGTGTTTGGCACGCCAGGTCACGCTTTCGCCTAATCCGATTAACCCGGAAGTCTTGCCTGCAATAGCTTCTTCATTGGTTTGTTTAGTCGAAACAGTATGCAAATCAATACTTCTTGATAAATCAAATACGATATCAATTGGTGCAGTGATTGTTGTTTTTAAACAAATCCGGGGCATTTTTAGTTATAAACCCGAATTACATTTCCGGTAACCTGAACGCGATAAGGCTTCATTGGATATTCTACATCTGCTTCCGCAAGACCGGTAAATAAGCTGTACCTGACATCATCACATGGGCAAACTGCATTTATCCCTTCAACCACAAGTCTCGAACAGCTGCTTGCGTATTGATTCGGACAGCTGGCATCATAAGCTCTGAAACTTCCGGCTCCTGCATTAAAAACAATAATGCCGTTAGCACCGGCACCATTAAGCGTAATCAGCTTGCCATTTCCGGTATATTGCAGATCGCTATAAAGCGGAAGGTTCATGTTGATCTCGACATTAAAAGAATAGTTCGGGATATAAGGGTTTCTGTTGTTGATTTTGCTGTCAGAACACGCTGAAATCGCAATACCGATAAGCAAAAGGGCAATAATCTTTTTCATAGCAAAAATTTCTATTCTATAAATTTGTTGAAACAAATTTAATTTAATTAACTTTGGTTTTATATACTAGCAGTATTAAATATTAAATTGGATTAAAAATACTATCTTTGTGAAAAGAAATCCCGTCGTGATGGGATTTTTTCTATTTTATATAAACGATGAAATTATGAGTAACGTATCTTATTATACAGCGGAAGGCTTAAAAAAATTGAAAGAGGAACTAGAACAGCTAAAAAGTATTGAGCGTCCAAAAGCGTCTCAGGCTATTGCTGAAGCTAGAGATAAAGGAGACTTGTCTGAAAATGCGGAATATGATGCGGCTAAAGAAGCTCAGGGTTTACTCGAAATGAGAATTTCAAAGTTGGAAGAAGTGTATGCGAATGCTCGTCTGATTGATGAGTCACAGCTTGATGTCTCTAAGGTTTTGGTTTTGTCAAATGTAAAAATCAAGAACCAGGCTAATGGCATGGAAATGAAATATACGTTAGTTGCTGAAAGTGAAGCAGATTTAAAAACGGGTAAAATTTCCGTAACATCGCCAATTGGTAAAGGACTGCTTGGGAAATCTGTAGGTGAAATAGCTGAAATCACAGTTCCAAATGGTATCTTGAAATTTGAAATTTTAGAAATCAGCAGAGACTAATCATTTTAAAGCATAATCTTAAAATCTAAAAAAGAATGAGCTCGATTTTCACTAAAATAGTTAACGGAGAAATACCGGCCTATAAAATTACAGAAGATGCAGACTACCTTGCATTTTTGGATGTAAATCCAAATGCTAAGGGACATACTTTGTGTATTCCAAAGAAAGAAATCGACAAAATCTTTGATATGGAGGAAGACCAATATTTGGGCTTGATGAAATTCTCCAGAAAAGTAGCAAAGGCATTGGAAAAAACAGTAGCCTGCAAAAGAGTTGGTGTTGCTGTTGTGGGACTTGAAGTACCACATACACACGTGCATTTGATTCCGCTTAACGAAATGGACGAAATGCGTTTCCAAAACAAAGTAAAATTGACCAAGGAAGAATTTGAAACACTGGCTAAAGAAATCCAAGCCAATTTGTAAATTCTTTTTAAAAGTATAAAAGCCGCAAACTCAATTTGAATTTGCGGCTTTTTTTATAGTTTCCTAAAGCTTACCTGCATACAAGTTCCTTTTCCTATTTCGGATGAAAGGACTTTAATTCTTCCATCGTGATATTCTTCAACGATTCTTTTTGTTAAGGAAAGTCCCAAGCCCCAACCGCGTTTTTTGGTCGTAAATCCAGGTTCGAAAATTTGCTTGAATTGCTTTTTAGGAATTCCTTTTCCGGAATCCGCCACTTTTATCTTTACAAAGCGGCTGTCTTCTTCAATAACAATCGACAAATCACCACGGCCTTTCATAGCGTCAATAGCATTCTTGACCAGATTTTCAATCGTCCAGCTATGCAATATCGGATTGATTGAGGTCTTGATAGGATGATTAGGTGCCTTAAATGAAAAATTAATCTGGTTTGAAAATCTTGATTTCAGGTAGTCATAGGACTGTTCCGTTTCTGCAATAATATCTTTTTCTTCTAAAACAGGCTCTGACCCGATTTTTGAAAAACGGTCGGCTATGGTCTGTAGCCTTACAATGTCTTTTTCAACTTCCGTTACCGTAGTTTCATCTACATTATCGGCTTTCATGATTTCAATCCATCCAAGTAAGGAGGATAATGGCGTTCCAATCTGATGTGCCGTTTCTTTTGCCATACCTGCCCAAAGCTTGTTTTGGGTAGCCATTCTGCTGGCGCGGTAAAAATTAAAAATCAATAACCCGAACATGACCAAAATCAGGAATAAGGCTATTGGATAATATTTCAGATTGTTTAACAGGGAAGAGTTTCCATAATACACGTATCGAACATCTCCCGGAAGATATTCAAGAACAATCGGATCGTTTTCATTTTTGAAATTTTTAAAAAAAGCTTGTGCCTTAATTGAATCATTGGCAATAGTCTCGTCGATATTTCTCATGCCCATAATGTTTCCATTCTGGTCAGTCAGTACGATAGGGATGGTCGTATTTTTATCAACAATCTGTCTTGGAAGCTCGATATCGTCATTGAGCAAATCGGCATTATTGATTGTTTTTAAGGAAGTCGCCCATATCTGCATTTTGATATGCTCCTCGTTTTTAAAAATCTGGAAAAAAGTGTAAGTATTCCAAAGAATCAGGGATATGATGAGAAAGGAGATTACGATGATAATCCAACGTGTGACATTTCTTTTTTCAGAAAACTGCATAAATTTTATTTTGAGGTATAAATATAAGGAAAAGATATAAAGTCGAATTTTGAAACTGTTTATAAATCGTAAACACTTCTTTTATTCTTCTTGATGCAATTTATTACTTTTGTTTAAACGCAGAATTTTATGATTAGTATAATACCGAAGGAAATCCCAACAGCAAAATTGCAGGGATATCTTCAGGGATCAGTAGGGCCGAGGCCAATAGCTTTTGCCAGCACGATGGATAGTAACGGGAAACCGAATTTGTCACCGTTTAGTTTTTTTAATCTTTTTAGTGCGAATCCGCCAATTTTGATTTTTTCGCCATCGAGAAGAGTTCGTGACAATACTATAAAACATACGCTGATTAATGCTGAAGCTACCCGTGAAGTTGTGATTAATGTTGTTAATTATGACATGGTACAACAAGCATCTTTGGCAAGTACAGAATATGGCGATGGTGTAAATGAGTTTTTAAAAGCCGGATTTACAGCCATTCCGTCTGATATAGTAAAACCGTATCGTGTAAAAGAATCTCCAGTACAGTTTGAATGCAAAATACAGGAAATCATCAGTCTTGGAAATGAAGGCGGAGCCGGAAATTTAATTATCTGCGAAATCGTCAAAATGCATATTGATGAGAGTATTTTAGATGAAAACGGAGGTGTTGACCAACATAAGATTGATTTAGTTTCACGTTTAGGAGGAAATTGGTACTCCCGTTCGAATATGGGATTGTTTGAAGTAGAAAAACCATTGACAACATTAGGTATTGGTGTGGATCAAATTCCTGATTTTATAAAAGAGAGCCCGGTTTTTGACGGTAATGATTTAGGCAAATTGGGCAACGTTGAAGCATTGCCTACAACCGAAGAAGTTGCTATATTTGTAGACCAGAATTTTGCTGTAAAAGGTGTCTTAAGTTCTGATGATCAGGAGAAAGTGCATTTAAAAGCAAAAGAATATCTTGATAATAATGAAGTGATGGCAGCATGGAAAGTGCTATTATCAGAAAAAATATAATGAGAGGGCTGATTTACAAGCCATATAAATAATAAAAACAAAAGAAGATTATGGAAGTTACAGGAAGAGTTAAAGTGATAAATGCCGAGCAGCAAGTTAGTGCGTCATTTAAAAAGAGAGAATTGGTTGTTACAACAGATGAGCAATATCCGCAGCATATCATGATTGAATTTACGCAGGATAAATGTGATTTGTTGAATAACTATACAGTAGGCGAGCCTGTTAAGGTTTCTATCAACCTAAGAGGTAGAGAGTGGGTAAACCCACAAGGTGAAACCAAATATTTCAACAGTATTCAAGGATGGAGAATCGAGAAATTGCAAGCTGAAGCACCTTCATCTTCTGCGCAAGTACCTCCAATGCCGGCAAAAGAAGCTTTTGAACCAGCAAACAATTATAAAGAAGAAGAGCACGACGACCTGCCTTTTTAATTCAAAAATAGAAAATCGAAAAACCGCAAATATTGCGGTTTTTTTGTGACTTTAAGAAAATAAAAATGTATTTCCTTAGTAAAGAATTGTTTTTTCCTCCGGTTGAAGAAGCCAATGATGATGGAATTGTAGCTATTGGTGGCGATTTGTCGCCAGAAAGGCTTCTATTGGCCTATAGGAGTGGAATTTTCCCGTGGTTTGATGATGATGAACCTATACTTTGGTGGTCACCGCCAGAAAGAATGGTTTTGTTTCCTGAAGAGTTCAAGGTTTCCAAAAGCATGAGAAATATTCTGAATCAGGATATTTTTAAAGTAACCTACAACCAAAATTTTAGAGATGTTATTACAAATTGCAGCACGATAAAAAGAGATGGACAACAAGGAACCTGGATTTCGGAACAGATGATTGAAGCCTATATAAAACTCCATGAAATGGGAATCGCCAGGTCGGTTGAAATCTGGCAGGGTGATGTATTGGTTGGAGGGCTTTATGGTATTGATTTAGGACATGTTTTCTGTGGCGAGAGTATGTTTTCTAAAGTTTCTAATGCCTCAAAAGTGGCTTTTGTTTCGTTGGTCAGGAAATTAAAAGAAGCCAATTATAAGCTCTTGGATTGTCAGGTTCATAATAGCCATTTGGAAAGTTTAGGTGCTAGGGAGATTTCGAGAGAAGATTTTATGGGGATTATTAAAAAAGGCCAATAATGAATAGAAACTTTATAATTATTGCTTTACTGATGTCCGTTTTATATGCCTGCAATTCAGTTAAGTTGCCGCAGACTAAGTTTAATGCTTCACCATTGGGCTATTCTCAGAAAATTGTTGGTGATAGTTTGGTTATCACATTAGATAATTTATTGAAATGTCCGGTACGAATAGTTTTAAATGATTCTTTGTTAAACAAACGTTTTGAAAGCAAAGGACTGGTAGTGTTAAGTCCTAAGGAAAAGAAAAGAATCAGTATTTTTTTTGACACAGCCCAACAGCATAAATCCGGAGCGAATTATATGCTGGGAAATGCAATGTCACATCCAAAAGAAACCCGATTAGCCTTACCGTTTCAAAAAGGGAAAAAGTATACCGTAGTTCAAGGGCATAATGGTAGTTTTTCGCATAAAGACGGATTGTCAAAACTGGCTTTGGATTTTGATTTAAAAACAGGAGATACCATATGTGCAGCTGCTAGTGGTTTTGTCGTAGGTCTTATCGATAAATACCAGCATTCTGGAAAAGATAGCTCATGGAAAGATTACGCCAATTTTATTACGCTCTACCATCCTGAAACGGGACTGTTCACAGAATATGTACATTTAAAAGAAAAAGGCGCTCTGGTAGCTATGGGTGACTTCGTAAATGCCGGACAACCCATTGCGCTATCTGGAATGACGGGATGGACTACAATTGCACATTTGCACTTTGTTGCCTATTTTAGAAATACAAGCTGGAAATCAGAACCCGTAAATGTCAATTTTATTGAAGGCTACAAGGCAGAAGATTTAAAAGCTGGTGGCATTGTGAAAAAGAATAGCTTATAAGCACGGAGAAGGCCATAAAACTACTTTTTGGTCCAACACTCTTCTATGTGGTCGTTTACCATTCCTGTGGCCTGCATATGAGCATAGATAACAGTGGAGCCTACAAACTTAAATCCTCTTTTTTTCAAATCTTTACTGATTTCATCAGAAAGTGGAGTCGTTGCCGGAACATCTGATAGTGTTTTTGGTCGGTTTATGATAGGCTTGCCATCGGTGAATTTCCAGATATAATCTGAGAAACTTCCAAATTCTTTCTGTGTTTCCATAAATGCATTCGCATTGGTCACGGCAGCACGGATTTTTAGCTGGTTTCTGATGATGCCAGAATCTTGCATCAAATCTTGGATTTTTTCTTCGGTATATTGGGCTACTTTTTTATAGTCAAAATTGTCAAAAGCTTTTTTGAAATTTTCTCTTTTGCGAAGTATGGTTATCCAGCTCAGGCCTGCCTGAAAGGTTTCCAGAATCAGGAATTCAAAAAGTTTTTGGTCGTCATACACAGGAACGCCCCATTCTTCGTCATGGTATTTTTCATAAAGACTGTCGCCAATACACCATCTGCATCTGATTTTTTCCATAGCTTTAAGTTTCTAGAAATTAAACATCATAGCTTCATTCACTTCTTTTTCTTTTTCAAAGCTTGCCCGAGGATTCGATTCTTTTATTATAGAATCAATTACAAGTTCGATTTGGCTTTCTTCCGAAGTTTCTTCGTCTAGCACAGTCTGTGTTTCATAGTAGGCTTGGAGATTCAAATTGCTATTTTCTTTTATGAAATAAATCCCATGCATAATCGGTTCGCTTAACTGTGTCAATTTATTTGCCTTTTCAGATTTAAAAAAGTAAGCTGAAATATCCTTGTGATTCTTTTTAAACTCTTTGGCAGAAATAAGTTTTAGGCTGTCTTTTTGAGTGAAATTTCTAATAACCATTAATGCTGATAGTGCTATTTCTTCATCCGGGATATTTTTAAATTCCCGCTTCGGATTTTTATTTAAGAGCAATTGCATCATTAAAAATCGCTTTTCAGGATTGGCTAATGCTTCTTTTTCTTCGCTATCAGTTAATTTGTTGTTTACGACCTTAATTCTGAGGATTTCGTTGTTGATATGAGAAATGTCAAGTTTGTCACTTTTGCTAAAAAGGTCGTCGATGTTTTTATCTTCTTTAAAGTTCGAAAGAAGAGCCAGATAATTTGCCAATTCAGAAGTTTGCATGGCATCAAAGGTGTTTTGAAAATCTTCCTCCTCTTCTTCTGAATAATTCTGTTTCGTGCTCAGCAGTCTCTTGTATTCCATTTTGGCATCTGCAATTAATGCTTTTTTATGGGAATTTATTTTTTTAATTTGTGATATTTCTTTGTCAAATAATAGATTGCAGAATTCTAAAACAGACTGCTTGTATTCTTTGATAGTATAAAATTGGAATATTTTAGGATATAATTCTTTGCTGTTCTCTATATCTTTTTCGAAATAAGAAAAAAGCGAGTTGATTTGGTATTGATTCGTAAGCGGCAAATCATATTCAAGTAGCTCCATTATTTTTCGGTAACCCGCTTTTGATTTTTGGTTTGCCAAGGCTTTTAAAATGGAAATTTGAATTGTGGTTTTGTTGTTTTCTTTTTTGTAATAACTTTCTAAATAAGGAATAACACGATCATCATTAATGTATCCTATTTTCTCCAATAGGGATTTTATGGCAGCGTTTTCTGAGTTTTTAAATTCGAAACTTGACAGGAAATGGGTTATTTTTTCAAAATCTTTTTTTGTGATTTCCAGCTGTTCAACTGATGTCAAGGCAGAATAACGAATCGTGTCTTTATCGCTTTTTGCATCTTCGATGAACAGGTCGAGTTTGTCTTTATCCGAAATTGACTTTTTGTCTAGGAGCGCAAAAGAGTCGAATGTTTTTTGGATGAATTTATCTTCGTTTTCCAAATCCTTATCAATCAAGGCGCTTAATAAATAATAGGAATCTCCCGTATATACTATTTTTTGTTTTAGGGCCGAAGTTGAATTTGGCTTTGAGACAACAGCATCGACAGTATAAACGTTGTTCTCTTTGTCGTAGGACTCTGTTTTAGATACAAATTCATACGAATCTTTTTTGTCAGTTGTCAGTTCAGTCCACATTGTTTTTTGTATTCCTTTTTTGGATAAAAAGTCATAATTAAGCAATGGACTTTCAGTGTAATAATCTTCTACGTAATCAATTAAGTCTTCCTGTTTGCTCACTTTTAAGAGATGGCTTTCGAGTTTCTTTTTGATCGAGTCTAGTGAAGTCTGATTGTAATATTTAGGATAGATGGAATATTCTAAATCTACTGTCTTTCCTGATAGTGTTTGAAAGCTATATTGGTTATTTTTCGAAATGAACGTATTCTTTGTATTCTCTGGCTTGGCCCGAGTTGCCCATAATATTTTTTCATTTCCTTTTTCTGGAATTTCAACCTTGAATTTTGCTACTGTATCTTGAAAGGTTTTCAGGTTGGAATCATAGCGATAAGGCTCTTGTTTGAATGAATTGAAAAAGCGCAAAGCATTTTTTTCTGAGGCATTTACTGTGCCTAATAAATAATAATCGGAACCGTGAATAAAACTTTTCAGCTTGATGTCCTTTTCACCGATTTTTGAGTTGGATTCTAAAGAAAATGTCTCTGCATTGTATTTTACATTTGATGCATAAGAATCATACTGCAAGTAAAATTCATTATGAATTTGTTGCTGTTCTTCTTCAGAACCCAGTATCTCTTTGCTGTCATTCAATACTCTTTTGGTTAGAAAATAGTAGCTTTTTTCATAAGGGTCGTAAGCCTGAATTTCCACATTGTTATTGTCAACGCCTAAACCGTCGGCTGTTTTGAAAGCAGGAGTTTCTATTGAAAATCCCCCATTTTCTGGCTGTGTTTTTTCCCAATTGTTTGAGAAGCCTTTAATTTTTATATTGTTAAAGACTTCGTTTTCATACTGCCTCACATAGTTTACGTTTCCAATCATCGAAATGGCAATAATCTCGATTGGCGTAATATAAAAACGATAATGTTGGCTATTGCCTGCTTTGGTTTTGCTTTTGATGTCATAGCCGCTATAGCTGTCGCTCTCAAAAAACTTTTTCTCAATAATATTGCCCGGAATGTTTTCAAAAAACAAGCTGTCAAGCGACTTAGGATTGTAGGTTGTATTTTCTTTTTTTACGAAGTAATTCAAAGGAAGTCTTTTGATGTTGATTATGCCACCATTAGTAAAATCTGCCGAACCTATATGAAAATCTTTTTCTGTAAATGTTTTGTAGAGAGGAATGGCTATCATTCCGTCTTTTGTTCTGGCCGCTGAAAAATTAGGGTTTGGGAAATATTCTTCTATAGTTTTTTTCTTTGTCTGACCGCTCTCTGTCAGTTCATCAAAAATAGGTTTTACGGTATATCCTTTTTTTATCAATAGCTCGAGAATACCCTCTTTTCCGGCTAAATGGGCTGCGCCAACAGCAGCGAATAGGCTGCCTTTTTTAGCAAGAGAATCGATGCTTTTGGTCATGATATAATTTCGACTTCCGATTAGTGCATTTTGAGCTTTTTTAGAAAGCATAAGCTTGAACAAAGAGTCAAGCATGACAATGTCTTTCTCACGATAAAATTGATTCAATAGTTCCTCGGGATTCTTGTTTTTTAAAAACTTAAATAAGGCTACCCTGTTTTCATCCTTAGCAATTGCATCTTCTGAACTTAAATTCATGAGAGGAATTAAAGATTCTTTTGCTATTTCAAGTCCAACTACCTTTTTGTTGTATTTTCTTCCGGTATGATAAATGAACATATCAAGAACTGAATTTTCTTGATAATCAGCCCGATTTCCATCATCAAAGGACATCATGTTGTTGAAATAGGAATTGTCGTTAACAAAGACGGTTGCTATGGATTCTCTTTTGGCAGGACGCTTGTAGAAGTTTGTGTAAAATTTGAAGGAATTATTGAAACGGGATGGGCTTGTGAGGATTTTTAAATCTGACCAGGTTTCAGGGTCGCTTTCATTGGCAACTATATCGGCATCCAGGAGGTTCTTGTAAAAGGAATCAGAAAGATGGTAGGATATCTTTTCATTAAGATGCATTGTTCCGTACAGATATGACTTTTTAGTAAGTCCATTACCTGAAATTTCCCAGAATAGTGTTTTCTCTTTTTGTGAATAAACGGCCGAAGTAAAGAGTATGAATAGAAAAAAAATCTTGTTTTTCAAGAGCTGTAAGATTTTGCGGATGAAAAACAAATATAGGATATAAATTGAAAAAACCTCAATCTAATAAATTAATAAAAGATTGAGGTTTTTAGTATGTGTTTTGGGATGTATTATCCTAAAGCAGCTCTTTTGAAACCAGTAACTGTCAAGTTTGCATCAACAGATTTTACATATCCAGAAACGCTAACAGCGCCATCTTTAATGTAATCTTGGTTTACCAATGTATTGTCTTTGTAGAAACGTTGGATTTTACCTTTAGCGATGTTATCTAACATAGCTTCTGGTTTTCCTTCCTGACGTAATTGATCTTTAGCGATTTCTACTTCTTTTTCGATGATAGATGCATCAACACCAGCCTCGTCTAATGCGATTGGGTTCATAGCAGCAGCCTGCATAGCAACGTTTCTAGCAGCTTCTTCAGCACCAGGAACATTAGCAGAAAGAGAAACTAAAGTAGCGATTTTGTTACCAGCGTGGATGTAAGATCCAACGAAAGCACCTTCTAATCTTTCGAAAGAACCGATTTCGATTTTTTCTCCGATAACTCCAGTTTGCTCGATTAATTTGTCAGCAACAGTGATTCCGTTGAAATCAGCTGCCAAAAATTCTTCTTTAGTTTTGAAGTTCAAAGCAAGGTTAGCCAAATCTGTAGCCAACTTTACGAAACCTTCATTTTTTCCAACGAAGTCAGTCTCACAGTTCAATGAGATAACAACACCAGAAGTTTTGTCTGCATTTACAACAGCGATAGCAGCACCTTCAGTAGATTCTCTATCAGATCTGTTAGCAGCTACTTTTTGGCCTTTTTTACGAAGGTTTTCGATAGCTAGATCGAAGTTACCGTCAGCCTCAACAAGCGCTTTTTTGCAGTCCATCATCCCTGCACCAGTCAGGGTTCTTAATTTATTTACATCTGCAGCAGTTATAGTTGCCATTTTAGTGTGTTTTTTTAAGGGTTAAAAATAAAAAATTCCAAAGTCTAAATTCCAAATCCCAAGTTTATTAAATTATCAACGTATTGTAATTTATCTGGAAATTGGAATTTAAAAATTGGAATCTAATTTAATTTATTCTTCAGTTGAAGCTTCTACAGTCTCGTTTGGAGCGTCTGTAGCTTCGTCAACTGGCTGTTCAACTTCTTTGTCAGAAGTAGTGTTTCTGTCAGAAAGACCTTCGATAACAGCAGCAGTTACTAAAGATAAAATTTTCTCAATTGATTTAGAAGCATCGTCATTTGCAGGGATTACATAATCTACCTCTCTTGGGTCAGAGTTTGTATCTACCATTGCGAAAACTGGAATGTTTAATTTTTGAGCTTCTTTAATCGCGATGTGTTCAGCTTTAATGTCTACAACGAACAATGCAGCAGGAAGTCTTGACATATCAGCGATAGAACCTAAGTTCTTCTCTAATTTTGCACGAAGACGATCAACCTGTAAACGTTCTTTTTTAGATAATGTCATGAAAGTACCGTCTTTCTTCATTCTATCAATAGAAGCCATTTTCTTAACCGCTTTTCTGATAGTTACGAAGTTAGTCAACATACCACCTGGCCATCTTTCAGTGATGTAAGGCATGTTTGCTGCAGCTGCTTTTTCAGCTACGATATCTTTTGCTTGTTTTTTGGTAGCAACGAATAATATTTTTCTACCTGATGCAGCGATTTTCTTCAAAGCTTCATTAGCTTCTTCGATTTTAGCTGCAGTTTTATATAGATTGATAATGTGGATTCCATTACGCTCCATATAGATGTAAGGAGCCATGTTTGGATCCCACTTTCTAGTCATGTGTCCGAAGTGAACACCTGCTTCTAGTAATTCTTTAACTTCTACTTTGTTTGCCATTTTAATAATAGTTTACGTTCTGTTGATTAGCAATGTATAAATGGCGGTTTACCGGCTGAATACATTTAGATGCTAAACTAATTTCCTGCCTCGACAGGGATTAACAACATTGTTTTGAATAATAAATGAACGATGTCTCTTCTGTTACCGAAAAGACGGGTAATATTAACGTTTAGAGAACTGGAATCTCTTACGAGCTTTCTTCTGACCGAATTTCTTACGTTCAACCATTCTTGGGTCTCTTGTTAATAAACCTTCTGGTTTCAAGATAGTTCTGTTTTCAGCGTTTACTTCGCACATTGCACGAGCGATTGCCATTCTTACAGCTTCTGCTTGACCAGTTGAACCACCACCATAAACGTTTACTTTTACGTCAAAGTTTGAAGCGTTCTCAGTCATAGAAAGAGGTTGCAAAACTTTGTACTGTAAAGTTGCAGTCGGGAAGTAAGTTGTAAATTCTTTTTTGTTTACCGTGATGTTTCCAGTTCCTTCTGTAACATAAACACGAGCAACAGCGGTTTTTCTTCTACCGATTTTGTGAATTGTAGCCATTACTTAAGATCGTTAAGGTTAACAGTTTTAGGTTTTTGAGCTTCGTGAGAGTGCTCAGAACCTACAACAACATTTAAATTTCTGAAAAGTTGTGCGCCTAATTTGTTTTTAGGTAGCATTCCTTTTACTGCTTTTTCCACTAAAGATGCAGGGTTTTTTGTCTGTAATACTTTAGCAGTCAAAGTTCTTTGTCCTCCTGGGTAACCTGTGTGACGCATGTAAATTTTGTCATCCAATTTGTTACCTGTAAGGTTGATTTTTTCTGCGTTGATAACAATTACGTTATCTCCACAGTCCACGTGCGGTGTATAACTCGGCTTGTATTTACCTCTAAGGATCATAGCGACCTTTGAAGCAAGACGGCCCAAGTTATGACCTTCAGCATCAACAACAATCCACTCTTTCGTTACAGTGGCTTTGTTCGCTGAAATTGTCTTGTAGCTTAATGTGTTCACAATAATTTATTTTAATTAAACATTCCATCCCCAATAAAGGGGTTGCAAAAGTACAATAATTATTTTTAAATGCAAACACCTATAAAAGATTATTTTAAAGGCTGATTATCAGATTGAAAATCTGTAAATGAAGTAAGGCAAATGTACGGATTATTTTTGATTTGTCGATTCAATAAGAGAGTAAGCCAACCTTTCAGAATAAAAAAAACCATCTAAATGGCTTAGATGGTTTGTTAAATAGTAGAAATAAGTGATTTTATACAATAAACAGATTGGCTATAGTAACAGATTGTTGTGTAGTGAGCGGTTCGTCATAGGATTCTGATCCGGCCGCTCCCGGTATGGCAGGTCCTAACGATCCGTTGTTTACTGTGCTGGTATTAAATCCGGCCTGTGTTACATTTTCTTCTCCGTCATAGACCGCTTGCGTTGCAGATGGCATTCCGAGTCCTCTATCGTTTCCGGTAATCCATCCTTTGAGTCCTCGCAGTCGTCTTACTTCCGAGGCATGGCGGGCTTCAACAGAATGAATCTGTAAAGCGGCAGTCAATAAATCGGGTGTCGATATCAAATTACCGGCTTGTCCTTTATAGGCTCTTACTCCGGTATCTTCAAAAGCCTGTGCCAGTACTAAAAATTGCTGGTATGCGGCAGTGGTACCTATTCCTGTAGCATTAAAAGGGTCGAAAGCGCCTCCAACAGTAAAGTCAAATGTTGGTTTTGTAACCGCACTGGCTCCAAGTCCGGCAATCAAAAATTCTACATGGCTGGCTTCGTGTTTTGCAATTTGCATGAATACTTTTTCGTCTCTTCCTCCGGTTGGAATAACACCAGATTCTAATCCCAATCGATAAAACTCGTCTTCAAGATATTCTAGTGTTAGGGCAAGTTGCAAAGCTCCAATTGGTGTGCTTGGTGTTGGTCCTATATCTGAAGCAAAAGCCTTGTTGGTAAATGCAGCCAATCCTAATGGAATTGAGGCCAAGGCTAAATTTTTACCCAATTGCCCAAATTGTCCAAAACTGTCTCTTCTGGATCCCGTACTGTTCATTAAATTATCATCAGTAAAGGATTCTATAAATTTAAATAGATTCATAATTTCTAATTTTGTTGGTTAGTGTTTAAGGTAAATAGGTAGCCGTAAATTCTGTTGTGATAAAACCGCCAGCCACAGGAAGTATCTGTGATGGATTTTTGGCAACATCCAAACCGCTTGATGCGCTTACGACATCATCGCCTGCAAAATCATTCGAATTAGGATTAATCAGGCTTCTTATTGCGGAAGCATGTCTGGCCTCGACCGAAACAATTTTTCCGGCCAATAACAAATACTCTGTGCTCGTAATTAGTTTTCCGGCTCCGTTATATGCGGCAACACCCGTGTCTTCTAATGCTTTTGCTGTTCCCAGAATAGAACTTCTGCTGCTAAAGTTTACAGTGGTGAAATCAAATTCCAGTGCGGGAAGCAATTGAGTAGAAGGATTGGACAAGGCTCCGGTCAAAGCGACCTTGAAAAATTCTCTGTGGATTACTTCATGAGCATATAAGTCAGAAAGAACCTGTTGTTCTTCGCTATTAAAAAGTGCTCCAAAGTTATTCAGGTTAACAACTCGTGTATAGAAGTCGGCTTCAAGCTGTTCTAATGCATACGCATAAGTCAAGACTCCCAGATCGCCGCTTCCAAGATCGAATTTTCCATTTCGGACTCCTGGGGCATAAGGGCCATTGTTTGAAGAATCATCGTCATTGTTACAGCCGGTCAGGAGCAATCCAGTGGCAGCCATCGTCAGTCCGCTAATCTTTAAGAAGCTTCTTCGGTTGGTTCCCGAAGTGAGCTGTTCTTTTACAGTTACTGCGTTTTTCATAAGTTAGACATTTAAAAGGTTAATAACTAAATGGTTGATTTCAGGTTCCAACAGGAACCCTAATTGAATTACTTACGCAGAAAATTTGTTAATGGTTTTGAGAAAATGTTATATAATTACCATGTGAATTAGTATTTTATTGTGTTTGTTTGTAATGAAATGTAATTATTTTTGAATTTTCCTAATTTTAATAAATATGGAAGTCGCTGTTGTTACGCCAAAAATGATGCTTGACATGGCGTGATAGTTATTGTTTTCCTGTTTTTAAGGTTTAATTTAAATTTTAAGTATAATTTCCAATTTTTCACTTACTTTACATTTCCTTTATTATACGAACAGTGATGAAACCAAAAGCAACCCTAAAGCAAATAGCCAAAGAATTGAGCGTGTCTGTCTCTACAGTTTCCAAAGCGCTGAGCAACAGCCCGGAAATCAGTGAGCCTACAAAAATTAAAATTCAGGAATTTGCAAAGCTTAAAAACTACAAGCCTAATAATATTGCCATTAACCTGAAAAACAGAAGCACAAAGACTATCGGGGTTATCATTCCGAACATCTTGAATCCGTTTTTTGCGAAAGTGTTTAGCGGGATTGAAAAGAAGGCAAACGAAAAAGGCTATAACGTGATTACTTGTATCACTAACGAGTCTTTAAAGAAAGAAATCCACACGATAGACATGCTTAGCAACGGAACAATTGACGGATTTATTTTGTCTATTGCAGAAGAGACGCAAAAGCAGCAAGAATTCAAGCATTTTAAAGATGCGATTTCTGATGGTATTCCTATTGTAATGTTTGACCGTATTTCTGACGAGATCAATTGCGATAAAGTAATTGTTGATGATTTTGATTCTTCGGTAAATGCTGTGAATCATATGATAAAACTGGGTTGCAAAAACATAGCGCTGCTAACGGCAATTGACAATTTGAGCGTGGCGAAATTAAGGGCGCAAGGATATGCAACAGCATTGCATGATAATGATATTGCAATCAATAAAAATTTGATCATCCGTACTGATAATCCGGATGAATTTGATTTCAGGCTAAATGAGCTTATTAATAGCCAAACGATTGATGGCATTTTTGCGTTAGACGAACACGCTTCGACTATGGCAATGAAAATGGCTATCAAAAAAGGAATCAAAATTCCTGATGAGCTTTGCGTAATTGGATTTGCAGACGGAGTATGGTCACGCAGATTAACGCCAAGCCTTTCTACCATCAGCCAACATGGTATTGAAATAGGAGAAGAAGCAGCTACGATGCTTATCGAAAAACTGGAAAGCAAAGAGGAAGAATACACGTATCGAACAACGGTTATAAAAACCGAACTTCGCCAAAGAGAATCTACCCGAAAGTTATCATAAACTAAAAAGCCCACTACAAGTGGGCTTTTTTATGCTTTTATTTTTCTTTAGTGAGTTTGAATTCATGTCCACCTTGCAGTATAGTCATTGCATTTGGTGAAAAGACCAATTCCAGGCTTGCAGGGTCAAAATTGAATTTGGTGTCGCTTAAAGGATTTAGCGGGAAAGATTCCTGTCCGGTTGCCTGACAGATCAGCACGCCTTTCTCTTCTTTGATTGTAATCTTTAAAGGGAAATTAGGATCGGAGTAGGTACCTACATAACTTTTAAGGATGGCAACATCTACAGTGGCTGTTTTCAGGTTAGGGAATCGGTAAGGCATTTTATAGTAAATGCTGAAAATCCCAATCATTATTCCGTTCATGTCATAGCCTTGGCCGTTGTCAAGCAATGCAATACTCAATTTTTCCTTTTGATAATGTACCAGAGTCGAGGAGAAGCTTTCGATTCCACCAGAATGACCATAGAATTTCCTTTCAGCAAAAGGCATGGCAAAAATTCCTTTTCCATATCCATTTTCGATGGTAATCATAGAGTCCAAAGAAGGCTGTTTTAGCAATTTTCCTGAAAATAAGGCATTGATAAAATTAGTCAAATCTCCGGCAGACGATAATATGGCTCCAGCTCCGCCCGGAATAGACATGTCTTCTTTTTGGCCTTCCTTCCAGTTTTTTCCATCCCAATCATAAGAAAGAGCTTCGTTTTTTGCGCCAGTAGCAAACCCTGTATTTTTGAGTCCTAATTTTTGTATAATTCGGGTGTTGATATTGTCTGCATAGCTTTTTTTGGTAAGGTCTTCAATAATCCATCCCAGAATTACATAATTGGAATTGCTGTATTCTGCTTTTTCTCCCGGTTCAAAAACAGGTTTGCCTGCTTTGATTTTCTTCATCAGCTCGCTGCGGGTTTTTGGCAGTTTTGCATATATTGGATAATCCAGGTCGTTCGTAAAGCTATAGATACCGCTGGAGTGGGTAAGAAGATTGTCAATAGTGATATCTTCTGAGTTTTGTATTGTAGGGAAGAATTTGGACAGTTTGGTGTCAAGGGTCAGTTTTTTTTCTTCAATAAGCTGTAAAATGACTACAGACGTAAATGTTTTTGTAATGGAACCAATCTTGTATCGTGTCTGATTGTCTGCCTTGATTTTGTTTTTTACATCGGCATAGCCATAGGATTTTTCAAAAACAATCTCGTCGTTATTTCGAATGGCGACACTCCCCATGAATTTATTATTCGAAGTGAGGTAATTCAGAAGGCTGTCAATTTTTTCAAATCGCGTTTCGCTTTGTGAAAATGCATTTAACGATAGGGAAATAGACAGGAATAAGAATATTTTTTTCATGGATCTTTTTTTAAAGTGATAAACCCTAATTATTGATGATCATATTTCTGTTTTGGATATCAATCGTAATCTTATCTCCAAGCCAGTTGATGCTTCCGATAGCTTCATAAATCAATCCTTCGATAAAAGTAGCCTTGAAATCGGAAGCTGAAATTTTAGTGTTCGATTGTGCATTTATTTTGGAAAGATTGGTGTAATAATAGTTGTTTCCTTCGGTTGGCTTGAAATCGCTTTTCTGATGTTTCATCTCTGTTTTTGAAGGGTCAATTCCCAACGATTCCATATATCTTGAATTAAATCTGAAAACATTGAAACCTGCGCCGCTGTCTAAATTCATCTGTACAACAAGCTTGTCATCGAGCTTTACATAAGTGGCAATATCCAAAGCTTTTCCTAACTCATCTGAAACCTGGATTGGAAGCGAAATACCTTTTTTTGCCAGTTCTTTTACGGATTTTTCTGTTTCTAAAATCAATGCTTTATTCTTATAATCAATTGTGATTGGAATGTTTCTGAAAGGCAATAACGAGATCAAACCATCTACTGGAAAATCCATGTCAAGGACTGTGAATTTTTCGGCATTTAGTTTCTGATTTCCTATTTCAAAACTTTTGGTGTCCCAAAAATCCGCTACAATCTGTTCGCCTGTGGCCCTGTGACCGGTATAAAAGCCATCTGTTTTTTTTAGGTCATTTATGTTGTCGGCAAATTTCTTTGTCAATAGATTAAGCCCGGCACCCGTATCAAAAATGAAATTCCCTTCTATATCGTTTATTTTCGCTTTTATTAAAATATGGCCGCTTCCCAGTAAGGTAAAGGGAATGCTGACTGTTTTATTGATTTGACTTTGCCCAAAAGAATTTAGGCATAAAAGCAGGCATAGAAATAGGGCTGTTCTTTTCATTGTAGGGTTTAGAATGATTGTTTATGTGACGCAAATTGCGGGTTTCTGTTACACCTTCTCTGGTTTAATGTGCTTCCAGCCAATTATGACCTTTGCCTAAATCTACAATTAAAGGGACATCTAGCTTAAAGGCATTTTCCATTTCCTCCTTGATCATTGGCTGAATTTTTTCAAGCTCACTATTATGAACGTCAAAAACAAGTTCATCGTGTACCTGAAGTAACATTTTACTTTTCCAGTTTTCTTCGTTTAGACGTTTGTGGATGTTAATCATCGCTATTTTGATAATATCTGCAGCACTTCCCTGTATTGGAGCATTGACAGCATTTCGTTCAGCAGCACCACGAACTACGGCATTCTGTGAATTGATATCTTTTAAATAACGCCTTCTTCCTAATATTGTCTGTACATAACCGTGCTGTCTGGCATATTCAATTTGTTCCTGAATGTAGGCTTTCAATCTTGGATAGGTCAGGTAGTAGGCATCAATCAAATCTTTAGATTCAGATCTTGAAAGTGATGTCTGGTTGCTTAATCCAAAAGCAGAAACACCATAGACGATTCCAAAGTTTACAGTTTTTGCGTGGCTTCTTTGCTCACGGGTCACTTCTTCCAGGGAAACATTAAAAACTTTTGCAGCTGTAGAAGCGTGAATGTCTTCTCCGTTTTGGAATGATTTTACCATTTCCGGATCGCCGCTCAATGCAGCAATAATTCGTAATTCTATTTGAGAGTAATCGGCAGAAACCAGAGTGTAATTTTCATCTCTTGCAATAAATGCTTTTCGAATCAAACGGCCTCTTTCTGTACGGATTGGAATATTTTGCAAGTTTGGATTGTTGGAGCTAAGACGGCCTGTTGCTGCTACCGTTTGCATATAATCGGTATGGACTCTTCCGGTTTTTGGGCTAACTTGTAAAGGCAAGGCGTCTACATAAGTGTTCAGCAATTTTACTAATTGTCGCCAATCAAGTATGTCCTGAACAAATGGACTCGACAATGCCAAATAAGAAAGTACTTCTTCGCCGGTAGCATATTGTCCGGTTTTGGTCTTTTTTTGTTTGGTTCCGCCAATTTTTAGTTTGTCAAATAGAATTTCACCCAACTGTTTTGGAGACGCCAGATTGAACTTTTCTCCGGCATTTTCATAAATCTGGTTTTCCAGCTTTTGAATATCGCCCTTAAGTTCTTTGGATAGCTCATGCAGGAATTCAACATCAAGATTGACGCCTTCTTTTTCCATAGCGGCAAGAACAGGAACCAGAGGTACTTCTATTTCTTCAAATAATTTTTTAGTGTTTGTATTGTCAAGTTCCTGACTGAAAATATCTTTCAGTTGGAGTGTCACATCAGCATCTTCTACTGCATATTCCTTGACATCTTCCACAGGAACCTCACGCATGGTTTTTTGGTTTTTCCCTTTTTTTCCAATCAGTTCTTCGATTGACTGTGGAGAATATTGGAGATAGGTTTCTGATAAAATATCCATGTTATGACGCATATCCGGGTTGATCAGATAATGGGCAATCATGGTGTCGAATATTTGTCCTTTGACTTCGATATTATAATTGGCAAGGACTTTTAGGTCATATTTTAGGTTCTGACCTATTTTTTCAATTCCTTCTGCTTCAAAAAACGGAATGAACTTGTTGACAAGAGTTTGTGCTTCGGTTTGGTCTTCAGGGAAAGGAACGTAAAAACCTTTGCCTTTTTCCCAAGAAAATGACATACCGACCAATTCTGCAATTAGCGGATCGATTCCCGTAGTTTCCGTGTCGAAACAAACGCTGCTTTGTTTTAGCAGGTTTTGCAACAGGAATTTTATTGCCATGTCGCCTTCAATCAATTGGTAGAAATGCTCCGTGTCTTTTAATGTTTTATAAAAACTGGTTTTGACTTCTCCAGTTGTTTCGTCTGTTGTAGTGGCAAAAAGGTCGAACTGATCTTCATTTTTTGCCTGCGGTTTTTTATATAGCTTGGCGTCCGGCTGAGCGTTTGCAGCAGGCAAAGTGCTTCCCGGTCTGAAAATCGCATCGAATTGCTCAGCCATTCTCCTGAATTCAAGCTCTTGGAAAATAGCTTCGGTTTTTTCAATATCGGGACGGGTAAGCTCGTAATCTGTTTCGTCGAATGTTACATCGCAATCCGTAATAATAGTAGCCAGCTTTTTGGATAGAATCCCTTTTTCTTTGTTGGCTTCTATGTTCTCTTTCATCTTGCCTTTCAGCAGATGCGTGTTTTCAAGAAGATTTTCCATCGTGCCAAATTCTTTCAGCAGTTTTTTGGCAGTGACTTCTCCCACACCCGGAAGTCCAGGGATATTATCAACGGCATCACCCATCATTCCTAGAAAATCGACTACCTGTTCCGGTCTTTCGATTTCAAATTTTGCCAATACTTCAGGAACACCCCAGATTTCGATTCCGTTCCCCATTCGGGCAGGGCGATACATGAAGATGTTTTCTGAAACCAATTGCGCAAAATCCTTATCAGGAGTAACCATAAATACTTTATAGTTTTGCTTTTCGGCTTGTTTTGCAATAGTTCCTATTAAGTCATCAGCTTCGCAACCGGCATATTCAATAATAGGAATGTGCATGGCTTTTAATAATTCATGGATATAAGGAACCGCAATCTGGATAGCTTCCGGAGTAGCATCACGATTGGCTTTGTATTCAGCATACATTTCGCTTCTTACCTGGCTGCCTCCTTTATCAAATGCTACCGCGAGATGATCCGGCTTTTCTCTTTTAATAACATCCAAAAGGGAATTCATGAATCCCATAATGGCGGAAGTATCCATCCCTTTAGAGTTGATTCTAGGGTTTTTAATAAATGCGTAATAGCCTCGGAAAATTAAAGCGTAGGCATCGAGAAGAAATAGGCGTTTTTGCTGTGACATAAAAAATGGTTTCTATAGCTTTCAAAAATACAAAACTTAAGATGTAAAAATAGAAAAACCGATGCTAAATAAATAGGCACCGGTTCTTCATAAAAAACAAAAAACTAACTAAAAAGGATATGGAACTAACGTATTACTTTATTTTTTAATGACTTTCTGCTTGGCAGTCTGTCCGTTTTTAAAATCGATATGGAAAATATAGATTCCGTTTGCAACATCAGACAGGCTTATCTGCGATGTTTTTTGAATTGAAACTAATTGTCCAAGCTGATTGTAGATTTTTACATCTTTGATTTCTAAATCAGTCAACAAATTCACAATGTCATTTGTTGGGTTTGGATACAGTTTGAAATTTGTCTTGTCGAAATCACCAATGCCAAGATTTTCCTCAACAGTCAAGGTGTAATCTTCAGCCTGTCCGTAGCTATCAGTATTACAGGCAGGAATTACAGATGATTGGTATTTTTTCATTATTCTCATTCGAACGTTTCCTATTGTTGCCGTTACAGGAACCGTAACTTCAGCATTCAATTCTACAGCGTCCTCACCAGATGAATTAGAAAGGTAACCTAACGATTGACCTTCGCTGTCTTCAAAAGTTCCGTTGTTGTTCCAGTCGATATAGATTTTGAAATAACCAGAATACGAACCGTTTGTGTTTCCTTTTAATCGGATTGGATACGTGTTTCCAACTTTTACGGTTCCAACTATTGAAGTGAAATTTTCATAAGCCGGACTTGATGTTGAAGCAGGAGATGTATTGCTGATGCCTGCAAATTCCACTAATGTAATTGGTTCTGTTCCTTGTGAAAAGTTTGGCGTGCAATATACCAAAGGCTGGTTGCTAAGCTGAACCTGTAGTTCTCCAAAAACAGTATTGTTTATGACAGAAGTAGCACGAACTTTTACCGTACCGTTAACAACAGCCGTTAGTAATCCGGTAGAACTGATTGTTGCCAGCGTATTGCCTTCTACGATTGACCAGGTTACATTTTGGTTTGCTTCCAAAGGCAGTACGTTTGCTGCTAATTGCAATGTTCCTCCAGAAGTTGTGATTTCTGCCGGAGCGCTGTTTTGTGTCGTAACTGTAATTGAAGTTGGTGCCGTCGCATTCGCAATAGCTTCTAATGAAAATTCATCAATACCCAATCCGTAAGAAGAAGAACCTCCGTTGGTTATTCCTTGTGCGATTACAAAGAATGGCGCTGCATAATACGATTGTGGAATAGCAATAATATAGTTGTGCCATCCAGCAGTTGTAACTGCAGGTTCAAGAGTTGTTTTAAGCGAAACAGAAAGTAGTTCTGTTGCACCGCTTAATGAGTTTGTGGTATTAACGTGGAATTTTACAACATCTGTAGTATGACCGTTCGTGTTTCTGTAAATCCAAACTTTCATACGGATTAATTCATGTGTTTGTGCAGAAAAATCGAATTGTGGACTGATGAGCAAGGCATTCGAATTGTTGTAAGCCTTGATCATTTGTCTTTCGCCGGTTATCCTTGTCGGAACCTCAGAGCTTCCTGTTGATAAAGCCCAATTAGCTGTTCCGGTAACCATAGGTGTACTCCAGCAAGAAAGATCCGCAGCATTAAAGCTTTCCGAATAAGGAAGAGCTGTTATCGCTTCACATAGTGTAGAAATATTTCCGATTGAAGAATAAACACCGTTGCAATTGCTTACAGCTCTTAATCTATAAAAATATTTAGTGTTGCTTGATAATCCGGTTACAAGAAATGTTGTCTGTGAAGAAGTTTGTGTAAATGGAGAACCTGCGATAAGACTTGAAAAGTCATTGTTGGTTGCCACTTCAATCACATAATTGAAAGGAACTGCATTTCCGTTTGTAGGAGCCGTCCAGTTCAAAGCAAAGCTATTCATTGTAGGGTTTGCAGAAGTTACCTGATTTATTGGAGCCGGGCAACTTATCGCATTTGAAGTCAATGGAGTTGTAGTGTTATAAACAGGTCCTCCCGTGCAAGCAGTATTTACGGCGTAGACAGTATATGTATAAGCGGTATTTCCTTCAATACCACTAAAAGCATTGTCTGTAAAATTTGTATTGCTACCGCTATAGCTTACATAAGCATTAAGCGTAGTATTGTTTCCAGTAGTATAATTTGTACCGTTTTGAGGTAGGCCTGGAGCGGTTCCTTGTGGCGTTCTCAAAACCAGATATTTGTCTGCTCTAGGATTTGCTGCGGTAAAACTTCCATTTATGACAATACCTTGAACATCAAATGTAAGAGCAGTAGGTTGTGATGAAGGTGTTACGCAAGGTGAAGGCGGAACCCATGTGTAGGTATAACCTGGACTAGGCAATGAAGTAGAATTACAAGTCATTGATGAAGTATTTGAAGAGCCTGGTGCAGAAACCATCCAGTTGCTTGTAGCAATTCCGGTAGAATATCTGTTGTTGAAATCAGAACCTGTTGCTCCTCGAAGTCCAACCTGTGCGGTTGCTGAAGTTGGTGTTCCTGTTACTTTCAGATCATAAACAATATTAATTTCTCCATTTTCTTTTAAACGGATTTGGAAACTCCAGTCAAAATAGCTGGTGATTGAAGTCGAACCTACATATGGTCTGAAATGCATCCATTGAATTACAAATTCTCTATTAGGAGCAGATCCTACTTCCTGGGTGCTGATGCTTCCTGTTCTTCCGTCAATATTGTATAGGGCGTGCATATCATTTGCGACTGCTGAAATCGCACCGTCAAATGTTGTTGCACTATTTGAAATAGGCGTACTGCCGCTTGGAGATGTAGCCCCAAAGCTGATAAAGCCATCTGCATGAATGTTTAGAGCAGTAAATGTAGTTCCGTTAAAAGGGAAACTGAACGGAATGGCAACCGCATTGTATTTATTGTCATCGATTGATCCAGAGCCTGTGAGAGTTGTTGGCTCTGCGATTAAGGTTGGGTTGGTTAAATCTTCAAAGGTTCCGGCGCTCTGCGAGAATCCATAATTGACAATCTGTGCTGATGTTGTTCCATAAATAAACACCAGAAACAGAAAGGCAAGGGTTTTTGTGTAATTTGTTTGCATGTAAAGTATATATGATTAATTATAAGCGCTAGTCCCAAAAGTTCAGGACTAGCGCTGTAAGTTTATTTCTTGATAATTTTTTTGTTGGCAGTTTGTCCGTTTTCAAAGTCTACACGAACCATATAGATTCCGCTGGCAAGGTTTGTCAGATTGATCTGAGCTTGTTTTTGTGTAACAACAAGTTGTCCTAAATGGTTGTAAAGACTGATGTTCTTGATAGCTTCTTTTGTCTGGATATTGACGATACTGCTCGTTGGGTTTGGATATACTATGAAATCATTTTTGTTGAAGTCAATCGTACCTAAACTTTCCTGAATGTTTATTGTATAATCTTCTACTTGTCCGTAATAAGCATTCAGGCAGGCATCAAAATCTCCTTCTTCATAAACATTCCATTGGTCCTTGATGATTCTCATTCTGGTATCTCCTATGGCAGCTGTAGCAGGAATAGTGATGCTGATGGTTGCTTCTACAGCATCCACTCCTGTTGATGGAGTCAAAACAGCATGATAGTATTCTGTCTGCATATCAAAAACTCCATTTTTATTCCAATCAAAGAAAGCTCTGATGTCATGCTCGAATTGGCCTGCTGTGTTTCCTTTTACGGTTAGCTGATAGGTATTTCCTCTCACTACGTTTCCTACAATTGAAGTGAAATCTTCATAAGCCGGAGTGGTATTTACAACTTCTGAAGTAAGGTTATTGATATCGGAGAAATTTACCATTGTAATTGGCTCCACATCATAATCTACAGAAACATTGCAATAGCCTGGTGTTGTCTGCGGATATTTCATACATCTGATTGCTGCGGCCTGAGCTCTTGGAGCACCAGCAGATGGATTAGCAATTGTTGTTCCTACATATAAATATTTAGCACCTGTAGAACTTGTTGTGGAACTCCAGAAATAACCTCTGGCACCTACGAAACTAAACGATCCTGATGCGGCTCTGTATCCTGAAGCAGGAAGCTTTAGAACACTCTGAAAAGCAGTTGCCGGGTTTTGCATGTTTTGAGATGTTACGATAGCGCTCCATTCTGTTTCGGTTGGAAGTTTCCATCCGTTTCCTAATGCTTTGCACGGATCACAACCGTTTACATCTGTCGCAGCTGAAGGAGTAGTAGCCTCCCATTTGTCTGTTGAAGCGTTTGGCGACCACCATCCGGTATAATAGGTTTCGTTTCCTGTTGCCAGTCCTGATGGATTATTTGGTGTTGGAACAGTTCCCGTAACTGAGTTTCTTTTTTGATGTCCGTCATCCCATCTTCCCCATTGGAATAAATCGCCATAGGAAGCCTCATCATTTTGAGCAGTGGCAACGCTGGCACTACCAAGATTTTGTTGTAGCCAGATATTGCCATCGCTTCCGCGAACAGTAGTATAAGTTACTCTTGTTCCTTCGTAAATGAAGGTTACGCAACCTAAATCTCCCGTATTGTTTCCTGGCTCACTGCAAGTTTCCTGATTGATTGTCTTGTTTTTGTATAATCTTGTTTGTGCCACATCGCCACCCTCAAAACCTATGGTTAATAAATCTAAGTCGCCATCATTGTCAAAATCCAACCATTGTCCTTTTGACATGTTCACGCCTACAATTGTAGCACTGTTTTCCGTGTCTAAAGTATAGGTACCGTCTAGATTTTGCTTGTATAAAACGACTGTATTTGTGCCGGCTGCATTGCTTCCTATTGAGAAAATATCGATTAAACCGTCATTGTTGTAGTCTACAAATTTTGAATTCCCGTTATAGGTTCCTGTAAAATTGTTTGCCTGAGCCGTAAAGTTTCCGAAACCATCGTTGGTGTAAATCGTAAGACTTGGAGTAGGCGTATAGTCGGTTCCTGAAATTAACAAATCCAAATGACCGTCGTTGTTGATGTCTAATGCATCAATTGAAGAAAAATAAATACCAGGTATGGTTGTTGGTTTTTCTGTAAATATCCCATTTCCGGCATTAGTATACAGCTTTGTCTCCGGAACATAGTTGGTACTGAATCCAGTTACCAAAATATCAGGAAGCCCGTCTGCATTTGCATCAAAAACTTTGATAGCACTAAAGTAAGTGCCCATCAGTCCTGCATTCAAATCAGTGAAAGTGGCGTCAGAGTTTTGCTGATAAACTCTTGTGGTGTATTCTGACCCTAAGTTACCGTTAACAACGATGTCTGCAATACCATCATTTGTAAGATCTGCAATGGCCACTGAACCGAAGTTTACTCCTGGAATCCCAGAGGTAGTATGTTTGGTAAAGCTACCATTGCCATTATTATAATAGATTTCAAAAACGACAGAAGAACTTTCTCCTGTTTTTGTTCCTGTAATGATGAAGTCCAGGTTGTTGTCGCCATTAAGGTCACCAACAGCAATAGATGAGTACATTATCTGGCTGATGGCAGCATTTATACTTTCAGTAAAAGCGCCATTATTGTTTTTATAAAGTCCTGTAAATCCTGTATATCCCGGTTTAGCACCCGAAATTATAAAATCGGTTCTTCCGTTGTTGTCAAAATCACCTAATGCAGAATCGCCATAAAACACGCCTTGAAACGTTTGATTGGCAACTTCTTCAAATATCTGGCCCTGCACCAGACCACAGGTAAAGATTGTAGTTAATACTAAGTATATTTTTTTCATAATGTGTGGGTTTGTAAACGCCACAAAGTTATTTATTTAGATTAAATAAAAATAAGACATGATTTAGTTTTGCCAAATATTCTTTTTACGGCTTTCCGTATTTGTGATTCCTGAATATTTTAACATACAAATTTTATTATGTGATAATTCAATTATAAAATTGGGTATCAATTCTAGTTGTTAAATCCCGTTATAGTTAAAATTTATCCAATTAAATTAATAGCAGTAGCATTATTTATTTACTTTGCTTAAATTCTAACTCATACTATGCTTCGCTGGATATTTTTTATTGCTTTTGTTGTTTTGGTCGAACTTTATGCATTTCAAGCATTCAAGACAATCACAAGGGCAAAATGGATTCTGATTCCATACCAACTTATTTCACTTGCTGTCATCGTTTTTGTCATATATTCTTTTACCCAGTTTGATAAGAGCGTGGGGCAAAACCGACAATCATTAATAACTATCGGACTTGTTTTGCTGACTTTCTTGCCAAAGCTCGTCGTGACTTTTATTTTGTTTGGAGAAGATGTTTATCGCGTTTTTTCAGGCATCATCACTCATTTTTTAGGCAATAACGACAGAGGGCATTTTCTTCCTGACAGAAGGAAATTTATAAGTCAGATGGCACTTGGAGTGGCAGCTGTTCCTTTTGTTTCGCTTTTGTATGGTATGACGGTAGGGAAGTATAACTTTAAGGTGATTAAACAGACTTTGTTTTTTCCTGATCTTCCGGATAGTTTTGACGGTACTACAATTACGCAGATATCTGATGTGCATAGTGGCAGTTTTGATAACCCTGAGAAAATCCAATATGCGATTGACCTGATTAATGAACAGCAATCGGATTTGGTTTTGTTTACAGGCGATATCGTAAATACACATGCGACTGAAATGCATCCCTGGGTTGATACCTTTAAGAAAATACACAATCCAAAACTGGGCAAATATTCTGTGTTAGGAAATCATGATTATGGTGAATATGTGGAATGGCCTTCTGATAAAGCAAAATTTGAAAATTTTGACGCCATTAAGGATTTGCACAGGCAGATTGATTTTAAATTATTGCTCAACCAGAATGTGAAAATCAATAATGGAACCGATGAAATTGCTTTGATAGGAGTAGAGAACTGGGGGCATAATTTTAAAAAAGCAGGTGACCTGACCAAAGCATCTGAAGGTCTTACGGATTCAGATTTTAAGATATTGATGAGCCATGATCCTTCGCATTGGGAATATGAGATAAAAAACCATGCAACAAAATACCATCTGACATTGAGCGGGCATACGCATGGCCTGCAGTTTGGGATAGAAATTCCAGGCTTTTTCAAGTGGAGTCCGGTGCAATATATTTACAAACAATGGGCTGGATTATATGAAAATCTAGGACGTTATATCTATGTAAACCGAGGCTTTGGATTCCATGCTTATCCCGGCAGAGTAGGGATTTGGCCAGAAATAACTGTCATCACGCTAAAAAAAGGTGAAAATGTAGCATAATTCAGCAAATATGCTACATTTGTATAAAAAATTGTTGTAATTTAGAAATAAAGTCAAAGTAAACTTTCAATTATGTCAAAATTTGGAGAACTTATCAATGCCTCTGTACCGGTCTTAATTGATTTTTATACAGATTGGAATGAACAGTCTGTGTCAATGCACCCAGTGATTAGAGACGTAGCCGCTGCTTTGGGAGACAAGGCAAAAGTGATTAAGATTGATGTAGACAAAAATCAAGAATTGGCAGATGCTTTGCGGATTAAAGGGCTTCCAACGCTTATGATTTATAAAGAAGGTCAGATGGTTTGGAGACAGTCTGGTGAGCTCGATGCTAACACTATAATTGGTTTGGTGCAGGAACAGCTTTAGCTGATCTTATCAAAAACAAATCCTTTCTCTTTTAGATAGCGTATTGCTTCAGGCAATACAATTTGAAGGTTTCCAAAAGCCTTTATGCTGTCATGGAAAACAATTACGCTTCCGCTTGTTGTATTCTTAATTACATTTTTAAGGCACTTTTCTGGCGTGATATTTTTGTCAAAATCCATGCTTATTACATCCCACATAATAATTTTATAGCCAAGTCTTCGCAATAATCTGGCTTGCGACGCTTTTATTTTTCCATACGGAGGACGAAACAGTTTTGATCCGTGGCCCTCATTTTTTGCATGTTGTTGAATGGCCTTTTCACACAACATCGTATTTTCTATATACTCTTTTTTAGCCGTTTTCCATCCTTTCAGATGATTGAAGGTATGGTTGCCAATGGCATGCCCATCCTGAATTATTTTCTGGAAGATGTCCGGGTGTTTTTCAATGTTGTCACCAATACTAAAGAAAGTAGCCTTTATGTTATGCTCTTTTAACAGATCAAGCACCCATTCTGTGATTTCAGGAATTGGGCCGTCGTCAAAGGTTAGGTAAATTGTATTGGCATTGTTTGGGATATCCCAAGTGTATTTTGGAAAAACCCATTTGATCAACCGATTTGTTTTTACCCATAAACCCATCTCAAATCTTTTTTAAAGAAGATGTGCCAATTTGAATTTCAAATTGGCACATCCTAAATCCCAAATCGGGAATTTTGTTTTATTCGTTATCTCGTTCAAAACGTTTAAACATTGCGTTATAAGAATTGAAGTCTTTTTTGTTGGCTTCGTAGAATTCTTTGTCTCCACGATCTTTCATGACCTCAAGTAATCCTCTGTAACGTTCAATATCAGTAACAATGTCAACATAATAATCGTTTTGTTCTGTGGCTGAGAACGTTTTGAAATAAGTCAGGTTCTCCTGGTACTTTTTCATCAGTTTTTTCAGGATTTCCCTTGCTTTTTCTTTTTCGCCTACTTCATAATAGCCGCCTGCAAAAGGTTCCACAAAAGCATAATAACCGTATTGGTCGATTGGCATTTGTTTCATGGCCAAATCAATAATGTTTTTCGCTTTCTTAGGCTTGCCTTCATTGATAAGTTGTTCCATCAATCGGGCAAGATTTGTTCTGTAGCTGATACTGTTTTTACGTGTTTCCGGATCATGGTAGATTTTCGTGCTTCCGCCATTGCCCCAATCCCATTTCATCACAATATTATACATCTTGTCAGAATCAATCTGTCCCATATCCATTGGGCTAGGTGCTTTTGAAAGTGATGTTTTTACAGGAACAAGTTTGTAAACCATTCCGTCCAACTGTAAATAATCTTTCATCCAAAGATAATCATCATCTCCAAAGCTTCCTCCGGTGAAGTAAATAGGGCGTTTCCAGTTGTTGTTGGCTACGACATTTAACATCATCAATCGGTTTTTGTAAAGTGCTCTGTCTTTGATATCAATATCGATATAAGGGACAATTGAATCGTTGTATTTAGGAGAAACTACCTTGTTGGCAATAACTTCTTCTTTGTTGACTGGAATCCTGATCTTGTTAGTCGGGAAATAGTGGATTTTTTGTCCGTTAGGAAGCTCATACAGCGCTCTCGGGTCGTTCAATGAAAGGAAGTTCATGAAATCATTGATATTCCATCTCTTTTCAGTTTGAGGCCTGTGGATTGAATAATCCAGCTTATCTCCAACATATTGTTCGTGCTTGAAGCTTATTGGCAACGGTTCTGAACTGTATGCTTTGGCTTTCATCTGGTCGATATACCAATCCGTCATAAACAAGCTAGTGTTTACGATACGAATGTCGGTTCTAATGTTTTCGATTTCTTGTGCATACCAAAGCGGGAACGTGTCATTGTCGCCAATGGTAAACAATATGGCGTTCGGCTCACAGGAATTCAGATAGGCTTTTGCCATAGCAATTGCTGTGTATTTACCAGAACGGTCGTGGTCATCCCAGTTTTGAGAAGCCATTAACACCGGTGCGGCCAATAATGTTGTTGCAATAACAACAGGTCCTGCAATTTTAGGATTCAGCCATTTTTTGATAAAATCAAATATCGCATAAACTCCAAATCCAATCCAGATAGCAAATACATAGAAAGATCCTACCAGAGCATAATCTCTTTCACGAGGCTCGAACGGCCTTTCGTTCAGGTAGATTTTTAATGCCAATCCGGTAAACAGGAATAAAACAAGCAATACATAAAAGCTTTTCAGGTCTTTATTGGCATGATAGATCAATCCGATGATTCCTAGTAGGAATGGCAGGAAATAGTACAAATTGCGTCCTTTGTTGTTCAAAACATCAGCAGGAAGATTTTGCTGTGATCCCAGGCGTGCTTCATCAATAAAAGTGATTCCGCTCATCCAGTTACCGTCAAGATTGTCATATTTTCCTTGATTGTCGTTTTGTCTTCCGGTAAAGTTCCACATCAAATACCTCCAGTACATATATCCGAATTGGTATTCGAACATGAACTTGAAGTTGTCTGCCGTTGTTGGCTTATCAATGATTAAATAATCACCGTATGATTTTAGGAACTTATTATATCCTTCCGTATCAATCTGTCCCGAAGCATAAGCTTTGCGGAACTCATCAACATTTTTCTCCATTTCAGCACGCAATTGCGATGTGTAATGTGCCAATTCTTCTTCAGATAAATCGTTTGGATTGATGCCATATCTAGGAAGTTCTTCCTCGTAAGCGTAATTAGGATTCATTCTGAAGGTTAATACATGGGTAAATGTCATGTAGTTTTCAGCATGTTCCGGACTCCACATTCTTGGCAGGAATGCCTTGTGGTTGTCGTCTGTATTTTGTTCGGCGTTTTTGTAATTGTTTACGATTACATATTTTCCAGTTTTGTAGTCTCTTTCGTAGTTAGGAGCCTTGTCAAGATAAGGGTTGTCCTTGTCTAGCCCTGCATAAGTATCTGAAAATTGAGGTCCGTAGAATAACGGATTTACACCATATTGCTCTCTGTTGTAGTAAGCAAGAACTTCTCTCGCATCAGATGGCTTGTTTTCGTTGATAACTGTATTCGCATTGGCACGAATTGGCAGCATCATCCAGGTAGAGAATCCAATCAGGATGAAAAGGATGCACAAAATCATGGTGTTATACTGTACGTAGCCTTTTTGCTTGGTATATTTTAATCCAAAATAGAACAAAACAATAAACAATAATGCGACAAAAATAGTTCCTGAATCAAAAGGCATTCCTAGGCTGTTGACCATAAAAACTTCGGTTTTTCCAAAGAATCCCATTGTTAACGGCAGAAGCAGCTTGAATATGAAAAGTAAGATAGAAACTACTACGATGTTTGCAATGATAAAGTTCTTGACCGTAACAGTTTTGTAGTGTTTGAAGTAGTATAAGAATCCAATTGAAGGAATTGTAAGCAATGCCATGAAGTGAACTCCAAAAGAAAGTCCAATAATCAATGAGATAAGCAGTAACCAGCGGTTTCCACGAGGAGTATCCATATCCTGCTCCCATCTCAATCCTAACCAGAACAATACAGCTATAAGCAAACTGGCCATAGCATAAACTTCTGCTTCAACAGCATTAAACCAGAAACTGTCTGAGAAAGTATAAGCCAAAGAACCTACAAATGCACTTCCTAAAATTGCGATTCCAGTATTTTTATCGATTCCAGAAGACTTAGAAGCCAACTTTTTCAATAATAAGGTCAGTGACCAGAACATAAAAAGAATGGTAAATGCGCTAGAAAAAACAGACATCATGTTCACCATTAAAGCCACTTGTGAGGCATTTGACGCAAACATAGCGAAGAATGCGCCCATCATCTGGTATAGTGGAGCTCCCGGTGGGTGACCTACTTCGAGCTTGGCGGCTGTTGAGATGTATTCGCCGCAATCCCAGAAACTTAATGTGGGTTCAACAGTCAGGGAGTAAGTTACCAATGCGATAGCAAAAGCAGTCCATCCCAAAATTGTATTCCATTTTTTAAAGTTGAAAGATACCATACAGAACTAATAAAATTTATACTTGCAAAGAAAATGCTTTTTTATGTAACGAAAAGCTAAAAAAAAAATATTCAATAAAAATTGAATAAAAATTTGCGCAATATGTTTTTTGTGCTAAATTTGCACCCGCAATCAAGCACTGCTGGCCTATGGTGTAATGGTAACACAGCTGATTTTGGTTCAGTCGTTCTAGGTTCGAGTCCTAGTAGGCCAACAAAAAACCTCTCAGATTTGAGAGGTTTTTTTATTTATAATCGGTTTGGATTAAATCTTGAAAGTAACGACTGGTCTCTGAGCATGATTGACCAAATCTTCACTAATGCTTCCGTTAAAGAAATGGGAAAGTCCTTTTCTTCCGTGTGTGCTCATTCCAATTAAATCGGCATTGATGCTTTTTGCGAAATTCAGCACTCCTTTTTCTACGTTAGTATCGTTGTAGATGTGGAATGTGTAGTCGCTGATATCGAAATTGGCAACGAAATCCTGCATGATTTTGTTAGAAAGGTCCGTTGACTTGAAGCTGTTTGGGGTGTTGATCATTACCAGATTCAGGTGGGCGTTGAATTTTTTTGCAAAATCAACCACTTTTGCAAACGAGCTTTTTATCTCATCGCTAAAGTCAGATGCAAAAACAAATTTTTCTACGCTGAATTCTCCTTCTTCTTTTTTGATGACCAAAACTGGAATATCTGAAGAACGAACAACCTTTTCAGTGTTTGACCCGATAAACATTTCCTGGAAACCACTAGCTCCATGTGAACCCATAACGATAAGGTCTACATTGTTTTTTTTGCTGATGTTGATGATTCCTTCGAATGTTTTTTCGAACTGTATAATTTCTGAAACCTGTATTCCTTCAAGATAGCTGATGTCCATCAGGCTCTCCAGTTTTTCGATAGCCTTGTTTTTGAAAAACATGATTTCAGGAATGTCGCTTCCGGAGCCAATAGCGTCACTTCCTTGTCCCGGAAGTTCAAGCATGTGAAGAAGCACAATCTCTCCATGATTTTTTTTAGCAATCTGGGCGGCAACTTTTAGGGCGTATTCTGCATGGTCAGAAAAATCGGTTGGAACTAAAATTTTTTTCATAATTTAAGTATAAGTATGTGATTATACAGTTTGTTTTTTCTTACATAAAGGTAAGAATTTAATTTAATATGGCACAATATACTACAATGATTTTCAATATAGAAAAAAAACACTATATTTGCAGCGTTATTTATTAAAACTTAAATAATGAGGGGACAAATAGTCCCCTCTTTTTATAAAAATATGACATTTAAGGAAAAAGTTAGCGAGTTATTAAAAGCAGGTCTGGAAGAAAAACCGTCCATTTTTCTTATTGATCTTACAATTACGGATGCTTTCAAAATTATTGTTACTTTAGATGGTGATAATGGTGTAACTTTGCAGGACTGTATTGATATCAGCCGTGCTATAGAACACAATCTCGACCGTGAAGAACAGGATTTTTCTTTGGAAGTAGCTTCAGGAGGCGTTTCGGCTCCGCTAAAACTGGTAAGACAGTATAAGAAAAATTTGGGTAGGACGCTACAGGTAAAAACTGCAACCGACATTATAACTGCAGAACTTGTTGATGCTAATGAAGAATTTATCACATTGGCCTGGGCTGCAAGAGAACCGAAAAAAATAGGTAAGGGAAAGGAAACTGTCGAGAAGAGACAAGAAATTCCGTATACCGACATAAAAGAAGCAATTGTTACAATAACATTTTAATTTAAAGAATAGGCATGGAGAATATTGCATTAATCGAGTCATTTTCAGAGTTTAAAGACGACAAGCTGATTGATCGTGTAACGCTTATGGCGATTTTGGAAGATGTGTTTAGAAATGCACTGAAGAAGAAGTACGGTTCTGACGACAACTTCGATATCATTATCAATCCTGATAAAGGTGATATGGAAATTTGGAGAAGAAGAGTTATTGTAGCGGATGAGGATCTGGATTTCGAAAATGAAGAAATTACATTGACCGAAGCAAGAAAAATCGAGCCGGATTTCGAAATTGGAGAGGAAGTTTCTGAAGAGGTTAAATTAATCGACTTAGGAAGAAGAGCGATCCTTGCTTTGCGCCAAAACCTGATTTCAAAAATACATGAACACGATAATACGAATCTTTATAAGCAATTTAAAGATTTAATTGGCGATATTTATACTGCAGAAGTGCACCACGTACGTCCAAGAGCTGTAATTTTGGTGGATGATGAAGGAAACGAAATCGTGCTTCCGAAAGAAAAACAGATTCCATCTGACTTTTTCAGAAAAGGAGATAACGTTCGAGGAATTATCGAAAACGTGGAATTGAAAGGAAATAAGCCTCAGATTATCATGTCTAGAACATCTGAGAAGTTCTTAGAGAAATTGTTTGAACAGGAGATACCTGAAGTATTTGACGGATTGATCACAATTAAAGGTGTGGTTAGAATTCCAGGTGAAAAAGCAAAAGTAGCTGTAGATTCATACGATGACAGAATTGATCCGGTTGGTGCTTGTGTGGGTATGAAAGGTTCAAGAATTCACGGTATCGTTCGTGAATTAGGAAACGAAAATATTGATGTTATTAATTATACAACTAATACGCAATTGTTTATTACAAGAGCATTGAGTCCTGCTAAAGTTTCTTCTATCAAAATAAACGAAGAAACAAAAAGAGCTGATGTTTTCTTGAAATTGGAAGAAGTATCGAAAGCAATCGGTAGAGGCGGACACAATATCAAATTGGCGGGTCTTTTGACAGGATATGAATTGGATGTTATCCGAGAAGGCAATGTAGCTGAAGAAGAAGATGATGTTGAATTGACAGAGTTCTCTGATGAGATCGATGCTTGGGTAATCGAGGAATTTGCGAAAATTGGCCTTGACACTGCAAGAAGTATCTTGAAACAAGATGTTAATGATTTAGTTAGAAGAACAGATCTTGAAGAAGAAACGATCCTTGATGTAATCAGGATTTTAAAAGAAGAGTTCGAAGACTAAACTCAGCAACAACACAACAAAAAAGGTAATAATAAAAAGGTTTTATGTCTGAAGAAAGAGTAATAAGAATAAACAAGGTTTTAAGGGAATTGAATATTTCGCTGGATAGAGCCGTTGACTATCTTAAGGATAGGGGTATTGCTATTGATGCAAACCCAAACGCAAAAATATCTGACAAGGAATATGATATTCTGCAAAGTCAATTTGCTGGCGATAAGGGGAGAAAAGAGGCTTCAAAAGAAGTTGGGGAAGAGAAAAGAAAAGAAAAAGAGGCATTGCGTGTTGAAAGAGAGCGTGAAATAGAGGAGAAACGCAAACAAGAAGAAGAACGCCAACGTCAAGAAGTTATCAAAGCTAAGGCTGTATTGAGCGGTCCTAAGCAAGTGGGGAAAATCGATTTGGAACAAAAAGCTCCTGCGACTGAACCAGCACCAAAAGCCACTGAGCCAACTCTTGCTCCAGAAAAACCTGCTGAACCTGTAAAAGAAACTGTTGAAAAACAAGAGGTTGCTGCTCCGGTTGAAACACCAAAGCCGCCTGTAGAAGTTGCTAAGGAAGAAGCGAAGCCTGAAGTTGTGAAGGCAGTAGAGAAAGTAGAGAAAAAAGAAACGGTTGTGCCAAAAGCGGAAACTAAGGATGCTAATGAGCAGCCAGTTGTTGAAGAGGCAATAGCGACTCAGTATCAGAAATTGACAGGAACTACTTTTACGGGCCAGACAATTGACTTGTCTCAATTTAACAAGCCTAAAAAGAAGAAAGAAGATCCGAAGCCGGCTCCAAACAGACCGGGAACTCCTGGTGCTGCTGGTGCTAATGCAAACAACAACAATAATAAGAATAAAAGGAAAAGAATTCCTGGAAAACCTGGAACTCCGCAAGGAGGTGGGCAGCAAGGTCAACAGACTGGAAATGGTCCTCGTCCGGGTGGTGGCAATAACGTGGGCGGAAATAACGCAAACAGAAATGCCAGACCAGGGTTTAATAAAGGTAACAGACCTGCTGTTGTCGCAAAAGTTGAGCCGACAGAAGAAGAGGTTAAAAACCAAATCAGAGAGACCTTAGAAAAACTCCAAGGAAAAGGGAATAAGTCTAAGGCGGCTAAATACAGAAGAGACAAAAGAGATACGCACCGTCAGAAATCTGATGACGAGCAAAGAGCATTAGAAGAAGGAAGCAAAACAATCAAGGTGACAGAATTCGTTACTGTAGGTGAAGTTGCAACTATGATGGATGTGCCAATTACTAAAGTTATTGGTACGTGTATGGCTCTTGGAATCATGGTAACCATGAACCAGCGTTTGGATGCTGAGACTTTATCAATCGTAGCAGATGAATTTGGCTATGACGTTGAATTTATTACAACTGATATTGAAGAAGCGCAGGAAATTGTTGAAGATAGAGAAGAAGACTTGGTGACAAGAGCTCCGATAGTTACAGTAATGGGTCACGTTGACCACGGTAAAACTTCCCTGTTGGATTACATTCGTAAAGAAAACGTAATTGCTGGTGAATCTGGAGGAATCACGCAACACATTGGTGCTTATGCGGTGACTCTTGATAACGGACAGAAAATTACATTCCTTGATACTCCTGGTCACGAAGCGTTTACAGCGATGCGTGCGAGAGGTGCTCAAGTAACCGATATTGCAATTATCGTAGCAGCAGCTGACGATGATATCATGCCGCAAACCAAAGAAGCAATCAGTCATGCTCAGGCAGCTGGTGTTCCAATGATTTTCGCAATTAACAAGATTGATAAGCCAGCAGCTAACCCTGAAAAAATCAAGGAGCAATTGGCGGGAATGAACTTATTGGTTGAAGATTGGGGTGGAAAATACCAGTCACATGATATCTCAGCTAAAGTTGGTACCGGAGTTAAAGATCTTTTGGAAAAAGTGTTACTTGAAGCAGAAATCCTTGACTTAAAAGCCAACCCTTCTAAACCAGCAGTAGGTACTGTTGTAGAAGCGCAGCTGGATAAAGGTAGAGGTTATGTGACTACAATCTTGGTTCAGGCCGGAACATTAAAAGTAGGTGACTACGTATTGGCTGGTAAAAACCACGGTAAGGTTAAGGCAATGTATGATGAAAGAGGAAATGCGGTTAAAGAAGCAGGTCCTTCAACGCCAATCTCGATTCTTGGTTTGGATGGCGCGCCAACAGCTGGTGACAAGTTCAACGTTTTTGAAGATGAAAGAGAAGCGAAGCAAATTGCAGCTAAGAGAACACAATTGATCCGTGAGCAATCTGCCAGAACTAAGAAACATACAACTCTTGCAGAACTTGGAAGAAGAATTGCATTAGGTCAGTTTAAAGAATTGAATATTATCATCAAGGGAGACGTTGACGGTTCTGTTGAAGCATTGGCGGATTCATTCTCTAAACTATCTACTGAAGAAATCGAAATCAAGATCATTCATAAAGGTGTTGGTGCGATTACAGAAACTGATGTTAACTTGGCTTCTGCGTCTGATGCGATTATTATCGGATTTAACGTTAGACCTTCAGGTAATGCGAAGCAATTGGCAGAGAAAGAAGAAATCGATATCCGTAACTACTCAATCATCTATGATGCAATTGACGACCTGAAAGATGCGATGGAAGGAATGCTTTCTCCTGAAATGAAAGAAGAAATTACCGGTACTGCAGAAATTCGTGAAACATTCAAAATTTCTAAAGTGGGTACGATTGCAGGATGTATGGTTACTGACGGAAAAATCTTCAGAAGTTCTAGAATCCGCTTAATCCGTGACGGAGTAGTTATCTACACTGGCGAATTGACAGCCTTGAAACGTTTCAAAGATGATGTTAAAGAAGTGTCGAAAGGATATGATTGCGGTATCCAAATCAAAGGTTATAATGACATCGAACAGATGGATATTATCGAAGCCTTCCAGGAAGTTGCAGTTAAGAAGAAACTGAAATAATTCAAATAAAAAAACCCGATGTGAAAGCATCGGGTTTTTTGTTGTTTATCGTTTTAATCTATTTGCTAGGCTTTATAAGTAGCGCATTTGGATACTTTTTCTTTAGGTCGCCCAAGTTGCGTTCCGCTTCAATTTTGGTCTTAAAATTGCCAATCCATACTTTGTAGGTTGGTGTATTGAATACGATCGTACCATCTAGGGTTTTGAACTCCTTTTTGAAATCCTGAAGCATTTTTTTAGCGTTCTCGCTGTCGCCATTAAAAATCTGGATTTTATACCTCTCATTTACTGTTAAAGAAGAGTTGATTTTGCGCTTTTCATTGAGCAATTGCTCAAATTTTGGGTCCTGTGTGACCTTAATATTTTTTTCTTGTGAATGGGCAGGAATTGTTAAAAATGCTATGAAAGAAGCATTTATGAACAGGGATTTCGGACTTAAAATTCTCATAATGAAGTTAATTTTGTACAAATGTAATATTTCTGTTTTTAACCAAATCTAAAAAAATTATTTAGAATTAGTATAAATTGGTATTTAAGACTTATTTAAGGTTTTGAGAATAGTTCATAAGTCGTATTTTTGTGCAAGTTTTAAAGAACGTATTGATTTTTCTCGTTATTTTCTTAGAAGAAAAAACCATACCAAAAATTAGTCGATAATCATTTTTAAATATGAAAAAGGTGGGTAACCATAATTCGATTTCAAGAATATTACTGTTCAGTTTAGCGCTAATGCTAACATTTTCCGTTTCATCTTTTGCTCAAGATCCAGCTGCTCCAGCTGCCGCGGCCGCAGCTCCTGCTGCAGGTGCTGGCGATGCTGCTGCTGGTAAAGCGCTTTTTAATGCCAACTGTGCTGCGTGTCACAAATTAGACGCAAAGATGACAGGTCCGGCTTTGAGAGGCGTGACTGAAAGACATGATAAAAAATGGCTTCATGCTTGGATTAAAGATAGCCAGGCAATGATTAAAGCTGGTGATGCTGCTGCAGTAAAAGTTTTTAACGAAAACAACAAGTCAGTAATGACTGCATTCCCTCAGTTGTCTGATGCTGATATTGATAATATCTTGGCATATACTTCTGAGCCAAAAGCTGAGCCAAAAGTAGCTGTTGGAACTGCTTCAGATGGTGGTGGAATGGAACAAGGGGGTGTTGGTGTTTCTAACAATGTAATCCTTGGTGTGTTAGCTCTTGTTATGGCGATGCTTGTAGTGATGTTGTTCTTGGTGAACAATGTTCTTGGCAAGATTGCTAAAGCAAACGGAGTTGAACCAATTAAGAAAGAGCCTACTATTCCAATCTGGATTGCTTTTGCTAGAAACCAATTCTTGGTTTTGGTTACTGTAATCTTCCTGATGCTTGCCAGCGGATATTTTATCTATGGTTATCTGATGCAGGTTGGTGTTGATCAAGGTTATCAGCCAATCCAGCCAATCCACTATTCTCACAAAATTCACGCTGGTGATAACGGTATTGACTGTAAATATTGCCACTCTTCTGCAAGAGTTAGTAAAACTGCGGGTATTCCTTCTTTGAATGTTTGTATGAACTGTCACAAGAATATCTCAGAAGTTGCTGAAACTACTGCAACTCCAGAGCACAGCAAAGCGTTCTATGATGGAGAAATCCAAAAGCTTTATGATGCTGTAGGTTGGGATAAGACAACTCAAAAATATACTGGAAAAACACAGCCTGTAAAATGGATTAGAATTCATAACCTTCCTGATTTTGTTTATTTCAACCACTCTCAGCACGTTTCAGTTGCTGGTGTTGAATGTCAGACTTGTCACGGTCCTGTTGAAACATTTGAACTTATGGAGCAGCATGCGCCTCTTACAATGGGATGGTGTGTGGATTGCCACCGCAAGACAGATGTTAAGATGGAAGGTAATGCATACTATGAAAAAATCCATGCTGAGCTTGCTAAGAAGTATGGTAAAGACAAACTTACTGCCGCTGAAATGGGCGGTCTAGAATGCGGTAAGTGTCACTATTAATCAATTATTAAGAAGCTAATATATATATACGATGTCATCAAACAAAAAATACTGGAAAAGTGTTGAAGAACTAAACGATAATAGTTCTATTGTTGAGACGCTCAGAAATAACGAGTTCGCGGAGCCAATTCCGGTGGAGGAGTTTTTAGGAGACAAAGAATCATTATCAGCAACATCAACATCACGTCGTGATTTCTTAAAATATGTAGGATTTAGTACAGCGGCTGCATCGTTAGCAGCTTGTGAAGGTCCGGTAATTAAATCGATTCCTTACGTAGTACAGCCGGAAGAAATTATCCCAGGTGTTGCAGATTATTATGCAACGACTATGGCTGACGGTTTTGATTTTGCTAATGTCTTGATCAAAACACGTGAAGGTCGTCCGATTAAAGTTGAAAACAATATAGTTGACGGAGTAAAGCTTAGTGCTAACGCAAGAGTTCATGCTTCCGTTCTTTCTTTATACGATAGTACTCGTCTAAAACAACCTAAAATTGCAAACAAGGATGCTTCTTGGTCTGATGTTGATGCAAAAGTTAAGGCGAGCTTAAACGATGCAAAAGCAAATGGAGGTCAGGTAGTGTTGCTTACCGGAACAATGGCAAGTCCATCTACTGATAAGTTAATTGCTGAATTCATTGCAAAAAATCCTTCTGCAAAACATATAGTTTATGATGCGGTTTCTGAATCAAATGCTTTGGATGCTTTCCAAATGGCATATGGAGAAAGAGCTTTGGCAGATTACGATTTTTCTAAATCAGAAGTAATCGTTTCTGTAGGAGCAGATTTCTTAGGAGACTGGCAAGGTGGAGGATTTGACTCAGGATATGCAAAAGGGCGTGTTCCGAAAAACGGAAAAATGTCTAAGCACATCCAATTGGAGTCAAATATGTCTTTATCAGGTGCAAATGCTGATAAGCGTATCCCATTGACAACTACTGACCAAAAACATGCTTTGGTTAAAATATATAATATCATTACGGGTGCTTCTGTTGGAACTCAAAAAATTGCAAGAGAAGAAGACGTGATGAAAGCAGCACAGCAGCTTAAATCTGCAGGATCAAAAGGAGTTTTGGTTTCTGGTTTGGATGATTTAAATGCACAATTGCTAGTGTTTGCAATCAACAATGCATTGAAATCTGAAGCATTCAATCCTTCTGGTGCTAGATTGACTAGAAAAGGTGATGCTAAAGCAGTTGCTCAATTAGTAGCTGATATGAAAGCAGGAAGTGTTCATACTTTGATTATGAATGGTGTGAACCCAGTTTACACACTTGCAGCTTCAAAAGATTTTGCTGAAGGCTTGAAAAAAGTAAAATTATCTGTAGCTTTCTCTTTGAAAAAAGATGAAACAGCTATTCTTTCTTCAATTGCTGCTCCAGCACCTCACTACTTAGAATCTTGGGGAGATGTTACAATTTCTAAAGGAAATTACAGCATCATGCAGCCAACGATTCGTCCTTTATTCGATTCAAGACAATTCCAAGAAGCTTTATTGCTTTGGTCTGATAATTCTACATCTTATTACGATTACCTAAAAGCTGTTGGTTCTTCAATCGCTTCAGGAACAACTTGGAACAAATTAGTTCATGATGGTGTGTATGCTACGCCTGTAACTGCTGTTTCTGGTGGTAATGCAGATTTCGCTAAGGCGGCTTCTGATTTGGCTCAGGCTAAAAAGCAAGGTGAATTCGAATTATTGCTTTATACTAAAACCGGAATGGGAGATGGCCAGCAGGCTAACAACCCATGGTTGCAAGAATTCCCGGATCCGATTACACGTGTTTCATGGGATAACTATGTAACAGTTTCCAGAGCTGATGCTGAAAAATTAGGCTTAGAAAACTACAACGTAGCAAACGGTGGTTTGAACGGAAGTTATGTTTCTATTGAAGTTGGCGGAGCAAAATTGGACAAAGTTCCGGTAATCATCCAGCCAGGTCAGGCAGTGGGAACAATCGCTGTAGCTTTAGGTTATGGTCGTAAAGAATCATTAAAAGAAGAAATGCAGGTAGGTGTTAATGCCTACACATTATATGCAAACTCTAATGCAAACCAGGGTGCGAAAATCACTAAAGTTAGTGGTGATCACGAATTCGCTTGCGTTCAGTTGCAAAGAACATTGATGGGTAGAGGAGATATCCTTAAGGAAACAACTCTTAGCACATTCAACGATCCTAAAGTTGATGCTAGTGTTTGGAATCCTGCTCCAATGGTTTCGTTAGACCACAACCCTGTTAAGGCAAACACTGTTGACTTATGGGAGTCGTTTGACAGATCAGTTGGACACCACTTTAAATTATCTATTGACTTGAATTCATGTACAGGTTGTGGTGCTTGCGTCATTGCTTGTCATGCTGAAAATAACGTTCCTGTTGTTGGAAAAGCTGAAGTTAGAAGAAGCCGTGATATGCACTGGTTGCGTATTGACAGATACTATTCTTCTGAAGAGACTTTCGCAAAAGACAACGAGAAAAAAGAAGGATTCGAAGGATTGTTCGGAGATAAAGGATCTCTTGGAGGATTTGGAGAAATGGAACACCCTTCAGATAACCCTCAGGTAGCATTCCAGCCGGTAATGTGTCAGCACTGTAACCACGCTCCTTGTGAAACTGTTTGTCCAGTTGCGGCAACTTCACACGGACGTCAGGGACAAAACCACATGGCTTACAACAGATGTGTTGGAACTCGTTACTGTGCTAACAACTGTCCGTACAAAGTACGTCGTTTCAACTGGTTCTTGTACAACAAAAACTCTGAGTTTGATTACCACATGAATGACGATTTAGGTCGTATGGTATTGAATCCTGATGTAGTTGTTCGTTCAAGAGGGGTTATGGAAAAATGTTCATTCTGTATCCAGTCAACTCAAGCTGTCATCTTGAAAGCGAAGAGAGAAGGAAGACCGGTGAAAGAAGGAGAATTCAATGATGCTTGTGCTTGTTCTGCAGCATGTACTTCTGGATCTATGGTGTTTGGAGATGTAAATGAGAAAGAAAGTCCTGTTGCTAAATTAGAGCAAGACCCAAGAATGTATCATTTGCTAGAGCATGTTGGAACAAAACCTAATGTATTCTATCAAGTAAAAGTTAGAAATACCTAGTCATAAATAATTAATTAAGAAACAAGATAAAGGATTATGTCGTCTCATTACGAAGCACCCATTAGAAAACCTTTAGTTATAGGTGATAAATCTTATCACGATGTAACAGTAGATGTAGCTGCACCTGTTGAAGGTAGAGCTAACAAACAATGGTGGATTGTATTTTCAATCGCCTTAGTTGCATTCCTTTGGGGAATGGGCTGTATTATATACACTATCTCTACTGGTATTGGTTCATGGGGATTAAATAAAACAATTGGATGGGCTTGGGATATCACTAACTTCGTTTGGTGGGTTGGTATCGGTCACGCAGGAACGTTGATTTCCGCAGTACTTTTATTATTCCGTCAAAAATGGAGAATGGCGATTAACCGTTCTGCAGAAGCAATGACCATCTTCTCGGTTGTACAAGCGGGTCTTTTCCCAATCATTCACATGGGTCGTCCATGGTTAGGGTACTGGGTATTGCCAATCCCAAACCAGTTCGGGTCACTATGGGTTAACTTTAACTCTCCGTTACTTTGGGACGTATTCGCGATTTCTACGTATCTTTCTGTATCATTGGTTTTCTGGTGGACAGGTTTACTTCCGGATTTCGCAATGCTTAGAGACAGAGCAATCACTCCTTTTACAAAAAGAATTTATTCAATCTTGAGCTTCGGTTGGAGCGGTAGAGCAAAAGACTGGCAACGTTTCGAAGAAGTATCTTTGGTTCTTGCAGGTTTGGCAACGCCACTTGTACTTTCTGTACACACGATCGTATCTTTTGACTTCGCAACATCCGTAATTCCAGGATGGCACACTACAATCTTCCCTCCATACTTCGTTGCTGGAGCGGTATTCTCAGGATTCGCAATGGTAAACACCCTGCTTATCATCATGAGAAAAGTTTCTAACCTTGAAGCTTATATCACACTACAACATATCGAATTGATGAACATCGTAATCATGATTACAGGTTCTATCGTTGGTGTAGCTTATATCACTGAGTTGTTCGTTGCATGGTATTCAGGTGTTGAATACGAACAATATGCATTCTTGAACAGAGCAACAGGTCCTTACGCTTGGGCTTACTGGGCGATGATGACATGTAACGTATTCTCTCCTCAGTTCATGTGGTTCAAAAAATTAAGAACAAGTATCATGTTCTCTTTCGTTATCTCGATTGTGGTAAACATCGGTATGTGGTTTGAACGTTTCGTAATTATCGTAACTTCATTACACAGAGATTACCTTCCATCTTCTTGGACAATGTTCTCACCAACATTCGTTGATATTGGAATATTTGTCGGAACAATCGGTTTCTTCTTTGTATTATTCTTGTTATATGCTAGATCTTTCCCTGTGATTGCTCAAGCGGAGGTTAAGACAATCTTGAAATCTTCTGGAGAAAACTATAAAAAACAAAGAGAAGAAAATAAACATTCACACCATGAGTAATAAAGTTATATACGCTATTTATAATGATGATGACGTGCTTATGGATGCCGTTAAGAAAACACGTGCAGCTCATCACCATATTGAAGAAGTTTTCACGCCTTTTCCAGTTCACGGATTGGACAAAGCAATGGGAATATCTCCAACTCGATTAGCAATCTGCGCTTTCTTATACGGATTAGTAGGTCTTTCTGTAGCAACAACAATGATGAACTACATCATGATTTCTGACTGGCCTCAGGATATCGGTGGAAAGCCAAGTTTTAGCTATATCGAAAACATGCCGGCTTTCGTTCCGGTTATGTTCGAGATGACCGTTTTCTTTGCTGCCCACTTAATGGTAATCACATTCTACATGAGAAGTAGATTGTGGCCATTCAAAAAAGCAGAAAACCCAGATGTGAGAACTACAGACGATCACTTTTTGATGGAAGTTGCAGTTCATGGAGACGAGAATGAATTAGTTACATTCTTTCAAAATACTGGAGCAGTAGAAGTTAAAGTAATAGAAAAGCATTAAGAGTAGATATGAAAAGTTTATATAAAATAACACTTTTAGTAGGAATCGCGATAACAGCAGTTTCTTGTCACAACAAGAAAAAGCCAAATTATCAATACTTTCCTAACATGTATGAATCAGTAGGCTACGAAACCTATTCTGAGTCTGGTGCTTTTAAAGATGGAAAAGAAGGGCAATTGCCTGCAAAAGGATCAATTCCAAGAGGTTTTGAACCTTATGAATATGAAAATTCAACAGCTGGTTACGAATTGGCTAAAGCCAATCTAAAATCTCCATTGGATTCAATCGCTAGAAATTCTGATAAAGGAGCTAAGCTATTTGCAATCTACTGTGCAATTTGCCACGGAGAAAAAGGAGATGGAAAAGGAAACCTTGTAAAAAGAGAGAAATTCTTAGGGGTTCCTAGCTATGCTGATAGAGTTATTACAGAGGGAAGTGTTTTCCACGTTGAGACTTATGGATTGAATGCAATGGGTTCTCATGCGAATCAATTAACTGCTCAAGAGCGTTGGATGGTTGCAGCTTATGTGATGAAACTAAAAAGTGAATTATAATTGTAGAACAAACTGATCTTAATAGATATGTACACATTTTCAAGCAAATTAAAAACCTTTTCTATTATCCTTATGGTTGTAGGTATCCTTGGGGTAGGATATAGTTTTTTAAGTGCACCAAAAAATACAGCTGAAGTAGAGGAAATCCTTAAGAAAGAAGCAGAAGAGCACGGCGGACATGGAGCGCATCATGAAGAAGCGACTCATGGTAAGCAAGAAGCTCACGGAACTGCTACAGAAGCTCATGAGACAGTAGCAACCAAAGAAGCTAAACCTGAAGCTTCTATGGCAGATTCAGTTCATGTAGATACAATTTCAGTTTCTAAAGATACGGCTCACGCAGTGGCAGCTACAGAAGAGCACCATGCTGATCATGCAGCAGTTGCAGCTCATGGTCATGACAAAGCTGAAGGCGGTCATGATGATGCTCATGCAGCAGAACATGCTAAACACGTAGAGCACGTTTTCCACCAATTAAAAAACAAGCCTTGGGCAGCCGTTTATGTAGCAGCATTGTTCTTTATGTTGATTTCATTAGGTGCATTAGCATTCTATGCAATCCAACAAGTTGCACAGGCAGGATGGTCTCCGGTTTTATTTAGAGTAATGCAAGGAATCACGGCATATTTGCCATGGGGTTCTGTTATCGTATTTATTCTTTTGGCACTTGGAGCTTTCCACGTACACCACTTGTTCGTATGGATGGATGCAGACTTATTAGATCCTGCAAATCCTAAGTATGACAAATTGATTGCAAACAAATCAGGCTACCTAAACGAATATTTCTGGTTGATCAGAGCAGCAGTTTTCATCATCGGATGGAACCTATACAGATATTTCTCAAGAAAGAACTGTTTGGCTCAAGACCAGGCAAGCGACAACGCTTTCTATAAAAAGAATTTCAAGATCTCTGCTGGATTCTTGGTATTCTTTATCGTAACAGAATCGATCATGTCTTGGGACTGGATTATGTCTGTTGACCCTCACTGGTTCAGTACATTATTCGGATGGTACGTTTTCGCAAGTTTCTTCGTAAGCGGTATCACAGTAATTGCGATGGTTACATTATACCTAAAATCAAGAGGATACTTAGAATATGTAAACACAAGCCATATCCACGATTTAGCTAAATTCATGTTTGGTATTAGCGTATTCTGGACCTACTTATGGTTCTCACAATTCATGTTGATCTGGTATGCAAACATTCCTGAAGAAGTAACTTACTTCATCACAAGAATTGAGCAATACAACTTGCCTTTCTTCGGAATGGTTGCTATGAACTTCCTTTTCCCAGTATTGATTTTGATCAATACAGACTTCAAACGTCTGACTTGGATTGTTGTTATGGCAGGTGTTGTAATCTTGGCAGGACACTACATTGATTTCTATAATATGATTATGCCGGCTACTGTAGGTGACCGTTGGTTCATCGGAGCAGGTGAAATAGGAGCGATATTGTTCTTCCTTGGATTATTTATCTTTGTAATCTTTACAGCGCTATCTAAATCTCCTCTATTGGCTAAGAGAAATCCATTTATTGAGGAAAGTAAACATTTTCATTATTAATATTTAAAGAAAAAAACAGATGACAAGTTTGTTGGTAATTATAGTTTTAGTTTTATTAGCTGTTGCGATTTGGCAATTAACTAAAATTTTCGATTTGACTCAAATTGGCGGTCTAAGTGATAATTCACAAGTTGCCAATGATAGAGACAATAATATTAATGGATACATGATGTTTGCCTTCTTGGTTTTCATATATGTTACGACAATTTATTGCATAATTCAGTTTGGACACTTCCCGTTAATGAGCAACTCTGCTTCAGTTCACGGACAAGATGTAGATAACCTGATGTGGATTTCGATGATTTTGATCTTCATAGTTCAATTCATTACTCAGGCTCTTTTGCACTACTTTGCGTTCAAATACAGAGGTAAGCAAGGAAAAAAAGCATTATATTTTGCTGATAACGATAAATTAGAGTTCATCTGGACTATTATTCCAGTAATCGTTTTGGCTGGTTTGATCTTGTACGGATTGTATGCTTGGACTAACATTATGTTTGTTGACGAAGACGAAGATGTTATCGTTGTTGAATTATATGCAAAACAATTCTCTTGGGAAGCTAGATATTCAGGTGAGGATAACGTACTTGGAAAAGCAAACGTAAGATATATTGAGGGAGTAAATACTTTAGGTGTTGATGTATCTGATCCTAATGCTCAAGATGACAAAGTAGTAACTGAATTGCACTTGCCAAAAGGTAAAAAAGTATTATTCAAAATGCGTTCTCAAGACGTATTGCACTCTGCTTACATGCCACACTTTAGAGCTCAGATGAACTGTGTTCCTGGTATGGTTACTCAGTTTGCCTTTGTTCCTAACAAAACTACAGCTGAAATGCGTCAGCACCCGGATATTGTTGAAAAAGTAGCACACATCAATGAGCTTAGAGCTAAAAAGAGTGTTGAACTAGTGAAAAAAGGAGAACAAGGATTAGATCCTTACAACTTTGATTTCCTATTGCTATGTAACAAAATCTGTGGACCTTCTCACTATAACATGCAAATGAAGATAGTTGTAGAAAGCGAAGCTGATTTCAAAAAATGGTTAAGCGATAAGCCAACATTGGTTTCTGCAGTAAAAGCTGAAAAAGAGCCAAAAGCAGAAGAAGGTGCAGCAGCGCCAGCGGATACGACAAAAGCTCCAGTAGCAGACACAACTAAAGTTGTAGCAGCCAAATAATAATTAGTATATCTTTTAAATAAAATTTAAATTATAATATATGTCAGCAGTAGGTCACGATAACGATCACGGACACGATCACGAACACGAACACCACCATAAGGATACCTTCATCACGAAGTATATCTTTAGTATCGATCACAAGATGATTGCTAAGCAGTATTTGATTACTGGTATCATCATGGGGATTATTGGTGTAGGAATGTCAATGCTTTTCAGAATGCAATTGGCATGGCCGGAAGAATCTTTTGGCGTGTTCAAATTTTTCCTTGGAGAGAAATTCGCTCCAGGAGGAGTAATGAGAAACGATGCTTACCTTGCTTTGGTTACAATTCACGGAACAATCATGGTATTCTTCGTTTTGACTGCTGGTTTGAGCGGTACGTTTAGTAACCTCTTGATTCCATTGCAGATTGGAGCACGTGATATGGCATCCGGATTTATGAACATGATTTCATACTGGTTGTTCTTCCTTTCAAGTTTGATCATGGTGATTTCACTTTTCGTTGAATCAGGGCCGGCTTCTGCAGGTTGGACAATTTATCCTCCGCTTTCTGCATTGCCACAAGCAATTCCAGGTTCAGGTACAGGTATGACATTATGGTTGGTTTCTATGGCTATTTTCATCGCTTCTTCTTTGATGGGATCGTTGAACTACGTAGTAACAGTTATCAACTTAAGAACTAAAGGTATGTCAATGACAAGATTGCCACTTACAATCTGGGCTTTCTTCATTACTGCAGTTATCGGTATCGTATCTTTCCCGGTTCTTTTATCAGCTGCATTATTATTGATTTTCGATAGAAGCTTCGGTACTTCATTCTTCCTTTCTGATATTTATATCGCAGGAGAAGTATTGCACTACCAAGGTGGTTCTCCAGTATTGTTCGAACACTTATTCTGGTTCTTAGGACACCCTGAAGTATATATCGTATTATTGCCAGCACTTGGTATTACATCTGAAATTATTGCAACTAACTCTCGTAAGCCAATCTTTGGTTACAGAGCGATGATTGCTTCTATATTAGCGATTGCATTCCTTTCAACTATCGTTTGGGGTCACCACATGTTCATCTCGGGTATGAACCCGTTCCTTGGGTCAGTGTTTACTTTCACAACGTTGTTGATTGCAATTCCTTCTGCTGTAAAAGCATTTAACTACATCACGACCTTATGGAAAGGTAATCTGCAGATGAACCCTGCGATGCTTTTCTCAATCGGATTGGTTTCTACGTTCATTACGGGTGGTTTGACAGGTATCATCCTTGGAGATAGTACTTTGGATATTAACGTTCACGATACATACTTCGTTGTAGCGCACTTCCACTTGGTAATGGGTATCTCAGCACTTTACGGGATGTTTGCCGGAATCTACCACTGGTTCCCAAGAATGTTCGGTAGAATGCTAAACAAAAACTTAGGTTATATTCACTTCTGGGTGACTGCAATCTGTGCTTACGGAGTATTCTTCCCAATGCACTTTATCGGTATGGCAGGTCTTCCAAGACGTTACTATACAAACACAGCTTTCCCGTTATTTGATGACTTGCAAAACGTAAACGTATTGATTACTGTATTTGCTTTAGTTGGAGGAGCTTTCCAGTTGGTTTTCCTTTGGAACTTCTTCGTAAGTATCTTCTACGGAAAGAAAGCAGTTCAAAACCCATGGAGATCCAATACTTTGGAATGGACAGCTCCAGTAGAACACATCCACGGAAACTGGCCTGGAGAACTTCCAGAAGTTCACAGATGGCCATACGATTACAGCAAGCCTGGCTTTGATGATGATTTCGTTCCGCAAACAGTGCCAATGAAAGAAGGCGAAGAAGAACTTCACCATTCTTAAATCATAAAAAGAGTACCAAAATCCGTTTCAAGAAATTGAAACGGATTTTTTTTTGAAAAAAGTTTTAGGTTTTTGTCCAATATTAAAATCTCGATTGTCATTACAGTATATAACAATTAAAACTTCAAATAAAATGGAACAAAGAATCAACATTCATGTAAAAGGGCAGGAGGCTATGAAAACACTTTTCGGCATTGGCGCCTACCTGAAAAAATCACCTGTAGAACTAGCGCTTTTGGAATTAGTTTACTTTCGGGTATCTCAAATCAATGGCTGTGCTTATTGTTTGGATATGCATTCAAAAGATGCCCGTGCCAAAGGCGAAACAGAACAGCGTCTTTATGGTTTGAGTGCCTGGAGAGAAGCACCCTACTTTACAGAAAAAGAAAGAGCCGCATTTGCCTGGGCAGAAGAACTGACTAAATGTGAAGTAACAGATGCGGGTTATGCAGAAGTTGCAGCCCAATTTTCAGAACAGGAATTAATCGATCTGACTTTAGCGATTACAACTATCAATACCTGGAACCGAATCAATATTGCTTTTCCTCATGCTATCGGAACCTATAAAGTTGGCCAGTTCGGTTGATTTTTAAATTGGAAACTTTCACTACATTTAATACTATCAAAAACAAAACAAGATGAATGAATTTGTATTAATAATTCGAAGAGATATGGTCAGCAAAGATGCCATACCATCGCCGGAACAAATGCAGGCGGCAATCAAACCATTCCAGGATTGGATTGGCGGTATAGCAGCACAAAATAAATTAGTTGCTCCACCCAAAAGATGGGACTCAGATGGGAGAGTAGTAAAACAAGATAACATAGTAACTAACGGACCTTATGCCGAAATAAAAGAATCAGTAGGAGGATTGTTCCTTATCAGAGCGGAAAACTATGATGAAGCCGTTGAAATCGCTAAAGGATGTCCTATTTTAAATTGGGGTGCCAGCGTAGAAGTACGTATGGCAGTTCAGACAGAATATAAGTAAGATGGAAGACAGCCAGCTGCTGCATAATTTATTCAGGACAGAGTATCGGAAATTAGTTTCGGTACTCTGTTACCTGTTTGGTATTAAACACGTAGAAATTGCTGAAGATATTGTTAGCGATACATTTCTTGCCGCTACAGAAACATGGAGTTTGAAAGGCGTGCCGGAAAACCCTACGGCATGGCTGTATACGGTTGCCAAGAACAAAACCAAAAATTATCTCAAGCGGGATGTCTTTTTCGAACAGAAATTATCACCCGAGTTAAAATATGGGGCTGAGATGTCAGAAGAAATTGTCGTTGACTTGTCCTCTAAAAATATTGCCGATAGCCAATTAGCGATGATTTTCGCTGTCTGCAATCCATATATCTCAACCGAGTCCCAGGTCGCTTTAGCTTTAAACCTGCTGTGCGGTTTCGGTATTCAGGAAATTGCCGATGCTTTTTTGACCAACAAAGAAGTTGTCTACAAGAGAATCAATCGGGCCAAGGAAAAACTAAAGGTAGAAAACATTAAAATCGAACAGCCTACGGCATTAGAAATCAATGATAGGCTGGAACCCGTTCTCACAACCTTATACTTGCTGTTTTCTGAAGGATATTACTCCTCTTCACAAAATACCATCTTGCGAAAAGATCTTTGTGCAGAAGCCATGCGGCTCGTTCATTTGTTAATGGAAAACAAGACTACCAATAAACCGTCCGTAAATGCACTATTTTCTTTAATGAGCTTTCATTCGTCACGATTCGATGCCAGAACCAATGAGAAGGGCGAAATCGTTTTGTATGACGACCAGGATGAGACAAAATGGAATCAGGAATTGATTATCCAGGGAACCTATTTCTTAAACCAGGAATCAACAGGAGATACAATAACCAGATATCATTTAGAAGCCGGAATTGCCTATTGGCATACTCAGAAAGAAGATACCGACGAAAAGTGGGACAATATTCTTCAACTTTACAACAGCCTGCTCATATTAGAATATTCACCAATTGCAGCACTCAACCGTACTTTTGCATTAGCCAAAGTTCATGGTAAAGAACTGGCGATTCAAGAAGCAGAAAAACTAAAATTGGAAGACAGCCACTTTTATTTTTCACTATTGGGACATCTGTATACCGATTTTGATAATCATAAAGCACAAACACATTTTAAAAGCGCTTTGAAATTGGCTAAGTTGGAAGCCGACAAAGCAACTATTGAAAGAAATATTAAGAAGCTTGTCTTGTAATAGCACGAAAATTTTAAAGTCTCCAATCGGTTTTTGCTATTTTTTTCTTTCCCCAGGCAATGACCTGCACACCTTCAGAATAATTAATCAAATCAGGTTCTCTTCCTATCAGGTTTTTATATCTCGGGTAGGATAGCGCCATATCTGATATCGTAAGTGCTTTTAATGGCCATTCCGTATGGTGAATTTCATATTCATTGATAAAACTTCCATCGTCTTGAAAAAGCGCATAACGTTCCGTCAGCCATCGCTCCAAATCCGTTTTTGTAGTTGTCGGTTCGCCTATTGTAAATTGAACATTGAGTTGGTCTTCAAACTCGGTATTGGATGAATCATAAAATTGCTCTTCACGTTTTATTTTAGAATACCGATACGGAAGTTTAGAGATACTCTTTGCAACCTGACAGGACAAATTTTTTCCGCCTTCCATACTAAGAAAATACACTCCCGTTTTGCCTTTTTTCTTAATATAAGTCCTGACATTGATTTCCAGAAAATTTGAAATAGGAGCAAAAGCAGGCATATATCTCGGACGGATCTTTTCCATTGCAAAAGCCACTACAGAAACCCAGGGCTTGCCTTCAAACAGGTCAATTTCTAATTCTTCAGGTACAAATTTCTGCAATTCTTCTATGTCGACTTGCCAGTGTAAAAACAAAACATCATTCCATTCCTGATAAAAACGCCAACTGCTTTTTGGGATTTCCCAAGGACGATGTTTTGTATTCTCTAAAATTTCGCTTAGCTTCATTCAGACTGACCTTCCTCAGATTTTGGTTTCGTGAAATAATAAACAGGAATTCCCGCCAACATAATGGCAACACCCCAACCGCAGGTTTCAAGTCTTGTAATCAAAAGCGAAATGCATAAGGCAGAAGCAGTAATGATATAAAGTATAGGAAGTACAGGATAACCAAAAGCTTTATAAGGTCGTTCAGCATCAGGCATCTTTTTTCGAAGTATAAATATGCCGTAAATTGTCAATATGTAGAAAATAATAACGATAATCATCACATAGTCGAGCAAGGCTCCATATTTTCCGGTAAGGCATAAAACCGAAGTCCAGATACATTGTGCCCATAAAGCCCAGGCAGGAACACTTGCCGTATTCAGTGCGGCCGCTTTTTTGAAAAACAATCCGTCTTTTGCCATAGTATAATACACCCTTGCTCCGGCCATAATCAGTCCGTTGTTGCAGGCAAAAGTGGAAATCATAATCATGATGGCAATAATCAATGTACCAATATTGCCAAAAATATAGTTGGATGCCACTACAGCCACCCGGTCAGATTTTGCAAAAGCAATTTCTTCAAACGGCACAACAGCCAGATACATCAGGTTGGCAAGGATATAAAGAACAGTCACAATAAAAGTTCCTAAAAATAGGCTCAGTCCCACATTGCGTTTTGGGTTTTTCATTTCTCCTGCAATAAAAGTCACGCCATTCCAGGCATCGCTGGAAAATAACGAACCCACCATAGCGGCTGAAATTCCGGTTATCAAAGCGGTACCGCCAATAGGCAACCATGAGCCTGTTTTGGCATCAAATGATTTGGTGTTCCAGGCATCGGCCCAATTGGCATTCCAGATATCTGCTTTTGCTGCCATAAACAATCCAAAAACTACGAGACCGAGAAGAGAAAGTATTTTAATGATAGTCAAAACAGTCTGAAGCGTCTTACTGTTTTTAACGCCACGACTGTTGATATAAGTCAGCAGTATAATCGTAATGATAGAAACAATCTGAGCCGCATTCAGCTTAAAAGAACCAATCGTAAACAAAATATTTTCATCGCTCAAAGGTTCATACAAATAAGCTGCAAATTTTGAAAAAGCAACACCAACGGCAGCAATCGTACCGGTTTGTATGACGGCAAAAAAGCTCCAACCATATAAAAAAGCAATCAGTTTATTATAAGCTTCCTTAAGATAAACGTATTGTCCGCCTGCTTTTGGGAACATTGAGCTTAACTCTCCGTAACTCACTGCGGCAATAACGGTTATCAGTCCAGAAATAACCCAGATTAAGGTTAGCCATCCGGCAGAACCTACTTGTCTGGCGATATCGGCACTCACAATAAAAATTCCGGAACCAATCATGGAACCCACAACTAGCATCGTTCCATCCAATAATCCTAACTCTCGCTTTAAATGATTGTCTTCTTGTTGGTCTTTCATATAATTTTTTAAGGTTGTTTGTTAATTTGTGTTAAAGATATTAAAAAAACCTTATTTTGACTGATGTCGATTTTTTCTGTACCTTTCCTCATTCCCTAACTTTAAATTTTTTTGCTATGAGCGATAAATATGCAGACATTCCATTGGTTCAAAATCAGGACAAAAGAAGATTCGAAATGGAAGTCGAAAATCATACGGCCTTTATTGAATACATTATAAACAAAGACAACATCATGTATCTTACGCATACCGAAGTTCCAAAAGCTTTGGAAGGTAAAGGAGTGGGAGGAAGCATAGTTGGAAAAGCTTTGAATTATGTAAAGGATAACGGATACACTTTGGCTCCGCTCTGCCCGTTTGTTGCAGCCTATCTGAAAAGACATCCGGAATGGCAATCGATTTTGGCCAAAGGCTATAACGTAGGATAATTAGCCCGGACTAAAAACGAACATTTTCTTTATCTTTGCCAGATGAATGCGAATCTAGATCCAACAAGCAACAATTACAATCCGGAAGAACTTGATTTTGAGAAAAAATTAAGGCCTTTGTCCTTTGATGATTTCACGGGACAAGATCAGGTATTAGAAAATCTGAAAGTATTTGTTCAGGCTGCTAATCTTAGAAACGAAGCATTAGACCATACACTGTTCCATGGACCTCCGGGTCTTGGAAAGACTACGCTTGCTAATATTTTAGCAAACGAATTGGGAGCCGGTATCAAGATTACATCAGGCCCTGTTTTGGACAAGCCTGGAGATTTGGCGGGATTACTCACCAATCTTGAAGAGCGCGATGTGCTTTTTATTGATGAAATCCATCGATTGAGTCCTATCGTTGAAGAATATTTATATTCGGCAATGGAAGATTTCAAGATTGATATCATGATTGAATCTGGCCCTAATGCAAGAACCGTTCAGTTAAATCTGAATCCGTTTACGCTTGTAGGAGCTACAACACGATCGGGATTACTGACAGCGCCTATGCGTGCCCGTTTTGGTATCCAGAGCCGTTTACAATATTACACTACAGAACTTCTGACCTCAATAGTGGAACGCAGCTCAGCCATTTTAAAAATGCCAATTACGATGGAAGCGGCAATCGAAATTGCTGGACGAAGCCGTGGAACACCTAGGATTGCCAATGCCTTATTACGAAGAGTTCGTGATTTTGCACAGATTAAAGGAAATGGAAAAATTGATATAGAAATTGCAAAGTTTTCATTGAAAGCATTGCATGTCGATGCCCATGGACTGGATGAAATGGACAACAAAATCCTGACGACAATTATCGATAAGTTTAAAGGAGGCCCGGTAGGATTATCGACACTAGCCACAGCAGTTTCAGAAAGCGGTGAAACGATTGAAGAAGTCTACGAGCCGTTCTTGATCCAGGAAGGTTTTATTATTAGAACACCTAGAGGAAGAGAAGTTACTGAAAAAGCCTATAAGCATTTAGGGAAAGTTCGAGCTAATATCCAGGGAGGGCTTTTTTAGATTTAAGATTTTTGATTTAGGATATTTGATTTCTGACTTCTGAAATTTAGGATTTAAGATTTTTGATTTGTGTTGGAGGGTGTTTGAATAGAATAAGATATAAGCCATTTAAATTAATTATGTATGACCTCGGAAGAATTAAAGGCAAGAACAAAAAAGTTCTCGTTAATGGTAATTGATATGGTAGAAAAACTGCCAAATACAATTTCAGGAAGAGCAATTGCCTATCAGGTAGTCAGAAGCGGTACTTCGGTTGGAGCGAATTATAGGGCTGTTTGTAGAGCAAGAAGTGATAGAGAATTTATTTCTAAAATGTCAATTGTTATCGAAGAAGCTGATGAAACGTTATTCTGGGTAGAAATTCTTCAAGAGAAAAAATGGATTGATTGCTCACTTCTAGACCTAATCTGGAAAGAAGGCAACGAACTAACAGCAATCTTCGTCAGCACAGCCAAATCAATAAAATCACGTCTAAACAAATCTTAAGTCTAAAAGTGTAAAGTCGCAAGTCTAAAGCCTAAAGTACAAAATCCTAAAATCAAAGATCCAAAATCTTAAATCCCAAATCTAAAATCAAAGATCACAAATCATAAATCCCAAAGTCATAAATCAAAAATCCAAATACACGCAATTTATAAAATCCGAAGCCCAGCGCCTCGGATTTATTTCTTGTGGCATATCTAAAGCAGGATTTTTGGAAGAAGAAGCTCCAAGATTAGAAGCATGGTTAAAAAATAATGCCCACGGACAAATGGGCTATATGGAAAACCATTTTGACAAAAGGCTCAATCCTACACTTTTGGTTGACGATTCAAAAAGCGTCATTTCGTTATTATTGAATTATTATCCGCAAGAAACCCAAATAGCAGACAGCTATAAAATCTCAAAATATGCCTACGGACAGGATTATCATTTTGTCATAAAGGAAAAACTAAAAGAGTTGCTTTTTTCGATTCAGGAAAATATCGGCGAAGTTTCCGGACGAGCTTTTGTAGACTCGGCTCCTGTTTTAGATAAGGCTTGGGCAGCCAAAAGCGGTTTAGGCTGGATAGGGAAAAACAGTAACCTTTTGAGCAAACAGGTAGGTTCTTTTTTCTTTATTGCTGAACTGATTGTTGATTTAGAATTGGAATATGATACCGCTGTAACCGACCATTGCGGATCTTGCACCAAATGCATTGATGCTTGTCCTACTAGTGCGATTATTGCACCATATGTAGTTGACGGAAGCAAATGTATTTCCTATTTCACCATAGAATTAAAAGACAATATTCCTCAGGAAATGAAAGGTAAATTTGATGACTGGGCTTTCGGTTGCGATGTTTGCCAGGATGTCTGTCCCTGGAACCGATTCTCCAAACCTCACAACGAACCCTTATTCAATCCGAATCCGGAATTGCTTTCCCTGACTAAAAAAGATTGGGAAGAAATCACGGAAGAAACATTTCGGGCAGTTTTTAAAAACTCAGCTGTCAAACGTGCCAAATATGATGGCTTGAAACGAAATATTGATTTCTTAAAATAAAAAAGCCTCATACAATGAGGCTTTTTTATTATTTCTTGCTTTGAATCCAAGCATTAATCTTGTCTTCCAATATTTTTAAAGGCAAGCAGCCCGAATCTAAAACCTGATTGTGGAACTCCTTTATAGAGAATTTAGCTCCCAATTCTTTTTCAGCTTTAGTACGAAGCTCGCGTATTTTCAATTGGCCTATTTTATACGACAAAGCCTGTCCAGGAATCGCCATATAACGTTCGATTTCTGCAACGATGCTTTCGGCTGGTTCGGCTTCGTTCTCCATAGAATATTGAATTGCCTGCTCACGTGTCCAACCTTTGGTATGCAATCCGGTATCTACTACAAGACGGATGGCACGGTGCATTTCAGCACTTAGCATTCCGAAATATTGATACGGGTCTTGGTATAGACCCAATTCTTTTCCAAGCGATTCAGTATACAGTGCCCAGCCTTCGCCATAAGCATTAAACCATATCGTTTTTCTAAATTCAGGCAGACTCGTGTTTTCCTGCTGTAATGAAATTTGATAATGATGACCCGGAATTGCTTCGTGTAAGAACAGGTCTTCGTCAGCATAGTAGTTGTATTTCTTTACATCTGGAATTGGTACGTAGAAAATACCGGGTCTTGTCCCGTCAACCGATCCCGGATTGTATTCAGCACTTGCAGATTTCTCACGGAAAGCTTCGGTTCTTTTGACTAGAAAAGGTGTTTTCGGCTTTAAGTCGAAAAGCTTATCCAAATTTGGTTTCATCTTTTCGTGTATGGCATTAAAGTTGTCGATTACCTGTTGTGGTTCTGTGAATGGCATTAGTTCTTTTTTGTCACGAACATAGTTGAAGAAATCTTTTAGGTTTCCTTTGAACCCAACCTGATTTTTGACCTTTTCCATTTCGGCAGATATACGTGCCACCTCACTCAAGCCTAACTTATGGATTTCATCGGCTGTAAGGTCGGTAGTCGTGTAGCGTTTGATTAAATGCTTATAGTAAGCGTCACCTTGCGGAATGGCATTAATGCCACTTGTAGTCCTGCTTTTTGCTAAATAGTCCGTGCTCACATAATTGTATAAATTTTTGAGTGACGGTACTAATTTTTCAGTAATCAGCTTGGTATAATTGTCGGTGATTGTTTTCTTTTCATCCTCCGTAAATGTTTTTGGGAAAGCATTTAGCGGAGCATAAAATATGTGTGTTTTGTCCTCTTTGGCTAAATCTTTTAATTGAGGAATTACTTTTAAGGTCAGTGCTTTTGGCAAGACATAACCTTTAGAAACACCTTCTTTCATTTTGGCTTCGGCAGTAATAACCCAATCGTTAAAACCATTTAGTCTTTCCAGCCAATTCTTATAATCGTCTACGGTTTTAAATGGCTGCGCACTCGAACCGCTGGCATATTGACCAATTATTAAAGGCATTCCTTCAAATTGGTTGATAGGCATCAGGTCTTTTCGGAATGTCAGAGCTTCCAGATTTGCATCGCATTCCCAAGCCAGGATTGCTTTACTTAGCTTGTCATTTTCAGACAAAGTAGAATCGTCAAATTTTGCCAGTTCCTCTTTATATTTTGTAAAAAACACTTTTATTTTAGCGATATAGTCATCACTAAGGTCATTCGGAAGCAGATTGTTATAGCGGTTGTCGCCTGCGCTGGTCGCTTCCATAGGAAAAAGCTTCAGTCTTTCCTGATAGTAGTTTTCTAATACTGTCTTCAGTTTTTCATCCTCTTTTTTAGAAGTCTCACCTTTTTCTTTTTGGCAAGATTGGAGGCTGATATTAATGATGCATAGCAATAAAAGCAGTTTTCTCATAGGTGTAAGGGATTTGTGAAATGTCAGAGATTGCAAACGGATAGGCTTTTGACTCTCTGAATACTTTACACAATGTTAAAAAATATTACCCATAATTCCTACATAAGATGCTTTTATCTCGGATTGACACAGAATTTTTCACAATAAGAAAAAAGCAACCCTGGCAGGTTTCAAAACCCTGCCAGGGTACTTTTTTTAAAAGTTTATAACCCTAATTGGAATGCCAGGATTTTCAGTAAGCGGGCATGTTTTTTTACGGTAGGTAACATTTATATCCAGTCTGTAATCATAAGAACTGACAGAATAATACCGAATCAATTGGTAGCCTGTAATAATGTAATCAGAGCCAGGTCTTACATTCATGGCCAGTTGTTTCCATGCATTCATTTGTGCGTTTAATGCGCTTGCACTATTACAACAACCATTTAAATTGGCTACAATTATTCGGGTTGTTGTGTCGCTTAGGCTACAGCCTGCTGGCAAAGCCTCAGTCCTGCAGTTGTTCAGCAGGCTAATCATTGTGTAAAAGTTTTGTTGGTCGATTCCGGATCCAGAAGTAAAGTTGCATCCGTCATTGGTTAGGTTTTCAGGACAGCCTGGCAGTGCAGCTGGGAGATTGCCGGCAGATTTAATGTCCTGAGCATTTTGAAAGTTCCTTGCGGCCTTCGTTGTTTCGTCATGTTGAACGAAATCATCATTACTGCATGATGCAAAAAAGACAAAACCTGCAAATAATGCAGCCATAAAAAAATGTGCTGTTTTAAAATTTTTAAAATTTCTCATAAGTTAAATTAGTTTGTTTGCCTACTCTTGGAAAGGATTTTCGGCGTCCTCCTTTTTGAATGTTCTTTGATAGATACACAGAGGAGGATTTTTGTTACCCTAAATTTTCAAGAAATTTTTAGTAACAGACAGCAACAATAAACTTTATAAAAGAATAGCATTAAAAGTTTCTCAGTTCCATTCAGACTTTTACCTTTGTAAGTCCGAATAAAATATACAAAAATGAACAAGTACAGTAAAAGAAGAGAAGCGCTATTATATCATGCGAAACCATCGCCTGGGAAAATTGAAGTCGTTCCAACCAAGGCATATGCAACCCAGAGAGATCTGTCGTTAGCCTATTCGCCAGGTGTAGCCGAGCCTTGTCTTGAAATTGCGAAGGATGTAAATAATGTTTATAAATATACAGCAAAAGGAAATCTGGTAGCGGTAATTTCAAATGGAACTGCCGTTTTAGGATTGGGAGATATAGGCCCGGAAGCATCAAAACCGGTAATGGAAGGGAAAGCTTTATTGTTTAAGATTTTCGCAGATATTGATGTTTTTGATATTGAAGTAGACACAAAAGACGTTGAAAAATTCATTGAGACGGTAAAAAATATAGCTCCAACTTTTGGAGGAATCAACCTGGAAGATATTAAAGCTCCGGAATCGTTCGAAATCGAAAGAAGATTGGTTGAAGAATTGAATATTCCGGTAATGCATGATGATCAGCACGGAACTGCGATTATTTCATCAGCAGCTTTGCTTAATGCTTTGGAATTGGCAGGAAAGAAAATTGAAGATGTAAAAGTGGTGGTTTCAGGGGCCGGATCGGCAGCTTTAGCTTGCGCTAACTTATACGTTTTGTTGGGAATCAATCCAGAAAATGTTATCATGTTTGATAGAAAAGGTTCTCTTTCTAAAAACAGAACAGATATATCTGAAATGCAAAGAAAATATGCCAATGGTGAGAAAAGTGTCACGTTGGAAGAAGCATTGGTAGGTGCTGATATTTTCCTTGGACTTTCTTCAGGAAATGTAATGTCGGCAGAAATGCTGATGCAGATGGCGGAAAACCCAATCGTATTTGCAATGGCTAACCCAATTCCAGAGATCGATTACCACCTTGCTATCGCAACCCGTCAGGATATCATTATGGCAACTGGCCGTTCCGATTTTCCTAACCAGGTAAATAACGTATTAGGTTTCCCTTATATATTTAGAGGAGCTATCGATGTGCGTGCGTCAAAAATCAATGAAGAGATGAAGATGGCTGCCGTAAAAGCATTGGCGTTATTAGCAAAAGAAACCGTTCCAGAGCAGGTAAATATTGCTTATGGAGAAACCAAACTGGTGTTTGGAAGAGACTACATCATTCCAAAACCATTTGACCCAAGATTGATTTCTGTTGTTGCTCCAGCAGTTGCTAAAGCGGCAATGGATTCTGGAGTTGCAGCACATCCAATTCAAGACTGGGAAAAATATAGAGAAGAATTAATGGAACGCCTTGGTTCCGATAATAAAATGGTTCGTTTATTGGCCAACCGTGCTAAAAGTGATCCAAAGCGTGTGGTTTTTGCAGAGGCAGACCACTTAGATGTATTAAAAGCAGCGCAGATTGTTCTTGAAGAAAAAATCGGAACTCCGATTCTTCTTGGAAATCGTGAAATCATCTTGGAATTAAAAGAAGAATTAGGTTTTGATGCTGATGTATTGATCATCGACCCAAAAACTCCTGAAGAAGACGAAAGAAGATTGCGTTATGCTAATTCATTCTGGGAAGCCAGAAGAAGAAAAGGAACCAGTTTGTTGGATGCGCAAAAATGGATGCGTGAAAGAAATTATTTCGCTGCCATGATGGTCAATGAAGGTGAAGCAGATGCTTTGGTTTCGGGTTATTCCAGAAGTTATCCATCTGTTGTAAAACCGATGATGCAGCTTATTGACAAAGCGCCAGGCGTTTCCAGAATTGCTACGACCAATATGATGATGACGAAAAGAGGTCCGATTTTCCTTTCGGATACGGCCATCAATCCAAATCCAACGGCCGATGAATTGGCAAAGATTGCATTAATGACAGCTAAAACCGTACGTATGTTTGGTATGGAGCCAGTTATAGCGATGGTGTCTTTCTCAAACTTTGGTTCGTCTAGTGATAGTGGTGCACGAAAAGTTGCAGAAGCAGTTGCATATCTTCATAAATATTATCCAGACTTGGTAGTTGATGGAGAAATTCAGGCAGATTTTGCATTGAATTCAGAAATGCTACAGAAAAAATTCCCATTCTCTAAATTAGCCGGAAAGAAAGTAAATACACTTATTTTCCCTAATCTTGAAGCAGCTAATATCAATTACAAGATGCTAAAAGAATTAGACAAGTCAGTATCAATCGGGCCAATTATGATGGGGATGGACAAGCCAGTACATATTTTCCAATTAGGCGCAAGCGTAGAAGAAATGGTAAATATGGCAGCTGTTGCTGTTGTTGATGCACAAGAAAAAGAAAAAAAGCAGAAATCCATAAAAGTCAATTTTTAACGTATTTTTTTGTTGATGAGCAATTAGATGAGGCTCAATAAAAGTTTTTCGTTACATTTGGGATTTATTTAACAATTGATGATAGCGCATTTACAAGGAAAATTAGTGGAGAAAAACCCTACGGAAGTAGTTATTGACTGCAATGGAGTAGGGTATCATGTAAACATTTCACTTCATACTTATTCTTTGCTTCCTGATTCGGAAAACATTAAGCTTTTTACTTATCTCCAGATCAAGGAAGATGCACATATTCTGTTTGGATTTGCTGAAAAATCAGAAAGAGAAATCTTCAAATTGCTTTTATCTGTTTCCGGAATCGGGGCAGGTATTGCAAGAACTATGCTTTCTTCATTGGAGCCAAAGCAAATAATCCACTCTATAGCTTCCGGCGATGTCGCAACTATCCAATCCATCAAAGGAATTGGTAGCAAGACTGCGCAGAGAGCTATATTGGATTTGAAAGACAAAGTGTTAAAAGTGTACGATTTAGATGAAGTTTCTATTTCGCAAGACAATACAAACAAAGACGAAGCGTTATCTGCTTTGGAAGTTCTTGGATTTAACAGAAAATTGGCGGAAAAAACTGTAGAAAAGATTGTTAAGGAAAATCCAAACGCAAGCATTGAAAACATTATTAAATTAGCCTTAAAAACCTTATAATACTTGAAAACTAACTATACTAACGGCATTGCCTGTAACTTGAAGATTGGCTTTTGGCTGATTTCGATTTTTTTTAGTGTAACGATACAAGCACAAGAAGACGAGGAGGTTCAGGATACTACCAAAACAGGATATTCTGTTGGAAAAGTGGAATTAAAAAACCCGCCTAGTATTATAGAGGCATATACCTATGACCCGATTACAAATCGTTATATTTATACAAATACCGTTAATGGTTTTAATATAAATTATCCCGTAGTTCTTACGCCGGAAGAATACGAAGAATTGGTGCTTAGGGAATCAATGCGAAAGTATTTTAAGGAAAAATCAGATGCGATAGAAGGTAAAAAAGACGGTAGCGATGCCAAGAAAAAAGACCTTTTGCCACGATACTATGTCAATTCTAGTTTCTTTGAAACCATTTTTGGTAGTAATACAATCGACATCAAACCGACAGGTTCTGTTGAGATGGATTTGGGAATCCGACATACAAAACAGGATAACCCTGCGCTATCGCCAAGGAACAGAAGTACGACCACTTTTGATTTTGACCAGAGGATCAGTATGAGCCTTATGGGGAAAGTAGGGACGAAGCTAAATGTTAATGCGAATTACGACACAGAATCTACTTTTGCTTTCCAAAACCTGATAAAGCTTGAATATTCACCGACGGAAGATGATATCATCCAGAAAATTGAAGTCGGAAACGTAAGCTTACCACTAAACAGTACGCTGATTCGTGGAGCTCAGAGTCTTTTCGGGGTTAAAGCACAATTCCAATTTGGAAAAACTACAATTACGGGAATCTTCTCAGAGCAAAAATCCCAAACCAAAACAGTTACTGCCCAAGGTGGAGGAACGGTACAGGAATATGAATTATTTGCGTTGGATTATGACGCTGACAGACACTTCTTCCTTTCCCAGTATTTTAGAAATCAATACGACAGATCATTGCGAAATTATCCTTTGATCGATAGCCGTGTCCAGATTACAAGAATCGAAGTTTGGGTAACCAACCGCCAAAACAGAGTCAGCACGACAGACAATAACCTCAGAAATATTATTGCGATTCAAGATTTAGGTGAAGCGCAGTTGACAGGACAAGATGATGACGAAGTTGTAGCAGCTAATCCTATACCAGGAGGTTTCTTTACAGCTCCCGCAAATACACCTTCAAAAAACTCGAACAACCGATATGATCCGGCAAAAATAGGAACGACAGGAGTATTGAGTCCGGCCATCCGAGAAATTGCAACAGCAAGCGCAGGATTTACAGGTGTTACAGTGAGCGAAGGAACGGACTATTCCAAATTAGAAAACGCCCGAAAATTATCACCAAGTGAATATACTTTCCATCCGCAGTTAGGATATGTTTCCTTAACACAGCGACTTTCTAATGATGAAGTTTTGGCTGTTGCCTACCAGTATACTATAGGTGACCAGATCTATCAGGTTGGAGAATTTGGTACTGATGGAGTCGATGCTACACAGGTAAGTAACGGTATTCCGACGACACAGAGTTTGATCCTGAAAATGCTGAAAAGCAACCTGACGAATGTCAACAAGCCGGTTTGGAACTTAATGATGAAAAACATTTATGCTCTTCCGGGCGCTTATCAGTTAGAGCAGGAAGATTTTAAGCTGAACATCATGTATACGGATCCGTCGCCATTGAACTACATCACTCCGGCTTCGCCTGCGGCTTCTAACCCGTTACCGGCAGATGTGGAGCAGACACCTTTGTTGCGAGTTTTCAATGTTGACCGATTAAACTATACAAACGATCCTCAGCCTAATGGAGATGGATTCTTCGATTTTATACCAGGATTAACAGTAGATAAACAAAACGGAAGGATCATCTTTACAACAGTAGAACCTTTTGGAGAACACCTTTTCAACAAATTAAGAACAAGCCCGACGCAGGATTATAACGCTCCTGCTGCAGGTAACTATAACGGCAACCAGAATAAATATGTATACCGTTCGATGTACCGCAGTACACAAGCAGCGGCACTTCAGGATAGTGATAAGAACAAGTTCCAGTTAAAAGGAAAATTCAAATCAACAAGTGGTGACGGAATTGCTATTGGTGCATTTAACGTTCCTCAAGGTTCGGTTACGGTAACTGCCGGAGGAAGAGTTTTGGTTGAAGGTGTTGATTATACCGTAAACTATCAGTTGGGAAGAGTTAATATTTTAGATGCTTCTTTGCAGGCTTCTGGAACACCAATTGAAATTTCATTGGAAAATAACTCTGTTTTCGGACAACAGACACGAAGATTTTTTGGGGTTAACGTAGAGCATAAATTTAATGATAAGTTTATTGTTGGTGCTACATTGTTAAAAATGAGCGAAAGACCGTTTACTCAAAAATCAAATTACGGTCAGGAATCTGTAAACAATACAATCATAGGTCTGAACACCAATTTCTCATCAGAAGTTCCTTTCTTGACACGATTGGTAAACAAGCTTCCTAATATTGATACGGATGTTCCTTCGAATATTTCCTTTAGAGGAGAGGTAGCTTACCTAAAACCGGATACCCCAAAAGCAGATAGATTCCAAGGCGAATCTACCGTTTATGTAGACGACTTTGAAGGATCACAGACTACAATCGATATGCGTTCTCCATTTGCATGGAGTTTGTCGAGTGTGCCTGAAAAACCAGTTATGAGTGATTATAACGACTTTGGAGGTTCTTTGACTACTTTAAACTACGGTTATAAACGAGCAAAACTGGCTTGGTATTCTATTGACCCAACATTTTATGTACAAAGACCAGGTGGTGTTTCAGAAGACGACCTTAAGTTGTATAGCACAAGAAGAATCTATAGCAGAGAATTATTCCCGGTTACAGATATCGCAGTAGGTCAGCAAACAGTTATTAATACTTTAGATTTATCCTATTTTCCTAGAGAAAGAGGTCCGTATAACTTTAACCCGTTAGCACAGGCTACAAATAGCTTTACGCCAGATCAGGCTGTAGATAACTTTGGGGGAATTATGAGGGCTATCAATTCCACTGTGGAGTACATTCAATTTTGGATGTTAGACCCGTATTACAACGACCAAAGAGGTTCTGCTAATGCAGGCAATACTGGAAGACTATATTTCAACCTTGGAGAAATTTCAGAAGACGTTTTAAAAGACGGAAGAAAACAATACGAAAATGGACTTCCTGGTGCGGGTTCAACACAGCCTACATTCTCAACAATCTGGGGTAAAATTCCAATTTCACAATCTTTGATTTATGCGTTTGATACCAATGGTGGTAACAGACAGTTCCAGGATGTGGGTCTTGATGGTTTGAATGATGCAGAAGAAGCAGCACAATTCCCTGGATTCGCTTCACAACCTGACCCTGCAGCAGATAATTACCAATATTTCCTAAGTGCAACCGGAGATGTTATACAGCGTTATAAAAATTATAACGGATTGCAAGGAAACTCTCCAATAGATGTTGGAGATACAAATAGAGGTGCAACGACTTTGCCGGATACTGAAGACATCAACAGAGACAATACAATGAATGAAATCAATGCTTATTATGAATATGGCATTGAGATAAGACCAAACATGGTAGTTGGGTCAAGTCCGTATATTACTGATATTAGAGAAACAATAGCAAGTATTCCGGGACAAGAAACTACAGGAGCACGTTGGATTCAATTCAAGATTCCGGTTTCACAACCAGACAATACGATTGGAAGTATTTCCGATTTCAGATCGATTCGTTTCATGAGAATGTTCGTTACAGGTTTCAACGATCAGATCACACTTCGTTTTGGTGCTTTGGAATTGGTTCGTGGCGAATGGAGAAGATATGTTAAGACTCTTGACCCGAACGAGCAGGATGACAATATCAACAATGCTGATGATACTGCTTTAGATGTTTTAGCGGTTAACATTCAGGAGAACGGAGACAGATCGCCTATTAAATATGTTACACCTCCTGGAGTTGTAAGAGAGCAATTGTATAACAGCAACACCATTATAAACCAAAATGAGCAGTCGCTTTCTTTAAGAGTGACAAAAGCAAATCAGGCGCTTCCTGGACTTGGAGGTTTGGAACCAGGTGATTCCAGAGCGGTATTCAAGAACGTAAGTGTTGATATGCGTCAGTTCAAGAAATTAAAAATGTTCTTACACGCTGAAGCGTTGCCAGTACCTACAGATGTACAGCCTTTGTCAGACGATCAAATGGTAGCATTCATCCGATTTGGTAATGACTTTACGCAAAACTTCTATCAGGTAGAGATTCCGTTAAAAGTAACGCCACAAAGCTCTGCACTTACTGCAGAACAGGTTTGGCCGGAAGCCAACCAGATTGATTTAGCACTGTCGTTACTGACCAAGCTGAAAATTATGGCTATGGATCCAAACAATCCATTGTTGGTTCCAGATGCTTTGGGTGTAAAATATATAGATGACTTTGTCTTGGATCCGTCATTAGCAGGAAGAATCAATCCATTGCGATTAGGTATCAAGGGAAATCCAAACTTTGGATTGGTAAGGACTTTAATGGTAGGTTTGAAAAACCGTCATTCAGATGATATTCGTGGTGAAGTTTGGTTCAACGAACTTCGTCTTGCAGACATGGACAATAAAGGCGGAATGGCGGCAATTGCCAGCTTAGATAGTAACTTGGCTGATTTTGCTACAATTTCTGCAACAGGAAGAATGAGCACACAAGGCTTTGGTTCTTTAGAACAAGGGCCAAACGAAAGAAGTCGTGAAGATATCAAGCAATACGATATCGTGACCAATGTGAACTTAGGAAAACTGTTACCTAAAAAATGGGGAGTTAATCTTCCGTTCAACTATGCTATAGGTGAAGAAAAGATTACTCCGGAATACGATCCGTTCAATCAGGATATTCGCTTGGATCAGTTGTTAGATAATACGCCTGATGCAGCAGCAAGAAACAATATTGAAAGCAGAGCGGTTGATTATACGAAGAGAAAAAGTATCAACTTTATAGGAGTCAAAAAAGAAAGAGGTGCAGAGCAGAAACCGCATTTTTATGACCCAGAAAACTTGACATTATCGTATTCGTTTAATGAAACAGAACACCATGACTATGAGATTGAAAACTTATTGGATCAACAGGTAAAAGCTTCTGTGGATTATACTTTTGCTTTCCAGCCAAAAGCGGTTGAGCCATTCAAGAACTCTAAGTTTATGAAGAAAAGCCAGTATTGGAAAATATTGAGTGATTTCAATTTCAACTACCTGCCATCTACAATTACCTTTAGTTCCAATATTATGAGACAATATAATAAACAGGAATATAGAGATGTAGATATTCAGGGAATTGGATTGTCGCCATTATATAGAAGAAATTACATGTTCAACTACCAGTATGGTTTCAATTATAATTTGACAAAAGCATTAAGAGTAAACTATACGGCATCTACCAATAACATTGTAAGAAACTATCTTGATGAATTTGGTGTTCCGATGGAAGATTTCACAATCTGGGATGATTTCTGGAACATTGGTGAAGCCAACCAGCACATGCAACAGCTAACAGTTAACTATGACTTGCCGCTGAATAAAATTCCTGCATTAGGATTTATAAAATCGACTTATTCTTATACGGGTGATTACAGCTGGCAGCGTGCGACAGATGCTATGGCAACAGTTACTACTGATGATGGTACTTTCAATCTAGGAAATACAATCCAGAACAATGGTTCGCACCAATTGAATACTGCACTGAACATGGATGTTCTTTATAAGTATTTAGGATTAGGTAAAAAGCCAAAGGTGCCAACAAAACCAGCACCACAGGCACCGCCAAAACCAGGTGAGAAAATTACAAATACTAACAAGCCGCAAACATCTGGAAGCAATGTGTTTATGGATGGATTGGTAGGAGTTCTGACCAGTGTTAAAAACATTCAGATCAACTATTCTCAAAATGAAGGTACAGTATTGCCAGGTTTCATACCAGGCGTAGGTTTCTTTGGAACGACTAAGCCGTCTTTAGGATTCGTTATGGGAAGCCAGGCAGACATACGTTATGAAGCAGCAAAAAGAGGATGGTTGACAAACTATGAGGATTTCAACCAGAACTTTACCCAGACTTCTTCTAAGAAATTGAACCTAACTGCCAATGTTGACCTGTTCCCTGACTTTAAGATTGACTTGACAGCAGACCGTTCCTATACTGAAAATTTCTCAGAACAATTTGATGCTGCAGATGGAGTGTATCATTCCCGTTCACCATACAACTATGGTAACTTCTCTATCTCTACTGTAATGATCAAGACAGCATTTGGAAAGAGTGATGAGAATTCGTCAGCAGCTTTTGATGATTTCAGAAACAACAGATTGACTGTGGCTGACCGTTTGGCAACAAGCTATTACGGAACTACAGAATTCCCGAGAACTACGGATGGTTTCCCTGTTGGATTTGGAAAAAATAGCCAATCGGTATTATTGCCTTCGTTCTTGGCAGCCTATACTGGAGCTGATGCTGGAGGAGTTAAATTAGGGCCTTTCAGAGATGTGCCAATTCCAAACTGGAATATAAAATATAACGGATTGATGCGCTATAAATTCTTTAAAGATAGATTCAAGCGTTTCTCTTTACAACACGGATATAGAGCATCCTATACAATCAACTCGTTCCGTTCTAATTTTGAATACGACCAAAACCGTGATGCAGTTGATGCAAGTGGTAATTTATTAAGCAAGACTATTATTTCAAACGTTAACCTTGTGGAGCAGTTTAATCCATTGGTTAGGGTAGATTTTGAGATGAAAAACTCGTTTAAGGTATTGGCTGAGGTTAAGAAAGACAGAACGCTGTCGATGAGTTTTGATAATAACCTTCTTACAGAAGTAAGAGGAATGGAGTATATCTTAGGTTTGGGTTATCGATTTAAAGATGTTGTAATTACATCGAGATTGGCAGACAACCCTACAAACACTATTCGAAGCGATATCAACCTTAAGGCAGATTTCTCTTTAAGAAAAGCAAACACGATCGTAAGATATCTGGATTATGATAATAACCAGTTAGCAGGAGGTCAGAACATCTGGTCGTTAAAATTAACTGCAGATTATGCATTCAGCAAAAACCTGACAGCAATATTCTATTACGACCACTCTTTCTCTAAAGCGGTGATCTCCACTTCGTTCCCATTGACCAATATCCGTACTGGTTTTACAATACGATATAACTTTGGAAATTAATTCGGAAAACATTTTAAAAATATATAAGTTAATAATACATTTGCCCAAAACAACAAACAATGAATATACCAGCAAATTTAAAGTATACGAAAGACCACGAATGGGTTAGCATAGATGGCGATGTTGCAACTGTAGGGATTACAGATTTTGCACAAAAGGAATTAGGAGATATCGTTTATGTAGAGGTGGAGACCTTAGACCAAACTCTTGATAAAGATGAGGTTTTTGGTACGGTAGAAGCCGTAAAAACGGTGTCAGATTTATTCTTGCCGCTTTCAGGTGAAATTATTGAGTTCAACGAAACTCTTGAATCATCTCCTGAAAAAGTAAACACAGACCCATATGGTGATGGATGGATGGTGAAAGTAAAAATATCTAATACTTCTGAAATAGAAGGATTGTTAGATAGCGAAGCATACAAAAGCCTAATTGGAGCCTAATAAAAAAAGAATACTGTTTCTTGCCCTGGCGGTTTTTTGGAGTATTTCCATTACAATAGCCTGCTTGGTGAGCATGTCAGAAGTTCCTACTGTTAATGTAGACCAATTTGATAAAATCGTGCACTTGTGCTTTTATGCTGTTTTTTCGATACTTTGGTTTCAGTATCTAAAAACAAAAATAAGAAACACAAAAAAGCTCTTTCTGTTCGTGTTTTTTCTTTCAGTTCTCTTTGGGATTTTGATTGAAATATGCCAGTCGCTTTTTACAGAAAGTAGGCAGGCTGACATGAAAGATGTTATTGCGAATACGATTGGCGCATTCTTGGGATTGGCACTAATGGCAGTTTACAATAAAAGATTTAAAAATTAATCTGAAAATATCCCGCTTCGGTGGGATTTTTTTATTTTTATCATATGGATATCAAGCAATATTTAGATTCGACCTACTTAAAAACGCCTCAACAGGCTGGAATCAGCGATGCTGAAAATGAAATAATCGTCAAAGGTTTTGTTCAGGAAGCTATTGATGAAGGCTTTAAGCTTATTATGATCCGTCCGAATATGGTGCATATGGCAAAACAGATGATTTTAAAAGCCGGTTCAAAAGTTTTAGTCGGAACAGTTATCGGATTTCCGGAAGGGAATTACTCTTTGGAGCACAAGCTGGAAGAAGCGCAGCAAGCAATCAAAGACGGAGCCGATGAATTGGATTTCGTATGTGATTATGAAGCCTTCAAAAAAGGAGAATTGGATCTGGTAAAGAAAGAAATCCTGAAAGGAACCCAGCTAGGGTTGTCCAACCATAAGGTTGTGAAATGGATTATAGAAGTTGCGGCCCTAAACAGCCAGCAAATTATGCATCTTTCCTGTTTGGTAAAAAATGTAGTTATTTCTAATTTTTCAGAAGACAATTATGCCTTGGTTTTTGTGAAGTCATCTACCGGGTTTTATAAAACAGAAGATGGTCTTCCTAATGGAGCAACAGTTCCAACGATAATCATGATGCTTGAAAATGCATCGCCGCTGCCGGTAAAAGCGGCTGGTGGTGTCAGGACTTATGAAGAAGCAAAAGAAATGATTCGCTTAGGAGTCAAAAGAATCGGGACTTCGTCTGCAAAAGCAATTGCAAACGGAGAGGCGGCAAATAACGATTACTAAAATCAGCAAGTCACTACATGAAGAAACTCCTACAGATTGCCGTCTTGCTTTTGTCCAGCCTTTCATTATGGGCCCAAAATAAAACCTGGGAAAGAGAGCAATTTCCTGTTTTTCCAAAATGTGAAGGGCAGCAGTCAGAAAATCTTGAAGCTTGCTTTTATAATGAGCTGCAGGATTTCGTGTTTGCTAATTTCAAGGTGCCACAGCAGGTAACGGAAAAAAACTACAAAGGCAAAGTAATTGTGCTTTTTGAAGTCGATACGGCTGGAGTTTTTAAAATACAGTATATAGACGCAGTCGATGCCTCTTTAGCAGAAGAAAGCAAACGGGTTTTTGGATTGCTGCCAAAAATTAAACCAGCTACGTATAGCGGAAACCCAACCTATGCCAAATATACAATCAACATAAACATTCCTTTAGAAAAGCAGGCGGCTGTTGTTGCCGGTGCTAAAAAAGAAAATACAACTACTCTTGTAAAAGACAGGAGCAAGGAGCTGACGGAATTTGATAGTGTCGTTTACAAAAAGTTCGATAATCCGCAACTTAAAAGCCATCTTAATATTCCTTTTTCGCACAGCCTTTATGCGCAATTCGACAGAGCTTTGAATCAGGTAGGAAGCAATAATCATACGGCTTCTAAACCTTATACCTATGCAGAAGTATCGAAATATTATGATCTGGAACAGGCCAATAAACAAATCCAGAAAAACAAGCAAGGTTGGTGGGGAAGAAAACTCTGGAATGAAAATCTTGTAGCAATTCAAGGTGACGGTTATTGGTTTACTATGAATCCTATTTTGGATTTAAGACTAGGGAAGAGCGATCCAAGTAAGGCAGATTATACGTATCAGAATACCCGAGGCATTCAAATCCAGGGTGAAATCGGGAAAGAACTAAGTTTTACGGCTTCAATATTTGAAAGTCAGGGACGTTTTGCGGATTATTACAACAGATATGCGGAATCGATTAAGCCATCTGGTGGTAATCCGGCAATTATTCCAGGAGTCGGAATAGCAAAAGGTTTTAAAGAAGATGCCTATGATTTTCCAATGGCTGAGGCGAACATATCCTATACTCCAAGCAAGTTTTTCAACTTACAGTTGGGTTATGGTAGGAATTTTTTAGGTGATGGTTATAGGTCTTTGCTACAAGGCGATGGAACAAGTCCGTATCCTTTTTTTAAGATCAATACCAATTTCTGGAAAATCAAATACACCAATACGTATATGTGGCTGAAAGATGTGCGTCAAGAAGCTACTGAAGATAATACCTATGCCACAAAATTCATGGCAAATCATTACCTGAGCTGGAATGTCACAAAAAGATGGAATCTTGGTTTTTTTGAATCCGTAGTTTGGGCTAATCAGAACAATCGTGGTTTTGATGCCAGTTTCATTAATCCGATTATATTTTACAGAGCAGTAGAGTTCTCATCGTCCTCAAAAAGCGGTAATGCCCTTTTAGGTCTTACATCAAAATATAAATTTAGCAACCAGGTTCAGTTGTATGGACAATTCTTATTGGATGAATTCTCTGTTTCCGATATGAAAGCGGGAGATCAAAGCTGGAAAAATAAATTTGGGTACCAACTCGGAGCAAAGTATTTTGATGCTTTTAATATCGATAACCTATTGCTGCAGTTAGAATACAACCATGTCCGCCCTTATGTGTATGCGCATAGCAACCCGTTGACAAATTATGCACATAGCAATCAAAGCATGGGGCACCAATGGGGAGGTAATTTTAAAGAATTAATTGGTGTAGCCCGATATTTTAAAGGAAGATGGTTTGCAGATGCCAAATTAACCTACGGAAAAAGAGGGCTCGATTTTGATACGGATGCAGATTCTTTCAATTATGGAGGGAATATCTATAAAAACTACAGCGAAGGAAGACCTCGTGATACCGGTGTTAAGACCGGACAAGGAAATGAAACGACAATTCTTATTGCCGACTTGCAGGCGGGTTATCTGGTTAATCCGGCTACAAACCTGAAATTTTTTGCCGGGTTGATCTATAGAAATTTCAATCCAAGTGTAGATACTCCGACGGCTTTTAAAGAAGATACAACTTGGTTTTCGATAGGTCTGAGAGCCGATCTTTTCAATTGGTATTTCGATTATTAATTCAGTTTTCGCAAAACCTGCGTTTTTTGTGATTTGTTTTTTGTGATTTTCTTTCTGAACCAGTATCTTTGCGCAAGATTTCAAAATCCAAATGAAAGCAGCATTGAGCACTACAGCAAATAACTTTTCCTTAAAATCCCTTTATATTGATTTCAGAGAAATCACAAAGGCAAGATTGGCAGTTAGCGTAGTTTTTTCTTCTATTGCAGGTTACCTGTTAGGATTTGATGCGGCTCACCCGTTCAAATGGGTAACTTTGATCATGCTTTCTGTTGGAGGCTACTGCATGGTTGGGGCGTCCAACGCTTTTAACCAAATCATCGAAAAAGACCTGGATGCTTTGATGGATAGGACAAAAAACCGTCCTGTTCCTTCCGGAAGAATGTCAGTAAACACGGCTTTTATCATTGCATGTGTTTTGACAATCATGGGTTTGGTGATTCTTTACAATATCAATCCTAAGACAGCCATGTTTGGCGCTATTTCTATTTTTCTTTATACGAGTATCTATACGCCCTTAAAGACAAAAACGCCATTGTCTGTTTTTGTAGGTGCTTTTCCCGGAGCTATTCCTTTTATGTTAGGATGGGTAGCGGCTACAGATGAGTTCGGAATTGAAGCCGGAACACTTTTCCTGATTCAATTCTTCTGGCAGTTCCCTCATTTTTGGGCTATTGGATGGTTCTTGTTTGACGACTATAAAAAGGCTGGGTTTTTTATGCTGCCAACCGGAAAAAAAGATAGGACTACGGCAACTCAAATTATACTGTATACAGTTTGGTTGATTGGAGCTTCGTTGCTTCCGGCGTTCTTTCCTGTGATAGGTTTGGTTGGAAGTAAGTTACAGTTAAGCCCTATTGCGGCGGTTGTTGTATTGTTGTTGGGAGTGTGGATGTTGATTTATGCTGTGAAATTGTATAAGTCTCGAGAAGCAAAAGCAGCACGAACATTAATGTTGGTGAGTGTATCTTACATTACCCTGCTTCAAATTGTGTATATAGCAGATAAATTTTTACGATAATGGAAATGACGATAAAAGGAATGACTGCCAACGAGCATAAAGAAAGAAAAGCAAGGTCGTATAAGCTGATCTTGTGGTTTGCAATGATAAGCATGACGATGATGTTTGCTGGACTAACCAGTGCGTATGTCGTGAGTGCGTCAAGGCCAGACTGGTTAAATGATTTTGATCTTCCAAGCGCATTTTATGCTAGTACGGTTGTAATCATAATCAGTAGCTTGACATTTCATTTTGCAAAAAAGGCGATTCAAAAAGATAACAGAAGCCTGACTACTACACTTTTGCTGGTGACTTTAGTGTTAGGATTACTTTTTGTCTATTTTCAATTCGAAGGCTTTAATCAGATGATTGCAATGAAGTTGTATCCTACGGGTCCTTCAAGTACAGTGACTACTTCTTTTATCTATGTAGTGGTGCTAGTTCACTTTGCTCACCTTTTTGGAGGTCTGATATCGCTTTTAATCATAATTTATAATCATTTTAAACAAAAATACAATTCAGGTCAAACCCTTGGAATAGAGCTAGGTGCGATGTTTTGGCACTTTCTGGACTTTCTGTGGCTGTATTTGTTTTTATTTTTATATTTCTTTAAATAAGAAAAAAACGTAAATTTGGGAACTTTTTAACTAAATAACTTTATGGGAGCTACTGTTACTACTGCAAATAGTGAAGGTAAAATTTGGGGAGGCGGCAACGAGCCTATGGGAATTAATTATGGTAAAATGATGATGTGGTTTTTCATCGTTTCTGATGCCTTAACATTCTCTGGATTTCTTGCAGCATACGGTTTTTCAAGATATAAATTCATTGAAACTTGGCCTCTGGCGGACGAGGTTTTTAGTCACTTTCCATTTATGCACGGTGTGGATGCTCCGATGTACTATGTGGCATTAATGACTTTTATCTTGATTTTCTCATCTGTAACTATGGTATTGGCGGTTGACGCTGGCCACCAGATGAAAAAACAAAAGGTAGCCATTTATATGTTCCTTACCATTATTGGTGGTGGAATCTTCTTAGGTTCTCAGGCTTGGGAGTGGAAAAACTTCATCAAGGGAGAATATGGTGCTGTTGAAACAAAAGGAGGAAGCATCCTTCAGTTTGTTGATGCAACTACAGGAAAAAGAGTGAAACTTTCGGATGTAGCTATTCCGCTTCATGAAGAAAGAGAACAACTTTCAAGAAATAAAGGATTCTGGTTTTCAAGCGAAAGCACATTACCTGCTTATTCAGTAAATGAAGTGGTAGAAGGATTCAAGTCAAAACCTAACTTATTGGTTAGAACTGAAGCGACTTACCATCCAAATATGGCAAAAAATGTTGGGGTTCATCCAGAATTGAATAACTCAACTCACAAACACAAAACAATCTTAACTAGAGAAGAATCTCTTAAGAGATTGTCAGAAGTACACTATGTTGTAGAAGGAGCTAACCTGATTAGAAACGAATACGGTCAGAAATTATTTGCTAACTTCTTTTTCTTTATCACAGGATTCCACGGATTCCACGTATTTACAGGAGTTTTGATTAATATTTTGATCTTCTTTAATGTGGTTTTAGGAACTTACGAAAAAAGAAGAAGCTACGAAATGGTTGAGAAAGTAGGTCTTTACTGGCACTTTGTCGATTTAGTTTGGGTATTTGTATTTACATTCTTCTACTTAGTTTAATTTTTTAGAGATTATTATTATGGCACACGCACACGAGTACGTTTCTAATACGAAAAGAATCTGGAAGGTTTTTATATTACTATCTGTTGTAACAATTGTTGAAGTTGCATTCGGTATATACAAACCAGCTATTTTGCACGATACTTTGTTTCTTCAAATGAATTTGCTTAACTGGCTTTTCATTGCATTGACAATCTATAAGGCATATTATATCGTTTGGGCATTTATGCACCTTGAAGGCGAAAAAAGTAATCTTAGGTGGAGTATTGTGGCACCTTTAGTATTCCTAATTATCTATTTAGTGTTCATCTTACTAGTTGAAGGTAATTATGTTTTTGATGTGTTCAAGAGTTCTCAAATAAAATGGAATTTTTAACAGCATATTAAATCACAAAAAAAGACGGTATTACACCGTCTTTTTTTATTTTTGCACTATAATAACTACCTCTCTACAATGAAAAAAAATATAGTCCTTTTCGTGCTGTTTATACTTCCAATCGTTGCTTATCTTTTTTTTGCTTCAGGTATTAATAGTTTTGCAAAACTTCCGACTATAACAGAGAAAATTCCTGACCTGCAATGGAAAACTGCAGACGGTAAAAGCGTAAGCCTTGACAATAAGATTACCATTTTAGGTTTTACCGGAAGCAAGGTGATTTATAACGAAGGAAACTTTTTCAACCTGAACCAAAAGATCTATAATAAGAATAAAAACTTCAAAGATTTTCAGTTTGTCATGGTCGCGCCAAAAGGAAGCGAAGGCGAAGTGAAAGAACTATTGGAGAAATTGAAACCGATTGCGGAAGATAAGGATATCTCTAAGTGGATTTTTGTATTTGCAGCTCCGGAAGAAATCAAAGAATATTACTCAAAGCTGAATCTTGTTGGTAAGCTTGATGATAATACAGGAACAGAAAATGTCTATATCGTAGATAAGCTAAGAAACCTGAGAGGAAGAAAAGGAGAAAACCTTGAAGGAAAACAGGAATACAAAGAAGGCTACTATACTATTTCTGCAGCCGATTTGCATAACGAAATGAGTGATGATGTAAAAATCATTCTATACGAATACAGGGCTGCTTTGAAAAAGAATAACCCTAAAGCAGAAATGAAAAGAAAAATTTAATACGATGAAAAATAAATCATACATCGGAATTTCATTTATTATCCTGGTTTTTGGAATCTATGCGATTCCTAAAATCATCGACAGGGTAAAGAATAATGATATTTCTGTACAGGACCGACTAAACGTTCCGGTAAAAGAAAAGAAATCGGGAGAAGCTAAAAATCTGGTTAAGATTGGAAATGCACCTCAATTTAGCCTGACAGACCAAAATGGGAAAACCATATCAAACAAAGATTTTGAAGGTAAGGTGTATGTGGTTGAATTTTTCTTCTCGACTTGTCCGTCAATCTGCCCGGTAATGAACCAGAATATGCTGATGATTGAAGACGAATTCGGGAAAAATAAAAATTTCGGAATTGCTTCGTTTACTATAAATCCGACAAATGATACGCCTGAAGTCTTGAAAAAGCATGCGGAACAGTTGGGGGTTACATCTCCTAATTGGCATTTCCTTACAGGCGACCAGGATTATATTTACAATATTGCCAACAAAGGATTTAATATCTATGCCGGCGAAAGCAAAAAAGAAGGTGATGCCGGATTTGAGCATTCAGGTTACTTTGCGCTGGTTGACAAAAAAGGAAATATCCGAAGCAGAAAAGATAAATCAGGAAATCCGATTATATTTTATACCGGTTTAAATTACAAAGACAAAGAAGGCTTCCAGGATGACCTGCAAGGTAAATACAAGCCAGGAATTCATGCCATCAAAGAAGATATTGCAATTTTATTAGATGAATAATTATGGATAATAATTTGAATGCTGTTGAGCTGAAATATAGAAAGTGGATTATTGTTTTGTCAATAGCAATTCCTCTTGTTGTAGCCATTCTTTTTGGTGTAAAGCTAAAGGATTTCGGATATGACGTTAAACCCTTATCATTCCTGCCGCCAATTTATGCTACTATAAACGGAATTACCGCTATACTTTTGATTTCGGCTGTTATGGCAGTTAAAAACGGAAAAAGAAAACTGCATGAAAATTTAATGAAAACAGCTATTGGTTGTTCAGTGGCGTTTTTGGCAATGTATGTGGCCTATCATATGACAGCAGAAAGTACTCCTTATGGAGGTGAAGGAATATCCAGATACATCTACTTTTTTATATTGTTGACGCATATTCTTTTGTCAATAATCATCATTCCTTTTGTTCTTATTACGTATGTAAGAGCCTTGGCTGAACGATTTGACAAACACAAAAAGCTGGCAAGAATAACGTACCCTATGTGGCTTTATGTGGCTATTACAGGGGTTGTAGTCTACGTAATGATTTCTCCTTATTATGCGCACTAAAAAAAATAGCCTAAACAAAGGCCTTTCCCTGAAATGGGTATTCCCATTTTTAGCGATATTCTTTTTTTCTATGGATGCCAATGCGCAATGTGCCATGTGTCGTGCCGTATTGGAAACAGAAGAAGGCGGAATCAAGGCAGAAGCGGTCAATGACGGAATCGTATACTTGATGGTGATTCCTTATATCCTGGTTGGTATTTTGGGATTTGCCATATATAAAATGAAAACAAAAAAAAAGCCTGAATAATCAGGCTTTTTTTTATTTCAATCCGTCTATACTGACATCTACTTTTCCGTTCACGGTGATAAAAGCAATGATGGCTTTGTTGGTGAGCTGAATCTTTTTGAATTCGATGCCTTCAATATTCCCATTCACAAAAACACCCGGCATAGGAGAATAATTCTTTAGATAATTCATCATGTTCTTTTTGCCTTCCTCAAGATTAGGTTTGATGGAGTAACGGCAGCTTTCCTGCATTTTTCTCAATACCATTCCAGACGCCAGCCAATTTGCGGTTCTAATAAGCCTGTCTTTAGTATCAAGCACATAATCCAACTGGTCAAAATAGATTTCTTTAGTCGCATCATTATATTGCGGATAGCCGGAAAGATAGATGGTTCCGTTAAGAGAGCCTAATAAATCCAGGGCAATAATCATCTTATTGTTCTTTTGCCAGATGTCGACCTTTTTCACCGTTACCTTTCTTTTCCCAGAACCAAATTCCTGTCCCTGGAAATTCTTCGTCATCAATTTTGAAGCATCCTGATAGGTTGAAATTGCCGCTATATTGGCAGAAATATAATCCGGCATTTTGGTCACCGGTTTTAAGACGATTTTATCTCTGTCGAGCTTGTTTTTTGGTTGTTGCCCTACAATGGTTTCCATGTTACACTTTAATCCCATTTCAAAAGAAACCATGTCTTTTTGAAGTTTGGAATTGGTTGCGTATAATTCTATCGGCACTATGCGTAACCAGGAATCATAAGTTTCGCTCATTTGAAACGGCGTACATATTTTTTCCAAAGCATCGAGCACATTAGGCTTGAAATCCATTGATTTTTTGATTGCCTCGTCCAGATTGTTTTCGATCTTGGATTTAAAAAGACGGATAGCCGGATTTATCAAGTAGGTGATAGCAACATTTTTTCCCGCAATCACGATGGTTGGACTTTCGTTCCATTCCAACGACTTTATGGAAGTATCAGTATTCATCTTCCAGTTCGTAAGTCCTACATCGCTTAGTAGCGTAATAACACCGTTCATGTTGATTTCTCGGGTGTCATATAATTTGATTCCGAGTTTGTCAATGCCGTATCGGTAATGAATGTTGATTTTTAAAGGAAGAACGGTCTTGATTTTTCCTTTCTCTTCAGAGATTTTTATATCAGCCAGCTTCCAGACTTTCATCTGTATATCATCATCTTCAATGTTTTTGTCTTCATAGATAACATCGTTCAGAAGCTTATTCGTCTGACTTTCGATATCCTTGAGTTTTATTTTTACAGGAAGATTGATGAAGGATGTGGAATTTTCATAAACCAGTGGCGAAGCATCGTCCGGTTCCGGTTTCAGCGCCTCTATTTTCTTTGTAGAAGCACAGCCACTCAATAGCAGCAAGGTTAGTAATGAGATTGATAGGCGGAAATATTTACCCATGTCTTTAACGATTTAATTTCGAAGTAAATGTAAATTTATTTTTTAATATCTTTTCTAAAAAAATCTGTAACAGATTCCTTATTTAAAAGTCTAATAATTTTATTAAGTGAGTAAAAAAGCTAAATTTGTATTGCAATAACTTGCCCATATTGTACGTAATTATTTATGAAAAAAACATTCGTCAGTAAAATTATTTTGATTTTTGCCCTTTTCTCTGGGCTTGTATCAAATGCTCAGGCAAAAAAATGGACTTTGCAAGAGTGCGTGCAGTATGCATTAGACAATAATATTTCTATAAAACAAGCCGATTTAGACAGCCAGGTTGCGGAAATTGACAAGAAAGATGCCTTTGGTAACTTTTTGCCAAGCATCAACGGTACTGCTGTCCATTCCTGGAATATTGGTTTAAACCAAAACATTACGACGGGTTTGCTTGAAAACCAAACCGTGCAGTTTACCTCTGCCGGGCTAAATGCAAACATTGATATTTACAAAGGACTTCAGAATATAAATAGAATGAAGAAAGCAAGACTTTCCATGATAGCGGCTCAGTACAAGCTGACTAAAATGAAAGACGATATTTCTTTGAATGTAGCCAATGCTTTTTTGCAAATCCTTTTCAATAAGGAAAACTTGAAAGTCCAAAAAGAACAACTGCAGAATAACGAAAAACAAAAAGAAAGAACCAAAGCTTTGGTAGATGCCGGTTCTGTTCCAAGAGGCGATTTGTTGGATATTGATGCTACAGTAGCCAGCAGTCAGCAATCAGTAATCGTTGCAGAAAACACGCTGCTTATCTCGAAATTGAGCTTGGCTCAATTGCTTCAGATAGAAAATTTCCAGGAGTTTGATATTCAGGATAATGACTATGAAGTAAGAGAAAGTGAAGTAATGCTACAAGCGCCTTCTGCCATCTTTGAAAAAGCTAAAGCAGAAAGATCTGAACTTAAAATAGCTAAAGCAAATCTGGAGATAGCTGAAAAAGACGTACAGATTGCAAGAGGCGCCTATCAGCCAAGCTTACAAGGGTTTTATAGTTTTAGTACAAGAGCTTCTTATTCTGATAGGATTGTTGATTATAATCTTAATTCGCAAAACCCTACACGAGTAATAGGAGTTGTTGAAGGCACTAACCAGAATGTGGTTACACCAAATCTTTCGCCTATTTTAGGGAAACCAGCGCCAATTTTTGACCAGTTTAGCGATAATAAAGGACATTCTTTTGGTTTTCAATTGAATATTCCAATACTAAACGGGTTATCAGCCCGTAACAATGTAGCGCGTACTAAAGTGGCTCTGGAACGTTCAAGAACGCTATATAGCCAACAAGAACTAGATTTAGAGCGAAATGTTTATACAGCGTTTACAGATGCTAAAGGAGCTTTGAAATCGTATGAATCCGCTTTGGTTGCATTAGAAGCGAGAACAGAAGCATTTAATTATGCAAAAGAAAAATTTGATGTCGGATTGATGAATGCTTTTGAACTGAATCAGGCCCAGACACTCTATGTAAATGCACAGTCGGAAGTTCTAAGAACAAAATTCGATTATATTTTCAGAGTGAAAGTTTTAGAATTTTATTTCGGCATACCTATCCAAAAACAATAAATTATTATGAAAAAGAAGACTGTTTATTATTTGTTAGGAGGAGCTATTCTTCTGATAATTCTTTTATTAGTGCTTTCAAAGGCAGGCGTCTTGGGAAATAAGGAAAAAGGAAAAGAAGTAGAGGTTGCCCAGGTAGAATCTATGACGATTATTGAAACAGTTTCTGCAACAGGCAAAATCCAGCCTGAAATTGAGGTGAAAATCTCTTCTGAAGTATCAGGAGAAATTATCGAATTGCCGGTAAAAGAAGGACAGGTAGTTAAAAAAGGCGACTTGCTTGTTCGCATTAACCCTGATTTATATACCTCGGGACTTAATCGTTCTGTGGCTAGCCTTTCAGGAACTAAAGCAGGATTGAGTCAGGCCGATGCGCAGTTCAAAGAAGCAAAGGCAAATTACGACAGAAATAAGACGCTTTTTGAAAAAGGGATCATTTCAAAATCGGATTGGGATAAGGCTGTTTCTTCATTTGAAGTAGCGAAAGCGACAAAACAGTCTGCCTATTACAATGTTCAAAGTGCTTCGGCAACAGTAAATGAAGCAAAAGATAATTTAGGGAGAACGACAATTTATTCGCCTGCTGACGGAACGATTTCTTCGTTAGGTGTGGAATTAGGAGAAAGAGTATTGGGTACGCAACAAATGACCGGTACAGAACTTTTGAGGGTAGCAAACCTGAACAATATGGAAGTAGAGGTAGATGTGAATGAGAATGATATTGTTAAGATCAATGTTGGCGATTCTGCAAAAGTTGAAGTAGATGCCTATCTTAAAAAAGAATTCAAAGGAGTTGTGACCAGTATTTCAAATTCTGCCAGTACAGCTTTGACAGCGGACCAGGTAACCAATTTCAAAGTGAAAGTAAGAATATTGAAAGAATCGTATGCCGACTTATTGGAAGGCAAACCGGCAAATTATTCTCCTTTCAGACCAGGAATGACTGCAACGGTTGATATTATCACAAAGAGAAAAGAGAACGTATTGTCCGTTCCGATTAGTTCTGTTGTAGTGAAAACAGATACTTCGGCAACAAAGAAACCGGTAGTGGTCGATTCAAAAGATAACCAGAACAACAATCAAAAAACGCCAAAATCAGAGAAGAAGTTTGAGTGCGTTTTTGTGAAAGAAGGTGATAAAGCTAAGCTTAGGGTGATAAAAACCGGAATTCAGGATGATACTAATATCGAAGTTTCAACAGGCTTGAAAAAAGGCGATATAGTAATTGTAGGTCCTTATGCTACAGTTACAAAAGATCTGAATACTGGAGATTTAGTACATATAAAACCTGATGACAAAGCCAAAAAAGATAAGACTAAAAGATAATGTCCTACATACTCAATATTGAAACAGCGACTAAAAACTGTTCGATAAGCATTGCCAAAGAAGGCGAAACGCTTTTTTGCAAAGAAATGTCTGAACAAGGCTATTCGCATGCAGAAAAACTACATGTTTTTATTGCAGAATCATTACAGGAATTAAATATTGATTTTTCTGATTTAAGTGCTGTAGCCGTCAGCCAGGGACCGGGTTCTTATACCGGATTGAGAATAGGCGTTTCGGCAGCAAAAGGGCTGTGTTATGCCCTGAATATTTCGCTAATAGCAATTGATACTTTAGAGATATTAGCCAGACAATTGTCTGTTTCTGATGGATTAATCATTCCAATGGTTGATGCAAGAAGAATGGAGGTCTATGATGCTGTTTTTGATAGCCAGCATGGCAAAATACGTGAAACAAAAGCCGAAATCATTACAGGAGATTCTTTCGCAGATTTAGAAGGAACCATTCACCTTTTAGGAGATGGGGCGATGAAATGTGCCGAAGTATTAAACAATAGCAGGTTTGTATATCACCCGGATGTCGTTTATCCTTCTGCTAAAGAAATGAGCAGCCTTTCTTTTGATAAGCATAAAAAAAGCGACATCGTTGATGTCGCTTACTTTGAACCTTTCTATCTGAAAGATTTTATATTACATAAGTGAATTTATGAATTTCCCTAGTTGATTTAGGTCAGCTTCTTCAGAAAATGAAATCTTGTTTTCTTTGATGAATGAAGCAATTTCTTTTTCTTTTTCAGGTACCATAGAAACGATTGCTTTCTTCTTTAAAGGTAAAGTTTTTATTTCTGCGTCACCTAATTTGAAGAAATACTCATCTTTTGATTTTGCATAAGTAGCTGGCTGATACGTATCATATCCAGAAGCAGGATGTACTTCAGGCTTAAGGTATACAGTTTCAGTTTTGTAAATCTTTACTTTTGAATTGTTGCTGATTAATTTCAAATATCCTTCTTTTTTTACTCCTTTTTCATTTGTATAGGCTACATATTCATAAGAAGTAGGACTGTTTGTCAAGTTAATCATCGTGTTTAATTCAGCAGGTACAACCTTAACCTCATTATTGATGCTTACTTCCATGTCGTCAGTATAAGCATTGTGTCTCACCAAGATGATTTCATTAGAACCTGCGATTCTTGCAGGTAAGAAATTCTCGTTGAAGTACTTGGAACCAGCAGTTTTGTCAACCGCATTTTTATCGGCGAATCTTCGTTCGTTATTGGCAATGTCATTAACGGTTTGTTGTGCATTAATTTGTGCTTCAGCAAAATTTGAACATAATGCTGTAAGTGAGATGCTTAAAAAAAGTATTTTTTTCATGATTTTAAATTGTTTATTCTAGTTTTTAGTTTTTATTATGATTTTTATGTAGTTGCTTTAATAAATGGATTTTTTTCAATCTTTTCTAATTCGGTCAATATTTGTTCCAGAACATCAGAAGTCATACTTCCATAATTTTCATTCTTTGCCCATGGTCTAGCTACCAAATTTATGCCAGTATCTGTTAAATCACTCACAATTATAGCCGGAGCAGGATTCTTTAACACTTGTGGGTGGTTTTTCATAATCCCGGTTATGGTGTCTTTCACTTGCTTTATATCCGTCTCATAGTTTATTTTGATGACCAGGTCAGCTCTTCTGTTGCTATTCTGAGAATAATTCTTGATTTTGTTGTTTGAAAGTATGCCGTTTGGAATGTAGACTATCTGATTGGAAGCCGTTAGCAGCTTAGTTGTAAAAATCTGAATTTCTAAAACTTTTGCTGTTTCCGCTTGTGCCTCAATTGTATCACCAACCTTAAAAGGTTTGAATAAAATGATAAGGACACCACCTGCAAAATTAGAAAGCGATCCTTGCAATGACAATCCAATGGCCAAACCGGCCGCTCCAAGTATAGCTACAAATGACGATGTTTCAACTCCAAGTTGTGAGATGAATGCAACAAATAGCAATACTCTCAATACCCAAATTAAAATATTTGCTAAGAACGTAGTAAGTGTCGGTTCAAGATTTCGGCTTATCATTATTTTTGTGGCAAGGCGGTTTAAAAGCCTTATTCCCCACAAACCTGCAAAAAGTAATAAGAAAGCGGATACTAGTTTAGGGGAATAATCCACCAAAATTGTAATAATGCGATCTGTAAAAGTTTCTATTTTTTGGGCATCAATCAACATCCTCAGACACGAAATTTTTTAAAGAGTCAAAGCTAATAATTTAAAAAATAAATTTTTGTTAAATTATGAACAATTAATACTTTTTGTTTTGCAATTTTATGAGTTGCGAAGGTTTTTTATACTATTTAGTATAGAAACCATGTCTTCTAACGGTAATCCACAGGTTTTATTTTGGCATAAATAGAATAAATTTTTGCCTTTTTCAAATCGAGCCTTTAAGAAGGGAAGTTCTGAAGGTCTGTGAGTTCCGGCTAAAATAATGTTTGGTAAGTACTCTTTTTGGAGTAATAGTATGTTTTCCAAAGCATTTTCTCCGCAGACAGCAAGTTCCCGATTGGCGTCTGAAAAATTTAAAAAAGCCTGCAGCCAATTTGAAAAAGCAGAAGGATAGTCAATATCAGGCAATATATGGGCAAGCATTTTTTGTGCTACAGTTTCATAATAGGAGTTTTCAAAGTAAATGGCCAACTTGTATAGGTTGTTTGCCATCGTAGAGTTTGAGGCAACAATCACATTGTCTTCTAATTCGTAGTGCTTTGTAATCAGTGCAGTATCTAAATCAGAGGTAAAGGCGAAAAAACCATTAGAGGAATCATAAAAATGATCAAAGCAATAGTCTGTAAGCTGTTTGGAATCCCGAAGCCACTTTTCGTCAAGAGTAACTTCATATAAGGCAATAAAAGCATCGATTACGAAACAGTAATCTTCAAGATAACCGTTGATGGTGTTTTTGCCGTTTTTGTGATTATGAAGAAGATTTCCTTCGGGTGTCCAAAGGTTCTCAATAATAAAGGTGGCATTCTTTAAAGCAATGTTTAGGTATTCTACCGTTCCTAATGCTTTATAAGCATCCACATATCCCTTAAGCATTAATGCATTCCATGAAGTAAGGCATTTGTCGTCCAACCGTGGTTTTTTTCTTTTTTCTCTTGAAATATATAGTAGCTTTTCCCAGTTTTCTTTTTTACTGTGCAATTCGGTACTATCTAAATTAAATTGACGGGCAATTGTTTCCAAGGATTCCGTTTGGATCAGGACATAGTTGCCGTTTTCCCAATGGCCAAAATCATTGATGTTGAAAACAGTACCAAACAGTTCAAAATCTTCTCCTACTATAGTTTTCAATTCTTCCTTTGTCCAGACGTAAAAAGCGCCTTCTTCTAAATGTCCTTCGGTGGTCAGACTATCTGCATCCAATGCTGAAAAGAAACCTCCGTTTGGAGCAGTAAGTTCTTTTGAGATAAAGGATAATGTCTTTTCAATAATCTCTTTATATAAAGGGTTTCGGGTGAGTTTATAAGCTTCAGCATATAAAGAAACCAATTGTCCGTTATCATAGAGCATTTTTTCAAAGTGAGGTACATGCCATTTCATGTCGACAGAATAGCGGGAAAAACCGCCATCAACAGTATCAAACAAACCGCCATAAGCCATTTTGGTAAGCGTCAGGTTTACAAATTCGAATAAATTGCTGTCTTTTTGCTGATAGGCATACCGCAATAGGAAAGAATAATTGCTGGGCATCATGAATTTTGGAGCTCTGGCATATCCTCCAAATTCCCAATCAAAGCTTTTTTTCCATTTTTCAACCAATGCTTCAAGGTTGTCTTGGTTAAAATTATTGACGGTTTCAGGTTGTTGTATAAAACTGATAGCATTAATACCCTGATGTAACTTTTCAGCATAATCCAGCATTTTTTCTGGATTTGCTACATAAAGCTGTTGGAGTTGCTCGAGCGTATCCATCCATTCCTCTTTTCTAAAATAGGTTCCTCCCCAAACAGGCCTGCCATCCGGAAGGCACACTACATTCATAGGCCAACCGCCACGACCAGTCATAATTTGTACGGCTTTCATATACACCGCATCAATATCCGGTCTTTCTTCTCTGTCTACCTTAATATTTATAAAACTTTTGTTCATTACGGCTGCCGCTTCTGAGTCTTCAAAAGTTTCGTGCTCCATGACATGGCACCAATGACAAGCCGAATAGCCAACGCTCACAATGATCATTTGGTTGGTTTCTTTAGCCAGGTCCAATGATTCTTGGTTCCAGGCTTTCCAATGCACCGGATTGTTGGCATGTTGCAGAAGATATGGGCTTGTTTCTTTATGCAGCTCGTTCATAGGGTAGTAGTTTTTAATTATAAAAAAAGCGTCTCGAATTCGAAACGCTTAAATGTAAGATGATTTGAATGCTTATTCCAACTCGAAGGTAAGTTTTAAAGTTACCCTAAATTCCTTAACCGATCCGTTTTGTACCGTAGCGCTTTGGTCCTGGACATAAACCGATTTTATGTTTTTTAAAGTTTTTGATGCTTTGGAAACAGCTTTTTTAGTAGCATCCTCCCAGCTTGTCTCCGAGCTTGAAAGAATCTCAATTACTTTTAATACAGACATAATTTGCTAGTTTTAAATTGTTTATCTTATAAAGATAGCAAATAAATGTCGTTTTGTTAACCGTTTAAAGCTTCTACTTTTATGTCTTCGTCGTTTAGCATGTCTTTCAACATATTCTCGATACCGCTTTTAAGTGTGAATGTTGATGAAGGACATCCGCTGCAAGCACCTTGCAATACAACTTTTACTCGTTTTTCATTTTCATCATAAGAATCAAAAAGAATATTACCTCCATCAGCAGCTACTGCCGGCTTCACATATTCTTCAAGAATGTTGATGATTTGCTGTGAGGTTGTATCCAAATTGTCAAAATTCTCAATTTTCTGCTTTTCAGTTTTCGGATTCAAAGCTGCAATGCTTTCATCAATAACGGTACCGCCATTTTCAATAAACTCTTTAATAAAAGATCGAAGTTCATAAGTGATATCCTGCCATTCTTTTACAGCATATTTCGTTACAGAAATATAGTTTTCGTCAATAAAAACTTCCTTCACATACGGAAACTTGAACAACTCTAATGCTAGGGGAGAAGCAGCAGCTTCATCAATATTTTTGAATTCCATAGCCGTTTTGGTCATCATTCGGCTACCTACAAATTTTTGTACAGATGGATTCGGTGTGCTTTCAGCATAAACCGTTAGAGGCTGTTTTGTTGCCTTCTTCTCTGTAATGGTCAGGATTTGTCCGCCTTTGTTGACAAAGCTTTCAATTTGCTCTGCAACCGCATCTTTTACATCGTCCCATTCTACAATATTATAGCGTTGGATAGCTATAAAATTTCCGGAGATAAAAACCGCTTTTACAAACGGTAAGTAAAATAATTGTTGGGCTAGAGGCGAATCTTTAGCGTCGTCTATGTTTTTGAATTCAAAATTTTCATTTTGTGTAATAAAATCAGGCAATTCAAACTTCAGAATTGTCGGATTTTGGGTCTCTTTTATAGTAACAGTTATCATTGGAATCTTATTTTGAGCAAATTTAACAAAGAAATTTTCGGTGAAATGTTATATTTGGTTTTTTATAGAATAAATTAACAGTTCTTTCGTTTTTGTTTAACACCCAGACATTATTGAGGCGAATTGATTTTTTAAGAGCATTTTAATTTTTTTCTTAAAGTTTCTATAAAAAGTGATTGTAATATTAACGAATTAGTATAGCAACCTAACACAAAAATTTATATATTTGACCGCTACGAAAAATTACTCATTCTTATCAACCTGCGTGTTTAATAAGGTAATCTAGGAATAGCAATTTTTTTTAATTAATAATTAAGAGCGTTTTTCATTAATAAAGATAGACCCCATGAATTTTAAAAAGAGGTATTTAGCATTATTATTGTTATTGTCACAAATATCGTTTTCACAAGAAGGAATTGCCGTTTATTCAGATTACTTATCCGATAATTATTATTTGATTCACCCATCTATGGCGGGTGCTGCAAATTGTGCTAAAGTACGTTTAACAGCTCGTCAGCAATGGTTTGGTCAGGATGATGCCCCTGCTTTGCAGACTTTGAGTTTTAACGGAAGAATAGGAGAACAGTCAGGTGTGGGTATCATACTTTTTAATGACAAAAATGGTTACCATTCACAAGTAGGAGGGAAAGTTACTTATGCCCACCATATCATGTTTTCAAGAGGCGATTATGATCTAAACCAGTTGTCGTTTGGTATGAGTGCCGGTTTGGTACAAAGTAAATTAGACGAATCAGAATTTGAAGGATTCGACCCTATTGTAGTAGGAGGAGTTTATCAAAAAGATTCTTATTTCAATGTTGACTTTGGAGCTTCCTATAATTATTTGGATTTTTACGCTCACTTTACTGTGAAAAATGCGATTGCAAATATCAGAAGAGAAATCTACACAGATTACGAATCAGATAACTTAAGAAAATATTTGTTCAGTGCCGGATATGTTTTTGGTGATCCGGACAGACTTCAATGGGAGCCTTCTTTCTTGTTCCAATATGTTGATGAAACTAAAGAAAAGTCAATCGACATAAACTTAAAAGTATACAAAGATTTAGATTTTGGAAAACTTTGGGGTGGTTTGTCTTATAGAAGAAGCTTTGACGGAGCACAATACCTTGATGGTAACAGTGTTTCTGATCAGAAATTACAATACATTACTCCAATCGTAGGCTTAAATTATAAAAACTTTATGGTTGCTTACACCTATTCTCAGCTGACAGGTAACGTAAAGTTTGATAACGGTGGTTTCCACCAAATCACTTTAGGTCTGAATTTATTCTGCAAAAGAGAAAAATGGGATTGTAATTGTCCTGCTGTTAATTAATTATTTTAAAGTTGATATTAATTCTGTCCCGATAATCGCAGCGCCTTTATCGGGACTCTTTTTTATATTCTATGCTAATAAAAACTGTAAATGGCAAAAGCCCTTCGATTCCTGAAGATTGCTATGTTGCCGAAAATGCGACTATCATTGGAGATGTAACTTTTGGTGCTTCCTGCAGCGTTTGGTTTAACGCTGTGATTCGTGGTGATGTGCATTATATTAAGATTGGAAATAAAGTAAACATCCAGGATGGAGCCGTTATACATTGTACCTATCAAAAACATCCGACCGAAATTGGAAATAATGTATCAATAGGGCACAATGCTATCGTACATGGCTGTAAGGTTCATGATAATGTATTGATAGGAATGGGAGCAATCGTAATGGATAATTGCGTTATTGAAAGCAATTCTATTGTTGCGGCCGGAGCGGTAGTCACGCAGAATACAGTTGTTGAGTCTGGAACTATATATGCAGGTGTTCCGGCCAAGAAAGTAAAAGATATTAATAAGTCCGATTTCGCAGGCGAAATTGAACGCATCTCCAATAACTACGTTATGTATTCCGGCTGGCTAAAAGACGAGGAATAGTTTTAAGATTTAAAAATCTTTTTGGACAACAGTATATTGGCTCCCCAAAATAGTTTGCAGGACTTTTGGGTCTGAATTGGTGTAGAACAGTGTGCTGTGTTCACCAGTAGCTGTATTAAGTCCGATTTTTTCTTCAAGCACTTTGTGCGTCTGTCTGGCCACAGCTTCACCAGAATCGATGATTTTGATGTGTGGTGGCAGGATTTCCTTGATTTGAGGAATCAGGTAAGGATAATGGCTGCAACCCAGAACTAGGTAATCGATATTGGCTTCAATCATCGGGGTTAAATAGGTCTTTAGAAGCGAAGTCATTTCTTCGGAATACATTTCACCATCTTCAATCAGTTTGACTAAATTATAGCCCACCTGTTCAATGATATTGGTTTCTTGGAATTGTTCGGTAGCTTTATTGAAAAGCTCGCTGTTAAGCGTTCCTTTGGTGGCTAAGATGCCAATAGTTTGTGTTCGGGAGTTATTGGCTGCCGGTTTGATGGCTGGTTCAATTCCAATAAAAGGAACATCATATTTGGCTCTTAATTCTTTAATTGCATTTGTGGTGGCCGTATTGCAAGCTACCACAATAATCTTGGCGTTCTGATTTAAGAGGTACTCGGTATTTTTAATGCTTAATGCAATAATCTCATCTTTTGTTCTTTGGCCATAAGGCGCATTTCTGCTATCGGCCAGATAGATAGTGTTTTCGTTTGGCATCAATTGATGGATTTCTTTCCAGATAGATGTGCCGCCTATTCCGGAGTCAAAAAGTCCTATTGGGTTTGTATTTGTCATAGAAACAAAAGTAAAAAAAAACTGCTCAATAAATTTGAGCAGTTTCTAAAATATTTGGTTTTTTGATTAGAACCCAAGTTCTTTCTTTACATCAGCAGTAATGTTTGGTCCGTCAGCAAGTAAAATCATAGCTGAATCCAAAACATATTGGTATCCTTTAGCTTTTCCTACTTTTTGGATAGCTGCTTTGATTTTTTCTTGGATAGGCTTGAATAAATCCTGCTCTTTTTGCTGTAATTCTTTTTGAGCATTTTCGCCGTAATCTCTGATTCTTTTTTGCATGTCCTGAATCTCAACAGCTCTGTCTTGATTTACTTTCTCAGAAACTGTACTTGATTCCGCATCATATTTTTTTAGTTTGGCTTGGTATTCATCAACCATCGTTTTGTAATCAGCATTGTAAGTCTGGTTCAATTTCTCAAGTTGCTTTTGCCCTTCTAACATTGCAGGCATCTTAGCCATAATTTCACTAACGTCAACATGTGCAGTCTTTGCTTGGGCATTCATAGTTTGACTTACACCAATGAAAAGCGCTGCGGCGATTAGTAAAGTTTTCAGTTGTTTCATCATTTTAAAGTATTAAATATTAATTTAGTTTTAGTTCCCTTTGTCGTTTTCTTCAGAGGTTTTCTTTTCTTCTTTTTCTTTCTTAGCTGCTTCTCTTTCTTTTCTTTTTTCTTCAAGAGCTTTTTTGCGCTCGTCTAATTTTCTCTGTCTTTCTTCAGCAGCGTCTTTTTTAACCTGTTCCATTTTTGCTTTCTTTTCTTCAGCAGTTTGTCCGGCAGGTTTCTTTTCTTCTGTTTTATCTTTTTCTCCTTCTTTTACGTCAGAAGCGGTTGCTTTATCAGCAGCAGGCTTTTCTTCTTTTTTAGAATCGTCTGCTTTTGTTTTTGCTGCATTTCTTTTTTCTTCTCTTTCTGCTAACAGCTGCGCTCTTTTTTCTTCAAAAGCTTTTCTTTTTTCTTCAGCGGCAGTCTTTCTGTCCTCAAGCATTTTTTCTCTGGCCGCTTTTTTGTCGTCCAATACTTTTTGTCTTTCAGCTAATTCAGGATTAGCATCAACCATGTCCTGTTTGCGTTCTTTTTCAGCTTCTTCTTTCAGCTGTTTTTTGCTTAACTGCTCTCTTTTTTCGGCTCTTGTCAGTTGTCGTACTACAAGGTCGCTAATGTTATGTCTTTGCGCTCCAAACAACATTGTAAGATCAGATGATTTGTCAAAAATAAAATCATACTTTTTGGTCTCTGCAATATCCTGAACAATAGTAAAAACCTGATCTTGGATTGGTTTTACCAAAACAGCTTTTTGTGTGATCAGGTCACCAGTAGATCCAAATCTTTTTTGTTGGAAATCTAATAATTCATTTTCAAGAAATGAGATTTCTTCTTCTCTTTCTTCAATAAGCTCTTTTGTCAATAAAACTCTTTCTGTTTTAAGGTTCTCTTTCAGCTTATTGATTTCATTTCTTTTTACTTCAGCTTCTTGCTTCCATTTCTGAGCTTTCAGCTCAAGCTGGTTTTTTGCCTCAGCATAGTCAGGAACTTTTTCTAAAATATATTCCATGTCTATGTATCCAATACGAATACCTCGTGTCTGCGCATTAATGGCAGTTGAAAAAGAAGCTACTAGCAGTAGTATAAAAAAATGTTTTCTCATATTCTTAATGTTATATTAGAAAATATCGTGCCAAATTTAAGTTTTTAAAACTGTTGTCCAATAATGAAATGCGTTTCCCATCCATTTTTTTCGGTACCGCCAGGAACTGGATCAAATCCGTGACCAAAGTCGATACCTAATAATCCGAATGCTGGCATAAATACTCTCAGACCAAAACCTGCGGAACGTTGTAATACAAACGGATTATAATCTCTAAAATTGTCATAGGCTGCTCCGGCTTCAAGGAAAGTCAAAGCATAAATTGACGCAGCTCCTTTCAATGTGATTGGATATCTCAATTCTAATGAGAACTTATTATAAATTGTTGCTCCGTTTTGGTTTCCTTTATTATCCAATGGTGTCAGAGATTGGTTAGGATAACCTCTCAACTGTATTACCTCACGACCGTCTAATGAATAGTTCGCTAAACCGTCTCCACCAAGGAAGAATCTTTCGAAAGGAACCAGACCTCTGTCATTATTATAAGCTCCTAAGTAACCGAATTCACCCAATGAACGAAGTACGAATTTACCATAAATTTTTGTATACCAATCAGCTTTGAATTTAATTTTATAGTATTCCAGCCAATTAAATTTCTTTTGGTCGATTTTTGATTGGTCCGCAACTATGTTTCCATCGGTGTCTGTTGTTTGATAATTCGGATCATTTTTTAAGTTCGCATAATCAACTCCATTGAAAAGTGAGTATGGTAAAGTGAATTTTGCACTAATGCTAAATTCTGAACCAAAAGTTGGGAAGATAGGGTCAATACCTCGGCTATCTCTTCTTAATCCAATAGTGTACGCCAGGTTTCGTGAATTTCCATTTCCGAATGTAAATAACCCGGTGTTGTAATTGTTCAGGTCGTAGTACTGGAAGCTGATTCCTTGTGAAAGGATAAAGTAGTCATCCGGTACATTAAGTTTCTTAGCAATACCTACCGATATAGATGTGATGTTAAAACTCTTGTCTCTGTCAACATTACTAGTTCTTCCGGTATACAAAAACTGCTTACTATGTGAGATAGATCCAGAGAATTGTACTGGTTTTTTTCCGCCAAGCCATGGTTCTGTGAAAGAAAGGCTATAGGTTTGGAAATAAGAACTTCCTTGAAGTCGTAAGGCCAATTTCTGTCCGTCTCCCATTGGAAGCGGAGTATATGCGTCTTTTTTGAAAATATTTTTGATAGAGAAGTTGTTAAAAGAAAGACCTAGGGTTCCAATGAAACCGCCACCGCCGTAACCTCCTTGAAGCTCAATCTGGCTGGATCCTTTTTCAACAACATTGTATTCGATGTCGACTGTACCAGCTGCCGGATCTACGTTTTTGAATTTTGGCTCTAATGCCTGAGGGTCAAAGAATCCTAATTGTCCAAGTTCACGAAGCGTTCTCATCAAAAGCTCCTTGCTGTATTTTTGTCCCGGAAGCGTTCTTAATTCACGATAGATTACCTTGTCGTTAGTTTTGTCGTTTCCTACTACAGTAATCTTGTTGAAATAAGCCATTGGACCTTCCATGATTCTGATTTCGAAATCGATGGTATCGTTGGCTGTTTTTACTTCTACCGCATTTACGGTTGAGAATAAATAACCACTGTTTTGGTACAAGTTTTTGATGTCGTTTCCGTCAGGTTTTGTCTTGTCTTCAATTCTTTTTTGCAACAATACACCATTGTATGTATCTCCTTTTTTGATACCCAACATTTTGGTCAAACCTTGATCAGAATATACAGAGTTTCCTAGGAATTTGATGTTTCCGAAGTAGTACTTGTTACCTTCTTCGACTTTTAGTTTGATGTCAACTGTATTTTTGTCTTTGTTGTAAGTGATAGAGTCAGAAACGACACGTGCATCGCGATATCCTTTTTCTTTGTAAGCGGATACGATATTTTCTAAATCTTCATTATATTTTTCCTTAATATACTTCGAGCCTTTCCAGAAACGTAACGGGAATCTCGTTTTGGTATTTTTCATTGCCTTTCTGATTTTTCCATCAGAAAATTTCTCATTGCCGTCAACAACAATAGAGCTTACTTTTACTTTCTTGCCTTTGTCAATGTTGATGAGCATTTTCACCTCATTTCCGGCTGTAGTATCTGGATAAGTGTTAATAACAACTTTAGTGTTATAAAACCCGTCTTTTTTGTATTTGTTTTCGATGTAGTTTTTGGTAGTAGTGATAAGGTTTTCATTGACAATCTTGCCTTTTGTTAGCGAATTGTCTTTGATAAGTCCTTCTACCTTAGATTTTTTTACACCGTTGATTTTTACTTCGCTAAGTTTTGGTAACTCGCTGATATGCATGTCGATAAAAATACTATCGCCATCAATTCGGTTGATATAGGTGTCAATTTCGTTGAATAATCCCAGCTTCCATAATTTTTTTATGGCGCTACTGATTTCTTCACCAGGGACTGTGATTTTTTGGCCTTTTTCAAGACCTGCAAATGTAACAACTGTTTGTTCGTTATAGCTGATTTTTCCGATGACACTTACACCGGCTAGGATATATTCTCTTCCTTGATCAAATGGTACTCTCTCTTGGGCTTTTGCTTGGAAAATATTTCCTAAAACTAATACGGTTAAGAATAGTTTAATGCTTTTATCTAACATTAAAATTTTATTTAATTTGTTCACTTGTTTTTCCAAATCTACGTTCTCTTTTTTGATAGCTAATTATAGCTTCATACAAATCTTTTTCCCTAAAGTCAGGCCACAATACTTCTGTAAAGTATAATTCTGCATAAGCTATCTGCCAAAGTAAGAAATTGCTGATTCTATGTTCGCCACTGGTTCTTATTAATAAATCAACGTCTGGTAAATTTTGCGTGTAAAGATGCTGATTAATAATTGATTCGTCAATAGCGTCTGTTGAAATTATATTATTTTTAACTTTAGTGCTAATACTCTTTACTGCTGAGATGATTTCCTCACGGGAACCGTAGCTTAGCGCAAGAGTTAGCGTCATTCTGTTGTTGTCTTTTGTTTTAGAAATTACCTGTGATAATTCTTTTTGGGCAGAAGCTGGCAATTTTTCAAAATTACCTATAATGTTGAGCTTTATGTTGTTTTCGGTAAGCGTTTTAAGCTCATTTTTTAACGAGTTTATAAGAAGCTTCATCAGAGTGTCGACTTCTAGCTTTGGACGGTTCCAGTTTTCAGTAGAAAAAGCGTAGAGCGTGAGGTTTTCAATGCCTAACTTAGCACAAGTCTCTACAGTAGTCCTTACGGCTTTGGTACCGTTTTCGTGACCAAAGGCTCTGAGCATGCCTTTTTGTTTAGCCCAACGGCCATTGCCATCCATAATGATGGCCAGGTGCTTTGGGAGATTGTCTTTGTTTATAGTGTTAAGTATGTCCATTCGTTATTCTGCACAGTAGCAAGGCTTGTTTCCAAAGGTATACGTTAGTGTGAAACCTGTAAAAACATACCAATCTTTGCTGTTTAAATTTCCAAATCGCAATGATTCAAAGCTGTTGTTCTTTGGGTTACTTCCATCCAGATTATCTGTAAAAGTATATCGCGCCCCGGCTTCAAATCCTAAAATCAGTTTTTCCGCAATTCTAGTCTTTATGCCGACTGTCATTGGTATTGCAAAACTGCTTTTATTGTCATCTTCCTCATACTGGTTATTCCTATGGTATAATTCTGTATAACCAAAATAACTTATACCAGAATATACATAAGGCGTCAGCAAAAAGCCCGATTCATGCAAATTAAAATCAAAAAAATTGAATTCAAGGCCTAAAGATAATTCTTTTACACTATTTTCAAAGTTTAATCCTCTTTGTTTTCTGGCTTGAGAGTCGGAATCGTGATCGTTGGATGTTATTTTTCCCTGCGTATAAGAAATTCTCCAGGAATGTCTCGGACTTTTATTCCATTTATAAAGTATTCCAAAGGCAAATTCATTGGGCTTGACATAGTTTGTCGGACCCACGTCTCCTATGTAGTTGTTACCGCCGGCAAAAATTCCAATTTCATGGATTTGGGCATTGGTAACGGCATAACTTAAAATGCAGAACAAAGTGATTATTATCCGATTCATTTATTAAAAAATAAGGGTGCAAATATAATAATTATGAGCACTTATCAACTGTCTAATAATTAAATATCCTTAATTTTAGACAAATGATAGGCTTTTCGATTTAAAGTAAACGAAACTTATGTGCTGATAGTATAAGAAGAAAAGGATTTTTAGTTTCTCTTGTCCTCGCCCCAAAGCAATTTTGTACGTAATGTTTTTAGGAAACTTTTTTCAGGAAGCTCGACCATATTGATCTGGAACGGTGTCTTTTTTATGGTCAGGACCGTCTTGTTACTTATAGAGGCTACTCTTGAATCCAACGAAACAAGATAGTGTTCTTCTCTGCCAGAAACTTTTAATTTGATTTCAACATTGTCAGGAATCACAAAAGGTCTTGCGTTCAAATTATGGGGTGCGATAGGCGTAATTACAAAACTTTCAACTGCAGGCATTAAGATTGGACCGCCACAGCTTAAGGAATATCCGGTTGAGCCTGTAGGCGTTGAAATGATAAGGCCGTCCGCCCAATATGAATTTAGATACTCGTCGTTCAGGTAGGTCTCAATCGTGATCATCGAGGTGGTGTCTTTCCTGTTGACGGAAATCTCATTCATCGCAAAATTCAGGTTTTCGGTTCCGGGAATTTTTTCGGTACTTTCAAGACTGAGTAAAGTTCGGGGTGATAGGGTATAGTTTTTATCAATAATATACCGCATCAGTTCATCAATATTTTCTTTTTGGACCGTCGCTAAAAAGCCAAGTCTTCCGGCGTTAATCCCTAAGATTGGAATTCCGGAATCTCTTACCAGCGTAGCGGCACGTAAAATTGTCCCGTCTCCGCCAATACTTACCAAAATGTCGACATTTCTGTCTAGATCATCATAATCATGAAAAGTATTGTATTCCTTTTTAATGATATCTTTCTCATATAAGATTGCCAGAAACTCGTCTTGGATGACCAACTCTACGTTGTTTTTGTTGAAGAACACAAAAATGTCGCGTATGATTGGTTCTGTGCTATTTTGATAATATTGACCGTAAATCGCTACTTTCATTTCTGATAATCTGTGTTTGGGTTATATGTTTAAATATTTGTCCAGGTAATCTGAGCGTTCTTTCAGGGCATTTAGGTAGTTGTCTTCCTGGTGCTCAGAAATAATTTCATAATTATAACGTCTGAAGGTCTGGATGATATCATTCATAGAACCTAAAGTGATCTTTATGGTAACCTGGATTTTATCGGCTTCGGCATTCGAAACAAACATGCCAAGTAGTTTTCCGTTATTGCTTTCAACAATTTGCGAAATCTGGCTCATGGAATAATCGTTGATATTTTTTTCGACTATGATAATTCCTCCCATTTCTTTTAGGAAAGGAGTTTCATGGAAAAATTTGATAATATCCGTAATGTCGTAGTAGCCAATATAGTTGTTTTTTTCGTCCAGGACAGGAACGATGCCGGTATGGTTTCTGGCGAAAACTTCTAATAGATCCAACCAGATCATATTTTTTCGAGCATAAAATCCTTCCAGGGTATAACGATAATCCGATATTTTTTTCTCAGCATCAAAAGTTTCTACATCATCTCCTGAAATACTACCAATGTAAATGCCGTTTTCCAAAACTGGAAAATGCGAAAAGGGTAGGTCAGCAAAAAAATCCTGAACTGATTCGATAGTGTCGTCTACAGCTATCGCCTTGATGTCGTTATTGATGTAATCTGTAATTTCAGTCATGGCCCAATGTCAATAATCGTTGCAAAATAATCAAAAAATAGCACAAAACACCGTGTTTAACTTTGTATTTTTGTATTTAATAATTTTATACAAAAAGCATTCCAATGACAAAATTAAGCGTAAACATAAATAAAATAGCTACTTTAAGAAATGCCCGAGGTGGCAATGTTCCTGATTTGTTGCAAGTTGCTAAAGATATACAGCGTTTTGGGGGAGAAGGAATCACGATTCATCCAAGACCCGACGAACGTCATATTCGATATCAGGATGCGCGTGATCTGAAGCCGATAGTTTATACAGAATATAATATTGAAGGAAATCCGGAGCCGAAGTTTATTGACCTGGTATTGGAAGTAAAGCCTACACAAGTGACTCTTGTGCCGGATGCCGTAGATGCAATTACTTCTAATGCAGGCTGGAATACGGTTAAGCATCAGGATTATCTGAAAGAGATTATCCAAGAATTTCAAAGAAACGGAATCAGGACTTCTATTTTTGTGGATCCGGTACTTGAAATGATCGAAGGTGCTAAAGAAACCGGCACTGAAAGAATTGAATTGTATACAGAAGCTTTTGCTCACCAGTATGGGCTAGGGAATAAGGACGGCATATTGCCTTATGTTGAAGCGGCAAAACTGGCAAACGAATTGAATTTAGGGATCAATGCGGGTCATGACCTAAGTTTGGATAATATGCAGTTCTTCAAACAAAATATTCCTAACCTTCTCGAAGTTTCTATTGGGCATGCCTTGATTTCTGAAGCTATTTATTTAGGGCTCGAGAATGTAGTCAATATGTATCTCCAAAGATTGAAATAACCCGATAAAAAAACAGATTATGTTGTATTCAAGAATTGAAGGCGAGGGAAAGCCATTGCTTATTCTTCACGGTTTTTTGGGAATGTCAGATAACTGGAAGACGTTTGCGGGGCAAATAGCGGCTGAGGGATTCCAATTGCATATTTTAGATCTCCGCAATCATGGAAGGAGTTTTCATTCGGATGTGTTTACGTATGAAGCGATGGTTAAGGATGTATTTGAATATTGCGAAGAACAAGGCTTGGATAAGGTTTCGATTTTAGGTCATTCTATGGGAGGCAAAGTAGCAATGTTTTTTGCAACAACCTATCCGGAGAAAGTCGAAAAATTGATAGTGGCAGATATTGGCCCTAAATATTACAGACCGCACCACCAGGATATTTTGGCAGGATTAAATGCCGTGGATTTATCGCAGAAACCCGATCGTTCTCAGGTTGAAGAAATCCTGAAAGAGTATGTCTCGGATTTTGGAACGCGCCAGTTTTTAATGAAAAGCCTGTATTGGATTGAACCAGGACAGTTGGCTTTCCGTTTTAATCTTCCGGTTTTTAATGAGCAAATTGATAATATAGGAAAAGCGCTTCCGGATAATGCTCTATTTGAAAAACCAACCTTGTTTTTAAGAGGTGGAAATTCAAATTACATCAAAGATGAAGATTTTGAAACGATACGACACCATTTCCCAAATTCGGAAATTAAGACGATAGCTAATGCAGGACATTGGCTCCATGCCGAAAATCCTAAAGATTTTTATAGCGAATCGATTCAGTACCTGTTAAAATAAAAAAAATCCCTTTCTGAAACCAGAAAGGGATTTTTTGTAGAATTTATAAAAGCTATTGTTTTGCAAATTTGATAGTTTCTTTAGCTCCACTGTCATTTGTAGCTGTCAGAACATACATTCCTGTTTCAAGACCAGAAACATTCAGGCTTACTTGGTCTTGTGAAGAGAATTTTTGATTTAAAATCTGTTTTCCTAGTAGGTCGTAAATAGCAACTTCGTTGATAGAAGCTCCGCTTAGGTTTAATTGGTTGTTAGCCGGATTTGGATACGCTTTGAAAGTCTTGCCAGAAGCAATGTCTTCTATTCCTAAAGCAGATCCTGTGTATTTATAGATTCCTTCAGTTGGTGTTGCGCCAGTCGTAAATCCGCTTGCCCAACCTGTAGTTCCGTTTAAAAATGCAATGGAAACTCTCTGAACTCCTGAGTCAATTTGTGTCCAAGATGTTCCGTTGTTGTTGCTATATCCTGTAAAAAAATTATCACCGTCTGTGCCAGTTCCAACAAGTACATTTGTTCCTTTAATGTAGTTTAGGTTCGTGTAATTAGAAGTGTAGCTTGCGCCAGAGTCCCATGAAGTTCCTCCATTTGAAGTTTTATACAAAGTATAAGTGTTGACTGCAGAAGAACCGCTTCCGGTTGTGCTTCTGGCTAACAAAATACCATTGTTGTTGTCGCTAAAGAAAATTTGTCCTCCAACTGCAGTTGCTGAAAAGTCAGTAATTGGAGTGTCTAATTTTGTCCAGGTTGCACCCATGTCTGTTGTTCTGTATAGTTTTCCTTTATTGGTCACAAACCAAAAAGAGTTGCCTGCTGCAACATTTCCGCCATTATATCCGTATTCGTCAGATTCTGGATTAGGAAGAGAAGCTGCTGGTACAGCTGTCCAGGTTGTACCGCCATTGCTGGTAGTGTAAACTTCAAACTCTCCTGCTACAGGGTCGCCTTCGGTAACACCATTATTCTCATCGAAAAAGTGAACCACATTAAAGAAGGAAGATCCTATTGTAGAATATGCGCCTGTATTTTGTTTGGTCCAGCTTGTACCTCCGTTTGTCGTTTTCCAAACGCCACCAAGTCCGTTGGTTGGGTGTACGGCTCCTGCCCATGCTGTTGTAGCGTTGATAGGCATAAGATTAGTTATTTCAAGTGTGGCACTTCCAACGTTAATCGTTCCTGTGGTCCATGTTGTACCACCGTTAGTGGTTTTTGTGAAAATCTGTACATTGGCACCAGTGGCGCTTCCATCGTAGCCTTTAGCCCAAACGGTATTGGCATCAACAATGTGAATCTCGTCTAATCCGCGGCTTGCAGCAGTAAATCCTGTGTTTTGGGTTGCCCATTGTGATTGCATAGTCCAGCTGGCGGCTAACAATGCCATTAAAAGTAATTTTTGTTTCATTGTAGTTTTTTTTGGTTAAGAATCAAAGGTATAAAATTTGATTTCATGACCTTGTGAATTTAACATATCGTAAAAAAACCTTATATTTGAATGAACATAAATCGATAAATTATGAATTTGATTGTAAGAATTCTTATTACGGCTGTTTTAGTAATGATAATAGCGCATTTTATGCCGGGTGTTGCTCTTAAGGGCACGCACGGGATCTCGTCAGAAAATTTTGTGACGGCAATAATTGTTGCGGTAGTGTTGGGATTGTTGAATTTATTCGTAAAGCCTCTTTTGGTTTTACTCACACTTCCTGTAACGGTCATCACCTTTGGATTGTTTCTTCTGGTGATCAATGCGTTGATAATTATGCTCTGTGCAAATCTGGTCGATGGCTTTGCAGTTTCAAGTTTTTGGACGGCACTTTTGTTTAGCTTGATTTTGTCTATTTTGCAGTCTGTCGTGTTCTCGCTGACGGGAGGAGATAAATAATATAGCCTATTTGATAGCAGATAGTTATCATATTTGTTAATCCTATATTAATACATGAATGTAAAACTTGGTTGGGTTGTAAAAATGTTATAATTTTGCAACCCAATTTTAGTATGTAAAAAAATGAATATTACAAGAAATAATGTTGACGCATTAAATGCGGTTGTAACAGTTGAAGTATCAAAGGCAGATTATGCTCCTCAAGTTGACAAAGTTTTAAAAAACTACCTGAAAAATGCTAGCATTCCTGGTTTTAGAAAAGGCGCAGTTCCAATGAGCCTAATCCAGAAGCAATACGGGAAAGCAGTTTTGCTGGAAGAAGTAAACAAGGTTTTGCAAGAAAATCTGAACAACTACCTGGCTACTGAGAAACTGGATATACTTGGGAATCCGCTTCCAAAAATTAACGAAGACTTCAATTGGGATGCTGATGATTATTCTTTTGAATTCGAATTAGGTCTTGCGCCTGAATTTACAGTTGATTTAGAGGCTAAAAACAAAATCACTTACTATAAAATTACAGCTGATGACAAAATGCTTGATGATCAGGTACAACGCATCCAGAAGCAGTATGGTAAATTGATTTCTAAAGATACAGTAGAAGAAGGTTTTGATGTGACTGGTACTTTTACAAACGAAGAAAACGGAATCAATAATACGGCTACAATTTCTCTTGATATCTTCAAAGATAAAAAGACAGCTAAAAAATTCATCGGAAAGAAAGTTGGTGATGTAGTTACATTAAAAACTAAAGGTCTTTTTGATGACGATCATAAATTGATGGATTACCTTAAGGTAGGTCACGATAATGTTCACGGTCTTGATATTGAAGTAGATTTCAAAATTGAAGAAATCAATGCATCAGAATTGGCAGAACTAAACCAGGAACTTTTTGATAAATTGTTTGGTGAAGGAAATGTAACTTCTGTTGAACAAGTAAAAGAAAAAATCAAAGAAGATGCTGAAAAGCAATTTGCTTCTCAAGCAGATCAAAAATTCATAAATGACGTAACATCTTCTTTGTTAGAAAATACAAAATTTGACTTGCCAGCTGAATTCTTGAAAAAATGGATACAGACTGTAGGTGAAACACCTTTGACTGCTGAGCAGGCAGAAGAAGAATATGCAAGATCTGAAAACGGACTTCGTTACCAATTGATTGAGGGTAAAGTGATGTCACAAAACAACCTTCAGATTACTTTTGATGACTTGAAAGCGTATACTGCTGAGATTATCAAAAAACAAATGGCACAATTCGGACAGATGAATCCAACTGACGAAGATGTAGATGGAATTGTAGCAAGAGTACTTTCAAACCAGGAAGAAGTAAAAAGACTTTCTGAGCAGGTAATGAATGAGAAAATGCTTGGTTTGTTCAAAGAAAAAGTAAAAGCAAAGACAAAAGAAGTTTCTTACGAGCAGTTCATCAAAGAAATGTACGGAGAATAAATTCTTGAAAAAATCGTTATCTTTAAGGCGCCAAAGTATTTTTTGGCGCTCTTTGTTTTATGCTTTTTCAGATTTTTATACTCAGAAACTGACGGATTGTCCGATTGTGTAAATGCTTTTCATGCCAATAAGGTAAGATTTGCTCTTAGCACGAACTTTGCATACTCAAAGAATATAACAAGAACTGTTTTTATAACTCGTAACTTTTAACTTAATTAAAAAAATGGATTACGGTAAAGAATTTAAAAAATTTGCTATAAAGCACCAGGGCGTTAACAGCATGTATTACGATAAAATCGTTAATAGCATGACGCCATATATTATTGAAGAAAGACAATTAAACGTATCGCAATTAGACGTGTTTTCACGTTTGATGATGGACAGAATCATTTTCCTGGGAACAGGAGTTGATGATCATGTAGCCAACATTATTCAGGCGCAATTGCTGTTTTTAGAAAGCGTGGATTCCTCTAAAGATGTACAGATTTATATCAATTCTCCTGGAGGAAGCGTATATGCCGGATTAGGAATTTATGATACTATGCAGTATATCAAACCAGATGTGGCTACAATCTGTACAGGAATGGCAGCTTCTATGGGAGCAGTTCTACTTTGTGCAGGAGCAGAAGGAAAACGTTCGGCTTTGCCACATTCAAGAGTTATGATTCACCAGCCATCAGGAGGAGCACAAGGAGTTGCGACTGATATGGAAATCAACCTTCGCGAAATGCTGAAACTTAAAGATGAATTATATGAAATCATCGCTAAGCATTCAGGACAGCCTTTTGATAAAGTTCATAAAGACAGCGAAAGAGACTATTGGATGAAAGCTGATGAAGCGAAAGAGTACGGAATGATTGATGAGGTTTTGAGAAGAAGTTAATAAATTTAGTTTATAGTGGATAGTAGATAGTTTATAAACTATCCACTATCCACTATCCACTATCAATTAATAAATATGGCTAAAGAAGTATTAGAGTGTTCTTTTTGTGGAAGGAAAAAGCCAGAAACAAATCTGCTTATTGCAGGGATTGACGCGCATATTTGCGACAGATGCATCGAACAGGCGCATGGAATCGTCATTGAAGAATTAAAGCAGAACAAAAGAAATGGAGCCATGGCTTCGGATCTGATTTTGCAAAAACCAAAAGAGATTAGAGCTTTTTTGGATAAATATGTTATCGGACAGGATCAGACTAAAAAAGTAATGTCGGTTGCTGTTTACAATCACTACAAGCGTTTAATGCAGCAGCAATCCGATGATGAGGTTGAAATCGAAAAGAGCAACATCATCATGGTTGGCCAGACTGGTACAGGAAAAACATTGGTAGCAAAAACCATCGCGAAAATGTTGGATGTGCCATTGGCAATAGTGGATGCGACAGTATTGACGGAAGCAGGCTATGTGGGTGAAGACGTAGAAAGTATTCTTACGAGATTGCTTCAGGCGGCTGACTATGATGTAGCGAAAGCAGAAAGAGGAATCGTTTTTATTGACGAGATTGATAAAATTGCCAGAAAAAGCGATAACCCATCCATCACAAGAGACGTATCCGGAGAAGGTGTTCAGCAGGCGTTATTAAAACTGTTGGAAGGAACGGTAGTGAATGTACCGCCAAAAGGAGGAAGAAAACACCCGGACCAAAAATTTGTTGAAGTAAATACGCAGAACATCTTGTTCATTGCCGGAGGTGCTTTTGACGGAATAGAAAGAATTATTTCTAAACGTTTGAACCGTCAGGCTGTTGGATATGGTTCTTCAAAAAACACAGACAATATCGATAAGGATAATCTGTTGCAGTATGTTATACCAAAAGACATCAAAGATTTCGGATTGATTCCGGAAATCATCGGTCGTCTTCCGGTTTTGACACATATGGATCCGCTTGATAGAGAAACCTTAAGAGCTATCCTTACAGAGCCTAAAAATGCGCTAATCAAGCAATACCAAAAACTTTTGGCTATGGACGATGTAGAGCTTACAGTTTCAGGCGAAGCGTTGGATTATGTAGTGGATAAGGCATTGGAGTATAAACTTGGTGCTCGTGGTCTGCGTTCTTTATGCGAGGCTATCTTGACTGATGCGATGTATGACCTGCCAAGTTCAGACGACAAGGCTTTGGTGATTGATAAATCATATGCTGAAAATGCGTTGGACAAAAACCTTTTGCAGCGTTTGAAAGCAGCATCTTAAAAAAAATAATTACTGAAAATAAAAATCCCGATGATAACTCATCGGGATTTTTTTATGTCTGATTTGAATTAAAGTCCTTTGCCTCCTTCGTTGGCTTTCTCGACCTGGATGTTGGTGTTTTCCGTTTGTAATTTCTGGTTTCCGAAGTTATAGGTCAATGAGATTCGGAAAGTCCTGGAGTCATTCTTTTCGTAAAATAAGGTTCTCAGGTTTTTTCCTTCTACTAATGCGTTTACTTCATTTGCGTTGAAGACATCAAAGCAGTGGAGTCCTACTTTTAGCTTTTTATCCAAAAATGCCTTGTTGAAGGAAATATCAAATTGTTGGATGGGCTTTTCAATTCGGTAAATCTCCCAGTTTCCTTTTGGAAGGAAAAAGTAAGACATATTATTAGTAATTCCCCACGGAAGATGAGTTTGTGCTTCTAAACTAAAGTTTACCATTCCTTTGTTCTTGAATGTGAAATCATAGCCTTCGATATCTGTTTTTATATAGTTGATGTTGGCATAGATGTAATTCATCTTGTCAATCTCATTCAATCGTTTTGAAAACTCTTCTCTGCTTTTGAAAAAATAGTCTAACGGAATAGGGAAAGACAAAGAAGTACTAAATGTTTTGATTTTGTCAAAGGCAGCAAATGTCCTGTTGCTTACCAATTCGCCATCTTTTGCGCTAAAAATGAATTGGGTGTCGTTTTTGGCAACGGCATAATTAGTGCTAAGACTCACATATTGAAAAGCTGTAATCTTGAATCCGTAATTGTCAAAAAATATAGGCTGTAGCGCTATATTTCCCGTAGAAGTATTGTATCGGTTAAAGTTCGAGCCGTTATTCGGGTCAATCGTAAAATAACCCGGCTGTGAAATCTTTTTGGAATAAGAAGTACTCAGGTTGATGTTTTCTGTTGCCTCAAACAAAATGCTGGCATTTGGGAAAAAACGATTGTTGTTGAATTTGATTTTATCAGCAACCGTGCTTGCTTCTCGCTCAATCTCGAAATTTTCAAAACGAAGACCGGCCGTGAAATTGAATTTTTTATACTTCTTTCGGGCTTCCACATAAAATGCGAGGTTATGTTCTGTATAATCAAAATCAATAACCGATTCGTAAATGTTGGAGTTGAATATGGCATCGCTGTCTTCTTCAAAATTGTATTTCCCTAAGTCTTTTACTTTTGTCGTATTGTATTTTCCTCCCGTATTAATAGTAAAGGCATATTTTTCAAAAGGGAATGAAAAATCATACTTCAAATAATAATTGGTCAAACCAAAATCAATATCAGAATTGTTGTAGGTGTATTTATTATTTTCAAAAGAAGTGGAACGGTTCAACGGATTTCGGTCAAACATATTAGTGTAAGCAATTACATCTAGTGTTCTGCCTAAGGTGTCGAGTTTTGTCTTAAACTGCAAACTCAATTCCTGATTGTTTGCTTTTGTTTTAGCTATACCGTGGTTGCTGAAATCAATTGTATTACCAAAAGCCGTACTTGTATTGTCATTACTATCGTTGGAAAGGCTCATGTTGTAATTGAAAAGAATATTAGATTTGTCGGATAATTTATAATTGAGTCCGGTTCTCCAATACACGTTTCTGAAAATCATAGTCTCAAAATTTTCCTGCTGTAACTTTACCGGTGGATTAAAATAGGTGAATTCCTGTCCGTTTTTGTTTCTGTTTTCACGTTCAATATAGTTTACGCCAAACATCGTCTGCCAGCTCAGGTTATTTTTCTTTCCATTGAGAAGAATCTGTGGGCTTGGCTTCTGGTATTTGTTGAAATTGTAGTTGATGTTGAAGCTGGCATTCACACCCTTCATTTTTTTGCTATTGGTCACAATATTGATAATAGAACCGCTGGCATTAGCATCATAAGCAGCGCCGGGATCATAAATAAGTTCTATTTTTTCGATAGCATTGGCAGGAAGGCTGTTCAGGTAATTCTGAAGATCGGTTCCAGTCAGGTTACTTGGAGCACCGTCAATATAAACGGTAACGCCTTTTCCGTTTAAAGTCAGTCCGCCAACAGGTGAAGCTACTACTCCGGGAAGTTTTTTAATGGCTTCGAGTGTGGTGCCACTATTTAGCATTCCGTTTTCTTTAATGCTGATTATAGTCTTGTCAGACTCGACTTTCATGTATTGACGCTGGTTACCATAAACGGTCACTTCGCTCAATTCATTTGTCTTGTCTTTTAGCTCGATATTCTGGATGATTTTTTCCTGGTTTTGTGCAGTCACTTCAAAAGGAAGGGCTGTTTCCTGAATGTCTAATCCTGAAATGGTAAAGATGTAATTCCCAAAGTCAAGTTTTTTGGTAAGCGTAAATTTACAGCCATTGGCCCGATAGGCACCGATTTTAGTCTTGCTGTTTCCTTCGATTTTTTCCAGAAGAATTTCTCTTTCTGACGAATCGCTTTCACAGGGAATACCGCTTTTCGGGCTGTTAAGTTCAAGGTAGGTGGGTGATTGTTGTGCAGATACGATGCTGCTTATGCTTAAGGCAAGCATAACAAATAGTGATTTCATTTTGATTAGTTTGATTGATGATGATACCCATCAGACTTTTCAAAATGGAATTTGTTACAGAAAAAACTTAGTTTTTATTAAGGGCAAAACAACTTTAACACTTTTCCCGGATTTTCAATAAGTAAGAATCTCAATTAGGTACTTACAGAATGTTGCATCGACTTTAATTCCTCCAGATAATTCCTTTGGTTAGAAAGTCTCGGAATTTTGTGTTGTCCGCCTAACTTGTCCTGTTCTTTTAGCCAATCATAGAATAAGTTTGTTCTGGCTACGTTAATGATTAACGGGTTTAAGGTCATGTTGTTATGGCGTTTTGCCTCGTAGTCCGAATTTAGAGACTGTAGCGTATCGTCTAAAACCTGCCTGAAATGGGCAATGTTTTCGGGGTCATTCTTAAATTCAATCATCCATTCGTGTGCGCCTTTTTCTTTTCCTTCCATAAAGACAGGAGCTACAGTATAATCAATAACCTCGGTGTTGGTCATTTTGCAGGCTTTCGCAATGGCCTTATCCGTATTTTCAACGATAAGCTCTTCTCCAAAAACATTAATATGGTGCTTGGTTCTGCCGCTCACACGAATTCTATAAGGATTTAAAGAAGTAAACCGGACAGTGTCACCAACCATATAGCGCCATAATCCAGCATTGGTAGTGATGATGATAGCGTAATTTTTATCTAATTCTACTTCAGACAACCTGATGGTTTTTTGTTCTGGTGTTCCAAAAGTATCCATCGGAATAAATTCATAGAATATTCCATAATCAAGCATCAATAACAGGTCGCTTGAATTGTTAAGATCCTGGATGGCAAAAAATCCTTCAGACGCATTGTAGATTTCGTAATATTGGAACTCTGAGTTAGGCAGGATTTTTTTGTATTGTTCACGATACGGTTCAAAACTTACACCGCCGTGAAAATAAACTTCAAGATTAGGCCAGATTTCGAGCAGATTTGATTTTCCGGTTGCTTCCAATGTTTTGTTCATCAGGACAAGCATCCAGGAAGGAACTCCCGCAAAACTGGTCACATTTTCATGGATTGTTTCATTAATGATAGCCGGAATTTTGGTTTCCCATTCGCTCATCAAAGAAACTTTGTTACTTGGCGTACTGCTAAATTCAGCCCAGATTGGCATGTTGTCAATCAGGATGGCAGACAAATCTCCAAAAAAAGTATTGTTGTCCTCATACAATTGCTTACTGCCACCAAGACGAAGACTCTTGCCGGTAAACAATTGCGATTCTTCATTATTGTTAAGATATAAACTCAATAAATCTTTTCCGGCCTTATAATGGCAATTTTCTAATGCCTCGGTACTCACCGGAATGAATTTACTTTTGGCATTGGTCGTTCCGCTGGATTTGGCAAACCATTTTATAGGAGTATTCCAGAAAACATTTTGCTCGCCCTTTCTTGTCCTTTCAATTAAAGGCTCCAAATCTTCATAGGTAGAAACCGGAACTCTTTCGGTAAATTCCTGATATGATTTTATGGAAGAAAAACCATACTGTCTGCCAATGATAGTTTGTTCAGAGGCACGTATCAAGCTCAGAAGCAACTCTTCCTGAACTTCATTGGGATATTTCAGGAATAATTCAATCTGATGGATTCTTTTCTTTAAAATCCATGTTGCCACCGAATTGATTATGGGTAACGCCATTTTTTAGGTTTGAGTTATGATTTATGAGTTATGAATTCTAACTTTACCAAAAATAAAAAAAATAGTCGAAAGTCAAGTATTTCTGACTATAAAGCAATCACCTCACTTAAATCTGAAAAATATAATGCAATACGAAGGGGTTCTTACTAAGATGGAAACGGAATTTGCAAGTCCGATTCAATATTATATGACTTTTGAAAACAGCTTCTTGAACGTAAATCAGGCTCTTGACAAGAACATAGAAATAAGCTTTTTAGGCTATCAATGCCTGAACTGTTCCAAAAAGAAGAAAATCTTCCGCCAGGGTTTCTGTTATGATTGTTTTTATAGCAGTCCGGCAGTTGGAGACTGGATTATGAGACCTGAACTTAGTACGGCACATTTGGGCATTGCAGACAGAGACTTGGATTATGAAACCCGAGTACAGCTGCAGCCGCATATTGTGTATCTTGCTTTGTCAAGTGAGATAAAAGTAGGAGTGACGAGAAAAACTCAGGTTCCTACCCGGTGGATCGATCAGGGTGCTGATGAAGCCGTTTCTATTGTTGAGGTTCCTAACCGTTATCTGGCAGGAATTACAGAAGTTGCTCTTAAAGATCATTTTGTAGATAAGACCAATTGGCGAAAAATGTTGCAGAATGAAGTGGTTTCGTTGGATTTGATGGCGGAACGGGCACGAATCTTTGAAAGACTACCGGAAGAAGTGAGACCTTATTTCAATACCGACTTGAACGAACATTTTGTAATGAAATATCCGGTATTAAAATTTCCAAAAAAAGTCACCGGACTGAATCTGGAAAAAACTCCAAACTACGAAGGACGCCTGGTAGGTGTAAAAGGACAATACTTAATCTTTGAAGATGGAACGGTTTTAAATGTTCGCAGTTATGAAGGTTATGTTATTGGGATGAATATTTCTTAGAAAATACTTTAAACAAAAAAAAACACCCTGGCAGGGTTTCAAACCCTGCCAGGGTGTTTTTTTTTGTTTTATTAAAAGAGATAACTATTCTTTTTTCTTCTTATTAAAAAGTCCCTTGATTCCTTCAGATACTTTTGTTTTTACATCTTCCTTAGTATTAGGTGTCTGCGTTTTTGTAGTATCCTTTTTGTTGCCACCCAAAAGATTTTCTAGAGCGCTTGTTCCTTTGGTAACCAATTTGTCTTTTTCAGCTTTAATCAGCTGGTTTGCCAGTTTGGTAGCAGCCTGTTCAATATCAGTAGAAACTTTAGGGCTTTTGAAATTACCGGTAAGAATTGCTGTAACCGGAATGTTTTCCAATTTATTGGCTTCAGCTGGAGTCAATTTTGAAATGAGCTTGTTGGCGTCATTGCCTAAGTATTTTGCAGGAACATCAAATTTCAGGTTATAATTCATCGACTGGTCAAAACCATGCTGTCCGCCAACATTAATCTTAATATCTTGATATTTGATATCAAAAGGTTTTACATTGACTTTTCCGTCTTTAAAGGTAAGGTTCGCCTTTAAGTCGTTCAGGTTTAGTTTTTGCAAATCGATAAACTTTACCTTTTCATCAAGCTTGTTCAATACGGCAGAATTCTTAGCATTTATTGTAGTTGATAATAACTGTCCAAAAAGATCTCCCGACAATGTATTCAGATCTGGCGACATGGTTTTGGCATCCAAATTACCAGACAGTTTGATAGTCGAATTCAGTTTTCCGTTAATAGCATCTGCAATCGGAGCGATTTTTTTCATCATGTCCAGCTGCGTAAATGTCTGGTTGATGTCAACTGTGGTTAGTCCAAGATTCATGTCAAATGTTGGTACTTTGCCTTTAGTAGAAACGTCTCCGGTAGCAGTAATCAATCCGTTAAAGATAGAAGTTTTTAAGTTTTGCAATGAAACAGCTTCGTCCTTTACTACAATTTTTCCAGATACATCTTTAAGATTCAGGTTGTCATAAACAACACTATTTGCAGAAGCGTTCAGTGTAACGTTTAAAAGCTTTGGAATCTTGACAGCTTCCGTAGTAACTGTCTTATTGTTGACGGTAGTTTCTGTTTTCGACATAAAGTCTGAAACTAAGAACTGGTTAGACTTCATGGTGAAGTTTCCTCTCAGTTCCTGGTTTTTGAAAGCATATCCTAAGAAGTTTTCCAAAACACCATTTACTTTCAAGTCGGTTTTTCCAGTAGTCATGTCCAATTGCTGCAAATTGATCTTTTGGTTTGAAAACTGAGCAGCTGCCGTATTGATCGTATAGGCTTTTTTATCAGCATCAACATATTTGAATCCGGTAATGCTTGCATTACCCATAGCCTGTATGTTTTGGTATTGATTGGTTTCGACCGATTTCATGTCAAATTTCGTTTCAACATCGGCTTTTAATATTCCGGAAAGTGGCGTGTCCAGTTTAACAGGATAGGCTTTGGAAACATTTCCAAGGTTGACAGTTCCTTTTAGCTTGGCGTCTACCAAAGGGTTTTCAACTATGTTTTTTACATTGGCCTGTACATTGAAAACGTCCTGGTCAATCCTAAAAGAAAGCTTGTCCAGATTGACATAAGTGTCATTCAGATTTCCGGTTTCGTTGATGATTTTGGTATCAATTACAATATTTTCAACAGATTTTGGAAGGTCAGGATATTTAAACGAAGCATTGTTTGACGCAATAGCCAGATTGAATTTAGGTATAGTCTTATCGCTATATAGTCCTTTTGCAAAACCAGAGACTTTAAAGTCGCCTGTTGTTTTTACGGTATTCAAATTTCCAGCATAAGCTTCTGGAATAACACCAAGGAAATTCTTGAAGGAAGATGTTGGGGTTTTGAAAGTCAGGTCGTATTCTTGTCCGGCTTCCACAATTTGGATAAAACCGTCAAATTCCAATGGCAGCTGGTTAATCAGTGCTTTGTTGTCTTTGAAAGTATATTTGCTGTTTTCAAGGTCAATTCCCAATACTGCATCCAAGTCCAATTTGACATTTTTCATGTAATTGGTCTTGTCCATGTCCAAAGAAACCTTAGCCGTAGTTTTTGTGGTCAGGTCTAATTTTGAAGCTGCAAAATTTCCTTTTCCGGTATGATTCAGACTATCGATAACCATTTTTACTTTTGAACGTTCGTCAAAGTAAGTAAAACGCAGGTTTTCTATTTCGTAGTTTTGGATGTTCATCGCAAAAGGCTTGCTTTTCGAATCATCCTTTTTTTCTTTGTCCTCTTTTATAGCGATATCAAAGTTGCCAACGCCATTCTTGTCAAAAAGGATATTGACCACGCCATTGGTAGAAGAAAAAGATTCGATATTCATCGGTTCGCCTTCGCTTTTGAAAAGTTCCTTAATAGACATTTTCAGATTTACTTCTCCAGCGTAAAGCAGTGTGTCGCCTTCAAAAGGAGCTTTGTTAATAATGGCTAGTTTATCAATAGTGACATTGGCACGTGGAAAGCTCTTGAATAGACTTAAGTGTACATCGTCAAACGCCACTTTCGCATCTACCTTCTCATTAATAGATTTCAAAACCAATTGCTGGATCTTGTCTTTAAACAAAAATGGAGCAGCTGCCAATACTATTATGACTACCAGTAAAAATATACCGATGCCTTTCAGAATCTTTTTTAACATAATAAAATTGTTTATTTAGCGAAATTATAACAAAAATTAAACCAAAAGACTTAATTAAAGCATAAATAAAGAATTTTTTAAGTTCGAAAGTCCTTAAGAAATGTCTGAATAAAAAAATCAGGGACTGAGCCCTGATTTGATTGTTATTTCTATTTTGTAATTATTTTATATTGATTTCATAAGGGAGCAATGCCTGCATTCCTTTCTGAGCACTCATTCTTCTGATTTGTTGAATCATCTGGTAGTTCTCTTCACCAACTTCTTCTTTGATAAAGCTTTCTTTGGATTGCATGAAAGGCATTCCGCCAAAGAAATCACCAAATTTCTTCTCGAATGAAGGGAAATCAGCCGTTTTATATTCTTTAATATTGGCTAGTTTTGCTGCTTCTTTAAGTGCATCGCCCATACCACCGATTTTATCTACTAATCCAATTTTTAACGCATCTGCTCCGGTCCAGACTCTTCCTTGTGCTATAGAATCTACAGCTTCGAACTTCATATTTCTTCCTGTTGCAACACGTCCCACAAAAACTTTGTAGATATTTTCCACGCTTTCCTGGATTGTTTCTTTTGTGCCTTCATCCAAAGGCGTGAAAATACTGTATCCGGCTGCATTTTGGTGCGTTTTTACCTGTTGCGTATGGATTCCGATGTTGTTGGTCAGTTTTGTAATATTTGGCAATGTTCCGAAAACTCCAATCGATCCTGTGATTGTTGTTTCTTCAGCAAAAATTTTGTTGGCATTGCAGGCAATATAATAGCCTCCTGATGCGGCCACATTCCCCATAGAGACAACTACCGGTTTTACTTTTTTGGTCAATTCGATTTCTCTCCAGATTAAATCTGAAGTCAATGCGCTACCACCCGGACTGTCGATTCTCAAGACAATGGCTTTTACATTTTTGTCTTTTCTGGCTTTTTGCAAAGAGCGTCTCATAGAGCCTTCACCAATAATATTAACATCGCCTTCTCCGCCAAGTATAGTTCCTTGTGCGTAGATAATAGCAATAGTATTGTCTGTACTAGGTTTTTTTCCTGTTGTTGAGTTTTTATGAGCATAATCTATAATGCTTACCGTGTTATACTCTTCGTCTTTATTGACTTTTAGTGCTTTACGGATGGCATTGTGATATTCGTCTTCATAAGCAATTTTATCGATAAGCTTTTCTGCTTTTGCCATTTCAGGAGTTCTGGCCAATAATCCATTTGCGATTTCATTCAATCGTTCAACAGAAATTTTTCGGCTTTTCGAAATGTCGGTAACTACAGAGCTCCAGACAGAATTCAATAAGGCAGAAATCTGCTCACGATTAGCCTCGCTCATTTCATTAGCCAAGTAAGGTTCCACGGCGCTTTTGTATTTTCCGTGACGAATAACTTCCATTTTAACGCCTGTTTTCTCCTGAAAATCTTTGTAAAACATCACTTCAGAAGAAAGTCCCTTGAAATCCATTTCCCCTACAGGATTAAGATAAACGGTGTCAGCAACAGAATTTAGGTAGTATTCTTTTTGAGTATAAGAATTAGCATAAGCCACAACAAATTTTCCTGACTTCTTAAAGTCTTCCAGTTTGTCACGAAGCGCTTTGCTTTGTGCCATTCCCAATAGCGAAATGTTGTTTAGTATTGAAATTCCTTTGATTTTGCTATCTGTTTTTGCCGCATCAATAGCATTGATGATGTCAGAAAGCCCGTTTGTTTTTTCTTCGTTCAGGAATTCGAAATCTTCATATAAAAATTTTCCGGCATAATCATTAGTAACTTCTTCGAGGTTGAGCTCGATTACGGAATTGTCTTTTACGGCTACCGTCTTGTCGTTATTGCCAAATAATGCTGCAAAGATTATAAATCCAAAGAAAAGGATAAATAAGAAAACAAATAAGCCGAGTACGGTTGAAAAGATGTTCTTTAAAAAATTCATAGTATTGTTATTTCTTTATAGGTCACTCATATAGTGTAAAAGTTACAAATTTCGGTGTAATAATTTCAGGGTGCAACTTAAAAATGTGCTTTTGTGTGAAATACTTTTCCTTAATTTGCAGTCTATGAAAATGCAGCACCAAGCCATATTATCTATCGGAAGCAATCAAGGAGACAGACTTCAAAACATACAGCAGGCTATTGATTTGATTCACAACGAGATTGCAACTGTCGTAAAAGTTTCCAAACTTTACGAAACGCCGGCTTGGGGATTTGAGGGCGATGCATTTTATAATTGTGCCATTTTGGTGCATACCTGCAAAGAGTCTTCTGTGCTTTTGGATGAAATTTTAAGTGCTGAACTCCGTTTGGGAAGAATCAGAAGCAAGGCCATAGGCTATCAATCCCGTACTATTGATATTGACATTATCAGTTTTGATGAAGAAATAATCAATACAGAAAACCTGACAGTTCCACATCCACGTATGGCTGACAGGAAATTTGTATTACTGCCGATGGACGATCTGAAGTCGGATTTTGTGCATCCTGTATTGCTGAAAAATGTTATCGAATTGTTGAGAGATTGCCAGGATGATTCCGATTGTAAAGTAATTTCCAATTTAAAATCTCCGGTGGCAAACTATCATTTTGACCGATTCAATTATATCGCCATCGAAGGAAATATTGGTGCAGGAAAAACAACACTGGCTCATAAGATTGCTGAAGATTTTAATGCTAAGACCGTTTTGGAAGGTTTTGCAGACAATCCCTTTTTACCAAAATTCTATAAAGACCAGGCAAGGTATGCTTTCCCGTTAGAAATGTCTTTTTTGGCCGACAGATATCAGCAACTATCGCAGGATTTGGCCCAATTTGATTTGTTTAAAGACTTTATCGTTGCGGACTATCATATTTTTAAATCCCTGATTTTTGCCAAAGTTACTTTGGGTGAAGATGAATACCGTTTGTATAAAACACTTTTCGATATCATCTACAAAGAGATGAAAAAACCTGATTTGTATGTGTATCTTTATCAGAATACAGACAGGCTGTTAGAGAATATCAAAAAAAGAGGGCGTTCCTATGAGCAGGAAATTCCTGCGGAATATCTGGATAAAATCAGCAGAGGATATTTGGACTATATAAAATCCCAAACAGACTTGAATGTCTTGATTATTGATGTTTCGGATAAAGATTTTGTCAAAAACCAAAGCGATTACCTTCAGATTTTAAATGAAATCGAAAGCAAAGCTTCGGCAGTATAGTTTAGTAGTTCAGTTTCTGGAACAAATCCCATACTACAATTCCCGCACTCACAGAAATATTTAGGGAATGTTTGGTTCCCAATTGTGGAATCTCTATCGTCCCTTCGCATTTTTTAATGGCTTCCTGAGAAACTCCTTTTACTTCGTTTCCAAAAACCAAAGCATATTTCTGTCCGCTTTTTGGCTCAAATTCCTGAAGTGAAATGGAGTTTTCTACTTGTTCAATGGCCAGGACAGAAATGTTTTCTTTTTGCAACGCATCGATAACTTCTAAAACTTTTTTTGCATATTCCCAGGCAACAGTATCAGTAGCGCCTAAAGCCGTTTTATGAATTTCTTTATTGGGTGGAGTTGCCGTGATACCACAGAGATAGATTTTTTCAATCAAAAAAGCATCAGCTGTTCTAAAAACAGAGCCAATATTGTGCAGACTTCGAATGTCATCCAGAATGATGATGATTGGCGTTTTTTCAGCCTGTTTGAAATCTTCAATGCTTTTTCGTTCTAATTCGCTGTTGGCAAGTTTTCTCATAAATGCGGATGCAATATTGTTAGTTTTTCTATTTTAGCAAAAATAATTTAAAAATCTGAATACTCTTGGCCACGAAAGACAAAACTCCGAAAGAAACTCCGTTAATGAAGCAATACAACGAGATAAAGGCGAAATATCCGGATGCCTGTTTGTTGTTCAGAGTAGGAGATTTTTATGAAACTTTTGGAGAAGATGCGATACGCGCTTCAAAAATATTAGGAATCGTCCTCACGAAAAGAGGAGCAGGTTCCGAAACAGAAACAGCTTTGGCTGGATTTCCACACCATTCCCTGAATACGTACTTACCAAAGTTGGTCAAAGCCGGACTTCGTGTAGCGATTTGCGACCAGCTTGAAGATCCAAAAATGACAAAAACCATCGTGAAGCGTGGTGTTACCGAATTGGTGACTCCCGGAGTTTCTATGAATGATGAGGTCTTGCAGTCGAAGTCGAATAATTTCCTGGCTTCGATTTATTTTGGAAAACGGATTATTGGTATTTCATTTCTTGATGTTTCTACAGGAGAATTTCTGGCAGCTCAAGGAAATGAAGAATATATAGACAAACTGCTGCAAAACTTTAGCCCGAGCGAAGTACTAGTTCCAAAACAGAACAAGGCCGATTTTAAAGAGGCTTTTGGAGAGGACTACCATAACTTTTATCTCGAAGATTGGGTTTATAAAGAAGATTATGCTTTTGAAACGCTGACAGGGCATTTTCAGACCAATTCCTTAAAAGGATTTGGAATCGAAGAATTGCCTGAAGGAATTATTGCATCGGGAGCTATTTTATATTATTTGTCCGAAACACAGCATAATAAAGTACAGCACATTACTTCAATACAACGAATTGCTGAGGATGCTTATGTCTGGATGGACCGTTTTACAATCCGCAATTTAGAATTATACCATAGCTATAACCCGAATGCTGTAACGCTGTTGGATGTTATCGATAGGACGCTATCTCCTATGGGTGGGCGTCTTCTGAAACGTTGGTTGGCCTTGCCTTTAAAAGATGCGGATAAGATAAAAGGACGCCATGAAGTGGTTTCGTACTTTAAGGAAAACAATGACGTGCTGAAAAGTATTCAGCAGCAGATCAAGCAGATTTCAGATTTAGAACGATTGATTTCGAAAATCGCCACAGGAAAAGTATCGCCAAGAGAAGTCGTAAACTTAAAAGACTCGCTGGATGCCATTATCCCTATAAAGACATTAGCGCTCGAAAGCAAAAATACGTCAGTTAAAACCATAGGTGATAGTCTTCATAGTTGTGATTTGTTAAGAGAAAAAATCAAGGAGACTTTAAATCCTGAGGCTCCTGTTTCTATCAACAAAGGAAATGCGATTGCCAAAGGCGTGCATGCTGAATTGGATGAACTGAGAAGTATTTCTACTTCTGGAAAAGAATATCTTGAAGGTATCGAACTCCGTGAATCAGAAAAAACAGGGATTTCTTCTTTGAAAATATCCTTCAATAATGTTTTTGGTTATTATATAGAAGTTAGAAATACCCATAAAGATAAAGTGCCGGCAGAATGGATACGTAAGCAGACTTTGGTCAATGCAGAACGTTACATTACGGAAGAATTAAAGGAATATGAAACCAAAATTCTTGGAGCTGAAGAAAAAATCCATCAATTGGAAAGTCAGCTTTTTGAACAACTGGTGACTTGGATTTCTACCTACATAAAGCCTGTACAGCTGAATGCAAATTTGATTGCGCAGTTGGATTGTTTGGCTTCGTTTACACAGCTGGCTATTGAAAATAATTACGTATGCCCGATTCTGGACGAGACATTTGAATTGGACATAAAAAACGGTCGCCACCCGGTAATCGAAAAACAACTCCCGGTTGGAGTTCCTTATATTGCCAATGACGTTTATCTGGATAGGGAAACCCAACAGATAATCATGATTACAGGGCCTAACATGTCCGGTAAGTCGGCTATTTTGCGCCAAACGGCATTGATCGTGCTGTTGGCTCAAATGGGAAGTTTTGTGCCGGCAGAAAGCGTTAGGATGGGAGTCATTGATAAGATTTTTACAAGAGTAGGAGCATCGGATAATATTTCGATGGGTGAATCTACTTTTATGGTTGAAATGAATGAAACGGCTTCTATTCTTAACAACCTTTCGGACAGAAGTTTGGTACTTTTGGATGAAATAGGTAGGGGAACTAGTACGTATGACGGAATCTCAATCGCATGGGCAATTGCAGAATACCTGCATGAGCATCCGGGAAGGCCAAAAACTTTGTTTGCGACGCACTATCATGAGCTTAATGAAATGACTGAAATCCTGGAGCGTATCCAGAATTATAATGTGTCTGTAAAAGAGTTAAAAGACACAGTGCTTTTTATCCGTAAATTAATCAAAGGCGGAAGTGCCCACAGTTTCGGAATACACGTGGCTAAGATGGCAGGAATGCCGCAAACGGTAATCCAGAAAGCACAAAAGCTACTTAAAAAACTAGAGAAAGATCATTCAAGCGAAGCACTAAACGGCACCAAATCTTCAAATGATGAAATGCAGCTGAGTATTTTTAATATGGATGATCCGCTTTTAGAAGAAATAAAAGACGAAATACTCAATTTAGACATCAATACGCTGACTCCGGTTGAAGCCCTGATGAAGCTTAATGAGATTAAAAGAATGCTAGGGAAGAAGTAATGTGATTTTAAAGATTACGTTATCAGAAAGTTATGTTTTTCTTGGTGCTTTTTTAAAAAAAGTTCTTGTATAATTGAATTAATGTATTAAATTTGCATCCGCAATACGGTTCAAGTATTGCAGTTCTTATCAATACAGTATGCGAAAATAGCTCAGTTGGTAGAGCGCGACCTTGCCAAGGTCGAGGTCGCGGGTTCGAGCCCCGTTTTTCGCTCAAATAAAGTCCATGCTCGGATGGTGAAATTGGTAGACACGCTGGACTTAAAATCCAGTGAACAGTAATGTTCGTGCGGGTTCAAGTCCCGCTCTGAGTACAAAAGCCCCTTATTAAGGGGCTTTTTTTTGTTTTAGGACTTTAGAAATATATGATTAGTAAATGGAAACTAATTGATAGACACATCTCTCTTTGTTATTGACACCGTCCAATTTCATAAACATTGCTGCGTGACCTTGCTGGAGTGTAACTGACGCAGGCCCGCCCAAATAAATATTTCTACCGGTAAGTTCATTTACAGGATTCCAGGCATTAAAGGTGATGTCCGATTCCTCAGCCCGAATAAATATTGTTTCTCCCGAATTGATTGATGAATTTATACGATCAATTGGCTTGTTAATACCCTTATTTATCAGAACCACTTTTTTAGCTGAAAGTTCAAGTCCTGATTTCCATTCGTTTGCTGTTCCGAGGTAATTCCATGCATGGATGTTTTTAATTTCCTCATGCTCCGTAATTCCAAAGGTTTCGCTTTGGCGTATGTCATGGAAGCAGTTATTGCGTGAATTGATTACATTGTTGTTGCCGATTCCCATGATAAACAATTCGCCTTCGGTCAGTTTAACATTATTAGGGTCGGTAATCTGGACAAAATTCCTTTCGATGGTAACATGAGAGTCCAATACTGAAATGCACTTTCCTTGGCCTTGAGGCAGAGAGGCACCTAATAGTGACCCGACTCCGGCAGCATTTACAAACCGGCTGTTAAGTATGTTTATTCCTTCTGAATTTTGAATGTCAATAGCAATTTCTGTATCTTCTATCCAACAGTTGTCGATTGTTACGTTTTCGGCATTTACGATCTTGAAACCACGTAATACATGGCCTCCGGTCGCACAGTTGATAAAAGATACCACTGCTCCATTAACCGGTGAATAATCGCCAACGGCAGTTATAAGAATGTTTGTTCCAAGTTCTACTGGTGTAAGAACCGTATCGGTATTGTAAACATATGGAATTTCAAAATTACATTGTAGGAATGTTGTTGTGTTAATTGCTCCGGTAATTTTAAGGCAGTTTGCATTAACTGAGGTCCTTATTATCCATACTCGTTCAAAAAGTAAGTACTGATTATCGAGTGCGCCTGGATTGTTGCCTGGACTGTGCTCACCGCCTTCAAGCCAAATTCCGTTGCCATTTGCACTCGTTATTCTTATGTTTTTGAATGAGCATCCCCAAACTCCACCCCCAAAACGTGTATCGCCTCCTACAAATCTGGCGCCGAAATGAAATCCACCTGCCGTAGTAGGATTCTGTTTTCGCTCTCCTCCCAAATCGATTTGAAGATTCTCTACACAAAGACGGGTTACCGGACCTTCAGGTATTTCGAACATGTAGGGATAGTCTTTTCCAAATGCCACTTCAAACAATGTGCCCTGTTCTCCTATCAAATGTACTTCACTTTTGAGTACTATAGGTTGATCGATATAATAATGCCCCGATGGGAAGTAAAGTGCAAGTGCTCCTCGTTGCTGGCTGTAATGTGGCGGAGCTGGAACATTAGGTGTGCTGGAATTTGGGTTACGGCTATCTGCAATGTAATCAATTGCGGTCTGGATTCTGCTGGAATTACTGATGGTGCTGTATGGTGCTGTGTAAACATCTGGGTATTTCATGATTCCAAAATACATCGCATTAATATAGCCATCGTATTGCCTTACCCATCTGCCTTTTATCGATGAATCTCCTCCTTGATGTGCATTTGCGGTATTTGGCTGGATATAGATCCCGCCATTATCTGGCATATTCTCATTTTCTCTGTAGATAAAAAAGCCATCTCCGCCATCAGCCTCTTTGTAATATCCTTTAACATAGATTACTTTATTCGGTGCCACATCGGTATATAATCTTAAATCTTCATAAACGGTATTAACTGTTTCTATGCTATTTACAGGTACATGTAGTGCGTTTTTTGCGTACAAAGCATAAGGTACACTGACTAACTGCGTTGGCTGTCCTACTACGGTAAAGGTTGTGCCATTAGTGATGTCCTGCGAGAGCTTTAAGTATTTAGCTGCACTGTCCCAAGGAATGGTGCTAAACGTGCCAGTTGTGGCAGTTCCTTCACCGATTCTTAAGTTATAAGCGCCGTTGGCATCGGTTGTTGGATGATGTACTTCTTCATAGATAACAGTCCCGGAAGCGGATCCTTCTAGAATGCTAAATTTAATAGCAATAGTTGTATTCGTGACTGGGCTACCACCGCTATTCAGTGCTATAGCCCGGAAACTGATTAACTCTGGAGGAACTTGTCCAAAGGTGATTGTTGTAATTAACAACATAATAATTTGTATGATCTTTTTCATGATTTAATTCTTTAAAATTTTGGTAGGTAGAAATTCAGCATTTTTTGCGATTAGGAGGTATAAGCCTTCTGCGATATTTTCCAAATTTAAAAATGGCTCCTTTGATACATCCTGACTTTTAACAAGTTTCCCGTCTAATGAGAAAAGGCTAACTTCTGTGAGTTTAACCGACGAAGACAAGTAGAGGATGTCTGAAACTGGATTTGGATATGCCATAAAGAAGGATTCGGTTGCCGGTTTCTCCTTAAATATCTCCACTGTCTTATCGATAGGGAGGATAAAAATTTCACCAATTCCACAATTGGTGTTTAGGGAGTAGGCTGCAGAATTTACATAATGCTCATCAAGATATTTCTTTTGAGCATGCATGGTGCTTTGCACCACGAGAAGAAATAATACAATACTTTTTTTCATAAGTTAAGTTTAATAATTTAAGGTTATCTTCAAAAATACTAATTTTTTTGTATGAATTTTAACATTTTAGTTTCGATATATTTAATGGTCTTGTAGTTCAAAAGCCAGTAAAAAAGGCTATTAACATTGAATAAAATTCATGGGAAAAATAACTACTTGAGCTTTTCCGCTGCATTTGCTGGAGGAATATTTTTTTGGGTTTTAAAAAAGTAAACCCGTGTTATTTTAGATGTATGTTAATAATACATTGTTTAATTTAGGAGAGTGAACAAGTTAATTTTAAATCCTATGAATAAACTTAAAACTGTTTTAGAAATAGTAAAGGGTCAAAATCTAAACGCAACGGTTGAAGATGATAGGTACATTGTTTGGGAGAATTCTTTAGGAAAAACAATCTCTATCAATGCTAAAAATATCGATATTGACAATGGGAAAATTGCATGGTTTCAGTCTGATGAGGATGACTCTTTGGAATTGTTTAGAATTTTTGAAAATAATACATTCTTTGACTTCGAGCCTAAAACCCAACATCCGGGACATGGTTGTGATATATATTTAGTTGAATGGTTAGATGATTCTTTAATTGTAATATATCATGAAAAGCATAATGTTGTAATAGTTTCTGTAAAAGATAAAAATGTTACGACATTTGAATTTTATGGAGATGAGCTGATTCGGAGAGATAATCTCTTGTATTTCAAAGAATACAATCAAAAAGATGTCGTAAGGATTCTTAAGATTCCTGAAATTATAGAATTGGAAAGCATATCAAGAGAGGAGGCTATAAAAAAGGATCTATTGCCTGAAACTTTGGGGTTTGATGCTATTTTAAGTAATAAACGAGGATAAGCTTTAGTTCAGTTAGGTTGTATAGCTCTCAAATCAGAAAGCGGAGCATGGCATAAAATAGCGTGGTTTCAATTGTTCGTCAATTTTAAAACGATAATTTCTAGATTAGTTTATGTCTTAACAATAAAATAGCCATAATTGAGAACCCATGATATCGATTATTTAAGAATAGAATCAATTCGATTGTAAATGTCTACACTGTCTATTTTGCCTTTATAGCTATAAATCGTTTTCTGTTTGTTTAAAATATAAGTAATAGGAATTTCTTCAGATTCTATTTTGATAAAATAATTATCGGAAACAGATTCTTTACTGTTTAATTGGTTTAGTATATACTTCCTGTAAGGGAAATTCTCTAAACTGATATCTTCAAAATCAAATTTACTTGTAGCAAGGAATGATTTGATCTTTACAGAATCCTTGTCTGTCGAAAGTGAAAGGAAAACAATGTTCTTTTTGTCAGAATACTGTTTTTTTAATCGATTCAATAGTGGCATTTCTTCAATGCAGGGTTCACACCATGTGGCCCAAATATTTAATACAATTACATTTTCATCTTTATAGTATTTGTCATAAAAGGGACTGTTTTTAAGTGCGTATTTTTCAGCTTCTTTATATTCTTGCGCTTTGGTGGTGATTCTTAGGTTTTTTAATATGTCAGAATCTTTAAATAGCAAAATGAGAAATAAAAAGAGACCTAGGATAGTAATGAATGTTATTAGAAGTGTTTTTTTCATGGCGATTTTATTAAAACTGTTTTGTTGGCTTTGTAAAGTTTTCTAATTTATAAAAAAGTATTCATTTTTTTGTTGTAAAAATATTTTGATGTTATCGAACACTAAGAAATTTCTCTAGCTGTACTTTCATATCAATAAAACATTTTACTTTGTACTGTGTAACTTTTTTACTTAATAAACTACTAATGCTCAACTATTAAACAAAACTCTATGAACACAACAACCAATCTATTAAAAAAGATGAATCTTGGCAAAACGGCTGCGATAGCTTTGTCTGTACTCGTTATTTCTTGTAACTCTGGTGGTAAAAAAGACCAGCAAGGAACAGAAAAAGACAGTATTCCTGCTGCAGAAGAAACGGCAGTACCTACAGCGGCAAAAGCAAAAGTATTTGATATCAATGCGTATCCAGTATCAGAAAAAGCGTTAGGAGCTTTCCCTTATTTTAACTTGCCAGAAGGATATTATAATTACAACAAGAACAAACCGGTAGATTATGATCGTGCCTATTTTTGGGTTGGTGATCATTTTGAAAAGCCGGAAGGAAAGATTTTTTACGATTATGTAAGGGCAAAAGAAGGGAAGTCGTATAGCGACCTGGAATTGTCAAAAAACATAGAGCAAATCATAACGGAAGCTGGCGGTGTAAAGATAACCGAAAGTAAAGTGCCGCAAGATTCAGTTCCTAACATTCCCGAAAATAACGGCTTGAAATATAAAGACGGATATGGATTTATAGGGCAAATGCCAACTGTGACGTATTTGATTCGCAGAACAGACAGAAATATCTGGATCCAGCATACGCCAACGGACGACGGAAGTTCTATTGGCTGGATGATATTAGAAACCAAACCATTTAAGGCAACGGCATCTCTAATCAAAGCGGAAGCGATGAAGCAGGAGTTGGATAAAACCGGGCACATTGCATTATACGTAAATTTTGATACGGATAAGGCGACAATCAAATCAGAATCAAAGCCGGTAATTGATGAAATTCAAAAGCTTTTAAATAGCGATGCTAAATTGAGAATCCGAATTGAAGGACATACAGATAATAGTGGTACTGCTGCTCGTAATCTAAAACTGTCTGAAGAACGTGCTAAATCTGTAAAAGATGCGCTTGTTGCGGGTGGAATTAACGGTGCGCGTTTAGAATCAAAAGGTTTAGGGCAAACGACTCCTTTGGCTGATAACGGAACGGAAGATGGTAAGGCAAAAAACCGCCGTGTTGAAATCGTGAAGTTATAATATTTAATCTCCTATTGTTGGTGTCGTCTTGTGAGGATTGATATTTATTCTTACATTTGACATACATCATTAAAAGAATAATCAATTAATGAAAAAGCCTCTCTATCGGGAGGCTTTTTTGTCTTTAATCACTTTGAATTTTATATGGGCGCATTCGTTATCAGCAAAAAAGATGAAGATCACTACAAATTTGTCTATACTTCACGTAAAGGCAAGATTGTATTTACCAGTATGACGTATGAATTGAAAATGGATTGTGAGAGCGATATCGAGATTATCAGGGAAAAGGCCGAAACGGCGCTTTGTTTGAAGTTTAAGGCCTCGAGCGGTAAATTCTTTTATAAGCTTATTATAGACAGCAAGATTTATGCGGTAAGCAGAAAATTCAATACGGAGTTGCGATTGGCAAAAGGAATTGCTGAGGTGGCATTGTATGTGCCTAAAGCGGAAGTCTTGGATTTTACGGGAGCCGATATTTTTGCGGATTTGCCGTAATTAGCTTTAATTGATTATCTGATAGCCTTATACCAAAGATAAACTCCAACAAGTTTATGTTTTTCTTGCTAAGTTCCTAGTAATAGAGCTGTTGAACGTTACCGATCTGGTATAAACTTCTCGATAGTCTTTAATTTTAAGGCATAAAAAAACCCTGCTTTTAGCAGGGTTATTTTTTTTACTGTGTGCTAATTATTGTTTAGCAGGAGCAGCAGTTTCAGCTTTAGCAGCTTCAACTTTAGCCTCTTCAGCAACTTTAGTGCTATCAACAGTAGCTTCAGCGTTTACTTCAGCGTTCTCAACAGCTTGAGTAGCCTCAACTTCTGTAGCTTCAACAGCAGCCTCTTCAGCTGGTTTTTCAGTTTCTTTGCAAGAAACAAATGCCATAGTAGCAACTAATGCTAAGCTTAATACAACTTTTTTCATCTTACTAAATTATAAAGGTTAATTATTAATTCGGAGCAAAGATATAAATTTTTTAATATCTTAAAATATTTATTGTATTTTTTTTCAAAGATTTTTTTTAAAAATAAATTCCTTGAATTACAAGGCTTTAAACGGGGTCTTTGTCATTCAATGCTTGTTAAAAACCACAATCGGAGCTCCAATCTGTCAAATTTTCAAATTTGCCGCCCTAATTTTTGTCAATCTTTAAAAAAATAGGGCGCAAATTATCAATTATTTCTTTCCTCCAACGACCTTCATTTCATTGATCAGGTGTTTTGCTCCTGCAAACTTGTCAATGATGAAAAGCACGTATCTCATATCGACCATAATGTTTCTGCAGATAGCAGGGTCGTAATAAATATCGCTCATCGTTCCTTCCCATACACGGTCAAAGTTCAATCCGATAAGATTTCCTTTGGCATCTATGGCAGGGCTACCTGAGTTTCCTCCGGTAGTATGGTTAGTTCCTATAAAACAAACCGGCATTTTTCCATTCTTTCCATATTGCCCGTAATCCTTTTTGTTATAAAGATCAATCAGTTTAGCAGGCACATCAAATTCATAATCACCAGGGATGTATTTTTCCATAACACCATCCAAATAAGTAGTGTGGTTGTAAGTCACGGCATCGCTTGGAGAATAGCCTTTTACTTTTCCGTAGGTTACCCTTAACGTACTGTTAGCATCTGGGAAAATTCTTGCTTCTTTAGGGCTTAGCTCTAAAATGCCTTTCATATAGGTTCTTTGCAGTGCTGCAATCCTAAGGTTGATCTCTTCATATTTTGGACCCACTTCTTTTTGATAAACATCAGCCATTGCTTTTACAAACTGATAACCTTTGTCAGCATTGATCTTTGCCAAGACACTCTTTGTATCGCCGCTTAGTAATTCTTTCAGGCCTTTGTAGGTTGTTAGTTTTGACTGGTCGTAAATTTTATCGGTCAATTTTTTATAATCTGAATTTTTCATGCTTGCAGGCAAAAACTGTTTCGGTACTTTGGTAGCATACAGTTCAATCAGCTGTTCAAAAACTTTTTCGTCTACAGAAGCATTAAAATCTTTATACGTTTCTTCTAAGCCCTTGATTGTAGCTTCTTTTCTATCTTTAAAAGATTGTTCTCCTCTAAGGTTATATACCTGCTCTAATTGGTAAAGACGGTATCCGATAGTCAGCATTTCCGTATTTCTTAATACGACTTCTGTGAAATAATCTCTGCTTAAAGCATAAGGAGCAATTTCTGCATAGTTTTTTTCAAAATCAGTAAACAGATTTCCATACTCGGCCTGTTTTCCTGCTTTGTTTACTTTTTCAAGAAAATCTTTTTCAAATTTCTTTTTTGCTTCAATAGCATTTGATTTTTTTAACCCTTGAGTTTCACCAATCCATTTTTTCCAATAGTTAGCAATACTCGCATATTTAGAAGCATATTGGATTTTGATTGCCTTATCTTTTCTCATGAAGCCATCGGCCACTTTTAAGGCTTTGTCTCTGATTTCGATTTTAGCAGGGTTCAATTCATTTACGATTTGCTCTACAGCAACAGACGGAAGGTATTCCGTAGTTCTGCCAGGATATCCAAAAACAAGCGTAAAATCATTTTCTTCCACACCTTTTATAGAAACCGGAAGAAAGTGCTTTGGAGTATAAGGAACGTTGTCTTTTGAATAGGCTGCCGGACGGTTGTTTTTGTCGGCATAAATTCTGAATAAAGAAAAGTCACCTGTGTGTCTTGGCCATACCCAGTTGTCTGTATCTGAACCGAATTTTCCGATAGAAGATGGCGGAGCACCAACCAAACGTACATCTTTATAGCTTTCAACTACAAAAAGAATGTACTGGTTTCCTTCATAAAACGTACGGATACGGTTTTCCTGCCAGGCTTCTTTTGGAGAAGACTTTGTCAGGGAAGCCATGTTTTCCTGAATTTTTTTCTGCTTATCAGTTTCTGAAGAAATAGCTGCAACTCCATCTAAAATTTTGGCAGTTACATCCTCTATTTTTACGATAAAGGTTACTTCCAGGTCCGGATTTGGGAGTTCTTCTTCAAGACTCATTGCCCAAAAACCGTCTGTTAAATAATCATGTTCTACTGTTGAATGTGATTGGATTTCGCCAAAACCACAGTGGTGGTTTGTTAGAAGCAACCCTTTTGGAGAGATAACTTCAGAAGTACAGCCACCGTTAAATTGAGGCACTGCATCTTTAAGGCTCGATTTGTTTACGTCATAAATGTCAGAAGCTGACATTTTCATTCCCAGATTTTTCATTTCTGTTTCATTCATCCCTTTCAAAAGCGATGGAATCCACATTCCGCCTTGCTGCGAATAGGCAGGAAGAACCAGTAAAAGGACAATAAGTCTTAAAAATTTCATAGGTAAAAATTGAAGTTTAGAGGTCGCAATTTACAATTTTTGATCCAAAACCGAACTATTTAACAATTCCTGAAATTTTTAAAGCCTTTTTTAAAGTTATTTTAGAGTCAGTTTCATGAGGCTTCGATTGTGAACTACAAAATCCTTGGAGAGGTATAAGTTCTGCGCAATCTTATTGTGATTTTCTATTTCGAGGTAGACGACTTTTAATGAAAGAGAAAGAGCTTCTTGATGGATAAAGTCTAAGGCTTTTTTGCCTATTCCTTTACCTCTAGCTTTATCAGAAATATATAACTCGTCCAAAAAGGCAATGATGCCTTTGTATTCAAAGCTAAAAATAAAAGTCATAATGATATAACCTACTATTTCTTCGTCTGAATAAATTAGCCAGGCTCTTCCCAAATGTGGGTTTTCTAAAAACTCCAGAAACAAAGTCTTTGAAACAGCGATATCGATTGGGTAATTGTCAATGCTATAAAACTCCTGCATCATTGGCAGGATAGTATCGATATCTGAAAGTTGCAAAGGTCTGAAAGTTGCCATGTCTGTATTTTTAATGGATTATAGATTGTTTAGGATAATTTCTGTAGCATTTTTATTCATCTGGACAAATGTACTTGCGACATGTCCTTTTTCGGAACGTTCATCTTCATTTTGGATTAGGAAAGAGAGTGTTTCTTCTAATTCCTTTTTATTTTTTACTGAAATACAGCCTCCCATTCCTACTAAGGCAACAGCTTCCGAAAATTTCTGATAATTCGGGCCTATAACGATAGGTATTCCAAAAGTGGCAGGTTCTAAAATGTTGTGCAATCCGGAAGTTCCGAAACCACCTCCTACATAAGCGATGTCCGCATAACTGTAGATTTTTGTTAGAATGCCAATTGTATCGATGATAAAAACATCATACTCTGCTAGGGTCTTGTTTTTTATTTCAGAAAACAGAATAGTCTTTTTTGAAATACTGTTTTTCAATTCGCTAATCTGTTCCGGTTTTACATTATGGGGAGCAATAATAAATTTAACGCCAAAAGGATTTGTGTTTATGAAATCAACCAATTGGTTCTCATCTTTTGGCCAAGTGCTTCCACAGACGATAGTCAATTTTCCATCTTTGAATTTTTCTACGAAATCTAAAGAGTTGTCTCTTCCTAAGATTTTTAATACTCTGTCAAAACGGGTATCACCGCATATTTTTACATTCTGAAAACCAACCTGCTGCAATAATAATTTAGAACTTTCATTCTGCACAAAAAACATTTTGAAGGCTGTCAGGGCTTTTCGGTAAAAAGTGCCATACCATTTAAAGAAAATCTGGTCTTTTCTGAAAATTCCGGAAAAGAGATAGGTTGGGATATTTCGTTCTTTTAATTCTTTCAAATAATTCGGCCAGAATTCATATTTAATAAAAAATGCCATTTCGGGATGTACCAGCTTTAAGAATTCAGCAGCATTTTTTTCGGTGTCCAAAGGAAGATAGACGATTATATCTGCGGCAGTTGAGTTCTTTCTTACTTCATATCCTGAAGGTGAAAAAAAAGTCAATACGATTTTGTGCTCTGGATACTGGATGCGAATTTTTTCCATAACAGGAAGTCCTTGTTCGAATTCACCAAGCGAAGCAGAATGGAACCAGATTGTTTTGTCTGTTGGCTGGATTTTATTACGCAAAGTCTTGAAAACATTTTTTCTGCCGTTTACAAAAAGCTTCATTTTTGGATTGAAAAATGCGATAGCTTTTAAAGCATATCCCGCAATGATTACCAACAGATTATAAAGAAAAAACATAAGCCTGATTTTGAATTGCTAAAATACGCTAGTTTCGAGAAATTTCATTGGTCGTCCGTCATTTTATTAGTAGTTTTGCTTGTTTTAAATTTAATTTAGATGAAAAAAATCCAAATGGTTGACCTTAAAGGTCAATACGAAAATATAAAGGAAACGGTAAACAATTCTATTCAGGAAGTTCTTGATACCAATACTTACATTAATGGTCCTGAAGTTCACAAATTCCAAAAAAATCTTGAAGAATATCTAGGAGCAAAACATGTTATTCCGTGTGCCAATGGTACGGATGCTTTGCAAATTGCCATGATGGCATTGGATTTGAAACCAGGCGATGAAGTCATTACGGCAGATTTTACTTTTGCAGCAACGGTTGAAGTGATTGCGCTTTTGCAACTGACTCCGGTTTTGGTAGATGTTGAAATCGATACTTTTAATATTTCTGTTGAAGCAATAAAAAAAGCAATTACGCCAAAAACCAAAGCAATCGTTCCGGTTCACCTTTTTGGACAAGCAGCCAATATGGAGGCAATTATGCAATTGGCGAAAGAGCACAATTTGTATGTAATTGAAGACAATGCCCAAGCTATTGGTGCGGATTACAAATATTTTGACGGTAAAAAAGAAAAAGTAGGAGTGATTGGTCATGTGGCTTCCACATCCTTTTTCCCATCAAAGAATTTAGGCTGCTATGGTGACGGAGGTGCTATTTTTACCAATGATGATGATTTGGCTCACAAATTACGTGGAATCGTAAATCACGGTATGTATGTGCGTTACCATCATGATGTTGTGGGTGTGAATTCTCGTTTGGATAGCATACAAGCAGCGGTTTTAAATGCAAAACTTCCACTTTTGGATGAATATAATGCAGCCAGACAGCTTGCGGCTCAAAAATACAGCCAGGCTTTGGCAAATCATAAAAATATAGTGACACCTTATATAGCGGGAGAAAGAGATTCGCATGTTTTCCACCAATATACTTTAAGGATATTGGATGCGGACAGAAATGCTTTAATGCAGCATTTATTAGATAAAGGTATTCCTTGCGCTATCTACTATCCGATTCCGTTACACAGCCAGAAAGCGTATTTGGATTCTCGTTATAAGGAAGAAGATTTTCCAATTACAAACCAATTGGTACAAGAAGTGATTTCATTGCCAATGCATACGGAATTGGATGATGAGCAGATTAAGTTTATCACAGATTCTATTTTGGAATTTCTTGGATGATCATAATAAAATGACAAATAGCTTGTTTTAGATTTACGATCATTCACCAAAAAAATAAATAAATTGAAAAAAATACTTGTAACAGGAGGATTAGGTTTCATAGGTTCACATACTGTTGTTGAATTACAAAATGAAGGCTTTGAAGTTGTAATCATTGATAATATGTTGAATGCAGAAGAAAAGGTGATATACGGAATTGAAGCCATTACAGGAAAAAAACCGGTTTTTGAAAATCTTGATTTGAGAGAAAAAGAAGCTGTAAAATCGTTTTTCAAAAAATATAATGACATTGCCGGAGTAATTCATTTTGCGGCTTCAAAAGCAGTAGGCGAAAGCGTGGAAAATCCACTATTGTATTATGAAAATAATATTAATGCCCTGGTTTATATGTTGCAGGAATTGCAGGCAAAGACAGCTGCAAATTTTATTTTTAGTTCTTCTTGTACTGTATATGGACAGGCGGAAAAAATGCCTATAACAGAAAACGCTTCTGTACAGCCGGCGATTTCTCCTTATGGAAATACAAAACAAATTGGTGAAGAAATAATTCAGGATGTGGCCAAAGTATCAAATATCAATGCGATTCTTTTGCGCTATTTCAACCCGATTGGAGCACATCCTTCGGCAGAAATAGGAGAACTTCCTATTGGAGTGCCACAAAATCTGGTGCCTTTTATCACTCAGACAGGCATTGGATTGAGAAAAGAGCTTTCAGTTTTCGGATCCGATTATCCTACTCCAGACGGCACCTGTATCCGTGATTATATTCATGTTGTAGACTTGGCAAAAGCTCACGTTGTTGCTCTAAAAAGACTGATAGAAAAGAAAAACGAAACTGCTGTTGAGGTTTTTAATGTTGGAACAGGAAAAGGCAGCAGTGTTTTAGAGGTTATCCGATCTTTTGAAAAAGTCAGCGGGCAAAAATTACCATACAAGCTGGTTGGAAGACGTGAAGGAGACATTGTGGAAGCCTATGCAGATACTCAAAAAGCAAACACTATACTAGGCTGGAAAGCAGAATCAACTTTAGATGAAGCTGTCGAAAGCGCCTGGAAATGGGAAAAGAAAATCAGAAGTTAGATAAATAAAAAATCCCGCATTTCAATGCGGGATTTTTTTATGGAGTAGTGTCAGATTAAGCAGAAAAAGTAGCTGCTTCTTTGTCAATTTTGTTGACTAATCCAATTAATACTTTTCCAGGACCTACTTCTGTAAAGGAAGTAGCACCGTCTTTTATCATTTGCTGTACAGATTGCGTCCATTTTACTGGAGCTGTCAATTGTGTGATAAGATTCTTTTTGATTTCGTTCGGGTCAGAAACTGCGCTTGCAGGTACATTTTGATATACCGGACAAATAGGCTGTGAAAAGACAGTGCTTTCGATAGCAGCGGCCAATTCTTCTCTGGCAGGCTCCATCATTGGAGAATGGAATGCACCTCCAACAGGAAGGATCAAAGCGCGTTTTGCTCCGGCAGCTTTCATAGCTTCGCAGGCTTTTTCAACAGCTGTTGTTTCTCCTGAAATTACTAGCTGTCCAGGACAGTTATAGTTAGCTGCAACTACAATACCGTCGATAGAAGCGCAAACCTCTTCAACAACATGGTCTTCTAAACCTAAAACGGCTGCCATTGTAGAAGGAGTGATTTCGCAGGCTTTCTGCATGGCCATGGCTCTTTGAGAAACCAATTTTAATCCGTCTTCAAAGGACAAGGTGCCGTTGGCAACCAAAGCAGAAAATTCACCTAAGGAATGGCCGGCCACCATTTCCGGTTTGAAATTATCGCCTAATGTCTTGGCAAGAATAACAGAGTGCAGAAAAACTGCTGGTTGGGTTACTTTGGTTTCTTTTAGCTGTTCGGCTGTTCCTTCAAACATGATATCTGTGATTCGAAAGCCTAAAATTGCATTAGCTCTTTCGAATAATTCTTTTGCTAGTTCTGATTGTTCGTAAAGGTCTTTTCCCATTCCTGTGAATTGGGCTCCCTGACCTGGAAATACGTATGCCTTCATTTGTTCTCAGTTTTGTTTATGTCGCAAAAATACTATTTATTCTTAATATCGTATTGATTTATCTTGATGTCGAAATATTGAGTGTCATACATAGGAGTCATAGAAAAAAAGAATTTTTTCCGTGCTTCTGCTTCAGTAGGCAAAGTCACACAGTGCAGGTCTTTTTCTAAGATTTTCCATATCATTTCGGTACAGAAAAATTTTGAGTCATCATCAAAATCTCCTTTATGATCAAAAGGAATATGCATGGCGAGATATTTTTGTGCCAGCTGTGAAATTTGCATTCCCATGTTTTTATCGCAGTTTTTGGCCCGCGTAATAATGATTTTGTTAGGGAAGGAATATTTTAAAAATTCTTTGAGGGGCTGAAGTTGCAACCCGTCGATGTCAGTTACATCTGAAGATAAAGAATGTACGACATATATGGAGTCGTTGCGTTTTATTAGGATACCCGCATGCGTAACATCGATGGAGCCTGAATTGAGTTCTTTGGAAATATAATTGCTGAAAAAACCAAAGCCTCTGCGAAGAATGAAGTCACCGTCTTCAATTTTTGAAAGTTCTTCTTCCGAAAGCCGGGTTATGGCTTCATTTTTTATAATGTCTTTCTGTTCTGATTTTTTATCAAAATAAAAAAACAGCTTATAGGCGACAATTCCTAAAATAAAAAGCATTGCTATGTAAAAAATAAATTTCTTCATTATAGCAATGCTTTTATAAATGTTTAAGGTTTTAGTTATTCTGCCGTGGTTGTTGAATCAGCAGGAACAACTGGAGCGTCAGCAGGAGCATCTAAAGAATCGGTAGCTTCAGTGTCAGCACCTGGAGCTTTTGCGCCTTCTTTATTAGCGTTTTCCTTATCAATAGTTACTTTCCATTTTCCGTCAACTTTTACCAAGTTAAGAGTTTGTTCAGCAGCATTTGGTGCTTTACCTCCAACAGTTTTGTATTTTACGGTAGCTTTGTCGTCTTTAACTTCAGAAGAAATAATTTCAACTTTTGCGTCGTTGTTTTTTAATTCGTCTTTTTTAGCACCAGCTGCCATAGATTCCATCATTCCGATTAAAGAAGCTGTCTGCTCATCACAGTATTCTTTTGCTTCTTTGAACTCTCCTTTATTAACGTGGTTTAGGAATTTTTCCGCTACCGCTTCTGGATTGCCCTCGTTAGAACATGAAACAAAAAAACTGAAGGATAAGAATCCTAAGATTAAGAATGCTTTACCAGCAATGCTTTTGAAAGTGTTTGTCTTCATAAATTGTTTTGTTAGATTTATGTAAAAGTAAAATTTTTTCAGAGATAACAAGTAAAGTATGCATAAATGTTTTTGTATTTACTAAAAAAACCGACCTTATTTAAGGTCGGTTTTAGAAAAAGGGATTAAACTTACAGTACAAAATACGAATTTTTAACGGGTTGGATATGATGGAGTTCAGCTTCCGGTTTTTTGACCGGAGCTTCGAATTCATCACGGAATTCATTTACCATCTGAACCAGGTTCTTTTCGATTGTACTTGAAATAGCAGTCATTGGTGTATCTGTTGGTCGGTTTTCAAACGGATCTTGCAGATGGATAGCCATCTTTTCAATCAGGAAGAATGCCGCACCAATAGTGGTTACCAACGGGATCTGAAGCCAGCCTAATAAATCAGTCAAACCAAAAGGCAAGAGGATAATAAAAAGGCATAGCGTGAAACGAATGTACATGCTATAAGTGGTCGGGAAGATGGTATTTTTAATTCTTTCACACTTTCCCATAGAATCGCAGAGTCTTGTTAACGTATTGTCAATTTCTACTTGCTGGTAGGTGTTTATCTTCCCTTGTTCATTTGCTTTTTTCAGGTCTTTGGAATGCAACAGCAATATTGCATTCGGGACATGCTTGTGCTTTTTGATATATCTGAAATCTTCTTCGCTTAAGATTTGTTTTACTGCTTTTAAAGGATCTTTTCCTCTAAGCGATTGGCTAAGGCTATAACACCATGCCGCCTGCCTTTTTGCAAAGTTTTCTTTGAAATCATTTGCTTCTACTGAAAAATCTGGATCTTTATAGAAGGCAATGACCTGTCTGATCAATGTTCTGGAATCGTTTACGATCGCACCCCAAATGATTCGTGCTTCCCACCAGCGGTCATATGCCTGATTGGATTTAAATGCCAGCAACAGCGATATGATGGTTCCGATGATTGTTGGGATAGCAATTGGAATGTTTATAGCGTTAGTTCCATAATAATATAGGAAAATTTCAAAGGAGATAACGTATAGGATGACTAAGAAAAGCTCTACTCGAATCTTTCCTAGTACATATTTCATTGGTATTTTCTTTTTTAGTAGCATATAAATGTATTTTCTTTTTTAATAATTTTTCCATGGCCAGCGGATTTAGACAATTTCCTCATATAAAGACAATACGGGCAGGCCAAAGCTTTCGTTAATGCTGAAGTCTCTGTTTTTCAGCTTGATTTTTTTAGGTTTTCTTGTTTCTATCAAGAGATTGATGTTGTTTTTTGTAATGGCTTCTGTCAACAACGGCTGAATTTCTTCGGGTTTTTGGTCGCTGAAAATTTTTGCCTGACTTACAATTCTGAAATCAAAATGACTCTGGACAAGTTCTTGCAAATCTTCCACATGCAGCCTTGATTTTGTTTGTTCCAGATATAAAGCTTTGCTTAAATCTTGTTCTTCAAAGTTTGGGCTCAGGTGTAGTATCGGACATTTGCAATTGGCAAGAATCTGCAGAAATTGATTGTGTATTCTTCTTTCGGTATTTTTATAAGAAGGTGTAAGGATGGTCAATTCGATGTTGAGGTGTTCCATCAGGTTTTTCATTACCGGAGCAGAAATCCCATATTGATTGTGAATTTTTAACGTGCAGTTTTGTGTAGTAGCAATCAAATCACGACAGCTGTCCAAGATGCTTTTTTGAGAAACACTCATGTCGCTTTTAATGTTTCTTAAAAAAGTAGCAGAAGAGTAGGTGTCCGGAATTTCACTAATCAATGCTAAAAATATGGTGCAGCTTTTTCCTTTTGATTGTTGGATAGCAACTTTAATAGCATTGATTGTGTCTTGTTCTAATGTCGATGGTATTAATAGATTTTTCATATGTATAGCGTTTTAATTATACATACAAAATAACGGGGCCGAAATTAGAACGGTCTTAGATTAAAATTAGAATTTCTTAAGATTTTACATTAGAATTTCTAATGTTGGTTTTATGGAAGGTGATATTTACGACTGTACCTTTTCCGGTTTCAGACTGGATGTGGAGTTCTCCATTGTGCATTCGGATGATTTTCATCGCCAAAGGCAGTCCTAAACCATAGCCATTATATTTGGATGCTATCTTCCCTCTAAAGAAAGGCTCATACAAATAAGGAATGTCTTCAGGAGGAATACCAATACCGATATCGGTTATAGCAATCTTAATTTTTGATTTGTCTGCAGAAAGCGTTACAAAAACTTCATCGTTGTCGGAATATTTTACACCGTTTGAAATGATATTGTTTAAAGCCAATTCCAGCAGTGGTCTGTTGCAAGGAATAGTTAGAAGTGATTCGTCTTCCGGAATGGCATTGAGTTTAATGTTGACGCGATTGTTTGGAAATAAAGTATCGATGGAAGCCTTTGCTTCCAAAAGCAGTTCATCAATTCTGGCAATATCCAATACTTGTTTAGTTCCATCATAACCGGTTTGGGTCAATTTCAACAAACTTTCTGTCAGATTGCCCAGTTTAGTAGCTTGGCGATTTATGTTTTCTAATGAACCAACATATTCTTCAACCTCTCTTTCTTTTAAGAGCATGATTTCTGTCTCGGCTATAATGGTAGTAATAGGCGTTTTGAGTTCGTGGGAAGCATTGTTGATAAAATTTGCCTGTATTTCAAAAGAAGTTTCCAGACGATCCAGCATATCATTAAACGTTTTTGTAAGGTCTGATATTTCGTCATTTCCTTCGGTATCTGCTAATCTGTTGTGAAGGTTAGAAGCGCTGATTCGTTTAACTTCTTTGGTAATTCGGGCCATAGGATCAATAACACGGCGAGCTAAAAGTTTTCCGAAAAAGAAAGCCAAGACCAAGAATCCAGCTCCTCCCAATACTAAAATTTGTACCATATAAATGGCGCTTGTATATCCTCGACGGTCTTTAGCGGTGACAATTACCATATATTTTTGCCCTGATTCTTTAAAAATCTGGCCATAATAATAACTGTAGTTTTCTTCAATCCAACTGGATCCGGTTTTCATCACACTGGCATAAAATTCCGGAGGAAGATGCAAGTCCGTGTTGTATTCAAAAGTATTTTCTCCGCTTACTTTTAGGACAAAGTCTTTTTCTTCGACCAGTTCTTCAAGTCCTTCTTTTTTGAATTCTTTGAAATAGCGGGTTTTACTAAGATCGTTCTGGTAATAGATTGAAGAAGCGATTTTTGCCCGATCCTGAAGCCTTTTCAGAAAATAATATTCGTTATTCTGCTTGAACAGAAAAAAAACCACTACGCTCAAAAGCAACGTGCTTAAGCACGAAAGCGCAATATAGGTAACGGTAATTTTTTTTCGGATTTGCATCAGGATTGAGGTTTTATTACATATCCAAGACCTTTAATAGTATGGATTAATTTGTTTTGGTAAGGTTTGTCTATCTTGTTTCTCAGGTAATTGATGTACACATCCACGACATTCGTATTCATGTCAAAATTGATATCCCATACATTATCCAGAATTTTTTCACGGGATAGTATGATTTCTGTGTTTTTTGCCAGATAATATAATAATTTGAATTCTTTGGCCGTGAGCTGTATTGTTTCGCCGTTCCGCTTTACGGTTTTTGATCGGGAATCGATTTCCAGATCATCAATCTGGATTTTATCATTAGGCTTATGATCCTGGCTTGATCTTCTGGCCAAAGCACTTATGCGGGCTTCCAATTCTGAAAATTTGAAAGGTTTGGCTAGATAATCATCGGCACCGGCATTTAATCCCGTCACAATGTTTTCTGTAGTTCCCAATGCAGTCAATAAGAGAATCGGGATAAAATTCTTAGAAGCTCTGAGTCGTCTGCAGATTTCGATCCCGTTAATGTCAGGGAGCATAATATCAAGAATAATCACATCAAAATTATGGTTTTGAATCATCTCGAGAGCAGTGGTGCCATCCAGAGCGACACTAACTTCATTGTTTTTTTCGGAAAGTCCTTTTCGAATAATCGATAAAAGATTAGGTTCGTCTTCAACAATGAGTAGCTTCATAAAAATGGGGTTTGGTGCTTCAAACAAAAATAGAGATTGAAATGTTAAAATTTTGTAAAACGTAAATTACAATCGTTGTTTTTGCGAAAATTCTAAGAATAAGGGTAGATTGATGAAGTATGCGAAATTATGACGGATTATTTTGGTAAAAGCTTAAGGCTCCTGAAGGGCATTTTTTTACTGTTTCAATAATTTTCTCGCTTGATGAGCCGTCAATTTGAATCCAGGGTCTCATTTTGGGCTGAAAAACCTGCGGATTGTTTTTGACGCAATTGTTTGAATGGATGCATTTTTCCGCTTGCCAGACAACAGTTACTTCTCCATTTGAATATTCTTTCTTATCTTCCATGGCATCCTAAATTTTAAAAGTTTATATTCAGTGTATTATAAAGGTAGAAAAAACTTTATAAATTATTCAAATAATCTGCTTTAGTAGAGGTGTAACATTTTTAATGTTCATAGACTTATTAAGCAAACTAAATAAAATACCACCATGAAAAAAACTATTTTGATTCTCTTCCTTCTTTTGATCGGCTTCTTTTTGTTTTATACGATATTGCCTGTTATCAGTTATGGCTTTGTGGGTCTGCCATTGATATTACTATTCCTTGCATTGATGGCGGTTGTGGTTTTTTCCAAAGTAGAAATAACACCAAAAGCAAGAAAACTGAATATCTTTTCAAAAACGAATAAAGTTTTGTTCTTCTTGTCTTTCGGGCTTTTGTTATATGTATTGGTTTTGCCGCTAGTAACTTCGCTTCCAATGTTTAGAAGTGGTGCCTATCAAAAACTAATAGGGAAGGTTGAAAATGGTGATGATCTTAAAAATCATATAGCGCCTATCTCTTTAGATAAAATCAGAGTAGTTGATGAAGAGCTTGCGATGCTTTTGGGCGAAAAGATTATAGGTTCGCAGCCATCATTAGGTAGTCAGACCGAGATAGGAGAGTTTACAATACAAAAGGTAAATGACGAATTGTATTGGGTAGCGCCATTATTGCATACCGGTTTTTTTAAATGGTATAACAATTCTGAAGGAACTCCGGGTTATGTGATGGTTTCTGCTACCAATGAAAGAGATGTCAAGCTAATCCAGAATGTCAACGGAAAAGCGCTTAAAATTAAATACCAGCCAGCAGCTTATTTTGGTTCAAGGATTGACAGACATGTGTATTTCAATGGTTATACGACAGTAGGATTAGAGGATTTTAATTTCGAGATTGATGATGCTGGAAATCCGTATTGGGTTGTTACCAAATACAAAAAAACGATAGGTTTTGCAGGAAATAATGCTACAGGCGTTTTAACGGTCGATGCTCAGACTGGAGAAATAAAAGAATACGATATTAACAATACACCGTTATGGGTTGATCGAATCCAGCCGATAAGTTTTATTCAGGAACAGCTTAATGATTGGGGTGAATATGTACACGGTTATTGGAATTTTTCGAATGAAAATAAATTGCAAACTACTGAAGGGCTTACTCTGGTTTATGGAGAGAATCATAAATCGTATTGGTATACCGGCTTGTCATCTGTTGGAAAAGAAGAATCGACTGTAGGATTTGTATTGGTTGACACTAGAACCAAAGAAACGACTTATTATAAGCAAAGCGGAGCTACAGAATATGCAGCGCAAAGTTCAGCCGAAGGTAAAGTTCAGGAAAAAGGATACCATGCTTCATTGCCAATTCCATATGTTATCAATAATATCCCAACTTATGTCATGACGCTTAAAGATGATGGAGGCCTGGTAAAAATGTTTGCAATGGTTTCTATAAGTGACTATACAATTGTTGGAGTAGGGAATACGATGAGAGAAACATTAATGGCTTATAAGAATGTATACAACATGGCAGATAATGGTATAAACCCGGAAAGTGTTACCAGTAAAAAGAGCGTAAAATCGGTAGTGACGAGAATCAGCAGTGATGTCAAAAACGGAAACAGTTTCTACTATTTTACTGTAAAAGATTATCCTAATATTTTTGTAGGGTCGTCTCAGTTATCTAACGAACTGCCAGTAACTGTTGTGGGCGATTCGATTTCAATTTCTTTCGATGTAGATTTAGAGGAAGTGATTGATGTTTCGAGTTTTGAAAACAAGAATATCGGAAAGAAGAAATAATAAAAAAAGCGCCTGACTCAGGCGCTTTTTTTATGCTAAGATTATTTGCTTTCAGGAAGCAATTTGAATGAAGTTGCTACAAAACGATTGTTTTTAACCTCACCTGTAACTTCTGCTTTTCTGATTTTAGAACAGAAACCATCGTTGGCATGTGAATCGCCATGGTCGTCAATTCCAGTACCATCAACAAAGTATGGTTTCCCATCAATACGAACGGCGAGGTCGCAACCATGTCCTTTCATTCCAAATTTGCACTGTCCACAGGATGCTTCCACTATTTGGGATTTTGGTGCTGCTTTTTTTGAGTTGGCCGCCTGTTTGGTGCCTGAGTTTTGTGCACTGGCTGCAAAAGATAAAAACAGGAATGCGATAGCAATGATATTTTTCATATAGAGTTTATTTTACGGTTACTAGTCTGGCGGCTTTTTTAGCTCTTTCTACTACTTCTTCTACCGGTATATCAAGAGAATCGCTTGTTAAGGCTACTCCCATTCTACGATATGGTCTTGTAGTTGGTTTGCCAAAGATTCTGAAATCGGTTTTGGCAAGTCCGGCAATTTTTTCAATGCCTTCATAAGCTGGGTTTGACGAGTTTTCTGATGCAAGAATCACAGCACTTGCCCCTGTTTTTTCTAATTTTATTTCAAAAATAGGCAGGCTCAAAATAGCTCTTAAATGCAATTCAAATTCATTAAAATTTTGTGTTCCTGCCAAAGTCACCATTCCCGTATCGTGAGGTCTTGGAGATAATTCTGAGAAATATACACCATCATCTGCCAGGAAAAATTCCACACCAAAAAGACCTGCGCCTCCTAAAGCTTCAGTAACTTTTTCTGCCATGTCTTGTGCTTCAAATAATTCTTTATCTGAAATTCGTGCTGGCTGCCAGCTTTCCTGGTAGTCGCCTCGTTCTTGTCTATGCCCAATTGGAGCGCAGAAAAGCGTCGGGTTATTGTTTTGTGTAATGGTCAGTAATGTAATTTCGGAATTGAATTTTACAAAAGCTTCTACGATAACTTCTACAACATCGCCTCGTGAACCTTCTACTGCATAGCTCCATGCTTTTTCAATATCTTCTGAGGATTTGATAGTTGACTGGCCTTTTCCGGAAGACGACATCAAAGGTTTTACCACGCAAGGAATTCCAATTTCTTCAACGGCTTTATGCAATTGCTCTGATGAAGTAGCATATCTGTAATTTGCGGTCTTCAATCCCAATTCTTTTGCTGCCAGATTGCGTATGGCTTTTCGGTTCATGGTAAAGTTGGCTGCTTTTGCAGAAGGAACCACTGTATGTCCTTGTTTTTCGTAATCGTAAAAACGCTCGGTACGGATGGCTTCAATTTCCGGAACTATAAAATCAGGTCGGTGCTTGGCTACAATCTGATCTAAAGCTTCTCCGTCAAGCATGTTGATGACTTCAAATCCATGAGCTACCTGCATGGCAGGAGCATTTTCGTAACTGTCAACAGCAATCACAGTTTGTCCGATGCGCTGAGCAGCAATTGTAAATTCTTTTCCTAATTCTCCTGAACCAAGTAATAGTATTTTTGACATTTGGTATCTTTTTTTAATAACCCTGAAAGGGTTCAAAACCCTTTCAGGGTTGTCGATAAATATAAAATAAAAAGCCCCAAGTTTCCTCAGGGCGTATTTGTTTTAAGCTAAAACTTCTTTGATTCTTCGCAAGGCTTCGGTCAGCTGCTCTTCACTGGTTGCGTAAGATAAGCGGATGCAGTTCGGATTTCCAAAAGCATCTCCTGTTACTGTAGCTACATTGGCTTCTCCTAAAAGATACATAGAAAAGTCATCTGCATTTTTGATTTCAGTTCCACGCAACGTTTTTCCAAAAAAGGAAGAGACATCAGGAAAAACATAAAAAGCACCTTCAGGAACATTTAGTTTTAAACCTGGAATTTCTTTAATCAATCCTACAACTAAATCTCTGCGATTTTTAAAAGCAGCTACCATTTCGTTTAGTACGCTTGGGTCTGCATCAACAGCTGTGATTGTTGCTCTTTGTGCTATAGAATTCGCACCGCTTGTTACCTGTCCTTGCATTTTTGTACAGGCTTTTGCAATGAATTCCGGAGCGCCAATATATCCGATTCTCCATCCTGTCATGGCAAATGCTTTTGCCACGCCATTTACTGTTACCGTTCTGTCAAACATTCCAGGGATAGACGCAATGCTGCAGAATGTTCCCGAAAAGTTGATATGTTCATAGATTTCATCAGCTACTACAAAAATATTAGGATACTTTTCCAATACTTTTGCCAAAGCAGTCATCTCTTCACGGCTGTAAACAGAACCGCTAGGATTGCATGGTGAGCTGTACCATATCATTTTTGTTTTTGGAGTAATTGCTTTTTCCAATTGTTCCGGCGTAATTTTAAAATCACTTTCTACTGTAGTAGGAACTTCTACCGGAATACCACCTGACATTTTGATGATTTCGTAATAGCTTACCCAGTAAGGAGCAGGAAGAATTACTTCGTCACCATCGTTTAGCATTACCTGCGCAACGTTGTATAGAGATTGTTTAGCGCCTGTCGAAACGACAATGTTAGCAGGGGTATAGTCAAGGTTGTTGTCTCTTTTGAATTTTCTACATATCGCTTCTTTCAGATCAGCATAACCGTCTACAGGTGGATATGTGCTGTAGTTTTCGTCAATTGCTTTTTTTGCAGCTTCTTTGATGAAGTCAGGCGTATTAAAATCAGGTTCACCTAAGCTCAAGCTGATAATGTCTTTTCCTTGTGCTTTTAATTCTCTTGCCAATGCTGCCATTGCCAAAGTCTGCGAAGTTGATAATTTGTTAATTCTATCCGATAAATGATTCATGGAAAACGTATTGTTTATTTTTTTAATCGATTATGCCATTGCCGGGTTTTGTCCTAGTTCTTTCAGGTGTTTGAAATGAGCTATGACAGCACCTCGCATGGTTTTGAATTCGTGGTAAGGCAAATTACATTCTTTTGCTGTCTGTTTTACGATTTCTGCAATTTTTCCATAGTGCACATGGCTGATATGTGGAAAAATATGATGCTCAATCTGGTGGTTTAATCCCCCTGTAAACCAATTAACAATTCTGTTTTTTGGAGCAAAATTGGCTGTAGTATACAATTGGTGAATCGCCCAAGTGTTTTCAATTTCTCCTTCTTCATTTGGAATAGGATTAGCCGTTTCTTCCACAACATGAGCTAATTGAAAAATGATACTCAAGATCAATCCAGCAGTGTAGTGCATTACCAAAAAGCCTAATAGTACTTTCCACCAAGTGATTCCCAAAATCATTGGAAGGACAAGCCAGATTGAAATATAGATGACTTTTGTGATGACCAAAACTGTCCATAATTTAGCCGGGTTTTGAGGTTCTCCATACGACAGTTTTCTTTTCAAATAGCTTCTCATTTGCTTGAAATCGGTCGTAATCGCCCAGTTAAAAGTCAATAAGCCATATAAGAATACAGAGTAGTAATGTTGAAATTTGTGGAATTTATACCATTGTGCTTCTTGTGTAAATCGGATAATTCTTCCTGCATCAAGATCTTCATCATGTCCATGAATGTTAGTATAAGTATGGTGTAGTACATTATGCTGTACTTGCCAATTGTAGACATTACCTGCTAAAATGTAAATACTGCCTCCCATAAATTTGTTCAGCCAAGATTTGTTAGAATAGGAACCGTGGTTTCCGTCGTGCATGACGTTCATTCCAACACCAGCCATCCCAATACCGATTACGATTGACAAAAGTAACATGACCCAAAAAGGCATGTTTAGAGTCAAGATTAAAAAATATGGGGTCAAGAAAATCGTAAACATGACGATAGCCTTTAGGTGTAGTTTCCAGTTTCCGGTTTTCTTGATATTATTTTCCTTGAAATAATTGTTGACGCGTGTATTCAGAGTTCTGAAGAATTTCAAGCTGTCTTGTTTGGAAAACGTTGGAATAGTGGTATTCATATAGTAATTTATAATTAATCAAAATAAGACTTCAAAGGTAAAGATTCTTGTTTATGTAAACGGATAAAAACCTAAAAAATTTCAATTTGAAAATGTTTACTTTTGTGAAAATTTTTAAAATGGAAGAAATTCTAAAATATTTCCCTAATCTATCTGATATTCAGAAACAGCAGTTTCAAAAATTAGAGGAACTTTATCACGATTGGAATGCGAAAATCAACGTTATTTCACGTAAGGATATTGATGAATTATATACAAAGCACATATTGCATTCTTTGGCAATTGCAAAAATTCAAGAGTTTGAACCGGGGACTTATGTTCTGGATGTTGGAACTGGTGGAGGTTTTCCGGGAATTCCATTGGCGATTCTTTTTCCGGAAACCCGATTTTATCTGATTGATGTTATTGCAAAAAAAATAAAGGTTGTCCAGGCTGTTACTGAGGCTTTAGAGTTGAAGAATGTAAAAGCAGAACAGATTCGCGCTGAAAATGTCAAGGGTGATTTTGATTTTATTGTGAGCCGTGCCGTTACTAATATGCCTGATTTTGTCAGTTGGGTAAGGCTGAAAATTAAAAAACAGCAAAAACACGAACTTAAAAACGGAATTTTATATCTGAAAGGCGGCGACCTGACAGAGGAATTAAAAGATTTTCCAAAAGCTACAGAATATCCTATTGCCTCTTTCTTTGATAATGAGTTTTTTGAAACTAAAAAAGTGGTCCATCTACCATTAAAGTTTAAGGGATAGTTTATAGTTGTTAGTGGATAGTTGTTAGTGGATAGTTTATAGTTGGGACTAAGGTTCTGAGGTGCTAAGGCGCTAAGGAAAAAAGAGATAAAGTAAAAAGCCGAATCTGAATCCAGATTCGGCTTTTTTATGTTTGATCAAAAATCTTTACAACTTTCGACTTTCTAACTCCGGACTATCGACTTACAACTATCCACTATCCACTATAAACTATCAATTATCCAAGAAATGGATATTTGTAGTCTGTAGCTGGAATAAATGTTTCCTTGATTGTTCTTGGAGAAACCCAACGAAGTAGATTCAAGATAGAACCAGCTTTGTCATTTGTTCCTGAAGCTCTAGCACCACCAAAAGGCTGTTGGCCAACAACAGCTCCGGTTGGTTTGTCATTGATATAGAAGTTTCCGGCTGCATTAACTAAAGCTTTTGTAGCCACATCAATTGCATAACGATCTTGAGAGAAAATAGCACCAGTCAAAGCATAAATAGAAGTTTCGTCAACTAATTTAAGTGACTCTTCCCATTTAGCATCTTCATAAACGTATACTGTCAAGACAGGTCCGAACAATTCCGTTTCCATAGTGTCGTATTTTGGATTTGTAGTAACGATTACTGTTGGTTCGATAAACCATCCTTTAGATTTGTCATAACCACCACCTACGATTACTTCAGCTTCAGAAGAAGCTTTAGCTTCATCAATAGCTTTGGCTAATTTGTCAAATGATGATTCTGAAATTACTGCAGAAACAAAATTTGAAGTGTCTTCCGGTGAACCCATCTTGAATGATTTTACATCAGCAACCAGACGGTCTTTTACAGCATTCCAGATTGAAGTAGGAATATAAGCTCTTGAAGCAGCAGAACATTTTTGTCCTTGGTATTCAAAAGATCCGCGTGTTAATGCTGTTGCAACTTCAATTGGATTTGATGAAGGGTGTGCCCATACGAAATCTTTTCCTCCGGTTTCCCCCACAATTCTAGGATATGTTTTGTATTTGCTGATATTTTGTCCAATTTTTGCCCACATGCTGTTGAATACTCCTGTAGAACCTGTAAAGTGGATTCCTGCAAAATCAGGGCTGTCTAGGATTGTGTCAGTAATCATTCCAGAATCTCCGGTAATCATGTTGATTACACCATTTGGTAATCCTGCTTTTTGGAATACTTCCATAATTACGTTTGCAGAATAGATTTGAGTTGCAGAAGGTTTCCATACTACAACGTTCCCCATTAAAGCAACACAAGAAGGAAGGTTTCCTGAAATAGCTGTAAAGTTAAAAGGTGTAATAGCGTATACAAAACCTTCTAACGGACGGTGCTCAAGACGGTTCCAGATTCCTTCTGAAGAAACAGGCTGTTGAGCATAAATTTCAGTCATAAACTGCACGTTGAAACGCAAGAAGTCAATGAATTCACAAGCAGAATCAATTTCTGCCTGGTGAACCGTTTTTCCTTGAGCAATCATTGTTGCAGCATTTATTTTAGAACGGTATGGTCCGGCTAACAATTCTGCAGCTTTCAAGAAGATAGCAGCTCTGTGTTCCCATGGCATTGTAGCCCATTTTTTACGAGCTTCCAAAGCTGATGCAATCGCTTTTTCTACAAGTGCTTTATCAGCTTGATGGTATTGTCCTAGTGTATGTTGGTGGTCAAATGGAGGGAACAATCTTTTAGTGTCTCCTGTTTTGATTTCCTCATTGCCAATAAACAAAGGAATATCGACAGTAGAATTATATAATTCTTTATACGTTTTTAAAACTTGTTCTCTTTCTGGACTTCCCGGAGCGTAAGACTTAACGACTTCGTTAACCGCTTTCGGGACGTTGTAAATTCCTTTTGGCATACTTATTTGTTTTTATATTTAATAATCAAATTTTTGCATGGCAAAGATACGAAATGAATAGGGAATTTTGAAAGAATTACCATTTTGATAACAATCGTTCAGGCAATACCTTTGATTCGTAAGAATTATAAGTTTTTATGCAGTCTACGACTAATTCAAAGCAAATGGAGCGCTTAGTCTGAAAGTTGGAACAATAACCCTAAAGCTTCTCGTTGAAGTAAAATTAATCATATTGAAATAGCCTTTCATTGCACCAAATGGAGATGAAAGAAGGCAGCCAGAGCTATAAGTGTGTGATTCACCAGGTTTAAGAACCGGTTTTTTACCAATAACACCTTCACCATCAACAAAATCTTTGTTGTTTAGGGAGTCGAAGATTTCCCAATGGCGTGACATTAGTTGGACAGAATCCTTACTATGGTTCTCGATAGTGATCTCATAACTAAAGGCAAAGTGAATCTTGTAGTTTTTGAAGTAAGTCCCTTCAAAACTAGTCAAGACAGAAATTTTAATACCTCGAGTTATTTGCGTAACCATAGAATGCTAATAATGTTTCAAAATTACAAATTTATCCTATTGGATTGGTGTTTTTGTTGCTAAATTTTGGTTAATGGTTTTAAAAACAGTTTTTTAGCTTTTTTAATTTACGATATTTTGAGAATTGGCTGTTCCTTTTCCAATCACTTTGTCATATCTTTCATTGAGACCTCGATAATAAACAATTACCTGATAATTATTTTCGGTCTGATAAAAATTTCCGTCAATAGCATTGGCATGGTCTATTTTGCCTTTTTTATCTGCAATTACATATTGGTAATTGGTAAATCCTTGCTTGATTACAATTGCTTTTTCATACATGCCTGTTTTTTGGTTGAAATCCATACGGTTTTCATCGTTTAGGGCATAATTGTTAAACATACCGTTGATATAAATGTCGCTTTTTCCATAATAACTTGGAGCGTCTAACGTGAAAAATACCCAGGCATAATCAGCTTCTATTTCGTTGTTTTGCGTGTTAAAATTACGAACCACGAAATTCCCGTTAACATCTGGGAAATAGGTGTAGACCTGATTGCCTCTTGGTTTGTTAATGTATAGATGAGGTTCGTAAAGATCTTTTGCCTGTACGTAGTTTATATTATTGACGGAAGCTCGGATTTCTTTGTTGTCGAAATATAAAAATTCATTACCACCCCAAAATTGTGTCTCCTTGTCGTATTTGTAAATCAGGTCATTCCCGATAGTGTATTGCGGCTTGACGTTATAGATGGCTTGCTTGAACTCTCCGTTTTGAAGCAGCATAACCTTAACGCTCTGCAAGGGATTAACAAAAGTTATGGAATTGGACTTGACAGCAAAGTCAAGGTTGTGCATGTAATTGATATCGCGTACATCTCTGGCTCTTTTTATTTGTAACGGAACCGACACTAAATCTTCATACAGGATGAATTTTCGCGAAAAAACCACATCTCTGTCTTCATTTAATATCTTGATAATATAATTACCGCTTACCCTAAACTGCGTAAACTTATTTGGAAACGGCAGTCGGTAATGAGAATAAAGCTGAAGCGTATTAAAGGAATTTTCATAGTCCTGAATTCTTTGGTTGTCAAATCCCTGGATGTATTCACTTTTGACCAGCTGTGATGGAGCCCAATTATAATCGCAGTGTACAATTTCATAATAATAATTGGCCTCATTTCCGTAAAGGTCATCAAATTGAAGCTGGAATCCTTCCTGAAGATTGAATATTGGAATTACATTTTGCCCGCTTTGAACAAACGAAATAGTTTTTATGTTGAAAGGCGGATCGATTTCGGTTTGGACTTGTGCCTTGCTATGGCTAAAAAACAAACAGGCTAATAAAACAATAAAATAATTCTTCTTCATCTGTTGGAAAGATTTTCGGATTTATATAATAACAAATATAAGACAAATAAAATTGTGCGAGAATTATGCCAAATTTCAGAGATACTAAAAAATTGATATAAAATACTTTAGAATAACAGATATTGTGTAAAATGTGTTAATTTTTTTACAATAAGTAGCAATATTTATAGTTATAATTCTAGATTTATAACCAAATAAATAACAAACCTATGAAGCATTACAACAAACTATTCGTGTTTTTATTGGCATTTCCAATGTCAATTTTTGCACAAGAACTTAAAGGCGATGCGCCAATTCCGTTTGACCCCACTGTGAAAACAGGAAAATTAGAAAACGGGTTGACCTATTACATCAAGAAAAATGCAAAACCAGAAAACAAGGTAGATCTGAGGCTTGTCATCAATGCCGGTTCTATTCTTGAGACCGACGAACAGCAAGGTCTGGCGCATTTTATGGAACACATGTGTTTTAACGGAACAAAACGTTTTCCGAAAAACAAGTTGGTAGATTATCTGCAAAGTATAGGAGTCAAGTTTGGGCAACACTTGAACGCTTATACTAGTTTTGATGAAACTGTTTATTTTCTTCCAATTCCTTCTGATGACCCTGAAAAGCTTGAAAAAGGATTCCAGATTCTGGAAGACTGGGCTTTCAATGCGGTTTTGACACCTGAAGAAATTGACAAAGAAAGAGGAGTGGTTTTGGAAGAGTATCGTATCGGGTTAGGTGCGGGCAAAAGGATGATGGGACGTTATATGCCGAAAATGATGCATAAATCGCATTATGCAGATCGCCTTCCAATCGGTAAGAAAGAAATTCTTGAAAATTTCAAGTATGATAAGCTAATTAGCTTTTATAAAGATTGGTATCGTCCTAATTTGATGAGCGTTATTGTGGTTGGAGATATTGATGTGGCTGCGATGGAGAAAAAGATTAAAGATCATTTTGCGTCATACAAAAATCCTAAAAATGAAAAGCCAAGAAAGATTTACGATGTTCCAAACCATAAAGAGACTTTTGTAGCAGTTGAAAGTGATAAAGAAGCTTCCTCTGCACAGGTACAGTTGATTTATAAAGATTACGATAACGCAAAACCTGTCGTGACGATTAATGATTTCAAAAAATCGTTAGTAGAAGGATTGTATTCTACAATGATCAACAACAGATTGAACGAACTTGCCAATTCACCTACGCCTCCATTTACTTATGGTTATTCGTACCACGGAGGTACATGGGCAAGAACAAAAGAAGCTTACCAGTCTTTCGCAATGTCACAGGAAGACAAACAGGTAAGTGCTTTAAAGGTTTTGGTTACTGAAAATGAAAGAGTCAAAAAATTTGGTTTTACGCAGGGCGAACTTGATCGTGCGAAGTCGGAAATCATAGCAGGGATTGAGTCTGATTATAACGACAGAGATAAAACAGAGTCCAGAAGATTTGTAGGAGAGTACCAATCGCATTTTTTGGAAAAAGAACCGGCTCCTGGAATTGAATGGACTTATAATGCAACGAAAAAACTATTACCAGCAATCGAATTGAAAGATGTAAACGGTTTAGTTAAAGATTATGTCAAAGAAGACAATAGAGTCGTGATTTTGACAGGTCCTGAAAAAGACGGGTTGAAAAAACCGACAGAGCAGGAAGTTTTGGGAGCATTAAAAATAAATGATGCTGAAATTACTCCATATACAGATACTGAAGTAGCATCAAGCCTTTTGAGAAAGGAACTGAAACCGGGAACTATTGTCAAAAAAGAGAAAAATGACAAAATTGGAACCACTACTTTATTCCTTTCCAATGGGGCAAAAGTGACTTACAAAAAAACCGATTTCAAAAATGATGAAGTTTTGATGGATGCGGTAAGTTTTGGAGGGACAAACTTGTATACTGCTGAAGAGCTAAAGAAAACGCAATTCGCAAATGGTGGATTGACCCAGGCTGGTTTCTCTGGATTGAAAGAGAATGATATCAATAAATTCATGTCTGGAAAAGTAGCTAGCGTAAATCCATACATCAGCAATACTACTGAAGGATTAAGAGGAAGCGCAACTCCAAAAGATTTAGAGTATCTGTTCCAGATGACTGTGGCATATATCACGGACCTGAATTTTGACAAAGATGCTTTTGATGGCTATAAGCAAAAACAATCTGCTTTTTTCAAAAACATGGCATCACAGCCAGGCTTTTATTTCCAGCAAGAACTATACGGGTACCTGCTTAAAGATAATCCTAGATTCTTTGGTATGATACCAGATGAAAAGGCATGGGAAACTACAGATTACCAATTGGCCTATAATAAATACAAAGAGCGTTTTGCTAACGCAGGAGATTTTGAGTTTTTCTTTGTAGGTAATATTGATGACAAAAAAATCGAAGAATATTCAGCTAAATATCTGGCAGCCTTGCCATCAAATGACAAGAAAGAAAAAGCAGTTGATGTTGGTTACAGAATGTTAAAAGGAGAGCATAAGAAAATTGTAAATAAAGGAACAGATCCAAAGAGTACTGTTAACATCATGTTCTATGGTGATACACAATATGATCCGAAAGAAGCTTTGGCAATGCAGGCTTTAGGTGAAGTGCTTTCTATCAAATTAGTTGAAGAACTAAGAGAGAATGAAAGCGGCGTGTACGGAATCAGTGCCAGAGGAAGTATGAGTAAAGTTCCAAATGGTTCGTATAATTTTTCAATCAATTTCCCATGTGGTCCAGATAATGCTGAAAAATTGACTGCTTCTGCATTAAGAGAATTACAGAAAATAATTGATAACGGGCCTCTGGCTGCTGATGTAATTAAATTTAAAGAAGCAGAACTATTGGATTATAAAAAAGACATCAAAGAAAACAGATACTGGTTGTCTAATTTTAATCGTTCGTATGTTAACGGTACTAATCCGGAAGACGTGTTGAAAATGGAGGAGAAGATCAACGCAATCACTGCAAAAGATATTCAGAATGTAGCGAAAAAGTACCTTACAAAAGATAAGGTGGTAGGTATATTGATGCCTGAAAAAAGCTAAATACTGATGAATTAAATAAAAAGCCTGATGAATTTCATCAGGCTTTTTTTATTGTTTGGTAGAACCGTAGTTATTTATAACAGACAGGGATAATTTCTCCAGCTGCCAGACAGTATTTTTCTACAAGTTCCGGACCTATTTTTTGTGTATAATCTTCTTCTATAACCGTAAATCCGATACTTCTTAATTTGTCAAAATAGTCTCTTCCATAAACACGTACGTGGTCGTACTGGCCAAAAATTCGGGCTCGTTCTTTTTGATCGGTAATTGAATTGTCTTCAAAAGTTGTTGCTCTTTTCAAATCCTGAGGAATTTGGAAAATTCCCATTCCACCGGGTTTCAATACTCTGAACAATTCCTGCATTGCTTTAGTGTCGTTCGGAATGTGTTCCAATACGTGATTGCACAAGATTATATCATAGGAATTGTCTTCAAATGGCAAATTACAGATATCCGCTTTTACATCAGCTAAAGGCGACAGCAAATCAGTTGTCGTATAATCCAGATTCTTTTGATTCCTGAAGATTTTATAAAATGCCTGTTCAGGAGCAAAATGCAATACTTTCTTAGGAGCTGTGAAAAAGTCGGTCTCGTTTTTTAAGTAGAGCCAAAGTAGCCTATGTCTTTCCAATGACAAAGTGCTTGGAGAAAGAACATTGTTGCGTTGGGTGCCATAACCATAAGGCAGAAATTTCTTGAAACTTTTTCCGTCTATAGGATCTGTATACTTTTTTCCTTTTAAAGCAAAAGCAAGAACAGGTCGTATGACATAGCTTAACCGGATCAATATCGGCCTTGGGATGGTATTTAAGACAAATCTGAAAACTTTTTTCATTAGGAAATCACCAAAGGCTGTCTTCTGAATTCGTTTTCTTCGTCGCTTTTTATTCCTAAAGCATCATAAATATAAGCAAAAGTAGAAAGCAGTTCAGGCTTCCCGTCAATCAGTGCTACATCGTGCTCGAAATGGGCGCTTGGTTTTCTATCGGCAGTAACAATTGTCCAGCCGTCTTTCAACTGCTTGATGTTTCTCGATCCAAGATTAATCATAGGTTCGATAGCAACTACCATACCTTCGATGAATAGTTTTCCACGGCCACGTTTTCCGTAATTTGGCATTTCCGGATCTTCGTGCATTTTTTTGCCAAGACCATGTCCTACCAATTCACGAACAACACCATAACCGTGCGCTTCAGTATATTTTTGAATTGCATTTCCTACATCCTCAACACGGTTTCCAATTTTAAATTCTCGTATTCCAACATAGAGAGATTCTTTGGTAACCTGTAACAGTTTTTTTGTTTCCGGAGCTATATCTCCAATTTCAAATGTGTAAGCATGGTCGCCATAAAATTCGTTTTTTAAAGCACCGCAATCTACAGAAACAACATCACCTTCTTCAATCGGACGGTTCGTAGGCAAGCCATGAACAACCTGATCGTTAACGCTGGTGAGTATTGAAGACGGACAGCCATACAAACCTAAAAAACCAGGAACAGCATCATGGTCACGAATGAACTCTTCCGCTAGTTTGTCAAGGTGCAAGGTTGTAACTCCAGGTTTGATTTCTTTTGCAATCATACCTAACGTCTTTGAAACCAAAAGAGCACTTTCGCGCATCAATTCAATTTCTTCTCTGGTTTTTTGGATAATCATAAAATTGGAATTTTATCAGTTTGCAAAAGTACTATTTTTATTTGATTCAAAACCAGACCAAATAAAAAACTGCCTTAGAGGCAGTTTCATATTGTTTTATCTTTTTAAACTAAAGTGGCTTTTGAATTCCTTTTTGATTCCGTCCTTTTCATAAATGATTTTGAACCAGTAATCGTCAGCAGGCATTGGACGGCCATTATAGATACCATCCCAACCGATACCATTTCGACGAAGGTCTGTCAGGATTTTACCATAGCGATCAAAAATGTAAATGTTCGAAATGTCTAATGATGTTCTTCCGCCTATATTCCAGGTGTCGTTAAATCCGTCACCATTTGGAGTGAAATATTTTGGATAATCAACGACTACAATACGGGTGCTTATCTCGCCACAGCCATATCTGTTTCTCACTTTTAGAGTATGGATTCCTTCTTTGATATTGTTAAATACATTACTGTCCTGCCAACCATTGTCATCAATCATGTATTGGAAGTCTGGTGATTGAGGCGTAACAATTGCAGTAACTTTACTGTCGGATTCAAAAGTAATCTGTTCTGCAGGATCGCCTATTATTGAAAATGGAATCAAAGAGTTTTTAGCCGTGAAATTTATGATTCGGGAGCAAAGCGCCACGTTGGTCGTATTTGTGATTTTAACAGAATAATCTCCTTGTATAGATGTAGTGAAAGTACTTCCTGTTTCAGAAGAAATCAGGTTGGCAGCATTTGCATCATGGCCGTTATACCATTCAAAATCGTAATCAGTTTCAAATAATTGCGTGTCTATAAATGCTGGAGTAACGACATTATTGTAGATGTCCTTGCATATTCTATACGGATACCCTTGTATATTGTTAGCTGGAATTGGCCTTACAAACAATTCCAATTCGAGTATCGTATAACAAGCCTCTCCACTTTCGCTGTTTATATTTATTTTGCTATTTAGGCGCACATATATTTTTTGGTAGGAAATAACTGTATTGGTAAAATTAGCCGGATCAGGAATCGTATTGTTAGAGTTGCTCTGCGCATCAGCTTCACGGATGTAGTATCTGAACTGAATTGTGTTTAGAGGAGTTGTTCCCGCCATCTGAGCCTGCCTTTGCGTAAGGTTGAATTGATAGAAACCGCTATCGTCGCAAGCTTCTATATCATCTGGATTGGTTGTGCTACCCGGACTTCCTACAACATTTAGTTTTAGAGTTGTTGTTGAAAAGCAGTTATTTCCTGTTGGATCAACAACTTTAATAGAGATTGTTTTTGAAACCGAATTATAAGGATTCGTAACTGTTATAGGTGTGTCTGATGCCAAATCAGCTGGAGTCTCATAAAAGAAAACCCTGTAGTTTGTGTTTCCGGAGGTAATTTGTGAAATTCTGCTGTCAAGATTAAAATCAGCTGTAGTGCTACCACAAATCGTAATCTGGTCAGGAGTGGTAATTGTCGGATTTGCAAATACACGAATGTCAAAATTTGCGATAGAAAAACATTGCGTAGCAGTATCGAACTGACGTACAAAAATTGTTTTTGTTCCTATTGTAAGTGGCAAAGCAGTGTTTTTGTTTATGGCAGCCGTGTTGTTACGAGCATTATCAAATGTGTTAAAATAGGTAAGGCGTACGGTCGGATTCAGTCCGACTAATATGTCACTGTCTTTATTCGCAAGGATAATGGTTTCTGTCTCGCATGCATTGATTGGAGTAATTGCATTCTGTGCTGGGCTAGCATGTATTTCTACTTTAAAAGTTCCTATTCCTGCACAATTGTTATTGGTCTCTATTCGGGCATAAATTGTTGAAATGCCTATTGGTATTTGAGAAGAATTGGTAAGTGCATTTTCTTCTACGGAAGCATCTATTTCATTGCTATAAAAAGCAATATCAACATTGGTTGTGGGGAAAGAAGCGCCTTTTATTGTTGCTCTTTTCGAATTAAAATCAATAAATCCATAATTAGCATTTAATTCAGGGCAAACTGGTGCCATATCTGTATAATTAGCAACGCTGGTAGGGCTGATGGTAAGATTAATTATTGCTACATTCGACGTACAGATAGGAGTGTGCGTTGGATTTATTCCCGTAACATAAATATTTTGTGTGAAAGGGATGGTATTGGTGAAAGAGTTAGGTGTGGTTATCTGCTGAGTCAAACCGGCATCTAAAAAATAGCTTAAGGTAAGAGATGAGTCACCATTTGTCAAGCTATTGTAAGCTTGCGTAAGATTTATAACTGCAAATCCATCATTGTTTGGTGAAATATAATCACACTGCTGCAATGCCACTGGCGTTGTTAAAAGAGGCTTGGCATTAATTGTGATAGATACTGCATTTGAAGAAGTAGCACATAATCCTTGTTCTGTTGCTTCTAAAACATAAAATGATGTGGTGTTGGCATTTTGGCCTGCTAAAGAAACAGTATGAGTACTTGATGTGGCTCCCGGTATTAAATTACCATCTTTATACCATTGGTAAGTTACATTGGTAAGATTGGCGGTATTGGCAATAGCGGAAGTGATCTGATAAGTGTCATTTTCGCAAATTGTCTGATTATCTGATATGGTGACTTGTGGCGATTCGTAAATCGAAATAGTGTTGGAATCAAAAGGAGGGCATCCAGCATTTGAAATCCTGACAAAATAATTGCCGGGTAAAGTTGGAGTGAAAGTAGAACCGCTTGCTCCTGGAATAGATGTCAAATTTCGAAACCATTCATAAGTATAAGCCTGTACTACTGTATTGTTATCGACCGTCTGTAAAACTGGATTGCTAGCCAAACATTGTGTATTGGTATTTTGTAGTGTCATGTTGGGAGCTGTAAAAAACTTTAGGTCTATTTCAGCATCGCTAACTTCGAGGTCATTCGGGTTGACAGTAGGGTCTGTACTGTCATATGCAGTAGTCTCTACTTTATAGAGGCCGCTATCGGATACGGTAAGTGTATTGGTGTTGGAGAGTGAATTTGCAATTGTGTTAAGTAATATGCCGTCTTTATACCATTTGTAGTTAAATCTTAAATCACTCACATTTCCTGGAAAATCTGTTACATCAATTGTAGCCACAAGGTCTTTGGTGTCAGGCTTGCAATAATTGAGTTGTGTAATGTCGTTTCCGGTATTGTCTTTTATTTTGACCGATGAAAGAAAACTACAATCGGAACTTCCGCTGCCGCCGGTCTGCGTAATCGTAATCTGGCCCGGAGAGTTTGAATAATTGTCAACCAAAAGAATATATATTTCTCCGGCTAAAGCATTTCGGAGAGATACATTTTCTATACCATTAGGAGACCAGCTGCAGTCTACTTCTTTTGGTCTGTTTAATTGACTACAGACATTATTTAAATCGTTAAAAGGTCCCCATAAAACGAAATCAACATCAGTAGAAGTACCTACATTGTTGACTTGGGAAATTCGTAAAAAGATGTCCCCGCTCGTTTTTATTTTCATAAAAAACCATGTTGGGCCTCTGAAATTTTCCCCAATACAAGTCGTGTTAAAAGTTTCTCCGCTGGTATTATTGGTTGAATTAGTAAAAGGAATACTTGTTGCGCAGGATTGGTAGCGCTCAAAATTAGCTTGTAATTCAGCGCAAGATGGTGCGCCTCCTTGGGAATAAGCTATTTCTGCCGTTAAAAAAAGAATAATAAGTAAAAGCCTGTTCAATGATTTCATGTTTAAAAAAGAAACAACCTGTGAAATTTAATTGTTTTCAATGCGAAAATAATCAGATTATTTTTATTTTTTTAAAATTCATAACAATATTCTTCTGGCTTTCTGTTAATTAACAAAAAAGTGCTGATAAAAAGTAAGGGAATTCCATGCTTAAAAATGAAATCCCCTTACTTTTATGGAAGATAGTTATTATAGCAATGAATGCTGTGTCATGGCTTCTGGTTTTTTAATACCCATCAAATCAAGAACAGTAGGGGCGATATCCCCTAAAATGCCATTGCTTATGTGTTTTAAATCTTTGTCAACGAGGATAATTGGGACAGGATTTGTAGTATGTGCGGTATTTGGACTGCCATCTGGATTAATCATTGTCTCGCAATTTCCGTGATCTGCAATGACAATTGTTGTGTAATTGTGTGCCAAGGCAGCAGTAATAACTTTTTCAACACATTTGTCTACTGCTTCGCAGGCTTTAATGGCGGCTTCCATGACACCGGTATGTCCAACCATATCGCCATTTGCGAAATTAAGACAAACAAAATCGACTTCCTCTTTTTCGAGTTCTGGAACCAAGGCATCAGCCAGTTCATAGGCGCTCATTTCAGGTTTCAAGTCATAGGTTGCCACTTTAGGAGAGTTTTTTAAAATTCTTGTTTCGCCTATAAAAGGTAACTCTCTGCCTCCTGAGAAGAAAAAGGTTACGTGCGGATATTTCTCAGTCTCGGCAATACGGATTTGTTTTTTATGATTTTTCTCTAAAATTTCGCCCAAGGTTTCAGTTATATTTTCCTTGTCGTAAATAACGTGTATGCCGACAAAATTATCATCGTAATTTGTCATTGTCACATAATAGAGATTGAGCTTGTGCATGTTTTGTTCATGGCAATCAAACTGTGTAAGTACTTCTGTTAGCTGTCTGCCACGATCCGTTCTGAAATTAAAGAATATCACCACGTCGTCATTTTGTATGGTTGCGATAGGTTGGTCATTCTGATTGACCATAACGATAGGCTCAATAAACTCGTCTGTTATGTTTTTCTCATAACTATCATGTAGACTGCTGACGGCATTCTGAGAATGGGTTCCTATTCCGTTTACAAGTAAATCGTAGGCTTTTTTTACTCTTTCCCATCGTTTGTCACGATCCATTGCATAATAACGACCTACAATAGAAGCCAGTTTTACAGAAGTGTTTTCCATATGTTTTTCCAAAGCGGAAATAAAAAATATTCCTGATTTCGGATCAACATCTCTTCCATCTGTAAAGGCGTGTACGTATACATTTTCAAGCCCAAAATTCTGCGTAGCATCAATCAGTCCTTTTACGTGGTCGATATGAGAATGCACGCCACCATCCGATACTAATCCCAGAAGATGGACTTTTTTATTGTTTTGCTTGGCATAGCTTAAAGCATCAATCAGTGCCTTTTCTTGTTGCAGGGTTTTGTTTTGTACTGCCAGGTTTATTTTTGCCAGATCTTGGTATATAACCCTGCCAGCTCCCAGATTCATATGTCCCACTTCAGAATTACCCATCTGTCCTTCAGGAAGACCTACATTCAGTCCGTCTGTTCTTAATTGGGCATTAGCGTATTTTGTATATAGGCTGTCTATAAAAGGCGTATTGGCATTGTCTATTGCAGAAACTTTTGGATCGGGAGATTTGCCCCATCCGTCCAATATCATTAGGATTACTTTTTTGTTCATCTAAAATTTATTTTTAATCGAATTGTAGTCAATAAAATATCTGATACTGATTGAGAGAATGTTATTCAAGTTATTATTGAAAAGGTTTTTAAGGTTGTTGCCTAGCCTTCTGTCAATCTCCGTCCTGCTATCAGTAGCATTGTTTCTGTAAAGTACTGAAATCTGGCTTCCCGGGGCAAACCACCATGAATAGGAAAGGTCAAAATTCCAGGTGCTGAAATTCGAATTTTTATTTACTGTAAAGGTACTATTTGATGTTAGCGTTCCGTCATTTTGAAGTGTTAAATATTGGTTATTTTCTGCGTAAGACCAATAATGGCGGGCTGCCAAATTTAATGTCATTTTGGGATTTATCGAATACTTTAAACCTAATTCGTTGATCAGCGTTCTCCGGTCCCGTTCGGCAAAGATAATGTCATCGCCATCAAAAGCTACCCATCCACGATCACTGTTCTGGTTATAGACTTCAATCATATAATTCATGAGTAAGCTGTTGCTAAATCGATATCTGGGTGCTACTTTTAAACCGTATGAAACACGATCCTTTTCGCTTGTTATAGTGAAATAAGGATTGATGTCAAGGGCAAATGCCCGGTTATAATTCGATGAAAAATAAAATGAGTTATAAACGTTTTTAGGAAGGTTTACAAATCTTTCATTTACTCGGGCTTCATAGAAATCGTAGGTTTCTAGTGGATTGATATAAACGGAGATGGCATAATAATCATTTTTTATGCTTGTTGAGGTCAAATCGATGCTTATTTCGCCTTTTTGCAGACGTCCAGTAGTATTTTGGAATTCGGCAAAATAATTTGTGTTGATCCTAAAGGTGTTGAAGGTCGAATTTGGATTCAAAATCCTATAGGATAAGTTGGAATAGACAGAATGTAAATTGTTAATAAAAGTGATGCCGAGATCGTTGGCATCGTATTCTTTTGAAACATAAGAGGCGCCTGCGTTATATCTCCATTTACCTCCTTTTTTTCCAATCTGTATGGACGTATTAATACCATTTAGATTTTCATTGTCGCCATATTCGTTGATATAGCTGTATTTGAAATCACCAATAAGATTGAATTTGTTGTTTTTGGTGTTTAGGTCATACACTAAAGCAGAAACGTTTGCATCACGAAATTCTCCATTGCGGGTTACATTAGTATTTACGAGTGCTACTGAAGAGTTCTGGTTAAATCTTTGGTCTAAAACTAATATGTTATAATTGGTCAATGGTTCCACTACAACTTCTTTGGTTTCATTGGTTTGTGTATTCCTTAAAGTTCCATACGTTTTTTCTGTAACAGCATTCAGTACTCCGATTCCAAGCCCAGAAGAAGTCCTTCCTGAAATTTTTATAGCATTTATGAGGTTTACGGTTGAAGGGTTACTAGCAACAATATTCTCGTCAGAAGAATAAAGGTAGGTTGAAGGGCTACCTCCAATTCTGCGGGAATACAATAAGTCTCCCTTATTAAAGAGGTCGGTTCCTTCCGTAAAAAAAGGTCGGTTTTCATTAAATTGTTGTTCAAAAGGACCAAGATTTAATACGACATTATCATATTTTGTCTGTCCGAAATCAGGAACCAGAATTGCGTCAAGAGTAAAAGCGTCGTTGATGCCATACTTGATGTCCATGCCGGCCTTAAACTTGTTTTCTGTTCCTTCTTTGTTGTTTTCGACATAGAAAGAAGAATAAGGGATAAAGAAGAGTCTTGTTGGCGGTTTTATGTTTTCGATGCCTTCAAGTTGGCCTGTTTGGGGAAGTGCCGCCCCAATCTTCATGTCAATTAGATTCCAGGTATATTTTTGGCGATCTCTTTTGATTTCTCTATAAAAGTTAATACCCCAGGTTTGTTTTTCAGCATTTGAAAAGCGCAAGGCAGCATAAGGGATTTTCATCTCAACGACCCAGCCAAATTCTGTAATTGAAACTTCGCTGTCCCAAATAGCATCCCAGCTGTAGTCCTCACCGGCTTCGGTAGCAAGACAGTCCATCTGTACGCCTGATGCGCTGACAAAAAAACGAAAATCCTGTTGGCCATCGTTAAAACCGTTGATGAAAACTCCAAAATGATCTGCTGTTCCAAAATTATCCCTTTGGGTCAATTCTTTCAGGATTTTTTTTGGCTCATCATCATAAAGTAATGCGGCTACATAAATAGCATCATTGTTGTAAACTATACGAACGTCTGTTTTTTTGTTAGGGTTTATTGGTCTCCCGTTATCGGGCTCAAGCATTAAAAAGTCGGTAGCAATAGGTGCTGTGTTCCAGATGGCTTCATTGAGCTTGCCATCGATGGAGATGTTTTCTGAAATTGATGTTGCTTGCAGGCTTTTTCTCTGACCATGGGCATCGAAAGCAGAAATGATCATTAAAAAAAGTAAAACCAAAGAAAACGGTTTGCCCATTTGCGCATGTTTATAATAGCAAAAATAACCATAAAATATACATACACAATTACTTTGCAATATTTTTGAAATTTGTTCGTTATTATCTCTGTTACACTAAAATTAAAAAAAGGTTAATTTTGTTAAATACCTCATTTTAAGAGTAATAAATTTTGATAATAAAATTTTTTTAATACTTTTGGCCCTCCCCAAGTCAATTTTAACCCATTAGAATTTCAATGATTTACAAGTTTTTACCCGTCTTATTGTTTTTTGTCGCTTCATTTAATACAAATGTGAGCAAGCCCACTGAACCAGAAAAATTAATAGCAGCCACATCAGAAGCAAGCTTTTCGATGAAAGCTGAAAAAATTTACCATACGCTACATTCAAATAATCTTTCTTTGCCAAAACTTGAAAGCTTTTCAAAAGCACTTCAAGGTTTTTACCAACTGAAAGAGAAAGGTCTGGTTTCAAAAAACATACTAACAATTATCGATTTCAGCTTGTCTTCCAACTCTAAAAGATTATGGATTATCGACATGTCTACCAATACAATTCTCTATAACTCGCTTGTTGCCCATGGCAGAAATACAGGAGAAGAATATGCAAATGAATTTTCAAATGCAGCTTCTTCTAACAAAAGTAGCCTTGGATTTTATGCAACCGGAGAAGTTTATCAAGGAAAACATGGGCTTTCACTTCGTCTTGACGGATTGGAGAAAGGCATAAATGATAATGCGAGAAACAGAGCGGTTGTGGTTCATGGTGCTGACTATGTAGCCGATTCTTTTATAAAAACACACGGAAGACTTGGAAGAAGCCAAGGATGTCCAGCATTACCAGTTGGCATTACAAAAGAAGTTATAAATGTGATTAAGGACAAATCTTGCCTTTTTATCTATCATCCTTCAGCTAACTACAAAACGGCTACTAAGTTAATTTCGTAATTTCTGATACAGGCCGTTATCTAATGTGTAAATGTCAGGTCTGAATTGTAAAGTATTGTCATGGCTCCAAGCTGTCCAGTACAGCTGGTAGATAGCAATATCATTTTTGATTTTTGCGCTTTGCGTTTTTTCTTTTTTTAGCGTTTCTGTAATCTTTTCGAGACTCCAGTTTTTCTTGTCATCTAATAAGTATTCGGTAAGTTCCAGCGGATTTTGTACTCTGACGCAGCCTGAACTAAGTGAACGGTTAGTTTTGTCAAAATATTCCCGATGGTTAGTGTCATGCAGATAAACCGTGAAATTATTCGGGAACATTATTTTTACCATACCTAATGAATTATAGGTGCCTGGGCTTTGAACATAACGATAGTTTAGGGCTTTTTCAGGATTCCAACTCGATGCACTTACTTCTTTTCCGTTTTTATCATAAACGGTAATGTTCTTTCCTGTTAGATAGTTTCGGTTTTTTGTTGTTGCCGGAATAATATCTTCTTTTAATATGGTGGGAGGGATAGTCCATGTTGGGTTAAAAACAGCATAACTCAGTTTAGAGCTTAATACAGGTGTTTTTCTTTTGGATGTGCCTACAATAACATTGTGGGTTCTTGTCGTGTCGTTCTTAAAAACAGCGTGTAGCTTATAATCGGGAATATTGATAATAAGATAATGTTCGCCCATATTTCTGGGAAACCATCGCCATCGTTCCAAATTAGCAATGATCTGTTCTTTTCGGACATTTTTTGGAATATTCAAAGCCATGATTGTGCTGGCTCCTATAACGCCATCTGCTGCGAGTCCATGTCTTGATTGGAATCGCCTTATTCCCTTCTCTGTTTCCGGATCGTAAAGTGAAGTCAGGGAATCTTGCACCTTTATATCTTTCCAGTACATCAGTCTTCTTTTAATATCAAACAACGATTGGCTGGTATCATTTACTTTTAATTTTCCTGAGATCTCAATCTTTTTAAGCGTGTCTGTAGGAAATTTGTTGATGAGCACGAGTGCTTCTTTTAATCTTTTATAGACAATATGATTTGGTTTTGCTTTTTCGATAACAATCTGCAGAGAGTCACCAACAATAGCCGCTGTCAATAACTGATTAATTTCTGCATAGTTAGGAGTTAAATCCCAATCGGTGTAGAGTTCTTTAGGGTTTAATTTTCCACGTGTCAAATGCATAAGGTATTTCTGGATGGAAAGCGTCATCTGTATTTCGTAATTGGCGATTTCCTTTTCTGTTAAAGAAGACATGTTTTTTTCGAGGCGATCCAAATCAGAGGTATTATAATCTTTAGATTCCAGACCTTCCTTGTCTGCTGTAGATAGTTCCTCAATAATCAGTTGTCGTAGCTGAGGTGTATTCCATACGGTTTTAAAGCCGTTCATTTTGTAAAAAGAAGTCAGCGAGTCATTTTCAAAGGTTGCGATATACACTGAATCAACAACATGGCGTTTAATTCCATCTTTTGCCATGTCTTCTGCACTTTTTTTAAGCGATGGAGTGTATGCAATTTCTTTTTCCTTACAGGAAATCTGGAAAAAAAACAATGCCGCTATGAGAACAAATCGATACATGACAAAAAGTTATACGGGGTCTTTTGTGTGAAGTTACTCAAAAAGTTTCAAGTTGCGAAGTCTAGGGCAAACTTTTATAAGGCATTCAGGTTTTTGTACATCACATAATGCTTCCCGATGTCAGCAATATCAAAAGGCTCGCCAACAATTTCATATCCCAGTTTTTTATAGAATGTAACGGCAATTTCTCTGGCGTTAAACCAGATTATTTTTCCGCCACGTTCCAAAGCATCATTTTCTGCGTGTTTTACTAAAGCTTCACCTAATCCTTTTTTCTGGAATTCTGGTAATACGGCCATGCCTCTTAGTTGAAATTGTGGTTCCTCTTTTAAAAAAGGAGTAGCGCATATAAATAAAGAAGCAATTCCTGCTAGTTTTTCATTGCTAAATAAGCCAAAATGTTTTGTTGATTCTAAATTATCGCCTTCAAAATGGCAAGTTTCTATTGGTTTTCCAGGGCGTAATACAGGTTGACGGACAGAAAATGTTTCCAAAGCGGGTATTTCTTTTATGATTTGCATTTTTCTTTTGAAAATTTTTGGATTGGGTTGTATAATATAACGTTTTAATAATAAAACTCTTAGCGTTAAAAAGGTTTATTGATACAAAGGTTGCAAAAAAAAGATTGCATTTTTTTTGAAAAAAAACTTGCAACTGAAAAAACTTATTGCTTATATTTGCACCGTAGAAATGCGGAAGTAGCTCAGTTGGTAGAGCTCCAGCCTTCCAAGCTGGTTGTCGCGAGTTCGAGCCTCGTCTTCCGCTCTAAAATTGAAACCTCAAGTGTAAGCTTGAGGTTTTTTGTTTTCAAAACGTTTCAAAACAGATTTCAAATGAGTTTAGGTGTCTATAATTTGCGTCTCTGCGTCTTTGCGTGAAAATAATTACTCGCAAAGACGCAGAGGCGCAAAGTTTATAAATAGATGTTTAAAAGTAAATATTCTTGCTCTGCTTTCGTTTGATGTAAACTTCAGGAGATATTAAATGTTGCTAATTCAGAAAACTCAAATCGCTTCCGCTTTCTAATTCTTCGGGTTCTTGGTTTTGCCTAAAAAGACGAGCTTTCAGGTTTCCTTTTAAAGTAATAGTGTCGTTTTTTACTTCCAACCAACTTCCTTCACGAAGTCCTAAAACAGGCAGGGTGTTGAATTGATGAAACTCTTTTATTCTGGTTTCCCGTGTTTCACCCATATATGTTGAGTTGGAATCCGGATCAAGATAGTGCGGATTAAGGTTGAATGGAATCATGCCTAAAGTCTGAAAGCTTGGTGGATAAATGATTGGCATGTCATTAGTAGTCTGCATAGTCAGTCCGGTTATATTACTTCCAGCGCTGGTTCCTAAATAAGGTGTGCCTTTTTTTAGTGTTTCCGCCAACAAAGTCATCAAATCATGGCGATAAAGTTGCGTTACCAATAAAAAAGTATTTCCTCCACCTGTAAAAATTCCTTCAGCTTGTTTCAAGGCTTCTTTAGGATCTTCAAATTCATGCAATCCTTTTACCTTAATGTTGATTTTGGAAAAAGCTTGCCGTACTTTTTCGGTATATTCATCATGCGATATGCCGCTTGGCCTTGCATAAGGTATAAAGAGAACGGTAGATGCATTGTTGAAATGTAGTGAAAGCTCTGGTAAAAGATATTCAAGATAGCCGCCATTGTGTAATGTTGATGTACTGGCTATAATCAGGTTTTTCATTTTAATATAATTTTATTGATGTAAAGTTAATAAGGTTTGGAAATTATTAGACAATGCGGTGTTAACTTTATTATTAACATAAATTTAGTAGGCTGTTGGCAATTAATTAGGAGGCAGATAAGATATTTTTACCTGACAAACTTATCCCTCAATTGATTATGCTTAAAAAAATAATGTTGTGTTCTTTTTTTATAGCTGTTTCTCCTTCGGTACTTTCGCAGACTTCTGAAAGAAAAGCACTAAAAGGAAAGGTTATGGCCTATTCATCCAATCTGGATGGAATTTATGTTCTGAATTTGTCTTCAGAAAAAGAAACCGTAACTAAAGAAGGAGGTTATTTTTCAATTCAAGCAAAAGAGGGCGACTCCTTAATGTTTTCATCGATTCATTTCAAAGGTAAAATTGTGGAAGTGAATCAGGCTGATTTCGGTAAAGAATTATTATATGTAAAGCTTGAGACAATGGTAAACCAGTTAGACGAAGTAATGGTTGTACAATATAAAAACATTAATGCCTACGATTTAGGAATTATACCCAAGCCCGCAAAAGTATATACGCCAGCCGAAAGAAAACTAAGAACAGCGACTGGCGTTGATCCTAAAGTAGGGCTAAATAATTCGTTTGCTCTTGATCCACTTCTAAATATGATATCTGGAAGAACCTCTATGCTGAAAAAAGAATTGGAAGTAGAAAAAAGAGAGAAGTGGATAAGTCAACTGGAAGATTTGTTTGAGGAAGAATACTACACGAAAAAACTACAAATTCCTGCTGAAAATATCAAAGGATTTTTGTATTATGCGGTAGAAAACGAACGATTGGTAAAAAATCTAAACAGTAAGGATAAAGCAATGGCGACATTTTTATTGGGAGAGTTAGCTAAAAAATATATTCAAACCCTAAACGATGAAAAATAATTACTTTTTTTTAATCCTGATTCTGATTTCTCAAGTTGCCTTTTCGCAAAGCAAAGAGAATAAAAAGATATTTGGAAAAATTACTGCAGGACAAGCTTCGGTAGATGATATTGAAGTGATTAATTTCTCGAATGCTACCCAAACCAGAACGAACTCTAAAGGCGAGTTTTATATTTATGCTAGAGTAAGTGATGTGCTCATTTTGTCTGGAAACAATCTTGAGCACAAAAGAAAAACAATTTCAAGAGACGAATTTAATGCAGCGACTGTAGAAATTGTGATGAAGCCTATCGTAACAGAGCTCCAGGAAGTTGTTGTAGAGAAAGGCGATGAATATTCTGTTGTTACGGGTGCGAAAAAATATACACCGGCAGAAAGAAAACTAAGAACGGCATCAAAACCTGTAGAACTGATTCAGGGGTTAGGTATCAGCAATGACGCAATTCTTAATTTCCTCTCTGGAAAAACAAAAATGCTCAAAAAAAGCGTACAGGTGGAGAGAGAAATAGCAAGGCTTGAAAAGCTAGACAATTATTTTGATGAGATTTATTATACCGAAAAACTGGACATACCGAAAGATTATATCAACGGTTTTAAGTATTATATAGTAGGCGATGAAAATTTTTCAAAGGCATTAGATCAAAACAATGAGACGGAACTTGAAGTGTTTATCATCAAATTAGCAGAAAAATATAAGGGATTGCTTGCCGATGAAAAGAAATAATTACGTTTTACTGTTTTTTTTCTTTTCAACAGCAATGCTGTTTTCTCAGACACAAGAAAAACTTCTGCAAATAAAGGTTATGGCAGACGGGAATTATGTTGGAGGAATCAATGTGGTCAACCTGGTTAATGAAAGATCAGCGGTTACAGATGAAAAAGGGGAGTTCTTTATTTTGGCAAAAGAAGACGATTTGTTAGTGTTTTCAGCTATAAACTTTGAGTATAAAAGAAAAATTATCAGCTCGGAAGACTTGGTAGCTCCATTCCTGACGGTAAATATGGTTCCCAAAACAAACCAGCTTGACGAGGTAGTTATTACGGAATACCCTAATATTAATGCTGTCGACTTAGGGATTTTGTCAAAACCAGCCAAAGTCTACACCCCGGCAGAAAGAAAACTCAAAACAGCAACAGACCTCAATCTGATGGTAGGGTTTGGATTTGCAATGAGTCTGGATCCTGTAATAAATGCTATTTCTGGCCGAACCAAAAGCCTCAAAGACCAATTGAAAGTTGAACGGCGAGAGTATTTACTAAAGGAAGTGCAAAACCTCTATGAAGAAGAGTACTTCATAAATACATTAAAGATTCCTCAGGAAAATGTGAAGGCATTTCAATATTATAGCATTGAAGATGTGGGATTTGTAGAAACGCTTAAGGCGAAGAAAAAGCAAATGGCAGATTTTTTGCTGGTACAATTATCAAAAAAATATCTTCAACTACTCTCAGATGAAAACTAATTTCCTTATTGCCTGCTTTTTTATAGTACAGCTTGTTTTTTCGCAGGAAAAGATAATCCATGGAAAGGTTACGGGTAATGGTAACAATGTTGAAGGCATTAACGTAGTCAATCTGGTTAATGAAAAATCAGCCGTTACAAATGCTAACGGAGAATTCCAAATTCTGGCAAAAGAAGAAGACCTGCTGGTTCTCTCAGCTTTAAATTTTGAATATAAGCGGAAAATTATCGATGCTGGCGACCTGAAATCAGAAGTTGTTATCATTGAAATGATACCCAAAGCGAATCAGTTGGATGAAGTGGAAATCACAAAATACAATAATATTAATGCTGTCGACTTAGGAATTTTGTCGAAACCTGCAAAAGTCTACACGCCAGCTGAAAGAAAAGTTAGAACGGCTACCACAGGATTGCTTGACCCGCTAATTAATCTGATGTCGGGTCGAACCAAAAGGCTCAAACAAAATATTTCTGTGGAGAAAAAAGAAATGCTTTTGGAAAAAGTAAATGACCTTTTCGAAGACGATTTTTATACACAAACGCTTAAAATCAATCCTGATCTTATTATGGCGTTCAAATACTTTTGTATTGAAGATTTTAAATTTGCAAGTGCTGTTAGGGCAAAAAACAAAACGCTTGCTACTTTTTGGATTAACGAACTCGCAGTAGAGTATAACAAGCTACAATCCAATGAAAAGCAATAAAATCTTACTCCTGACTTTTTTTGTCTCTTATGTTGCCTTGGCGCAAGAAAAATTGATAAAAGGGAAAATTACTGCAAACGGGAATAACGTTGAAGGCATAAATTTGGTGAATTTGGTCAATGAAAAATCAGCCGTAACAGATTCAAACGGCGAGTTCTTGATCTTAGCTAAGGTTGACGATATGCTCGTTTTTTCTGCTGTCAATATGCATTATAAAAGAAAGATTATTGAAGCAGAAGATTTTCAAAAAGAAGTGCTTATAATCGAAATGGAACCAAAAATAAACCAGCTCGATGAAGTCGTCATTACAAAATTTGTCGACATAACAGCCTACGGTTTAGGAATCATAAGTTTTAAGCCGAAAGTTTATACAGATGCTGAAAGAAGGATGAGGTCCGGGGTTGGAAGCGCAGCAGAGCGAAAAGCAAGGCTTGAAGGTGAAAGAAAGTTGATGCTAATTGAAAGAATCGGAATTCTGTATAGCGATGAGTATTTTGTTGAAGTTCTAAAGATTAATCCGGATTATGTCATGGCATTCAAATATTATTGTTCCGAACAGCCAGACTTTATGGAAATTGTTAATTCGAGAATAAAAGATAATATCAAATTGGCAATAATCGAGCTTGCTAGAAAATACAATGAACTTCAAAATGAAGAAATTGTAAAAGAATAGTATTTTTGTAAAATGAAAAAGACAATCAAAATAGCTTTTCTTTTACTGCTATTTATGGGGCTGACTTCAGCCTCGCTTCACAAATTTTACGTTTCCGTAAACCAACTCGATTATGTTCCTGAAAAGAAAGCAATAGAAATCACATCCCGTATTTTTATTGACGACATAGACTTGGCCTTAGAAAAAAGATTTGGTAAAAAGATATATCTCGGAACAAGCAAAGAAGTAAAAGATAGCAAAGATTTGCTTCGGAAATATTTTCAGGAAAAATTTGCCATTAAGGTAAATGAACAAGAAAAAGAAATCCGTTTTTTAGAAAAAGAAGTCGAAGATAATGTCCTGATCTGCTATTTTACGATCAAGAATATCGAAAAAATCAATTCTATTGAAATAAAAGACAACGTTCTGATGGAACTTTACGACCAACAGCATATTTTCCATACACACGTTTTAGGGAAAAAGCAAAGTCTGCTTCTTACCTCGGAGAAAATACGTGGCCAATTAAATTATTAGCGATTTTTTTTCTGCTTTACATCAAATTGATTAAATTTCAATCTTAAAAATAACCCACCTCCTTCATGAAAAAAATAATTTTTCTATTCGCGATGTTACCTGCTGTATTCTTTGCTCAAGAAACAAAAAATACTGAAAAGAAACGCGAGCCAGGGAAATACGATACCAATAAATTCAGCCAGATGTATGATCTTATGGCTACGCCTAATATGTTTAGAACGGCTTCTGGAGCACCCGGGCCAGCATATTACCAGCAACAGGCCGATTATAAGATGAATATCGAATTGGATGATCGTAACGCCAGACTTTCTGGGACAGAAACAATAACCTACCATAACAATTCACCGGATAATCTGGAATACTTATGGGTACAGCTTGATCAGAATCAAAGAGCAAAAGACTCAGAATCACCTTTGGCTGACAATCAAAAAATGGACAAAGCGATGACTCCGGCAGGATTTTCAAAAAAATTCATGGAAGAAAAGTTGGACAGAGGCTATGTAATTGAATATGTAAAAGATGCAAAAGGGAATCCGATGAAGTATACCATCAATCATACAATGATGCGTATTGATTTGGCGAAACCATTGAAGTCAAAAGAAAAAATATCATTCTCTATAAAATGGCGATTCAATATTAACAATTATAGGGTAGAAGGAGGGCGCTCAGGTTATGAACATTTCGATAAAGACGGTAATAATCTATATGTGCTTGCTCAGTTTTATCCAAGAATGGCAGTCTATAATGATGTAGAAGGCTGGCAGAATATGCAGTTTTGGGGAGCGGGAGAATTTGCGCTTCCTTTTGGTAATTTTGAAGTAAATATTACGGTTCCTGCAGACCATATTCTGGAAGCCACAGGAGATTTGCTGAACAGAAAAGAAGTTTTTACTGCTGAACAGTTTAAGCGATATCAATTAGCTGAAAAAACCTATGACAAGCCGGTTGTAGTAGTCACTCAGGAAGAGGCAGAAGCGGCCTCAAAAGGATTTTCTGATAAAAAGAAGACTTGGAAATTTAGTGCGAAATATGTACGTGATTTCGGAATCTCGACTTCAAGAAAATTTATTTATGATGCGATGGCTGTAAAACTTTCGGACAAGTCAGTAATGGCTATTTCATTATACCCGCCAGAAGCCAATCCGCTATGGGGAGAATATTCGACAAAAACCGTTGCCCATACATTAAAAAGTTATTCTTCACATACATTCGACTATCCTTATCCAAAAGCGATTTCAATTTCTGCTGAGGACCAAGGGATGGAATATCCTATGATTTGCTGGAATTATGGGCGTCCGGATGAAAAGGGATTTGTAAGCGAAAGGCTTAAATATGGTATGCAAAGCGTAATTATTCATGAAGTAGGACATAATTTTTTTCCAATGATTGTCAATTCTGATGAGCGCCAATGGACTTGGATGGATGAAGGACTAAATACGTTCCTTCAATACTTAGCGGAGCAGGAATTAAGCCCAAATTATCCTTCTCAAAGAGGACCGGCTGCAAAAATAGTTCCGTATATGAGCGGACCACAAGATTTTTTAGAACCAATCATGTCAAATTCTGAAGGAATTCATCAGTTTGGAGCCAATGCGTATAGTAAACCCGCTACAGGATTAAACATATTGCGTGAAACTATCATGGGGAAAGAATTGTTTGACTATGCTTTCAAGACCTATGCAAACCGTTGGAAGTTTAAGCACCCAACTCCGGAGGATTTTTTCAGAACAATGGAAGATGCTTCGGCAGTTGATTTGGATTGGTTTTGGAGAGGATGGTTTTATTCCACAGACTATGTCGATATTGGAATCCAGGATGTAAAAGAATATTTTGTTTCGGATGAAGCACCAAAAGAAACCAAAGATGTCAACATAAGAAAGGGCCGTTTTAATAAAGAAGATGGGCCGTTTGTCTATATGGTTTTGGCAGATTCTAATAAAAACAACACAAAACCTTTTGAGGTTAGTAGTATAAAAGTACTGTCTGATTTTATTCAGGAAAAATATACCCCAGAAGAAAGAAGCAAGCTCAAATCTCCAAAATATTTTTATGAAGTTACTTTTGATAAACCGGGAGGAATGCTTATGCCGATTTTAGTGCAGTTGACATTTGATGATGGTACTACAGAAGATTATAATTTCCCGGTACAAATATGGAGAAAGGGCAATCAGGTCGTATCCCGTGTTTTTGCAACTGATAAAAAAGTAACGAAAATAAAACTCGACCCAAAATTACAGACTGCCGATATCGATTTAGGAAATAATTCATGGCCTAGAGAGAAGGTGAAATCTAAATTTGACGAATTAGGAGATTAAGTTAAAATCATATTAAAAAAGAGTAGTAAAATAATAAAGCTGAAACGGCGGTACATTTTTACTGTATCTTTGTAAGATTAAAATACAATATTATGTTTGGTATCGGAGGATCGGAATTAGTATTCATCATATTTATTGCCATTATGCTTTTTGGCGCAGATAAAATTCCTGAAGTAGCAAGAACACTTGGAAAAGGAATGCAGCAGCTTAAGAATGCTACTGATGATATTAAAACCGAAATTCATAAAACAGCTTCAGAAAACGGTTTAGACACACAATCGCTTACAGGTGGATTCTCTGAAGAAATCAATAAAGTAAAAGAAAACTTCAACAAGATTGTAGAAAATTCAACCGATAATAGTTTTGGGTTGGATAAGATAACGCAAGATGTCAATTCGGAAATCACTAAAGTAAAAGAAGATATCGAAACGATGCAAGGTCCAATAAAAAGACAAGATAAATAATGGAGACGTTATTGGAACTTGACAGAAGCCTGTTTATTTACCTGAATAGCCTCGGATCTGAATCCTTCGATGGCTTTTGGCTGTTTATCACAAAACAGGTAAATTGGATTCCGATTTTTGCAATCATATTATATCTGGTTTTTAAAAATCTTGGATGGAAACATGCCTTGATGATAATCGTGGTTATGGCTTTGCTAATTACATTGACTGACCAAACCACAAATCTTTTCAAAAATGGCTTCCAAAGGCTACGTCCTGGAAGCGACCCTGATCTTGCTGGCCTGATTCGTGCCGTACAAACAAGAAAATCCTTTAGCTTTATTTCAGGCCATGCGTCTAACTCAATGGCTGCCGCTTTTTTCTTGTACAAAGTCTTAAAGCCTTATCTGAAATATATGGGATTCATCTTCCTGTGGCCACTGATTTTTGCTTACAGCAGGATTTATCTCGGACTACATTATCCAGGGGATATTCTTTGCGGATATATCTGGGGAATATTGATGGCAATGTTGATGTTGAAACTCTATGCTTATCTAAGAGATAAGTATTTCCCTCAAAAAGAATATGTCGACAATCCGACTAATGATGAACCGATACGGAATTAGGTTATAAAACCCGACTTACTGTTAATCCGTCTCGGATTGGAAGCAGTACCGTCTCGATTCTAGGATCGTCTTTCAATTTTTTATTATATTCTAAAAGTACATTGGTACTTAAATCTTTCGGATTTGGTTCCTCCAATACCTTACCGCTCCATAGTACATTATCAGAAAGAATAATGCCTCCTTTATTCATAATTGGCATTATTAAATCGAAATAATTAAGATAATTGTCCTTGTCTGCATCGATAAAAACCAGGTCATACTTCTTTCCTAGGTTGGGTATGATTTCCAAGGCATCACCCATATGTTGCGTGATTTGGTCTTTCCAAGGCGAAAGGTCAAAATACTTTTTTTGTATACTGAACAATTCCTCGTTAATATCAATCGTATCTATAGAGCCATTTTCTTTCATTCCTTCTGCAAGGCACAAAGTAGCATAACCCGTATACGTTCCAATCTCAAGAATGTTTTCCGGACGCACAAGCTTAGAAATCATACTAAGGACTCTTCCTTGAAAATGCCCACTAAGCATTCTCGGTTGCATAATTTTTTGGAAAGTCTCTCTATGAAGGGCTGCTAAAAGAGCCGGCTCGTTTTCAGAATGCTTTTCGACATAAAGTTCCAGCTCGGGAGAAATAAAATGCATGGTAAAAAAGTTTTTGCAAAATTATAAAATATTAACACTCATTAGGTACATCTCGCTTTGAATATATAACTTTGCGCCATGCAAATCGAGAAGAAAGACATCAGGGCATTATCAAAAGACCAATTAAGAGAATTTTTTGTTTCAAATGGAGACAAAGCTTTTCGTGGAAATCAGGTCTATGAATGGCTTTGGAATAAAGGGGCGCATAACTTTGAGGACATGACAAATGTCGCCAAATCAACACGCCAAATGCTGGAAGAAAATTTTGTGATTAACCATATTAGGGTCGATCAGATGCAGAAAAGCGAAGACGGAACTGTAAAAAATGCTGTTCGTCTTCACGATGGGTTGGTGGTAGAATCGGTATTGATTCCTACAGAAACCAGAACAACAGCTTGCGTTTCTTCTCAAGTGGGCTGTAGTCTCGATTGCAATTTTTGTGCTACCGCCAGGCTAAAAAGAATGCGAAATCTGAATCCGGATGAAATTTACGACCAGGTAATCGCTATCGATAACGAAAGCCGACTGTATCACAACCGCCCGTTATCAAATATTGTTTTTATGGGAATGGGCGAACCGTTGATGAACTATAACAATGTCATGAAGGCAATAGACAAGATTATTTCGCCTGAAGGACTTGGAATGTCGCCAAAAAGAATTACAGTATCTACCTCAGGAGTTCCTAAAATGATAAAAAAACTAGCCGACGATGAAGTAAAATTCAGGCTGGCAGTTTCCTTGCATTCCGCAATTGATGAAATCCGTTCCCAAATCATGCCTTTTAGTAAAAGTTTTCCGCTGGCTGATTTGCGTGAAGCTTTAGAGTATTGGTATAGCCATACAAAGAGTAGGGTTACCTATGAATATGTAGTTTGGAAAGGAATCAATGACAATAAAGCTTCTGTTGATGCTTTGGTGAAATTCTGTAAATATGTTCCATGCAAAGTCAATCTGATTGAATACAACCCGATTGATGATGGGGAATTCCAGCAAGCCTCTGAAGAATCGATAAACGAATACATAAAAGCTTTAGAGAGAAACGATATCGTCGTAAAAGTACGCCGAAGCAGAGGAAAAGATATTGATGCCGCCTGCGGACAGTTAGCTAATAAAGAAGCATAATAAAGAATCGAAGAATATTATCAACGCTGCCAGGGTTCCAAACCCTGGCAGCGTTTGTTTTTACTTTTTAGACCATCTCCTGCGTGACAATACAACAATAGTAAAAACTATTGATATAACCAGAAGAATATACTGAAGGTTTAATAACGAGTCATCAGTGTCAGAAATTTGAATAATCAACACCGTATAAAGAAAGCCGTGAGATATTATTTTACTACTATCTTTTTTACTGATATCTTTTATTTTCTTAAACATGGCAGATAAATTAATTAAAGCTTTTATGTTGGATTAAAATAATTTGGCTAGAGTTATAAATGTAATCATTGTTTTGAAACAAAACAAATTTATAACAAAAATAAAATAATTATAACAAACTAACGCTGCCAGGGTTCCAAACCCTGGCAGCGTTGTCGTCATTTATAACCTCACAACATCTCTTGTACTTTACCACTTAAATAGTATATTTGTCCTCAATGAAAATCACTGAGCAAATAAAACAGCCGATTCTTGCCGAAATGGAACTTTTTGAAAAAAAGTTTCATGAAGCAATGTCTTCAAAAGTTGCTTTGCTCAACAGAATAACCTACTACATTGTAAACCGTAAGGGAAAACAAATGCGACCTATGTTTGTTTTCTTGACTGCTAAGATGGTTTCTGGCTCTACAGTAAACGAAAGAACCTATCGAGGTGCTTCTGTAATCGAATTAATCCACACTGCTACTTTAGTACACGATGATGTTGTTGATGACAGCAACAGGCGCCGGGGATTTTTCTCAATCAATGCTTTATGGAAGAATAAGATTGCGGTGCTGGTTGGAGACTACTTATTATCCAAAGGTTTACTGCTTTCTATTGATAATGGTGACTTTGATTTGCTAAAAATAATTTCTGTGGCTGTAAGAGAAATGAGCGAAGGAGAATTGCTTCAGATTGAAAAGGCCAGAAGGTTAGATATTACGGAAGATGTTTATTACGAAATCATACGCCAGAAAACAGCAACCTTAATTGCTGCTTGTTGTTCGCTAGGGGCGTGTTCAGTAGCACCTGATGATAGCGAAATTATTGAAAGAATGCGCAAATTCGGTGAGCTGATTGGAATGGCATTTCAGATAAAAGACGATTTGTTTGATTATACGGATGATGCTATCGGAAAACCAACCGGAATCGACATCAAGGAACAAAAAATGACCTTGCCGCTGATTTACGTGTTGAATCACTGCACACCAAAAGAAAAAAACTGGCTTATTAATTCTATTAAAAATCACAATAAAGATAAAAAGCGGGTAAAAGAAGTCATTGCTTTTGTGAAAAACAATAACGGCTTGACCTATGCAGAAGAAAAAATGATGGAATTCCAGAAAGAAGCTCTGCAATTAATCCAGGATTTTCCAAGTTCTTCCTATAAAGATGCGCTTACTTTGATGGTAAATTATGTTATAGAAAGAAAAAAATAGCTTTTCATAATTTGCTGATACTGATTATTTTATTGTTCATGCAACCTTTTTAAATACAATATCGTCTAGATAGTAGAACCTAAAAAACTGTCAGTTATGCGATTACTGTATTTCTCCCTACTTTTTACCACAATGTTTGTCCATGCTCAGAAGCCTAAAGAAGTGCTGAACTGGATTAATACGGCCCAATCAGAGAATAAGAACTTTTACTTTGAAATTCCTTTCATCTATCGGAATGATGAAATTGTCATTCAGGTTCGCATAGGGAATCAGACATACGATTATATTTTTGATACTGGAGGCTATAATAATATTACGGATGCCATCCAGGAAAAAAACAATTTTCCAATACTGACTAAGCAGACAGTAGGAAGCAGTAATAAAATCAAAAAGGAAATCAATATTGTAAAACTCGACAGTCTGCATATTGGTCAACTTTCTTTTCATGATCTTGCTGCCTTGCAAATGAATTTTGATGAATCTCCTACTATCAAATGCACGATTGACGGAGGATTAATTGGTGCAAGTATTATCAAGAATTATGTATGGCAGATTGATTACCCAAGAAAAAAAATAATAGTTACTGACCAGATTGGCAAAATAACAAATCTGCAAAAAGCGATAAAAGTTCCGGTTACTTTCAATAATAGGCTGATGCCTTATATAGATGCCAAGATAAACGGCAAGAAAGAAAAAATGATGTTTGACTTGGGGAGCACTACCTTGTTTAGTATTACAGAGAAATCGGCCAAAAAACACGACACAGAAAACGCACATGAAATTATAGGTGGCGGAACCGAAGGAGGTAACGGTACCATCAAAGAATCAATTTATGTATTAAACTCTGGGAAGGTCGAAATTAAAAATCTTTACTATTCCAATAAGCCGGTGTACTATACTTCAACAAATAATGAATCACTGATTGGCAATCCTATTGTAAAAGACTATATCGTTACCTTGAATTTTAAAGATGATGAAATGTACTTCCTTCCCATTGAAACAGCAGATGAAGGCTGGATGAACTATGGGTTTACTTTGAAATATGACAACGGAAAAACCAAAATAGCCACATTACTAAAAGGTTCTACAGCTGAAAAAGCAGGCCTTAGCGTAGAGGGTATAATTGAAGAAATAAACGGTAAAAAAATAGACTGCCTGGATTTTTGCGAATGTAAAAAAAGCTATAGCATTCTTTTAGAAGGCAAAAATGAAATTGTCTTACAATTAAATAAGGATGGTAAAACACAACAGATAAGACTAGCGAAGCAAAAAATATTTTAATTTAGCTCTTGTTTTATAAGGAGTTGCTGCTTTTTTAAATATTTAATTAAAAATTTTTACTATCCATGCAACCTTTTTTAAACGAATGTCGTCTATGCTAATAGAACACTGATTGCAAAGTTTAAATATCAAAAAGCCCTAAGAATAATAAATGAAAGTTATCGCTTTACATCAAGAGGAAAAAGACATAATCGGCCAGGCTGTAGCAAACAACAGGCATGCTCAGCAGAAGATTTATGCCGGTCATGCTCCTAAAATGTTAAGCGTATGCAGACAGTATATAAAAGACCTGCACCAAGCAGAAGATGTAATGATTACGGCTTTTATGAAAGTTTTTGCCAATCTGAAAAATTTTGAACACAAAGGAAGCTTTGAAGGATGGATCAGAAGAATTATGATTAATGAATGTATTTCTTTTTTAAGAGTTCAGAAAAAAGTAAAATATATAGAAGACGAAACCTATTTCGAAGAAACGTATAATAATACAGACAGTCAATTTAATGTCGAAGATATCCAGTTTTTGATAGACAGTCTGCCGGACGGTTATAGAATGGTTTTTAACCTTTATGCTATTGAGGGATTCAAGCATCAGGAAATTGCGAAAATGCTGGGGATTAATGAAGGGACATCCAAATCGCAATTATCACATGCAAGAAAAATGTTGCAGGAACAAATTAACAAACTAAAGAATTTTCAAAATGGAACCGAATAAATTAGAACAGGATTTCAAGAAAAAGCTTAATGAAAGGACTATTCAGCCTTCTGAAATGTCATGGGACAGGCTGGATGCTATGCTTTCGGTAGCAGAAAAGAAGAGTAAACCAAAAAAACGCACATGGCTGTATATTGCTGCCAGTTTTTTGGGATTCTTGCTGGTCGGGACGATTTTCTTCAGACAGCCAGAAGTAGAAATTCAAACAGCTAAAGAAAAAGGAGTTGTTGTTCAGGAAAAAACAGCAGAAAAACAAGAAGAGACAATAACCGCAGAAGAATATAATACCCAATCATCAAATCAAATCACAACAGCTGCTACAGGGGCCATCGCTTCAAGAATACCTGAACAAAAGAAGATCCAAAGAATAAAATCTTCTGTTGTTTCGCAAGGAGATAAAACTTCGCAGGTTACATCTGAAAAGACTGAAGCGATAGCTACTGTTGAGCAAAACGAAACGGTTAAAGCAAACAGGTATATCGAATCAGAGAAGCTTTTGGCTGAAGCCGAAAACAAAATCCAATCACAAACAGTGAAGAAGTATGTGGCAAAATCGACTGTAAAGGTAGATTCCAGAGGCCTTCTTTCTACTGTTGAAGGAGAAATGAGCGAAAGTTTTAGAGATAAAGTAATCAAGTCAATTGGCAGAAATTACGAATCTGTAAAAACATCTCTTGCAAACAGAAACAACGAATAAACCCGACTTAATTTTTAAAACAAAACAGCATGCAAAAAATTATCTTTTATGCAATGATACTACTGTGTCTTTTTGCATCCAAAGCAATAGCGCAGCAAACTTTTGAACAAAGGGCTAAAGCAATAGCCTTACGTATCGAGTCAATAACCAAAGAAGAAAAAGATGCGCTCAAAGATGAAGTAGAAGCAGTAAACAAATTACTTGATAGTGGCGATATTAGCCTTGAAGAAGCAGATAAGCGCAAATTGGAACTTGCTGATGTAAGAGCTAAAAATATAGAAACCAGAGTTGGAATGGAAGAAGCAAAACTTACTGACCTGGTTAGAGAAAAAGTTGATGGAAAATTACCCGCTGAAGGAAGAAGAACGGCCTTCAGTATTTACTGGGATAAAGATTCTCCAAGGAGAGATACTATAAGGAATGATAGAAGCGAATCCAGGACAACCTCGCAGTTCGTTTTTGCAGTGGGTCTTAATAATGTGGTGACGGATGGAGACCTGAGCTCTGTTGAAGGTTCGGATTACAGAGTGTGGGGATCACATTTTTATGAATGGGGAGTTGCTTTCAATACCCGTTTGGCTAAAAACCACAACCTTTTACACGCAAAATACGGATTGTCTTTAATGTATAATAATCTTAGGCCAACAGACAATCGCAGCTTTGTTGTCAATGGTAATAAGACAACTCTTGAAACAAATCCGATACATCTGAAAGATTCGCGTTTTAGAAATGTTTATTTGGTAGTTCCGGTACATCTTGAGCTTGACTTTACCAAAAAGCGTGTTACAGAAAAAAAGACTTATTTCCGTTCGCATGAAAGTTTCAGAATGGGTATAGGAGGTTATGCCGGAATAAATGTAAAATCAAAACAGATTTTACGCTATGAGATAGATGACCATAATGTAAAAGAAAGAACCAAAGGCGATTATAATGTCAATGACTTTATTTACGGACTTAGCGCCTATGTGGGTTATGGAGAAGTAAGCTTGTATGTTAAATATGACTTGAGTCCGATTTTCCGTAATAACGCTGTCGATCAGAACAATATTTCTATGGGAATTAGGTTCGATCTTAATTAAAAAGTTGAAGTTAGTGAATACGTTGAAAAGTGCTCGTGCCCGATTTGAGGAATGGGCACTTTTCTTATTGTATGCTTGATTCCGCAAGCCAAAAATCTTCGTATCTTTGACCTCTTAATAGATTTTTTTAGCCATTGATAGCCAAAACAACCATAGATACTGTTTTTGAAACCGCCCGAGTTGAGGAGGTAATTGGCGATTTTGTCCAATTGAAAAGAGCAGGAAGTAATTTCAAAGGATTGAGCCCGTTTTCTGACGAACGCTCACCTTCGTTTATGGTTTCTCCGGTAAAACAGATATGGAAAGATTTTAGCTCCGGAAAAGGAGGGAATGTCGTTGCCTTTTTAATGGAGCATGAGCATTTTACGTATCCGGAAGCAATTCGATATCTGGCTAAAAAATACAACATCGAGATTGAGGAAACGGAACAGTCGCAGGAAGAAAAAGCAGAAGCGAATGAAAAAGAAAGCATGTATTTGGTTTCTGAATTTGCAAAACGCTATTTCCACGACATATTACTCAATAACGAAGAAGGACAGGCAATTGGCTACTCTTACTTTAAGGAAAGAGGCTTTACCAATGAAACGATAAAGAAATTCGAGTTGGGTTATTCGCCTGATACCTGGGATGCATTGACTAAAGAAGCCCTAGGAAAAGGCTACAATCTCGATTATCTTGAAAAAACAGGATTGACCATTGTCAAAGAAGACAAACAATTCGATCGTTTTAAAGGGCGTGTGATGTTTCCTATACAAAGCATGTCGGGAAGAACGCTAGGTTTTGGTGGGCGAATTCTCGGCAACGACAAAAAAGCGGCAAAGTACATGAACTCGCCGGAAAGCGATATTTACCACAAGAGTAAAGTCCTTTACGGAATCTTTCATGCTAAGCAGTCTATCGCCAAACAAGATAATTGTTATTTGGTAGAAGGATATACAGATGTCATTCAGTTTCACCAGGCCGGTATAGAAAACGTCGTAGCGTCGTCAGGAACAGCTTTAACGCCAGATCAGATCCGTCTGGTTAACCGATTAACAAAAAACATTACTGTGCTTTTTGATGGTGATGCAGCCGGACTACGAGCTTCCATCCGTGGAATTGACCTTATTCTGGAAGAAGGAATGAATGTCAAGGTTTGTACATTCCCTCAAGGTGAAGATCCGGATAGTTTTGCAAGGAAAAATTCCTATGATGAACTGGTGCGCTATTTGGATGCAAATGCTAAAGATTTTATCCAGTTCAAGGCATCGCTCTTGATGGACGAATCCCAAAATGATCCTGTAAAAAAAGCGAGCCTTATTCGTGATATGGTTACGAGTATTTCAAAAATCCCGGACAGAATTCAGCGTGAAATCTATCTTCAAGAGACCGCAAGAACCATGGATATTTCTGAGCAGGTTTTGGTTAACACCCTGGCACAGCTTATTCAAAAAGATGTTGCAGACACAGGTAAGAAACAAAAACAGGAACAGAAAGAGAAAGCTTTTGAGGTCGTAAAAAACGAAAATCCAGAACAGGCACGAAGAATAGATGTGCTGTATGAGCTTGAAAGAAAAATAATTGAAATCCTTTTGCTCTATGGGAATATGACTGAAGAATTCGAAGATGTAATACTTAGGGCCAATGCAGAAGGTGAAATCGAAGAAGCTACAGAAAAAAAAGAATACAAAGTCTACCAAAGGATTTATTTAAGCCTTCAGGAAGACGAAGTGGAATTGGCCAATCCGTTATTCCGGGACATATATAATGATATGGTGAATTATTTTCACCAAAATGAATCTTTCAATACAGAGCACTATCTCATGCATCTTGCGCCGGAATTAGCGCAAGAAGTAACAGATATATTAATGTATGAAGAAAGAGAAGTTCTTCACAATTGGGAAGGCCAGAATATTATCGTAAAACAGAAAGACCAGACCGTTGGGCAATATGTTTCCGAAACAATCCTGACATTGAGGTGGTATCTTGTAGACAGGATTATAGAGGAGTTGAAAGGAAGCATAACATCAGGCCCGGATTCAGATAATACGGAAACCTTGTCAATGGCTATGGACTATTATAAACTAATCAATTCTTTTTCGTCTAAGCTGGGTAGGGTAATGTCGCGTTACAGCTAAAATTTAGACGATTTCCAGCGTTTTTGCCTTGTTTACCAAATCTACTAAGTTGGTTACGTTTAATTTCGTAAGAAGCCTTAATTTGTAGGTACTCACGGTTTTTTCGTTTAAGTCAAGAATTTTGGCAATTTCCTTGTTCTTTTTTCCGTCACTTAGATAACGTAATACTTCAATTTCTCGGGTAGAAAGCTTTCTGTACAAACGTTCGGATTTGTTTCTTTTTCCAATCAAGGCAAGGTTTTTCTTTACAGTCTCGCTAAAAACAACAGCACCTCCATTAACTTTTATCAATGCCGAAGCAAGGTTCTCTAATTTGGAAGTCTTGTGGATGTAGGCGGAAACACCAGCTTTCAGAGCGTTCGGGGCATACATCTGCTCAGAAAGATTTGTAAAAATTACAATCTTTGTTGAAGGGTAATCTTTAACCATTCCTTTGATAAGGTTGATGCTGGATAAGCCTTCTAAATCAAGATCCAAGATGACAATATCAACAGACTTTTTATTAAGAATATCTTCTAAAGTAGTAAAGTCTTCAGCATGGCCTACGATGCTGATTTCTGAATTGTCTTTAAAGTAGGATTTTATCCCATAGTGGACGATAGGGTGATTATCGGCTAAACATATTTTGATCATAATTCATTTTTTTTAAATTTAAACTGATAAATCTATAGTAAATTTAGTTAAAATTTTTGAAATTAAATTGTTTTTGTATGAAAATCATTTCAAATGTTTCGGAATTTCACATATAGGAATCGGAATCATTTTATGTTGATTTACGTAATTAAGTCTTTTATAGATTGAAAAAACTTCTGCTTTTCTTCCAGAAAAATCAGAAATGTCTTTTCCTTCTTCTACAGCCGTCATGGCCCATTCTAATTCATCATAACTTGCGCCAAGTTGGTCTTCATCGCTTCTGTCATCTCCAAAAAGCCCATCAGTTGGAGCGGCAACCAAAATAGATTGAGGCACTCCCATATACTCAGCTAGCTGATACACTTCAGATTTCATCAAATCGGCTATAGGGCTCAGGTCTACACCACCATCACCATATTTTGTATAAAAACCTACTCCAAAATCTTCAACTTTATTTCCGGTTCCGGCAACTAAACTTCCGTTAATTCCGGCATGATAGTATAAAGTGGTCATCCGTAGGCGAGCTCTTGTATTGGCTAGTGACAAATGCAACTTTTTTTCATCATCACTTGTAGGAACTACACTTTTAAACATCTCAAAAACAGAAGTTAGGTTACTCTCAACGCTTTCTACATTGGGATATTTCTTTTTTAATTGTTCAATATGCTCTCGTCCTCTGGAAATTTGACTTGGTGCCTGGTGTATGGGCATTTCAACACAAAGAGTTGGAAAACCTGTAGCGGCACAAAGTGTAGAAGTAACAGCAGAATCAACACCTCCTGAAATTCCAACAACAAAACCATTTACTTTTGCGTTTGTTGCATAATCCTTTAGCCAATTCACAATATGGACGGTAACCTTTTCGGCTTGAAGCCTATTGTTTTTTTGCATTACAATTTTATTAATTAGGTACTTGAAGTGTATATTTGCACTTTAAATTTGGTCTATTAAAGTTAAAAAAAACAATTCATAATTTAAGGTTAAGATTTAATACAAAAATACTAACAAAAATATAAATGAGAAAACTCACTTTTTTATTGATGGCTACAGCCTTTTTTATCTCATGTGATAAAAAGGACAAGGTAGAAAAAGCAATAGAAGAAGTTCCCGTGGAGCTTACTGTAGAACGTTTTGATAAGATTTTTTATGAATCGAATCCTGGAGAGCTGTCAAAAATAAAACAGCAATATCCTTATTTTTTTCCGGCTGGAAATGAAGATACGGTTTGGACAAATAAGATGAAAAACCCCTTATTAAGACAAGTACATGATGAGGTTCAGAAAAAATTTGGCAACTTTCAGAAGGAAAGAGGCGATTTAGAAGAGCTTTTCCGTCATATTAAATACTATTTTCCTGAAACAAATCTGCCAAAGGTTGTAACGCTGATTTCGGAAGTAGATACAGATAACAAAGTAATCTATGCGGACACCCTTTTATTAGTTTCGTTAGATGTATATCTTGGAAAAGATCATGAGTTCTATGGAGGATTCCCGGAATACCAAAGAAAGACTTTTGAAAAATCCCAACTTCTTTCAGATGTGGTTTCAAGTTTTTCAGTACGAAAAATTGCACCGCCAACAGATAGAACGCTGCTTTCGCAAATGGTGTATTTTGGCAAAGAGCTATATATGAAAGATTTGTTGATTCCACAGGTTTCAGATGCAGATAAGATTGGATATACACCGGAACAGATTCTTTGGAGTCAGGAAAATGAAGGGTACATCTGGCGTTATTTTGTAGATGAAAAACTATTATACGATTCTGATCCAAAGTTGCCTGGAAGATTTATCAACCCGGCGCCATTCTCTAAATTTTATTTGGAAATCGATAACGAGTCGCCAGGTCAGATAGGAATGTGGATAGGATGGCAAATTGTTCGTTCTTATATGAAAAACAATGATGTATCTTTGCAGCAATTATTGCAGACTGATGCAAAAGAAATTTTTGATAAATCCAAATACAAACCAAAAAAGTAATGTCAAAAAAAATAACTTCAGAGATAAAAATTACAGTTGAGCTTGATGAAAACAGAGTTCCGGAAAAACTTTTCTGGGCTGCTCAGGACGGTGGTGTGGTTCAGGAAGAATCTAAGGCCATGATGCTTTCGTTTTGGGATAGCAACGTGCAGGAAACCATGAGAATTGACCTTTGGACAAAAGATATGCCGGTTGATGAAATGAAGAAATTCTTTCACCAAAGCCTTGTTGCTATGGCTGATACTTTTCAAAGAGCAACTGACGATGAGAAAATGTCAGATACTATGAGAGACTTCTGTGATTATTTTGCAGAAAAAATGGACCTAAAAGCGGAATAAGTAAAGCTGGAAGATAAAAAAAGCGGACTCATAAATGGGTCCGCTTTTTTTTATTAAAAATTATTTAAGTCTTTAAAAACTTCAGTATTGATTTCGTCTATATAGCTTAACAGCTTTTCTTTTCCGGTTCCTTCTGTAGATGAAGTAACAAAATAAGGCGGCATTTCCTCCCAATTGTTTGCTAAAAGCTTTTTGCGATAGGCGGCTACATGCGAATCGGTTTTGGTTTTACTGATTTTGTCGGCTTTGGTAAAAATGATACAGAAAGGAACTTCTATTTCTCCAAGATACGTTATAAACTCCAAATCAATAGCCTGGGCTTCAAGACGGATATCAATTAATACGAAAGCGCAAACCAGCTGTTCTCTCTTTTCAAAATAATCGGTGATGAACTGTTGGAATACTTCTTTAGTCTTTTTTGAAACTCGGGCATAACCATAACCTGGCAAATCGACCAAAAACCAGTTGTTGTTGATTTTAAAATGGTTAATAAGCTGCGTTTTTCCAGGTCTTCCTGAAGTTTTCGCAAGGCTTTTATGGTTAGTCAGCATATTGATCAGTGAAGACTTTCCTACATTCGATCTTCCAATGAATGCATACTCAGGAAGGCGTTCTTGAGGACATTTGCTGACTTCAGAATTGCTGACAACAAATTCGGCGGTATTGATTTTCATAACACGTATTCGATTTCTGCAAAGGTAGTCAAAAAAAATAACCGCAGTTTTCTGGAAAAATCCGTAAAAACTGCGGTTACTTATTATACTGTGTACAAATTATAAATGTGTCTTTTGCAGCCAGTCGTGCATCAGGTTATTGAATTCGTCTGGATGTTCCATCATTGGAGCGTGTCCACATTTGTCAATCCAGTAAAGGCTTGAGTTAGGTAGTAACTGGTGGAATTCTTCTGCAACCTCAGGTGGAGTTACCTTGTCATTTTTTCCCCAGATAATACAAGTAGGAACGTGCATTTTTGGCAAATCCTTAGCCATATTATGGCGGATGGCGCTTTTAGCAATCGTTAAGGTCTTGATCAGTTTGATTCTGTCATTAGCCATTGCATAGACTTCGTCAACAATTTCTTTAGTGGCTATTTTTGGATCGTAAAAAACATCACCTGCTTTTTTCTGAATATACTCATAATCACCTCTGCGAGGATAACTATCACCCATAGCGCTTTCATAAAGACCGGAGCTTCCTGTGATTACCAGTCCAAGCATTTTTTCAGGATACATTTTGGTGTGATACAAAGCGATATGGCCGCCAAGCGAATTTCCTAAAAGAATTACGCGTTCATAGCCTTTGAAGGTGATAAAGTCTTTGACATATTTGGCAAAAGCTTTAACGTTCGTTTTCAATATGCTTTGTGTGTAGATAGGGAGTTCAGGGATGACGACTTTATATCCATGTTTTGGGAAGTATTCTGCAACGCCGTCAAAATTGCTTAATCCTCCCATAAGTCCGTGAAGAATAACGATGGGCGTCCCTTCGCCGGTTTCAAAATATTTGTATTTACCTTCTTTTATTAAGTGTTCTTCCATTGATTGTTTTAGGCATTTCAAATTCACACAAATATATGATTTTATAGATAAAAACGAATTTTTGGTATGATAATTTACTTTTAAAATTTAAGCTGAATTTTTTAAGCTGTAAGTAATTTCCAACGAAAACGTTTTCTCTGGCTTTTGGATACGTAAAATAGTATCAATCAATTATTTCGGTTTTTTATTCTTCCGACTTTCTTTTTGAAAATGTGTAAAATTTCTAATGCAAATCACAAATCCCTTGTTGAATTTGTCGGCAAAGTTAAATTTAGTTAAAATATTAGCAATAAAACTTAATGTTTTGAATGGCTGTTATTTGTCTTTTTGAGGTATATAGTGGTAAAACTTATCAACAAAGTGGTAGATTGTGGTAAATTGTGGTAATTATTTTTCTACATTTGCTATGAAACAATGAAAAACGTAACTCATTGAATACCATTATTGGAACATATGAATGTAAGATAGATGCCAAAGGGCGTGTGCTTCTGCCTGCTCCTTTGAAAAAGCAGCTGACGGATTCATTGAACGATGGTTTCGTGTTGAAACGTTCCGTGTTTCAGCCTTGTTTGGAACTGTATCCTATGGCCGAATGGAATTTGATGATGCAGAAAATTAACAAGCTGAACCGCTTTGTAAAGAAGAACAATGATTTTATCAGACGTTTTACGGCAGGAGTAAAAGTGGTAGAAATTGATAATTTGGGAAGGCTACTCATTCCGAAAGACCTGATGACTTTTGGTAATATTTCAAAAGACTTAGTGTTGTCTTCGGCAGTGAATATTGTTGAGATTTGGGATAAAGACTTGTACGAAAAATCAATTTCAGGCGATGATGTAGATTTTGCAGATTTGGCTGAAGATGTAATGGGAAATATAAATGACGACGACAATGGAATATCATAATCCGGTTTTACTGAAAGAAACTGTAGATGGTTTGGATATCAAGCCAGATGGAGTGTATGTGGATGTGACTTTCGGTGGTGGCGGTCATTCAAGAGAGATTCTGAAGCGCTTGGGGCCAAATGGAAGGTTGTATGCCTTCGACCAGGATGAGGACGCACTGGCAAATGCTCTTGATGACGAACGATTTAAGCTGATTAATGAAAATTTCAGATTCATCAAAAGATTTTTAAGATTCCACAATGTGAAAAACGTTGATGGAATTTTGGCTGATTTAGGGGTGTCTTCTCATCAATTTGATGTTGCAGAAAGAGGCTTTTCAACTCGCTTCGATGCGGAGTTGGATATGAGGATGAGTCAAAAAAATGATTTGAGTGCCTATGGTGTTGTCAATGAATATGACGAGGCAAATTTACGCCGTGTGTTTTATGACTATGGTGAGTTGAAAAATGCTCCTGCGATTGCAAGGGTGATTTTGGAGGCTAGAGAACATGGTGATATCAGAAACACAGAGCAGCTGAAAGCTGTCTTAAGCCGATTTTTGCCAGCTCACAAAAGCAACAAGATTTTGGCACAAATCTATCAGGCTATCCGAATCGAAGTCAACCAGGAAATGGATGTCCTAAAAGAATTTTTAGAACAATCTCTGGAAATATTAAAACCTGGCGGACGCTTGAGCGTGATTTCATATCACTCACTGGAAGATCGTCTGGTAAAAAGATATATCAAGAATGGAATGTTTGAAGGAGAGCCGGAGCGTGATTTTTTCGGGAATTTTTCAGTTCCATTTAAGACAATCGGAAAACTGATTGTTCCAGATGATGCGGAAATCAGAATTAACAACAGAGCAAGAAGCGCAAAATTGAGGATTGCAGAGAAAGTATAAGGTTTGAGATTTAAGATTTCGGATTTCAGTAGAAGCCGTCAAAAATCATAAATCCAAAATCATAAATCCAAAATCCAAAATCGAAGGAATGAAAGGCGGAATTTACAGCATATTAAAAGCAAAATTTCTCATCAATGATGATGCGGCTAAAAATTGGCAGTTCATCATCTTTTTGATTGTATTGGCGCTGATAATGATTGCAAATACGCACAATTACGAGCAAAAAACATACAGGATTACAGAGCTGGATAAAGAAGTAAAAGAACTCCGTTCGGAATTTGTTGACAAACGTTCTGAATTGATGAAGCTGAAAATGGAATCGACCATTTCTGAAAAAATGGAAGTTAAAGGGATTTTTCCTTCATCGGTTCCTCCAAAAAAAATCAAGGTATTAAAAGAAAAAGAAAAGGGCTTTTTTGAAAAGTTATGGCAGTAGAAGAAAAAAATATTTCTTACAGGATTTATCTCGTTGCATTTGCAATCGTGATAATGGCTACTGGAATAATCGTAAAGCTCACCAATATTCAGTGGGTTGAAGGCGATTACTACAGAAAGCTGGCGAAAGACCGTACTGTGAAAAATTTTGTAATTCCTGCAAACAAAGGAAATGTGTATTCTGCTGACGGCAGCCTTTTGGCAACATCAATCCCGAATTACACCATCCGATTTGATGCTGTAGCGCCAAAAAAAGAAGACTTTAATAAAAATGTAGAAGCGCTTTCCGATTCGCTTTCAATTTTGTTAGGCAAGCCAAGTTCTTATTATCTGAATGAGTTCCGCAAAGCAAAGGCCAACAAAAACAGATATATGTTGCTTGCAAGAGGATTGAGCTATACGGAATATATGAAGGTGAAAACCTTTCCATTGTTCAATCTGGGAGCTAATAAAGGTGGCTTGATTACCGAGCAGAAAACGGTGAGAGAACATCCAATTGGCATGATTGCAAACAGAACCATCGGATATGAAAGAGAGTATGTGGATGGCGGAGTTGACGGAAAAGGAATCGAATGGGCTTTTAAAGATTATATCAACGGTAAAGACGGAAAAGTACTTAAGCAAAAAATAGCAAAAGGACAATGGAAACCAATCAGCGATAACAATCAGGTTGAGCCTCAAGATGGATATGATATCATTTCCACAATTGATGTTTACATACAGGATATTGCCCACCATGCTCTGTTGAAGCAGTTGGAATATTATGAAGCAGAACATGGATGTGTTGTCGTAATGGAAACAAAAACGGGAGAAGTGAAAGCGATTTCAAATCTTGGCAGGGCAGAAGATGGCAGCTATTCTGAAACATTAAACTATGCGGTTGCAGAGTCTCATGAACCGGGTTCTACTTTCAAACTGATTGATTTGATTGCGCTGCTAGATGATAAAAAAGTCGACACAAGCAAAGTATATGACAGCCGTGGAGGTGATATTACATACCATAACAGACATGTGAGAGATTCGAAAAAAGGAGGTTATGGAAAAGTTTCACTGGCAAGAGGATTTGAGCTTTCCTCAAATACGATTATGGTGCAGGCGGTCTACGAAAATTATAAAGACAACCCGATGGAGTTTGTCGGAAGGATTAATAAAATGGGATTGAACAAGCCATTAGGATTGCCTTTTAAAGGAGAAGGAGTTCCGTTTATTCCACAGCCAAAAACAAAACGCTGGAATGGGACATCACTTCCATGGATGGCTTTTGGTTATGGAGTTTCAATGACGCCTTTACAGTCGCTAACGGTTTACAATGCGGTTGCAAATAATGGCGAAATGGTAAAGCCAATCTTTGTAAAAGAAATCAAAGAGTGGAACAAAACCATTAAAAAATTTGATAAAGAAGTTATCAATCCAAAAATATGTTCTGACGAAACATTGAAAAAAGTCAGAAAAGTTCTTGAAAATACAGTAAAAAGAGGAACAGGGTCGAAGTTGTATTCCAAAGACTTTTCCATGGCCGGAAAAACTGGAACGGCACAAGTAGATTATGCCAAAGGAAAACATACAGATGCGATGTATTATGCGTCATCATTTGCAGGATACTTTCCAGCAGACAATCCGAAATATTCCTGCATTGTCATCATTCACAAACCAAGCAAGAGCAAAGGTTTTTATGGAGGTGATGTATCTGGACCGGTTTTCAAAAGAATCGCACAGAAGATTTTTACAGATGTTCCATCAACTAATGAAATTAAAAACCTGAATAGAAAAAGTATCAACCAGGATAAGGATTATGCAAAATATTCAGATTTAGTTTCAAAAGAAACAATCCCGAATGTGCAGGGAATGGCAGGAATGGATGCCGTAGCGCTTTTTGAAAACATGAAAATGAAAGTGAAAGTCATCGGAATCGGAAAAGTAAAAAAACAGTCTATCCCGCCAGGAGAAGCAATAGTAAAAAACAGAACCATAACATTAGAATTATCGTGATCATTCTAAAAGACATATTATATAAAGTTGCAATTGAAGCTGTAAAAGGTTCAACGGAAATTGCTATCAATGCCATCAATTTTGATTCAAGAAAAATCGAAACCAATGATGTGTTTATAGCTATCCGTGGTACTGTTGCAGACGGACATGAATACATAGAAACAGCTATAGGCAAAGGAGCCATAGCTATTATCTGTGATACTTTTCCGGAAAATATAGTTTCAGGCGTGACTTATGTTCAGGTAAAAGACACGAACAGAGCTTTGGCGTTTATTGCTTCTAATTATTATGGAAATCCATCAGCCAATTTAAGGTTGGTAGGAATCACAGGAACAAACGGGAAAACGACAATTGCATCCCTACTGTACCAATTATTCAAGAAAGCAGGCTATAAAGTAGGATTGCTTTCTACCGTAAAAAATGTGGTAGATGATGTGGAATACAAGTCGATGCTTACCACATCAGATTCCATCACAATCAATAAGTTCTTAAAAGAAATGAACGATGTGGGAGTAGAATACTGCTTCATGGAAGTTAGCTCGCACGGAATAGCTCAGAAAAGAACAGAAGGATTGCAGTTTGCAGGCGGTGTTTTTACAAATCTTTCGCACGATCATTTAGATTATCATAAAACGTTTGCAGAATACCGCGATGTTAAAAAGACATTTTTCGATCAGTTGCCAAAAGGTGCTTTTGCACTGGTAAACAGCGACGATAAAAATGGTCCAGTCATGCTGCAGAATACCAGTGCCAAAAAGCTGACCTATGCTCTAAAATCTTATGCTGATTACAGAGCGCAGATTTTAGAAAACCAGCTTACGGGACTTTTGCTAAAAATAAATGAGCAGGAAGTTTGGGTTCGATTAATAGGAACATTTAACGCCTACAACCTGTTGGCTATTTATGGAACAGCTATCGAATTAGGATTAGACAATATGGAAGTTTTGAGATTACTTTCTGAATTGGAAAGTGTTTCCGGAAGATTCCAATATATTATTTCCAAAGGAAATATCACTGCTGTTGTGGATTATGCACATACGCCAGATGCTTTGGAAAATGTACTAAAAACAATTGATGATATCCGCACCAAAAATGAACAACTGATTACAATCGTTGGTTGTGGAGGTGACAGAGATAGAACCAAACGCCCAATAATGGCAAACATTGCCTCATCATTGAGTGACAAGGCGATACTAACTTCTGACAATCCAAGAACGGAAGACCCGGAAGCTATTATTCTAGAAATGGAAAAAGGTGTTGAGCCTCAAAATTATAAAAAAACACTTGCTATCGTAGATAGAAAACAAGCTATAAAAACAGCTTGCCAGCTGGCTCAGCCAAACGATATCATACTGATAGCAGGAAAAGGACATGAGACATACCAGGAAATTAATGGTGTGCGTCATGATTTTGACGACATGAAGATTGTAACAGAACTTTTAGAACAACTGAATAAATAGAGAAACTATGCTATACTATCTATTTGACTACTTAAACCAGATGGACATTCCAGGAACCGGAGTTTTCCAATACATAACGTTCCGTTCCGGTTTGGCAATCATACTTTCGCTATTGATTTCAACAGTCTTCGGGAAAAAGATTATCAACTTCTTAAGAAGACAGCAGGTTGGGGAAACAGTTCGTGAGCTAGGCCTTGCGGGACAAAATGAAAAAGCAGGAACACCTACAATGGGTGGGCTGATTATCATTGTTGCAACGCTGGTTCCGGTTTTATTGTTAGCCAAATTAAACAATATCTATATCCTTTTACTGATTGTAACCACGCTTTGGATGGGAACTATCGGGTTCATAGATGATTATATCAAAATCTTCAAGAAAGATAAAGAAGGTCTAAAAGGAAGATTTAAAGTTATCGGACAAGTAGGGTTGGGATTAATTGTTGGTACAGTTTTGTATTTCCATCCTAGTGTTACGGTAAGAACCGATACGGGCAATACCAACATTTTTGCGACAAATCAGACAACAGTTTCGGCTGTTCCATTAGAAGAAAAATCTACGGCTACGACAATTCCGTTTTTCAAAGACAATGAATTTGATTACGCAGAATTGCTTTCATGGGCTGGAGACGATTATAGAGATTATGCCTGGTTGATTTTTATCCCGGTTGTAATCTTTATCATCACGGCAGTATCAAATGGAGCAAATCTTACTGACGGTATTGATGGACTCGCAGCAGGAACCTCGGCTATTTCGGTCATTGCGATCGGTATCTTCACGTTTGTGTCGGGAAACATTATTTTCTCAAATTACCTGAATATAATGTATATCCCCAGCTCGGGAGAAATGACGGTCTATATTGCCTCCTTTGTTGGAGCACTTGTCGGATTCCTCTGGTACAATACCTACCCGGCAACCGTATTTATGGGTGACACAGGAAGTTTGACCATCGGTGGAATTATCGCTGTTTTAGCTATTGCAGTCAGAAAAGAATTAATGATTCCGGTATTGTGCGGTATTTTCTTGGCAGAAAATCTCTCCGTCGTCCTACAGGTATCTTATTTTAAATATACGAAGAAACGTTTCGGCGAAGGCCGAAGAATATTTTTGATGTCGCCATTGCATCACCATTACCAGAAGAAGGGTTACCATGAAAGTAAGATTGTAACCCGCTTCTGGATCGTGGGAATTTTATTGGCAATTCTTTCAATCGTAACCTTAAAATTAAGGTAGATGGAAAAAAGATTGGTCATTTTAGGAGGTGGAGAAAGCGGTGTAGGCACGGCAATCCTCGGGAAGAAAAAAGGATACGACGTTTTTGTATCGGATTTTGGAAAGATAAAAAACAATTACAAAGAAGTTCTTGGTCTTCATGGCATAAAATGGGAAGAAGAAAAGCATACGGAAGACTTGATTCTTAATGCTGATGTGGTGATGAAAAGTCCCGGGATTCCTGAAAAATCTCCAATGGTAAAAAAACTTATGGAGAAAGGCATAGCGGTAATTTCTGAAATTGAATTTGCGGCCCAGTACACAAAAGCAATAACGGTTGGTATCACCGGAAGCAACGGAAAAACCACCACTACCATGCTGACCTATCATTTGCTAAAACAAGGAGGCTTGAATGTAGGATTAGCCGGGAATGTTGGGAAAAGCTTCGCCTGGCAAGTTGCAGAAGGCAAACACGATATATACGTTCTTGAATTAAGCAGCTTTCAGCTCGATGGAATTATAGATTACAAGCCGCATATTGCCATAATAACCAATATTAGCCCTGACCATTTAGACCGATACGATTACGATTACGGAAAATACATCGCTTCAAAATTCAGGATAACGGAAAACCAGACGGAAGAAGATTACCTGATTTATGATGCTGATGACGAAGCCATCCACAACTGGCTAAAAATGAATAAAACAAAAGCGCAACTGCTGCCTTTTTCAATGACAAAAACAATTGAAAACGGAGCTTATGCAAAAGAAGATACAATCAATATAAACATCAATAACGAAGAATTTGTTATGCCACAAGACAAACTAGCCTTAGAAGGAAAACACAACGTGAAAAATGCAATGGCAGCCGCTACGGTTGCGCAATTATTGCGAATCAGAAAATCCACAATCCGTGAAAGCCTTTCTGATTTTCAGGGTGTGGAGCATCGTTTGGAAAAAGTGCTTAAAATTCAAAACGTGCAATATGTGAACGATTCAAAAGCTACAAATGTAAATGCTGCATTTTATGCTTTGGATAGTATGAACACGCCAACAGTATGGATTGTGGGTGGTGTTGATAAAGGCAATGACTATACGGAATTGATGCCATTGGTGCGTGAAAAAGTAAAGGCAATCATCTGTCTTGGTATTGACAATAAAAAAATTATCGATGCTTTTGGTGATGTTGTTGATGAATTGATTGAGGCGCAAAACATGAAAGACGCTGTGAAATATGCTCAAAGAATGGCAGAGAAAGGCGATACAGTATTGCTGTCACCGGCTTGTGCTAGCTTTGATCTGTTTGAGAATTATGAAGACAGAGGAAGACAGTTTAAGCAGGCTGTTCAAAACCTATAGCAATTATCTGGTTTTTTAGATAAAAGGAAATAAAGAAGGGGAATTATGAAAGAGTTAATAAACAATCTTAAAGGAGACAAAGTCATTTGGGCATTCATCGCTCTATTGGCATTGATTTCGTTTATGCCTGTTTATAGCGCAAGTAGTAATTTGGCATACGGTGCAAATGGTTCAGGAAACACAGTCAGTTTTTTGATAAAACATTTTGCCCATGTTGGTATTGGATTCCTGATAGTCTACATGGTGCATAAAATTCCATACCATTATTTCAAGGCCATCTCTATGATTGCTTTGCCAATTGTGGGATTGTTGCTGTTATACACTCTTTTTCAAGGAAAAACCATTGGCGGAGCAAATGCAAGCCGTTGGATTCAGATTCCATTTGTAGGAATCAGTTTCCAGACATCAACATTGGCATCGATGGTGCTGATGATTTATGTAGCAAGATACTTAGCCAAAAAACGAGAAATTGAAGATACATTTCAGAAATCGGTAATCGAGTTGTGGTTACCTGTTTTTGCTATCATAATGCTAATCCTGCCTGCCAACTTTTCTACAGCTGCATTGATTTTTTCAATGGTTGTTATGCTGGTTTTCGTAGGGAAATATCCTTTAAAATACCTTGGGATTGTCATCGGGGCTGGTGTAATAAGTCTCGCCTTTTTTATCCTGGTGGCAAAAAATTTTCCAGACGCCTTTCCAAACCGTGTGGATACTTGGGTAAGCCGTATTGAAAATTTTACAAGCGACAAGCCAGATGAGGATAATTACCAGATTGAAAAAGCAAAAATTGCAATAGCCACCGGCGGAATTTATGGCGTAGGTCCCGGGAAAAGTATACAGAAAAATTTCCTGCCGCAGTCTTCTTCGGATTTTATCTATGCGATTATTGTGGAAGAAAACGGATTGCTTGGTGCGCTTACTGTAATGTTCTTATACATCATGCTTTTCATCCGATTCCTGATTGCTTCACATAAGGCCAATACGCTGTTTGGAAAACTATTGGTTGTAGGACTAGGTTTCCCGATTGTATTTCAAGCATTGATTAATATGGCAGTTGCTGTAGAATTATTACCAGTAACGGGACAAACCTTACCACTAATCAGTAGCGGGGGAAGTTCAATCTGGATGACCTGCGTTTCGTTAGGAATTATTCTAAGCGTGACCAAAAAAGATGAAGAAATCGCTCAGGAAAATCTTGAAAAAGCACAAAGAGAAGAAGCGCTTCAAAGACTGATTGAGAGAGAAATGAATGGCGAAAATGACTCGGAAGAAGAAGAAAAGCCTACAAGTGAAAAAGAACCACAATATGCAATTGAAGATGTAAGCGACAATCCGATGAAAGCGGTAATGGGGAAGTGATTTGAGATTGTTGATTTAAGATATAAGATTATAAGATGGCAGGGTGATCTGCGACAAAAGAAATAAAAAATGCAAAAACTAAAATTCATATTAAGCGGAGGCGGAACTGGCGGGCATATTTACCCTGCAGTTGCCATTGCTAATGAATTGAAAAATCGTTTTCCAGATTGTGAAATCTTATTCGTAGGAGCAAAAGACAAAATGGAAATGCAAAAAGTTCCGCAAGCCGGATATCCAATCAAAGGATTATGGATTGCAGGAATACAAAGAAGGCTTACGCTTGACAACATGATGTTTCCTTTTAAATTGATGGACAGCTTGCTGAAATCAAGAAAAATTGTAAAGGAATTCAAGCCAAATGTAGCCATAGGAACAGGAGGCTTTGCAAGCGGTCCGTTATTAAAAGCGGCGGGTTCTGCAGGAATTCCAACGGTAATCCAGGAGCAGAATTCATATCCGGGCATTACAAATAAATGGTTGAGTGGTAACGCCAGCAAAATATGTGTGGCTTATGAAAACCTGGAACGATTTTTTCCAAAAGAGAAGATAGTTTTCACAGGAAATCCTGTCCGTCAGGATTTGATTGACATAAAAGGCAAGAAAAAAGAAAGCAGGGACTATTTTAAACTGGACCCGGATAAAAAAGTGTTACTGGTTTTGGGTGGAAGTTTGGGTTCCAGAAGAATCAACCAGCTAATTGCAAAAGAACTGGTGAATTTTATATCACAGGATGTTCAGGTAGTTTGGCAATGTGGAAAATTCTATATCGAAGAATATAAGCATTTCAATGAAAAAGAAAATGTACAGGTAACGGCATTTATTGATAGAATGGATTTGGCCTACGCAGCGGCAGATGTGATTATTTCAAGAGCAGGAGCCTCATCAGTTTCTGAACTATGTTTGGTAGGGAAGCCAGTCATTTTTATCCCGTCGCCAAATGTAGCCGAAGACCATCAGACAAAAAATGCAAAAGCCATCGTTGATAAAAATGGCGCATTGATGATGAAAGAAAATGAATTGGATACTCAATTCACTTCAACATTTAATAAGCTTTTAGGAGATAAGACCCTTCAGGAAAGCTTAGGGGAAAACATAAAAAAAATGGCAATGCCAAATGCAACGAAAGACATCGTTGATGAAATAATAAAATTAATTGAAAGTCAAAAGGTGTAAAGTCAAAAGACAAAAGTCTTAAAGTCGAAAGTCTTTAGACTTTAAGATCTTATAACTTTAGACTAAAAAATAAAAAAAAATGAATTTGAATCAGATACATAACGTTTACTTTATCGGAATCGGCGGGATCGGAATGAGTGCTTTGGCACGCTATTTCAAGGCTATCGGTAAAAACGTATCTGGATATGACAAGACGGAAACAGAGCTAACAAAAGAACTGGAAGCTTTAGGAATAGAAATTCATTTTGAAGATAGCATTGCTTTAATTCCAAAAGACTATTATGCGGAAAATACGCTGGTCATAATAACGCCTGCGGTTCCAAAAACGCATTCGGAATGGAACTATTTCCTTGAAAGAGAATATCAGGTCAAGAAAAGAGCTGAAGTATTGGGAATAATTACAAAAGACACCTTCTGTTTTGCTGTAGCAGGAACACACGGAAAAACCACTACATCGAGTATTTTAGGACATATTCTGTATGAAAGTGGAGCAGATGTTACGGCATTTTTGGGAGGAATCGTAGAAAACTATAATTCCAACCTAATTGGTAGCGGGAAAACAGTAACAGTTGTTGAAGCTGATGAATTTGACCGCTCATTCTTGCATTTGTATCCGGATATCGCATGCGTAACCTCTATGGATGCAGATCATTTGGATATATACGGCGATACGGCTTCAATCGAAGCATCTTTTGTTGAATTTGCGGATAAAGTAAAAGATAAGGAAAAACTATTTGTTGTAAAAGATCTTCCGTTGGAAGGAATTTCTGTAGCAGTAAATGAGGAGGCAGATTACAAGGCCTTCAACATACGAATTGAAAACAGTGCCTATGTTTTTGATGTGCAGACGCCATCAGAAATCATAAAAGACATACGGTTTAATTTGCCGGGAAAACACAATTTAACGAACGCCCTTATAGCTTTGGCGATGGCATATACCTACGGCACCCCGACCGAGGCCATTGCCAAGGCATTATTTACATTCAAAGGCGTAAAACGTAGATTCTCCTATCAAATTAAAGAAGAAAATTTAGTTTATATTGATGATTATGCGCATCATCCAACAGAAATAAATGCGGTGCATCAGGCGGTTTCGGAGCTATATCCGGAAGATAAAGTCCTGGCAATTTTTCAGCCGCATTTGTTTAGCAGAACCAAAGATTTTATCGACGGTTTTGCATCGAGCTTATCCGCTTTTGACGAAGTAATCCTTTTGGATATTTATCCGGCAAGAGAACTTCCGGTAGAAGGAGTAAACTCAGCATGGTTGTTGGGAAAGATTGATAATCCGAATAAAAAACTGGTGTCAAAAGACAACCTGATTTCGGAAATTTTAAAAAGCGATGCTAAAGTTGTTGTGACAATCGGAGCAGGCGATATAGGAGAATTAGTGAAACCAATTAAACAAGCTTTACATGAAAAAGTTTAACTGGACAAACATTAAATTGGTACTGATGTTCGCATTGGTGATTTTTCTGTATTCGTTCACTTCAAAGAGAAATGAAGAGCGAAAATTGAAAAAATATGTAGTAGAATTTGTCAATGAAAAAAGTCCATTTATTACACAAGAAGCGGTTAATAAATTGTTAATAGAAAATAATGCAGCCCCTACCAGCATTCAAAAAGATGAATTAGATTTGAATAAGTTGGAGAAAAACCTCAATAATCACAATATGATCGAAAAGTGTGAAGTATTTGTGAGTGTTGATGGTGTCCTAAAAGCAGTTGTGAAACAAAAGACGCCCGTAGCCCGGGTGTTTGACGGTAATGGTTCTTTTTATGTTGATTATGAAGGACATGAGATGCCATTATCAGACAATTTTACAGCTAGAGTTCCAATGGTTACGGGGGGTATTAGCAGTACAAATAAAGAAGAACTAAACAAGGTTTTTCGTTACATCTATGACGATGAATTTTTGCATAAAAATATCATTGGCATACAGGTTTTGCCGAATGGTAGCCTGAAAATGATGAACAGAAATTTTGATTATGTTATCGATTTCGGAAGAACCATCAATGTAGATAGGAAGTTCAAGAATTATAAAGCCTTTTTTCAAAAGGCAATTCAGGACAGTTTGATAAATAAATACAAGACAGTAAATCTGAAGTTTACACAGCAAGTAGTGTGCACCAAAAATTAGGATATGGAAAAAGAGAGCATTGCAGTAGGTTTAGACATTGGGACAACCAAGATTGTCGCTATGATTGGCAAGAAGAATGAATACGGGAAACTTGAAATTTTGGGCGTTGGAAAATCCAAAAGCCTTGGTGTTGCAAGAGGCGTTGTTAATAACATTACACAAACGATTCAGTCAATCCAGCAAGCCGTTCACGAAGCGGAGGTGGATTCAGGTTATAAAATAAAAGATGTTGTGGTTGGTATTGCCGGCCAGCACATCAGAAGCATACAGCATAGCGATTACATCAGCAGAAGCAATCCGGAAGAAGTAATCAGTGAAAATGATATTGATTTGCTAATCAATCAGGTGCACAAGCTGGCAATGCTTCCTGGAGAAGAAATTATTCATGTCCTGCCGCAAGAATTTAAAATTGACGGACAGGCTGAAATCAAAGAGCCAATCGGAATGTACGGAGGAAGACTTGAATCAAGCTTCCATGTTGTGGTTGGACAGGCTTCATCCATCAGAAATGTTGGGCGTTGTATCAAAAGTTCAGGCTTGGATTTATCAGGCTTGACATTAGAACCGTTGGCTTCTGCAGATGCAGTATTGAGCCAGGAAGAAAAAGAAGCAGGTGTCGCTTTGATTGACATTGGAGGTGGAACCACAGATCTTGCTATTTTCAAAGACGGAATTATTCGCCATACGGCAGTAATTCCTTTTGGCGGAAATGTGATTACCGACGATATCAAAGAAGGATGCTCTATCATAGAAAAACAAGCGGAACTGTTAAAAGTGAAGTTTGGTTCAGCATGGCCGGGAGAAAATAAAGACAATGAGATTGTCTCAATTCCAGGCTTGAGAGGAAGAGAGCCGAAAGAGATTTCTTTGAAAAATCTATCCAAGATAATCCATGCTCGTGTAGTAGAGATTATCGATCAGGTTTTTACCGAAATCAAGTCATACGGACATGAAGATCCTCGCAAAAAATTAATTGCAGGAATTGTTTTAACAGGAGGTGGGGCCCAATTGCAGCATATCAAGCAATTGGTGGAATACATTACCGGAATGGATACAAGAATCGGTTATCCGAACGAACACTTGGCCGGAAATTCAGATGAAGAAATTTCAAGCCCATTGTATGCGACAGCCGTTGGATTGGTGATGAACAGTATCAGAAACAATACCAGAAGTGCGGTGCCGTTGAATCAGGTTGAAGTTGAAAAAGCACCTCCGGTTCAGGTTCATAAAGAAGTAGTTGTTGAAACTACAACCCATTATGAAGAGGAAGTCAGCGTAGAGCAGCCGAAAAAAGCAGAACAAGTCAAATCTGCTTCTACGGAAGGCAGGATGAAAAAGTCGTTTTTCGACAAATACATCGACAAGATAAAAGAATTTTTAGATAATGCAGAATAGGGCATAATTGCCAAACAGAAATTAAAAAGAAAAGGAAAAGAAATTAAAACCAAATATTATGATGAGCAACTCAGATTTTGGAAGCATTTCATTTGATTTACCTAAAAATCAATCAAATGTAATTAAAGTAATTGGTGTTGGAGGAGGCGGAAGCAACGCGATCAACCATATGTTTCAGCAGGGGATTAAGGGAGTGGATTTTATCGTTTGTAATACAGATTCTCAAGCATTGCAAAACAGCTCTGTTCCTAATAAGATTCAGTTGGGAGTTAATCTCACGGAAGGTCTTGGTGCAGGAGCAAATCCTGAAGTTGGACAGCAGTCGGCTATAGAAAGTATTGCCGATATCGAGAAGATGCTTGACAGCAATACAAAGATGGTTTTTATCACGGCAGGAATGGGAGGCGGAACCGGAACAGGAGCTGCGCCAGTTATTGCTCAACTGGCTAAAGAAAGAGACATCCTTACAGTGGGGATTGTTACTATTCCGTTCCAGTTTGAAGGTAAAGTGCGTTCGGAACAAGCTTTGCTTGGTGTTGAACGTTTGAGAAAACAAGTAGATTCGCTTATCGTAATCAACAATAATAAATTAAGAGAAGTATACGGAAACTTAGGGTTTAAAGCTGGTTTCTCAAAAGCGGATGAAGTTTTGGCAACAGCCTCAAGAGGTATTGCTGAAGTAATTACGCACCACTATACTCAAAACATCGACTTAAAAGATGCCAAAACAGTACTGTCAAACAGTGGTACTGCAATTATGGGGTCTGCTACTGCAATTGGTGAAAATCGTGCTAAAGAAGCGATCATCGCAGCTTTGGATTCGCCATTGTTGAATGATAACAAAATCACTGGAGCCAAAAACGTATTGTTGCTTATCGTTTCTGGAAGTAATGAAATCACGATTGACGAAATTGGAGAAATCAACGATCATATCCAAACTGAAGCTGGCTTCAATGCCAACATCATTATGGGGGTTGGTGAAGATGAAGCGCTTGGAGATTCTATTGCTGTAACAATTATCGCTACGGGATTTAACGTAGAGCAGCAAAACGAAATCGTCAATACAGAGCCAAAAAAAATTATCCACGCTTTAGAGGATGAGCAAAGAATGGGGCGTGACTTGTCGCAAAAACAAGTAGTGCCATCATTCAATTTTTCTCCTGCTCCTGTTGAAGAAAAAAAAGACACTGAAGAAAAGATTGTTTTTGCATTGGAAGACTTTGAAGTAGCTGAGGCAAAAATTGAAGAACCAGAAATGGCTTCGGATTTGGTAAAAACAACAGAATTCATCAAGAATATTGACGTAGAATTCCAGATAGTTTCACCAATCAGCGAGCACGAATTTTATATTACAACTCCTGAAGTGAGAGAAATGGAAGTGCGTGAGCCGGAATTTGTAGCCTATAAAGAAGAAGAGCAAATTACATTCTCTTTTGACTTGCCAATTAAAAATGTTGAAGCGCCAAAAGAAGACAGAATTCTTTTCGAATTATCAAACGAAACTAAAGATATTAAGGTAAACCAGCCAGTTCAGGTTGTTCCAGTAACAGAATTGAACGAAAAAGGTATCGTGAAGTATTCTTTAGAAGAATATATGGAAGTTGAAAACGAGCTGATTCAATCTAAGCCTGTTGCTAAAGTTGAAGAGCCTGTAGATAGAGAGTTGGACTTGAAGATGAAGGTTGAAGAGCCTAAATTCAATAACACTTCTTTCGAAGAAATCTCTCCGCTTGAAATGACTATCGAGCAGACTTTGAAAAAAAGAGCTGACGAAAGACGATTGAAGATGAAAGAATTTAACTATAAATTCCACAACAATCCATCAAGAGTTGATGAGTTCGAAAAAGAGCCGGCATACAAAAGAATGGGAATCGATTTGAATCAAACCCAGGCTGATAATAGCAAGTCTAGGATGTCACTAGGAACGGATAGTAACGACGATTTACAATTGCGTTCAAATAATTCCTTTCTTCACGACAACGTAGATTAACTAACTCAAACCAAAACCCGATAACCCGAAAATTGAATTGATTTTCGGGTTATTTTTTTTATCTTCGCATCAGTTTAAAAGTAGGTTAAGGGTTTTTTGAAACGTGAAATAACAATGTTTTCAGAATCCAAAAGTTTTAGAATCCTGATTTTTAAATAATTCAATAAATAGAATAGAAAAGAACCATACCAATGAGTTTACAAGATAAAATCAACGAAGAAATCAAAACGGCAATGAGAGCCAAAGACACAGTAAGTCTTGAATCTCTAAGAGCTGTAAAGTCTGCACTATTGCTTTTGCAAACTGACGCAGGTGCAAAAGAAATTTCTCAGGATGATGAAATCAAGCTTTTACAGCGCTTGGTAAAACAGAGAAAAGACAGTGCAAATATCTTTACTGAACAAGGTAGGGCTGATTTAGCTGAGCCAGAATTGTTGCAGGCTGCTGTCATTGAAAAGTTTCTTCCGGCTCAATTAAGCGAAGAAGAAGTAGAAGCTGTTGTGGCAAAAATCATTGCTGAAACAGGTGCTTCAGGAATGGCTTCAATGGGAAAAGTTATGGGACAGGCTTCTGCAGAGTTGGCTGGTAAAGCTGACGGTAAGACTATCTCCACAATAGTGAAGAAATTATTGTCATAGATTTACAATCGATAAAAAACTGACCGCGTAGTTCAACTGGATAGAATATCAGATTTCGGCTCTGAGGGTTGGGGGTTCGAACCCCTCCGCGGTCACAAACCTAAAAAATACACATTTATAGAGTTAAAAGGCTTTTACTCTATAAATGTTTTTACTTCGGGTGATTACATAGTAATGGGTTAATTGACTAAATGATTTACATTTTATGAAAAAAATTTACTCGTTTATTTTTATTGCAAATAGTTTTATAGCATATTCTCAAAATATTGATTATAAAATTAATTCTGCTTCAATTGGTAGCATGGATTTTGTTGTTGGAGTTACAGAAGTACAACTCACATACGCAATAGAATCGGAGGAAAATGTAATCCCCATAACAAATCCCAACTCCGATTTTTCGAATCAATCCGGTTTTTCTTATTTTCCAAACCCTGTAGAAGACAAGCTGTATCTTTATAAGAAAAATAATAGCTCAAATTATGAAATAGAAGTTTATAATGAGCTTGGTCAATTCATCTTTAAAGAAACAATAAAAAATAATTATATCGATCTCTCATCTCTAATCAAAGGAATGTACTTGATAGTGCCAAAACTTGAAGGAACTAAACCTTTTAAAGTTCTAAAAAAATAATAGTATGAAGAAAATTGTACTTTTAATTCTTTTTATGAATACTGCTATGTTGTATTCACAAGTGCCGCAAGCCATAAGCTATCAATCAATTGCATACAATTCTAGTAATATGCCAATTGTTAATGGTAACATAGGTATTAAAATAAGTATTCTTGACCTCACTAGCACTGGAAGCGTACTATATAGTGAAAGGCATAGCAAGACAACAAACAGTCAAGGAAATTATAGTTTGAGTATTGGAGGTGGGACAGTTCTTTCGGGAAGTTTTAATGCAATTCCATGGGGCGTTGGAAATAAGTTTCTAAAAGTAGAGCTTGATCCAATAGGAGGAACTAATTATACCGCTTCCGGAACCACACAATTTATGAGTGTTCCGTATGCTTTAAATAGCGGAACAACTATAAATGGGATAATAACAATTAAAAATATCGATGAATTAAGGTCAAGATTAACTACTGGGAATAGTGAAGGAGATGTTTGTTATGTTAAAGACTATGTAGGAAATAATGATGGCGGCGGTGGGCATTTTGTATGGAGAATAAATGGTTTTTCAAATCTAGCAGATAATGGAGGGACTATTATTGTTCCAACTAGTGCAAATCCAACAAATGGTCGATGGGTAAGAAATGTAGAAGGAACGGCAATTAATGTAAAATGGTTTGGCATTTTAGGTGATGGTGTTACCGATTATTCGTCCAAATTAGAAGATTTAATAGCCACATTTAATTCAGACAATAAGGGTGTTAAAGTTTTATTCCCAAAAGGAGTTTATAGGTTGAAAGAAATAGAAGTTCCAACCGGATTTACCTTTTATGGCGAGCAAGGCGTAAGTCACGATTTGTCGTATCGTACTCCTGTTATAATAAGACCTGCTTCTGGAGCTCAATATGTTTTTATGTTCTCAACTACTACAACTAATGCAAGTCTTGAAAATTTAAATATTGATGGTGACTTTCAAAATCCGACAGGGCAAAGCCTAATTGCAGGTGTCTTGTTTAATGGGACGGCTAATAGATTATATAATAATAATATTGTTTACTGCAAACAACATGCTGTAAAATCAACAAGTCTAAAGGTTTCTAGGATTGAAAATAATATGCTTCAAGGATTATTTGGCTCTGGCTTACCTTATGGTAATGATTCCTCACCTGATAATGGGCATATAGGGTCTTTGCATTTAACAAATACTACGGACTCTTGGATAATAAATAATGAAATTGGAATGTCTACCTCCTATGGTACGCTAAAAGACCTGACTAATAGAAAAGCAGTGGCTATATTAGGGAATAATCTTCACAACTCGATCATTAGTGGAAATGTTTTTGAAAACGGTGATAAAGGGGCCTATATAATGTATAGTACTCAAAATAGATTTTCAAATAATAGGTATGAGTTCAATGGTAGTAGCGGTATGGAGATTTTAAATAATGCCGAAAGTATTTTTACAGGAGAATTTTTCTGTGGCAATAGCCTGTCTCAAGGTGGAAGATATGATGATTTAACTATTGATACAGCCTCAAGCGTAACACCTAATCAAAGTAGTGGGTTGACATTTATCAATCCTACTTTTGTAAAAGGGAATAATGGCGGATTGATACAGGAGGGAATTGATCCAGAAAGTAGGCTGCCAAGACATAATGTGACTAATTATGCGTCAAATTCGGGTGACTGGAAAATAACTTTTGTGGCGCCTTATTTTCAGGCTTTAAGTAGAAATAAAGATGCTCAAAATAATTCATTACCAGCAGTAAATACAAATACGCCCGCACAATCTCCCTATATGGTAAATTAAAAGCTACAAATGATTTCTACAGAGTTGGCTGGTAATGCTGACGGTAAAATTATCTCTACAATCGTGAAGAAATTATTGTCATAAACAATATATAAACTGACCGCGTAGTTCAACTGGATAGAATATCAGATTTCGGCTCTGAGGGTTGGGAGTTCGAACCCCCTCCGCGGTCACTAAAAAAGTAAAACCTGAGAATGTGTGTTCTCGGGTTTTTTTATGCCTTGAAAGTTCTGTTGTAATTTGTCTGCTTTTTACAATACATCCTTAACTTTGTCTTTCACATTCGTTTGTGCACTCAAAAAATATTGGGTTAAAAAGGGTTATATAGATAAATAAGTATGACAAAAGAAGATTCTATTAAAGAGTATTACTTTAGAATTAATAAAAGCATAGATTATATTAAAGAAAATCTCCACGAAGAACTTTCTTTAGAAAAACTAGCTGACCTTTCTAATTTTTCAAAATTCCATTTCCACAGAATATTTAAGTCGGTAACAGGAACAACAATCAATGAGTTTATTAAGAAAGCCAAGATAGAGAGAGCTCTATTTTTCTTAATGAACAACCCTTCCAAAACAATTAGTGAAATTGCCATTGATTGTGGCTTTTTAAGTATGTCCTCTTTTTCAAGGAGTTTCCGTGAAGCAAAGCAGATAACGCCAAGTGAATGGCGAAAACGGCATCAAAATAGCAATATTGGTATAGCGAATAGCAATATTGGAAAAATGCAGTCCGAAATCGAAAATTACCTTGCACTCAAATTAAATAACTTAAAAAATATTGAAATGAGTGAATTTGTGAAACTTGATTTTGAAATCAAAAAACTGGAAGAGTTTAATGTTGTTTACATTAGAAATCTCAATATCCACCAGCATGACAGCGAAACATTTGGAAAAATGTTCGAACAGCTTTTTAGCTGGGCCTCTCCCAGAAATCTAGTAAATTTTCCTGAAACCAAAGCATTAACGGTTTATAGAAGTAACGCTAATTTATCAGGAATGCTCCAAGCAGATGTTTGTTTGTCTGTTCCGGAAGGAATAGTGGGAGAAGGACTAATTGGCAATACAACAATTAGTGGTGGTTTATATGCTATTTTCCATAAAGAAGCACCAATGTCTGAATGCTTTAAAACATGGAATTATATTTATGATGTATGGTTTGAAGAAAACGGGTATCAGCCAGATAACAGAAATTTCTTTTTAAGCCATTTAAATGATCCTAAATTACATCCCGAAAACTTTCATATCATTGATATTTACATACCCATAAAATTGCTGTGATTGTCATACGATTTACAAACTCCAGTAATATAAAACCAACTAAACTCAATTAGTATGTCATTTATTGTCTTATTTTCTTTGACAGCAAAGGGTTTGAGATTTAATTTTAGAATTAAGTATTTCTAAGGTTTTTGCAAAAAGGAAAGCTTTGCGGATTGAAAACCGGAACTTTTGAATTGAATTTCATTTTAAAATTTTTAAATCTTTCAGCAAATGATTCAAATTCTCTATCTTCGGATCGCAGATTTTTAAAGGGACTGGTTTAGTCCCTTTTTTATTTCTCAAAAATAATTCAGGATATGAGTGAGACTATTTTCGTTATTTTAACCTTGATAATTGCTACAATGGTGTTCCTATGCATCATTATAGGTTTTGTGCGTTTTTTTGTAGAGCCAGCTTATGTGTTGATCGTTAACAAGCCGCTGTATATTCATTGGTATCCCATTCCGAAAAAAATTAAACCATCTCAGAAACTTCTATTAGAAAGAGAATTTTCTTTTTATAGAAAACTCTCAGATAAACGAAAAGCTTATTTTGAACACCGTGTGAAATCATTTATAAGTAATTATCAGTTTCATGGTAAAGGGATTGAGGTTACGGAAGAAATGATGATTATAACTGCCGGAACCTATGTAATGCTGACGTTTGGTATGCGTTTTTATTTGACACCGCTGTTTAGGGATATTATTATTTATCCCAATCAATACGAATCTGCTCTGACGGGACAAAGCCATAAAGGAGAATTTAATCCTAGAATGAAAGCAGTAGTTTTTTCATGGGACGATTTTCTTTTAGGACACAAAACAACAAATGATAATGTGAATTTAGGGCTTCATGAATTTGGTCACGTGTTGCATTTCCATTCTAAAAAAGTAAATGGTGATCCCAGTGCGTCCATATTTTACGATGAGTTCAACGAAATCGTAAAATACTATGATGATGCCGCATTGTCGTTAGAATTGGTTCAGAAAGGCTATTTTCGTGAATATGCCTATGAAAACCAATTTGAGTTCCTGGCTGTATTGCTGGAACACTTTTTTGAGTCACCACAGATTTTTAAAACTGAACACCCTGAATTATATGAAGGAGTAAAAAAGATGATTAATTTTAAAGAAGAATACTTGAATTAATAGTATAAAAAAGCCTGTTCTCAGAACAGGCTTTTTTATTTATAGAAATGCTTTTAAAGCGATGCTGTTTTCTTTAAATCGGCAATTGTTTCCGTTGGATTGGCGGATTTAAAAACAAAGTTTCCGGCTACTAAAACATCAGCTCCTGCTTCAACCAATTGCTTGGCATTTTTATCTGTTACTCCACCATCAACCTCAATCAATGTTTCAGCCTTGTTGCGGGAAATGATTTCTTTTAACTGTCTTACTTTTTTATAAGTAGATTCAATAAACGACTGACCTCCAAAACCAGGATTCACACTCATGATACAAACCACATCGATATCATTAATAATATCTTCCAAAACAGTAACGCTTGTGTGTGGATTCAAAGCAACTCCGGTTTTCATTCCTTCTGCTTTGATAGCCTGTAGTGTTCTGTGAAGGTGTGTGCAGGCTTCATAATGAACACTCAACACGTTGGCTCCAAGTGAAGCAAAAGTCTTGATATAACGGTCAGGATCAACAATCATCAGATGCACATCGATTGTCTTTTTTGCATGTTTCTGGATAGTTTCCAAAACAGGCATTCCGAAAGAAATATTTGGTACAAAAACACCATCCATAATGTCGACATGAAACCAGTCGGCATTACTGTTATTAATCATTTCAAGATCGCGCTGTAAATTTCCAAAGTCAGCAGCCAGCACAGAAGGTGCTATTAAGGTATTTTTCATGTGTTGTTGTGTTGTTTGTTAACAAGTTGTCCGCAAAGATACTATTTCATAACTAAATTTTAAACGGATAATTTGTCTATAAAATACTGCTAGAAGATGTCACATCCTTTTTAACACAATCTGTAAGAAAAATAATTTCTATTTTTTTAAAAAGTGTATATTTGACGCCAATATCGTATAAAAAATAATTAATATCTAAAATGAGACATACGGTTTTCTTGTTTTTACTTTTTACTACTCTTGTTAGCTTTGGTCAGCAGAATTTTGTTGCCATTGATACCTTGTCTTCTGAATGTTCAAATGTTTTGGGTCAAGAGTACCAGAAAAAATTTGAATCGATAAACAAAAGCATAGTACTTAAAAAAGGTCCTGAAAAAAATCTTATCAAGGAACTGTATAGCGAAATGCAGCAGAATTTTTTAGAAAAAATAAAGCACAAAGATTTTATCTGTAATAATGACCTTGACCATTATTTAAAAGGATTGATGAATGAAATTCTTACAAAGAATAATATCAACACTCAAGATTATAAAATATTGTTGTCGAAAAATTCTGAAATAAATGCCTACAATACCGGAGACGGGACAATTGTGGTAAATTATGGGCTTTTTTTAATGGTTGAAAATGAAGATGAGCTGGTATTTGTTATTTCGCATGAAATAGGACACCAATTTTTGAATCATGTTAAAAATGGAATCGAGGCATATGCCAAACTTTCAAAATCGGAAAGCATCATTGCAAAAACAAAAGAAATTCAGCGCCAAAAATATGGCAAGGCCACCAAAGCAAGTAATCTGATGAAAAATATTATTTATGAGGATTATGAAAAACGAAGAAAGAAAGAAATTGAAGCTGATTCTATAGGATTTGTATTTTATGGAAAAACATTACGGAACCCTAAAGCGGCAGTCAATATTTTGACAAAATTAGATTTATCTGATAATGAAACAGATTCGCTTACTGTTGCAGATTACAAATTTATATTTGAAAAGAACGGATTTACTTTGAAGCAAAAATATTTCAATGAAGAAAAAAGTCTTTTTTCAAAGTATGATAAAATGAAAGGGATAAATGTAGATTCATTAAAATCACATCCGGATTGTGCAACGAGAATTAAACTGATCGAAAAAAAATTAGAAGCAAAATTCAGCGAAACGTATAGCAGTCCCAAAGCTTTTTCTGAAATAAAGAAGAATAGCATTTATCAAAATCTTTATAATTTATATTCTTCACAGCAATATGGAATTTCATTATATGAATCTCTAAAGCTCTATAAAAAACAAACAGATGATCCTGTATTGCAAAAAATAATCCATTTAAATCTCCTCAAAATTTATGAATCGCGTATTAATTACACGATTAATCGGTATGTCCCCGCTCATGATAATCTCAACAATTCTGATAGCCTGAATAGGTTTGTGAGTTATTTGAATAACATTAAAATTTCCGATTTCGAAACAATCATTAACAACTTTAAATCTTAACATGAAAAATAATTTTTTACTATTATTTTGCTTTTTTTCATTTTCAATTTTAAAAGCGCAAATTGTTGATTTGCAAAAATTATCCAAAGGCCGTCTTTATTCTTCAGATGTGATCAAAGATGAAAATAATAATTTGCGAGGCTATTTTTTACTGTTTGAGACAGATAAGATTGCAAAAGAAACCTATCAGTTGGAATATGTGGTTCTTGACGAAAACCTAACTAAAGTTACCAATGGCTTTATAACAGAAATGAAATATGAATCATGGTTTTTTAAAGCTGAAAAAATAAGTGTCAGAGTTTCTATCTATAAAGATAAGTTGCTTTTGCAATTTGCAGATTCCTTTGAAGGAACTGAATATTTTAAAAGATACAGACTTCTTTCTATTAAGGATAACCAATTAAGTAAGCCTTTTATTTACTCAAAAGGGAAGATGATTGTTGATCCGACTTTTGATAGAAAAAACACAAATATAGCTGATAATCAATCTGAGAATATTGTAGTTTATGAAGGAGTCGGTTTAATGGTAGACTCAGAATCTCTCGATAAAAAAATAACAAATCTTAATAAAAGTTATCTTGCCCATATCGATGGTGATTTTAAAGAAATTTGGAGATATAATTATAATAATGTAGAAGATAAGATACTAAACGACTTAAACTATGTGCACTCAGATGAAGATGTGATTGTTCTGTTTAAGCATCCGTATAAAGGTTCGTTGACACGCAAGTATTTGAATGAATTGTCTCTACTTTTCCTTGACTCTAAAACAGGTGTTTTGCGCAATGAATTTGCATTTCCAGAGATAGAGAAATATGGGTATAGAGTTGTTGATTGTAAAATAACTTCAGATAAGGTTTATCTATTTGGAAATTATTCGGAGACTGATAAAAAAGGTTTTATTGACGATACTGACAATTTAGGGCTTTTTAATTTTGTGTTCGATAAGAAGACCGGAAAGTTAACCAAAAGCCATTACCTGAAATGGGAATCATTGAGTGCTAAATTGCCGATAGATAAAAACGGGTATGTTAAAAAAGAAGGGTATCTTTTTCCTCATGAAATGCTTTTGACGGGCGAAGGTAAAATTATTTTGGTAGCGGAGGCTTTTCTTCAATCTCCTATAACGACAAACAATTTGTACTTTTTTGAAATGAATGATAACCTTGACGTAAACCAAGTATTTACAGTTGAAAAATTTAGAAATAAATTTCCTAAAACATCGGGTCATTCAAGTAGCATAAAAAAATACGGACTTTTCGATTTTATAGATTATCAAGATTTGGGAGATAATGAATTCTTGTTCCTATTTAGTGACAATGAAAAAAAATCTAAAAACAGAAATAAAAGCACGCTCTATGGAATCGTTTCCTATTCTGAAGGAAAGTTTAAAAAACAAACCCTGGAATTAAAGACAGAAACCAGTACTGTGAATGCTTATAACGCAAAGAAAGGCTACATAATGCTAGTTGAAGACTTTGATGAGAAAAATAAGGCTACTGAATTACGTCTTGAAAAGATTAATTATTAAGATTGAAACTTTTATATAAAAAATGATTATCGGGAGCTAGATTCCGATACGGTTATACTTCTTTTGCGGCTTTGTGTCTTTGCGTGAAAAAATGCTCGCAAAGACGCAGGGTCGCAATTTTTTTTTGAGAGGCTAAGGTGCTAAGATTCTGAGTTGCTAAGGTTGTGTGTTTTATCTGTAAAAGGGAGTGCTGTTGAAAGTGAGTTTTTGTGCCTTTAAAGAGGTTCTAAGGTGCTAAGGTTCTGAGTTGCTAAGGTTGTGTGTTTTATCTGTAAAAGGGAGTGCTGTTGAAAATGAGTTTTTGTGCCTTTAAAGAGGTTCTAAGGTGCTAAGGTTCTGAGTTGCTAAGGTTGTGTGTTTTATCTGTAAAAGAGAGTGCTGTTGAAAGTGAGTTTTTGTGCCTTCTTTCTTTTTAGTGTAAAACTCCGGAAACCCGAGCGAAAGCGAACAGACCGAAGTTTTGTTTGATAAAAAAACAAAACTCCGGTAATCAGCCGGAGTTTCAATCATCAATCAAAAAACGAACAGTTTTGAACTGTTGTTGCGTTAAATATTATAATATAAGGGTGTCAATTTTTTAGGAAAACAAGATACAAATAAAATCTAAGAATCAAAATGATTTTAAATTTTTTGCAATTTGTTAACCCAAATAGGTCTTCAAGATTTTACTTCTCGAAGTGTGTTTCAGCCTGCGGATTGCTTTTTCCTTGATTTGGCGTACACGCTCACGAGTTAAATCAAAAGTTTCACCTATTTCTTCCAAAGTCATTGGGTGCTGGTCGCCCAATCCGAAATACAAACGAACCACATCTGCTTCTCTAGGAGTCAGAGTTTCTAATGAACGTTCAATTTCAGTACGTAAAGACTCATGGATCAGCTCTCTATCTGGATTTGGTGATTCTCCTGAACGTAAAACGTCATAAAGGTTAGAATCTTCTCCTTCAACAAGAGGAGCATCCATTGAAAGGTGACGACCGGAATTTTTCATAGATTCCTTTACGTCGTTTACAGTCATGTCAAGCTCTTTTGCAATTTCTTCAGCAGATGGTGGACGCTCGTTAGATTGTTCCAACAAAGCATACATCTTGTTGATTTTATTGATAGAGCCAATCTTATTCAATGGCAGACGAACAATACGTGATTGTTCAGCCAAAGCCTGCAAGATAGATTGACGAATCCACCAAACAGCATAAGAGATAAATTTGAAACCACGCGTTTCATCGAAACGTTGTGCAGCTTTGATAAGACCTAAATTTCCTTCGTTAATTAAGTCGGGAAGTGTTAGTCCTTGGTTTTGATATTGTTTTGCTACCGAAACCACGAAACGCAAATTGGCTTTAGTCAATTTTTCTAATGCTCTCTGGTCTCCGGCTTTTATTCTTTGAGCTAATTCTACCTCTTCATCAGCTGTAATAAGATCAACTTTTCCAATCTCTTGTAGGTATTTGTCTAAGGAAGCAGTTTCACGATTTGTTACCTGCTTGGTAATTTTGAGCTGTCTCATTTAGTTTTCCTTAATTTAGGTATTCAGGTAGTTATACGTATTGAGTTGCAAAAAAGTTACAAAAAAGTAAATAAAATATTTTTATTTTTATCTGTATGTTATATCTCTAAGTCTAACTTGTTGATTTTCTGTAAATAAAAATCAATTTTCTGATGTCCTTTTCCAAAGAAAATTTTTCGGTCGCGGGTTCCAGACAGGTTAAGAGACTTGGAATTTTTGATTTGGTGCAAGAAATATTCAGAGGCATTGTGGCAAGTCGATTCATCTTCGGTGATAAAATATCCAAGCATGGTGTAAGGAATAAACAATGATTTTTTCTCTGCATTAGATAAAAGCACATTGTTATTCAGGATTAATAGCTCGTTATAATAAAGATGATATCCTGATGAGTTTTTGCTGGATTTTTCTTCTGCCTTCTGCAAAATCTTTCTCACATCTTCATACAGTAGCTGTGCATTGGCTTGAGACAGCAATCCCGATTCAAAAAAATATAAGATTTGCTGCAGCGTACTGTTGATAGTTGTATCATTCCATATTTCATGAACTTCGGTGTTATCATATACATTCTGGAGCTGCGAGCTATAAGCCAAAAGTGACTGGTCTAAAACAAACTTTTCAAAATGGTCCTGATTTTCGCTACCTATGAGTAGGTTGAGCCATACATATAACTTAAACTTTGAAAGTAATGTTCCGCCAATAGTATAAAAAAGCGGAATGTCTTTCGAAGAATAAAACATCTTCGAGTCGGTGGCATACGATTTCAGGTTTTGTGCCGACTGTTTAAAATAAAGTGCTAAATCTTCTGACGAACGTATTTCTTTTGTCTTTTCTGCAACGACCTGGTTTTCTTTTCCGCCAAATATCTTATCCATAGAAATGGAGAAATGCTGACAGAGTTTTATAGTTTCCTCAATTGAAAATTTGCTTTTTGAAGAAACTCTGCGGTGCGAAGCGTCATAGCTTATTTGCAATACGGTGGCTATTTCTTCAATTAAAGAAGAATTCTTATGTAAACGCTTCCTTATGTTTCCTAATAAAATCGTTTGGTTGTCCATGGTTTTTGCGATAATCACAAATGCTAAAGTACGAAATATTGTTTAGCACAATAATATTTGCGATAAACAAAAGAATTTTGGGCTATTAAACAATGTAATCATGAAAAAAAGAATTGAAAATTTTTACGGCTTCGAAAAACGACTCTTGAGTTGTTTGAAGCGAAATTGGCCAGTTTTATTTGTGTTCTGTATTGCGTCCTGTACGATTCAAAACACGATTAATCGAGATGGTTATAAAAGTATTCCCCCAAAATTTTCGGGTAAATTCTATGACCAATTGGATACGCTCCGGGTTCAGTATGATAATCGGATTTCTACCTCGAGTTTGATGAAGAAGATATCCAATATTAGTAATGTCGATTATTCAAAGCCTATTCAGATAGATATAAAAGATAAGGAACTGTTTGTAAGTTATGATGATGCCCAGGCAAAACGACATGTCTTGAAATTTTATGGAAAGCGATATAAGAACAAATTCGTTTTTTATACCAACTATGAAACGATTTCATTTCCAATCATTTTTATATCCAAAGAGATGACAAAATATTCTATTTATTTACCTAGTGACAAAGAAATAATCTTTGAAATGTACAGTGTGAATGAAGCAGCATTACTGTTTTTTGGAGGAGGTAACTCTCACGGATCCGATAATAAATTTAAACTTTTGCCAAATGAATAAAATGCTTTTTTTGGTTTTGATTGCATTCCAGATGAGTGCGCAAGACACCATTGTTTTTCCAAAAGTAGACTTGTATAAAAGAAATATTGTGGAAGTAAGTTACGGAACTCCGCTAGGTGCTTTGGCTGATAAATATGAAAGTTCAATTAATACGGCTTATTATATGAGAACAAAAATAGCAAGACGCCAGTTTATCGATTTTGGTGCTGAACTTAGCGGTATTGTAAAAGGAAAAAGTGTTTCGTATAAATGGAATAATGAAGATATAGTGCTATCAGGAAGCAAATCTTCGTTTTTATTAGGTTTCAGATATACATGGTTTTTATACCAATCTCCTAATGAAAATTTCCACATTGAATCAAATTCCGGAATGGGTTGGAAATACCTGCATTATAGCAAGCCTGAAGGAGAAGAATTCGATAAAAAGGATATTAAACCTACGCTTCATACAATTGCCTTTTCGCAAGGCGTGAAAATCATGTTTTATGGATTTGGTGTTCATTGCAATTATAACTACGCACCTTACGGTTTATTCAATTCAAAAGCCGAACGGAATTTTGGGGCATCTTCTATAAATATCGGTTTGTCCGGAAGCTGGAATTTTTAACCAGAGAATAAAGTGTTTATTAAAAAAAAGTGGCTGCCTAATAGCAGCCACTTTTTTGGTTTTTAATTATAGAGATGGCTCAATATGATTAAAGGGTTGGTCAGAAGTGCTTTTTAAGGTGTTGCTTTTTGCCGGTACAAATTTTCCGCTAGCCGAATTATAGGTTATGGAAATATCTGTAACGCTACCTCCAAATTTTAATTCGGTCATAGGTGATGTTACCATGGTGACAACTGAATTGCTGACAACTTGAGATTGTAGCCAGATGTAAATACTCGTGCTTGGGTTCATTATCGCATTGCTTTGCATTAATACGGGGATTGCAGAAATAGCATTGCTAGTTATGTCAATTCCGTTAACTGAGGCATTCTGATAAAGACCAGCTGTGATATATGGCAAGCCGGCATATTGATTTGCGAAAATAAATGCATTTGGAAATCCTCCGTCGTGAGGCCCTGATATTGCACCGTAATTTTGTAATATATATTGTTTCCCCCTTTCGATTCCTATAGGAGTGTTGGCTAATTGACTTAAAACGGCACCATTTCTAATAGGAGCTGTTGATGCATATATTCCATATTCTTCTTTCCAGGATACTGTGTTAGACTGCAAAGGTTTGAAAACCTGCCATGCAACAGATGGTGGGCGTCCGTCTGATGATTTTGCAATGATAACGTTTGTGCCTGTTGCATATAAAATTCCTAATTGCTCTGATGTAAATGCGACTTTTAAATTGAATTGTGACATAATTCTAAGATTTAGTGGTTGTCCCTACTCATATGGCTTTTCGGTGTCCGCCGTTATTGCTTATTTTGCTTGGTAAAAGTAAAGGCAATACGGTTTTTTACAGAAGAAAAAGGTACGAGCAGGAAAATTCATGTCATGGAAGGGAGGAAAACGAGGCATGGGTTATGAGAATAAACCCGGTACTCAGGAATATCGGTTTTTGATGTGTAAGATATTAGGCATAAAATACCTATAATTTAAAAGCCCCATTTCAAATAAATGAAACGGGGCTTCAGTTGAATTAACCTTATATAAGAATTAATTATTTTTTGTCCTCTCCTTTTGGAGGTCTTTTTGTCTCGTCTCTAGGAGGTCTTGGTAATAAAGCTTTTTTCGAAACTTTTTCTTTTCTGGTTTTTGGATCAACTCCAAGGTATTTCACCTCGAATACATCACCCATTTTTACCACATCAGCAACATTTTCAGTTCTTTCCCAAGCTAGTTCCGATACGTGAAGCAATACTTCATTACCTGGAGCAGCTGTATATTCTACTACTGCACCAAAATCAAGCATTTTGATAACTTTTACTTCGTATGTTCCGCCCATTTCCGGTTTGAAAATGATAGAGTCGATTTTTGCCATTACTGCTGCCATTCCGTCTGGATCTGTTCCAAGGATTTCAACAACGCCTTGTTCGTCAACTTCATTAATAACGATAGTTGTACCCGTAGCTTTTTGTAATTCCTGGATTACTTTTCCGCCAGGTCCGATCAATGCTCCAATGAAGTTGCCAGGAATAATTCTGGTAACAATTTTTGGTGCATGTTTCTTCACTTCTAATTTTGGAGTTGCAATAACTTCAGTCAATTTTCCTAGAATGTGCAAACGTCCATCACGAGCCTGCTCAAGAGCTTTCTCCATGATGTCATAAGCAAGACCTTCGATTTTGATGTCCATTTGGCAAGCTGTGATTCCGTCAGCAGTTCCTGTAACTTTAAAGTCCATGTCACCCAAGTGATCTTCATCACCTAAGATGTCAGACAATACAGCCCATCTTCCTGTTTTATCATCAGAAATCAATCCCATTGCAATACCAGAAACTGGTTTTGTCATTTGGATACCAGCATCCATCAAAGCTAAAGTTCCAGCACATACTGTAGCCATAGAAGAAGAACCATTAGATTCTAAAACTTCTGAAACAATTCTTACTGTATATGGGCAGTCTGCAGGAATCATGTTTTTCAAAGCACGTTGTGCTAAGTTTCCGTGTCCAACCTCTCTTCTTGAAGTTCCTCTTAGTGGTTTTGCTTCACCTGTAGAGAAAGGAGGGAAGTTGTAGTGTAGGTAGAATTTCTCTTCGCCTTGTTCTGATGGAGTGTCAATTTGGTTCGCTTCTCTTGAAGTTCCCAAAGTTACAGTCGCCAAAGCTTGTGTTTCACCTCTTGTAAACAAAGAAGATCCGTGAACAGATGGAAGGTAATCGATTTCACACCAGATTGGTCTGATTTCGGTAGTTTTTCTTCCGTCAAGACGTAGTCCTAATTGAAGGATAACTTCTCTTACCGCTTCTTTATTAACTTTTGAATAGTATTTTGAGACAAGATCTCCGTTTTCTAATAATTCTTCTTCAGTAAAAGCAGCTTTTACATCTTCTTTTACTAAAGCAAATTTTTCAGAACGTTCGTGTTTTGCAGTTCCTTCCTGAGCGATAGCAAAACATCTGTCGTAAGCCAATTCTCTTACTTTATCGTAGATAGCTTCGTCATTTCGTTCTTCTTCGTAAGTACGAATTTCTTTTTTGCCAACAAGGTTTTGCAATCTTTCTTGAGCTGCGATCTGGATTTTGATAGCTTCGTGTGCAAACTTGATAGCTTCAACCATTTCTTTCTCTGAAATCTCTTTCATTTCACCCTCTACCATTGCGATAGAGTCTTTTGAAGCTCCAATCATCATGTCGATGTCAGATAGCTCCAATTGTGCGCGACTTGGGTTGATTACGAGTTTTCCGTCAATTCTGGCAACACGTACTTCTGAAATCAAAGTTGAGAAAGGTACATCTGAAACTGCTAATGCTGCTGATGCAGCCAAACCAGCCAAAGCATCTGGCATTACAGTTTCGTCATGAGACATCAACTGAATCATTACTTGTGTTTCTGCATGATAGTCATCTGGGAAAAGCGGACGCAAAACACGGTCAACTAATCTCATAGTAAGGATTTCACTGTCGCTTGGACGAGCCTCACGTTTGAAAAATCCACCAGGGAAACGACCTGCTGCAGCAAATTTTTCACGATAGTCAACTGTTAAAGGTAAAAAGTCAACTCCAGGAGTTGCTTTTTTTGCAGATACTACGGTAGCAAGCAACATTGTATCTCCCATTCTTACTACTACAGATCCATCAGCTTGCTTTGCCAATTTTCCTGTTTCGATTGAGATGCTTCTGCCATCTCCTAAATCGATAATTTCTTTTGAAACTTGTGGAATCATAAAATTTTCCTCTTTTTGATTAAACAATGGGTTTTAGTTGTGTTGTAGTTGTTGTTGTGTGTAGTTGTCTAAAACCCAATGAAAAACCAAACTTTTTTTCAGCAATATGTAAAAACAAAAAGAGGCGCGTGAGCACCTCTTTTCTATTGAATTATTTTCTAATATTCAATTCTTTAATAATCTCACGATATCTGTTGATCTCTTTTTTCTTTAGATAATCAAGCAAGCTTCTTCTTTTACCTACTAGTAGTACAAGTGAACGCTCAGTGTTGTAATCGTGACGATTTTTCTTCAAGTGCTCAGTTAAGTGACCAATTCTGTGCGTGAATAACGCAATTTGTCCTTCTGCTGAACCTGTGTTTGTAGCAGATCCTCCGTGCTTAGCGAAAATTTGCTCTTTAACTTCTTTAGTTAAGTACATGCCAATATTTGTTTAAATGATTATTATGTAATGAATAAGTTTTTCTTATTCGAGTGCAAAGGTAATATTTATTTTCAGAAAAAATAATTTTCAGAAAAAAGATTTGAAAAAATACGGTCTGTAGATTTTCTTAAGTTTAAACTGCTGATAATTAGATTTTTTGGATTTGCTTAGGAATTGGAGCGCTTAAAATAATTTGGCTACTTCAGCATTTACAAACTCAAGGAAACGTTCGTCCATTTCTGTAAAAGGATCCAATATATTGGAATCGATATCAATCTGTCCGATATTTTTCCCTTCAACAAAAAGAGGAATCACAATTTCAGATTTTACCGTAAAGCTGCAGGCAATATAGTTGTCTTGTGCTTTTACATCCGGCACTACAAAGTTTTGGTTGGAAACGGCCACTTGTCCGCAAATTCCTTTTCCGAAAGGAATAACAGTATGGTCCGTAGGTTCGCCTGCATAAGGTCCTAAAATCAGTTCTTCTTTGTCACCATTCCTGAAATAGAATCCAACCCAGTCGTAATAGTCAATATTGTCTTTTAAGAGGTGGCAAATTTGCATTAGTTTGTCTTCTCTTAAAATGTCTTTATGGTGGAGTATGTCCTCGACCTTAGGTCTTAATTCTTCAAAAGTCATAATGATGGTATTTTACTATACAAAAGTATTTAATTACGGAAAGCTAAAATTGTATAGTTTTGTTAAAAATATTTTTTTGAAAAGCTACTTCGTTCAATACCGGCCCTTTTTTATATTTCTACTCAAGTTCTTTCTGACTTATGGAGTGCTGATGTTTGTATATCAGCTGTATCTCAATAGTTTTGATGCCGAGAAGTTTGAAGCAGACAGTTTTACGGAACTTGTCGCTACCCAGACTAATGGTGTGCTCCATCTTTTTGGGCAAGATACTTCCATAGCGCCACATGAATCGCAGCCGTCCGTAAAACTTTTTTTAAACGGCAAATTTATCGCAAGAGTAGTAGAAGGCTGTAATGCGATGAGCGTCATGATTCTTTTTGTGGCATTTGTAGTTGCTTTTAAAGGAAAGACAAAACAGACAATCGTGTTTGTGCTGGCAGGAATTCTGATTATTCATATATTAAACATTCTTAGAATTGCGTTGCTTGCCATCGCATTGTATCATTATCCGGAATATGAGCATATCTTACATGGCGTTGTTTTTCCGCTGTTTATTTATGGAGTAGTATTTGGGTTGTGGGTATTGTGGGTTCAAAAATTTTCATTGCATGCAAAAGCTTCTTAGATATAAAAAAGAAATTGCCTTATCGCTAGTGCTGGTTTTTCTGCTGGCGTTGGTTCGGGTTTTCGAGGAGCTTTTTTACGATCCGTTTCTGGCTTACTTCAGAAGTGATTATTTGAAAATGCCTTTTCCGGAATACGACTCCCTTAAATTGTTTTTCAGTCTTTTTTTGAGATATGCCTTGAACAGCTTGATTTCAATTGCTATCATTCAGGTTTTGTTTAAAGATTTCGGATTGTCAAAGTTTGCAGGTGTTCTATACCTGGTCTTTTTCATTATTTTAATAGTGGCCTTTTTTTCTATTCTTAATTTTTCCAATCAGGAAAACAACCTCTTGCTTTTTTATGTGCGAAGGTTTTTAATCCAGCCACTATTTTTGTTGTTGTTTGTTCCAGCCTTTTTTTACCAAAACAAGATTTCTAAAAAAAATAACAATTCTTAAATAGTTTTGTGTGGGCAATTTTAATAATTTTGCAGCTGACAATTTATAAGTTGATGAATTTAAGAAAGAGCACAAGTTTGATTTTAGCACTTTTCCTGTTGGTTTCCAATATGGGATTTGCTTTCAATGTGCATTTCTGTGGCGGAGAGGTTTCTTCGATTTCTGTGGCTTATAAAATTTCTGAAGTATGTGCCTTACCTAAAAAGGAAACTACTGAAAAGAAGTGTTGTGCTAAAAAAGCAGAAGAAGGAAAAAAATGCTGCTCTGATAAAAAAGTTGAACTTAAGAAAAAATCAGAACAGGTTGTTGTAAAAACTTTTTCGTTCCATTCCGGACCTGCTGTTATATTCCAGGATTGGAAACCAGTAGTTTTTGGAAAGCCACTTCAAACTCCAAAACAAGAAAACATTGAATATTATTGCGATGCCAATGCACCGCCCTTATTCAAGCTCTATTCCCAGTACATTTTCTACGCGTGATTTGATAGATAATTCCGGAAAGCCTTCAATGGCTTAACTATAATTATACTATTAAATCATTTTTTATGCAAAAACAATTCATACTGCTGTTATGTCTTATCGTTTCTGCCACTTCTTTTTCACAAGAGTTGAAAGGAAAAATAACAGAAGCATCTGCTACAGGACAGCCAATCATAGGAGCCAGCGTACAATGGCTCGATACCCAAATAGGTACAACTACAGACGAAAATGGAAACTTTTCCATTTCTTATAAGCCTGAATTTACAAAACTCGTAATCAGTTATGTGGGATTCACAACCGATACGATTACAGTAAGTTCGTCAAATTTCATCAATCATGTTCTTGTCCAGAATAATGACTTGGAAGAAGTTACCATCAGCAAAGAGCGAAAAAGTCTTCAGAAATCCTATATGAAGACTGCCAATGTTACTACAATGTCCAGTAAAGAATTACTAAAAGCGGCTTGTTGTAACCTGGCAGAAAGCTTTGAAACGAATCCATCTATTGATGTTAACTTTTCGGACGCTTTAACAGGGACAAAACAGATTAAAATGTTAGGTCTTACAAGTCCTTATTTGGTAATTACGGAAGAGAACCTTCCTTCTGTAAGAGGCGCTTCGCAGGCTTACGGACTTTCTTTTACGCCTGGAACCTGGGTAGAAAGTATTCAGATTACCAAAGGTGCAGGGTCTGTTGTCAACGGTTTTGAAAGTATTTCAGGACAAATCAATACAGAATTAATTAAGCCAGTAAATGACATTCCTTTTTTCTTGAATGCCTACGGTTCTACAGACAGCCGTTTTGAGCTTAATACCCATTTCAATAAAAAAGTTTCCGACAAATGGAGCACAAGTTTATTCCTTCACGGTAATGCCAGATTAGGCAAGAACGACATGAATGATGACGGCTTTTTAGATAATCCGCTTTCAAAGCAAATCAACGTATTAAACAGATGGCAGTATACGGATATGGAAAAAGGTTGGGTAAGCTTTTTGAATTTCAGATATATGAATGATGAGAAGCAAACTGGAGAACTTGATTTTGATAAAAACCGTGATAAATTCACAACAAATTATTGGGGTTCTGAAATCAAAACACAACGTTATGATGTTTCGGCAAAATTGGGTTATGTTTTTCCGGATATGCCATATCAGAGTATCGGATTCCAGACCGCTTTTAATGGACATGATCAGGAATCTTATTTCGGACTAAACAAGTACGATATCAACCAGAAAAGCTTTTATTCGAATCTGATTTTCAATTCCATTATTAACAATACGCTGAACAAGTTTGCAACAGGATTGAATTTTACGTATGACAAATACGATGAGTTTGTTGGCGTTCCAAATATTTCAAGAGATTTTAACCGAATCGATAATTCTGTGGGTGCATTTTTTGAATATACCTATGATAATACTACAAACTTTAGTTTGGTTGCCGGTGCCAGAGTTGATAACCACAACCGTTTAGGAACTTTTATTACGCCAAGAATCCATGCGAGATACAATCCGTGGGAAAAAGCGGTATTGAGAGCATCAGCAGGAAGAGGAAAACGTTCGGCTAATATTTTTGCAGAAAATCAGCAACTTTTTGCCAGTTCAAGAGTTTTTGACATATTGAATACAGGAGGCAAAATCTACGGATTGGATGCGGAAATTGCATGGAATTACGGAGTCAGCTTTATGCAAGGTTTCACACTTTTCAATAGGCCGGCAGAAGTTACTTTTGATTTTTACAGAACCGATTTCCAAAATCAGGCAGTTGTAGATTTGTATGCCAGTCCGCAACAGGCTTTGTTTTATAACCTGGACGGGAAATCATTTGCCAACAGTTTACAGCTTGATTTTAATTATGAATTGGCAACGCATTTCAATTTAAGAACGGCTTATAAGTTTTATGAAATAGAAACAGATTACCTAAGCGGAAGCGCACAAAGACCATTACAGGCCAAACATCGTTTCTTTGGTAACTTAGAGTATGAGACGCATATCACGGATAAAGGACAACAATGGAAATTCGATTTTACCTACAATTGGCTTGGAAAACAACAGTTGCCAAATACTGCGTCAAATCCTACATCTGACAGGCTTCCAGACTATTCACCGTCTTTTTCTCTGATGAACGCACAAATCACCAGAACTTTTTCTTCTACCTTTGAAGTATATGTGGGTGGTGAAAATATTGGAAATTATAAACAAGACAAGGCAATTTTGGGTAGTGATAATCCTTTTGGGCCGAATTTTGATAGTTCCATAATCTATGCGCCAATTTTTGGACAGATGTATTATGCCGGATTGCGATTCAAGATAAAATAAACTTAAAGTAAATAACGATAAAAATAATAGTATGAAAAAAATAATGATAATGCTTTTCATTTCCCTAGTTGGATTTGCAGCACAAGCACAAGAGAAAAAGAATAAAAATGCAAAGCATACCGTTGAAGTTAAAGGCAATTGTGAGATGTGTAAAAAACGAATCGAAAAAGCTGCTTTTTCTGTTCCGGGAGTAAAATCGGCTAATTGGGATATTGGAGACAAGCAGTTGCATCTTATCCTGAATGAAGAAAAAACATCAGATGAGGAAGTACAGAAAGCTATTGCAAAAGTAGGGCACGATACTGAAAAAGTAAAGGCGACTAATGAAGACTACGAAAAGCTTCATACTTGCTGTGCTTACGAAAGAAACTAAAAATGATAAAAATACCTTGGAATTTTTTCAGGGTATTTTTACATCAGTTGTCTGATGAAATAAGGTAATAGATATTAAACAGATTGGAGGAATCCTGTCAGGATTTAGATATTGGGATTGAAATAAATAATTATATAGGATGAAATCATTGAAGTATTCATTAGCCTTTTGCGGACTAACGGCTCTTTTTTCGTTGCAAAAAATTCAGGCACAGGAGCAACAGCCAACAGAAGAAAAACCAAAACATGAATTTTGGCACGATAAGAAATTGTACCTGAATGAGGACGGTTCCAATTATCTGAAGTTCGCGATGCTTTCTCAGGTTTGGATCAGAAATCAGGAATATAATCCGGGAACTACAATTTTTGATTCACCAAAAACTGCCGGAACTGATATCGGTATTCGAAGATTCAGGATTCAGATGTACGGACAGGTTGCTGATCGTGTTTTTATTTATGGGCAAATAGGACAGAATAACTTCAATAATGTTTCTGATAGAAAACAAGGTTTTTTTATCCACGATGCGTTGGGAGAATATGCTATTGATAAGGGAAAATTGTCTTTGGGAGCCGGTTTGTCTTCATGGACAGGTTTGTCTCGATTTTCTGCTTCTTCTGTAGGTTCTATTATGGGTGTCGATATTCCCTTGTTTCTGGAATCGACAAATGATGTCACAGATCAATTCGTAAGAAAGCTTTCGTTTTATGCAAAAGGTAAGCTTGGTAAATTGGATTATCGGGTAGCTTTTGCACAGCCGTTGGCAATACAGAAAAGTTCTGGTTATGTTGCGGCAATAAGTGAAAGGTCGAATTTTTCTCCAAAGCCGCCTCAGATGCAATACAATGCGTACTTCCAATACCAGTTTAAGGATCAGGAATCCAATCTGACGCCCTATGCTACCGGAAGTTATTTAGGAAAAAAGAAAGTATTGAATGTAGGAGCCGGGATAGTATACCAGCAAGATGCCATGTGGCATAGAAATGCAGTGAATGATACTATTTATACCGACATGCTTCATTTGGCAGTAGATGTTTTTTATGATGCGCCAATTGGTTCAAGAGGTGAGGCAATAAGTTTCTATGGCAATTTTACACATTATGACTTCGGGACAAATTATATCCGAAATGCAGCACCTATGAATCCTGCTAATGGAAACAGTGATCCTACTGTTTTGAATGGTAGCGGAAATGGTTTTCCAGCCTATGGAACAGGAAATGTTCTATATGCTCAATTGGGCTATAAGCTTAAAGATAATCTGATAGGGACAACGACTTTAATGCCGTATGTTGCGATTCAGCATGCCCATTATGAAAGATTAAACAAAGACATGAGTTTTTATGATATTGGTGTAAACTGGCTGTTAAGCGGACAGACTTCAAAGTTTACAATTTCCTATCAGAATCGCCCGATATATAATACTTCGGGCAATCTGACAGACCATAAAGGAGCTTTTATTGCACAATACCAGGTTTCTATTTAATTAGTTAGTTGGTTGGTTTTAGTTGGTAAAATCCGAAGCTTAGGCTTCGGATTTTTTTATTCCAGACTGATGGTTCTGATCTCCGAGATTAATTGCCCATCGGCAGAAAAACCTTCAATAAGTAATTTTACTTTCTTTTGTCCCAAATTTGGAATCTGGAACTTGAATTCTTTACTTTCATGGCTATAGATATTCGGAATCCAATGGATTAAGCCGAAATTTTGAAATCCTTTATTTTCAGTCGATGCATACAGCTTATTTTTAAAAGGTTCAATCTTAGAAAAAGCATTTTTTATTTCATAAGGAACAGCATTGCTTTTTTGAGGCGAGCTGCTGCCGCCTTTTTTCATGTAAATTTTTATAACTCCGATGTTGTTGTTTACTGACGGTACGATAGCGTGAGCATTGATGTAAATTTCATCTACTTCGTTCATTCTCATATTCAAAAGCAAATCAAAACTCATTTGCTGGAGACCGTCAATAAAAAGAACCGGGGTGCTTCTTGCTCCATTTATTGTGGTTATGGAACGGCTATAAATTTCTACCGTATTGGAAAAACCATTAATCGTTGGAACTTCAAAGCCATTATTTCTAATAAAGTTCAATACATCTGTTTGGTCATTTTCTGCCACTTTATGGCCTCTGAGGTTTCCGTTTCCTAAAGTGTTGGAGTATTTTAGTTTCTTTTTTTTCTCTGCCAAAATTTCAACATCTTCAAGCATAATGGTTCCGTTTACAAAGCTTGGAGTTTCATATTCTGTCTTTTCCTCAATTAGGGCGCATTCCTTTTTTTCTGCTTTAAAAGGTTTGTTGAATATTCTTCGTCCGTTTAAAATCTGAGGATATAATTTTAAAACAGTTGGTTTGTTCTTGTCATCGGTCAATGTAAAGTTTACCCAGGTAGAATCGGCCAGAACCATATTGTTAAAATAAAATTCATTCTTATCGTTGATTTCGGCAGATTCGCTGATGCTGGATTGCAATGAGAATAACTTTACTCTGAATTTTTTTCGGTCACTTAACGCCTGATTTATTGTCCCTTTTATTGTAAGGCCAAAATCAAAAACATTGTTGTCTTTTGGCGGTGTAGTCATGATATTTTCCCATTTGTATTTTCCGGTACTTTGAGTCAAGAGTAGTAGATCAAGCTCGAATTCTTTTGCTTTTGATATTCCTTCAAAATAATAGTTTGAGTTGGCCTGATTTTTAGTCAAATATGGATTCAGCAGAAAAGAAGCACGAATCGAATAGTCTTGATTCGTGGCAATGGATTGTTCCGGAACAACTGCAATACTAAGACTGCTATTGATGGCGTTTAGATTTCCTGAAAAATGAATAGAATCTTTACCTTTTTTTAGGAGCCTTAAATCCAGATTTAAAGACTCTTCAGGATATTTAAAAATAAATCTTTCCGCAAGTTGTTTCATATCAGAATCAATTATTCTGGCGGTATTGACTCCTTCTGAGAGATTGTCTTTGGAAAAAGTGATATTTTGTTCTAAAGTATTCTTGAAGTCAATATCAAAGATTGTGGATTTGTTATCCTGATGTATTACCAAATAATGTTTTTTTGATTTGAAAGAAGCAACGCTTTTTTCATTGGTTCTGATTTTGACAATAGTTTTATCTTTTAAAGCAAAGTTGTTGATTTCAATCGCTAGGCCATTTGGCATGGCAAAGGGGAGATTTTCTTCTACTTTAGTATCATTGACCAGGAAGGAAATTTTTGAGGTTCTGCTATCTCCAAAAATCTGAAATTTCCCCAACCCGAATTTATTCAAGGTTACTTTTTGAATGCTTTTTCCTTCCGGGCTGATAATATCACCCACAATCGAAGGCAAAGGATTGCCATGACAATCACTTACTTTTAGAGCAACAGTGTTTTGGATGCCTTGAATAATAGAGCCTCCTTCGGGATAAAACTCAATGTTTATTTTGGAATAATCGAGTATGCTTTTGATAGAAACCGTTTTGTCATTTTTGTTTATGACGCTGAACTCAAAAATCGAAGATTCGTCTTCTTTGAAGTTGTTCATCCAGTTGGTGAAAACCTGAATGTAATAGTTGCCGCTTTTAAATGAATCTCCCAATTTAAATTTTCCGGAGAAGCTGCCCATGCTGCTGAATAATAGCTGGTCTTGCATTTTGGTGCCGTTTTCATCATAAAGCGTGGCATACACATTGGTAGTGGTAAAGAAAGGAACTTCTTCTTTTCGATGATATACATAGCCCTTAAACCAAATGTCCTCATCGGAAAGGAATACGGATTTGTCAAGCTGTAGATGGATGTTTTCTCTTTCCAGAAAAAAATAATCCTCAAGATTTTTAGAAATGGAAGTCTTTTGAGAATCAGACTCTTGAGAGTAGGAAGAAAATACGGCTGCGAAAAAAACTAAAATTACATGGAAACGAAAAATAGGTTGCATAATGTTATTTTATAGGTGAATAATTCATGCAATATATGTATTTAATTAAATATTTTACTGTTTGCCTAAAATAAAAAAGGACGCCACTAGAGCGTCCTTTTTGAAAATATAAACTGATTTTTACATCATTCCTGGCATACCGCCACCCATTGGGCTAGCTCCGGCATTTTCTTCTTTGATTTCAACCAAAGCACATTCTGTAGTTAGGATCATTCCTGAAACAGAAGCTGCGTTTTCTAAAGCAACACGGGTTACTTTTTTAGGGTCGATGATTCCTGCTTTCAACATGTCAACGTATTCGTCAGTTTTAGCATTGTAACCAAAATCTCCTGAACCTTCAGCAACTTTAGCAACTACTACAGAGCCTTCAAGTCCCGCATTTTCAACAATTGTTCTCAAAGGAGATTCAATTGCACGAGAAACGATCTGGATTCCTGTAGCTTCATCGGCATTGTCAGCTTTGATGTCTTTCAACACATTTTTAGCTCTTAACAAGGCAACACCACCACCGGCAACGATTCCTTCTTCAACAGCTGCACGTGTAGCATGCAATGCATCATCAACTCTGTCTTTTTTCTCTTTCATTTCTACTTCTGAAGCCGCTCCAACATAAAGTACCGCAACACCACCAGCTAATTTAGCCAAACGTTCCTGTAATTTTTCTCTATCGTAGTCAGAAGTTGTAGTTTCCATTTGGCTCTTGATCTGGTTGACACGATTTTTAATCATTTCGATGTCGCCAGCTCCGCTAACCAATGTAGTATTGTCTTTATTGATAGTTGCACGTTTTGCTGTTCCAAGCATTTCAAGCGTTGCGTTTTCTAAAGTATAACCTTGCTCTTCAGCGATAACTGTACCTCCAGTTAAGATTGCGATGTCTTCTAATAATGCTTTTCTTCTGTCTCCAAAACCAGGAGCTTTTACTGCTGCAATTCTTAGAGCGCCTCTTAGTTTGTTTACAACCAAAGTAGACAAAGCTTCTCCGTCAACATCTTCAGCAATAATCAATAATGGTTTTCCTGATTGTGCTACTGGTTCTAGTATTGGAAGTAATTCTTTTAATGAAGAAACTTTTTTATCGTATAGCAAGATGTAAGGGTTTTCTAATTCTGCCTCCATCTTTTCTGAATTAGTCACGAAATAAGGAGAAAGATAACCTCTGTCAAATTGCATACCTTCAACTACGTCAACATAAGTATCAGTTCCTTTTGCCTCTTCAACGGTGATTACACCTTCTTTACCAACTTTTCCGAATGCTGTAGCGATTAACTCTCCAATTACATCGTCATTATTTGCTGAAATAGAAGCAACTTGTTTGATTTTGTCAATGTTTGTTCCTACTTCTGTCGCTTGTTTTGCTAAATCGGCTACGATAGCTTCTACAGCTTTATCGATACCTCTTTTTAAGTCCATTGGATTTGCTCCGGCAGCAACGTTTTTAAGTCCTTCTTTTACGATTGCCTGCGCCAAAACAGTAGCGGTTGTAGTACCGTCACCTGCAAGATCATTAGTTTTTGAAGCTACTTCTTTTACCATTTGCGCTCCCATGTTTTCAAGCGTATCCTGCAATTCGATTTCTTTTGCCACAGAAACACCGTCTTTAGTAACAGTAGGTCCGCCAAATGATTTTCCTATAATTACATTACGTCCTTTAGGACCAAGTGTTACTTTTACTGCATTTGCTAAAGCATCAACACCACGTCTTAAACCGTCGCGTGCTTCGATATCAAATTTTATTTCTTTTGCCATTTTTATTTGTTTTAGGCTTTAGGCTTTAAGCTTTAGGCTTTAGGCTTTATGCCGTTGGTGAAATTAATTTTTGTTTTAAATTGTAAATTTTGCTCTTTATAGAATTGATTTTATCAAGAAGACCTATTGCAATTTCAGTATTGATATAATGCAAATCTCTGGATAAGATCAAAAGATATTCGGTTTCATTGGCTGATCCCAATGCTATGTTGAGAAATTGGTTGAATTCCTTATCGCTATTTCTTCCACAACCTTCACTGATATTGGTTGGAATAGAAGAGGAAGCTCTTCGGATTTGGCTTGTCAAATTATAAGCTTCTTCTTTCGGAAAATGAGAAGTGATTTTATAAACTTCTAACGTGAAAGAATGACTTGATTGCCAAATGTCATACTTTTTAAAATCTCTCATGTTTTTTTTGGCGTATATTAGATATGTTTTTTAAGGCTTACAGCCTACGGCTTATTGCTTTAAGCTTTTAGATTATCGCAAGAATATCATCTTCTCTCATAATCAGGTAATCTTTTCCTTCCAATTTTAGTTCTGTTCCAGCATATTTCCCATAAAGTACAGAATCGCCAACTTTTACAGTCATAGTGTGGTCTTTTGTTCCGTTTCCTACAGCTACAACGGTTCCTTTTTGAGGTTTTTCTTTTGCTGTGTCAGGAATAAAAATTCCAGAAGCAGTTTTTGTTTCCGCTGCTGCCGGTTCAACCAATACACGGTCTGAAAGAGGTCTAATATTTAAAGCCATAATTATAAAATTTATATTTATATGTTTTTTTAAGTTTCATTCTAGTAGTCAGAAATTGTGCCAATCGCTATTTATGACATTTTGATCAAAAAAAAATGCCAACATCTGACGTGTTGGCATTTTGAATATATTTTTCAAAAAAAATTATTTTGCTGTGTCTTGTGTCGTAGCTGCTGGTTGTGCTGTTGTAGCAGGAGTTTCTGCAGCGTTAGTTTTTGCCGGAGCAGCAGCTGTTTTTGGAGCCGGAGCAGCATTTGGATCAATCGTTTTTAATGTACTGCCTCCAAAAGCTCCTGTAAAGCTCAAGCTTGATAATAAAATCAAAACAATTAACAATCCAGCTAGTGTCCAAGTACTTTTATCTAAGAAATCAGTAGTTTTTTGAACTCCACCCATTTGTCCGCCACCACCTAGTGTAGATGACAAACCGCCACCTTTAGGGTTTTGTACCATAATAACTACTACTAGTAGAAAACAAACGATTGTGATTAAAACCAAAAAAATTGTAAATGTGCTCATTGTTTTAATTATTGTTATTTTGTTGTAATGTCTTAATATCCAAAATTCGGTCTGCAAAGAAATGACTTTTTTCTGGATATTTCAAAATTAATATTTCATAAGCTTGAATTGCTTTTTGATATTTCTTTTGTTCCAGATAAACTTTCGCCAAGGTTTCTGTCATCAGATATGAATTATCTTGGGAGTTTCGCTCGGAAATCAGCGAAATTGTCGAGGTATTTTTGACAGGAGAAATTTTTGGATTGGCTTCGATAAATCGGTCAATTATTTCTAATTTTTTCTTTTTTTCTGAATCTGTTTCTGAAATTTCTTCTGAATTAGTTGTTTTTTCAGATACAATTGGAGCTTCTTCTCTTTCGATTGGCTTAAAGGTTGACAATTGAAGCCATTCCTGGAAGGAGTGTTTTTCTTCTCTTGAAAAATCCAATGGTTTTCCAATTTCCAGTTTTTCTTCGATGCTTTCTTCCTGAATTTCCGGTTGTGTCTCTTCTTGCGGAATTTCTGTACTCTTTTCTTCCTCGTGTTGAATTTGTGAAGCTGAGGCTTCACGTATAGAGGTAAGTATCGATTGTTCAAGAGGATTAACTTTTACTACAGGTTCTTCCTCCTTTTTCTCAGGATTAAGGATTTCAATCTCATGAACTTTAATGGCATTAATTCGAGCTTCTTTTTCTGCAAAAAAAGCTTTATTGATGGCCATGAAATTTTCTGAGGTAATGTATTCGAATAAAACACTTCTGTCAGTCGTATGGGCAGCGGTGATTTTTAGTTCGCCATTGTATTTAAAACTGTCCTGATTGTGTAATCCTTTTAGGCGCAAAGCTCTTGCACTTTGGAAGTAGGGAAATTCTTCTACTATTTTTTCCAAAGCGGATACCTGCCTTTCACTGACGGCATTAGGGTGGTTTAGTAAGGATGTAAATTCAGTCAGATTCAATTATCAATGTATTATTTTGTTACCATTTGGCCAAGGACTCGTTGAAGATGTCTTGCGTAATTCTTTCAAAAATCACATCCAATGCGCTAGTCAACTGAGATCCTACAAGTTGGTTGGTTCCTGGAAAATCATAAAAGAAGGAAAATCTTTTTTCAAAATCGTCTTCTTCCTTGTTTTTGTTCGTAAAACGTACATTTACTGTGATTGTCAATCTGTTTTGAGCGGCTCTTTGATCAGCTGTTGCCGTCATTGGAGAAACCCTGTAATCTGTGATTTCGCCTTCATAAAGCAAATCGCCTCCTGAATTTGTCAAGCTGAGGTTTGTCTGGTTCTGAATCAGGTTTTGCAAATCCTGGGTAAATTTACGTTCAATTCCTGGCTCTATAAGATCAGCGTTATTTTGGAAATAATTTACCTGAAATGTTTTGGCATTAATAGGCTTTGCTCCGGTAAAATTATATACGGAACAGCCATTGATGGCAAAGAATAAGACTGGAAGAATTATGTATTTAATGTGTTTCATGCTTTATCTTGTCAAATATAGGCAGTTTTTATAAATCAAACTGTTTGATTTTTCGGTATAATGTCCTTTCGGAAATCCCAAGCTCATCTGCTGCGGCTTTCCTTTTTCCTTTATTTTTTTCCAGTGATTTTTTGATTAGCTCAATTTCCTTTTCTTCCAGCTTTAAGATTTCTTCTTCTTCAACAGTTTCTGCAAAGGTGAAGTTGTCATCGTTTTCTTCAAAGTGCTCTTCAACTTTAGGCTTAGTGATCAAGGCTACGCTTGGTTGTTCTTCAAAAGAAATTTCGCTGTCAGAAGGATTGCTTCCGTAAATTTTCTGAATCAAATTTTTATTGTTTTCCTGAACTTTTGTGTTTCCATTCTGCATCAACTCTAATGTCAGCTTTTTCAGGTCGTTCAGGTCGCTTTTCATATCGAAAAGTACTTTGTATAAAATTTCCCTTTCATTACTGAAATCACTTTCACTTTTCTTATCCTTGATTACAGATGGCAGTTGGCTGCCTTCTGATGGAAGATAGGATTGTAATGTTGCTGCTGAAATGTCTCTGTTAGTTTCTAAAACAGAAATCTGCTCGGCTACGTTTCGAAGCTGACGGATGTTACCGCTCCAGCGAAACTGTAACAAGAAATGGACAGCATTGTCATCGAGCTTGATTGGTGGCATTTTATATTTGTGTGCAAAATCTGCAGCAAATTTTCGGAACAACAAATGGATGTCGTCTTTTCTTTCTCTCAAAGGCGGAAGATGGATATCGACAGTGCTTAGTCTGTAATAAAGGTCTTCTCTGAATTTTCCTTTTTCGATAGCTTCAAACATATTCACATTGGTTGCAGCCACAATTCTGACATCAGTCTTTTGGACTTGTGAAGAACCTACTTTGATAAACTCTCCGTTTTCTAAAACACGAAGTAGGCGCACTTGTGTAGTTAAAGGAAGTTCTCCTACTTCATCTAAGAAAATAGTACCTCCATCTGCTACTTCAAAATAACCTTCACGAGTAGAAGTTGCTCCGGTAAAAGCGCCTTTTTCATGGCCAAACAATTCACTGTCAATGGTTCCTTCAGGGATAGCGCCGCAGTTTACGGCTATATATTTTCCATGTTTTCTATGCGAAAGCGAATGGATGATTTTTGGAATGCTTTCTTTTCCGACACCACTTTCTCCTGCTACCAAGACGGAAATGTCTGTCGGTGCAACCTGGATTGCTTTTTCTATTGCGCGATTCAGTTTCGGATCATTTCCGATAATCTCAAATCGCTGTTTTATGGCTTGAACTGATTCCATTTAAATTATTTTAAATGATGTTTTTTGATTATGTTACTGTGTAAGATAATTAAATATATCTTTTATACTGTAATGATTTGGTCTGAAAATTAACAAGCAGACCTATTTCTGAATCTGATAACTTCATATAATTTAGTATTTGTGCAATGTGTTCATTTGAAAATTCTTTTATTGCTTTTACTTCTAAAACTATATCTTCATTTATGATAAAATCTGCATAAAATTTATGAGGCAGAATTTTTCCTTTGTACTGTATCAGAAATTCTTTTTCTCTTTCAAAAGGAATATTATTGGCTTTAAGTTCTATTTCTAAGGCGTCTTTATAAATTATTTCTAAAAGTCCGGGACCTAGATTTCTATGAACTTCCATGCAAATTCCAATTATCTTATACGTGTCTTCTTCTCTGTGATAACTCATGGTATGTCTTTTTGGCGTTTATTTTTTGCCACAGATTAGCGGATTTTAAAGATTTTAATCTGTGAAAATCTTTGAATCAGTGGCTTTTTGCATTAATTCGAGTTAATACTTTGCTATGTCTTTTAGGCGTTTATTTTTTTTGCCACAGATTAGCGGATTTTAGAGATTTTAATCTATGAAAATCTTTGAATCAGTGGCTGTTTACATCAATTTGTGTTAGGCTTATACTTTATTTTTGCAGTTATTATTTATGCTACGGATTACACAAATTCTTATCCGTTAACTGCTTTCTAAAATCTCAAATCTGCAATCCCAAATCCCAAATCATAAATCTGAAATCATAAATCTAAAATCTCAAATTAATTCATGTCGCTATACCCAACAGCTTCTCCAATCAAGGTGCCACTGGTACAACTATTGATTTTTACATTTACAAAGTCGCCAATCTTATAATTTTCTCTAGGAAAAACAACTGTAATGCTTTGTGAATTTCTGCCGGATAATTGTTCCTCAGATTTTTTAGAAGTCTTTTCTATCAGGACTTCTACTGTTTGACCTAAGAATTCTTGTGTTCTGAAAGCACTGTGTTTTCTTTGCAAATCAACTATTTCCTGAAGCCTTCTTAGTTTTGTCTCTTCCGGAACGTCATCTTCCATTTTTCTTCCAGCCAGTGTTCCCGGACGTTCGGAATAGGCATACATATATCCGAAACTATATTTTACATGTTCCATCAAGCTCAATGTGTCCTGATGATCTTCTTCTGTTTCGGTAGGGAACCCAGAAATCATATCTTGAGTAACACTACAACCTGGAATAATGCTGTTTATTTTGTTAATCAGCTGAATGTATTCTTCTCTGGTATGTAGACGATTCATTGCAGCCAATATTCTATCACTTCCAGATTGTACAGGAAGGTGGATGTGCTTGCATACATTAGGATATTTCGCAATGATATGCAATGCGCTTTCATGCATATCCTGAGGGTTTGAAGTTGAAAAACGGATACGCATTTTTGGAAATCCTACAGCGACCATTTCCAGTAACTGGGTAAAATCAACTGCTGTTGCTTTTTCAAATTCACTGGCTTTGACAAAATCTTTTTTCAAACCTCCGCCATACCAAAGATAACTATCAACATTCTGCCCTAATAGTGTAATTTCCTTAAAACCTCTGTTATACAAGTCAGTGATTTCTTCCATGATACTTTGTGGTTCACGGCTTCTTTCACGGCCACGGGTAAACGGAACTACGCAAAAGGTACACATATTGTCGCATCCTCTTGTTATAGATACAAAGGCAGTAACGCCATTGCTGTTCAGACGAACAGGAGAAACATCACCATAGGTTTCATCTTTGGAAAGAATTACGTTGATGGCATCATTTCCGGCTTCTACTTCTTGTAAAAGGTTTGGCAAATCTTTATAGGCATCTGGTCCAACGACCAAATCCACAATTTTTTCTTCTTCTAAAAACTGACTCTTGAGACGTTCCGCCATGCAACCTAATACGCCCACTTTCATCTTTGGATTGACACTGCGTTTTACAGCATTGTACTTTTCCAATCTTTTTCGTACGGTTTGTTCTGCTTTGTCTCGGATGGAACAGGTATTGACTAGTACCAAATCAGCTTCTTCCAATATCTGGGTTGTATTGAAGCCGTTTTGAGATAGGATGGATGCAACGACTTCGCTGTCTGAAAAGTTCATAGCACAACCGTAACTTTCGATAAAAAGTTTTTTAGTATTCCCCGTTTTATGTTCTAGAACAAGGCTTTCTCCTTGTTTGTTTTCTTCTATAATCTTTTCCATAGTCTCCAAAAGAGAAATTTAATCAGTTTGCAAAGATACAATTATTTGGGGCAATATGACAAGATGTCATATTTAGATTTAACAATGTTTTTGGAATGTTTTTGCTCGTTTTTTTAGGATCTGCGAAATAAATCTCTGAATTGATAAAGTAGCCTTTCTATTAATCGCAAATCTTGCGTGATAATGTCGGCGGTTCCGCTCATTTCCTGACGGAATGCAATTTTCTTATGGTAAGAAGTTTCCAGTTTGTTTGGAAGTGATACATCAATAAGTAAATTCCCGTCTTTATCAGGAGTCAAAGACATGGATTGTATTTTTCCTCTGATGACCCCAAATTCTCGGTCGGGATAGTTTGCTAGGCGAATATTTACGTTTTGACCAATCTTGATTTTTCCTGAATTTTGAGCTTTAGCTTTTATTTTTCCGATATAATTGTCAGCTTCTTTCGGGATAATAGAAAAAACATTATCACCTGTCGTGATAGTTTGGTTTTCTGTCCATATTTGCATGAAAGATACTTCGCCTGCAATTGAAGACCGGAGTACATAAGCTAATTCCCAATCGGCAATTGCTTTTTTCAACTGGTTATACGATTGGATAACATTTCTGAAAAGGCTCACATCATCTTTTGTTTCATTAATTTTAGTCGATTTGCTGTTTTTATTCAAATCGTTCAGCGATGATTTCATTTGTGAAATAGAGGAACTGAGTCCCCGTAAGTTTTTTTCTGTCTGCAGATAATCCAGGTTTTTGGTTTCCCATTCCTGCGTAGATATAATGCCTTTTTCGTAAAGCTTCTTATAACGGTCAAGCTCTTTCTTTTTAAGCTGAATTTCGGTTTCACTGATTTGCTTTTGCTGTTGTAAAAGATTCAGTCTTTCCTTGATTTCAATGACTTCATAATTTTGGGCAGCACCTTCCACTTTATAAGGTTGCAGATTTCTGTTAAGACTGTAAGCAATAAAGTCTTTTTCGAATACAGCAAAAGAGCCTTCTATCTCACCCAATTGCATTGACGGAAGCGATTCGAAAGGAAATTTGATAAAGTTTTTATCTATTTTCAGGGTGTCAATAATACTTTTTAGCAAGAATACATCCTGATAATGTGCCGTATTTTCAATCACCGCCAGTGCCGTATTTGCGGAAACAGTTTCGCCGTTTTTGATAAAAATCTTTTCAATTCGTCCAGAGCTTTTAGTAATGAGTCTCTGTGGTGGAATTTGAGTAGTTATGGTAATTTCTGATGTGATAATGTCAGGATATCTTATAACCCATGACATTATAAGCAAGGATAGTAATACGGTCAGAATAACAACATTTCCCCATCGGATCATCCAATGTGGGACTTTGGTCAGGATTTCCTGAACATCTTCGCTTCGCAGTTCTATGTGTTTATTGTCTGGCATATTAAGTTCCGAGTTGCAGTTGGTTTTTAACAAGTTGGTAATAGCTTCCTTTCAGTTTTACTAATGCTTCGTGATTGCCCTGTTCGATTATTTTCCCATTGTCAAGTACTACTATCTGGTCGGCATTCATGACAGTACTTAATCGGTGGGCGATGACTACAACGGTTTTGTCTTTAAAGAAAACATCTAGTTTTTCCATGATTTCTTTTTCATTATTGGCGTCAAGTGCCGATGTAGCCTCATCAAAAAACAACATTTCCGGGTTTTTATAAACAGCTCTGGCAATCAATAATCGTTGTTTTTGCCCGGTGCTCATACCGATACCTTCCATACCTATTTTGGTATTGTATCCCAAAGGCAGTCCGGAAACATAATCTTTTATGTTCGCAACATCCGTAGCGTAGGCTAGTCTTTCTTTGTTTATAATATCGGCTCCAATAGCAATATTATTGGCTATAGTGTCATTAAAAATATAACCTTCCTGCATTACGGCTCCAATGTTGGCTCGCCATGTTTTTTGGGCAATATTTTTAAGTTGGGCGTTTCCTACTAAAATTTCCCCTTTATCGCAATCATAAAACTTCAACAGCAGCTTCATCAACGTTGTTTTTCCGCTACCACTGGTTCCTACAATTGCGGTTATTTTATTGGCTGGAATGACAAGATTCAGATTTTCGAGTACAGGTATATCCGTTCCCGCATATCTGAAACTGACATCTTTTAGTAGTATATCAGCATCAATAGGGAATTCATGTGACTGATGTTCTTCCTGTTGACTTTCGTCTTCTTTTTCATGGATTTCCGATAGTCGGGAAAGCGAGATTTTTGCATCTTGTACTTCACGGATAAATTGGATGAGCTGTGCAATTGGGCCATCCAGACTGCCTATAATACTAGTAATCGCCATCATCATGCCTAAGGTGATTTCTCCGTCAATGACTAATTTCGCAGACAGGAAAATAATAAAGATGTTTTTAAGCTGATTGATGGTTGAAGAACCAATGTTTTGTGTCTGTTCAAGGACCAATCCTTTCATGGAAACTTTGAAAAGTCGTGCCTGAATGTATTCCCAACTCCAACGTTTTTGTTTTTCGGCATTGTGGAGTTTGATTTCCTGCATACCATTTATAAGCTCGATAACTTTACTTTGTTCTTGGCTGATTTCTGAAAAACGTTTGTAGTCCAAGGCCTCTCTTCTTTTAAGAAATAAGATAATCCAAAGAAAATAGAGTAGGCTTCCTGCGAAGAAAATAAAAAAGATTTTCAGGTTGTAATAAGCAAGGACTCCGCCCATTATAATCATATTGATTATAGAAAAAAGCACATCCAGTGATGAGGTTGTAAGTAGTCGTTCAATCCTGTTATGGTCGTTGATTCGCTGCATAATATCTCCGGTCATTCTGACATCAAAGAAGGAGATAGGCAGGTTCATCAATTTGATAAAGAAATCAGAAATGAGCGAGATGTTTATCCTGGCAGAAAGATGGAGTGATATCCAGCTTCTGATGAGTTCGAGTGCCGTTTTTCCGATAAACAGAAAAAGTAATGCAAATAAGACCATGTATACGAAGTGTATATTCTGGTTCTGGATACCGATATCAACGATGCTTTGTGTTAGGAAAGGGAAAATAGGCTGTAACAAGCTGCTTGCCAAAAGCCCAATTCCTAATTGGATGACAAAGGACTTGTAGCGGAAGACATATCTCGAAAGCAGTCTGAATCCAAAAACACTTTTGCCTTCTTTTTCATATTCGTTTTCGTAGAATTTTGGTGTTGTGTCCAAAAGAAGGGCAATACCTTCCTGAGTCGTTTCATTAGCATTATTCCCAATCCAGAATTTTAAAAAATCTTCCTTGTTGTATTGAAGCAGGCCAAAAGCAGGATCGGAAACGTAATAGGTTCCTTTTTTGATTTTATACAGTACAACATAATGATTGTTGTTCCAATGCAATATGCATGGCAAAGGTGCTTCTTCCAGTTTTTCCAGACTGAGCCTCACGCCAAGCGTCCGAAACCCTATTTTTTCTGCCGCTTCGCTTAGCGATAGCAGGTTGCTTCCCTCGCGGGTAGTTTCACTAAGACTACGTAGCTTTTGGATGTTGATGTTTTTGCCATGGTATTTGGCAATAATCTTCAAGCTGGTTGGCCCGCAGTCTTTTTGGTCGGCTTGTTTGAAAAAAGGGAATTTCTGCATTAATTTTCAGAATATTAGTCAAATATATTTCTTATTTCTTTAGGATGGGATAGGCATTCAATAATTTATGGCTAAATGATGGCTGTCTTTTGGTCCTCCAATTCTGACAGGAAATATTTTATTTCTTCCAATTCATATTCTTTAGGTAGTAGTTTGTAATCTATTATTTTTACAGGCGTATAATTAAATTTGTTTTTTACACACCATTCGTATTGTTTGTTGAGTTCTGTTTCCGCTTCCTGGCTGATAATTTCTTGTTTCCATTTTTTTAGCCATTCCTCTATACTCAGATTCCGGACATGCCAATCGTTAATAGCCTCTGTGATATTGCCATTACTAAGATGTATTTGTTCAAGATTTTTTGCGATAGGAACATAAGGGTTTTCCGAATTCTCGATATTCAGATTGAAATAAACCGCCAGCCTGATTTTTTCGGGATATTTTTCTATAAAATCGTTTGCTTTTTGATATGCCGTATGGCAATGGCCACAACTAGGACTAAGAAATAATCGCAAAGTCAGAGAAGCTTCCGGATTTCCGAAATAAATAGGTTTCAGACTTGCCAATTGCTGTTGCTCCCGAACTTCTGAAGAGAGAAATTCAAATAGGTTGAAATCCCTTTTGAATCGGGAGAGTTCTTTATTTTTGTCTGCCAGGTCTTTTCGTTCCGACATGATTTTTTTGAGAGGAAACCAAATAGCGGAGCAAGCCATAGCAATAATAAGGTAATGCAAGGCAGCCGTAAGAGTTATGCCCAAGCTGCTGATGTTTAGTAGGTATAATAGAGATTGTGTGAAAATCAAAAGCGAAATAATAAGACAGAGCATACACCATTTTTTGAGCTTTGTCTTTTGGAGGTATATTGAATACAGGCAAATAGGCAATGACACTAAGCTGAGTAATCCTATGATGCCGAAAGAAAGATTGACTAATGAACCGGCAATAAAGCTTATTGCAAAAAATAAAATAGGCAAATCTGTAAAATCAAGCCATTTTGTAATTCGGCTGTCTTTTGATTTTATTACGGAATCGCATGAGGTTTTAGAATTAAAGCTGCAGATTTTTGAAACCAACTCATTCCCGTTTTCATTTTTTTCTAAAAGGATAAAAATACTGGTGAGCAATCCTATGAATGATAAAGTTCTAAAGAAGAATTCGTAAATGTCAAATCCGTATGTGAAATTAGATAGTAAGAAAACGGCTGATAGTAATCCCAGAGAAACCGTTGATTTGATATTTGATTTTTTTATATCTGTCGTTTTCTCATTTTTCTCGACAGCCAAAATCAAACCGTTCCATAATTCTCTAAATTCTTCTATAGTTAAGGTGTGCTTTTCATCATTTCCGGTGTCATAAACAATAGTGTTATGGCTTTTGTTGACAAAGACAAAGATTTCCCCATCCTTGTGTTGAATGGAAGCTATAAAGTGTTCGGGAAGATTTTCAAGCTGATTTTTTGGAACATTTGCTGCCATGTTTTCAATGCGCAACACATCTAAAGTATCAGTAACAGAAAACAAACTTGGATAGTTGGGGTGAGAGAGGTAAATATCTTTAAACTCCTCAATTAAAGCTCCATGCCGATTGTGTTCTAGGTATTTTTTTAGGACTGAAATCACAATTTTTATCGTTTTAGTTCAAATTCATGGTAGGAAAAATCTTCTATTGTTTTAGCATAAATTTATAAATAAGAAATGAAAATCTGCTATGAAATCGGAATGTTTAACATAAAAAGAAAAGAAAATGGCAAACAAGGCGAGTGGCGACAAGGCTTGGTTGTTGAGATTTATATGCTATTCACAATTGTTTAGAATTCAATGCTTTTCTTTTTTAAAAAAGCCGTTAGTGGGTTAATAATTTTACTTTTAAAAATTTCTAAAATGCAATATTTAAAAAATTCATATACTTTTGCCACACAAACAAAAGCATTATGGCAAAGAATTTAGTGATCGTTGAGTCGCCTGCAAAGGCAAAAACCATTGAAAAGTTTTTAGGAAGTGAATTTCAGGTAGAGTCCAGTTACGGACATATAGCAGATTTGCCTTCTAAAGAAATAGGGGTAGATGTTGAGAATGGCTTCCTTCCAAAATATGAAGTATCTCCTGATAAAAAAGCATTGGTGAAAAAGCTCAAAGATCTTTCTAAAAAAGCCGAAACGGTTTGGCTGGCGAGTGATGAGGACCGTGAAGGAGAAGCTATTTCGTGGCATTTGTCTGAAGAATTAAAATTAGAGCCATCTAAAACAAAAAGAATCGTTTTTCATGAAATTACCAAATCGGCAATACAGAAAGCGATTGAGAATCCTAGAGGAATCAATTACGATCTTGTAAATGCACAGCAGGCAAGAAGAGTACTTGACAGATTGGTGGGTTATGAGCTTTCTCCGGTTTTATGGAGAAAAGTAAAAGGCGGACTTTCTGCAGGAAGAGTTCAGTCGGTCTCTGTAAGATTGATCGTAGAAAGAGAAAGAGAAATCCAAAATTTCAAAGCTATAGCTTCTTATTCTGTTGTAGCAGAATTTTCGAATGAAGCCGGAAAAACATTTAAGGCAAAACTGCCAAAGAATTTCAATACAAAAAAAGAAGCTGAAGATTTTCTAAGTAAAAATATTGGTTCTATATATAAGGTATCGGATTTAGAAACGAAGCCTACAAAAAAATCACCAGCAGCACCTTTTACTACTTCCACCTTACAGCAGGAAGCAGCCAGAAAATTATATCTTCCGGTTGGTATAACGATGCAATTGGCACAAAGGCTCTATGAGGCGGGATTGATTACTTATATGAGAACGGATAGTGTCAATCTTTCCAATGAAGCGATAAATGCAGCGGAAGCTGAAATTATCAAATCCTATGGTAAAGAATTCTCGAAACCAAGAACTTTTGCTACTAAGAGCAAAGGAGCTCAAGAAGCTCACGAAGCAATTCGTCCAACAGATATGTCAAGACATACTGTAAATATTGATAGAGACCAGGCACGTCTTTATGACTTGATTTGGAAAAGGACGTTAGCTTCGCAAATGAGCGATGCCGAATTGGAAAGAACCAATGTGAAAATTGAAGCCAATAACCATTCAGAAATATTTGCAGCGACTGGAGAAGTGTTGCTTTTTGAAGGATTCCTTAAAGTATACTTGGAAGGGCATGATGATGAAGATGAAGAACAAGAAGGAATGCTTCCGGCTTTAAAAGTGAACGAAAGGCTTCAAAATAATTATATAACGGCAACAGAACGTTATTCCAGACCGCCGGCAAGATATACAGAAGCTTCTCTGGTTAAAAAGCTGGAAGAATTGGGTATTGGCCGTCCGTCGACATATGCACCTACCATTTCAACAATTATTAATAGAAATTATGTTGAAAAAGGAAATCTGGAAGGGCAGGAAAGAAAATATACTCAATTGACCCTACAGTCTGGGAAAGTCGATGAAAAACTGCTAAAAGAAAATACAGGTTCTGACAAAGGAAAACTAGTTCCAACTGATATTGGAGCAATCGTGACAGATTTCTTAGTGAAGAATTTTGAAAAAATATTAGATTACAATTTTACGGCAAAAGTCGAGCAGGATTTTGATGAGATCGCAGAAGGAAATGTAAACTGGGCAAAGATGATGCAGGAGTTTTACGACCAGTTTCATCCAAACGTAAAAGATGTTGAAGCAAATGCGGAGAGAGAATCAGGAGAAAGAATTCTGGGAACAGACCCAAAAACAGGAAAGCCGGTAAGTGTTCGTTTAGGTAAATTTGGGCCAATGGCTCAAATTGGTGATGCAGACGATGATGAAAAGCAGTTTGCAAGCCTTATGGCTGACCAGAATATTGGAAATATCACCTTAGAAGAAGCACTGAATTTATTTTTGTTGCCTAAAAAATTAGGGGACTATAAAGGAGAAGAAGTAGAGGTGAACAATGGTCGTTTCGGGCCATACGTTCGATTCGGGAAAATGTTTATTTCACTTCCAAAAGGAGAAGATCCTCTGGATGTTACTTTTGACCGCGCTAAAGAATTGATAGCTGAAAAAGAACAGGCCGATGCTCCAATCGGAACCTATAAAAATGAACCGGTACAAAAAGGTGTGGGACGTTTTGGACCGTTTATCAAATGGAATGGCATGTTTATCAATGTCAGCAAAAAATACAATTTTGACAATCTTTCACAGTCGGATATCACGGAGCTGATAGAGGACAAACTTCAGAAAGAAATCGATAAGGTAATCCACAATTGGGAAGAAGACGGAATCCGTGTTGAAAAAGCACGTTGGGGACGTTCGGTTATTACCAAAGGAAAAGTCAAGATAGAATTAAGCAAGGATGTTGATGCGACTAAACTTACCTTAGATGAGGTAAAGGATATGATTGAAAAGAAAGCTCCTGCAAAAAAGACTGCGGCTAAAAAGACAACTGCTGCGAAAAAACCAGCTGCTAAAAAAACTACTGCAAAAAAGAAATAATATATGGAATTTGATTTTCTGTCTCCTTTAGACGAAGAGATACTGGAGTTTATTAACGGATTGTCTTCCCAGAATTTAGGAAGCAAGATAGTACTGCATACTAGAGAAGACTTTCCTGATTTAAGCAAAATCAAGCTCGCAATTGTGGGAGTGAAGGAAAACAGAGGAGCCCATATTGAAATTGAAAATACGAAGCTGTCGCATATTCGAAAAGAACTCTATGGATTGTTTCCGGGTAATTGGGAAGCGTCTATTGCGGACTTAGGGAATATTCTGGCGGGGAACGATATTGAAGATACTTATTTTGCTTTAAGAAAAGTGACAGCCTATTTGTTGAAAAACAAAATCATTCCGATAATTATTGGCGGTTCGCAAGATTTGACCTATCCGTTGTATAGGGCTTTTGACGAATTGGAACAGATGGTGAATGTCGTGTCTATTGACAGCAAATTTGATTTCGGTGCTGCCGACAGGCCACTTTCAGCAAATTCCTATCTCACGAAAATGATTGTTGAAGAACCTAACAATCTTTTTAATTATAGTAATCTGGGTTACCAGACCTATTACAACTCTCAGGAAGAGATTGACTTGGTAGAAAAATTGTTTTTTGATGCCTACCGTTTGGGTGAAGTTTCCAATAATATTTCAATAGCCGAGCCGGTTTTCAGAGACGCTGATATTGTGAGTGTAGATTTAACATGTGTGAAATCTTCTGATTCCGGTAATTTTATTACATTTACACCCAACGGATTTAACGGGAAAGAAATCTGTTCTTTATCAAGATATGCAGGAATCAGTGATAAAGTTTCAATATTTGGCATTTTTAATCACAATAATTCAAAACAAGAAGCGGTTCTAATTGCGCAAATCATGTGGTATTTTATTGAAGGTTATCATTACCGTTCCAACGAATATCCGTTTGGAAGTCGTGATAGTTATTTAAAATACATTGTGCCTTTGGAAGACGAGGAACTGGTATTCTTTAAAAGCCATAAAACAGAACGTTGGTGGATAGAAATACCTTTTATTTCAAATGTTAATAATAAATTAAAAAGAAATACGTTATTACCTTGCACTTATGAAGATTATTTAGGTGCTTGTGCCAGTGAAATCCCTGAAAGATGGTGGAAGGCACAAAGGAAAAATATAGTATAGACGGCACGTTCCTATTTTTTTTAACACATCCTTATGTCAATGTTATACTTTATTTAAGGATTTTTAATAAAAAAATTGTTTTTTAGAAAAATAATAAATAGGTTTACGCCCTTAAAAAATAAGAATATATCATAACCCAAATTTATATGAAGAAGTTCATTGCATTAGCAGCATTAGCATCAGTATTGACAAGCTGTGGTTCGAGCGATAAAGGGGAGTTAGTAGGTGTGAAAGGCAGAAAATGGCATCCAGAGAAACCGTACGGTATGACTCTGGTTCCAGGTGGTGCTTACATCATGGGTAAATCAGATGATGATTTAGCCAACGTACAAGACGCTCCGACAAAAACGGTTACCGTTCGATCCTTTTATATGGATGAAACAGAAATTACGAATAGCGAGTACAAGCAATTTGTGAATTGGGTGAAAGACTCAACTATCAGAATGCGTTTGGCTATTCTTGCTGAAGAAGTAGGTCAGACTAAAGGAACTGGTGGTATCGGTGAGTTTGCGTTTGATGATACAGATCCGGCTACAATGTCTCCGTATGACAAATATATGTATGAGAATTACTATAGTGTTGGTACAGGGGATGATCCGTTTGCAGGAAGAAAGCTGAATAAAAAAGTAAAACTTATTACAGATCCTCAAAAATATCCTGATGAATATTATGTTGAGGTTATGGATTCAATGTACTTGCCAGCTGCTGAATCATACAACGGATTAAGAACGATGGATGTTTCAAAACTAAAATTCCGTTACTCTGAAGCGAACCTGAATGAGGCGGTTAAGAAAAAAGGAAGAAAAGACTTCTATAAAAAGACAGAGCCAATCGGAATTTATCCTGATACAACAGTATGGATTAAAGATTTTGCTTACTCTTATAATGAGCCAATGCACAATGATTACTTCTGGCACCAGGCTTATGATGATTATCCGGTGGTAGGTGTTACTTGGAAACAGGCTAAAGCTTTCTGTGCTTGGAGAACATTGTACAAAAATGCATTTATCAAGGCAAAGAAAAAAGGAAGAAACCAAATCAACTCTTTCCGTCTTCCAACAGAAGCAGAGTGGGAATACGCTGCTAGAGGAGGTCTTGAGTCAGGAACTTTCCCATGGGGTGGTCCTTATGCTAAAAACGACAGAGGTTGTTTCTTGGCTAACTTCAAGCCTAACCGTGGAGACTATGCTGCTGATGGAGCTTTATATACTGTAGAGGCTAAATCTTACGATCCTAACGATTATAACCTTTATAATATGTCAGGTAACGTAGCAGAGTGGACTAACTCTTCTTACGATGCATCATCTTATGAATATGTTTCTACAATGAACCCTAACGTGCCGGATGCTAAAAACGAGCGTAAAGTAACACGTGGTGGTTCTTGGAAAGATGTTGCTTATTTCTTGCAAGTAAGTACAAGAGATTTTGAATATGCTGATTCAGCAAGAAGTTTCATCGGTTTCAGAACCGTACAGGATTACATGGGTGTTCAAAATACAGGAAACACACCTAAATAAGAAAATTTAACCAACTTTATAATTATTATATTTACTTAACTAACTAAAAACTATTTATTATTATGGCAATTTTAAGCAAAAAAGCAATGAATTTCGCTTACGGTATGGGAGCGGCAGTTGTAATCGTAGGGGCATTATTTAAGATTATTCACTTCGAAATAGGACCATTAACAGGAAACGTGATGTTGACTATCGGTCTTGTAACAGAAGCTGTCATCTTTGCTTTATCTGCGTTCGAGCCTGTAGACAACGAAATTGATTGGACTCTTGTATATCCTGAATTAGCAGGAGGTGAAGCTAAAAAGAAAGAAGCTAAAAAAGAAAACCCAACTGAAGCTCAAGGTCTATTATCTCAAAAATTAGATAACCTATTGAAAGAAGCTAAAATCGATGGTGAATTGATGGCTAGCTTAGGAAACAGCATCAAAAATTTCGAATCTGCTGCTAAAGGAATTTCTCCAGCTGCTGACGGAATTGCTGCTACAAAAAAATACAGCGAAGAATTATCTATGGCTGCAGCTCAAATGGAATCACTAAACAGCTTGTACAAAGTACAATTGGAAAGTGCTTCTAGAAATGCTGAGGCTAACAAAGAAATCGCTGACAATGCTTCTAAATTAAAAGAACAAATGCAATCTATGACTGCAAACATCGCTTCATTGAACAATGTTTACGGTGGTATGCTTTCTGCAATGAGTAACAAAGGATAATTAGTTTAAGACTATATTTTTTTCATTAACAAAATAAAAATAAACTAATTAGAAAAAATGGCAGGAGGAAAATTAACCCCTAGACAGAAGATGATTAACCTGATGTATCTGGTTTTCATCGCGATGTTGGCACTAAATATGTCCAAAGAAGTTTTATCTGCTTTTGGACTAATGAATGAAAAATTTGAAGCAGCAAACGAAGCAGCAAAATTAACTAACGAGCAAATGATGCAAGCGTTAGATACTAAGGCTGCTGAAGCTAAAGGAGAATTTGCTGTTGCGGCTGAAACTGCACATAAAGTTCAGGCTGCTACAAAGAAATTTTACGATTTTATCGGTACTTTGAAAGCTGAGACTTTAAAACATGTTGAACCAGAAAATGGTAAATTACCATACGAGTCAATGGATAAAGGTGATAACCTTGATAACAGCTGGTTCATTGGTGATGGATACACTAAAAGAGGTAATGAGGTTATGAGTGCTATCGAAACTTACAAGGCAGATATGAAAAATGCTCTTGGAAGTGAGAAAAAATACTCAGCTATCTTGAATCAAGTGAATAAGTCATTTGATGTTTCTGATGTTACTACTAAAGATGGTTTGAAAGATAAATTCTTGAACTACCACTTTAAAGGTTTCCCAGCAATCGCTTCTTTGGCTAAATTGTCAGCTTGGCAAAGTGATGTTAAAAAAGCAGAATCTGATGTAATCAGTGCTGCTTTAGGAAAAGCGGCTGTACAAGCGGCTTCATATAGCAACTACCAAGCAATCGTTGTTTTAGAGAAAAATGCTTATTTCCAAGGAGAAAATGTTAAAGGTAAAGTTGTATTGGGTCGTTATGACGAAAATACTAAGCCTACATCTTTCCAAGGTCCTGGTAAATTAGAAAACGGACAAGCGGTTATTTCCTTAACTGCTGGTGGAGTTGGTGAGCAATCAATCAACGGTCAATTTACTTTCTTGGAAGATGGAAAAACTATTCCTTTGAAATTTGAAGGGAAATATGTTGTAGTTCCTAGACCTAACGAAGCTACTATTTCTGCTGATAAAATGAATGTTGTTTACCGTGGTGTTGTTAACCCAATGACAATTTCATTTGCAGGTGTATCTGATAACAATGTTACAGTTTCTGCTCCTGGTTTGACAAAAGCAGGTAGACCAGGTGCTTATAACATGAGCCCAGGTGCAGGTCGTGAGGTAGTAATTAACGTTAACGGAAAATTAAACGACGGTAAAGTTGTTAGCTCTAAAAAAGTATTCAGAATCAAGAGTATTCCAGCACCAACTGGAGCTTTAAGAGGAAGAGAAACAGGTACTATCAAAGGTCCTAAATCTAACTTGGAAGTTCAAACAGTTAATGCAATTCTAGAAGACTTTGATTTTGAAGTGAACTTAAGCGTTGTTGGTTTCAACATCAAAGTTCCTGGACAACCTACAATTGTTGTTTCTGGTAACAAAATGGATGCAAGAGCGAAAGCTGCAATCCAAAAAGCAGGTAGAGGTGATGTAGTCATTATTTCTGAAATTAAGACTAAGCTTGAAGGTAGCTCAATGATGCTAGCTAAAACAGCACCAGTTGCTTACGAAATAACACAATAATTATTGAAAGTTTGAGTTTTTAAACTTAACAAACTAATAAATTACAAGAAAATGAATTGGAGAAATTTTTCATTAGTAGTAGCATTAAGCTTAGTTTCTAGTGTGTCTTTTGCACAGTCTAATCTTTTGAATGCGAAAACTCCTCAAGAAATCGGGAAGAAAACAGAAGCTCAGCTTAAGTCCGATAATGATAAGCCACTGCCGTATGGATATGTTCACGATCGTGACGTATTGATGGGTAAAATGGTTTGGGAATTTATTGATCTTGATGAGAGAATCAATTTTCCAATGTATTTTCCAGTTGAGGGTAACCTTGGTCCGGACAGAAAATCATTGTATGCAGTACTTGTAGAGAATATGAAGTCAGGAAAAATTGCTGAAGTATATGATGACAGCTATTTTACTACTAAAAAATCTCTTAAAGATATTGAGACATCATTGTCAAAAATCGATACAACTGATGCTGGTCGTGAGCAATACAATGCAGGTGAGAAAATCACTGAAGATAATATCGTTAAAACAGATATTACACCTGCTGATGTTATGGGTTACAAAATCAAAGGTTACTGGTATTTTGACAAACGCCAAGGCGAATTGAAATACCGTTTGCAAGGTATCTGTCCAGTAGTTCCAGACGTTTATACAATGGGAACTGAGCAAGAGGATCCAATCGAATTGTTCTGGGTATATTTCCCAGCCGTTCGTGATGTTCTTCATGAAGCAAAAGCTTTCAACGACAAAAACTCTGCGCTTCCAATTACGTTTGACCATCTTTTAAATTCACGCCGTTTTAATGGTATGATTTACCAGGAAGAAAACGTTATGGGTGATAGAAAGATTGACGAATACATGAAAGACAATGCACAGATGCAATTGTTAGAATCAGAAAGAGTAAAAGATAAGATCCGCAACTTCGAACAAGATATGTGGAATTATTAATAAAAATTTCTCCAATACAAATAAAACTCTTGCCTGTTAAAGGCAAGAGTTTTTTATTTTTGCATTATGATTGATTATTTGATTGTCGGTTGCGGATTGGCTGGAATTGCGTTTGGTGAAACAGCCTCACAGCACAATAAATCCATTTTGTTTTTTGAAAATAATTCACAACGCTCTTCTAAAGTTGCGGGCGGATTGTATAATCCTGTAATTCTTAAAAGATATAGCGGCGTATGGAGAGCACAAGAACAGCTCGACCTGTTGCAATCTTTTTATAGAAATCTGGAAGCAAAACTGAATACCCGATTTAATTTCAAGACGCCGGTCTACAGAAAATTATTCTCAGTAGAGGAACAGAATGATTGGTTTTTGGCAACAGATAGAGTCGGATTGTCGCCTTTTCTTTCTTCAAAACTAGTTTCTAAAAAATATAAGGCAATAGACTCACCATATAATTTTGGTGAAGTTTTACAGTCAGGTTATGTTGACACTGATGTTTTATTGTCTAGTTATCGCAATTATCTGAAAGAAAATAACCTGCTGCAGGAAGATACTTTTGAGTATTCCGCTATAGGGTTTAAAGAAAATCATATCCAATATAAAGGAATTGAGGCTCGAAATATTGTTTTTGCTGAAGGCTATGGTATGGTTGGTAATCCTTATTTTGGACAATTACCTCTTAAGGGAACCAAAGGAGAACTGCTGATTATTAAAGCGAAAGATTTAGACCTGGATGCCATAATCAAAGCGTCTGTATTTGTACTGCCTTTGGGTAATGATTTGTATAAAGTTGGAGCAACATACAGCTGGGAGGATAAGACCAATCTGCCTACAGAAGAAGGTAAAAAAGAGCTTTTGGAGAAGAGTAAAGAAGTCCTCCAATGTGATTTTGAAATTGTTGAACATCTGGCAGGAATCAGGCCAACAGTAGCAGATAGGAAGCCATTGGTAGGAACGCATCCAAAATACCGAAATCTTCATGTGCTCAACGGACTTGGAACGAGAGGTGTAATGATTGGTCCCGATATGGCAAAACAGTTATTTGAAAGTATCGAAATGGAGAAACCAATAGACAGTTCTGCAGATATTATGCGATTCAAAAAAATAAAGTGGTAGCTTATTTTTTATCCCAGTCTTTATCATAATCAACAAACATATTGATCCAGATATTTCGGGAAATCCTCATAATGATAGGCATGAAAATAACGAGTGTGGCAATAATAGCAACAAAAGCAACTTTAAGATTAGTGCCCAGGAATAAATAGGAGATAACAAAAGCGGCTACCCCAAAAGCAATTCCTACGCCATAACTCACATACATTGCCCCATAAAAAAAGGAAGGTTCTATTTTGTATTTTAAACCACAGTGACTGCATTTTTCATGCATTTTGAAAACGCTAGGCAGATTATACGGATTTCTATCTATATACATCTTGTCATTCTGACATTTAGGACAAGTTCCTGTTAAAATACTATATAATTTGGATCCTTTTTTTAACATTTGCAAAAAATTTTGGTTGCCTGATTTGGCAGTACAAATTTACACATACAATTACAAAAAATATATAATAAATGCTTAATATACATAATTTATCAGTTTCTTTTGGCGGAACCTATCTCTTTGAAGAAATTACTTTCAGACTTGGTGCTGGCGACAGGGTAGGTCTTGTTGGTAAAAACGGAGCAGGGAAATCCACCATGCTGAAAATTCTTGCACGCGATATTGCTCCGGATACGGGAAGTATAGCTACCGAAAAAGAAGTGAGAATTGGCTTTCTTCGTCAGGATATCGACTTTGAGCAAGGACGAACTGTCTTAGAAGAAGCATATGAAGCATTTACAGAGATAAAAATTGTAGAAAAAAAGCTGGAAGAAATCAATGAGCAATTGGTTACGCGAACTGATTACGAAAGTGAAGAATACAATCAGATTATTGAGGACCTATCCGATTATACACATCGTTTTGATCTGCTAGGCGGATACAATTATGTGGGCGATACCGAAAAGATTTTATTAGGACTTGGTTTTAAGAGAGAAGATTTTAATAACCAGACCGAAACTTTTTCAGGTGGTTGGAGAATGCGTATTGAATTAGCGAAATTGCTTTTGCAGTCTAACGATATCTTATTGCTGGATGAGCCTACAAACCACTTGGATATTGAATCTATTATCTGGCTGGAAAACTTCTTGCGTAATTTCCCTGGTGTTGTAGTAATCGTTTCGCACGATAAGATGTTTTTAGATAACGTCACTAACAGAACCATCGAAATTTCTCTGGGTAAAGCCTATGATTTCAATAAGCCTTACTCACAATATTTGCAGTTGCGTCAGGAAATCCGCGAAAAGCAATTAGCTACACAAAAGAATCAAGCGAAGAAAATAGAAGAAACAGAAAAACTGATTGAGAAGTTCCGTGCGAAAGCTTCAAAAGCATCGATGGCGCAGTCGCTTATCAAAAAACTGGATAAGGTTGAAAGAATCGAAGTGGACGAAGACGATAATTCTGTAATGAACATTTCGTTCCCGGTTTCTGTAACTCCAGGAAAAGTAGTTATCGAAGCGGAAGACGTAACCAAAAGTTATGGCGATAAGACGATCTTAAAAGATATTTCGCTTTTGGTGGAAAGAGGAAGCAAGATTGCCTTTGTAGGTCAGAACGGCCAAGGAAAATCAACTTTTATCAAAGCTATAGTAAACGATATTGATTATACGGGTACCATAAAATTAGGACACAACGTGCAATTGGGTTATTTCGCCCAAAATCAGGCTGAATATCTTGATGGTGAAATAACGTTGCTTCAAACTATGCAGGATGCCGCAAATGACACCAATCGCTCAAAAGTACGCGATATGCTGGGTTCTTTTTTGTTTAGAGGTGATGATGTCGAAAAAAAGGTAAAAGTGCTCTCAGGAGGCGAAAGAAACCGTCTGGCGCTTTGTAAATTGTTATTACAGCCTATCAACGTGCTTGTGATGGACGAACCTACAAACCACTTAGATATCAAATCAAAAAACGTATTGAAAGCTGCGTTGCAACAATATGAAGGAACTTTGCTATTGGTTTCTCACGACAGGGATTTCCTTCAGGGAATGTCGAATATCGTATATGAGTTCAAAAATCAAAAGATAAAAGAATATTTAGGCGATATTAATTTCTTTTTAGAGCAGCGTAATCTTGAAAACATGCGTGAGGTTGAAAAGAAAGATGCTGTCAAAAAAGAAGCTCCAAAAGATAAATCGTTATCCTATGACGAACAGAAAAAAAATAAAGCGCTTCAGAATAAATTGAGCAAAGTTGAGAGCCAGATTAAACAGCTGGAAATAGACATTCAGAAAGATGACAAGCTTTTGGAATCAGAATATGATAAACACATAGAAGACGCTTCTTTTTTTATTGCCTACAACAAAAAGAAAAAAGATCTCGATAATCTGTTAGAAGAATGGGAAACTGTTCAGATGGAAATCGAAAATTCTTAAAAGTAAAAAGCCGGAACTTGTTTCCGGCTTTTTTATAAACTCTCATGAAAATACTGTGAAGTAATGCCTATTCGTTCTGAATGTTCAATGGCTTCTTTGCTGTTTTTGAAATAACAGGTATCAACTCCCATCGATTCCATGTTAGCCATAGCTTCAGCGGCTTTAGTTTTTTTGCTTTTGCCTGTCTGTCTGATATAAACGGCTTTTACCGTAACCGGAAAAATTTTGCAGATGTTTTCGTATAAAAAAGGATCATGTTGCGAATCGTCTCCAAGCAAAACATATTTCAAATGCGGATAAAACTCCAAAACATGCTTGATCTTTTCAAATTTATGATTGTGACTGCCTCTACCGGTAAAGAAAAAGTCTGTCAGACTGGTTTTAATGTCTTTTAAGAGCAATACGGCTTTAGGAAGTCCGTGTAGTTCTGTAAATTGAGTAATAAGCCTATAGAGGTTCCATTCGCTGCTAGAAACATAAAAAAAAGCATTCTTCTCTGTATGGCTATCTCTGCCGGCAGAACTCAAAGCATGGTAATGTGGCACAACATCTTCAAAAATCTTACGATCGTTCACATTCCTAAAAAGAAGGATATACAGTTTTTTGAAAGGATTTCGGGTATGGGAAACCAAAAAAGTATCATCAATATCCGATATAAAGCCCCAGTTTCCTTCATGTGGCCTGATATAACTGCCTTTGCTTGAGATTTCTTTATTATTATGGTAGGTACTGACTTTGTATTCGTTCCAGCCATACGCCAGATCCCGAGACAGTGGAATGCAAAATTTGAAATAACCATCATCCAGACTTTTTGTATGGATTTTCATGCCATGGTGTTCCAGATAAACAGAAGCATTTTTTTGTGTCTTTATCTGAAACATACGGATAACCGACTTGGCGTTCTTGAAATTTTTCTTCTGGAAATCGTAATCTTCTTTCGTTGTTGGCTTAAAAATATGCCCCATCACAATCAGTTCCTGATCATTTGCATAACCTCGGTATAACTTTAGGATTGGCTTCATAAATGTTTTATATTTATATAACGAAATAACAAATTACAAAAATTATAGCATACATAAGCCATGAACACGCAAAAGAATTATATTCTGGTAGTTAACCCAATATCTGGTGATGTTGATAAAACTGAAATTATTGACGAAGCTAAAAAATTTGCGGCAAAGGCAAACATACATCTGGTTATTTATGAAACAACCGGTAAAAATGACGAGTCCGAAATCCAAAAACTACAAGAAAAAAACAAGGCAGAGAGAATCATAATTGCGGGTGGAGACGGCACGATTAAGATGGTTGCGGAGGCTATAGAAAATCATGAAGTAATTTTAGGAATACTGCCTGCTGGTTCTGCTAACGGACTTTCTGTCGATCTCAATCTTCCGGACAGTCTGGAAGAAAATCTCGAGATTGCTTTTAATAGTGATTATATGGAAATGGACATGATTTCCATTAATGGTAAAAAAAGCCTACATCTGAGCGATATTGGAATCAATGCCGAATTGATTAAGAATTATGAGAACAGCAGTATTCGCGGCAAGTTAGGATATGCTTTGCAGGCTATCAATACGCTTGCAGGTCTTAAAGCTCCATTCCAGGCTGTTATAGAAACACATCTTGGGCGTATTGAAACGGAAGCCAGAATGGTGGTAGTGGCCAATTCACAGAAATATGGCACCGGCGTTGCAATCAATCCCGATGGCGTAATGAACGATGGTAAGTTTGAAATAGTAATCCTCAAAAACCTTGACCTGATTGTTTTCAGTAAAATACTCTCAGGAAATATGCCCATAGAAAATGGTGATGTAGAAATCATATCAACAGATAAAGCAGTCATTACGACTAATTCGCCGGCAAGTTTTCAAATTGATGGAGAATACTGTGGCGAAGTAACTCTTTTGGAAGTGGAAATTTTGCCAAATCAGATGAGGGTGGCGGTTCCTTGAGAAGGTACTAAGGCGCTAAGGTTCTGAGTGGCTAATGTTGTGTGTTTTGTTGTAAAAGGAGAAGTGGTTGAAAGTAAACATTTTTATGTATCCTTTTATTTGGTATTGATTTATCAAATCTGTGTAATCATTTTAATCTGTGGCTAAAAAAAAGCGGCTGAGAAGCTAAGATTCTGAGGTACTAAGTTTAATAGACTTCTTAAATCTGCGTAATTATTTTAATCCGTGATAATCTGAGTTCCAAAATAATAAAGAGGCGCTAAGGTTGGGTGTTTTATGTGTAAAAGAAGTAAATTTTTGTATCTTCTTTGATTTGACATAAACTTCTTGATAATTATTTAAAAGGATTTCGTTCTTTCCAAGCCAGTTCAGGTTCTAAATAGCCAAAAATACGAGAGATAAAAAGATTGATAAAAGAATTATGGTGTTTGATAAACCCATACATTTTTTCTGGGATAGCACCCACAGAGCTTTTGATTTCTAAAGCTGTCCTTGCAAAAATAATCTGCTTGAATCCTTTGTTTATGGAATGACAAACCATGTCATACAGCATATTGAGGTAAAGCATCTTTTCTTTTTGATGATTTTCATCATACCCTAAAAAGTAAGTATCTACAGCATCACCATTTTTAATAAGAGTATTGAAACCAATCATCTTTTCGCCTTCAAAATAACCATAAAACAGAAAGTTGTCTTTAAGGTGCAGTTTGAAGTTGGAAAAATGATGCTCAGGAAGATAAAAAGTATTGAACGGTGCATTTTTAGCCACGCAGTAATACAAGTCATAAATGGCCCTTTCCTGTTTTTGAATTTCTTCTAAAGAGAGTTTCTTTTTAATTAGGCTTTCTGATTTTTTCCGTGCCCTTTTATATTGGTCACGGTATTTTTTATTTAGTGCATTTATATAATCAGCTGCATCTTTCCAGTTCTCCCTGATAGTAAAGACCATATTAGGCTGTGTACTGAATTGGTAAAACTCATCAAATTCAGACAACTTGAAATGTTTAGCATCTTCTTTTTCAAAATCTTTGAATACCGTAATATGGGTGCTGATTCCTTTTTCACGTAATTTTTTTTCAATTTCTACGGATGCTTTTTTTAGCAATTTTAAACCATCAGCGTAGGGAAGGTCGGTGTCAAAAGCTAAAGCATTTTGGCCAGTAAACATATTATTTCCAATAATCAAGACTTTAGAGCTAAAGTTCTTGAAAATGAATTTTCGTATTGAAGTTTTTGCGCAATTGTCTCTTTCTCCATAAGAATTGACCTGACTCAGGTCTAAAAACTGTGAAAGCGCAATCCCCAAAAGTTTTTCGTCCTTAAAAAGACCAATAAAATGGCAAGTCATATTTTCAGGTGCTGCCGTTTCTAGTATTTTTAAATATGCTTTTGAAAGAAAGATGTTAGCCGATGCGAGGCTATCCCAATCGTTAGGAAGTTCAGAAGTTGAAGTAAAAAGCCTAAAGCTTAAAGTTGTTTCCAATTGCTAAAAAATAATAAATCCCGCCCTAAATAGGAATAAGGCGAGATTTTATGATGATATAAATTTAAATCCAGGCGCAAATAATTCCACCCATTATAGTCAGATTCACAATCCAATAACCGGAATTGATAAAAATAAATTTCCAGCTTTTTCTTTCAAACATGGCATTGATGGCAACCAGTGGGAATGTGAAAAACAATCCGGTCATGAAACCGTGTAAAGCGCCGTGTTTGAATGTTCTGTAGGCCGTTCCATATTGTGCCATGAAAGCATCATAAACAGGGCCGACTTTCTTAGGGTCTCCGCCAGTAACTCCTAAAACTCCCCATTGGTGGATAACCAAAAATTGCAAAATAAAAGCCATCAAAAAAGCGAATACAATGCTGAGTCCAAAAATTTTAGCCATGTTGGCGCCTTTTAATTTTTCTTCTGTAAGTCCGGCCGAATTCATCCAGGCAGTTCCAAAGACTTTTGGGTTATACCAGATAAAACCGACAACCAGTGTCGATAATGCTGCAACGAGCAATGCTAAAAAATTTACTTCCATGATTGATTTGTTTAAGAGTTTGTCATTCAAAGATAAGTAAATAACTTAACATTAAATTAAGAATATATCGGTAAAAAGGCTTAATTCTGAGAAAGTGATAAATTTCCTGCTAATTCTTTTAGATTAATTTCAGATACCTTAGCAGCGTATTGCGCATTGCTATTTCTAACTTTTGCGTTGACATAATTAAGTTGTGCTTCACGGAATTCCAATGGTGCAATAGTACCGATTTTGAACTTGGCCAAAGTAATGTCAAGGTTTTCTTTTGCAATTTCTTCGTTTTTAGATTCAAGTTTGGTCAATTCCAGATTGGTCAGGTAAGTCTGGTAAGCAGAAGACAATTGCGACCTCAAAGTTTGTAATTGCTGTTCGACAACAATCTTAGAGTTTTCTACCTGAATCTTAGCCGCTTTTTCATTTCGGTTTTGAAGTCCGCCATTAAAAATGTTCATACTTGCATTAAAGCCATAAGTAAATCCTTGTCCGGTAGACTGGGTGATAAAGCCTAAAGAAGCTTCGGTTCGTGAAAAATTATAACCTGATGTAATATTTACAGTAGGATAGCGACTGGCCTTGACTTGTTTGAGCTGTAATTCGCTAATCCGTTTATTGATAATCTGGGTTTGCAGTTGCGGATTTTGCTTTTCGGCTAAAGTCATCAGTTCCGGAAGCAGGAGTGTTTCGTCAATTGCAATTTCATCTACTACGGCAAATTCTGTTTTTACATCCCTGCCTAAAATTTCGTTCAGATAGATTTTAGTATTGGCATACAGTTCTTTCTGTCGAAGCAAAGTAGTAGTGTCCGTATTCAGGTCAACTTTTGCATTTAGGACTTCCAATTTTGATGCTTTTCCAATCTTATAGCGATTGTCGGCTGTAGTAACTCTTAAATTGGAGATTACGATAGCAGTATCAAGTGCTTTTAGTTGCTGTTGTTGCTGTACTAAATTATAGTAAGTCGAAATAACATCAGAAACTTTAGTAAAGATGGCAAGCTTAAGTTCAGCGTCACCTAATTTTTCTAATTCTTTTAACTGATCATAACGGGCAAACATTCGGAATCCGTCAAAAACAGTCCAGTTTAAGGCAACCCCATAATTAAGGTTCATATTTCTGGCGTTGTTAAGCTTGCGTTCTGAACCGTCAGATTGTGTTTGTGTGGTATTCTGGATACTGTTATTGTCTGTTACGTTGGCATTCAATTGCGGCATTACACCTGCATTGGCAAGACTAACGTTCTGCTGGTCGATTTTTAAATCGTTGCTGGCAATTTTTATCTCGTAATTGTTTTCCAAAGCAATCTTTACCGCATCTTCGACAGTTAGTATTTGCTGCGCTTTAGCTGTCATTGCAATGGCAAAAAAGAAAGCAATCTGAAAAAATATCTTAGTATTCATGCGATTATTCTTTTTCATATTCTTTTATGTTGTCAAATTCGGGTCTGTGTTTCTTTTCTCTAGACCACATAAAATAGATAGCAGGAATAACAAATAATGTCAATACCAACGAGAATAAAGTTCCTCCTACAATAACAACTCCCATTCCGATACGGCTGGTTGAAGCTGCTCCTAATGACAATGCAATTGGAAGAGCACCCAAAGCAATCGCCAAACTAGTCATCAAAATAGGACGTAAGCGTGATTCTGCTGCTTCCATGATCGCTTCCATTTTGTTTTTGCCCTGTTCCCGGAGCTGATTCGCAAATTCCACGATCAGAATTCCGTTCTTCGTCACCAGTCCGATAAGCATGATGGTTCCAATCTGGCTGAAAATATTCCAAGTCTGGCCAAATAACCAAAGCGAGAATAAAGCCCCGGCAACCGCCATAGGAACTGTCAGGATAATAATAAACGGATCAATAAAACTTTCAAACTGTGCGGCCAAAATCAAATAAATAAGCAATAATGCTAATCCAAAAGCAAAAGCAGTGTTGGAATTACTTTCTACGAAATCGCGCGATTCACCGCCAAGATCGGTTGTAAAGGTTTCGTCCAGGACTTTGCTTTTGATACGCTCCATAGCATCAATACCGTCACTGATACTTTTTCCTGGAGCAAGTCCGGCAGAAACCGTAGCAGACATATAACGGTTGTTATGGTACAATTGTGGCGGGCTGCTTTCTTCTTCAATAGTAACAAGGTTATCCAGCTGGATTAATTCTCCGGCCGAATTCTTAACGAAAATAGAAGTAAGGTCGATAGGTGCCTCACGGTCTTTTTTGTCAAATTGTCCCATTACCTGATACTGCTTTCCGTTCATCATATAATAACCAAAACGCTGGCCGCTCAAAGAAAGCTGTAACGTTTGGGCAATGTCAATTACAGAAACACCTAAACTTTGTGCTTTTTCCCTGTCGATAGTCACATAAATTTCAGGTTTGTTGAATTTCAGGTTAACATCAGTAATAGAAAAAGTAGGGTCTTGCGCAGCTTCATCCATGAATTGTGGAATCTTTTCCCTAAGTTTTTCAAAATTTTGTGCCTGAATAATATACTGTATTGGCAGACCACCACGTCGGTTTACGGCAATAGTAGGCTGTTCCGATACTGAAACCTTGGCTTCAGCATATTTTTTTGTCCATTTGGTAAGGTCTTCGGCTATTTCTTTTTGCGAACGTTTTCTTTCGTCAGGTTCTACTAAAGCAATCCTGGCTCGACCACTGTTTACTGATGCCGATCCAAATCCAGGAGAAGTAATAACCAAACTCACTTTTTTCTCAGGAATCGAATCGTTGATTAAATCGGATAATTCGGTCATGAAACGATCCATATAGTCATAGGATGCTCCTTCTGGTGCGGTAACGTTGACACCAATAAAACTTCTGTCGTCATAAGGAGCGGTTTCTTTTTGCAGCGTACTGAAAAACAAAGCAATCAAACCGATACAGATAATAAGGATAGGGAAACTCAGCCACTTGCGTTTCATAAATCGGCCTAAAGCTCCGGCATAACCTGAGTTAAGTTTTAAAAAGTAAGTTTCACTCCAATTATAGAATTTAGATCTTTTCTGTTCGCCACCTTTCATCAAATAAGCATTCAACATTGGTGTCAATGTCAAGGATACGAAGGCTGAAATCAAAACGGCTGCGCCAATTACCACACCAAATTCCCGGAAAAGCCGTCCTACGAAACCTTCAAGAAATATTACAGGAAGGAATACAGCAGCAAGCGTAATCGAGATGGAGATAACGGCAAAGAAAATCTCATTGGATCCTTTGATGGCCGCTTCAATTGGACTCATTCCTTCTTCGACTTTCTTAAAGATATTTTCAGTAACGACAATACCATCGTCAACTACCAAACCTGTAGCAAGAACAATTGCAAGTAGAGTAAGTACGTTTACCGAGAATCCAAAAAGCCACATGATAAAAAAAGTAGCAATCAAGGAAACCGGAATATCAATCAGCGGACGGAAAGCGATGGCCCAATTTCTAAAAAATAAATAGATGATAAGGACTACCAGTACGATAGCAATCAATAAGGTTTCTGCTACTTCTACCACCGCTTTTTTTACAAATACGGTATTGTCAATAGCAATGTTTAATTTGAAATCTTTTGGAAGATCTCTTTTTAATTGGTCGTATTGAATGTAAAACGCTTTTGCGATATCCAGATAATTGGTTCCTGGTTGTGGAATAATTGCCATCCCGACCATTTCCTGTCCGGAATCGCTCATTTTAGTTTCCAGGTTTTCGGCTTCTAATGAGGCATTTCCAATATCACTAAAACGCACTATTTTTTCTCCTTGAGCAAGGATAATAATATTGTTGAATTCTTCTTCGGTAGAAAGATTTCCAACTGTCTTAACGGTCAATTCAGTATTGGCACCGGTTAATTTTCCAGATGGTAATTCTACGTTTTGGCTTGCCAGGGCAGTCCTTACATCAGAAACGGTTACGCCATAAGAGGACATCTTGACCGGATCCATCCATAGACGCATTGCATATTTTCGCTGTCCCCAGATTTGTACGCTACTGACACCCGGAATGGTTTGTAGTCGTTGAGAAATGACATTGTCTGCATAATCTGAAAGCTCCAAAACGTTTTTGTTATCACTCTGTACCGTCATCGTAATGATAGGCTCAGAATCGGCATCTGCTTTTGAAACTACCGGCGGAGCGTCAATATCTTGGGGAAGACTTCGTATGGCCTGTGACACTTTATCACGTACATCGTTGGCTGCTTCTTCTAAATTTTTATCAAGATTAAACTCAATGGTGATGTTGCTACTTCCTTGATTACTAGAAGAAGTAATGTTTCGAATACCGTCAATCGAGTTGATGGCTTTTTCTAAGGGTTCTGTAATCTGCGACTCAATAATGTCGGCATTTGCTCCTGTATAGCTCGTTCTTACGGAAATCTGTGCCGGATCAATAGAAGGGAATTCTCGAACGCCCAGATAAGTATAGCCGATGATTCCAAAAAGAATCAGCATCAGATTCAAGACAATCGTCAGAACCGGCCTTTTTATACTAGTGGTGGATAAACTCATCGGGTATTAGTTTTTTATTTGGACTTTGACAGGCATTCCGTCTTTCAAGGTCATTACACCAGTAGTCAGTATGGTATCTCCTGCTTTAATACCGGAAGTAATCAGTATATCTTTATCAGTTCGTGCTCCTGTTTTTACAATTACTTCTTTCGCTTTTCCATTTTGAGAGGTAAACAGTTTTTTTCCATTTTGGATAGGAATCAATGCCTGCGTTGGAACCAGCAACGCATCTGGAATATTATCTAAAGGAAGTATTACATTGGCAAAAGTTCCAGGGAAAAGTTTACCTTCAGGATTTTCAGCAATGGCTCTAAGTTTTAGTGTTCGGGTAGCTACTTCAATTTCAGGTTCAATAGCATAAATCTTCGCTTTGAATTTTTCTTGTGAACCGGCAGTCGTAAATGTAAACTCGCCGTTGACTTTCATTTGCGAGGCATATTTTTCAGGAATAGAAAAAGTAATTTTCAATCGGCTTGTGTTTACCAGTTTTGCAATTACCGTGGTAGGCGTAACATAGGTTCCTTCAGAAATTGAACGGAGTCCTATTTTTCCTGAAAAAGGCGCACGTACCGTAGTTTTTGCAATTTGGGCGCTTATAAGTTGAGATTGTGCTTTGGCTGATTTGAAATCGGCACTGGCAATGTCATATTCTTCCTGGCTGATCGCTTCTTTTTGTAAAAGCAACTTTGCTCTTCGTTCGTTTTCAGAAGCCAATCCTTGTGCAGTTTTAGCTTGTGCCAGTTGCGCTCGTAATTCGATATCGTTTACTTTAAAAAGAACTTGTCCTTTTGAGACTGCTGTACCTTCGCTAAAATTGATGCTTTCCACAATCCCGGAAACTTCACTGCGTATATCAACTTGCTCATTGGCCTCAATAGAGCCGGAAAGCGAAAGTACATCCGCAAAATTTCGAGGCTGTACAACTACGCCGCTTACTAGTGATGGCTTTTTATTTCCTTGCCCTTTTCCGTTTTCTGATTCTGATTTTTTATTATTGATGATCCGATAAGCAATCATACCGCCAATACCAAGAAGCAGGATCGCATAAACTAGATGTTTTATTTTCATGAGAAAAGGGAGTTTATAATTTTATAAGTTAAGAAAAGACCGTAATACGGCACCGAACAAAACTAAATTTTATTCTTTAATCGGATGACTTTCTTTACTATACTTTAACATTTTTTATACATTCTTAAAGTTAGACTGCAAAACGGAGCGAAAGTTAAATTAAGATGCGTTTTATCGATTTTATTTTTTTTTAGCTAATTACTTTTCTATATTAGCTAAGTAGTAAATTTAAAACCGAATCCCAAAAAGCAGTTCGCTGTTTTTCAAAATAAATAGTATTTAGTTTTTAGATTTTTATTTGAGAAAGCTGTCATTTTTAATGATGGCTTTTTTGTTTTCTTTTGGATTTGCGAATCTTTTATTTTCGTAAATTTGCCTACAATTTGAATCCTCAAAATATGAAGCATATTCTCGATAATCTCAGTCCTTTTAAAGTCAAGATTTCTTTTGCGAAAGTTATTGAGGTTTTGGAAGAAATAGCAGGTTCAGATGTAGATTATCGTGCGGCCTACGCTAAAGGATTGTTGAAAGAAATAGAGCCTTATCCAGAATTGAGAGATGGCATTGAATCCTATCAACAAATCGAAAAGCACTATGAGCGTATCAAGTATCTTTTGGCCGATCTGTTTCCTACTGCTTTGACGAATAATGAAATCAAGGCTGTAGCCGTTCCGTTTGATAATTATATTTTTAATACAACGGAAAGGCTTAACAAGATTATCAAGGAAGCCGGTGAAGATTTTGATATTATGATTAGGGATTTTGATGAGCATCCATTTTATGTCATGAATTGCTGCATTATCCTGAATGCTTATTATGGCTGTAAAATTGATTTTGGTACGCCTATTTTTTATGATATTCCAAATGCGGATGGTGTCATAAAACATTACAGAATTCTTTATAATGCCGATTTTCTGGAAATATTCCCAACAGAAAAATCAGTTGCACTTACCCAGGAAGACATCAATTTGCTAATTGATAATTATGACGATTTGGCGCTTTGGAAGGAGAAATTTCCTCCACAAAGCTGGATACTGAAGGGTTTTGTGATTATGACCCTTTATGATAATTCGGTTGAAAGCGCTATTTCTAACTTGAAAAGTAATCTTCTGAGCAATAATCAAGATTCAGAATTCAAGAAAGAAACAATAGAAAACATCTTTCGTTCCATATATAGAATTCCAGACCTTAGAACGGGTTTTGCGGCATTTAGCAGCGATTTTTCCCGATTGAAGAAAGCAGATTTTGATGAGGAAATGCACAGCTTTTTGCTGGAAGGTTTAGAAGATGATTGCCGTCATGCTTTAGGTGAATGTTCATTGGAAACTTTGATTGGGCAAAAAAAATACTTCATTATTTCAGATGTAAAAGAATTCCTGATTACGAACCCTGAAGAAAAAGGACTGGCAGAACACTTGCTTGCGCAGAATGTGCAAAGTTGCATTTTTGCTCCCCTCGTTAAGGACGAGAAACTTTTGGGTATTGTGGAACTCGTGTCTTCGGAGCCTAAGCTGTTAAACAGCATTAATGCTAATAAGCTGGATTTGGTCATGCCTTTTCTGGTAGATACTATTGATAGGTATTTCTCAGACATGCAAAATCAGATTGATGCGATAATTCAAAAAGAATATACGGCTATCCATCCAAGCGTTTACTGGAAATTCAGGGAAGAAGCTTCCTTGCATACTACCGACAAAAATGCAAGGGATTTGCCTTTTAAAGAAATTGTATTTAAAGAAGTATATCCGTTATACGGACAAATTGATATCAAAGGATCTTCTGTAGCCCGAAACGAGGCTATTGAAAAAGACCTTACGGTGCAGATCGAAAGGCTTCTCAGATTACTTCGTTTTGTTAGCGATAACCTGAAACTTCCGGTAATTTACCAGAATGTTTTTGAACTGGAAGATTTAGAAAAACAACTGAAAGAATCTTTAAAAGCAGACACTGAGTCGCTTATCCAAAGTTATGTGCTAAACGAGGTGCATCCGATGTTGCGTCATTTTAAAGATTCCAATGAAGTGGTTCGTGCAAAAGTTGAGACCTATTTTAAATCGTTAGACCCTAAAATAATGATGGTCTATGATGCAAGGAAAGATTTTGACCAGACGCTTTCATTAATCAATAAAAAAATGGCCTTTTTGCTTGATAAAAAGCAAGAAGAAGCCCAGTCGTTTTTCCCGCATTATTACGAGCGTTTTAAGACGGATGGAGTAGAACACAATCTTTATATAGGTGCTTCTATTGCACCGCAGCTGTCATTTAGCCATGTTTATTTAAGCAATTTGCGTTTATGGCAACTTCAGGCATTGTGTGAGATGGAAAACGAATATTACCACATGCGCCCTTCGCTTCCATATGATTTGGATGTGACTTCGCTTATTCTTGTTTTCAGTACGCCAATTTCGATACGATTCAGAATGGATGAAAAACGTTTTGATGTTGATGGAACTTATAATGCCCGTTATGAAGTAGTCAAAAAAAGAATCGACAAATCGAACATAAAAGGAACGGAAGAAAGAATTACTCAAAAAGGCAAGATTACGATCGTTTATTCACAACATCAGGAAGAAGTAGAATACAGAAGATATATTAGCTTGCTACAACATAAAAATAAACTGGGTGCTATCGAAACTTTTGAAGTGGAAGACCTTCAAGGTGTTACCGGGCTAAAAGCCCTGCGTGTGGAAATTCTGTACAGTAAGTCTGACGAATCTGAAAATGGTTATACCTATCAGGATTTGGTAAAAGAGTTGTCTATTAAGAATTAAACGGTCTTAAAGGCCCATACAAAAGCAATTACGGAAGCAATAATACCAAACATAAATACGGTATAAGTAATGCGCAATAGCTTGTATTTTCGGTTCAGGACTAATCCCAGATAATACAAATCCTTAATCATAGAATTGTAAAGATATTCCCTGTCTTTCATCAGCACATTCATGGCCCATTGGTATTCGTCCAAAGGCATTTTGTGGAAATTTCCAAAAAACAGAAGATTCACTTTTTTCTCCTCGATATCTTTTCGGGTAAAAAGGCCGCTTGTTACTTTTGGTCGTGTAGAAAGTATGGCGAAAATGATAGAAATAACACTAAACATCAACATCACGAAGGTTGGAACAATCAAGTGTGCGTTTGTCGGGCTATCCAGTTTAGGGATTAAAGTTGACAAGGCAATCGAAATGATGATTGCATTAACAGAAAGAAGAATGTTGGCTTTACTATCCGCAATCTGGCTGAGTTTGGTGTGATTGTTCAGCGTCACACGAAACATAGTATCGATGCCTCTTTCGGGAGTTTCAAACCGTTCCAGCTTTTTTTTGTTCAGAGCATCTTTTGTTTTTTCCTTTTTTCCTTTTTCCCAATCCGTAATTTTATCTTGCAATTCAGAAAGATTCAGGTCCTTTTGAGGCTGCCAGTTCGTTTTGGCGGAATCGGTATAAAAACGATGGTATTTTAAAAAGACAGTCCTGTTTTCTTTAGCCCATTCTAAATTGGAATATTCTTTATGAGCTACAATTTTCCATTCCTGGCGCAGCAACTCTGCAAAATTAGAATATTCTTTGTGTCCAAAATGAGAACAGTCCGCATCACGGATAATCATTTCCAAATGGTTTTCCGGTGAGCGTTTGAGTTCGGTAGCTATTATGAGTGCTTTAACTTTAGAAGTCTTATTATCTGGATATTCGTTTTCTTTAAGAAAATCCGCTGCAATCTGAGCTCCTTTTTCTTCGTGTTGTTCCGCTCCGCTAATATATCCGGCATCGTGAAACCAGGCCGCAATTTCAAGAATTTCTGCCTCTTCTTCAGAAACTTTTTCCCCTTTAATCAATAGGCGTACACTGTCAACAACCCTTAAAGTATGATTAAAATTATGGTAAATATAATCGGAAGATAAGTTATCTTTGAATAATTGAAATATAAAATTTTCAGCCTTTTGAAGAATATTCATATCAAATAAATTGAATTAAAACCACTACCAAATTATGAAATTATTTTGGCTTAATGTAACACGTAAACGAAATATAACACCTTTCAAGTATATCTGCTTGGTAATTTTTTTACAGTCCTGTGCTACAAATCATTCCCAGTTTGGTAGTAAAGAGCCCGTTACGATAAAAGATAATTTTGATAATCCCAAAACAATTTCACATACTTTCTATCTGGTAGGCGATGCAGGTAATGCCGATGAGCTCAAAGCACAGCAAATCCTTAAGCTATTTGAAGAGCGATTAAAGAAAGCAGATACAAACAGTACGTTGCTTTTTTTGGGTGATAATATTTACCCGCTTGGGATGCCTCCAAAAGACAGTCCTGACAGGAAAACGGCTGAAGAAAAGCTGAATATCCAGTTAGAATTATCAAAAGGTTTTAAAGGAAAAACAATATTCATTCCCGGAAATCACGACTGGTATAACGGAGTAGAAGGGTTAAAAGAACAAGAGAGGCTGGTTAACGAATATCTGAAAGAAAAAAAATCATTTCTTCCTAGAAAAAATTGCGGAATCGACCATCTGAATATCAATGATAATGTGGCGCTGATTGTGGTAGACAGTGAATGGTATTTAGAAGATTGGGACAAACATCCAACCATCAATAACGATTGTGATATCAAGACGCGCGAACAGTTTTTTGATGAATTGGAAAGCAGGCTGAACGATAACCAGAAAAAAATGACAATCCTTGCTATCCATCATCCACTGATGAGCAATGGAACGCATGGCGGAGAATTTTCTTTAGAAAAACACCTTTTTCCGTTAGAGAAAAAAATACCATTACCGGTATTTGGAACAATCATCAATTTGTTGCGTAAAACTTCGGGAATCAGCCCGCAGGACCTACAGAATAAAAAATACAATGCCTTTGTCAAAAGAGTCAAGACCTTGATACAGAACCGCAATAATGTGGTGGTAGTTTCAGGTCACGACCATAATTTGCAATATATTGATAAGGATAATATCAAACAGATTATCAGTGGTGCGGGGTCAAAACACGAAGCTGCAAGAGCAATCAATGAGAACGATTTTTCATTCGGACAGAATGGTTATGCAGTATTGGAAGTATTAGGAAATGGAGCTTCAAAAGTTTCTTATTATGGAGCCGACTCTAAAGGTAAAGAAGGACTTTTATACAAGCAACAGCCAACTTTTCCAAGACCAAAGCCAAATTTGAGAGAATATCCAAATAGTTTTCCTACCTCTAAAGATACAGCAGTTTATACGACTAAAATGACCACAAAAGGTGGTGCCTACCGTTTTCTTTGGGGCAAACATTATAGAAAAATCTACAGCACTCCAATAAAAGCCAGAAGCGTAAGCCTTGATACTTTGTATGGAGGACTGACGCCTACAATTTCTGGTGGAGGTCACCAATCCAAATCACTTAGGTTAGTGGATAAAGATGGTAAGGAATATGTAATGAGAGCGCTAAAGAAAAGTGCTACCCGATTCCTGCAGTCGGTTGCGTTTAAAGATCAGTCTGTAGAAAAAGATTTCCGTGATACCTATGCAGAAGACTTTATCATGGATTTTTATACGACTGCACATCCGTATACGCCGTTTGTTGTTTCTGAATTGGCAGACAGGGTTAGCATAAGTCATTCCAATCCGAAATTATTTTATGTGCCAAAGCAAAACAGACTGGCATTATTTAATGAAGAATACGGTGACGAACTTTATATGATTGAAGAACGTCCTATGAGCGCATTCAAAGACTTAAAGAGTTTTGGAAAACCGGATAAAATCGTTGGCACAGACGATGTTTTGGCAAATATTAGATCAGATGAAAAATATCAAATAGATGAACCGAGTTATATCAGGGCGAGATTATTTGATATGCTGATTGGTGATTGGGACAGGCATTCCGACCAATGGAGATGGGGCGAATATAAAGAAAATGGCAAAGTGATTTATCGTCCGATTCCGCGTGATAGAGATCAGGCATTTTCCAGATATGATGGTGCCCTGCTATCTATTTTGATGAACTTTCCGGCACTGCGCCATATGAGGTCATTTGACGACAAGCTCGATAATGTAAAATGGTTCAACCGTGAAGCCTATGCGTTGGATTTGGCCTTTATTACGAAATCTGATGAAAACGTATGGAAAGAACAGGCCAAGTACATAACTGATAATCTTTCCAATGCTGAAATTGACAAGGCTTTTGAAAAACTGCCAAACGAAGTTAAGGATGCTTCGATAGAAAAAATAAAATCAGACCTGAAAGCCCGTAAAAAACATCTGGAAAAGTACGCCCATGAGTATTATAAAGTGTTGCAAAAAACAGTGCTTATCGTTGGAACCGATAAAAAAGACCGATTTGTAATAACAAGAGATGGAAATGCAACTAAGGTAGAAGTATACCGTATTAAAAAAGACAAAGAAGAACTGATTCGTCAGAGAACCTACCATACTCCGGAAACCAGAGAATTATGGGTATATGGGCTAGATGATGATGATATTTTTGAAGTAAAAGGCGAAGGCAAGAAAAAACTTAAGATACGACTGCTTGGAGGACAAAATCATGATACGTATGATGTAGAAAGCAGCCGTAAGATAAGAATTTACGATTCTTCTACGAAAGACAATACGGTTGTCAATACCGGAAAAGGTGAGAAGATGCTTTCAGATTCTTACCTAATCAATACTTATGATTATGAGAAGCCAAAATACAATGTAGCGGCTGGCTATCCACTATTAGGATTCAACCCTGATGATGGTGTCAAGATAGGAGCAAGGGTGAATTATACCGTAAATGGGTTTAACAGATTCCCTTATTCGCAACGACATGTCATAGGTGGCAACTATTATTTTGCAACCAACGGTTTTGAATTGTTCTATAAAGGAATTTTTCCACACCAGATTGGGAAATGGAATTTTGTAGTCGATGCACTTTATACCAGCCCTAATTTTAGTGTGAATTATTTTGGTATTGGAAACGAAACGGAAAATCCGGATGATGATATTGATATGGATTATAACCGTGTCAAGATCCGAAGACTGAAAGCTACACCGTCATTGCAATGGACAGGCGAAATGGGCGGATCGGCAATCGTTCAGGCGAGTTTTGAAAGAGTAAGTGTTGACCGAACTTCAGGCCGATTTATAAGTCAGCCGGGAGTTATAAACCCAGATGTTTTTGACTATAAGAACTTTGTCGATTTTAGTGCCAAATATACTTTTGAAAACTATGATAATCCGTCAAATGCGACTTTAGGTATGGTTTTCTCGCTAATGGGAGGCTATAACATAAACATCAGTGATACGGATAGAAAATTCCCGTATGCAGAAAGTTCACTCGGATTCACTTATAAAATTTCAACCAGCGGCAACTGGGTTTTGGCTACGCTGTTAAAAGGAAAAGCGTTGTTTGATGACGATTTCGAGTTCTACCAGGCAGCAACTGTTGGAGGTGATACCGATTTGCGTGGTTTCAGAAATCAGCGTTTTTCAGGAAAACAATCGTTCTATCAAAGCACCGACCTTCGTTGGAATCTTGGAAAAATAGACAATGGCGTTGCACCGTTACGTTATGGCGTATTTGGAGGTTTTGATTATGGCCGTGTATGGGTGCCAAACGAAGAATCAGACAAATGGCACCAGGCTTATGGCGGCGGAATTTGGATTAATGGTGTAAACCTGGTTACGGGTAAACTATCACTTTTTAATTCGGCAGATGGACTCCGGGTTTCAGCAGGATTAGGATTTGGATTTTAAATCAGATAATTTAATCTCATAAAGATTACCTCCTGTTTTTTTGCTCTTTTCGTCCACGATAAGCAAGGTTTGATTGTCTTTAAAACAGACGCCTTCTTTTTGGGTCGCATCATTCAGTTCAAACATTTCAGTTTTTCCGTTTAAGAAATCGTCTGCTTTAAAATCAGAAAGTATCCATACTTTGCTAGAGCTAAGCAATGCGATTTTCTTTCCATCAGGACTAATATCTGCGCTGGTAATGGCACATTTATGGTAGTTGTCGCAAGCTTTAAATTTGCCTAACAATTGGGCTTTGTGATTGCCGCTTTGGTTTGGTACTTTATACAGCATAACCGTTCCATCAAATCCTTTGCTTCTGTTTTTAGTAAAGATGTAGAAATTTCCCTTGTAGATAAAGAAAGACTCTGCATCATAAAAAAGTTCCGATTTTTTAGGAGGAAATTGTTTTTGTTCAGGATAATAGAATTCTATTTTGGAAGGCGAAAAGGCAGTCTCGTTTTTTAGGTCGCCAGCATTGACTTTGTAGATGCATAGGTCTTTACGGATATTATCATTATTGCCAAAATCACCTACATACAAATTTCCTTCTTCATCAGCAGTCAGATCTTCCCAATCCACATTTTTTGCGTTTTCGAGTGTCACGGTATGCGAAATCTTTCCATCGGCAGCAAGGCCGTAAATCTTGTTCTTATTGCCACTGTCTTCGGCTACCCAAATAAGATCAGAGACTTTTGAAACTGCTACAGCAGAAGCTTCTTTTAAAGACAGTTTTTTGGTGTTGGTAGGTATTTCTTGTGATGTCCCCGAGCAAGAGAACAACATTGAAAAGATCAGGAGAAATGTAAGTGATTTCATAAGCAGATTTTAATACGTAAATATAAGAAAACGAGGATAAGGAAATTAAATTGCTCATTCTTAAGATTTACTTAAGACTGGCTTAACATTCCAATTTAATGTTTTGTTCACCGTTAACTTTGCAACAACAAACACTATGAATATGGAAGCCCCTAAGTCACGGTTTAAATTCGCATTTTCTTCATCACGATTTTCGCTGTTATGGAATTTTTTCAAAGGATTCCTCTTATTGTCATTGATGCTCCGCATTGTATTTATGCTATGGCAGATGAATGAAGTATCCTGGAGTCCAATAGCGGTAATAAGAACATTGGCAACCGGAATGTTTTTTGACATAGGAGTCGTTGGTTTTGTGGCCTTGCCGGGAATACTTTATCTGTTGCTGTTTCCAAACCGGTATGTTGGTTCTAGGCTCGATAGGATTCTTATCTATTTTTTCTTTTCGCTGACAGTACTGCTATTAGTATTTGTGTTTTTTGCAGAAATTACTTTCTGGGAAGAATTTCGTACCCGTTTTAATTTTATTGCTGTCGATTATCTCATCTATACGCATGAAGTTATTAGCAACATACAAGAATCATATCCGCTGCCGTATCTTATTTCAGGCGTAGCATTGATTACGTTTCTGATTGTGTTTTTATTTCAAAAGAAAGGTGTTTTTGCCTGGACATTTGCAGCAAAGGCTAGTGTGAAAGAAAAGCTTTCTGTATTTGCTGTTACTGCCGTATCGTTGTTGTTTTACATCGGATTCATAAAAAATAATCAGGCAGAATGGTCATCTAACCGTTATAATAATGAAATATCCAAAGCTGGAATCTACTCTTTTTTTGCAGAGTTTCGCAATAACCAGATGGAATATACACGTTTTTATACTTCTATAGATTCTAAAAAAGCATTTGAAATTGCAAGAAATCAGGTCAAACAATCAGACAGCCGTTTTTTGCAAAATGGGACTTCTATTCGACGAGATATAACAGATGCGCAGCCTTCTGATGCAAAACCTAATGTGGTTTTTATATTGATGGAAAGCATGAGTGGCAGCTTTATGAAAGAATTTGGTAATGAAAAAGGCATCACACCCTATATGGACAAGCTGGCACAAGAAAGTATTTTCTTTAGTAACCTTTATGCAACCGGAACCCGTACCGTACGTGGAATGGAAGCCGTAACCTTATGTATACCACCTACACCTGGACAGAGTATCGTAAAGCGACCAGACAATCAGGGACTTTTTACAGTTTCTAATGTTTTTAGAGATAAAGGATATCAGAACAGTTTCTTTTATGGCGGTGATGGTTATTTTGATAATATGAACAGCTATTTTGGAGGCAACGGTTTTACCATATATGACCGAGGTAGGGGAAGTGTACTGAGCGATAAAATCAAAACCCAGCGATATAATATTGATGATAACGAAGTGACTTTTGAAAATGCATGGGGAATTTGTGATGAAAATATCTATGACAAAATGCTAAAAGTAGCAGATGAACATTATGCAGCTAAAAAGCCGTTTTTCAATTTTGTGATGACTACCTCCAATCATAGACCTTATACCTATCCTGAAAATAAAATTGATATTCCTTCAGGAACGAATAGGGATGGAGCTGTCAAGTATGCCGATTTTGCGTTAGGGCAGATGTTGGAAAAAGCAAAAAATAAGCCTTGGTTCAAGAATACGGTTTTTGTAATTATAGCAGACCATTGTGCCAGCAGCGCAGGAAAAGACGAAATTGATGTTGCAAATTATCATATTCCGGCTTTTATTTATAATTTGCCGGCCCAAACACCGGAAAAAATTCAACAGCAATGCTCGCAGATTGACTTATTTCCGACTTTATTTTCAAAATTGCATTGGAATTACCGTTCTGATTTTTTTGGAAAAAATGTTTATGATAAGGAATATACAGAACGGGCTTATGTAGGAACCTATAGAAAGCTGGTTTACATGAAAAAGGAAAAAGCCATGATTTTATCCGATCAGAAGAAACAGGCTTTTTATGATTGGAATAAAGAAACCAATGAACTTAAGTCGATTCCGATGGACAAAAAGTTTTTGGAAGAAACCATTGCGGGTTATCAGGCTGCCGATTATTTATTTACAAACAAATTGCTTAAAGAATGACATACATTCATTTTATAGTTAACCCTATCTCAGGGAAAGGAAAACACAACATCACTAAAGAATTTCTGGAAAGCTATTTTCCGGGAACAAACTATAGGGTTGAAATCGACTATTCTAACTATAAAAAGCATGCAATTGCGTTGACAGAAAAAGCAATAAGCCAACAACCTGACGTTATTGTGGCTTGTGGAGGTGATGGCACTATCAGTGAAATAGCTTCGCAGTTGGTCAATACCAATATAAAACTTGGGATTATTCCTGTGGGTTCCGGAAATGGCCTGGCTTCAAATCTTGACATTCCAAGAAATATAACTCAGGCAATCGAAATCATCAAGAAGCAAAAATCGATAGCGATTGATTCAGGCAGAGTCAACCAATACTGTTTTTTTAGTAACATGGGACTTGGTATCGATGCTATGATTATCAAAAAATACGAAAGCACTAAAAAGCGTACACTTACGGCCTATGTGAATGCCTCTCTTAAAGCAAGTTCGCAGTACAAGCCACAAAAAGCAATATTGCGCTACAATGGTAAAGAACAAGTAGTAGATCCGTTTTTGCTTTTTATTTCTAATTCTAACGAAATGGGTTATAATATGAGCCTTACCCCAAAAGCCAGCCTTTCTGACGGATTTTTGGATATGCTGTATGTGCCTCGTATCGGCTTTTTTGAAAAAATGTTTTTTGGCGGATTGGTAGTAGCTAAAAAAAGCGAAAAATTCAAAAAAGCAGAACATGTTATGATTCAGAGCTTGAATGCTGAACTGCCGGATAGAATTTTTACTGATGTGCAAATTGATGGCGAATATCACAGGTTGGAAACCAATAAGGTTCAGGTGGATATTTTACCGAAATCGCTAAACGTATTGGTGGCATAATATTTTGACTGTTTTATATTAAATTGTTGGTTATGAACATTCTGGTAGCTGAAGACGAAATAGGTATTTCCAACTTCCTCAAGCAAGGACTTGAAGAAGAAAATTATATAGTGACTGTAGCCTCTGATGGAGAAAAAGCATTACGACTGGCTCTTTCACAATCTTTTGATTTGCTGTTGCTGGATTGGATGCTTCCCAAATTATCAGGAATAGAAGTTTGCAGGTCATTCCGAAAATCAGGAAGAACGGCACCGGTGTTATTTCTAACAGCCAAAGACACGGTACAGGAAACTATCGAAGGGCTTAAGGCAGGAGCCAATGATTATATCAAAAAACCATTCAGTTTTGAAGAACTTTTAGAACGCATAAAAGTACAGTTCCGTTCTGCTGTTACAGAAAATGCAAGCTATATGCTTGGGCCAATTCTTTTGGATAAAGAAAAACATCAGGTTTTTATCGATGACCGTGAGGTCTATCTTACGCAGAAAGAATTCTCTCTTTTGGAATACCTTATCAAAAATAAAGGAACCGTATGCAGCAGAAGCCAGATCATCAAAGAAGTATGGAACATCCATTTTGATTATGAATCCGGAGTTATAGATGTGTTTATCAATTCTATACGAAAAAAGCTTGGCCTACGAAAAGAAGAGGACTATATCAAGACTGTCCGTGGAATTGGCTATATTGCAAATGAAATCTAGCCTATTATGTCTTTATCTTTCAGAAACAGAATTGCTGTATACAACCTTATCAGTGCGGCAGCGTTAATCGCCATTGTTTTTGGAGTTGTCTATTCCGTAGTTAGGTTTTCCATCAATTATGACATTAACCATGATCTGGAAACAGAAATCCGTTACCATCAAGAGTTTGTAGAAAAACAGCCAATCAATCATCTCATGTTGGTTGAACCAAGTGAATGGGAGGAAAGCGAACATAACGAAATTAATGTCAATCCCGTATTTGTACAGATTTTTGATAGTAATGGCCAGTTTTATGAAAAATCCAGAAACCTCAAAGACGAAATCCTGAAATTCAAATACGGTGAAAAAGAAACCTATACAGAAGATACATTTCTGGATGGTAATCCTATAAGACAAGTACAGGCGCCCTTAATAAGTCATGGACATACTGTTGGCTATGTCATTATAGCCATGTCAATGGAACAGGAAATCCGACTTCTTGATAACTTAAGTCAGGTACTTATTATTGCTTTTTTTACAGTATTACTGGTCCTGTTTTTTATTACACGTTTTATTGCAGGTAAAAGTATTAGGCCAGCGGTCGATATTATCAATACGGCAAGTAAGATTACGAACAGCAATTTGGGAGAAAGGATAGAACTTCCCAAAAATAAAGATGAACTGTTTGAGCTGTCAACTTCCATAAACCAATTGTTGGATCGTATTGAAGACGCAGTTGTACGGGAGCGTAAATTTACTTCCGATGCTTCTCATGAATTGCGAACGCCTTTAGCCGTTATCCAGGGAACACTTGAGGTGTTAATCAGAAAACCGCGAAAAAGTACGGAATATGAAGAAAAGATACGGTATTGTATCAGCGAAGTAAATCGGTTAAACGATTTGGCAGATCAGTTATTATTGCTCGCTCGATTCGAAAACCAGAAAGCGGCAGTTCAGATAGAAAATATTGAATTAGATGAAATCATCCTTCAGGTTTTGGAACGCTATTCCTCAAGAATTGCAGCTAAGGATATTGCTTTAAGTTTTGAGTTCAGTGATCATTATAAAATACGTTCAGATGCTTATCTGGTATCTGTTATTCTTGAGAACCTGATTTCAAATGCAGTAAAGTATACCAAAGAAAAAGGCAAGATTGTAATTACCCTTGACGAATCAGATGGTAAGATTTCCTGCCTGATTGCTGACAGCGGCGTAGGTATCGCTCCTGAAGATTTGCAGAAAATTTACAATGAATTTTTCCGAGCCGAAAGCCAGCGACAATCCATCAAAGGCACAGGACTTGGCTTGTCAATTGTAAAGAGATTATGCATTCTGCTCAATGCGGAATTAAATATTCAAAGTGATTTGGGTAAAGGTACTACGGCTATAGTCACGTTTCAAGCTGGAGATTACCAGGAAACAATATAATCTTTTTGTAGTACAAGATTAACTCTGACACAATATATTGAAATAAAAAAAGCTCTTGAATTCCAAGAGCTTTTTTGTATATAGTAGTATGCAGATTAATCTTCTGCCATAACGCCTGCTTTTCTATAGATAAAGCTGCCGTAAATATGTCTTCTGGCAAAACGGCTTGGCGATTCAGCATTAACCATCTTGATATAAGTGTTTCTTGGTACACCGATATATTCGTATGAATTTCCATCCAAATGTTGAATTACCAAAATCTGCTTCTCATAATAAAAATCATGGATATTGGATTTGGAAGTAGTTTCCTCATATTCCGAACGGTAGCGCTCCTGAGTTTCTGGATTGATGCTTACCAAAAAGTGATAGGCTTCAATAACCGATTTGCTCTTTTCCTCAGCGTCCAATCTTCCAGCTTCGTCATCTACAAACTTATCAGGATGCGCATCCTTCATAGTATTTCTGTAGATTGTTTTTAATTCTTTTAGCGTTACGGTCTTGTCAACTCCCAAAAGCTTTCTGTGCTCAACAATTCTTTTCATAGTAATAGTACTTCCTTTTTTTATCGGCTGCAAAAGTAGTTAAATTAGAATGTAAAATCCTAACCTATTCATTATTAATTTGTTTGATTGTTATATTGTTGAGAGTAACGGTTTTATGAGCGGGCTAATTCAGACTTTCCAAAAAAACTCTTCACAGCAGCAATCGTTACTTCGAACGCTTCTTTATGCGGAGTATGTCCTATTCCTGGAATGCTAAAAACAGAAGCAGTACCACTTACCTGGCTGACTGTTTTTTCAGCCTGTTCCATAGTGCCATATTCGTCTGCTTCTCCCTGAATAAATAAAAGCGGACAGGTTATGGCAGGTAGAAAATGTTCAATATTCCAATTTCTAAAATCATCACGTGTCCAGGTTTCTGTCCATGCCTTAAAAAGCATTTCGACCTTATCACCATGATATTTTTGCAGTCGTTGTGGAAGGTCAGTAGTTTTATAAGCTCCCATAGCTTCACGGATACCTTTGAGTGTTACTTCTTCCACAAAAATATGGGCAGCTTCACAAATTACGGCCTTGATTCTTTTTCCATATTGGCTTGCAGTAATCAGGGCAACGGAACCGCCATCACTATGACCAAACAAAATGGCATTGTCGATATCTAAAGCGGCAAGCAAACTGTCCAAAACATCAGCTTCTGCTTCGAGATAATTTACGGGTCTTTCGTGAGTTAGCATAGGGTCAGATTTGCCATAGCCTAAACGGTCATATACCAAAACATTGCACTGTACGGCTTCGGCCAACTTTTGAGGGAAATCACGCCATAAGCTTGTACAGCCTAATGAATCGTGCAAGAAAACAAGTGTGGGTTGATTTTCGTAGGTTTTTTGAAATTCAATATACAATCTCTTTCCGTTGATGGGAACCCATCTGCCGTTGTTTTGTGCCATAAGGTTTCGGCTCTATTTTTTGCCTTTTCAAAAGTATAAATATTGGAGCGATGTTGGAATATTTTTATTTATAAAGATCGTTGCGGCTTTTCCATTTTTACAATTTTTAAATCCGCTCCTGTTTTAATTTTGTTGGAATTAATATAACAAAATATGATTAAAGCGATTCTTTGCCTAGCATTTTTAATAGTTCAGCAATGTGCCTATTCACAACTGAAATATACTACAACCAATACGGCGTTAGTGAAACTCCTTCATGTAAAAAAATATACAGGAAAACAATACCGATTGAATGTTGATATAAAAAATGAACCCGCAGATTCTATAAGCGGTGGTTCAATTCTGGTTTTGCAGACCAAAAAACAAGACTGGGAATATTTAGAAAATACCCGCACGACATTTTTTGTTCCTAAGGATTCCAAAGATTGGAAAACCCATGTCGTTACGGGAACGATTGATCCGGAAGCACAGAAAATGTGGTTTACTTTGGTTACTTATGGCAATGGAGATTTCTATTTCGACAATATGAAATTAGAGATAAAAGAAGGAGAAAGTTGGGTAGAACTGCCAATTGAAGGAGGCGATTTTGAAAAGTCATCGGCCAGTAATCCGCTCAAAGGATTTAAAAATGCAGAATCTGCAAAGAAAAAAGGAATGGTCGTTTCGTTGGAAAATCAGGAAGGACGAGGACAGTCGTTGCGTATTCATGCAGAAGGAGGCACCATCGACAACAGGTTTTTTTACGGAAATAATACGGCAGGAGGAAAATATGTAAACAGTGGCGGCACAAAAATCTATTATGAAACCTATGGCAAAGGAGAACCCTTGCTTTTGCTTCACGGCAATGGCGGCTCCATCAGCAGTTTTGCCGGTCAGATTGAAGAGTTTGCTAAAAGCTATATGGTAATTGCGGTGGATACAAGAGGGCAAGGAAAAAGCATAGACCTGCTGACACAACATTTTTCGTATGATCTTTTTGCAGAAGATATGAAAACGTTATTGGATTCGCTGGGTTTAAAGCAGGTTAATGTTGTAGGATGGAGTGATGGTGGCAATACGGGGTTGTTGTTGGCAAGTAAATATCCTGAGTATGTGAAAAAACTGGTCACCATGGGTGCCAATCTGAATCCTTCTGATAAGGCAATCGACAAAAAGATGCTAAAAACCATTGATAAAGATGTCAAAAGACTAAAAACCCAAAAAGATGCAGATGTAGTAACCATCCGATTATTAGAAATGTTGCTTCAGGAGCCAAATATCAGCCCTCAAAGCCTAAATACCATTAAAGCAAAAACCTTGGTCGTAGCAGGTGAACATGACCTGATATTGGAAAGCCATACGCAACTGATTGGAGCCAGTATTCCGGGAGCTAAAGTTGAGATACTAAAAGGTCAGACACACGAAGTAGTAGCCGATAATCCTAAATTGTTTAATCAGGTTGTATTGGAATTTTTAAATGGGTAATAGGCAATATCCGTTGAAAATCATATATTAGAAATATGAAAAATAAATTGATCATAGCAGCATTTTGCTGCTTTTTAAACTCATTCGGTCAGAAGATAGAAAAGGTAGCTCTCGATAAAAATGACCCATCACATGATTGTTATACAGCAATCATTCCTGAAAAACAACCCGTGACAGGATATCTGGTTCTTGTTCCTGGTTTTGGAGAAACTCCGGAAAGGACGATGCAACAAACCGATCTGCCTTTGCGCTGTGCAGAAAAAGGAATACTAACCATCATTCCCACGCTCTCGGACGGCGTAATGTCGTTTGGAGTTGATGATGCCAGCCAGAAATCATTGGTGGCAATCATTGAAGACGCAACAAAAAAATATAATCTTGCGTCACAGCGATTTTATATTGGAGGTTTTTCAATTGGAGGAAGTGCTGCCGTCAAATATGCGGAAATAGCCTTGTCTGGAAATTTAAAAAACAAACCCATAGCGGTTTTTGCAGTCGATCCACCTCTTGATTTTGAACGGTTTTATAATTCCAGCAAACGTGACCTTAGGCTTTCGGGAGGTTCACAGCCCAACCAGGAAAATGTTTATATGGTTGGAAGAATTGAACAGGTTATGGGTGGCACGCCTGATGATGTTTTGAAAAACTATTATACGATTTCACCTTATTCCTATTCAGATACGGAACAGAAAGCCATCAAAAGCCTTATAAAAATCCCGATACGAATGTATTCAGAACCAGATGTCATTTGGTGGATTGAAAACAGAAGTTCTGATTTTTCAGGTATGAACGTTTTAGACTGTTCGGCCATGATTAATGAGCTGAAAAGGCTTGGCAATAGTCAGGCAGAACTTATAGTAACAGAAAACAAAGGCTTCAGAAAACCAGACAATAAAAGACATCCGCATTCCTGGAGTATAGTAGATAATGAGAAACTGATTGCCTGGCTACTTGAGAAAAAGGGATAAAAGAGTTGAGGTATTTTTAGTAAATTCGTAATGTAAAGAGTTGCGTAAATTAATACAATGATAAAATCTTTTAACCCTGGCGTTTTTTTTGAAATTCCGGTAAACAATCTGGAAAGAGCAGTACAGTTTTATACTTCCGTCTTTGGTTTTGAATTCGAAAGAGATACCATACATGATAATGAAATGGCACTTTTTCCGCTGGATGAAAATGCTCCGGGCATTTCAGGAGCGCTGGCAAAAGGCGAAATATATAAGCCTACGAAAGAAGGAACGCTTATTTATCTAAAGAGCAAAGACATTGACAAGACGCTGGAACTGACATTAAATAGTGGAGGTGCGGTATTGTTTCCCAAAACCTCAAACGGCGAATGGGGATTTGTAGCAGAGTTGGAAGACAGCGAAGGAAATCGGATTGGACTTTTGCAAGCATTGGATCAATAACAAAAATGCTATGAAAATACATACTACCAACTATAAAAATGCTTTCATCGAAGCAGCAGAAGATTGTCCGGCTGTGAAAGGAGAAATACCGCCCGTGAAAGGAGAAGCAAAAACCATAGCAAATCTCCAATTCGAAATGCTTAGCAAAAAACCGTATGCATTTACATCTGATGAGGTGCTGTTTCAGATTTATGCCATAAAGAATGATTTGGCAGAAAGCGAATTGGCAGTAGAAAGAGAAAAATTCTTCTCCAAAGGGCAGGCCTGCCTGAGAACTTCACCTTTAGCGAAACGTTATGGCTGGGGCATTCACCATGACAGCGAAGGTAAAGTAGCGCTTTTTGGACGCGAAACAGATCAATATGAGAAGTTTCAGAAAGATAAAAACCTGCAAGTAGTGAAAGCGATGAGATCCAGTAGAAAATAAGATTGACTCAAGAAAAATAAAAAGGCCCTGGAAACAGGGCCTTTATCGTTTAATTCTTTACTATTTTATTTCGGAACACCTGCCCATCGGCAGTTTCGACCGTAACGAGATAGATTCCTGAAGGATACTGAGCCATTTCCATCTCAAGGGAAGTCTCATTTTTAACATCCTTTACCGAAATAACCTTTCCATCAATGGAGGCCAATGTCACTGTTGCCAATTCCATATTGTCTACAGAAAGATTCATTTTTGAAGTTACCGGATTTGGATAAACAGTAAGCTGCAACGCATCGACAAGCTTATCAGATGTTTCCATCTGTCGTGCCTTAACTTTGCCACACGGGCCTATTTTTGCCAGAAATAAAGAACCCGATTTGATATGGGTATTGCCTTTAAGTTCCACCAAAACTCCGGCACGAAGCGTACTGTTATAACCAGAACTTACCCCATAACCAGAAGATGCCACGATGCGATTCGATGCCTGATGCACCACGGGAGTTACCGTCTCAAATGTGGTCAGATTGAGATTGGCCACGCATTGAGCATGCAATTGCACAGCTCCCAGCAAGAAGGTTATAAATAATATAAATTTTCTCATGGATTTAATTTTTAGAAGCCAAAGCCTTAACCATTTCTTTCAATTCTTTTAGTTCTTCGGCTTGTTTTTCATTGATTTTATTCTGCTCGATGATATAAAGTGTCAACTCCTCAATTTTTTCCTGCTGGATTTTTGCCATTTCTCCTACAGAAATACCATCCTGCTCGATTTGTTTTCCAGATGGAACATTGATAAGATGTCCTTTTTCAGCAATATGCTGTTCTACTTCTTTTAATGTTGGAAGTTGGTAGTTTTTTTCAAAAACATAATCCGCCCATGTCGTAGCTACGCGAATCTCTTCTGCAAGAAGTCCGCCCTTGACAAAGAATTTATAACCAGAAACATCAACTGACCCGGCAGTAGAAGGGAAAGCAGTAACTCCAATACCTACTTTTCCAGTAGGGAAGTCACCCATCATAAGTGGCGCTAATGTGTAATAAAGATAGTCCTGGACAATAAAAGTATTGCTTTTTTTCACGTCCATTCCGGCACGGTATCCTAAAAAGAGATTTCTATCGCCTATAGCGTTTTCTCCGGCACCTTCACCAAGATAGGTATTGCTTTCTCCAGTGCTGCCATATCCAGCTTCAGTACCAAAAAAACTATTGTGTGAACTATTGTTTCCTAAACCGGTATTTATACCCACATAAGTATTTTGGTGCCCGGTTGTATTACCAAGTCCAGAACTCTCGCCTATAAAGGTATTAGCCGATCCATTGATATTATCTAATCCAGACTGGCTTCCTACATAAGTGTTTCCGCCATTTGTAGTAGTACTTTTTCCACTGCTCCAGCCAATAAAAGTATTGGAACTTGCGGTAGTACTTACTTTTCCGGCTTCATACCCATAAAAGGTATTTCGTCCACCACCTGTTAAGGTTGTCCCGGCACCGGAACCGCCACTGGTTGCCAAATTGTTGGATTGTACATTTTGTGCATTGGCACATAAAACGCTTAGGCCGAATAGGCCAATAAATAGTGATTTGGATTTCATTTTAAATAAAATTAATAGGTTAATACTGTAAATCTAATGAATTGAAGTATTGCGACTATTAATAGTTTTGATTTATAACAAATTCTCAAATTGAGAATATTAAAGTAAGAAAAAAGTTATATTATTTATATATTTTATTGGTTGTCAATTGTGTACGGAGAATTACTGTCTTAAGCAAATCTTAAGATGTTTTTGGAGTACTGGCATCATTTTGGTACAAGCAAAGTAATTTCTAATTATTGATTAGATTGCCTATAAATATTTTTTCTACATTTACAACATGAAATCAACAAGGCATTTTCTTACTTCTTTTTTATCGGTCTACTTGCTGGTACTGATGATTTTGCCTTGTAATGATGTTCACGCACAACCGCAAACGGTTTCCCATACACAAATTTCCCAGCTTGAGAATGAGCAGCATCATGAAGATTTTTGTACGCCATTTTGTATCTGTGCCTGCTGTACTACACCAATTATAATACATTCGGCTATTGTTTTCGACATGGCGCCGCATTTTGATAATTCATATACAAAAACACCAAGTTTTTATAAGCCTGTTACATCCAGTTTCTTCGGATCGATTTGGCAACCACCCCAATTAGTATAATGTTATGCCGATGAGAGTCGGCCGATTTCTTGTGGACTTTCCACAAATACACCCGTAATAAGGATAAAATCAACATTTATACTAATTCTCATAATCTATGTTAGATAAGATTATACATTTCAGCATCCATAATAAATTTATTATTGGGCTGTTTACACTGGCACTCATAATCGTAGGAAGCTATTCACTTTATAAGCTTCCGATCGATGCCCTGCCGGATATTACCAATAACCAGGTACAGATTATCACAAGTTCGCCATCCTTGTCAACACAGGATGTGGAACAATTTATAACCTATCCGATTGAACAGGCCGTAAAACCCATTCCAAAAATTGTAGAATTACGTTCTATCAGCCGATTTGGACTAAGCGTAGTTACTGTCGTTTTTGAAGAAGATACAGACATCTACTGGGCACGTGCGCAAATTTCCGAGCGTATAAAAGAAGCGGAAAATATGATTCCTAAAAATGTTGGTACGCCAGAAATGGCTCCTGTCAGCACGGGATTGGGAGAAATATACCAATATGTCGTATTCCCTGAAAAGGGCTATGAAGACAAATACAATGCAACAGAACTGCGCACGATTCAAGACTGGATTATCAAGCCACAGCTTCTTGGAACAAAAGGTGTTGCGGAAATCAATACCTTGGGAGGTTATCTCAAGCAGTATGAAATTGCCGTACAGCCTGACAAGCTGAAAAGTATGGGAGTAACCATTCCCGAAATATTTACAGCATTGGAATCCAATAACGAAAATACGGGCGGAGCTTATATTGACAAAAAACCATATGCCTATTTTATCAGGGGAATTGGTATGGTCAATAATATTGAAGACATCAGCAAGATTGTTGTCAAAAACCAGAACGGAATTCCTATTCTTATTCGTGATATTGCCAAGGTGCAGATAGGGAGCAGCATTCGTTATGGAGCTGTAACCAAAGACGGCAAAGGCGAAGAAGTGAGCGGTATGGTCATGATGCTTAAAGGCGAAAACAGTGGCGAGGTCGTAAAAAGAGTAAAGGAAAAGATGGAACAGATTAAAAAATCGCTTCCTGAAGGCGTTTCCATCGAACCATTTATGGACCGAACTAAATTGGTTGACAAGGCCATAAGTACAGTACAGACCAACCTGATTGAAGGTGCGCTTATCGTAATTTTTATATTGGTACTGTTGCTAGGAAATTGGCGTGCAGGACTGGTCGTTGCTTCGGTAATTCCGCTGGCATTGCTTTTTGCCATTACCATGATGCGGATTTTTGGAGTCAGTGGTAACCTGATGAGCCTTGGTGCGATTGATTTCGGGATTATCGTCGATGGAGCCGTTATTATAGTCGAGGCCATAATTCACAGATTGCAAGTCCGGAAAAAAGAGAATCTCACGGCGGCTCAAATGGACGAACAAGTCTATCAGGCCTCTGTGAAAATCAGAAGCAGTGCTGCTTTTGGGGAAATTATCATCCTGATCGTTTACCTTCCGATTCTTGCTTTGGTTGGAATTGAAGGAAAAATGTTTAGCCCAATGGCACAGACAGTTTCTTTTGCCATTTTAGGAGCTTTTATCCTTTCGCTTACTTATGTTCCGATGATGAGTGCATTAGTGCTGAAAAAACAAACCGGACATAAAAAAAATATAAGCGACAGGATTATTGATAGCATCCATAATTTTTATAGCCCATTGCTTCAAAAAGCATTGCAGGCAAAAAGAGCCGTTATTATTTCGGCTGTTGGTTTGTTTGCGGCTGCCTTGTTTTTGTTTAGCTCTCTAGGAGGTGAGTTTATCCCAACGCTGGACGAAGGCGATATTGCTACCCATCTTATTATTGCTTCGGGAAGTTCGCTATCACAAGAAGTTGAAGCGACTACAAAAGCCGAAAAAATATTGAAAGCCAAATTCCCGGAAATCAAGATGATTGTCACAAAAATCGGAAGTGCAGAAATACCAACCGATCCAATGCCAATTGAAGCCGGTGATATGATTATCCTTCTGAAAGATAAAAAAGAATGGACTTCGGCTAAAACGAAAGAAGAACTTATGGAAAAGATGGAAGAAGCATTGCAGGAAATTCCGGGTGCTACTACTGAGTTTTCCCAGCCAATACAGATGCGTTTCAACGAACTGATGACAGGTGTGCGAAGTGATGTCGCCATTAAGATTTTTGGAGACGATATCGACATGCTTGTAAGCAAAGGAGATGAAGTGCTGCAGCTCATTCAAGGAGTAGAGGGAGTTTCGGATGCCAAGCTGGAACGTGTGGCAGGATTGCCACAGATTACCGTGCGCTACAACAAAGATAAACTGGCACTTTACGGATTAAATATAGGCGACCTAAACAGAGTTATCCGTATCGGTTTTGCAGGCGAAGCAGCCGGATTGATTTATGAAAAAGAAAAAAGATTTGAGCTTGTCGTAAGATTGGAAGCTGATAGCAGACAGGATATTGCCAATTTGAAATCCTTATTTATCACCTTGCCTTCCGGAAACCAGATTCCGCTGGAACAGGTAGCCGATATCCAATACGAAGACGGGCCGATGCAAATTAGCCGTGAAGATGGAAGACGAAGAATTGTAGTAGGTTTCAACGTTAGAGGTAAGGATGTCAAAAGAGTTGTGGAAGAAATTCAGGCAAAATTAGACAAGCAATTAAAACTTCCTGATGGTTATTATACAACCTATGGCGGACAGTTCGAAAACCTAATTGATGCTAACAAACGTTTGATGGTTGCCGTTCCGATTGCTTTAGGATTGATTTTTATCTTATTGTATTTTACGTTTAATTCTGTCAAGCAGTCACTCTTAATATTTACAGCAATTCCACTGTCTGCAATTGGAGGAGTGTTTGCTCTTTGGATTCGGGGCATGCCTTTCAGTATTTCCGCCGGTGTCGGATTCATTGCATTATTTGGAGTTGCCGTATTAAACGGAATCGTACTGATAGCTTATTTCAATCAACTAAAAAAAGAAGGTATGGATGATATTTATGAACGCATAAAAGAAGGAACCAAAGTAAGATTGCGACCAGTTATCCTTACGGCGTCTGTTGCATCACTGGGCTTCCTGCCTATGGCAATCAGCAGCAGCGCAGGAGCAGAAGTACAAAAGCCATTGGCAACTGTCGTAATTGGCGGATTGCTGACTGCAACTATCCTAACACTGATTGTGCTTCCGATTCTGTATTATTATTTTGAAAAAGGCTTTATCAAAAGCAAAAATACGGCTATAGCTTCTATTCTTGTTCTGGCACTTTTTTCAACTACTGCCAATGCTCAGGAAGTTCCTAAAACCTTAGGATTGAAACAAGCCATAGAATTGGGATTGAAAAACAATACGCTGATACAGTCTTCAGAACTGGAAAGCAAGATGCAGTCGCAATTGAAAGGCACGGCATTCGATCTTCCAAAGACCGAAATTACGGGAACATTTGGTCAGTTAAATACCAATGCCCAGGATAAAAATTTCAGCGTTTCCCAAAGTTTTAGCCCATTCCAATATGGAGCCAGAAGAAAACTGCTACTTGAAAACAGTAATTTGAGTCAGTTAAAAGCGGGAGTCACTAAACAAGAAGTAACGTTTAACATCCGGCAGTCCTGGAATGCGATGCTCTATTATTCAGAACTCAACAAAATGTTGTCCAGACAGAATAAGCTGATGCAAAAATTTGTCCGTTCGGCTTCACTTCGTTTTGATACGGGAGAAACCAATTCGCTTGAAAAAACAACGGCCTTGGCAAAACAGCAAGAGCTGGAACAAAGAATCAAGCAGAACGACGCCATGATTCTTGTAGAAAAATCCAAAATCAGGACTTTCCTGAATAGGAAAGAAGAATTTGCAGTAAGCGATACGTCTTTTACAGCGTTACCTTCATTAGCGGTTTTGGATAGCGCTTTGGTAAAACAGAATCCAAATTATAAACTGGCACAACAACAAGTTGCGGTTGCCGAAGCGGGCAGGAAAGTTGAAAAAGCGGTAATGATGCCTGATATCACAGCAGGCTATTTTATCCAATCTTTCAAAGGAAGTCAGGAAGTAAACGGAGAAACGGTTTCTTATGATGGGACGCCACGATTTCAGGGCTTTACCGTTGGAATTTCACTCCCGATTTTTGCAGGCAGCAGCGTTTCAAAAATCCAAGCAGCAAAAACAAATATCGAGGTTCAGCAAAAAAATGCAGCCTATATGGAAACGCAGCTTGTAAACCAGCATGAACAGCAGTTGCAGCAATTACAGACATTCCAATCGCTAATAGACTATTATAAAGGTACGGCGTTACCAAATGCTGACCTGATTAGTAAAAATGCAGAAAAGGCTTATATGAATGGCGATATTTCCTATGTGGAATATGTTCAGGGATTGGAAACCGCTTTAGACATCAGAACGAATTATATCAATGCAGTAAATAACTTTAACCAGACTGTAATCAACTTGCAGTTTTTGGCGAATCAATAATAAGAACATGAACAGAAAAAAAATAGTATACGGAAGCCTTGCGGCAATTGCTATCGCTTTGATTCTCTATTTCTCACTTCGACATACCGACCATGATGGTCATAATCACGATGAAAAAACCGCTGAAGGCGAACCAAAAGAAACTGTTTCCGCCAAAGAAGTCGAATTGAATGAGGCGCAATACAAAGCCGCTGGAGTTGAGATAGGGACTTTTGTAATGAAAAATTTGAGTGATGTTGTAAATGCTAATGGTTATACCAAACTCCCGCCGCAAAATCAGGCAGATGTTTCAGTACATCTTACAGGAATTGTCAAGTCCATAAATGTTATTGAGGGACAAGCGGTGAAAAAAGGTCAGGTACTGGCAACCATAGAAAGCCCGGAATTTGCTAAATTGCAGGAAGCATATCAGACTTCAAAAAGCAATCTGGAATTTCTGACGCTGGAATATGAACGCCAGAAAACATTAAGCGAAGAAAATGTCAATTCCAAAAAAATCTTCCAGAAGACAAAGGCAGATTTTGAAACAGAAAAGGCAAGATTAAGTTCCTTGAAGCAGCAATTGAGTCTGCTCAATCTGAATGGAAGTTCTAGTGCAGGTTCTATAATGCCTATTGTAGCACCAATTTCAGGCTTTATTACTGAAATAAACATCAAAATAGGAAGTAATGCCGAAGTAGGGAAACCGCTATTAAGCATAGTCGACAATTCACAATTGCACGTAGACCTTTTGGTATATGAAAAAGATTTGCAGAAAGTAAAAGCGGGACAGAACATCCGATTTGTACTGACCAATCAGGACAATACGGAAATTAAAGGGAAAGTTTTTAACGTAGGTAAAGCTTTTGAAAATGAAACAAAATCCGTAGCAGTTCATGCCGATATTATTAATAAAAGCCAAACATTAATTCCTGGGATGTATGTCAATGCCTTGATCGATGTTGGAGCTAAAGATGTACAGGCACTTCCGTTAGATGCCATTGTTAAAGCAGAAGGAAGAGAATTTATCTTCATCCTTGAAGAAGGACACGAAGAAGAAACACATGACGCCGAAGAAGGTCATTCACATGAAGACGGACATAAACATGAGGAAGCAGGCAAGATGTATCATTTTCAAAGAATAGAAGTAAAGACAGGAACATCACAATTGGGATATGTTCAGGTTTCGGTACTTCAGAAAATCGATGCCAATGCCAAGATTGTCTTGAAAGGAGCCTATTACATCCAAAGCCACTTGCTAAAAAGTGAAGGTGGCGGCGGACACTCACATTAATTAAAAACATGATGTATGGCACACGATCATAGCGAAGTAGGACATTCGCACAGCCACGACGAGAGTAAATGGAAAACCTATTTTCCCGTCATAAGCAGTTTTCTGCTTTTGATTTTGGGAATCTGGTTTGAACAATCAGAAATGGGATTTTTTAAATATCCCGTAGATTTGATATGGTATATTGTCGCTTACCTTTTGGTAGGATTAAAAGTCAATTACCAAGCTTTAAAAGAAATCCGTAACGGAAATGTTTTTTCTGAATTTTTCCTGATGTCTATTGCCACCATAGGTGCATTTTTAATCGGGGAATATTCTGAAGGTGTAGCGGTTATGTTGTTTTATGCCGTAGGAGAATTGTTCCAGGATGCTGCAGTTCAAAGAGCACAACGCAGTATCAAAGCATTACTCGATATACGCCCCGATACGGTAACCGTAATCCGAAACGGAGAACCAGTGGTAGTAAATCCTTCCGAAGTCCAAATAGGAGAAATCATCCAGATGAAACCGGGAGAAAAAGTAGCATTGGATGGAGAATTGATATCAGACAACGCTTCATTTAACACTGCGGCACTGACAGGTGAAAGCAAACCCGATACAAAAATAAGAGGGGAAGCGGTTTTAGCAGGGATGATCAATCTTCAAACTCTTATAGATGTTAAAGTTACGGCACTGTTCAGAGATAGCAAACTTTCCAGAATCCTCGAGATGGTACAGGAAGCTACAGCACGAAAATCAAAGACGCAGCTTTTTATTTCCAGATTTGCCAAAATTTATACGCCAATAGTAGTATTTCTTGCCATTGCCATAGTTTCTTTACCGTACTTTTTTGTAGAAAACTATGTTTTTAATGACTGGCTATATCGTGGATTGGTTTTCTTGGTAATTTCCTGTCCTTGTGCTTTGGTAATATCAATTCCATTAGGGTATTTTGGAGGTATAGGACTGGCTTCACGCAATGGAATCCTGTTTAAAGGAAGCAATTATCTGGATGTGATGACAAAAACAGATGTTGTCGTAATGGACAAAACGGGTACATTAACCAAAGGTATTTTTGAAGTACAAGAAGTCGTATCGGTTATAGACCAAAAAGAATTATTGTTTTTGACAGCGGCCTTGGAAAGCAAATCAACACACCCTATTGCCAATGCAATTGCCAGATATTCCAATGGAAGTTATAAAAATGCCGCTGTTTCTGAAGTAGAAGAAATTGCGGGGTATGGATTAGAAGGAATCGTAGATGGCAAGACAGTACTGGCCGGAAACCTGAAACTGCTTAAAAAGTTTAATGTTGATTATGACAAAACAATCGAAACCAAAGTTGAGACGATTGTAGCTGTGGCCGTTGATGGAGTTTACGCCGGTTATTTTGTAATTGCCGATGAATTAAAAGAAGACGCCAAGGCTGCAATTTCAAGCCTGCATGCGTTAAACGTACAAACGGTTATGCTTAGCGGTGATAAGCAGAGCATTGTGGATAAAGTCGCAAAAGAATTAGGTGTCGATACCGCTTTTGGAAATTTACTTCCTGAAAACAAAGTAGAAAAAGTCCAGGAGCTAAAAGATCAAGCAAAGACTATCGTATTTGTAGGTGATGGAGTAAATGATGCTCCTGTTATTGCACTTGCCGATGCGGGAATGGCGATGGGAGGTTTGGGAAGCGATGCGACAATAGAAACTGCCGATATCGTAATCCAGAACGACCAGCCGAGCAAAATTCCAGCCTCTATAAAAATAGGAAAAGTGACCCGAAGAATTGTCATGCAGAATATCACCCTGGCATTTGGCGTAAAAGTAATCGTGCTTATTTTAGGAGCAGGAGGTTTGGCTACCTTATGGGAAGCCGTATTTGCTGATGTTGGAGTGGCGCTTTTGGCAATTCTGAATGCCGTCAGGATTCAAAGAATGAAAATATAATAAATGAAGAAACCATCAATAACAATTGATGGTTTCTCTTTTTTATGCGGTTGCTGGCTCAGTAAGCCGGCATAAGACAAAAGCTTATTTTATAGCAACTTTTTTAGAAACTGTAGTGTTTCCAGATTTGATTTGGATGATATAGATTCCTTTTTGTGCATTTCCTAAATCGATTACTTCTTGAGAAGCTACTTTTTTAGAAAGGATGCTTTTTCCTAATGAATCAAATACTGTAATATCAGCATTTTCACCAGCAAAATCTAATTGGAATTGACCGTTGTTTGGATTTGGGTATAATTTTATTTCGCTATTCAAAGCTGTAGTGTTTTTTTTAACGCTAGTTGCAGCAGCTCTTGGAGAAGCACTGTAGCAAGTCCAAGCCACGTCATCAATGATTGTTCTGTTTACGCTGTTTCTGATTTCGATAGTAGCGTTTCCAGAAACGTTAATAGCTTGAGAATAAACAGTTGTAGACGTTGATGTAACAGCAATGTCACCACCATATTGTACTCCGTTTACGAATACTTTCAAAACAGAATCACCTGTGAAAACTCTTTGGTAGTTGAAAGACAAAGTACCAATACCTGTAGTAATAGCAGTTGTGTTAGTCAAAGTTCCTGTTCTTAGAGCGATAGCATCTCCATTCAAATCCTGATCAGTTCTAGCATCAGAAGCAGACCAATTGATGCTGTTGTTTCCTGTCCATGTTCTGTTAGCATAAGTACTTGAGCTGCTTCCTAGGTTAGAGAAAGTTTCTGTACCTCCAACACATGGAGCACCAGTAGTCAAGATTTCATCGATTGCTGGAGTTGTAGAATAGAAAGGAGCTCCAATACACTCAGCGTTGTATGGATAAACGATGATAGTATAGTTTGTGTTAGCAATTAAACCTGAAACATTAAAAGTAGCATTAGTACCAGCATAAACTACTTTTCCAGCTCCAAGAGTATCATTTACATTGTAAACAGTTCCGTTAACCGGAGCAGTTACTGTACCACCTGTACTCATGATAGCAAGATATCCTGATGCTGTAATAGCAGAAACAGAAACTGTAGCAGAAGTGTCAGTTACATTAGAGCTGCTGATTACAGCTGTTCCGTCAGGAGCAACACAGTTTTCCTGAACGCTAGCTTTAAGATTGATAACGCAAGAACCTTCGTTAGCATCATTGTTTACAACAGTAAGAGTTGCAGGCTTGTTTCCAAGAGTAGCACCGTTGAATTGTACTTCAACTTCAATAGCACTTGTAGGAACCAATGTAAAAGGAACAGATGGAGAAAGGATAGTGTAGTTAACAGCATCGCTTAATGTAAGAGCGCTTACTTCTAAATCCTGATTACCTAAATTCTCAACAGTAAAGATGATGTTTTTGTTTGTGTTTGGAAGAACAGCTCCAAAATCGATTGTGAAATTACCACATTCTTTTAGGTTTAGTTCACTGTCAGAAAGTTGGATTTCTGGTCCGTTTGGTACAGTATAGCAATTCCAAGACAAATCGTCAATGATAGTTCTGTTACCGCTGTTTCTGATTTCGATAGTTACTGGTCCAGCAACATCGATAGCATGAGAAAATGCAGTAGTAGTGTCAGAAGAAACAGTAATGTCTCCACCATATTGTACTCCGTTTACGAATACTTTTAGAGTTGAATCACCTGTGAATACTCTTTTGTAGTTGAAGTTCAATGTTCCGATACCACCTGCAACAGCAGTCGTGTTTTTAAGGATACCAGTTCTCAAAGCAATAGCATCACCAGTCAAATCCTGGTCATTTCTTGAGTCAGTAGCAGACCAAGTTACACCATTATCACCTGTCCAAGTTCTAGAAGTATAAGTACTAGAAGCAGTTCCTAAGTTAGAGAATGTCTCGTTTCCACCAATACATGGAGCTACTGGAGTTGAAAACGCCTCATCAATTGAAGCTTCAGTATAATATAATGGACCTCCTGTACAATTAGTATTATTGTATGGGAATATGAAGATATGGTATGAAGTGCTTTCTATAAGTCCAGAAAGAGAAAAAGTAGCATTAGTTCCTTTGTAAGCAACTGTTCCACCACCTAAAGCGTCACCAACATTATAGCTAGTAGCATTTGCAGGAACAGCAGATAAAGTGCTAGATGTTGAGATAACTGCAAGGTAAGCATCAGCAGCAGCGCTTGTTATAGCTACATTTGCAGAAGAATGTGTAATTCCTGAAACAGCAACATCACCAGCAGTGATAGCTGGAGCAACACATGGCTGTAGAGCAGTTCCTACTAAGTTAACTACGCAAGAAGCTTCGTCAGTATCGTTGCTTACAACAGTCAAAGTAGAATTTTTAACACCAGCAGTTGTTCCTTGGAAACGAACTAAAACTAATCCAGAACCAGATGGTGCAACTGTAAAAGGAACAGAAGGAGAAATGATTGTAAAGTCTGTTGAATTGCTTAAAGTCAACGCACTAACATTCAAAGCAGCAGTTCCAAGGTTCTTAACAGTGAATACAGCATCATTGTACTGGTTTACAGCGTGTGATCCAAAATCAACAGAAAGACTTCCACACTCACGGTTAGTACCTGCAGCATCAGCTAATTGGATTTCTGGACCAGCAACAGTAGCATTGCAGCTCCAAGTCAAATCGTCAACAATAGTTCTGTTACCACTGTTTCTGATTTCGATAACTGCATTTCCTGATACGTTTACAGCAAAAGAAAAAGTAGCTGATACATCAGAAGTAACAGCAATATCTCCACCATACTGAGTACCATTTACAAATACTTTCAAAGTAGAATTTCCTGAAAATACTCTCTTGTATTTGAAGCTAAGTGTTCCAACACCGTTAGCAATGGTGCTGGTGTTTTTCAAGGTGCTCGTTCGCAAAGCAATTGCCTTACCTGTAAGCTCTTGATCTGTTCTTGCGTCTGTTGCAGACCAGGCTACGCCATTGTCACCTGTCCATGTTCTTGTAGCATACGCACTAGCAGCAGTCCCAATATTTGAGAATGTTTCTGAACCTCCGGTACAATCGAATAGGTTCAATGCCAACGTACGGTAAGGGTTTTCAAAAATTGCTGATCCATCTATAGGATTAGCTAATATTCCAGCATTAAATGCTGTAGATACATTTGTTTTAGATACGCTAATCGGTGAAGACGATTTCCCAAAAGAAAGTCCCGATATGCTTGCGAATACTAAAGCAGCTAAAAATCGTTTTTTAAACATAATTGTAAAATTTAAGATTGGAAGGAAATAGTGTTTTTTTAAAGGATAGAAATACCTGCAGGGTTTATCGCTTTATCAATCCAAATTTAATTTTAATAATTTTTTAAGAGCAGATTTTTAGAATAAGGATTTATTAAAAAATGGTTATTAACTATTTGGTATATAATGCTTTATATTACAAATTGGTAACAAGTAAAAGTAAGATTTTTATTATTTTTTACTTATATTTACTAAGCGAAAATCAAAAGATTCTAGGCTGGGTCTGGCTTTGAGAACTAAAAAAGAAAGATTAGTCTCAATTTGTGAGTTTATTTTTGGTTATCCTAAATTTTACAAATCGTAAATAACCGGAAAAAAGAGAAAGCTAGGTCATAAATGACAATTTGTTAGTTGTTTAGGGATAAAAACTAGGCAGATGCAGAATGCCTGTAGGAACAGTGCAATTAAAACACAGATTGACCGACTTAAATCGTAAATTTGTCTTAGAAATCTATAAGATAACACTATACTATGGACACACTTTTTATTAAAAATATGGTTTGCAACCGTTGTATTATGGTAGTGCAAAATGAATTGGATAAATTGGGATTAGACGTTAAAAGTATTAAGCTGGGTGAAGTAGTAGTTGGAAAGGAACTTACAGCTGAAGAAAAAAAGAAATTGGAGGAGGCTTTTACTCCACTGGGATTTGAGGTGATAGATGACAAAAAAAGCAGAATCATCGAAAAAATAAAAAATACAATCATTGAACTTGTCCATCATCAGGACAATGGTGCCAAAACGAATCTTTCAGAAGTGCTAAGCAGCAAACTGAATCATGATTATAATTACTTATCGAACCTGTTTTCTGAAGTAGAAGGCACAACGATTGAAAAGTACTTTATCGCTCAAAAGATAGAAAAGGTAAAAGAACTATTAGTCTATGACGAATTATCTTTAAGCGAAATCGCTTTCCGAATGAATTATTCAAGCGTTGCTTATCTAAGCAACCAATTCAAAAAAGTAACCGGATTAACACCTAGCCATTTCAAACAAATCCGGGAAGACAAAAGAAAACCTTTGGATAAAGTATAAAGCTAAGTATATGCTCTGCGCCTTAGCGTCTTTGCGTGAAAATATTGCTCGCAAAGGCGCAGAGCCGCAAAGATCTTAAAAAGAAATCAAGAGTATCTTCCCTAAATCTTACAAATCAATTCCATAATTCCACAATAACCTCCGATAAAATTATACCCAATTTTGTATTGTAAATTAAAGCAAACGAAATATGGCAACAAATAGCAATAAAGAAATCATCTATCTTCCTCTAGAAGATGTTGAAAGCGAACATTGTGCATTAATAGTTGAAAAAGGATTAGCCCAGGTAAAAGGTATAGAAACCCATAAAGTAGAGCTAAACAATGGTCGTGCAGCTATTACAGTAGCTAATAACGGAGTTGTAGGCGAAGCAGTTAAGGCAATCAAAGAATTGGGTTATGGCGTTTCAACCGTAAAACACACCTTTCCCGTATTAGGTATGACTTGTGCTTCCTGTGCAAGTAGTGCCGAGAGTATTGTGACGTTTGAAGAAGGCGTAATAAATGCTTCTGTAAACTTTGCGACAGGCAATCTTACGGTAGAATATCTGCCTAATATGACAGATGCGTCAAAACTGCAAAAGGCAGTCCAATCTATTGGATATGATTTATTGATAGAAAGTGAAACTACACAACAGGAAACATTAGAAGCCATTCATGCCCAAAAATTCAAAAAGCTAAAGAGCAAGACCATTTGGGCTATTATATTGTCACTTCCGGTTGTAACTATAGGGATGTTTTTTATGGACATTCCTTATGCCAACCCAATTATGTGGCTTTTCTCAACTCCGGTAGTATTATGGCTGGGTAAAGACTTTTTTATCAATGCGTGGAAACAGGCAAAACACCGTTCTGCCAACATGGACACCTTGGTAGCATTGAGTACTGGGATTGCTTACCTTTTTAGCATTTTCAATATGCTGTTTGAAGATTTTTGGCACCAAAGAGGACTGCATGCTCACGTTTATTTTGAAGCGGCAGCGGTTATTGTTGCGTTCATCTTGCTAGGAAAACTATTAGAAGAAAAAGCCAAAGGCAATACTTCTACAGCCATAAAAAAACTGATGGGACTGCAGCCAAAAACGGTAATTATCATACAACCGGACGGCACCGAAAAACAAATAGCCATTGAAGATGTAAATGCAGGCGATGTTATTCTTGTAAAACCAGGCGAGAAAATAGCTGTAGATGGTATGGTTACTTCAGGCAGTTCTTATGTCGATGAAAGTATGCTAAGCGGTGAACCGGTTCCGGTGCTGAAAAAAGAAAATGAAAAAGTATTTGCCGGTACGATCAACCAAAAAGGAAGCTTCCGTTTTGAAGCAGTGAAAGTAGGTAAAGAAACAATGCTTGCCCAAATTATTAAAATGGTGCAGGATGCGCAAGGCAGTAAAGCACCAGTACAGAAATTGGTAGATAAGATAGCAGGCATCTTTGTTCCGGTTGTCATGGGGATTGCGATCCTTACTTTTGTCTTATGGCTGATTCTGGGTGGAGATAATGGTTGGGTACAGGGATTATTGGCAGCGGTTACAGTTTTGGTCATTGCATGTCCGTGTGCGCTAGGTCTTGCAACTCCAACAGCAATTATGGTTGGTGTGGGGAAAGGAGCAGAAAAAGGAATCCTGATTAAAGATGCTGAAAGTCTGGAACTGGCAAAAAAAGTAACGGCTATTGTATTGGATAAAACAGGAACCATTACTGAAGGCAGACCGCAAGTAACAGGCATACAATGGTTACATAATGACGACACAGCTAAAACGATTTTACTAAGCATCGAAAAACAATCTGAACACCCGTTGGCAGAAGCTATGGTAAAACATCTGGAAGGTGTTTCAACACTATCCTTGTCTCAATTCGACAGTATTACGGGTAAAGGTGCAAAAGCCAATTATGAGAATGAAACCTATTTTGTAGGGAATAAAAAACTTTTGGCTGAAAACAACATTACCATCACAGAACAATTGCAAAAGCAAGCCGATGAGTGGGGCAGCGAGTCTAAAACCGTTATCTGGTTTTCAGATAGCAAACAAGCGCTGTCTGTTATCGCTATTTCTGATAAAATTAAAGAAACATCAGTAGAAGCCATCAAAGAAATACAGGAAATGGGTATTGACCTGTATATGCTTACTGGTGATAACGAAGCCACGGCAAAAGCCATTGCCCAACAAACAGGCATCGGTCATTATAAAGCCGAAGTAATGCCGCAGCATAAAGCAGATTTTATAAAAGAACTGCAAAAGCAAGGCAAAGTCGTAGCGATGGTAGGTGATGGTATCAATGACAGTACAGCCTTAGCAACAGCAGATGTAAGTATAGCAATGGGTAAGGGAAGCGATATTGCGATGGATGTTGCCAAAATGACCATCATTTCATCAGATCTTACTAAAATACCGCAAGCCATACGACTTTCAAAACAAACCGTAGCGACAATCAAACAAAATCTGTTTTGGGCGTTTATCTACAATCTTATCGGTATTCCAATTGCAGCGGGTATTCTTTATCCTGTCAATGGTTTCTTATTGAATCCTATGATTGCAGGTGCAGCTATGGCATTGAGTAGCGTGAGCGTGGTAACAAACAGCTTGCGATTGAAATGGAAAAAGTAAATCAGTAAATCTCACAAATCAAACAGAAAATTACACAATAGTTGCCTTTAAAAGAATAGCCAACTTTGTATTATAAAAAATAAATAAAATGAAACAGCTAATAATCAATATACCCGATATGCAGAGCGCGCATTGCCAGTCAAGAGTCAACAATGCGGTAAAAGATATTGAAGGCGTTCAGATTCAAAACGTCGAAGCAGGCAAAATAACGGTTTCCGTTGCCTCTGATACTACTAAAAGTGAAATCGTAAATGCTATTGAAAAAGCAGGTTACAGTGTTTCGCCAGAAAAAAGCGATAGCGAATCAGATTGCGCTACAGGATGTTGCAATAATTAACCCTAATTACAAACGATCAATAAAATGGAAAATAAAGAATTTCAATTCAAGACCAATATTAACTGTGGTGGCTGTGTTGCTTCTGTAAAACCACACTTAGACAAAGCAGAAGGTGTTAGCGAATGGAATGTTGACACTGACAATAAAGATAAAATCCTTACCATAAAAGCAGAAGGTATTACCGAAGAACAGGTACTGGATATTATCAAAAAAACAGGTTTTAAAGCAGAACCGGTATAAATTTAATTGTTTGGTGATGATGAGGCCGTATTTTCTATCGATGAAAATACGGCCTTGTTTTTTTATAAATTTACAGAAGAATTAAAATTACTATAAAACGACTATGAATTTATATTTGTCTTCATTTCAGTTTGGAAATGAATCGGATAAACTTTGTGAATTAGTGCCACAAGGAGCAAAAATCGGACATATTACGAATGCTACGGATTGGTACGGAGCTGATGAAGCAAGAAAAAAAGCAGATTTAGAAAGAGACATGGCTTTCCTGGAAAGCTTAGGGTTTAAAAACGAACATTTAGATTTAAAGGACTATTTTAATAGGGAAGAATCTTTGGATAAAAAGCTTGCAGAACTTGACGGAATCTGGGTGTCTGGAGGCAATACTTTTATTTTGCGACAGGCCATGCGACTAAGCGGATTTGATACAATTTTCGAAAAACTACGCCAACGCAACGACTTTTTATATGGAGGTTACAGTGCCGGTATTTGTGTCTTATGTGATTCATTGAAATATATTGAAAAAGTAGACGACCCTACTCAATTTCCTTATGAACAAATTAAAGAGCCTATTTATGAAGGTTTGGGCTATTTTAATTACGGTATTTTACCACATTACAAATCAGACCATTTTGAATCTGCCGCCATGTCAGAAGAAGTCCAAAGGTGTATCGATAATAAATGGCTGTTTAAAACCCTGAGAGATGGGGAAGTTATTGTTGTAAAAGAATAATTGATTATCTGAAACTTTACATCAAAAACAAATTCCCTTTCTTGCTTTGCGGCTCTGCGTCTTTGCGTGAAATAGTTGCTCGCAAAGGCGCAGAGCCGCAAAGTTTATACGCAGAAATCATTGAAGTCTAATTTTTCATGTCTTTTTTCATTTGATATAGAAACTTTAAATCTGTGGCTGGAATAAAAACATTACTTTTTTAGCCTAGGTTTTGTTTTCATTATAGCATAATAAGAAGAAGTAAAAGCGGGCAAACTTTTATAGCCAACCATAAGAGCGATTTGGCTCAATGTATATTGTTTGGTGTCAATTAGCTCTATACTTTTCAAAATACGAATTAATTGCATGTATTTTTGCACCGTAATACCTGTTTCTTGCTTAAAGATACGTTGCAGGCTACGTACGGACATTTTTGCGATGTCTGCAAACACATCAATATCAAAATTATACCCATAATTGGCGTTGATATAATTACAAACAGGCAATAAGCGGTTGTCGGCAGGAACCGGAATTTGCAAAAATTCATTCTCATTACAAAAATAGGGCAGGCTGCTTAGCATCGCTTTCAAAAAAAGCGTCTGTTCTTCATCTTCATTCAGCAACTGATTCCATTTTTCGGCATACAAAAGCATTTCTTTTAATACGGATGGAGCTGCGAAAACATGTATATGCTCGTAGAATTCCTGCTCTGGCACTGATTTAAACAAGACAATCATCAAATTCACCGTCTTGGCATCGGAAGTTGTACGATGTTCTTTTGCCGATGGTATCCATATAACATGATTTTGAGGAACGAGATAGGTTTTCTGTCCGATGTGAAAATATTGATAACCGTCTTCCACATAAGTCAGTTGATAACGTTGATGGGCGTGTTCGTACTCATCATGTTGCCAGTTTTTCTCATACCAAACATAAGCATCGGTCGGTACGTTATCTACATATCGCCCTCTGCTTTTTTCGGTCAGCCCACATTTTACGTTGTCGTTTTGCATATACTTTATGGCAAATTTAATAAAAATGCCATTATTAACTTTGTTATTGAATTTAATACATAAGAAAAATGAAAAAATCGTATTCTTTCCTGATAGGGATTTTAGTACTATTTGTAATAAATACAGCTATGGCACAGAAACAAACAGCAAAGGTTTTAGTTCTCATCTATTCTGATAATGGCGGAACTTACGAATTGGCAAAAGAAATAGCCAAAGGAATTGAAAGCGGACAAAATGTTCAGGCAACCATCAAACAGGTAAAGGCATCTGATAATCCTAAACTAAAAAATATTCCCGTAGCTACGGTTGAGGAATTGGCTACCTATGACGGTATTGCTTTTGGCTCGCCAGTATATTTCGGCAACATCAGTACGGGAATGAGTGAGTTTTTGTCAAAAACAATCGGTTTATGGACGAGCCATGCTTTGGAAGGCAAACCGGCTACGGTTTTTATGTCGGCAGGAAGCGGAGCAGGAAAGGAACTGGCGTTACAATCATTTTGGAACAGTCTGGCGGTTCACGGAATGGTTTTAGTGCCTAACGGTATCAGCGGTTATGAAAATATTGACAAGACCATTCCGCAGGGAAATTCTGTTTTAGGAACCACAAGCCTTGCTTCATTAAATACGGTTGAAAGACCATCAAAAAGTGAGCGTTATCTGGCAGAAGTGCAAGGAAAAAACTTTGCAAAAGTAGCCTATGCCCTTAGAGGAGATGAAAAGGTCAAAAGTGGGAATAAAGCTGAGGTGGCAGAAAATAAAATTGATGTCAATCAGGTTTTAAAAGATAAGAATATTGTGTTGCCTTCGTTGCCTAAACCGGTAGGAAACTACGAACTCTATGCACGTTCCGGAAATCTGATATTTATCAATCAGGTAGCTCTGAAAAACGGAAAAATAGTTAATCCCGGTAAAGTAGGAGTGAATGTCACAGAAGAACAGGTAAAAGAAGCTACCGCGGTAACAATGCTGAATGTTCTGGCTATCTTGAAAGAAGCTGCTGGTGGAGATTTGAATCGTGTAAAAAAATGTGTGCAACTGATTGGCACATTCAACACGCCAGACACCTATACCAAACACGCAGAACTTATGAATCCTGCTTCAGACCTTACCGTTGAAATATTTGGAGATAAAGGCAAGCATACTCGAAACACATCAGGAGCCAGTTCACTACCGGTAGGTTCTTCTGTTTCAATTCAGGCCATTTTTGAAGTTGAATAAATACAGATAAATTGAAATGAAGAATAAGATTAATTTGTCGCTGCTCAGTGTGATAGTGATTATACTGATTGGCGGTGGCCTGCGTTCGCCTATTACTGCCGTCAGTCCTGTCTTAAGCGAAATAATAGCCCTGTTGCATCTAAACAATCTGCAAGGAAGTTTGCTGACATCCATTCCGTTGATTGTATTTGCAAGCTGTTCGGTTTTGGTAAGCAAAGTTGCTGTTAAGGCCAATATCCATTACAGTTTGATTTATTCGCTTATTTTCCTAATCATGGGACTCTATCTTCGGGTTTATGGAAATGTACCCATGTTATACATCGGTTCATTTCTGATTGGTTTGGGGATTTGTATTGGTAACGTAACAACGCCAGCCTATATAAAAAATCGGTTTCCCGAAAAAATCGGAATCATGACCGGTGTATTTTCAGTAGCGATGAATTTGGTGGCAGCATTAGCATCAGGTTTTAGCATCGCTGTTGGAAAATGGACGAATTTAGGATGGAAAGGTTCTTTGGGTATTTGGATAATCTGGGCGGTGCTGGCTCTTTTTGCTGTTGGGATTGAAGCTTTTTCAAGCAAACGTGCCTCTACAAAGAAACCAGCAACACAAGCAACTAAAAGCGAATTCAACATATTCCGTTCCAAACAAGCCTGGAACATTAGTGTCTTTATGGGGATTCAGTCATTGGTATACTATTGTTTGGTGGCTTTATTGCCAATCGTCTTAGTTGATTATGGTATGGAGAAAGAAAAAACAGGATTGGTACTTTTGGTTATTCAATTATCGATGCTGCCAATAATGTTTATCAGTCCTATCATTGCAACCAAAATGAAAGACCAAAAACAAATGATTTATGGTGCCGGTATCTTAATGTTTGTCGGAATAAGTTTGATAGCTCTGTTCAAAACACAATACATTTATTTAGCAGCTGTCCTTGTCGGAACAGCAAGCGGTTGGACATTCAGTCTTTCTATCCTGTTTTTCTCACTCAAAAGCAAAACAATGGACGGTACAATCAAAGTTTCCGGAAAAGCACAATCGGTAGGCTACCTAATTGCAGCTTTTGGTCCACCTGTTTTTGGAATGTTACATGATTGGGATGTATCGTGGAAAAGCTCATTTTACTTCGTGATGTTGATGATTGTTATCATGATCTTTTTTGGAAGAAAGGCTGCAAAACCACGTTTTGTGGAGGAACATTAGGCCTGTCAAAATAATGGAAGATAGGTTTCACACAAAACATAAAAAGGTATAAGAAAAACAAAAACAGGCAAATGATCAAATCACTTTGCCTGTTTTTAGTTGGGGAGTATTAAAATATCTAATCAGTTTATTGAAGATTATTATAAAACTGCTAAGTTTTAGAAAAAGAAATAACCAACAGATACTTGAAGTACTCCATTTTTATTTTTACCGGAATAATTATCCAAATTATTAATATCAGTTAACCCCAGGTTATATCTTACCCCAAAATTAATTCCGTTTTCAAGCTTATAACCTAAGCCAAAATTAACACCAAAATCAAAGGTTTTAAACGAGTCTTTTACATCTTTCTTCTCATCTTTCGCAGAAAGTAAAAAACCTATTTGTGGCCCGGCTTCGATACTCAATCCTTTTGTTACATAATATTTTCCCATTAAAGGAACGTTCAGATAATTTAAGGCAATTAGATTATCCTTATCCTTAAAACTATATCCCTGACCGGAAAACATTACTTCAGGTTGAAAAGAAAATTTTTCTGAAATGGGAATTTCCGATAAAAGACCAAAATTAAATGCGGCTACAGGATCAATTTCTTTGGTGTTATCTCCGCTAATAGATGCAAAGTTTAAACCTCCTTTAACTCCAAAATTAATTTTTTGGGCATTAGCATTTGTAAATCCTAAAACTGTAACAACAGCTAGTAATAAAATTTTTTTCATAAAAAGTGATTTGAATTATTCGAGTCCAAAATTCACATAAGAAAAAATAGCAAAGGTTTCAAAAGCTTAAAAATGTATAAAATGGTACCTATTTACTGGTGTTTTTATATTCATTGGGTGTCTGGCCCGTAACTTTTTTAAAGGCTTTATAAAAAGTAGTTTTTGAAGTAAACCCGGATTCTAATCCCATCGCCAGCAAATTATAGTTTTCATATTCAGAATTTGAAATCATTTCCTTGACAGCTTCAACCCGATAGTAATTTATGTAATTGGCAAAGTTGTCTCCTGTTATGGTATTTACAATTTGTGAAACATATCCCGGACTTATGCCTAATCTTTCAGCAACTTTTTCTCTGTTTAGTGTACTGTCAGTATAAATGTGTTGCTCTTTGCAAAGAAGTTCTAGTTTTTGAAAATAAAGATTATCTGCCGTAATAGATTCTCTGTATTCTTCTGGGGTGCTATTTTCTACAATTGACAGACCGTTATACGAAATGGTTAAATCATTATTTAGAAAATTGGAAATAGCATCTTTGTTTTTGGCCAGTTTGTATTTGTAAATGCCCATATAGGCTGTCCAGTGAATTATGAATGTTCCAAATAAAGCCACGACGCGCATAGTAGAAGAAATGTCATAGTTGAGAAATATGCCGGTTAGAGAGGTAATAAGCCAAGAGAATAACAAGAAAGAAACAAGGGTTGATATGGTAATTACCCATTTTTTTTCCTGTGAATCTTTTAAATGTCGTATCATAAAACAAGAGTAAATCAGCAAGAAAGGGATGAATGTAACAACTAAAATAAAATGAATCAGACTGAGTATTTGGATTAGAAAGAAGGCTGACTCAGGAATAGTATAAATTCCTGCAATACTATCAAGATCGTTTATAATATGAAGGACAGCGGAAAAGGCAAATGGAATAAAATACAAATAAATCTTTTGTTTGTTTTTTACAACATCATCAATCCGGTTTATAATAAACAGAAACATGAAAACAGGTAATAATAATGCCCACTCAACATCGTCAAAAAAGCGTAGAAAAGGATAGGAGGTATAGGAACCTTCAAGTTCTAAAACGTAATTCAGGAAAAGAATTGAAAGCGTAAATAGTAAGTAGGCTAGGTATTTGTTTGAATTACTATTGAATAATGAAGACTTTAAAATAAGCAAGCCTAAGACTATTCCTTGAAAAATCGCAATATTTAAAAGTGTAGTATACATCAATTTTTTAATGTAAAAGTTGTTTTTAAGATTTGTTTTGGGCTATTAGGCAATTTTTAAATAAAGCTTATTTTGTACGAATTGATGCGGCGAATTTATAGTAATAGATATGACTTTCTTAATGGATTAATAAATGATTAACTAAAATGATTTTATTGATTTGTATAAAAAAATGATCCTGGTGCTCCAAAGAGTTTCTTATGAAAAGCTGCGTAAATGCTTTTTGAATTTGGGAGTACTGTTTAAACAGGGTGGGGTAAACAAAAAAAGCTCCAGATTTCTCTGAAGCTTTTTCTCTGTAGCGGGAACTGGACTCGAACCAGTGACCTTCGGGTTATGAGCCCGACGAGCTACCTACTGCTCTATCCCGCGATGTGCGTTTGTATTCTCAGTATGTCTTTCTTATTGGAGTTCCAATAAATCTTAGTAGCGGGAACTGGACTCGAACCAGTGACCTTCGGGTTATGAGCCCGACGAGCTACCTACTGCTCTATCCCGCGATGTTTCGGGTGCAAATTTACAACGATTATCTTAAATAACAAGCTTTTTTGCGAAAAATGTTTTATTTCTTCTATTGAGCTGTTATGACTACCTTTGCAGCATAAATTAATTTTGAAATGTCACATAAAGCAGGTTTTGTAAATATTATTGGGAATCCGAATGTAGGTAAATCTACGTTGATGAATGCATTTGTAGGCGAACGCTTATCCATCATTACATCAAAAGCGCAGACTACACGCCATAGGATTTTGGGAATTGTGAATGGGGAAGATTTTCAGGTCGTGCTTTCAGATACGCCGGGGATCATCAAGCCAGCTTACGAATTACAGTCTTCCATGATGGATTTCGTTAAATTGGCATTTGAGGATGCCGATGTATTGATCTATATGGTTGAGGTTGGGGAAAAAGAACTGAAAGATGAAGCTTTCTTCAATAAGATCATTCATGCGAAAATTCCCGTATTGCTGCTTTTAAACAAAATCGACAAATCAAACCAGGAACAGCTGGAAGAACAGATTGCGCTTTGGAAAGAAAAAGTTCCAAATGCTGAAATATATCCGATTTCTGCACTGGAAAATTTCAACGTTAAAGAAGTATTTGCCAGAATCATAGAACTTTTGCCGGAATCGCCGCCTTTTTATCCTAAAGATGCGTTGACAGACAAACCGGAACGTTTTTTTGTGAATGAAATTATCCGTGAAAAAATCCTGATTAACTACGAAAAAGAAATTCCTTACTCGGTAGAAATTGAAACGGAAGAGTTTATAGAAGATGAAAATATCATCCGCATCCGTTCTGTTATCATGGTAGAACGTGATACGCAAAAAGGAATCATCATCGGGCACAAAGGACTGGCATTAAAAAAAGTAGGTGTTCAATCTCGTGAAGACCTTGAAAAGTTCTTCGGAAAGCAAATCCATATCGAGCTTTTTGTAAAAGTCAACAAAGACTGGAGAAGCAATGCTTACCAGTTAAGAAGATTCGGTTATAACAACAAATAATCAGGCGATAATTTTATTAGCTAAGGAAAAGAGCTCCCTCATTTGGGCAGTTCCTTTCCTTCTGTTTAGGCGGGCTACAAAATAGAGTAGGAGCCAGATGATAGAAAGAACCGACATTACAAATAAGTCAAAATCGTAAGGCTGTGAAAGTGTCCATTTGGAGTAAGCAATAATTCCAAAAACAATGAACAATCCGCCTACGATAAAATGCATTGCCAGGAAAATAAACCATAAAAAAGGATCAGGTCCAAAAATTCCTTTTACATAAGTCCTGCCGTCTTCATAAGAATCAAGCTCAATGTGCAGTGAAGGTGACCAGAATTCCCTTCTAAACAATCCCACGCCAATCCAGATATGGTTACCGGCATTTTGAAACTTAAAGTCTTCTGCTTCGAAAGTTTTTACTTTTTCAAACGTAGACTTTATCTCACCAATAGTTTTTGGCGAGAATTGCTCAAATTTGGGGCGAAGCTGTATGTTGTTGTCAAGTTCCATAATAAACCCTATAACAGCAAATCCGTTATTTTTATTTTGATAAAAATGCTAAATTGTCGTTAAAGATTTCAGTCCAAAAATAATGCCAAACGGCAAGGCTTTAACTTTTACGCTTTTTACTTGAAACAAAAAACGTACCTTTGCACAATATTTTAAAAATAGTATGAACAATATCGTTGCCATTGTCGGAAGGCCAAATGTAGGAAAGTCAACACTTTTTAATAGGTTGATTCAAAGAAGAGAAGCTATCGTAGATTCAGTATCGGGTGTAACCCGTGACAGAAATTACGGAAAAAGTGAATGGAATGGAAAAGAATTTTCGGTAATTGACACCGGTGGTTATGTTCGTGGTTCAGATGATGTTTTTGAAGGCGAAATTAGAAAACAAGTAGAATTGGCTATTGATGAAGCCGATGTTATCATCTTTGTCGTAGATGTAGAAGAAGGTATCACGCCAATGGATGATGCTGTTGCAAAATTATTGCGTAAAGTCACTAAGCCGGTTTTATTGGCCGTGAATAAGGTCGACAATGCCATGCGTGAAAAAGATGCTGTCGAATTCTATAATTTAGGTTTGGGAGATTATTACACATTTGCCAGTATTTCTGGAAGTGGAACAGGTGAATTGTTAGATGCCTTGATTGAAGCTTTTCCCGAAAAGCCGGAGCCAACAAAAGAAGAACTGGAATTGCCTCGTTTTGCAGTTGTAGGACGCCCAAATGCAGGGAAGTCTAGTTTTATCAACGCACTGATTGGAAAAGAAAGATATATTGTAACCGATATTGCGGGAACTACCCGTGATGCTATCGATACGAAATTCGACCGTTTTGGTTTTGAATTTAACCTTGTTGATACGGCTGGTATCCGTCGCAAGGCAAAAGTAAAAGAAGACCTTGAATTTTATTCTGTAATGCGTTCTGTGCGTGCCATAGAACACTCAGATGTGTGTATCCTTATAATTGATGCGACCCGTGGATTTGAAGGACAGGATCAGAATATTTTCTGGTTGGCTGAAAAAAACAGAAAAGGAGTCGTTATTCTGGTTAATAAATGGGATTTAGTCGAAAAAGACACCATGTCAACCAAAGAATACGAAGCAAAAATCCGTAAGGAATTAATGCCTTTTACAGATGTGCCAATCATTTTTACCTCGGCCTTGACCAAGCAGCGTTTGCTAAAAGCGTTGGAAGAAACAGTAAAAGTATTCGAAAGCAGAAAACAGCGAATCGCTACATCGAAATTCAACGACCATATGTTGAAAATTATCGAAAACTATCCACCACCTGCTTTGAAAGGTAAGTATGTGAAAATCAAATACTGTATGCAGTTGCCAACTTTAACGCCACAGTTTGTGTTTTTTGCTAACCTACCGCAATATGTGAAAGAACCATATAAACGTTTTCTCGAAAACAAAATCCGTGAAAACTGGGACTTTTCAGGTGTTCCGATTGATATTTACATCAGAGAAAAATAATATTTCATATAAAGAAAAAGAAAAGGGAATTGCAAATGCAGTTCCCTTTTTTTATTTTCAGGAAGATTACATAAGCATTTTATTGACATGTTTGCCTGTTTTTGGTTTTTTTGACAATTTGTTAAAAATTCTGTAAGAAATTATTTCTTTTGACAATAAAAGTTGTAATTCGCAGTTTTATTTTCTTACAAACCAAAACTAACTAAACTAAAAGTACACTTAATGCTAAGAACCATCCTCCAAGTTCTCATTGTCCTAATATCGTGCACAGCATTTGGACAAAATTCATTTACAATTAAAGGAAAAGCAATCAGCAAAGAAGTAAATCTGCCTATCGAATCGGCTACAATCTACATTACTTCTGTGAAAGACTCAACCGTCGTTGATTATACCATTTCAAACAAGAATGGAAACTTTTCTATCACAGTTAAAAAATTAAACCAGCCTTTTGTTGTAAAAGTAGCCTCTTTAGGATATCAAACCTGGCAAAAAGAATTTCCTAAACTGACATCAGATCTTGATCTGGGAGAGATTTTTGTTTCAGATGCGGTTACAAATTTGGGTGAAGTAGTTATTGTAAGCGAAGCACCGCCTGTCCGAATCAAAAACGATACGCTTGAATTCAATGCCTCTTCTTTCAAAGTGCGCCCTGATTCTAACGTAGAGGCTTTGCTAAAGCAGTTGCCGGGTGTTGAAATAGACAAAGACGGAAAAATAAAAGTAAACGGAAAAGAAGTAAACGAAATCCTTGTTAACGGAAAATCGTTTTTTGGTAAAGATGGTAAAGTAGCTATAAAAAATCTTCCTTCAGAAATTATTGACAAGATTCAGGTTTCGGATACAAAGACAAAAGAAGAAAAACTGTCTGGTGATGCGGCAAGTTCAGATAATAAAAGTATCAACATTACGATACAAGAAGACAAGAATAAAGGATTATTTGGGAAATTTACCGGAGGTTATGGAACAGACAAACGGTATGAATCCAGTGCTTTGGTAAATTATTTTAAAGACAAGCAAAAAATAAGTATTCTCGCTTCGTCCAATAACATCAATTCCGTAGGATTTTCTATGGATGAGATTTTTGATGCCATGGGAGGAGGACGGAATTATTATAGCAATAGCAATGGCTCTTTTGGTATTGACGGTATGAGTTTTGGCGGAGCAAATGAAGGAATCACACAATCCAGTATGGTTGGACTTAATTTTGCCGATGAATGGTTCAAAAAGCTGGAGCCAAACGGAAGTTATTTTTATACAAATTCCAAAACAGACAACGATACGCGAAGTAGGACAGAAAACTTCCTGACATCAGAAAATGGTATAAACAGTACTTTTATTACAGAATCGAAAGGTACGACAAGAAGAACAAGTGATGGTCATAATTTTAATATGGAATTTGAATATAAGATCGATCCATCGTTGACCTTATCAGTTCGTCCAAGTTTGGTAAAAAACAATTCGGAGTCGAAAAACTTTTCAGAACAGTCCTCTACAAATGATTTAGGATTGGTAAACGAAAGTACCAATTCATCAAAATCAAACAATGCTTCTTCCACTTTTGGAAATGAGTTATACCTTAATAAACGATTCAAGAGAAAAGGAAGGAATTTTGGTTTCACTTTTAATAACACAAATAAGAGTAGCGATAGAGACAATATAACAAATTCAGAAACGTATTTCTTCCAGGATCCGGACAGAACTGAAGATATCCGTCGTCAGAGAGTATATGATGATGAAAAAGATAATACGTACTACACCCGAATTGGATATTCAGAGCCAATAAAAGATTCGTTGAGCATAACTATTAGAGCTTCGTATGAATGGAAAGATTTTGACAATACCAAATCAACATACGACCAAAATGCATTGTCTGGACAGTATTCTGAATTTAACAACTTGCTGTCGTATGGCCTTATGTCAAAAACACGGACATTTAATCCTGCCGCTTCCTTTAATGTGAGAAAAAGCAAGTATTCCGGAGGCGCCACTCTTGGTACAAAAGTGATTACAATGGAAAATACGTCACAATATAACGGGACGACCAGCCAGATAGATAAAAATTATATGTATCCATCAGCAAATGCATGGTTCAATTACAGACTTTCAAAGTCAAAATCGCTTTATATGTATTATAATTTTGACGTACAATTGCCAACGGCCGCTCAAATACTTCCTGTGGTTGACCTGACAAATCCATTGTTTCAGATTTCTGGAAATTCTAACTTGAATCCGTCAAAAAATCATAGTTTCCACCTGAATTACAACAATTACGATTATGCAACCAAATCTGGGTTTTATCTATATGCAGGGTTTAATTATTACGAACAGCAGATTGTTTTTTCAAGAGTTTTTAATCCGATTGACTTAATCAATAGAGCTGATTATCAAAATATAAACGATACCTATAATAGCTATGGCGGAGTGAACTGGAGCAAGGCTATAAAGAAAGAACAGCATACTTTTAGGTTTGATATAGGAATGAATGCCAACTATAACCTAAACAAAGGATTGACCAATAATGCTTTATATGAAGCAAGAGGATTGGGCTTGTCACCTGAAGTCAGATTGGCATGGGATTACGGAGAATTGCTAACCATAGAGCCGTCCTATTCTTATAACTGGAATAAGACCGATTATGAGAATTATTCTGTAGGTAGCTCGTCTAACTTTACACATAATATCAAAGTACAAACCACAAGCCGCTGGCCAAAGCATCTTGTTTTTGGGAATGATTTCGGATATACTTACAATTCTAATATTTCTGACGGCTATAAAAAAGATTTTTATCTTCTAAATACAAGTTTAGGTTATAGCTTTATGGACGATAAGTGGCTGTTTAAAGTTAAAGTATATGATGTACTGAACCAAAACCAGAGTGCTGTCAGATACATCAACCCGGAATCAATTCAGGATATACAGAACACAGTATTGAAAAGATATGCTATGTTCTCGCTTACGTATAAGATTGAAAAATTTGGCGGAAAGAAAAAAGAGGGGAACAGTTTTGAATTTTAAGAATACTCATTTTAAGAAGATTTAATATTCTATTTGGTAAATTAGCAGACCAAATTAAATATTCAAATGAAAAAAAATGTAGTAAGCGCTTTGTTAGTAATGGCTTGTTTTTCCGGATTCGCACAGGATTCTAAAAGCAAGCCATTCACAACAAGCGGAAAAAAAATCAAGGTGTTTACCACGGCAGAAAACACCGATTTAAGACTTGCTCCAACAGCGAGTCTTGGATTTAAGCCAGCAAAACAGGCTTTGGAAAACGAAGTCTCAGTTTTCGTAAATCCTAATAAGCAATTCCAAACCTTCATGGGAATTGGTGGAGCAATTACCGATGCGAGTGCTGAGGTTTTTGCCAAACTTTCTAAAGAGCAGCAGAAAGAATTTTTGGATGCTTATTATAGCAAGGAAAAAGGGATTGGCTATTCTCTAATCCGTACCACAATCCATAGTTCCGATTTTAGTAGTGAGAGCTATACCTATGTGAATGAAAATGATAAAGAACTAAAATCATTTTCAATCGACCACGATAAAAAATTTAAGATTCCACTCATAAAGGAAGCATTAAAAACGGCTGGGAAAGAAATGACTTTGTATGCGAGTCCGTGGAGTCCTCCAGCATTCATGAAAGACACTAAAAGTATGCTGAAAGGCGGAAAATTGGCTCCTGAATTTTATCAGCCATGGGCGAATTATTATGTGAAATTCATTCAGGCATATGAAAAAGAAGGTATTCCGATTTGGGGAATTACGGTACAAAATGAACCGATGGCAACCCAAACCTGGGAATCATGCATTTTTACTGCTGAAGAAGAAAGAGATTTCTTGAAAAAATACCTAGGGCCTACGATGCAAAAGAACGGGCTGGAAAACAAAAAAATAGTTGTCTGGGATCATAATAGAGATTTGATGGTACAGCGAGCTAATACAATCTATTCGGATCCTGAAGCTGCAAAATATGCATGGGGAATGGGCTTTCATTGGTATGAAACCTGGAATGGCGGAAAACCGATGTTTGATAATGTAAAATTAGTTGCGGATTCTTTTCCTGATAAAAAACTGATGTTTACGGAAGGCTGTATCGAAGCATTTAACCCGGCACGTTATCAGTTTTGGGCTAATGCAGAACGCTACGGAATCAATATGATTAATGATTTCAACAACGGAACAGTAGCCTGGACAGACTGGAACATCCTTCTTGATGAAAAAGGCGGGCCTAATCACGTGTCTAACTTCTGTTTTGCACCAATCCACGGTGATTTGACAGCTAAGAAACTGATTTATACACCATCTTATTATTACATAGGTCACTTTTCAAAGTTTATCCGTCCTGAAGCCAAAAGGATAAGCACATCAGCCAGCAGAAGCCAATTGCTGAGCACAACTTTCCTAAATACAAACGGAGAAATGGTAACGGTAGTCATGAACCAATCAGACGGCGAAATTAAATACAAACTGTTTGTAGGCGATGCAGAATCGGAAATCACAATTCCTGCGCATGCTATGCAAACTTTAGTATATTAAAAATAGTTTGTGAAGAGAGGTGCTAAGGTACTAAGGCTGAAAGGCAGACTTTCGAAACGATATTTATATAAAAACAAAAAAGACTGCTAAATAGCAGTCTTTTTTATTGTGATATTTTTACCAGCTTCCTCCAGCACCGCCGCCACTAAAGCCGCCGCCGCCGAAACCACCTCCGAAGCCACCGCCTCCGCCGCCAAATCCGCCTCCGGAAGAACCTCCGAAGCCACCGCCACCGCGTCCAAGGCTGCTAAGAATGATGATATCAGATAGGTCTAAACCGCCACCGCGATTTCCGCCGTTTCTGTTGTTCTTGTTTTTGGAAAGAATAAAAAGAATAACGATAAAAATAATGATGAAAACGACAAGGCCTCCGGAGTTGGATTCTCCTCCTTTTGAGCCTTTTCTGCTTCCTTTGTATTTTCCTTTCAGTACGTCAAATATAGCATCAGCACCTTTGTCTAAACCTTGGTAATAGCTGCCTGCCTTAAATTCAGGAATTATGATGTTTCTTATGAGCTCTCCGTTAATTCCGGCAGTCAGCCTGTCTTCAACGCCATAACCGGGAGCAATCCATATTTTTTTCTCCTTTACAGCTAATAATATAAAAACACCATTATCTTCTTTTGCTTGTCCTACTCCCCATGTATGGCCCCATTTTGGTGCTAAAATCCCAATGTTTTCGCCATTTATTGTTGGAACAGTAACCACTACAATCTGTGTAGATGTAGAATCAGAATAACGAATCAGTTTTTCTTCTAGTTTTGCCTTGTCAGAACCTAAAACGTTGGCATAATCATATACGCTGGTCTGAAAGCTAGGTTTTGGCGGAATATCAAATTGGGCATATCCGGTCTGAACCAGTAGCAGCAAAAGAAAGGATAGCAGGAAAGCGTTTTTTGTTGGGAAAAGTTTCATTTATCCTTTAGATATTTCGTTAGATAATTCATTAGTGTCGTCGTTTTCAAAAGGAAAATATTGTTTCAGTCGTTCGCCGGCTCTTAAGATTCCGGAAACAAGCCCTTCTTTGTATTTGTTTTCCTTGAAATGAGAAATGACGGTATCTTTTGTGCAATCCCAAAAATCTTCTTCAACCATTTTATGGATACCTTCATCTCCAATAATTGCAAATGCATGGTCAGAAACGCCTACATAAAACAATACACCATTGCGCATGCTCGTATTGTACATACCTAAAAAATTAAAAACCTCCTGGGCTCTTTCGAGCGGAGGTTTTTCAGTATGATCCTCAATGTGAACCCTTATTTCTCCGGAAGTGTTTCTTTCTGCCTGCGAAATAGCCTGCACGATTTCATTTTCTTCTTCCGGACTAAGGAAATCTTCAACTTTTGACATTGATTCGAGTTTTTAGAATTTTACTTCCGCAGGTTTTTCTGCACCAGCCACTGCCTCAAAATAAGGTTTTTGCTTAAGTCCATACATACCAGCTAGTATATTTCTTGGGAAAGTATTTATGTTATTGTTATATGGCTTAATAGCTTCGTTGAAACGGGTTCTAGCTGTTAAGATTTGATTTTCAGTACTTGCTAGTTCATCTTGCAATTTCATAAAGCTCGCATCGGCCTTTAGGTTTGGATATTGCTCAACACTTACCAATAGCCTTGATAATGAAGAAGTGACTCCTGATTGTGCTTGGTTAAATGCAGCCAATTGTTCTGGAGTAACATTTGATGGGTCAATCGTTACTGATGTCGCTTTCGCACGAGCCTCAATAACGGCTGTTAAAGTGCCTTGTTCGTGTTTGGCATATCCTTTTACAGTTTCTACCAAATTCGGGATAAGATCGTTTCTTCTTTGATAAGCAGTGTTAACATTTCCCCAGCTTTCTTTTACGTCCTGTTCAAGAGTCACGGCTTTATTGTAAATTCCAGATGCCCAACTGTAGAGTCCGATAATTGCAATTACGATAACCCCGATAATTATCCATTTTTTCATTTTGCTTTTGTTTTTAGAGTTTATTATTTATTGATTTGTTTTCTTTTTAAGCGTATGCTATAATTCATTTTTAATGCTTGTCAGCTGAGCTTTTATAGACTCCAGTTTGCTGACGATTTCAAATTTATCCAAAGTCTTTTTCTGTCCTTCCTTTAAATGCGTTTTGGCACCATCAAGCGTAAAGCCACGTTCTTTGACCAAATGATAAATCAGTTGGAGATTTTTCACATCTTCAGGTGTAAACATACGGTTGCCTTTCGCATTCTTTTTGGGTTTCAGGATGTCAAATTCCTTATCCCAAAAACGAATGAGTGAAGCATTCACATCAAAGGCCTTGGCTAATTCGCCAATGCTGTAGTATCTTTTGTCTGGCGATAAGTCTAAATGCATTAATCTAAAGATTGGTTTTCTTGGTTAGCTAATTTTGATATGGCTGCAAACTCTGCTGCCGAAATATTGCCGTAATAATAATTCAATGGGTTTACGACTTCCCCGTTTTTATGGACTTCATAATGCAAGTGTGGTGCTTCAGAACGCCCGGTGCTTCCAACATAGCCTATTATGTCACCTCTTTTTACTCGTTGTCCGGCTCTCACCTTGTATTTGCTCAAGTGCCCGTATAATGTTTCATATCCAAATCCGTGCCGAATTACAATATGGTTCCCATAACCTGACGCTGTGTTGTCAGCTCGTTCCACTACACCGTCGCCTGTGGCATAAATTGGAGTTCCTGTTTTGGCAGAAAAGTCCATACCAGCGTGGAATTTCCTGATTTTTGTAAACGGATCACTTCGATATCCAAAACCGGATGCCATTTGTTTCAACTGTTCATTCTTGACTGGCTGAATGGCAGGAATAGCTGTCAGTAACTTTTCTTTTTCTTTTGCCAGTTTCAAAATCTCATCTAAAGATTTGGATTGGATAACCAATTCTTTGGAAATAATATCCACACGTTTTGTCGTGCTTACCACCAGTTCCGAATTATTATAACCTTCAAGAGCCTTATAGCGATTTACGCCACCAAATCCTGCTTTTCGTTGTTCTTCAGGAATAGGAGAGGAGTTGAAATAAACACGGTACAGGTTGTTATCGCGTTCCGCTACATTTTCCAAAACTTCATCCACCTGGTCCATTTTTTTATTCAGGATCGCATAATTGATTTTCATGTTTTCAATCTCACGAGCCTGAAGTCGGTCCTTAGGAGTTTCAAAGAACGGCGTATTGATTAATATTACGAAACACAAAAAACCGAACAATGCCGAAGCTAATAAAAATAAGGCAATTACGCCTAATTTTTGTCCCTTTTTTGGTTTGATTTTCCGGTAAGCTAAATTTTCGGTATCGTAATAATATTTTACCTTCTTCATATTTTAAAATATGCTACTTTTGCGGTTTACTAATGGTCAACTTTTTAGGACAAAAATTGACCGTTAGTCAACAATTGTGCATTGATTCAATTGTTATAAATGTTGTACGAACAAATTTAATAAATGTTACATAGGTTCGCCCTATTATTTTTAGAATAAAAAAATTTACTCCAAGACCATAAACTAATTATTTCAGATGAAATCACAGGATATCAGAAAGCAATTTTTACAATTTTTTGAAGAACGCGGGCATTTAATTGTGCCTTCAGCGCCTATCGTACTAAAAGACGACCCAACCTTGATGTTTAATAATTCTGGGATGGCCCAGTTCAAGGAATATTTTTTAGGTAACGCTACGCCAAAAAGCAAAAGAATTGCCGATACGCAAAAATGCCTTCGTGTTTCTGGAAAACATAACGATTTGGAAGATGTAGGTTTTGATACCTACCACCACACCATGTTTGAAATGTTGGGGAACTGGAGTTTTGGCGATTATTTCAAAAAAGAAGCGATCAATTGGGCTTGGCAATTGCTGACAGAAGTCTATAAAATACCAAAAGAAAACCTATACGTTTCTGTTTTTGAGGGCAACCCGGCTGAAAATGTACCATTTGATCAGGAAGCTTGGGATATCTGGAAAACATTGATTGATGAAGACCGTATCATTCTTGGAAATAAAAAAGATAATTTCTGGGAAATGGGAGAACAAGGACCATGCGGACCATGTTCAGAAATCCATGTGGATTTGCGTAGTGAAGAAGAAAAAGCCCAGGTTTCAGGAAAGAGCTTGGTCAATAACGACCATCCTCAGGTAGTGGAAATCTGGAACAACGTTTTTATGGAATTCAACCGTAAGGCGGATGGTTCTCTTGAAAAACTGCCGGCTCAACATGTTGATACCGGAATGGGATTTGAGCGTTTGTGTATGGCTTTGCAAGGCGTACAGTCAAATTATGATACGGATGTATTTACACCGCTGATTCGTGAAGTTGAAGCGATCACCGGCAAAAAATATACTTCAAACGATGTTAAAGATATAAGCGAAGAACAAAACAAAACCAACATTGCAATCCGTGTTGTAGTGGATCACGTTCGTGCCGTAGCTTTTGCTATTGCTGACGGTCAATTGCCATCAAATACGGGTGCTGGTTATGTGATCAGAAGGATTTTGCGTCGCGCTATCCGTTATGGCTTTACGTTCCTGAATACTAAAGAACCGTTTATCTATAAACTGGTTGCTGTATTGGCGAATCAGATGGGAGAGTTCTTCCCGGAAATCAAGACGCAGCAGAATCTGGTTACTAATGTAATCAAGGAAGAAGAAGCTTCTTTCTTACGAACGTTGGATCAAGGTTTGCAGTTGCTTGAAAATGTTGTCAAGGAAACAAAAGGGAATGAGGTTTCAGGAGCAAAAGCTTTTGAACTGTATGATACTTTTGGTTTCCCTAAAGATTTGACGGCATTGATCCTGAAGGAAAAAGGAATGTCATATAACGAAAAAGAGTTTGATGCCGAATTGCAAAAGCAAAAAGACCGTTCTCGTGCCGCATCAGAAACTTCAACAGATGACTGGACAGTTCTAATCGATGGAAATGTTGAGACTTTTGTTGGATATGACGAAGTAGAAAAAGAAGTAAGAATTACAAGATATAGAAAAGTAGATTCTAAAAAAGACGGTAAACTCTACCAGATTGTTTTAGATGCTACGCCATTTTATCCGGAAGGTGGAGGTCAGGTAGGTGACAAAGGAACGTTGTTCACACCAAACCAAGCCATCGAGATTATCGATACGAAAAAAGAAAACAACCTAATCTTGCACTTTGCAAAAGAACTTCCTGAGAATCCGGAAGGGAAATTCATGGCATTGGTCAATACAAAATTGCGTAGCGAATCAGCAAGCAATCACTCGGCAACTCATTTGCTACACCAGGCCCTAAGACATGTTTTAGGAACACACGTAGAGCAAAAAGGTTCGTTGGTAGCGCCTAATTATCTTCGTTTTGACTTCTCTCATTTTGCAAAAGTGACTGACGAAGAATTAAAAGAAGTGGAAACTTTTGTAAATGCAAAAATCCAGGAGCAATTGCCGTTAATTGAAAGAAGAAATATTCCATTCAAACAGGCTCTCGAAGAAGGTGCTATGGCTTTATTTGGAGAGAAATACGGTGATACGGTTCGTGCCATAAAATTTGGAGACAGCATGGAACTTTGCGGAGGAATCCACGTTAGAAATACGGCTGATATCTGGTATTTTAAAATTACAAGCGAAGGAGCTGTTGCAGCTGGAATCCGACGTATTGAGGCCATTACAAATGAAGGAGCAAAGGAATTTTTCGCTTCTCAGGAAAATGCTTTGAAAGAAATAAAAGAAGCGCTTAAAAATCCACAAGATTCATTAAAAGCTGTGGTTTCTTTACAGGAAGAAAATGCAAAACTGAAAAAACAGGTAGAAGCATTACTGAAAGAAAAAGCAAAAAATCTAAAAGGAGAATTGGTTTCAGAAATTGAAGAAATCAATGGCTTGAAATTTTTAGCAAAACAAGTGGACCTCAATCCGGAAGGAGCTAAAGATTTGGCCTATGAATTAGGTAATCTTGGCACTAATCTTTTCTTGGTTTTGGCTACTGCCGAAGAAGGAAAGCCAATGCTGACCTGCTACATCTCTAAAGAATTAGTGGCAGAAAGAAACTTGAATGCCGGACAAGTTGTTCGCGAGCTTGGAAAATACATCCAGGGTGGCGGCGGCGGTCAGCCTTTCTTTGCAACAGCAGGGGGGAAAAATGAAGCCGGAATCAAAGAAGCTTTAGAAAAAGCAAAAGATTTTGTGAAATAACAGAATTTTAAAATGCATAAAAAAACCACAACAGCAACGTTGTGGTTTTTTGTTTTTAAAATGAACTATTACTGTTGTGGCATTTTGCTGAAATCCATAAAAAGTACGTTCCAGCGATGTCCATCTAGGTCACTGAATCCACAGCCATACATCCAGCCGTCTTTCTCGCCGGGATTGCCATAAAGTACTGCTCCGGCTGCTACCGCTTTTTTAGCCAGTTCATCAACTTCGCCAGGAGACTGTGCATCGATTGAAAACAGGGCTTCGGTGCCTTTTGATGTATCTGCGATTTCGTTGCCGCTAAAGCTCTTAAAAAGCGTTTCAGGAAAGAAGTTAACTATCACATTCTTGTCTCCTATAAAAAAAGAAGCCATTGTAGGGTTTTCGCTAAATTGTGAATTTTCTGTAAAGCCGATAGCTTTGAAGAAAGTTCGGGTCTTGCTGATGTCTTTTGCTGGAAGATTGATCCAAAATTCTTTTGCCATGATTGTTGTTTTTTAGTTGTGGAATGTTTTAAAGCGTTTCTGTGTATTTTTTAAAGTTATCCATAATAGCTTGCCATCCCGCTTTTTGAAATTCAACAGGATGTGTGTTTTCAGGATCAAAAGTTTCGGATACTTTAACGCCGTCACCCAAATCTTCGAAAGAAATGCTTACACGACGTCCATCACCCATAACATATTCGATTTTTTTGAGGTTTATGACATCGGTGTATTCGCCTTCAAAATCAAAAGCCATGCTGCCGTCTTTTGCAGCCATCTTTGTTCTGAATTTTCCTCCAACTCTTAAGTCGTTCTCTGCTTCCGGAGTATGCCAGTCTTCAGAAGCGAAAGACCAGTTCATAATGTGTTGCGGTTCAGTAAAGCCCTGCCATGCTTTTGATATAGGAGCTTTTACGGTAGTTTCTACGGTAATTGTTTGGTTTGAATTGTTCATTGTTTGTTTTTTTAAAATGGGTAAATAGGAGATGTTTACACTTTAATTTATTTTAAAGTAAAAAAAATTATGAATTATCATAAGGGCATGAGAATTGTATATATTTTTATGCCTCATTTATTTACTGCCTGATGCTTTTTAAGGAATTCAAAACCATATTTGATTTGATAGATTCGTTTCCGGACGAACAGTCATGCATTGATTTCCTAGAGCATCATAAATGGGGAAACAATCCTATTAGTCCTTTTGATCCTTCATCTAAAGTCTGGAAGTGTAAGAATAGCCGATATAAATGTAGAAACACAGGAAAGTATTTTAACATAAAATCCAATACCATATTTGAAGGTAGCAGAGTGCCGTTACGTAAATGGTTTATTACCATATGGTTTATTACTACAAAAAATAAAGGGATGTCTTCGGTCCAGCTCTCAAAACAGATTTCTGTCGATCAGAAAACCGCATGGTTCATGATGCATCGTATTAGAGAATGTTTTCATATTGAGGACGATGAACAATTGGAAGGTGTTTTTGAGGCGGACGAGACATTTGCAGGCGGAAAAAATAAGAACCGTCACAATGACAAGAAGGTTCCCATGTCGACAGGAAGGGCTTTTAAGGACAAAACCCCCGTACTCGGAATACTCCAGCGAGGCGGTGTTGTCAGGTGCTTTGTCATTCCTGATACAAAAAGAGAATCCATACAGCCTATCATAAAAAGGATAATAAAGCCATGGTCAACCATCATCTCTGACGAATGGTCTGCATATAAAGGACTCGATGCTTTTTACGACCATCATATTGTTGACCACGGAAGAAAACAATACGTGAATCCCGACAACCCAGAAATACATACCAATACAATAGAAGGATTCTGGGGAATATTTAAAAGAGGATATAACGGCATCTATAATTGGATGTCAAGAAAGCACCTCCAGCGATACATGGACGAGTTTGCCTTTCGGTACAACCATAGAAAAAAATCGCAATCCGAACGATTTTACGTATTTTTGCAAAATATCAGGCCTCGCCTGAAATACAAGCAATTAATCAATACCCAAATATGGACATAGGAAAGATAACAGAACTTTCACTTCTTGAAAACCCTTCGATAAGATCAGTAGATTTCGAGCACCAGAATTATTTCTCCCGAAATGATATGGACAAGGCCTTCATGGGATCTTTCAGGCATATCGAATCGGTTCCACTTCCGTTACTTAGTCCAAATGGTACCCGCGAGATAGTATCGTGCATCTCTTGGCATAATATCTCACAACATATTACCTTTCTTGCAGGTAAGTCCGAATTCGAGCAACGCATCAACACTGTACTTAATTTTAATCCAAAGAAGAGATAAATTTTATAGTGAATTCTAGCGATTTCTTTTCGCTATATAAATTACTAATTTACCTTTATTATTAACATGAGTGATTTTTATTATAAGGTTATTACTAATATTAAATCATGAGTATTTATCTTTTTATGTAATATTAATATGGAAAAAAGTTTATATATTGATACCTTTGAATCATTAAATTAAACTTTCTTATGAATCAAGACTTAATGTTAAGACTTTTTCGCTCAATAGATGGAGATAAAGATGATGATGTCGTAAAGGTAGCATCCCTTATCATTGAGGATGAGATAAAAAAAGGGCATACAGCGCTTGCAGCAAAATTGAAATCAATCCTAGATCGTAATGTTGCTACTACCCAGTCTTTTCGTGGAGAATTGAGAAAAATTTTACCAAATGGTATTTCTATCCCCAAAGATAAACGTAATAATTTCCCTTTAGCGATTTCGATTGACAGAGAAGAACTAAGGCACGAAATGGTTCTCCCTATAGATACTGAAGAAAAGTTGCGAAGAATTGAAAAGGAATTTGCTGCAAAGGAAAGACTTGCATCACATGGGCTTAAATATAGACAGAAAATTCTAATTTATGGCGAACCAGGTTGTGGTAAAAGTATGAGTGCTGAACGAATTGCTTGGAATCTTGGGCTACCATTTTTAAAAGTTAGATTTGATGTCATTATTTCTTCTTTTTTAGGAGAAACAGCATCTAATCTTTCAAAGTTATTTGACGGAATTCAAGATTATCCATGTGTATTACTTTTTGATGAATTCGATATTATCGGAAAAACTAGGACGAATCTCCAAGATGTTGGGGAAATGCATCGAATTGTAAATATTTTGCTTACACTCCTTGAAGAATACAATTCAAAGGGAATTTTGATTGCTACTACTAATATTGAAAATGCTTTGGACCAAGCCCTTTTTAGAAGATTTGATGATATTATTGAAATGCCAAAACCAAGTAAAGAAGAAGTCTTACGACTTATTAAACAAACGCTTTCATCTATCGATACTTCGAAAGATATAGATTGGGATATATTAGTAGATAAAATGCTAGGCTTCAATGCAGCACTTGTTGTAAAAATTGCAAACGATGCTGCAAAAATTGCTGTTATAGGAAACGATAGGATACTTCGACAATACCATTTAGAAAAGTCACTTAGCGAAAATAATCTTTATAAAAAGTAAAATGGCAGATTTTCCACATTTGAAATTACCGTTTAAGGTAGAAGGAAGAGCAATGCCAAAAGGTGGGGGCACTAGAGATAAACAGGCATTAGAGCGGACATTATCAAATAAAAATAATCGTCAAAATCATGGAACTTGGTTAAAGGAATCTATGAATACTGTTGCATCAAGGTGGGTTGAAACTATAGATGTACAAAAAGCCAAAGGTATAGAATTACCAAATACCACTGACATCCCTGTTTTTTTGAGAGTAGATACTGAAGTTTTCAATATTGACAGCTTTAAACATTGGGGAATCGAAATAATATCTGAAGAAGAAGGTGGATATATAATAGGAGCTTCAACAGATAATTTCAAAGCATTTGGAGAGAATATCGATGCATTTCTGAACGAAACTGGCCAACGTAGAGATAAAGCTGCTCAAATATGGGAATTAGTTACTGATGATAGTTGGCGCTTAAACGAACTTTTACATGGAGAAATAGGTAATGTTTGGGGCGATATACAGCCTGATGTAATTTATACTGTGCAATTAGGCGTTTCGTGTTATGTCCCAAACAAAGAAAGTTACCCAGTAAAGGATCAATTTGATTCCGAATTGAAATTTCAAGACAAGGTTTATGAATATAGGCAAAATGAGCAAGAGTTATCAATACAAAGAGATGCTAAGCAAATAAAAAGAGAGACAGAAGTCGAATACTATGTTGATAAATATAGTGGTGAAATACATGAGATTTGGGATAATGAAGTTGATGCCTTCTTTTTTAAGATTTCTATCTGTGGTGAAGGGTTAAGAGATATTGTTCATACTTATCAATACCTTTATGAAGTAAAATTAGATCCAAATTATAATATTGGTCATGAACATATTAATCTCCCTGACGAATATGATATAGATATTGAAGCACCTGATGACAATGCTTCTACGGTTTGTATAATTGATAGTGGAATTCAAGAAAATCATCGATTGCTGGCAGCATCAATCAATCAAACCAATTCACGATCTTATGTTGAAAATGATGCCTCAGTAGCTGATTATGTAAAACAAAACGGGCACGGAACAAAAGTGGCAGGTGCGGTTTTGTACCCGATTGGTATTCCAACAAGCGGAAAAATAAAATTAGAAAGCTATATACAAAATGCCAGAATCTTAGATAGCAATAATAAAATATCCAGTTCTAGATTTGAGCCAGCACTTATGGAACAAATAGTAGCGGATTATGAAGAAACCCGAATTTTTAATCTTTCTGTCTGCGAAGATGTATCTTATACAGGTACTCATATGCCAGCCCTAGCAGCTTCTATCGATAAACTTATACATGAAAATGATATATTATTCATTGTGGCAGCTGGTAATCTTTATCAAAGTTCATCACAATTTAATAATCCGGGAATTAAAGAACATTTTTCAAACGGGAAAATTTATCCTGACTATCTAAATGAGGCGACTTCTAAATTAGCTAATCCAGGTGTTAGTTATTTTGCTATTACAGTTGGATCAATAGGACATGAAGATTTTGAAGATGCAGATTATAAATCGTTAGCTGGCAAGAATTACATATCCCCGTTTTCTAGAACTGGACTAGGACTTTGGGGTTGCATAAAGCCGGACGTTGTAGAATACGGAGGGGATTTAGCAAAAAATAAATCATCTAATGAATTGGTCATTAATAATACAATATGTCCAGAACTTGTTAATTCTACAATGTATGGTGCAAGCGCTGTTGGTAAAGATTCTTACGGTACTTCTTTTAGTACACCAAAAGTCAGCTATATTGCATCTAGGCTTCAAACAGAACATCCTAATGAAACAGCACAAATGTACAGGGCGTTAATTATTCAAAGTGCTAGATTACCACAACATTGCTTTGAAAAGCCAACATCTAATGATTTTAGATATTATGGATATGGAATTCCGAACATTGATAGAGCTTTAAGTAATACCACATCCCGAATAACTTTTATTCAGAATGGAAATATTGCACCGAAAAAAGCGGATATTTATCATATCAAAGTTCCATCTGAGCTTCGTGGTGAAGGAAAGGAATTCAGAATACTTGTAGAAGTTACTCTGGCATTTACTGCAAAGACGCGTTTGACTAGAAGAGGATCTCATTCTTATTTATCTAATTGGTTAGAGTGGCAATCTTCCAGATACAATGAAAATTTTGGTAGTTTCCGAAACAGGACAATAGAATATCTGGAAGGTAATGACGGGGAATTTATTGACGAGGGAAGTTCTGCAATCAAGTGGGTGTTGAGAGAAAATCCTGTATGGGGAAATAATGGCATAAATAGGAATAATTCATCAGTTCAAAAAAGTTGGGCGATACTTGAACCACAGCAATTTGCGGATGAATTTAGCATAGCTGTAATTGGTCACTTAGGATGGGACAAGAGTTTGGAGAATGAAACTGAGTATGCATTTTGTGTATCATTTGAACTTTTAGATGCTGAAATGAATATTTATGAGTTAATGGCACAAGCTCAAATTGAAGTTCAGCCAGAACAAGAAATTGACATTTAATAATTACTATAAATCATTTTAATCACTAAATAATCTGAATGAAATAAACAAAACATCAAATAAAATATCATTAGCGTAAGCTATTAATCTTTTCGACTGAAACCGGCAAAACTTCAAAATACGAAAACATGGATTAATAAGCAGATCGCTCTCGCTATGGCGTGGGCTTCTCTTATCTATGTTTTCAGGTGCTTGCCGGTACCTAGTCGCTAGATATTGAGTTTGTCCCACGCTTTTGGTTTTCTAACCAATAAAACTCTCTGGGGCGGGAGTGCCAACAAAAACTTATGAAAAGCTTTATTTTAAGATCAGCCTTTGCGCTGGCAATGTCTACGTTAATTTTTTCGTGTTCAAGCGATTCGGATTCTGACCCTGCTCCGCAGGAATGTCCTCCCGGTTTTACTGGAATCAATTGCCAGACACAGATTAACCCTTCAAAGATCAAGATTACCAAATTCAGGGTAACATTCTTCAATAACCAGGATAACGGGGCATCATGGGACACAGGATCGGGTCCAGATATATTCCTGCAGCTCGTCAATGGAGCAGGTGGAAGCAATATTTGGATCAGTGAGATATATTATCCTGACGTATTAAGTACAGGAACTAATAGCTTTGAGTTTGTACCAAATTCCCCAATAATAATCACTAATGTTACTTCTTCCTTTACAATCTATTTGGGTGACAACGATGCTATTGATGTTCCTTCAAATCCTAATGACCTGATGAGTAGCATACTATTTAATATCTATACGACAACCAATGGGTTTCCTGCAACCCTTTTGCTAACGGATGGGAAAGCTATACCCTTTAGGGTAGAACTTTCGCTTCAGTATGAATGGTAGTTGACAACAAAAAAACCAAAGGAGGCGTATTGCCTCCTTTTTATTGAAAATTCTTTTTAGTGTAAACATCTCCTAATTACCTTAAAATGATTGATTTTGTTTTTGCCTTTTACAAAGGTAGATTGAAACAGATGAAATAAGAGGATGTAAACTAGACAATATTGAGGGCGAAACAGGACAGTGTGTTTAGAGTGGTATTTAAAGAATTATTTTAGGTTAAAGCCAGTCAGGCATTGGGATGTGAGCGATTTCTTACCTTATTTCTGTTCGCTGATTGCGAACTTACGATGTTAAAATTTTGATTTTCAATACTATAAATTGAAATTGTTTTAGTAATTTTTTTATCTTAGGACTGAAAAAGAAAAACATAGTATTAATCCCAAATTTATTATCATGGAAAATGACAAAAAATTGAAAAAGCCTTTTTTTGCTAACTTTTTGGAAAGCCAAGTTCCTGAAAAGGAAATGGAACAAATCAACGGCGGTACTGATGTAGTAACTCTTAAGTTCCCATCAGACGGTGAAGATGGTCCAGGCCAAGTCATCACCAGCAAACTTAAAGATCTTTATCAGACGATGAAATATCCGTCAGATAATGATGAAGCTGGAGTTGAATTGTAAGACTTAATGATAGCAACAGTATTTCTATCTGGAAATGCTGTTGCTTTCTTTTGAGCTCAGGATATATGCTTGGGCTTTTTTATTTAAATAATTCCCCAATTTAATGATACTTTGTCTGACGCACAGCAATGATCTCTATACGATTGATATAGTGATGAAAAGGCTGAAAGAACTAGGGAAAGAGGCTTATAGGATGAATTCTGACCTTTTTTCCCATCAATTATCTTTTGATTACTCGCTTTCAGAACGGAAGAATATCGTCCATGTTCAGATTGACGGCCATTCTATTCATGCCGATGCTGTTGAAGCCGTATGGTACCGCAAGTTATGGCAGGCAGAAATTCCTGATGAACTTGACGATGATTTTAAAGAAATTTATTTCCAGGAATATTATACCATGCGGAATATCTTTTTTGAATCGCTGGGCGATGTGCCCTGGTTTAATCCGATGGCAAAAGACCACGAAATTAGCAATAATAAATTCGGACAATTATCCGTTGCTGCCCAAAACGACATTGAAATACCCAAAAGTCTTTTTACAAACAATCAGGAAAAGGTAAGGGCGTTTTTCTATGAAGGATGCAATAAGCAGATGATTGCTAAACTTCATGGTACACTTTCACGAAGTATGTCAGGTAATGCGTCTTTTTTTCCAACTACGCAGATAACAGAGCCCAATCTTGAAGGTCTTGCCACGCTCGTTTATTGTCCTATGATTTTTCAGGAAATGATCCCTAAAGCCTATGAACTTCGCATCATTTATGTTGACGGTGAATTTTTTACAGGAAAAATCAATGCAGGGCAGTCAGAAAGAGGCAAAACAGACTGGCGGATTGCGACAGACATTCATTTTAAATGGGAATCGTATAATTTGCCAGATCCGGTTGCAACATCACTCACAAAAATGATGCAACAGATGGGCCTCTTTTTTGGTGCTATTGACATGATTCGCCATCAGGACGGACGTTATATTTTCTTAGAGGTAAATCCTCAGGGCGAATGGGGAATGCTGCAAAGAGATTTAGGCTATCCTATTGGAGAAACTATAGCCGAAAAATTAGTTTCCAAACTGAGTTAACATTATTTAAACTCCCCAAATTATTCTTTATGAAAAAAGTATTAATAATCACGCATAGCCAGGATAATGAATCGATAGAGACTGTTACAGAACAGCTAAAAAAATACAACATGAGAGCCATACGTTTTAATGTGGATTTGTATCCGTTACGCTATGGTCTCACCAGCAACTATGAGGACGGACAATGGAAAGTTTATCTCGACCATAATGGAGAAAGAGAGTCTTTACATGACATTGACGCATTATGGTACAGACGAAGCCATAATCTTGGAAGCGGTTTGAGTAGCGTGCTTGAGGGCGAATACTTGTCCTCGGCTCATGGTGAAATAAGAACCACGCTTTTTGGTATGCTGGAAAGCATGAATTGTTTTCAGATAGGGAAATTCAGCCAATATAGAAGACTGGACAGCAAAGAGGAGCAAATGAAAATTGCTTCTTCGCTAGGATTAAAAATCCCGGAAACATGCATTACAAATAATCCTGATGAAGCAAAAAAGTTTGTGCGCTCACATCCCAAAGGAGCTATAACCAAAATGCAAAGTTCTTTTGCCATTGATAGAGGAGGTGTTGAGCATGTAGTTTTTACAAATGTCATAACGGAAGACAATCTGGATGCGATTGACAGTTTGCAGTATTGCCCGATGCAGTTTCAAGAGAAACTCGAAAAACAAAAAGAACTTCGGATAACCATAGTGGGTGATGCTGTTTTTTCTTTTGCGGTAGATTCCCAAAAATTGGACAACGCTAAAATTGATTGGCGTCGTGAAGGAGTTGAGCTGCTGGATAAATGGGAACCTTATGATTTGCCGCAGCCTATAAAAGAAAAATTATTGAAGATGATGGACATCTATCAGGTTAATTATGGTGCCATTGACATTATTGTCACTCCAGATGATGAACATTATTTCCTGGAAATAAATTCAGCAGGAGAATTCTTCTGGCTCGATCGCCTAATTGATGGCGCAATCTCCAACCAAATCGCCAAAGTCTTATCAGGAGAAGCACCCAGACGCTACACACCTGTCCTATAACACAAAAAAACCGGCTTGATAAAGCCGGTTTTTTTGTCTCCTCAACTCCCCACTACCCATTATCAATTATCGACTGTCAACTATCCACTATCCACTATCCACTCCCAACTATCCACTGTCAATTATCAACTATCAACTAGTTCCCTATCTTTGTGCTTAAAATTCTCAACAAATGCAATTCACTACTCCTATTCCAATACCAAAGAGTCACCATCCGATAGGCTATGGTTCAAAGATTGTTTCGTTAGGCTCGTGCTTTGCCGAGAATATGGGGAACAAGCTGGATTATTTTAAATTCCAGAACATAACCAATCCTTTTGGGATTTTGTTCCATCCGTTGGCATTAAATAAAATAATACAGAAAGCAATTCAGCAGGAATCATTTACAGAAGAAGATATTTTTTTTCATAATGAAAGATGGCATTCTTTTGATGTGCATTCTGAATTGAGCCACTCAGATAAAACAGCGTTTTTAGAAAACCTTAATTCGAACTTAGTATTTCTGCATAATGCGTTACAGGAAAGCAATCACGTTACAATCACTTTAGGAACCTCGTGGGTCTATCGAAAAATTGAAACGGATACAATTGTTGCGAATTGCCATAAAGTGCCACAGGCGGCTTTTAAAAAAGAATTGCTTACTGTTTCACAGATTAAAGAGAGCCTTTTAGAAATCATAGAAACTGTTTTGGCTTTCAATCCAAAAGCCAATCTAATTTTTACGGTTTCTCCGGTACGCCATATCAAAGACGGTTTTGTTGAAAACCAATGGAGTAAGGCCAATCTGATTTCAGGTCTTCATGAAGTCATTCATGCTACAGATAACACATATTATTTTCCAAGTTATGAGATCATGATGGATGAGCTGCGTGATTACCGTTTTTATGCGGAAGACATGATCCATCCAAGTTCGCTTGCGATTGACTACATCTGGAAACGATTTGCTGAAACCTGGATTTCTGAAGATGCTTTTCTGGCAATGCAAGAAGTTGACAATATTCGAAAAGGCTTAAGTCACAGGTCTTTTAACCCGGAATCAGAACAACACCAAAAATTTTTAGAAAGTCTTCAAAATAAGATACTGGTTTTGCAATCCAAATATCCTTTTATGGAGTTTTGAGATAGTAATGAGTTCATTTTTATAAGAATACGGCAGATGCCGTATTTTTTTTTGCTTGGAATAAAAGGAATTTTGGAGTGTTAAACCTAAAAAATAATTTATTATGAAACCAACAACTTTACTTTCAAAACTGGCTATCGTATTCCTTTTTTTTCTTGGCACGACAGCTTTCTCCCAAAATTTGGTTCCGGCAGAAAACCTGACTCCGGCACTTTTAAAACAGACCTTTGAAAATGCGTATATCAAAGTACTGGAAACCCAAAATGAGTTTATCAAGGTACAAGACACGTATGATGTCTTTATTGATGTCGATCCTTCAAAAAGATATGTTTGTTTCAGCAGTTCGTATTCTTTGGTTGCCGGTACTTCCCAAAAAGATGCTTTGGAATTGATGAACCAGCTGAATACGGAAATCATTCTGGTAAAAAGTTATTATATCGAAAAGAACAACTCGATTAATTACATAGCCTATTTCTGGACAGAAAGAGGATTTAATCCGCAGTCCATGATCAGTGCTTTCAAGATGTATGTTTCTGCACTAACGCTTTCACTTCAAAAAGACTCTAAGAAGCTTATAAAGTAAGGTAAATGCCTTATCACTACCATTGTAAACAAACTTCAATAACTAACCATAAATTATGTAAATTATGAAAACATTAAAAACACTTGGAGCAATGTGCCTTTTGGCAACAATTCTATTCTCATGCAGTAGCGATGACAGTAACAGTCCGTCAGGAGGAGGCTATTCTTTAAAAGCAAAGGTAAATGGTGCTAATTATTCGAATTCCAATCATTTTGATCCGATGGCGGTGATTACAAACAATATTCTGGTCATTCAAAGTAGTGATAATGGTGGAAACTCGATCCAGATTCAAGTCATGAATTATGAAGGAGTTGGAAGCTATACTTCAGGGAACAATAACCTTATGGCAGGTTATATTAATTATCTGAAAGCAGGTGCTACGGTAGGCCAATTCAAAACTTTTACTTCGGTTCGAGGTGATGGTTTGGTCGAAATTACTGAAGTGACAGCTACGCATGTTAAAGGGACTTTTTCCGCAACTGCACCGGAGAATATTTCAAACCCGACAGAAAGCGTCGAGATTACCGAAGGAACGTTCACAGCAAAAATCCAAGAGGCTCAATAAAGTAAAACGCACTCATAATCTAACACAACAATAAAAGTTGTTGACTTGTCCTTTTCAGGCCGCAGCGGGAAAAAATAGTTTTGTGCGTCTGGAAAGGACTTTTTCAATATAAGGCAAAAATTATTTTGTATATTTAAAGAGCCCAAACTGTTTTTTGTCTGTTATATACTGAAACTATGCATTTAAAAACTAAATTCATTTTGGCGGCTTTCTTCCTGTTTGGAACTATTTCTGGTTTCAGCCAAGCCAATAAAACAAAAATCGACAGCTTAAAAAAGCAGATTTATTCCAAAAGCAGCGTTTCAAAAGCCAAGTCGCTTATTCTGCTTTCGGATGAATTATTAAGCTCCAATCCTAAAAATTCGTTGTTATATGCCCAAGAGGCGTTGAGAACTTCACAAGACATCAAAAACGACAGTCTGATTTCTGTAAGTTATAACAGTATTGCCTTAAATCATGAAAACCGAAGCAAACTGGATTCGGCGCTTTTTTATCATAAGAAAGCACTGGCAATCCGTGTCAAATTGAAAGACCAAATCGGAACAGCAGATTCTTTCAATAACATGGGAATTTGCCTCGATCAGCAAGGAAAATTTCAGGAAGCATTGGAAAACTATTTCAAAGCCCTGAAAATATATGAAAGGAAAAAAGACAGTGAAAAAATAGCGATGACCTATGTAAACATCGGAATCGTCTATAAAACCCAAAAAGAATACGAAAAATCGCTGGATTATTATAAAAGAGCAAATGCCATCTATGCCCGAAACAAATCGGAATTTGGTTTTGCAGCTACGTCAGGCAATATCGGTTCTGTCCTGATCGATTTCAAGGAATTCAGGGAATCCATACGCTATTCCGAATTGGCAATAGAAGGCTACCAAAAATTGGGTTATGAAAGGTATGTGGGTTATCCTATTTCTAATATGGCGATTGCTTATGATAGCCTGAAAGAATATGGCAAAGCGGAAGAATTTTACCTTCAGGCCATAAATTTGCACAAGAAATTTCAGAATGATTATGAAATAGGCAATATCTCGAATGCATATTCCAGAAGTCTAAACAAGCAGTCAAAGTTTCAGGAAAGCATTCGTATTTCTGAAGAAGCTTTAGGCTATATAAAAAAGGCGAAATTATTTCCTTTAGAGGTCAATACCTTAAACAATTTGGCTAACGCATATGCAGGAGTTGGAAATTATTTAAAAGCCTATGAGTTGTCAAATGCCTATTCTAAAGGTAGAGATGCGCTTTTTGAAGAAGAAAAAACCAAAGCGGTTTTTGAATTGGAAACCCAATACGAAACAGAAAAAAAGGAAAGAGAGATTCTTGTGCAGAGAGCGAAAATTGCTGAAAATGAATTGAAAATTGAACGCAAAAATCTCATGATTATGGCGTTTGTATTTCTGTTGCTGCTTTCGATATTGATGGGATGGCAGTTTTTCAATCGACAGAAGCTAAAAAATCAGCAACTTCAAAAAGAGAATGAATTAAAAGATGCACTCTTAAAAATTGAGACCCAAAATAAATTACAAGAACAGAGACTCCGAATTTCAAGAGACTTACACGACAACATAGGTGCACAGCTGACCTTTATCATTTCTTCGATAGACAACCTTAAATATGGCTTCCGGATTGAGGATGAAAAGTTGCAAAACAGACTGACGGGAATCAGTGAATTTACCAAAGAAACCATTTATGAATTACGGGATACGATTTGGGCGATGAATATGAACCAAATCACTTTTGAGGATTTGAAATCAAGGATATCGAACTTTATAGATAATGCTAAAATCTCGTCTATCGGAATTGATTTTCGGTTTGTTTATTCTAATGATAATCTCAATAAAAAATCATTTACATCTGTTGAAGGAATGAACATATACAGGATTATCCAGGAAGCAGTAAACAATGCTATAAAACATTCTGAGGCTAGCAAAATAGCTGTAACGATTGATGGGGATGAGACTAAATTAGCTATAGAAGTAACCGATAATGGTAAAGGATTCGATTTAGAAACTACTAATGACGGCAACGGATTGAATAATATCCGAAAAAGAGCTAAAGAAATTGGAGGAGAAACTGAACTTAATTCTACACCGGGCGAGGGAACAGTTATGAAACTATTTCTTCCGCAACAGGCGTAACCAAAAACAAACACCATGTCCATCAAGATAGCTATAGCAGACGATAATTATTTTTTACAGAAAACCATTGTAGAAAAATTGTCTTTTTTTACTGAATTGCAGTGCCGCTTTACAGCGCTGAACGGAAAAGAATTGCTTGAAAAATTAGAAGCCAACCACAATATCGATTTGATACTGATGGATATAGAAATGCCTGAAATGGATGGTATAGAAGCCACGGAGCGTATAAAGAATAAATACCCTCATATCAAGATTATTATGCTGACTGTTTTTGATAATGATGAAAATATTTTTAATGCCATAAAAGTGGGTGCTGATGGTTATTTGCTAAAAGAAGTTAACGCAAAAGATTTGTGCCAGGGCATAGTGGAGACAATGAATGGAGGTGCGGCAATGAATCCGTCGATTGCCTTAAAAACATTGAAACTGCTTAGGAATCCGATAGAATTTGAACGAAAAAGCGCAGATGAAATCAAACTCACAACACGGGAAATTGAAGTTCTGGAACAGCTGAGCAAGGGTTTGAGTTATAATGTCATAGCTGATAATCTTATCCTTTCGCCCGGGACGGTGAGAAAACATATTGAAAATATTTACGGCAAGCTGCAGGTACACAACAAGATTGAAGCCATTGAAAAAGCCAAGAACAACAAGCTCATATAAATTAAAATCTTTGCATGGCATTATTAAAATTCTGTAACTTTATAGAAAAAAGTAATGCGAAGAATCCTCATTTATGCCGGAGTAGTTGTACTAGTTATTTTAGCCTTTCGTTTTTGCGAATTCAAAAAAGACGACAGTTCGACTATAGAATATGATACCAATCTTATCCAGGAACGGATCGTAAATGTTGGCAAGCTGATTGTTACCGAAGGGCATTTTGCCGAAGTGCTTACCTATAAAGACCAGGAGAAATATTTGATGGATTTGATATCTTTTGAGAAAAAAGCGCTTGTCATTGTAAATGCCGATGTGACTGTTTCTTATGACCTACGACAGATGAAGTATGATGTTGATGAAAAGAATAAAACAATAACAATCAAATACATTCCCAAAGAGGAAATAAAAATAAATCCCGATATCAAGTTCTATGATATCAACCAGAGCCGTATGAATCCTTTTACCGGTGACGATTACAACAAAATCAATAAGTCTGTAAAAGCCAATCTGGCTAAAAAAATAGAAAAATCATCATTGAAAACGAATGCCCAGAATCGCTTGATTAGCGAGCTTTCCAAAATATTGATTACGACCAATTCAATGGGATGGACATTGCGATATGACGGGCAGACTATAAATGAAGAATCGATTGACAAAGTCTTGCTTTAGCCAATCGATTCCGTATTGTTTTCGTGTAGATTAAACGCTTTCGTTCTCGAAGATTAATTCCAATCCGCCTGATATAAGGTGTGCCACTTCAGGACGACTTTGTTTTAGTTTTTCAAGATAAATAAGAACTTCCTGTAAGAAATCGGTTTGGTGATTCTTGTCAAGCAGTTCGGCTATTTCTACAGCCAAAAGCCAGTCTTTAGGATGGTTTTCTTTTAGTATTTCAAAAGTCTTTTCGATAGTCATAAACGGAGTTTTTCCCTCACGCATATTTCTGATGTTCAGATAAAGGCTTTCCAATTCTTCTCTTTCTGAGCTTTTTTTAGCTTTAATAGTCTTGCTGGAAGGCACATGGCTCACTAGGTTAAAGCTTTTTACATCGGCTGGGCCAGAGAAAGCAGAAATCACTTTTTTACCAACTGCCATATCATAAATTCCCCATTCCGGTTGGAAAAGAACAGTATCGTTATGGGTTACCGTACAATTTTTAAAACTAATCAGGATAATTTTTCCTTGTATGTTTCTTGTTCCGGTAATAATTTCTCCTGTAACGGTAATATCACCCTGGAATTCAAGCGTAACACGTTCTCCTTCATAGATACCGTATGCTTTCAGGTCTCTCGGACTCATATCTTCTATAGCCAGATTGATTCCTTTTAGCTTCCCGATCGGGCTTCCAAAACCTTCTGCATGGTAAGACGAAGAATGTCCAACCAATTCTTTTTCTCTATAAGATAAAGCCGTTTCTCCGGTTGTTTGTACATAAACGGGTTTGCCTTCGCTTTCAATAACGTTGGTAAACACGCCGGAAACCTGTATTCCGGTGCTTAATTCAATCGTGCCTAAAGCTTTCGATTGTATTAATTTTTGCACGCCAGATAATCCTCCGGTTCTCAAAGCCATTGTATTGGCAAATTCTTCCAATACCTGGTTTAGATGTGCAAAATCCGGAGTAACAAAAAGCTGTGGCTGTGGTTTTGTAATGTCAAAACTCTGGTAAGCAGCCGTAATATCGTAAGGAAACTTTTTTACATTATCAGTCATGCACCAGGTACTTTCTCCAATTGAGGAAAGCAATCCGGCACCATAAATTTTAGGGTTGTTGATGTCGCCAATCAGTCCGTATTCTACTGTCCACCAATGCAGGTTTCTGATGAGTGCCATTTCAGACAATTCGCCCATGTCGTTTTGCAGGTCATCTACTCTTTTTTCGATAGCATCAATTTCGTCCTGAGGCGTTCCTTCGGCTTCTTTTAGGATAGAAAGAAGTCGGATGGCTTCATACATTTCATAATCTCTGGAAGACGAAATAGCTTTACAGCCAATTTCACCAAACCGTCTAAGGTATTCGGCATATTCCGGATTGGCAATAATAGGAGCGTGGCCGGCACCTTCGTGGATAATATCCGGAGCAGGCGTATATTCGATATGTTCTAATTGTCGGATGTCTGAAGCTATTACCAAAACATTGTAAGCCTGGAATTCCATAAAAGCATTAGGCGGGATAAACCCGTCAACAGCTACAGCCGCCCATCCTATTTCTTTTAGGATGCGGTTCATTCCATACATATTTGGGATATTTTCTACCTCCAGTCCTGTTTTTTTCAGTCCGTCGAGATAAGAATTGTGCGCTACTTTTGAAAGATAATCCACATTTTTACGCATTACATAACGCCATACAGCCTGGTTGATAGGTGTATAGTCTTCGTAATCCTGCGGTTTTATAAATTGCTTTAAATGTTCAGGAAGTCGGTCAATTAATGGGTTGCTTTCAAATGCTGCATTCATGTTTTCAAACGTTGTAGTTTTTGTAAAATTACAAATCTTTACCAGAAACATGTCTTAAAAAAATATAAAAAAACAATCAGTAGGATTTGTGTTACGAATAACCTGATAAGCAGGCGATAAAAAAAACCGCAATCTTTTTGCGGTTTTTAAATAGATGTTTATTTTTTTGCAGGAGGATATTTCTCCAGGATTTTTTTGACAAATTCCTGTATACGTGCGTCCTTTTTGTCGATGTTTTGTGTCAGCACGCCAACACCTTCACCTTGCCAGATTAATTCTTTTTTTCGGGCATCAATCAGGTCGATATATAAAGTTCCTTCTGTTGAGGTAGAAACGGTAGTACTGCTGCCGCCCCACATCCAAGGATTCCATCCCCATCCCCAGCCGTAACCCCAGCCTGCATTGAACTGGTTTACGTCAACCTGTTGACGGGATTTGGTGAAAATGTTAACCAAAAGGTCAGGGTTTTCACTTTTTGTGATTCCTTTAGAAGTCAATTCTGCATCAATAGCATTCAATATTCTTCTCTTGTCAAGGTCTGAAATTTCGACTTTGTCAACTCCGGGTTTGAAAAAAGCAAATGATTTGTAGTTTGCAAAATCAACATTTTTGTCATAATCGGTAGCTACTCGAACAGAGGAGCAGGATGCTAAGACAAAAAGAAAGAGCAGGGGTAAAAATTTAATCGTTTTCATAGCAATTTATTTAATGTTTTATTGAGAATATGTTATTTGTTCTTTTTCTTTTCCTGAAAGCTTTTTATTGCAGCGGCAATACTTAAAATTGCAGCAGCCATCAATACAACAATCTTTAGCCTTACATTTTCAAAAAGCATCCCGAGAACAAAGAACCCAAGGCTCATAAACATTAATGAAATACTATTTAGTGTTTTCATGTTTGCTTGATGAAAATATTAAAAATCCAAAAGGCTATCGTCTACGATATTCGGAAGAGTAACTTTTAATAAGGGTTGCACTTCCATAGCTCTTTTGATAGCAAAAATGGCACCGTCATTTCTGGCCCAACTTCTTCGGGAAATACCATTGTTTACATCCCAGAATAGCATGGATTCCAGACGTCTGGATGCTTCTTTAGAACCATCAAGAACCATACCAAAGCCGCCATTAATAACCTCTCCCCAGCCAACACCACCACCATTATGGATAGAAACCCAGGTAGCGCCTCTGAAGCTGTCGCCAATGACGTTATGGATAGCCATATCTGCTGTAAAACGGGAACCGTCATAAATGTTGGAGGTTTCTCTGTAAGGTGAGTCCGTTCCTGAAACATCATGATGGTCGCGGCCTAATACTACATATCCGATTTCTCCATTAGCAATAGCCTGGTTAAAAGCTTCGGCAATCTTGATTCGTCCTTCAGCATCAGCATAAAGGATTCTGGCTTGAGAACCTACAACCAATTTATTTTCTTGAGCGCCTTTGATCCACTGGATATTATCCTGCATCTGCTGTTGGATTTCAACAGGAGCCGTTTTGGACATTTCTTCCAGCACTTTAGAGGCGATTTCGTCTGTTTTTTGCAAATCTTCTGGCTTTCCAGAGGCACAAACCCAACGGAAAGGACCAAATCCGTAATCAAAACACATTGGTCCCATAATATCCTGCACATAGCTCGGATATTTGAAGTCAATACCATTTTCGGCCATTACATCAGCACCCGCACGCGAAGCTTCCAAAAGGAAGGCATTTCCATAATCAAAGAAATAAGTTCCTTTAGCTGTGTGCTTGTTGATTGCGTCTGCATGGCGGCGTAATGTTTTTTGTACTTCAGCCTTGAATTTTTCAGGGTCATTAGCCATCAGTTCATTGGATTCTTCAAAAGTATATCCGGTAGGATAGTAGCCACCTGCCCAAGGATTGTGTAAGGAAGTTTGGTCAGAACCTAAGTCGATATGTAGGTTTTCCTGATCGAATCGTTCCCAGACATCGACAACATTACCTAAATAGGCAATAGAAACCACTTCTTTGTTTTCCAGAGCCTTTTTTACTCTCGGAACCAATTCGTCAATATTCTCAACCACCTCATTAATCCATCCTTGTGAGTGGCGTATGTGTGTGATTTTTGGATTGACTTCTGCACAAACGGTAACGCAACCTGCAATGTTTCCTGCTTTAGGCTGTGCTCCAGACATTCCGCCTAATCCTGAAGTAACGAATAGGTTTCCGGCTGGAGATTTTTTTATTTTTCGGAATCCGTTAAGGACCGTAATTGTTGTTCCGTGCACGATTCCTTGTGGACCAATATACATATAGCTTCCTGCTGTCATCTGTCCGTATTGTGAAACTCCCAAAGCATTGAATTTTTCCCAATCATCCGGTTTGGAATAATTTGGAATGACCATTCCGTTAGTAACTACAACTCTTGGTGCTTCTTTATGCGAAGGAAATAATCCCATAGGATGTCCTGAATACATGACCAGCGTCTGCTCATCCGTCATCTCAGAAAGATATTTCATTGTTAGCAGGTATTGGGCCCAGTTTTGGAAAACGGCACCGTTACCGCCATAAGTAATTAGTTCGTGAGGGTGCTGTGCTACTGCATAATCCAAGTTATTTTGGATCATCAGCATAATCGCTTTTGCCTGTTCTGATTTTCCAGGATATTCAGAAATCGGACGGGCATACATTTTATAATCAGGACGCAGGCGATACATGTAAATACGCCCGTAGGTTTCTAATTCGTCTCTGAATTCTTTGGCTAAAACATCATGGTGTTTTGCTTCAAAATAGCGTAACGCATTGCGGATAGCCAGCTTTTTTTCTTCGGCAGAAAGGATTTCTTTTCGCTTTGGAGCATGGTTTATAGTTGTTTCGTATGGCTTTGGTTGCGGCAGGACCGATGGGATGCCTTGTTGTATTTGTTCTTGGAAAGTCATTTTAGTCGTTAATTTTCAGGGCTGTCTTTGACCCGTTAGTATGTGTTAATTCTAAATTCTGTTTTTTTAGTCTGAGAAATATGATTCTTATTTTCGATTCGTGCCTGTTTTTTTGTCAAATCCGTAGGGACAATGGCGACATCCGCTTTTACAGCAATAGCCTCTTTTTAAATGGAATTTTTCTGTAAAGCATTTGTATCCTTCGGGCGTATAATAAAAATCTTCGCCTTCTTTTAATTTATTTTCATTATTTTGCTCATTCATAAATACAAATTTATAAACTTTATAATGAATGTTTCTAATCGTTTCTAGATATTTAATTCCTAAAGGCTATCGCGGCATAACATTGTTTCCTTTTGTCATTCTAAGAAACCCTCCTGATAGGGCAAATAAAGTGTTGGTAAATCATGAAAAGATTCACATTCGTCAGCAATTGGAATTTTTGATTATTCCTTTTTTTCTGTGGTATTTTATAGAATATGGGATAAGGCTGATTCAATATAAAAATAAGAACATGGCTTATAGGAATATTAGTTTTGAGAGAGAAGCCTATTCTAATGAATTTAATCTGAATTATATAAAAGGCAGAAAATTATGGGGTTTTAGAAAGTATTTATAAATATCCTAAACCTAAATGTTATATGATTGAGGTAAAAAATCAATTGATATTAAAAAAGAATACTATTGATGTTTTCGTCAAAAGAGAAGATCTCATTCATCCTTTTGTTTCGGGAAATAAATATAGAAAGCTCAAATATAACCTGCAAAAGGCTAAAGAAGACGGGTATTCTGTGTTGCTGACCTTTGGAGGTGCTTTTTCTAACCATATCGCTGCCGTTGCTTTTGCAGGAAAAGAAAACAACTTTAAAACCATAGGCATTATTAGAGGTGATGAATTAAGAGAGAAAATTGATGAAAATCCAACTCTGAAATTCGCACAAGAAAACGGCATGCAATTTGAGTTTGTTTCAAGAGCGCAGTATTCGGATAAAGAAAACCCGAAATTTGAGAGCGAATTAAAGAATAAGTTCGGCAATTTTTATCTTATTCCGGAAGGCGGAACAAATGAATTGGCAGTAAAAGGCTGTGAAGAAATCCTCGTTCCGGAAGATGCACAATTTGACTATATCTGCTGTGCGGTAGGAACAGGAGGCACAATTTCAGGGATTAGTAATGCGGCATTGCCACATCAGAAAGTTTTGGGTTTTCCAGCGTTAAAAGGAGATTTCCTAAAAAAAGAAATTCGTAAATTTGCCTCAAATGAAAATTGGGAGCTGATTGCTGACTATCATTTCGGCGGTTACGGAAAAGTCAATTTAGAACTGATTGAATTTATAAATAATTTTTATCAGGATAATAATGTTCCGTTAGACCCCGTTTATACTGGTAAGCTGGTCTTTGGTGTTTTAGACTTGATTGAGAAAAACTATTTTCCCAACAATTCAAAAATCCTGATAATTCACACGGGTGGGTTGCAGGGCATTCAAGGAATGAATACGGTATTAGAGAATAAACAATTACCCAAAATAAAGATCAATGTTTAAAAAAATCTTCTTTCTATTGGCAATTGCAACACTGGCTAGTTGCGGTTCTTCAAAGTCAAAGGTAGCTACAACAAAAAAAGCGGCTTATAAGCCGAAAAGGGAAGTAGCAACAAGAAAATCTCACACTGGAAAAACAGTGTCAACTACCAAATCTGGTTCAGGTCGTACTACTGAAGTTATTGAATCGACTTCAAAAACAATCGTGTATAGCGATGTGGTGAATGGATATGTTTTGCAATACAAAGACATTGCGAAAGGAAACATGAAGCAGTACGGAATTCCGGCAAGTATTATTCTGGCTCAAGGTATTTTGGAATCGGGAGCCGGGTCTGGAACGTTAAGTAAGACGGCCAATAACCATTTCGGAATTAAATGCCATAATGGATGGACAGGAGAAAGTGTTCGTCATGACGACGATGCCGAGCAGGAGTGTTTCAGGAAGTATAACGATCCTGCAGAATCCTACAAAGACCATGCGGAATTTTTGACAGGAAGAAGCCGCTATGCGAGCCTTTTCAAGTTAGAGAAAGGTGATTATCAAGGATGGGCAAGAGGATTGAAAGCTGCAGGATATGCAACAGATCCAAAGTATCCGGATAAGTTGATCAGCTATATCGAACGATACAATTTACATCAATATGATGCAGAGGTTTTAGGTGTGGAGTTTACGCCTATTCAAAAAAGCCAACCGGTAGCTGTAAATACAAATACAACAAGACCAAGCAATACAGAAGGTTTTTATGAAGTAACCAAAGGCGACACCTTATATTCGATTTCAAAAAAATTCAACACCACAGTTGATGATTTGAAAAGACTAAATAACCTTGCGGATAATGCAATTTCGATTGGACAATATATAAAAGTAAAATAATTTAATCTTAACCCCGCCAGGGTTCCAAACACCTGCTGGAGTTGTTAATTAGCTCTGCCAGGGTTTCAAATCCTGGCAGGGTTCTTAAGTAAAAATATGTTATATCAAAGAAGCAGCCAGCTTTTTGCTGAGGCTGAAAAAGTAATTCCTGGAGGAGTTAATTCTCCGGTTCGAGCGTTTAAAGCTGTTGGTGGAACACCTATTTTTGTTAAATCTGCCAAAGGAGCCTATCTGTATGATGAAGATGGAAACAGATTGGTTGATTATATTAACTCTTGGGGGCCAATGATTTTAGGTCATGCTTATGATCCTGTTGTCAATGCTGTAATTGGGAAGGCTAAACTAGGGACTTCTTTCGGTATGCCAACTGCTTTAGAAACCGAAATTGCAGAATTGGCGGTTTCTATGGTTCCAAATATTGATAAAATTCGTTTTGTAAATTCAGGTACTGAAGCTTGTATGAGCGCCATCCGATTGGCAAGAGGTTATACAAAGCGAGATAAGATTATCAAGTTTTCTGGCTGTTATCACGGGCATTCTGATTCGTTTTTAATTCAGGCAGGAAGTGGAGCCATTACTTTTGGCGCTCCAAATAGTCCCGGAGTAACACAAGGAACAGCAAAAGATACTTTGTTGGCCAGATATAACGACATTCAGAATGTGGCAGACTTATTCGAGGCTAATAAAAACGAAATCGCAGCAATAATTATAGAGCCTGTAGCAGGAAATATGGGTTGTATTCCTCCGTCAGAAGGCTTTTTAAAGGCTTTAAGGAATCTTTGTGATGAAAACGGCGCATTATTGATCTTTGATGAAGTTATGACTGGATTTCGCCTTGCAAAAGGTGGAGCGCAAGAGCTATTTAATATAAAAGCGGATATTGTAACTTTTGGAAAAGTAATTGGCGGTGGACTTCCGGTAGGTGCATTTGCTGGAAGAAACGAAATTATGAATTATTTGGCTCCGGTCGGGCCTGTATATCAAGCGGGAACATTATCTGGAAATCCCTTAGCAATGGCTGCTGGTCTTGAAATGCTAAAGGCTCTCAATACAGATACTGCTATCTTTAAAAGATTGGACGAAAAGACAGCCTATTTGGAGAAAGGCATAAGAGAAAAGCTAACTGCCAATGGAATCAAGTTTACGATTAACAGAGTAGGCTCGATGATTTCGGTGCATTTTGATGAAAAACCGGTAACCGATTTGCAATCGGCTTCAAATGGAGATAATGAATATTTCAAAAAATTCTTCCATGGACTGTTACAAGAAGGAGTTTATATAGCCCCTTCAGCTTATGAAACCTGGTTTATAACCGATGCGCTGACATATGAAGACTTAGATTTTACTATAAATGCTGTCGATAAAGTATCAAAGCAATTCTAAATAAAAAAGGCTTTCCATTTGGAAAGCCTTTTTTGTATTAAATCTCAGAAATTACTGAGTCAGTTGTTTTAATAATTCAGGATTGCTGTCGATTTTTGCCATCTGCTCCGCACTTAAAGTACCTCTTAGTTTAGCGTCAATCGATTTGTAAATGACTTTTTTCTTGTCATCAGGAAGTCCTGGCTTTGATAATGCTTCATGTTTCTTTTTGAAAAGTTCCATAAAAGTAGCTTTATTCTGCTCGCTTAATGTTACTACTTCAGATAAGGAAGCAACATCTTTTTTTGCAAGATCAGCTGGACTTGTCTGTGCAAATGAAGCGATCGTGAATGCAAAAAATACCGATAGAGTAGCAATAAATTTTTTCATGATTAAATGAATTTGTTTGGATAATATAATATCAAATTTGAAGCCAAAATACGATATTTTCAAAAAACATTCAATGCTTGCTTACTTTTTTTCAGCCTTTTTTCTTCTTTCTTGAATTTTTTCTTTGACTTTTTCACGTTTTTCAGCTTTCATTTCGTCCCATTTTTTAGACTGATCTGGTGTTAAAATGGCTTTAACTTTAGTATCGAAAGCTTTCATTTCTTCATTTCTTTCAGCACGTTTTGCTTCCATTAATTTTTCTCTTTCCGCTTTTTTAGATTCTCTTTTTGCAGACTGCTCAGAAAGTAGCGTAGCCATTTGTTTTTGCTGAGAATCGTTTAGTCCAAGATCTTTAGTCAGTTTTTTTAGGTGCTGCTCATTTCGTTGTTCCGGAGTTAACTTTTCCATTCTAGCCTTGTCCATTTTCTTGCCAGCCGGCTTTTCTTGTGCAAATGATGTCATTCCTATCATCAATACTGCAATTGCAAACATTTTTTTCATAATCTTTTCTTTTTAAATTTTTAGTTTGATAATAAGACCGTTGCAGTAAAAAAAGGTTTAATCACTAACGCATATTTCTCATTTATTTAAGATTTTAAAATAAAAAAGCCCGCTTTAAGCGGGCTTTTTGAATATGATTCTTGAAAAAATTAATTCAATAATTTTTTGTAGAGTTGTTGATTTGCCTTTAGCTTTTTGAATTGTTCTGGAGATAGAACTTCAGTCAATTTTGCTTCAATTTTTGAAGAAAGTTGTGCTTTTTCCTCAGCAGTAATATTGGTTTGAGATACTAAAGTTTTATGTTTAGTATAAAATATATCTGTTAACTCTCTTTCCAGTTTCTTAGTAGGTATTGCCGTATTTAAAGCGGTAAAATCTGCTTGGGCAGCTTTGTAAGGATCTTTTTGAGATTCTTGTGCGCTAGCTCCAATGGTGAAAGCAAGGAAAAAAGTAAGAATAGTAAGTATTTTTTTCATAAAAGCTGAATTTGATTAGGTTTAAGAAACCAAATCTAAATCTTTTAAAACTAAAATCAAAGAAATATAATTGTAAAATTGCCGGTTATGAAATTTTTTAACAGGTTTAGTGGTTTTTAATGGTGAATATTATCCAGATAATAAAAAAGACCGTCCCAAGGAACAGTCTTTCTAAATATATTGCGTATGATCGTATTATCCGATATACTGGACTATTTTATCCTCACCATTAACAGCTACTTTTGTCAAACCGTGTTTTGCAAGAGATTTCATAGCTGCATCCCATTTTTTACCGCTTAAATCAGCTTTGACTTTTAATAGGTTCAAAGACATAGCGTTTTCGTTAGCTTTCAGGATTTCGATAATTCCTTTTTCTTCTGCCGTAAGTTCAACTTCTACTGTTTTTTTCTCAGGTCGCATTTGCGGGAAGAATAATACTTCTTGAATAGAAGCATTATTGGTGAGGAACATTATCAATCTGTCCATTCCAATTCCTAGCCCTGATGTAGGAGGCATTCCATATTCTAAAGCTCTTAAGAAGTCGTAATCGATAAACTGTGTAGCTTCATCATCGCCTCGTTCAGACAATTTTAGCTGTGCCTCAAATCGTTCTCTTTGGTCGATTGGGTCGTTCAATTCAGAATAAGCATTTGCTACTTCTTTTCCGCAGACCATTAGCTCAAAACGTTCTGTAAGTTCCGGGTTGTCGCGGTGCTCTTTGCAAAGCGGACTCATTTCTTTTGGATAATCAGTGATGAAAGTTGGTTGGATGAAGTTTCCTTCACATTTTTCACCAAAAATCTCATCGATTAATTTTCCTTTACCCATTGTTTCGTCAACTGCAATTCCCATTGACCTTGCAGCTTCGAAAATTTCTTTTTCCGTTTTTCCGGAAATGTCAAATCCAGTGTATTTTTTGATAGCATCGGTCATTGTTACACGAGCATAAGGCGCTTTGAAGCTTACTTTATGTTCTCCAAATGTGGTTTCAGGAGTTCCATTTACTGCTACAGCACAGTGCTCCAAAAGATTTTCTGTGAATTCCATCATCCAGTTGTAATCTTTGTAAGCTACATAAATCTCCATAGCGGTAAACTCAGGATTATGAGTTCTGTCCATTCCTTCATTTCTGAAGTTTTTAGAGAATTCATATACGCCATCAAAACCTCCTACAATTAATCTTTTCAGATACAATTCATTAGCAATCCTCATGTATAAAGGAATGTCTAAGGAGTTGTGATGTGTAATGAAAGGTCTCGCAGCAGCTCCACCTGGTATAGATTGCAATACCGGAGTTTCTACTTCCATATATCCAGCGGTATTGAAAAAGTTACGCATGGCATTGAACAGCTTTGTTCTTTTTACGAAAACTTCTTTTACTTGTGGATTTACTACCAAATCAACATAGCGCTGACGGTAACGCAATTCAGGATCCGTAAATCCGTCATGCAGGTTTCCTTCAGCATCGATTTTTGGTAATGGCAATGGGCGAAGTGTTTTACTTAGGAAAGTGAAATTGGTCACTAGGATTGATTTTTCACCTACTTGTGTCGTAAATAAGCTGCCTTCAACGCCAATAAAGTCGCCTAAGTCGACTAGTTTTTTAAACACTTCGTTATAAAGTGTTTTGTCTTCGCCAGGGCAAAGTTCATCACGATTTATGTAAATCTGAATACGTCCTTCGCTATCCTGCAAAGATGCAAAAGAGGCTTTTCCCTGAATTCTTGTACTCATGACACGCCCTGCAACAATCACTTTCTTTCCTTCTTCAAAAGTGTCCTTGACCTGTTTCGAAGTGTGTGACACTGGAAACAAATTGGCCGGATATGGGTTGATGCCGAGTTCTCTCAGCCTTCCCAACTTTTCTCTTCTGATGATTTCTTGTTCTGAAAGTTGCATATAGTGTTAATTTTAAGGGTGCAAAGATAATTAAAAGTTGGTACGCCGGAAAATCAAAAAAATGAAAAAGATAAAAAAAGGCTGCACATTTAAGTAGCAGCCTTTTTAAAGTAAAATTTTAAGCCGAATTTAGTTGGCTATTTTTTTGACATGCACTATTTGGTCGGAAGTTAATATTTTTAATATTAAAATTTGATTACCCAGTGACGAGCTGTCCAAGCTTGATGAATTATTGCCAATGTTGGCTTTTTGATAAATCAGTTTTCCGGTAAGATCATATAGTTCTATGCTGTCAATTAATGCATGGGAACTGTTGATGTTCAAAAAGTCATTTGAATTTGATATTACCAGCTGGTTCTGGTTCTTGATGTCGTCAATTCCTAAAGCTGGTTGGATATTTACAGTATAATCTTCTGTTTCGCCATATTCAGACTCTTCGTCGCAGGCTTGGTCGTCTGTGGCTGCTGCTGCTCCAACAGCTGCTACACGAACTCTCATTCTTTTTGTTCCCACTGATACAGTTGCAGGAATTGTGATGTTTCCGGTTACAGTATTGCCGCTTCCTGTGCCAATATAGGTAAATTCTGAAGCTTCAAAAATTTGATTCCCATTATAGTCTATCCATACGCTCACAGATTCGTTAGACCAGCCGTCTCCTACGGTCACGGAGATAGGATAGGAAGATCCGATATTCAGATTTGGGGCTGCTAGCGCTGTAAAGTTGTTATACCCGCCACCGCCGCAGGTACTTGCATTTGTCAATGTCCCTATTGAAACATTCAGAATTAGGTCGTCATCTGTGCAATCCAATAAAGGTTCACAGTATTGGGAGTGTGCCTGGAATCCCAATGTACAAAACATAAGACCGAAAATGAGTTTCATGTTATGAAACCGATTACGGGCAAAATGTTTTTTTTGATTTTTTAAAGTAGTTTTCAAATTCATAATAATACTGTTTAGGGGTTATAGATTAATAATGTATTAATGTAAATTTAAAAAAAATAAATTTAATATAGATAATTTGTTAATATTAGAAAGTTTTGTTGTTGGTGTTTTAGGGGTTTTGGGTGGCGTGAATTATGGTGTTTAAGTTTGTATCTTTGTATTGTCAAAGTTTAGATTATGAATAAGGAGATACAACTTCTGGATTTAGGCCGGAAAGACTATAAGGATACTTGGGAATATCAGGAAAGCCTTTTTAAAGATATTCTTGATTTAAAAATAAAAAACAGAAGAGAAGAGTTGGATCTTGAGACTCCGAATTATTTCCTTTTTGTTGAGCATCCGCATGTTTATACGTTAGGGAAAAGTGGCGATTTTAATAACTTACTTTTGAGTGAAAAAGAATTAGAGAATAAAGGAGCGACTTTTTATAAGATAAACAGGGGAGGTGATATTACTTATCATGGTCCCGGCCAAATTGTAGGTTATCCTATTTTGGATTTGGAAAACTTTTTTACCGACATCCATAAATACTTGCGTTTTCTGGAAGAAGTTTTTATTCGTGTTTTGGCAGATTATGGACTTACGGGGACCCGAAGTGAGGGAGAGACCGGAGTTTGGTTGGGAGTAGGTACGCCTTTTGCCAGAAAGATATGTGCTTTGGGAGTACGAGCTTCACGATGGGTCACAATGCATGGTTTTGCCTTAAATGTAAATGCAGACTTGGGATATTTTGATAATATCATTCCGTGTGGCATTCGAGGCAAAGCAGTAACTTCTTTAAATGTTGAGCTAGGTTTGGAAGAAATGGATTTGGAGGAAGTAAAAGAGAAAATAAAAACACACTTTACAGAACTCTTCGAATCGCAGTTTATTGCTTTTAAAGCGGTGACTGTTTAAAATTCAATTTCCAATTGCTCAGGTAATAGGCGGAACGACATTCTATGGTATTTTGTTGCGCCATATTTTTTTATAGCTTCCCGATGTTCTTTCGTGGGGTATCCCTTATTTTGTTTCCAATTGTACATTGGGAATTCTTCATGAATCCGATTCATGTACTCATCCCTATAAGTTTTTGCTAAAATTGAGGCTGCGGCAATGCTCAAATATTTGCTGTCACCTTTTATAATGCAGCTGTGCGGTATGTTGGCTACAGGTTTAAAGCGATTTCCGTCTACAATAATGTAATTAGGTATAGGATTCAATTTTTTTATGCATTCCTGCATAGCGTGTATTGAAGCATTGAGTATGTTTATTTTATCAATAATTTCAGGCTCAATATGGGTTACTGAATAGCAAAGCGCATTTTCTTCGATGATAGGTCTCAGGAAATCTCTGTTTTTTTCTGACAATTGCTTAGAGTCATTTAATAATTCGTTAAGAAAATCTTCAGGCAGAATTAATGCAGCAGCAGTTACAGGTCCGGCAAGACAACCTCGCCCAGCCTCGTCTGTTCCGCATTCAAACTTTAAATTAGAATAACTATTAAGTAACATTAACATTTCGGAATTTTAGCAAAAATATAAAAAATGACGCAACCTTTTGAATTTTGCGCGTCTAATATGCGAGATATCTGCATAAATCTGAAATATCGGGCTTCTTTAGCGTTAATAAAAATATTATTCCGAAGTAATATTTGTTTATTTAAGAAATTATTAAGAAGTTTGCAAGATAACTAACTCAAATAAATTTAAATATGAGATCTAAGTTCAAATGGATTTTTGCGCTTTTACTAGCGTTTTCAATGCAGTTTTCCTTCGCACAGGAGAAAACTATTTCTGGTACAATTACCGATGGTCAGGGCTTGCCATTACCGGGTGTTAATGTTGTAGTTAAAGGAACAACTCGTGGAGCACAAACTGATTTTGATGGTAAATATTCCATCTCTGCAAGTCAGGGCGAGGTTTTACAGTTTAGCTTCGTAGGTTATAAAACTTCTACTGCAGCTGTAGGGGCTTCTAGCACCGTAAATGTGTCTATGCAGGAAAGTGATGAGATGCTTAATGAAGTAATTGTTACTGGGTATACAAATACCAAAAGACCTAAGAGTTTGGCGGCAGTAAACTTTGTAAGTATGGATGAAGTAGAAGAAAGATCAAATGCTTCTGTAATCCAAAACCTTCAAGGTATGGTTGCTGGTTTGAACATTGGTACTGGTAGCGGTCAGCCTGGTGCTGATAGTACAATCATCTTAAGAGGTATTGGTTCTATCAATGGTAACATTGAGCCTTTATTTATTGTTGATGGTATGCCTGTTGATGAGGATGGATTCAGATCTATTAACCAAAACGATATTACATCTATTGCGGTTTTGAAAGATGCTGCTGCTACATCTATTTATGGTAACAGAGGAGCTAATGGTGTTATTGTAATTAACACTAAGAGTGCTAAATTTGGGCAAAGCCTTGAGATTAAATATCGTGGACAATACGGTATGACTGAACTTCAGAAATTCAATATTGATGTAATGAGTTCTAGACAGTTGTTAGAATTCCAGAGAAAATATAACGATGGAAGAGGAGCTGGTATGACTGATGCTGAGCTTGCTGATGCGGCTAAAATTAATACTGATTGGAGAGATGTTTTCTTCAGAACTGGTGTTACTCAACAACATGATATTTCATTCTCTTCAGGTTCTAAAAACTCAAGAAGCTTTACTTCTCTTGGATTTATGGATCAGGATGGTATTTTTATCAATACAAACTTTAAAAGATTTAACTTTAGAAATAATTTCAACGGAAAATCTGATAATGAGAAATTTACTTATACATCAAATATCAACGTTAACTTCTCTAGAAGTTCAGGTATAGATGGGGCAGGTTCAAATGCAATATTCTTTGCTCCTTTTACTGCCGCTATTAGAGGTTTACCTTATATTAATCCTAATACAGTATTGCCTTATCGTGATACAGATGCGCTTTCAGTGCAGAATGCTCCTTTAGTATTGTTGAATTCATCTAGAATGAACTCTGATATTGAGGATGAACTTAAGATTTTAGCTAACTTTAATGCTGATTATAAAATCAATGATAATTTCTCTGTGGGAATTAACATGGGTGTGGATTTCTCAGGATTTAGTACTAAAGAAATCACTGATCCGTTGAGTTTACTAGGGCCTTTCCAGGTTGATGCTCGTGCTCAGTATGGTGGTATACATGAAGAGTCAAGTACAAGAGACTTTAGATTTAATAATACTACTTATTTGAAATATAACAAAGTGTTTAATGACAAACACTCATTGAATGTTGGTTTGTATACTGAATATTACAAAGCTCACTATAACGGATTTAATTTCCAAAAAAGAGGTTTAGATTCTAGATTTACTGGTACTTCGGCAGCTTTCATTCCGTCAACTACTATTGAATCTTGGCAACAATTGCCTCCATATATCCCAACTGCTCTTGGATCATTTAAATCTGAGGAAGGTTTGTTCTCTTATTTTGGACAAGTTGATTACGACTATTCTGAAAAATATGGAATTAGTGCAAACGTAAGAAGAGATGCTACTTTCCGATTTGTTGATGATAATAGATGGGGTACTTTCTGGTCTGTTGCAGGTAGATGGAACATCGATCAAGAAAGCTTCATGCAAGGTTCAGCATTCAACATGTTGAAATTAAGAGGATCATATGGTACTTCTGGTAACCAAAGAGTAAGTAATACTCAATATGCTGCTTTGAGCTTACCACGTACATTGTATGCTGTTGGTACTGGTTATAACGGTACACCATCTACAGTTTTATCACAATTAGAAAACCCATCAGTTCAATGGGAAGAAATCAAACAAACAAACATTGGTTTGGATTTCGGACTATGGCAGAATAAATTAAATGGTAGTATCGATGTTTATAAGAAAGAGACTAATAAGCTTTACCAAAGTTCTCCAATTTCAGCTGTACAAGGAGCTACTAGCATCAGTACAAACATTGGAGGTATGGAAAATAAAGGTATCGAATTGACTTTGAACTATAATATTTTCAAAAACCAAGATTGGGATTTCTCTGTTGGAGGTAACGTGTCTTACAACAAAAACAAAATCACTGAATTACCGCCTACAACAAACGGTTTAGTATTTGAAGGAGGGTCGACAGCTCTAGGTGTAGGTGAATCTATTGGTTCTTTCTATGTAGTGAAATATGCAGGTGTTAACCCAGCAAACGGTAACCCATTATTCCACACTGCAGATGGTGGATTAACAGAAACAATTACTGACGCTAATAGAGTGTTTACAGGAAAATCTCAATATCCAGTTTGGCAAGGAGGTTTCAATACAAACGTTAGCTACAAAGGATTCTCATTATATACTCAGTGGAGTTTTGTTGCTGATATCTACAGAAACAACTTGGATTTAGGAACTTTAGAAAATGGAACTCCAGGTTCATTAGATGATGGAAACAGATCTGTAACTATGCTTAAAGCATGGCAGACTCCAGGTGATATCACTTCAATACCAAGAGTTGGTCACGGATATAATGAAATTGATTACATTAACAGTACAGACAGATATCTAGAAGATGCTTCTTACTTGAGATTGAGAAACATTAAGTTAAGCTATAACTTTACTTCAGACCAATTGGGTAGAACTTTCTTAAAAGGTTTAGGTTTCTTTATCCAGGCTGAAAATATCGTTACTTTCTCTTCTTGGAGAGGCTGGGATCCTGAATCTAACTTTAGATCTACTGATAGAGGTCAGTATCCAACTCCAAAAATATTTACTTTTGGAACATCAATTAATTTTTAAAAAAAAGAATATGAAAAAATCGATATTATTATTACCAATTTTTTTCTTGATGCTATTCTCATGCTCAGATGCATATGATATTAGACAAGATAATGAAGTGGAAGATCCGGAGGCTTTTACTACCATTGCACACTTGGCATCTGGTTTAAATGGAGCATATGCTGCTTATGGACCTGATTTTGGTGGAGACGCTATTATCTTTAATGATTTGTTTACCGATAATATAAGAAAAGGAAAAAGCAATAACGGACAAGGTTCTGAAGAATATAACTTTTTGATGCAACCTAACTCTGATATGCCTGAGTCTGTATGGGGTAATAGATATGCTACTATCAACAGAGTTAACAGGGTTTTGAGAGCTTATGATAGATTATATGATGGATTTACAGATCCTGAAAAAAGAAGAGCTAATCAGATTAAAGGTCATTTATTAGCTTTAAGAGCATTATGTCATTTTGATTTATTCCAGTATTTTACTGTAGATTATAAGAATGCTGCAAGTCCATGTGTTATTAAGATGGATTTTGTACCTGCTTCTACTTTTGATGTTTTTCCTAGAAATACTGTTGGAGAGATTACTGATTTTATCAAACAAGATTTGACTGAAGGTAGAGCCTTGATAGTGCAAGCTCTTACACCGCTTTTTACAGGAGAAACAATTCCTGCTGAATTAACGGCATACAATACAGTTATGTATTTAAGACCTGTTGCAATTGATTTTATCTCATGTAAACTTGCATTGCTTCAAGGTGACTATCCAACTGCTCAGTCTATAGCAAATACGATATTGACAACACCTGGAAATGCGCTTGCTAGTAGAACTATATATGCACAAATGTTTGGTACTACAGATGCTGCTGGTGAATCTGCTTTTAAATTGTCAAGAGTTCTTCGTAATAATCAAGTAACTTCATTGTTCTATTTTAATTATGATAGTAATGGTAGAGCAATTGACCCTTTGTTTTATGGATCACTTCAGTTGTATAACTTATTTACAGCAGCTGATATTAGAAGAACTGTTATTTTTGGAGGTTCTAATGACATAGGTAGAGGTGAGCTTCCAATTACTAAGTATCCTGGAAGTAACGACGGAGCTGGAATCAATGATATTAAGTTATTTAGATTTGCAGAATTGAAGTTGATTCTTGCTGAATGTAAAGCTAGAAATAATGATTTACTTGGTGCAGCTACTGATGTTCAGCAATTAAGAGCACAAAGACTTACGGGAGCTAATCCAGTACCTACTTATGCTAACTTGAATGCAGCTTTAACTGATATTCTAAATGAAAGAAGAAAAGAGTTTGCTTTTGAAGGTCATAGATATTTGGATTTAAAACGTATTGGTAACGAAATTAACGTTGGTATTAGTAGATTGGCTGATGATGCTTTTTCTTTTAGCGCTCCTACTTCTTTGCCTGCTAGTGATTACAGATTCACTTTGCCAATCCCTAGGTCTGAAATTTCAGCAAACCCTACAATTGCTCAAAACCCTAATTATTAATTTATTGTTATGAAAAAACTTTTTATCCTATTAATCTCTGTTGCATCTTTTATAAGCTGCTCAGATCCTGACGAGGTAACGTATGATAGTAAGAAGACTTTTGTCGGTTTTGAAAATACTGTTTATGATTTGCGTGTTCCTAGAGATGCAAGCACTGTTTTGAATCTTAAATTTGCATCTAGTAGTGTATCTAGTGCTGTAAGAACTTACAATGTGTCAGTTATAACTGATGTGTCTGATGCAAATACGGCTACTTATAGCATTCCGGCAACTTTTACTATTCCTGCTAATGAGCGTTTTGGTACTCTTGCAATTGCAGGAACAGATAATGGTCTTGTTGATGCAACTGTCAAAAAATTTGTTTTTAAACTGTCTGGTTTAGGAGCAAATGAAACTACAGATAATGATATCATAACTGTATTTGTATATGAATTTTGTCCTGTAGTTGCAGCTGATTTTGCTGGTACTTTTGATAGTAATACATGGTTTTTAGATGGGCCTGCAGTCAATGAAATTGTTGCTGGTACTGATCCTAACACTATTGTGATTACAGATTTTTATGACACTCCTTTTGTATTAACATATGATGAGGATAACAACATAACTTTCCCTCCTAAAGATACGGGACTTACTAATGGACCTGGAGGTCCTGCTATTTGGGCAAGAATGTCAGCTTCACCAACTCAAGTTTCTGGAATTGATGGTTGTACAGGTAGAATGACTCTATGGATAGAGTATTATACTCTTACTGGTCTAACGGCTGGAGTTCAACAAGAAGTGTTTGTAAAACAATAATAGTATTGTTTATTTTACATAAAAAAGACCGCTATAAGGAAACTTATAGCGGTTTTTTTATTTTTTTTAATGAATGTTAAATTTCGAATTAAAAGTGATATATCGCCTTTTTTAATTATTTTTGGAATTCTTTTAAATTATTTACTATGAAATATTTTTATGTTTTGATTAGTATTTTCTCTTCTGGAATACTTTTTTCTCAATCAAAGGAAAAGTTGAAGGAAGTAATAGAAAATACTAATGTTGCAGAACTGAAACTGTTGAAAGAACAATTTCAGGCTGAATATCTTGAACGTCAAGAAAGAATCAATGACTATTTGCTGAAAAATCCGACAGCTACTAGAGTAGTAAAGGACAAGTCTACCAAAAAAGAAATGTATGATGTCTTAGACGGGAAAGAAGTACTTTATTATGTAACATCTAACGCAGGCTCATCTGCAACTATTCGTACCAATAGATTATATTCAGGTGGAGCTTTAGGGTTGAATGTACAAGGCCAGGGGATGAAAGGATTTGTTTGGGATGGCGGTGGAGCTAGAACTACTCACGTTGAATTCCCTAACAATAAAGTAAATATTATTGACGGAGCAGAATTAGATGATCATGCCACTCACGTTACAGGTACTATTGCTGCGCAAGGACTTACTGCAACTTTGAAAGGTATTGCTTTTGATGCATCAGTTGATAGCTATGATTGGAATAATGATTATGCTGAAATGGCTGATGAGGCAGCTGATGGAATGCTAGTTTCTAACCATTCTTATTGGATTGGACAAAACGCAAGATGGGTATTTGGAGCGTATGATTCTAGAGCCAGATCATTCGATTTAATTGCTTTCAACGCACCTTTTTACCTTGGAGTTACGGCTGCAGGAAATGACAGAAATGATTTTGGTGATGCACTTGTTGGCCCATATTTGAGTGAAAAAGGAGGGTATAATTTAGTAAGAGGAATGCAGAATGGAAAAAATTTCCTAACTGTAGGAGCTGTAAACCAAGTGAGTAATTATACAAGTCCTGAAAGTGTTGTAATGTCTTCATTCAGTAGTTGGGGACCTACAGATGATGGTAGAATTAAGCCGGAAATTGTAGCTAAAGGAGTAAACGTTAGATCGACATTAGATACATCTGATACAGCATCTGGACTTATGAGCGGTACATCTATGGCATCGCCTGCTGTAACAGGAGCTGTTTTGTTGATGCAACAACATTATCATAATACTTTTTCTCCAAACTATATGAGAGCGGCTACTGTTAAAGGTTTGTTGTTGCATACAGCTGATGAAGCAGGAGCTTATATTGGTCCGGATTATGAATTTGGTTGGGGATTATTAAACGCTGAAAAAGCGGCAACTTTGATTACAAATAAAAATGCAGGAACAGCTGTTATTGATGAATTGACTTTAACCAATGGTCAAACCTATACAAGAACAATTTCCGCTAATGGATCAACTCCTCTGTTTGTTTCTATTTCTTGGACTGATAGAGCTGGAACAGCTAATAATGGAACCAATGATTTAGCGACTTTGAATCTTGTTAATGACTTGGATGTAAGAGTGGTGAAAACTGATAATACTACTTACTTTCCATGGACACTAGATCCATCTAATCTTGGTGGTGAACCATCAAGAGCTCAAGATAATTTCAGAGATAATTATGAGAAAGTACAAGTTGATAATCCAAATGGAACCTACAATATAGTAGTGACACACAAAGGAACATTGACTGGCGGTTCGCAAAATTTTTCATTGATTGTTTCTGGTCCACAAGTATTGAGCACAAAAGAAACGGCTAAAATTGATAATGCAATATCAATTTATCCAAACCCGGTTGCTAATAGCTTAAATTTCGCTGTTGCAGATTCTATCGTTTTGTCTGATGTGTCAATCTATGACGTTACTGGAAAAATGGTTATTTCAAGCAAAGATTTGTCATCAAACTCTATTGATGTTTCAAGACTTCAATCTGGTGTTTATTTTGCAAAATTTGCAAGTCAAGATAAGACAGTTACAAAAAAATTCATCAAACAATAATCGGTTAGATGATATATAAAACCCGCTTTTAAAGCGGGTTTTTTTATGTTTTTATTTTACTTAAAAAAAGTATCTTTGCTCAAATTGTATCTGAATGGCAAAGTTTTTTTATGTAGCGCTATTTTTATTATTACCTCTTTTTGTCTTTGCGCAAACAAAAGATCCGCAAACAAAAGAAAAGGTTGCTGCGAGCAAGGACAAAAAAGGGCAATTAGCTGTACCAACCCAAAGTGATACTATTGCTACGATTGATATGTACAAGATTGTCACTTTGCAACATGATACGACCTATGTTGATACTTCTCTAACGATACGGAAAGAATACAAGTTCAATTATTTAAGAAAAGATAATTTTGGACTACTGCCTTTTTCTAACGAAGGACAAACTTTTAATACACTTGATTACGGTTATAATAAAGTCACGGCCTACCCGGGGTTTGGATTTGCAGGAAAACATTTTAACTATCTTGAAGTAGACGATATAAAATACTATAATGTCGCCACGCCTATGACAGAACTTTATTTTAAGACTGTTATGGAACAAGGTCAGATGATTGATGCCTTTATTACTTTAAATACTTCAGAGAGACTTAATTTTTCGATTGGTTACAGAGGGTTGCGTTCCTTGGGGAAATATGTAAATCAGCTTTCGAGCAACGGGAATTTTAAATTTATGACCAGCTATAATACCTCAAACGAAAGGTATTTCTTAAAAGCACATTTTACAGGACAGGATCTTACAAATGGCGAAAATGGTGGTATCGTAAGCCTTGAAGATTTTGAAGGAGGTGATAGTGAATTTGATAATAGGGCAAGATTGGACGTGTACTTTTTAGATGCGACTTCTATTCTAAAAGGGAATCGTTATTTTGTAGACCATCATTTTAGAGTCAATGCCAACAAAAGTGCGAATAACCTTTATGTTGATCACCAGCTGAATTACGAAAATAAATTTTTTGAATATACACAGCCAACAGTTGTTACTACTATTACTACGCCGGCACAAGGAACTATCAGGCTGTCAAGATTTGGAGAGTCATACCGTTCAAGCAACATAAACGATAAGACCCGTTATAACAGGATGTATAATAAAGTAGGAGCGACTTATGAAAATAGCACTTTAGGTCAGTTCCAGTTTTTTATTGAAGATTTCAGATACAATTACTTCTATAACCGTATAATTATACAGAGCCCGACTTATACAATTGGAAACCAATTGTCGGATGAATTTAATGTAGTGGGTGGGCAATATACCTATCAAAAAAATAACTGGAACGGAAGGTTTTTGTTCTCAAGTTCAATTTCTGAACAAAAAGCATCTACATTGGATGCTAACTTATCCTATAAGTTTGATGAAAAGAATAATGTGCACTTCCAGTATCAAAATCTAAGTAAGGTGCCAGATCATATATTTAATCTTTTTCAAAGCAGTTATGTAGATTATAATTGGGCTAATAATTTTGAAAATGAAAAGATAAATAGTCTCACCGTTAACGCAAACACCCAATGGGCAAACGCTTCGCTACAAGTGTCAAGTTTGAAGAATCATTTGTATTTTTTTAATGAAAGTACAACCCAAGATACATTAACAGTCAAGCCAGGCCAATATTCAAAGGCAATCAATTATCTGTCCTTGAAAGTCTCTAAAGAATTCAAGTTTAGAAAATGGGCACTTGACAACACGGTTCTTTATCAAAAAGTTGATCAGGATAATGATATATTGAATGTTCCCCAATTAGTCACAAGAAATACACTTTATTATTCTACGCATGTTTTCAAAAAAGCGATGTTTTTACAGACAGGTATAACATTCAGCTATTTCTCAAAATATTATGCAAACGACTACAATCCGGTTATTGGCGACTTTTACATACAGACCAAAAGAGAGGTTGGAGGTTTCCCAACGTTTGATTTTTTTGTAAATGCTAAGATTCGTAACACAAGAGTTTATCTAAAAGCAGAACATTTCAATTCCGGCTTTGGGGATAAAAACTATTATTCTGCACCTAATTATCCATACCGCGATTTTATCGTGCGTTTCGGATTGGTTTGGAACTTCTTCTCATAAAATTTTATAGACAAACAGCTTATTTAGATTTCATACACAGAATGTGTGCTGTATAATTTATACTTCATAATTCGTAATTAATTTTGTAGTTCCTATCTTTGTAGCTTAAAAATCACAGATTATAAATGAAATACGCAAATAATATACTAGAAACTATAGGAAACACGCCTTTAGTAAAACTAAACAAGGTCACCAAAGAAGTGGATGCTTTGGTTTTGGCAAAAGTTGAGACTTTCAATCCTGGTAACTCGGTTAAGGATAGAATGGCCGTAAAAATGATTGAAGACGCGGAAGCAGACGGACGTCTAAAACCGGGAGGAACTATCATTGAAGGTACATCTGGAAATACTGGAATGGGATTGGCTTTGGGTGCTATTGTTAAAGGGTATAAACTGATTTGCGTAATTTCAGATAAGCAATCTAAAGAAAAAATGGATATTCTTCGTGCTGTAGGCGCAAGAGTAGTCGTTTGCCCAACAGATGTTGAGCCAACAGATCCACGTTCTTACTATTCTGTTTCTAAAAGACTAGCTGAAGAAACGCCAAATTCTTGGTATGTTAACCAGTACGATAACCCGTCCAACTCATTAGCGCATTATGAGCAAACAGGTCCGGAAATTTGGGAACAGACAGAAGGTAAAATTACTCATTTTGTTGTGGGAGTAGGAACAGGTGGAACAATCTCAGGAGTTGCAAAATTCCTGAAAGAAAAAAATCCTAATATCAAGATATGGGGAGTTGATACCTATGGTTCAGTATTTAAAAAATATCATGAAACCGGAATTTTTGATGAGAATGAAATCTATTCCTATATCACAGAAGGAATTGGTGAGGACATCCTTCCAAAGAATGTTGATTTTTCATTAATTGATGGTTTCACAAAAGTAACCGACAAAGATGCTGCAGTTTATACTAGAAAAATTGCTTTGGAAGAAGGGATATTTGTAGGTAACTCTGCCGGATCAGCTATAAAAGGAGTTTTGCAGTTAAAAGAGCACTTCAAGCCTGAAGATGTTGTTGTAGTTCTTTTCCATGATTCAGGAAGTCGTTATGTAGGCAAAATGTTCAACGATGACTGGATGCGTGAAAGAGGATTTCTTGATGAAGAAATTACAAAAGCAGAAGATGTAATCAAAGATCATATTGATAAGCCGCTTGTGGTAGTACGTACAGAAGAATTGGTTTCTCATGCCATTGAAAGAATGCGTAAATATAAAATTTCACAAATCCCTGTAATCGATATCAATGGTTTTGTAGGATCGGTTGATGAGACTGATTTATTCCAAAGCTATGTTTCAGATAAAAATGTAGCCGATAAGCCGATTAAAGATGTAATGGGTAAACCTTATCCAATTGTAAAATTGGGAACTTCAATTGAAGAAGTTTCTAAATTGTTCAGTAAAGACAATCAAGCTGTATTGGTTGATTTAGGTAACGGAAAACATCACATTATCACCAAATATGATATCATCGGTTCTATAAAATAATACTTTAGATAAATAAAAAAAGCCTAACATTTCTGTTAGGCTTTTTTATTGAAAACAGTCTTTTAATCTCCAATTAAAACACCAGAAATATTCCAGGAGCTAAAACCTCCGCCTTCATTAGGGCCTTGTGGGATTTTTACCTGAATAGTATGTTTCCCTGCTTTAAGATCGCCTAAATCAATAAGCATGGGATTAGTAACGGTTCCCGGACACCAATTGGAACGGCTATAATCAGAAGACGATAAGCCATTGTTGAAATTGCCAGAAGCCGGATTGAAAAGACGATAAGAACCGCAGTCCATTCGCCAAGGCATAAAGCTAAAAGCTTCTTTTTCGTCTAAAAGAATCGTGTTCTTCTTCGGGACAAACTCATCTCCATTTTCCCATCCACCATGTCCGGTTGTAATGTAGCGTAGCTTGGCATTTTTTATGTCTTTTTCCAATGTGAAATTTACCACAAGTCCTTTCTCATTATTAAACATTGTTGCATATTCTTGTCCGGCCATTTCCATAATGTTGGTCGTATTGAAAAGAGGCAGCACAAATGTGTCTTTAGGCTGCTGTTTTTCTTCTCCATGAATTGTGATGTTCATGCTTATTTTGTGTCCGCCTTTGTCATAATTTCCAATAAATGTTCCTATGTAAACCTCCTGATTGCTTAAAGCTGAAGATAGTTCCGAAATGTCCTGGCGGTAAGGCACGCTTTCATGCCAAGTTTTGTCTTTTAACTGTATATGTCCATATTGTTTAATACCGAAAGGAGTAAAGAAACGCATCAATTCTAACAGTGGAGAAAATTCATCTGTTTTTATTACGCCCTGATAGTGTTTCCCATTTCCGTTTTCATATATAGGAAGTGTTTTAGCTCCGTTTTTTAGTCCATCCATAAAAGTGAATTTTTCGTTGGCAGGAATGGCGAAAACGGTTCCGGTTCTGTCATAAGCATCTCCATTAGATTGTTCTTGCAAGTCAACAAAAACCTGACTACCTGATTTGATTTCAGGGAATTTGATTTTTTTCAGGATAATTGTTCCGTTGGCAAATCTGAGAATGCTGTCGTTTGATTTTGATGCATCGGAAAAATTGATAATCTCGTCTTCAAAAACAGGAATTGTAGTAAAGCGGCTCTTCCAGAGCAGGTCTCTGTAGGTTAAAGCATCGGTAGCAGAAAAATTAAATTTTAACGACGATAGGTTGCTCGGGATGGATTTTATTTTTTCAACTTTAGTGGCCGTGATGATATAATTGTTGTTACGATTCATTTCGAGTACCAGTCCTAATTTCTGACCTAAAACGCTAGGTGCGCCTTTAATGTTCAGGTCGTTTGTGAACCACAACTCTATAGTGTTGGAATTGATAATGGTTTTAGCCTTTTTGCATTTATATCCTAAAATAGAACGGGTTTCATTTCCAATCTCAAAAGTTTGTTTTCCTAATGAAAGGCTATCAATAGTAAAGATTTTTCTTGTAGCTGAAAGATTGGCCACCTGAATGACACTATTGGAATTTGGAGTAATAAGAGTCTCTTCAAAAGGATACTCAGCCTTGCCTGTGATATTGTTTACCGAGGTAATAACGGCCTCGTTGGTATCAGAAAAAACTAAAACAGGATCCTGGCCTTCAACGGTTTTTCCGTTAGAACTTCTGGAATAGGTTATTTTATAAGCTTTGCTGTTTTTTTGAGCTGAAGAAGCAATCGTGAAAAAAGCAAAAACGATTAAGAAGCAGTATTTCATGGTTCATATAGTTAGTATCGCAAAGATAGATTTGTTTGTTAGATAATATTTGCTACATTAGTTAATCTTTTGAATGATATACGCCTAATACTGATTTAAAATCCATATAGATGAGAGAAGATTTTCTGCATTTTCTCTGGCAGTTCAAAAAGTTTGATCTTGCCAGATTACAAACTACCAAAGGAGAGAAATTAACAATTGTTAGTTCGGGTCTCTACCTTCAAAAAGCCGGTCCGGATTTTTTTAATGCCCAAATTATCATAGGAACCCAGAAATGGGCTGGGAATGTTGAAATACATTGTCGGTCGTCAGATTGGTATTTGCATAGCCATGAAACCAATCCCAATTATGACAATGTAATCCTTCATGTGGTTTGGGAACACGACACCGAGGTTTTTAGGAAAGACAATACGGAACTTGCCGTTCTGGAACTCAGCAACTATGTCCCGAAAAAAATGCTGGAAAATTACCAGTCGCTAATGTTGGATAAGACTTGGCTTTTTTGCGAAAAACAAATTGCTTCAGTAGATGGTTTTGTGCTGGATAATTGGAAAGAGCGGCTGTTTTTTGAACGCCTTGAGAAAAAATCCCTATTGATATGGAAAACATTCTCAGAAACCTTAAATGATTGGGAAGCTTTATTGTTCTGTCTTTTGGCAAAAAACTTCGGGTTAAACAGCAATGGAGAAACCTTCTTAAAGATAGCGCTTTCTATTCCTTTTCAGAAAATAAGAAAAGAAAGTTTTGAAGTCAGAAATTTGGAAGCTTTGTTTTACGGTAGAGCCGGATTACTTGATAATGAAAACGAAGATGTTTATTTTCTGGATTTGAAAGAACGATGGGACTATTTAAGACATAAGCATCTTTTGAAAAAAATATACCTGGACCCAGTGCAGTTTTTTAGACTTCGTCCCAGTAATTTTCCAACTATACGACTTTCGCAATTGGCTAATCTCTATCATTCAAGGCCAGGTTTGTTTTCAGAAGTAATAGAAAGCAAGTCGCTTGCCGAATTTTACAAACTCTTTAATGTGTCGGCTTCTGACTATTGGAGCGACCATTATCAATTTGATAGGCAAAGCCGAAAAAAAGAGAAGAAACTTACGAACGTCTTTATTGATTTATTGCTTATCAATACTGTTGTTCCGCTAAAATTTGCCCATGCAGCATATCTCGGGAATGATATTTCAGAGGAAATCGTGCAATTGCTTAGGGAAATTTCGGCAGAGAAAAATATAATTATTGATAAGTTTCAAGATTTTGGAATTACTGTAAACAATGCTTATGAAACACAAGCTTTGTTACAACTCAAAAATGAATATTGCAACAAGAAACGTTGTTTGGAATGTGGGATAGGGATGGAGCTGATGAAAAGCTGAAAAATAATAAGTGCGGAAAAATAGAAATGCTTACTTTTGAACTTTAGATATCAAATAATATGTCGTTTATAACAAACATCAGGCACTTTTTTGAAAAGCATGGCTTTGAAGTTTCTTCCCGTCTGGCAGACAGATTAGGAATGAGGGCTTCGAGTGTCCGGTTGTTTTTTATCTATATTTCCTTCTTTACCGTAGGTCTCTGGTTTGGAGTCTATCTCACACTCGCTTTTCTGGTCAGGCTAAAAGACCTGGTCTATACGAAACGAAGCTCCGTTTTTGATTTGTAGTTTTACTATCCTGCCTTTTTCCTTTTCTACGCCACTTAAATTTTTTACATGCCAACAAACAAGTCTTTCTTTAAGTTTGATTCCAGACAGCGTACCGGTATTTTTGTACTGCTTTTTATTATATTGGCAATACAGTTGGGCAGTTACTGTATCGACGTAACTATTAAGGAAGATAATTCCCCCGAAAAACAGCAGTGGCTTTCCCTGCAATCAGAAATAGATTCCCTTAAAATTGCAAAAACGGCCAAGCCGGTAATGTATCCTTTTAATCCCAATTTCATTACCGACTATAAAGGCTATAAGCTAGGAATGTCTACAGCTGAAATCGACAGGCTTCTTGAATTCAGAAAGGCGAACAAATATGTAAACTCTGTACAAGAGTTTCAGGCAGTAACAAAAATATCCGATTCATTATTACAGGTCATGTCTCCCTATTTTAAATTTCCGGATTGGGTTAAAAATAAGAAAAATGATATTGTTTATGAGAACCAGCAACCGTTCAAAAAAGCGAAAATAGTGCTTATTGATATCAACAAAGCCAGTCAAGAAGATTTGATGAAAATATACGGTATCGGACCAGGATTGTCTGAACGAATATTAAAACAAAAAGAACAGTTTGGAGCCTTTGTCAGCATGGAACAGATGGCTGATGTATGGGGATTGTCGCCAGAAGTTATTGAAAAGCTCAATACGCAGTTTTATGTAGGATCAACACCTGAGGTCAAAAAAATAAAGATAAATGATGCGTCTATGAAAGAACTGTCTCATTTTCCGTATTTTAGATATCCACTCAATAGGGAAATAGTAACTTACAGAAGCATGAATAATGGGGTTTTAAGCATTGAGGATTTAACAAAAGTTAAGGGATTTCCTGTTGAAAAAATAAAAATAATTGCTTTATATTTGGAATTCTAAAAAATATGACATAAAAATACCCTTAATTATAAATATGAATTCAATATATTTTACTGAAGAACACGAACTGTTTAGAAAGAGTCTGCAGGATTTTTTACAAAAAGAAGTAGTCCCGCATATTGAAAAATGGGAAAAAACAGGAACAATCGAGCGTTTCATTTGGAAAAAATTTGGTGAAATGGGATTCTTCGGAATCAATTATCCTGAAGCTTATGGAGGGATGAACCTGGATTTGTTCTATACGGTAGTCTTTTTAGAGGAGCTTCAAAAAATTAAATCATCTGGTTTTGCGGCGGCAATGTGGGCTCATGCTTATTTGGCAATGACACATTTAAATGCAGAAGGAGATGAGAGAATTAAACAAGACTATTTAGCGCCAAGTATTTCAGGAGACAAAATTGGGGCGTTGTGTATTACAGAACCTTTTGGCGGAAGTGATGTTGCAGGAATGCGTACAACGGCAGTTAAGCAAGGCAATAAATACATCATTAACGGTTCAAAAACTTTTATTACAAATGGTGTTTATGCAGATTATTACGTGGTTGCGGCTAAAACAAATCCGGAATCTGGTAATAAAGGTATAAGCATGTTTTTGATAGATGCAAATCTAAAAGGAATAGCGGCTACAAAATTGGATAAATTAGGATGGAGAGCTTCAGATACTGCTGAAATTTCATTTGATAATGTTGAGATCCCTGAAGAGAATTTAATGGGTGAAGAAGGGAAAGGATTTCCTTATATCATGCAGCATTTTGCGCTAGAACGCTTAATCATGGCAATTAATGCTCATGCTAGAGCAGAGTATGCTATTGAATATACCATAGGCTATATGTCAGAACGTGAAGCATTCGGAAAAACAATAGACAAATTCCAGGCATTACGACACACTATTGTTGAACATGCAACAGATGTGGAGCACTGTAAAATATTTAACTATTCAACAGTTGCCAGGTTAAACCAAAAAGAATATGTGGTGAAAGAAGCTTCGATGGCGAAATTAAAATCGACCAAAGTGGCTGATGAAACCATTTATAGCTGTCTGCAGATGCTAGGTGGTTATGGTTATATGGAAGAATATCCTTTAGCACGTTTACTAAGAGATAGCCGTTTAGGGCCAATCGGAGGAGGTACGTCTGAAATTTTGAAGGAAATTTTATCGAAAATAATAATTGACAAGCAGAATTATAAGCCTGCTGTAAAATAATTTGCAATTCATAATTCATAATTCGTAATTATTTTATAAGTTTGCACCCTTAACGAGAGGAGGTGTCACATTATGTTAATTATACCAATTAAAGACGGAGAAAATATCGATAGAGCATTAAAGCGCTATAAGAGAAAATTTGACAAGACTGGAACAGTTCGTCAACTAAGAGCACGTCAGGCTTTCATTAAGCCATCTGTTGTCAGAAGAGCTCAAATCCAGAAAGCAGGTTACATCCAAAACCTAAGAGATCAGTTAGAGAATTAATATTTAATTTTCTTCAAGATACAAAACCGTTAGTCATGAAAGTTTAATACCTTTGATGCTAACGGTTTTTTTATGCTTGATAGTAAAGAATCATTTAAAGATTATCTTCAAAAAGAGAAAAATTATTCCCTTCACACAGTTACGGCCTATACCAACGATCTCTCTGAGTTCGGTCTTTTTTTAAAACAGGATTTTGATCAGGACAGTCTGGAGGATGTGAATTATAGTCAGATCCGAAGCTGGATTGTTTCATTAGTCGATGCCGGTATCTCAAATATCTCTGTCAATCGAAAGATTTCTTCTCTGAAATCGTTTTATAGATTCCTATTAAAAATAAAGCGGATTGATGCGAGTCCGTTGTTGAAGCACAAAGCATTAAAAACACCAAAAAAACTGCAAATTCCTTTTTCTGAAAAAGAATTGGATAATGTGCTGAACTATATAGTCTATCCTGAAGGTTTTGAAGGAATGCGTGACAAACTCATTATTGATTTGTTTTATACTACAGGAATACGTCGGGCGGAACTCATCGGGCTTAAGATGTCTAATGTGGACTTGTCAAAAGGAGTTCTAAAGGTTTTAGGAAAAAGGAATAAAGAGAGAATTCTCCCATTATTGCCAATAATAGAGAATCAAATCCAATTGTATTTATCTGAAAGAGCTGGCTTAAAAGAAATTAAGGATGAGGCGTTTTTCTTTCTTACGTTAAAAGGAGTTAAATTAAACGATTCGCTTGTTTATCGACTAATAAATATGTACTTTAGTAATGTCTCAGAGAAAGTAAAAAAGAGTCCACATGTCTTGCGACATACCTTTGCGACTCATATGCTAAACAATGGGGCAGATTTAAACTCAGTAAAAGAATTATTAGGACATTCCAGTTTGGCATCCACTCAAATATATACCCATAGCAGCTTAGCTGAGCTAAAAAAGGTTTATGGAGATGCTCATCCCCGGAATCAGAAGTAATTCAAAATGTTCAACCGTATAAAATTTTATTTATTATGAAGGTAAACGTTCATGCAGTTAACTTTAATGTTGACGGAAAGCTTGTGGCATTCATTCAAGCCAGATTGGATAAGTTAGAAAAGTACTATGACAAAGTTGTTTCGTCAGATGTTTTTTTAAAGGTAGAAAAAACGAGTGATAAGGAGAATAAGATAGTGGAGATAAAAATCCATGTTCCTGGAGATGAATTTATTGTTAAAAAACAATGCAAAACATTTGAAGAAGGAGTCGAACTTTCGTCCGAAGCTTTAGAGAGGTTGTTGCTGAAACGAAAAGAAAAGATAAGAACACATATATAATATAAATTTTTTTCAAAAATATTTTGATTAAGAAACAAAATGATATACATTTGCAGTCCGTTAGAAATAGCGGACTTTTTTTATTGAGTTTGCCGGTGTAGCTCAGCTGGCTAGAGCAGCTGATTTGTAATCAGCAGGTCGTGGGTTCGAGTCCCTCTATCGGCTCAGTTCTTTTATTAGATTGAAAATAAAATGGTTAGGGGAGATACTCAAGCGGCCAACGAGGACGGACTGTAAATCCGTTGGGAAACCTTCGCAGGTTCGAATCCTGCTCTCCCCACAAAAACAACGATTTTTTGATTTTGGATTTAAGATTTAGACATAAATCTTAAATCCAAAATCAAAAATCCTAAACAGGATTCCCTGCCGGTGTAGCTCAGGGGTAGAGTGCTTCCTTGGTAAGGAAGAGGTCACGGGTTCAAATCCCGTCATTGGCTCAAGTAAGTAAGAATTTGAACACTAATATATAACTAAGATTAAAATTAAGTAAAATGGCAAAGGAGAATTTTAACCGTTCCAAACCGCACTTAAATATAGGTACAATTGGACACGTAGATCACGGAAAAACTACATTGACTGCTGCAATTACTAAAGTAATGGCAGAAGCAGGTTTTTCTAAAACAGCTGCAAAATCTTTCGATCAGATTGATAATGCTCCTGAAGAAAAAGAAAGAGGTATTACAATCAATACATCACACGTTGAGTACGAAACAGCTAACCGTCACTACGCTCACGTTGACTGTCCAGGTCACGCGGATTACGTAAAGAACATGGTTACTGGTGCTGCTCAGATGGACGGTGCTATCTTGGTTGTTGCTGCTACAGACGGACCAATGCCGCAAACACGTGAGCACATCCTTTTAGGTCGTCAGGTAGGTATTCCTAGAATCGTTGTATTCATGAACAAAGTGGATATGGTTGATGATGCTGAGTTGTTAGAGCTTGTTGAAATGGAAATCAGAGACTTATTGTCTTTCTACGAATATGATGGAGATAATGGTCCAGTTATCCAAGGTTCTGCTTTGGGTGGATTGAACGGAGATGCTACATGGGTTCCTAAAATTATGGAATTGATGGAAGCAGTTGACAACTGGATCGAAGAGCCAGTTCGTGACGTTGCTAAGCCATTCTTGATGCCAGTTGAAGACGTATTCACAATTACAGGTCGTGGAACTGTTGCTACAGGTCGTATCGAAACTGGAGTTGCTAATACTGGAGATGCTGTTGAAATCATCGGTATGGGAGCTGATAAATTGACTTCTACAATCACTGGAGTTGAGATGTTCCGTAAAATCCTTGACAGAGGTGAAGCTGGAGATAACGTAGGTTTGTTGTTGAGAGGTATTGATAAAGCTGATATCAAAAGAGGTATGGTTATTATTAAGCCAGGATCTGTTAAGCCACACTCTAAATTCAAAGCTGAGGTTTATATCTTGAAAAAAGAAGAAGGTGGTCGTCACACGCCATTCCACAATAACTACCGTCCACAGTTCTACGTACGTACAACTGACGTAACAGGAGTTATTTCTTTACCAGCAGGTGTAGAGATGGTAATGCCAGGTGATAACTTAACTATCGATGTTGCTTTGTTGAGCCCAATCGCTATGAACGTAGGTCTTCGTTTTGCTATCCGTGAAGGTGGTAGAACAGTAGGAGCTGGTCAGGTGACTGAAATCGTTGAGTAATTAGAATATATCTTAAAGAACCAGCAGCGCCTTTCGGATGCTGCTGGTTTTTAATAAACGGGCGTAGTTCAAGGGTAGAATAGCGGTCTCCAAAACCGTTGATGGGGGTTCGAATCCCTCCGCCCGTGCAAAAATAAATTACAATGACAAAAGTTGTTAATTACATATCCGAAGCTTTCGGTGAATTAAAAAATAATGTTACTTGGCCAGAATGGGCAGAAGTTCAGCGCTTGACAATTGTAGTTGCTGTTTTCTCTGTGATATTCGCCTTGGCAACATGGGGAGTAGATGTTATTTTCGCAAAAGCATTAGCTGGTTTCTTTAATTTGATAAAAGGTTAATTTTTTGAGATGGCGGATAATAATGTGAAAAAATGGTATGTGGTCAGAGCGGTAAGCGGACAGGAAAACAAAGTCAAAGCTTATATCGAAACTGAAATCAACAGATTGGGAATGGCTGATTATATTTCTCAAGTACTTGTGCCTACTGAAAAAGTAGTACAGGTAAGAGATGGGAAAAAAATCAGCAAAGACAAAGTCTATTTTCCTGGTTATGTTATGATTGAGGCTAATCTTGTTGGCGAAATACCTCATATTATCAAGTCTATTACTAGTGTTATTGGTTTCTTAGGCGAAGTTAAGGGTGGAGATCCTGTGCCTTTAAGGCAATCTGAAGTAAACAGGATGTTAGGTAAAGTTGATGAGTTAGCTGTGAAGACAGATAACCATGCGATTCCTTTCACTGTTGGAGAAACAATCAAGGTTGTTGATGGTCCTTTCAATGGTTTCAATGGAACTGTTGAGAAAATCAATGAAGAAAAGCGTAAGCTTGAAGTAATGGTGAAAATTTTCGGTAGAAAAACACCATTGGAATTGAGCTTTATGCAAGTTGAAAAAGTATAATTTTTGTTACATATATAGTAAAAACCGCATCTATCGCTTCCAAGATGGTGCGTTAAATTTTTTAAACAATGGCTAAAGAGATTAGTAAAGTAGTTAAACTACAAGTTAAGGGAGGTGCCGCGAATCCATCGCCACCGGTTGGACCTGCTCTAGGTGCTGCTGGGGTTAACATCATGGAGTTCTGTAAGCAATTTAATGCAAGAACACAAGATAAGCCTGGCAAAGTGTTACCAGTACAAATTACTGTTTACAAAGACAAGTCTTTCGACTTCGTTGTAAAAACACCACCAGCTGCTATTCAACTATTAGAAGCTGCAAAATTGAAGTCTGGTTCTGGAGAGCCTAATCGTAAAAAAGTAGCGAAAGTTACTGTTGATCAGATTAGAGCAATCGCTGAGGACAAGATGGCTGATTTGAATGCGTTCACAATTGAGTCTGCTATGAGCATGATTGCTGGAACAGCTAGATCTATGGGTATAACTGTAACGGGAGACGTTCCTTCTAATTAAGAAAAGACATGGCAAAATTGACAAAAAAACAAAAAGAAGCTGCATCAAAAATTGAGAAAAATAAGCTGTATTCTTTGAAAGATGCTTCTGCATTAATCAAGTCTGTTGCTTCTGCAAAATTTGATGAGTCTGTTGATATCGCTGTTAAATTGGGTGTAGATCCAAGAAAAGCAAATCAAATGGTAAGAGGTGTAGTAACATTGCCTCACGGAACTGGAAAAGATGTTAGAGTTTTAGCATTGGTTACTCCAGATAAAGAAGCTGAAGCTAAAGCTGCTGGTGCAGACCACGTAGGTTTAGATGACTATTTGCAAAAAATCAAAGACGGTTGGACTGATGTTGATGTAATCATCACTATGCCGGCTGTAATGGGTAAACTAGGGCCATTAGGAAGAATCTTAGGACCAAGAGGTCTTATGCCAAACCCTAAGACTGGAACAGTTACTATGGATGTTGCAAAAGCAGTTCAAGAAGTAAAATCTGGTAAAATCGACTTTAAAGTTGACAAAACTGGTATCGTTCATGCAGGAATCGGAAGAGTTTCTTTCGGTGCTGAGCAAATCTCAGAAAACGCGCATGAAATTATTCAAACATTAATCAAAATGAAACCAACTGCAGCGAAAGGTACTTACATTAAGAGTATCCACATCTCAGCAACAATGAGTCCTGCTATTGCTTTAGATCCTAAAGCGGTATAATTGGTAGTTAAAAATTTTTAGTATGACTAGAGAAGAAAAATCAATCGCGATTGGAGATTTAACTGCACAGTTAGCTGGTACAAATATTGTTTATGTAGCAGATATTTCTGGACTAAATGCAGAAACTACTTCAAACTTAAGAAGAGCTTGTTTCAAAGCTGGTATTAAATTGGAAGTTGTTAAGAACACATTGCTTGAAAAAGCTATGGAAGCTTCTGAAAACAACTACGGTGAACTACCAGGAGTTTTGAAAGGAAACACTTCTATATTCATTGCAGATGTAGCTAATGCTCCTGCAAAAATCATCAAAGAATTCCGTAAAAAATCTGATAAGCCAGTTTTTAAAGGGGCATTCATCAACAATGAAATCTACATTGGAGATAACCTTTTAGATTCTCTTGCTTCACTTAAATCTAAGGAAGAAGTTATCGGAGAAATCATCGGATTACTTCAGTCTCCGGCTCAAAGAGTTATTTCTGCTCTTAAGAACCAATTCGCTAACGAAGAAGGAGCTGAATCTTAATCAGTACGCACAAATAAATTATATTAAAAAAAATCATTTAAACGATAGAAAAAATGGCAGATTTGAAACAATTCGCAGAACAATTGGTTAACTTGACTGTTAAAGAAGTTAACGATTTAGCAACAATATTAAAAGATGAGTACGGTATCGAACCAGCTGCAGCTGCTGTTGTAGTTTCTGGTGGTGGTGATGCTGGTGCAGCTGCTGAAGAGCAAACAGAATTCACTGTAGTATTGAAAGATGCTGGTGCTTCTAAATTAGCTGTAGTTAAAGCTGTAAAAGAACTTACAGGTTTAGGTCTTAAAGAAGCTAAAGACTTAGTTGACGCTGCTCCTGCAAACGTTAAAGAAGGTGTTTCTAAAGATGAGGCTGAAGGTCTTAAAAAATCTTTAGAAGAAGCTGGAGCTGTAGTTGAGCTTAAGTAAGCTTACTAAGTTGAAATATTTAGGTTTAGGCCTTGGACAGAGACGTCCAAAGGCCTAAACCATTTTTCGTATAATAAAATTATATCAAGTTTTATTATAATAATAGTTTAAAATACGAAAAAGTTTTTGATCAATACGAAGACAAAAAATCAAACCGGATTCTTCCAACTGTGTTTTTAAAGATGTATTGATTACAAAAAGAAAGTATAATTAAACTGTGTGTCTACACAAAAACTACTTTTTTTTAATCAAAATTTTGTCCATTGATGATAACAAATCAGACTGAAAGATTGAATTTTGCCTCGACAAAAAATATTCCTCAGTATCCGGATTTCTTGGATATTCAGGTAAAATCTTTTAAGGATTTTTTCCAACTGGAAACTAAATCTGACGAAAGAGGCAACGAAGGGCTTTACAATACCTTCATGGAGAACTTTCCAATCACAGATACAAGAAATCAATTTGTATTGGAATTCCTAGATTACTTTGTTGATCCACCACGTTATACCATTCAAGAATGTATAGAAAGAGGACTTACCTATAGCGTTCCTTTAAAAGCGAGACTTAAGCTATATTGTACAGATCCAGAGCACGAAGATTTTGAAACTATTGTACAAGATGTATATCTTGGAACAATTCCTTATATGACGCCTAGTGGCACATTTGTTATCAATGGTGCTGAACGTGTTGTTGTTTCCCAATTACACAGATCACCAGGTGTTTTCTTCGGACAATCGTTTCACGCAAATGGAACCAAATTATATTCTGCCAGAGTAATTCCTTTCAAAGGTTCTTGGATAGAATTCGCTACCGATATCAACAGCGTAATGTATGCTTATATCGATAGAAAGAAAAAATTACCAGTTACGACTCTGTTCAGAGCTATTGGTTTCGAAAGAGATAAAGACATTCTTGAAATATTTGACCTTGCTGAAGAAATCAAGGTTTCAAAAACAGGACTTAAAAAATACATCGGCCGAAGATTGGCTGCGCGTGTTTTGAATACATGGCATGAAGATTTCGTTGACGAGGATACAGGAGAAGTTGTATCTATCGAGCGTAACGAAATCATCCTTGATCGTGATACAATTATCGATAAAGATAATGTTGAAGAAATCATCGATGCTAACGTAAAAACAATCTTATTGCACAAGGAAGATGCGAATCAAGGAGATTATGCTATCATCCACAACACATTGCAAAAAGATCCAACAAACTCTGAAAAAGAAGCTGTTGAGCATATCTACCGTCAGTTGCGTAATGCAGAACCGCCTGATGAGGAAACTGCTCGTGGTATCATTGATAAATTGTTCTTCTCTGACCAACGTTACAACTTAGGTGAAGTAGGTCGTTACAGAATGAACAAGAAATTAGATCTTGATATCCCTATGGACAAACAAGTTTTGACCAAAGAAGATATCATTACTATCGTTAAGTACCTAATCGAATTGATCAACTCTAAAGCAGAGATTGATGATATCGATCACTTGTCAAACCGTCGTGTTAGAACTGTAGGTGAACAACTTTCAGCTCAATTCGGTGTTGGTTTGGCTCGTATGGCAAGAACCATTCGTGAGAGAATGAACGTTAGAGATAACGAGGTGTTTACACCAATTGACTTGATCAATGCTAAAACATTATCGTCAGTTATCAACTCTTTCTTTGGAACAAACCAGTTATCTCAGTTCATGGACCAAACAAACCCATTGGCAGAGATTACACACAAAAGAAGATTGTCTGCCCTTGGACCTGGAGGTCTTTCGAGAGAAAGAGCAGGTTTCGAGGTACGTGACGTTCACTATACGCACTACGGACGTTTATGTCCGATTGAAACACCGGAAGGACCAAACATCGGTTTGATTTCTTCTCTTGGAGTGTATGCAAAAGTAAACGGAATGGGATTCATCGAAACTCCTTACCGTAAGGTAACTAACGGAAAAGTAGATTTAGTATCTGAACCGGTTTACTTGAGCGCTGAAGAAGAAGAAGGTAAGATGATTGCTCAGGCCAACATCGATATGGATAATGAAGGATTGATTACTGCCGATAAAGTAATTGCCCGTGAAGAAGGTGATTTCCCGGTTGTAGAACCAAACGTTGTTCATTATACTGACGTTGCGCCAAACCAGATCGCTTCGATTTCTGCATCGTTGATTCCTTTCTTGGAGCATGATGATGCGAACCGTGCGTTGATGGGATCAAACATGATGCGTCAGGCGGTTCCTTTATTAAGACCAGATGCTCCAATCGTGGGTACAGGTCTTGAAAGACAGGTTGCGTCTGATTCCAGAGTTTTGATTAATGCAGAAGGTGATGGAACCGTTGAATATGTTGATGCTAATATCATCACTATTAAATATGACAGAACTGATGAAGAAAGAATGGTAAGTTTTGACCCAGATGAAAAAACTTATAATTTGATCAAATTCAGAAAAACCAACCAGAGTACTTCAATCAACTTGAAGCCAATCGTAAGAAAAGGTGATAGAGTTGTTAAAGGACAAGTACTTTCAGAAGGTTATGCAACTCAAAACGGAGAGCTTGCTTTAGGTAGAAACCTTAAAGTAGCGTTCATGCCTTGGAAAGGGTACAACTTCGAGGATGCTATCGTAATCTCTGAAAAAGTGGTTCGTGATGACATTTTCACATCTATCCATATCGATGATTATTCATTGGAGGTTAGAGATACTAAACTAGGTAACGAAGAATTGACGAACGATATTCCAAACGTTTCTGAAGAAGCTACCAAAGATTTAGATGAGAATGGTATGATCAGAATTGGAGCTGAAGTAAAACCTGGCGACATCCTGATTGGAAAAATCACTCCAAAAGGAGAATCTGATCCAACACCGGAAGAAAAACTTTTAAGAGCAATCTTTGGTGATAAGGCTGGTGATGTGAAAGATGCTTCATTGAAAGCTTCTCCTTCATTACATGGTGTGGTTCTTGACAAAAAATTATTCGCGAGAGCGGTAAAAGATAAACGTAAGAGAGGCAAAGACAAAGATGATTTGGCTGCTCTTGAAATGGAATTTGAAACCAAATTTGTTGAATTAAAAGACAAGCTTGTTGACAAACTTTTCAATATCGTAAACGGAAAAACTTCGCAAGGAGTTATGAATGACTTGGGTGAAGAAGTATTGCCAAAAGGTAAGAAATACACTCAAAAAATGCTAAATGCTGTTGAAGATTTTGCACACTTAAGCAAAGGTCAGTGGGTTGCTGATGACGAAACCAATAAAATGGTTAACGACTTGATCCACAACTATAAGATTAAGCTAAACGACCTTCAAGGAGCATTGCGTAGAGAGAAATTCACGATTACTGTTGGAGATGAGTTACCAGCTGGAATCTTGAAATTGGCAAAAGTGTACATTGCTAAAAAACGTAAGCTAAAAGTAGGGGATAAGATGGCAGGACGTCACGGTAACAAAGGTATTGTTGCTAGAATCGTTCGTCACGAAGATATGCCTTTCTTGGAAGACGGAACGCCAGTTGATATCGTGTTGAACCCACTTGGGGTACCTTCACGTATGAACATCGGTCAGATTTATGAAACGGTTCTTGGATGGGCTGGACAGAAATTGGGTAGAAAATTCGCTACTCCAATCTTTGACGGTGCTTCTCTAGATCAAATCAACAAACTGACTGACGAAGCTGAAATCCCAAGATTCGGACATACGTACCTTTACGATGGAGGAACAGGTGAGCGTTTCCACCAGCCAGCAACTGTCGGAGTTATCTATATGTTGAAACTTGGACACATGGTTGATGACAAGATGCACGCACGTTCTATCGGACCATACTCGTTGATCACTCAGCAGCCTCTTGGAGGTAAAGCACAATTCGGAGGTCAGCGTTTCGGAGAGATGGAGGTTTGGGCTCTTGAAGCTTACGGTGCATCAAGCACGCTTAGAGAAATTTTGACTGTTAAATCGGATGACGTTATTGGTAGAGCTAAAACTTACGAAGCTATCGTTAAGGGTGAAACTATGCCAGAACCAGGATTACCAGAATCGTTCAACGTATTGATGCACGAATTGAAAGGTCTTGGATTAGACATCAGATTAGAGGAATAGTTTTTAGTTCCAAAGTTTAGGATATCCATCCTAAACTTTGGGCTTTAAGCAAATAAAAGGTTTTCAATATCACAATATCAATAGTAAAGACTATGATGAACAGAAATAAAGATAAAAACCAAATTAAAAGGTTTGACAAAATTTCGATAGGATTAGCTTCTCCAGAATCTATCTTGGCTGAGTCAAGAGGTGAGGTTTTGAAGCCGGAAACTATCAACTATAGAACCCACAAACCAGAGCGTGACGGTCTTTTCTGCGAACGAATTTTCGGTCCAGTAAAAGATTTCGAATGTGCTTGTGGTAAGTATAAAAGAATCCGCTACAAAGGTATCGTTTGTGACCGTTGTGGTGTGGAAGTTACCGAAAAGAAAGTACGTAGAGATAGAGTAGGTCACATCAATTTGGTTGTGCCAATCGCTCACATCTGGTATTTCCGTTCGCTTCCAAACAAAATTGGTTATATCCTTGGACTTCCGTCTAAAAAATTGGATATGATCATTTACTACGAAAGATATGTAGTTATCCAGGCAGGTATCGCTAAAGGTCCTGATGGAGATTCATTACGTAGATTGGACTTTTTAACAGAAGAAGAATATCTGAATATTTTGGATACACTTCCAATGGAAAACCAATATTTAGATGATAACGATCCAAATAAATTCATCGCCAAAATGGGTGCTGAATGTATCATGGACTTGTTGGCAAGAATTGATTTGGATGAATTGTCATACGAATTAAGACACTCTGCAAACAACGAAACATCGAAACAACGTAAGACTGAAGCCTTGAAGAGACTTCAAGTTGTTGAATCATTCCGTGAATCTAACGAAAATCGTGAGAACCGTCCAGAATGGATGATCATGAAAGTGGTTCCGGTTATCCCGCCAGAATTGCGTCCGTTGGTGCCGCTTGATGGAGGTCGTTTCGCAACATCAGATTTGAACGATTTGTACAGAAGAGTAATCATCCGTAATAACCGTTTGAAGCGTTTGATGGAGATTAAAGCTCCGGAAGTAATCCTTCGTAACGAAAAACGTATGCTGCAGGAATCTGTTGACTCGTTGTTCGATAACACAAGAAAAGCTTCTGCTGTAAAAACAGAATCTAACAGACCATTAAAATCACTTTCTGATTCCTTGAAAGGTAAGCAAGGACGTTTCCGTCAAAACCTTTTGGGTAAACGTGTGGATTATTCTGCTCGTTCGGTAATTGTCGTTGGACCTGAATTGAAATTATTCGAATGTGGTCTTCCAAAAGATATGGCAGCTGAACTTTACAAGCCTTTCGTAATCCGTAAGTTGATTGAAAGAGGAATTGTAAAAACTGTAAAATCTGCTAAGAAGATTATTGATAAAAAAGAACCAGTAGTATGGGATATCCTTGAAAATGTAATCAAAGGACACCCTGTATTGCTGAACCGTGCTCCTACATTGCACAGATTGGGTATCCAAGCGTTCCAGCCAAAACTAATCGAAGGAAAAGCAATTCAGCTTCACCCATTGGTTTGTACGGCGTTTAACGCGGATTTCGATGGTGACCAGATGGCAGTTCACTTGCCACTTGGACCAGAGGCTATCCTGGAAGCTCAATTGTTGATGTTGGCTTCTCACAATATCTTGAACCCTGCTAACGGTGCTCCAATTACAGTACCTTCTCAGGACATGGTTTTGGGTCTGTACTACATGACCAAAGAGCGTTTGTCAACACCAGAGCACAAAATCTTGGGTGAAGGATTGACATTCTATTCCGCTGAAGAAGTAAATATCGCCTTGAATGAAGGAAGATTGGAATTGAATGCGAGAGTGAGAATCAGAGCTAAAGATTTCAATGAAAATGGAGAATTGGTTTATAAAATTATCCAAACTACTGCCGGACGTGTACTTTTCAACGAAGTAGTTCCTGAGGCAGCTGGATATATCAACCAGGTATTGACCAAAAAATCGTTAAGAGATATTATTGGTGGAATCTTAAGCGTAACAGATGTTCCTACAACTGCTGCCTTCCTTGATAATATGAAAGACATGGGTTACAGATTCGCCTTCCGTGGTGGTTTGTCATTCAGTTTGGGAGATATCAAAATTCCAGATCAAAAACAATCATTAATTGATGATGCCAACGAACAAGTAGAAGGCATCTCAATGAACTATAACATGGGTCTTATCACCAATAACGAACGTTACAACCAAGTTATTGACGTGTGGACTTCAACCAATGCTTTGCTTACAGAATTAGCAATGAAAAACATTAGAGAAGATCAACAAGGATTCAACTCTGTGTATATGATGCTTGACTCTGGAGCGAGGGGTTCTAAAGAACAGATTCGTCAGCTTACCGGTATGCGTGGATTGATGGCTAAGCCTAAAAAATCGACAGCTGGTGGTGGTGAAATTATCGAGAACCCGATCTTGTCTAACTTTAAAGAAGGACTTTCGATCCTTGAGTACTTTATTTCTACTCACGGTGCTCGTAAAGGTCTTGCGGATACGGCTTTGAAAACGGCCGATGCGGGTTATTTGACAAGAAGATTACACGACGTATCTCAAGACGTTATCGTAAACACAGAAGATTGTGGTACGTTAAGAGGTGTTGAAGTAGGAGCATTGAAAAAGAACGAAGAAATTGTTGAAACTCTTGGAGAAAGAATCCTAGGACGTGTGGCATTACAAGATGTAATCAACCCACTTACTAGCGAAGTTTTAGTTTCTGCCGGACAACAAATTACTGAAGCTATTGTTAAGTTAATCGACGAATCACCAATTGAAAAAGTGGAAGTTCGTTCACCATTAACTTGTGAGGCTGAAAAAGGAATTTGTGCTAAATGTTACGGAAGAAACTTGGCAACTGGAAAAATGACTCAAAAAGGTGAAGCTGTAGGTGTAATTGCTGCACAGTCGATTGGAGAGCCAGGTACACAGTTGACACTTCGTACCTTCCACGTTGGAGGGGTTGCTGGAGGTCTTTCTGAAGAATCAAGCATCACAACAAAATTCAGCGGTCGTCTTGAAATCGAAGATTTGAAAACTGTTAAAGGTGAAGATCTTGAAGGAAACACTACTGATATCGTTATTTCTCGTTCTACTGAATTGAAATTGCTAGATGTTAAGACAGGTATTGTCCTTAATACGCATAACATCCCTTACGGTTCTAGTATCTTTGTTAAGGATGGTGATGTAGTAGAAAAAGGAACAACAATCTGTAAGTGGGATCCATATAACGGAGTTATTATCTCTGAATTCACAGGTAAAGTTGCTTACGAAGATCTTGAACAAGGACAATCGTTCCAGGTTGAGATCGATGAGCAGACTGGTTTCCAGGAGAAAGTAATTTCTGAAGGAAGAAACAAGAAATTGATTCCTACCTTATTGATTTACGGAAAAGATGGTGAATTGATCCGTTCGTACAACTTGCCAGTGGGTGCCCACTTGATGGTTGAAAACGGTGAGAAAATTAAAGCTGGTAAAGTTTTAGTAAAAATACCACGTCGTTCTTCAAAAGCAGGAGATATTACCGGAGGTCTTCCAAGAATTACAGAGTTGTTAGAAGCTCGTAATCCTTCGAACCCGGCTGTTGTTTCTGAAATTGACGGTGTTGTTTCATTTGGCAAAATCAAGAGAGGTAACCGTGAAATCGTAATCGAGTCTAAATTTGGTGAAATCAAGAAATATCTTGTGAAACTTTCAAGCCAGATTCTTGTACAAGAAAATGACTTCGTAAAAGCGGGTATGCCATTGTCTGACGGAGCAATTACTCCAGATGATATCTTGAGAATCCAAGGACCATCAGCAGTACAACAATACTTGGTAAATGAAATTCAAGAAGTTTACCGTCTGCAAGGGGTAAAAATCAACGACAAGCACTTTGAAGTTGTAATCCGCCAGATGATGCGTAAAGTTCAGGTTCAAGATCCAGGAGATACATTGTTCCTTGAAGATCAACTAATCCATACTAAAGACTTTATCTATGAAAATGATAAACTTTACGGTATGAAAGTGATTGAAGATGCTGGTGATTCTGAAAACCTTAAAGCAGGACAGATTGTTTCTCCTCGCCAATTGCGTGATGAAAACTCACTATTGAAGCGTACGGATAAAAACCAAGTTGTGGCAAGAGATGTTATCACGGCTACAGCGACTCCAGTATTACAAGGTATTACAAGAGCTTCGTTGCAGACTAAATCATTCATCTCTGCGGCATCGTTCCAGGAAACAACTAAAGTATTGAATGAAGCTGCTGTTGCTGGAAAAGTAGACATGCTTGAAGGACTTAAAGAAAATGTTATCGTTGGACACAGAATCCCTGCTGGTACAGGTATGAGAGATTACGATAACGTAATTGTAGGTTCTAAAGAAGAATACAATGAGCTAATGGCTGCAAAAGAAGAATATAATTATTAAGATATGAGCGATTCAAAACAACCACAAGGTCAGATTAATATTGAATTGGATGAAAAGACAGCCGAAGGAATTTATTCCAACTTGGCTATCATCAACCATTCAGCTTCAGAATTTGTATTGGATTTCGTAAGCATTATGCCTGGAATTCCAAAGGCAAAAGTGAAATCTAGAATCGTTTTGACACCGCAGCACGCCAAAAGACTATTAAAGGCGATAGGAGAGAACATCCACCGTTATGAAAGCGCCCACGGCGAAATAAAAGACACGGAACAACCTCCAATTCCTCTGAATTTTGGTCCTGCCGGACAAGCATAAACAAAAAAGCCTCCTGAATTTCAGGAGGCTTTTTTATTTTGTGTATAAGATAACACAACAACGCTACTTCAACGTTTTTTATTGAACTTCATCGGGTTTATTTTTTTTCCGATATCATTTTCTCTAAGTTTATCTTTGAATTAAATTTTCATTACAAATACTGTTGATACTACCACATACCAGCTAATTTTTCCTAAGATTAGAGTTAATGTATTAAATTATTTGAGATGAAGATTTTGTATAAAGAATCAAATGCAGTTGGCCGTAATGATGATACAATACTGTCAAATAATTCCATTGTTAGATTTTTTGTAGCTATGGTTTTATTTTTATTGAGTTGTGCAGGCCTTTTTGGCTAGAAAGATTAACAGACAATTATAAAGGTTTTTATTTAAAAAATGCTCTTCTTCCTTTTTTCAAATTAGTGATGGAGAGTTTTTTTATGCTTTGAACAGAATGTTTTACGATTAGTCCAGAAGTTTTTTGAATCATAGACTGTCTTAAAATTAAATAAATAACCAAAATTTCTCTAAAAGTTATGCATTTGTTGTAATGGTTTTAAGTTGAGCTTTATTGCTGAAAGTGTGTCAAAAAGAGGTGTTTTTTTGAGTATATCAGGTAATTTTATAGTTGTTCATAAATTTTTTTCTGAAATATTAATTTTGTGTTAAATATTATATTAATTTTCCGTGTTGATTGAATCGCATTTTTTTATGCAAATTATAAAAGATATTTTAAGGGATTGTCAAATTCTTTAGAAGGCTTTTTTGTCTGTTGTAATATGGGTTTCAATTAACATATGTTCTTACTTTATTTTTAATCAATTTACTTAAACTATGATGAATTATTACACTCTTTCGAGTTTTAGAAAACCATCTAAACTCAGAAAAGGGATTGAGAATTTGGCTGACCCCCGGCCTGATTCTATTTCTCACGGAGCTAGGCCGTCTTGGATTAGCTTGTTTTTGATAGTCATGTTAATGGCTATGAATCATTCAGTTTGGGCCCAGAACTCGGCAAATTATACGTTTGCCACTTCCACTACAGGTTCTCTGGCACTTGATATGAATGGCGGAGCCATTGATATGAGTACAGGAACGACACAGCTGGTAGGTGCTGGTCTTGACGCAACTGCTTCGGCCGTTACTAATATTGGATTTGATTTCCACTTTATGGGTAATCGATTTACCCAGTTTTCGGTTCAGGAAGATGGAATCTTGCAATTGGGAGCAACAGCAGCACCAACCAACACGTATACACTTACTGGTGGTTCAGCTACTTCTCCAAGACTATCGGCTTTTAATGCTGATTTAAGAACGGGTCTGACTACAGGAAAAATTCATTACAAAGTATCGGGCACAGCACCAAACAGAGTTTTGGTAGTTGAATTCCAGAACATGCAGCTTTTTTATACTTCAACTACAAGTGTGGCGGCAACTTCTACATGGCAGATGAGACTTTATGAGAAAGGGAATGTAGAGTATGTTTATGGAGCAATGTCTGCTGTAGATATAGGAACCACAGCTGGTAATAGAGCTCCTTCTATTGGTTTTGCTACAGGAACAGCAACAGGTAGCTTCGCTTCAATTTTGTATGCTGGAAATACAGTTTCTGTAACGAATCCATATGCGGCCAATCCAACTGTAGCTGCTTTAGGAGCTATTGCTAACTTGGATTCTTCTGCGAATGGAAGCAGAAGAGTATACCAGTTAATACCTCCTGGAAACCCAGGAAACGCATTAGCTACGGTTATTCCACCACCTACGTTTTTATCTTTTTCAAGTGTAGGCGGAGGATCAATGACATTGAATTGGGCAGAATCTTCTCCTAATATTGACGTTGTAAAATACGTAATTTTAAGATCTTCTGATGGTGGTGCAACTTATACGCAGGCTGGTATTGTAAACGTAGGAACAACTACTTACAATGCAACTGGCTTAACACCAAGTACTACTTACTCATGGCGTGTTTATGCTATTAGTGAAGGAGGGAAAAGTACAAACTTAGAGGATGTTCAGGCAACAAATCCTCCAGGAACTTTTACTTCTGTAGCGACAGGAAACTGGAATTCTCCAGCTACTTGGGATGCAGGAAGTGTTCCGAATTCTTTTGACAATGCAGTAGTTTCTGCTGGAAATACGGTTACGCTTGACGTGACAGGTTTGACTATCAATAATCTTTCTGTTCAAGGTACTTTAGCTTATGGAACTACGCCAACAAACTTTACGGTAAATGGTAACCTGACTGTGGCGTCAGGTAGTCTCCTTAATGTTTTCAACGGAACTACAGGAAAAACACTTACGGTTGCCGGAAATATCACAAACAATGGTGTGATTGATGTTTCTATAGGGTCGACTACAGCGGGTAACTTAACATTAAGTGGAACTGCTCCACAAACGGTTAGTGGTTCTGGAATATTTAGTACTGGTGTTATCAGAAACTTAACATTTAGCAATACTGATGCGGTGAATACGCCAAACATCAACTGGCTTATCAATGATGTTAAGGTTGCCTATAACTTAAACCTTACGGGAGCCAGAATTAATTTAGGTACAAATAAAATGGCCTTTGGTGTTGCTGCAGCGGGTAATACCCTGACTGCTCCGGCTGGTACAGGATTCTTACCAGGGGCTAAGTTCTCAAGATGGTGGTCAGCCACTGCAACAGGATCAGCTATTACTGCAGGAACAGATCCTACTACTACAACAAGTAGATATCCATTTATCAACAGTGCTGGTGCAAACAGATCAATGTATATTACAAGAACCAATGCAACAGGTGCTGTTGCTGGCGAATTAGCAGTAGTGTATAATGATGCTTCTGGTGTTACAACCGGTTTGGCAGTTGCTGATGGTGCTTATACAGTAAGCGACAGATATAATGGGAACTGGGTAGTTTCAAATGAAGGAACTCCTGTTAGTTCAAGTTCATATACTGTTGTTTTATTAGCTCAAAATGCATTCCCTGCATTGGCTAATGGAAATGCAAGAGTTATGTTTGCTAATGCAGCAATTGGAGGAGCGCACCAAAATGGTACAACAACTCCAGGTGCACAAAGAATTACAGTATCTCAGACAGACTTGCTTTCTGCTCCTTTATACATAGGTGTTTCATCTTCTGATATTCCATTTATTTCTGTTGCTAACGGAAACTGGAATACAGCTGCTACATGGAACAAGAATGCAGTACCAGGTGCTGCTGATACAGTGACAATTGCTAATAACACAACTGTAGCTTTAGACGGAACCAATACTATTACAGGTTTGTCAGTAGCAACCGGTGGTACTTTGAATGCTGCAACTGGAAGTCTTAACTTTGCGTCTCTTACAAATAGTGGTACAGTAAATGTTTCTGGTGCTTCTTTGACTGCTTCTGGTACAGTTACAAATAACAATATTATGAGTGTTACTAGCGGTAGCTTGAATGTTACTGGAGCAAGCACTACTGGTATTACGAACGGAGCAAGTGCGACGCTTACAGTTGGTGGCGGTACAATCAACCTGTCTGCTGCTGGAGCAAATAACCGTACTTTTGCAAACAACGGAATTATGACCGTTACATCAGGAACGGTAAACGTTTTTGGTAACATGGTTCACAATGGAGGTTCTACTTTCAATCAAAGTGGCGGAAACATCAATATTGATGGTAATGATGCTGGAAGCGCTACTAATTCTGTAGCTTCAGGAACACATTTATTAAACATTACTGCAAACGCTGTTACTAACTTGTCTTTAACAGGCGGTACAATTACTATTGTCGATCCTCCTCAAAGCTCAAGTACTTCAACATATGCATTGAGAATTTCTCAAGGAGGAGCTTACAACTCAGCAAGTGCTAACCATACAATCAAATTCGGGGATGGTGTGTCAAATGACAGCAGTACTACAGGAAGTAACGGATTCTATGTGTATCTTTTCCCGGGAAGTTTCCTTTACGGTTTAGGAAATGTTACTGTAGATGCTGGAATTATTGGAACGAATAGATTTGTAAGAACAAATAGTACAACGCCAATTAAAGGTAACTTGAATATTATTTCAGGAGATTACCAAATGGGTAATGGACACCATTTAGCTGGAAACCTTATTAATAATGGTATCTTGACAGCAGGAAGTGTATTAAATATCAATGATTATAATGGTGCTGCTGTAGCATCTACAAATCCTCAGACTATTTCCGGATCTGGTGTTTTCAGAAATTCAGCAACTACTACTACTGCTAACTTGACATCTCTGACAGTTAACAATTCTAATGCAACAGGATTAACTATAGATGTTCCTTTATCAATCAGCGGTACATTAACGCTTACAAGTGGAAAAGTTAATACGACTAACGTTAATTTACTAACATTAGGAACGGCTACAGCTGCTGGAACATTAGTAGGAGGAAGCGCTACAGCTTATGTAAACGGGCCGTTGGCAAGAACTGTCATTAGCGGTAACTCGAATACTACTTACCAACATTTCCCAGTAGGAAAGGCGGCTTATGCACCAATTTGGTTAGCACCGGCTACTACAGCGGTTTCTAACTTTAAAGCAGAAGCTTTTGATTCTAATACAGGTACAGCAGATGTAAGTTTGCTTAATTTATCTGCAACAAGAAGATGGGAAATTCCTTTAATGTCTGGTACAATTAATGACATGAATGTAAGATTAGGAGATGCTTCGATTGTAAGTACTAGCATCCCGGTTCAAGCACTTACTCCAGCAGGTGTTTATACAAATGCTTTTGGAAGTCTTGCTACTTATGCAGCAGGAACTGCGGGAGCTCCTAATACTACACAGTCTAATTTGCCTATTTCTGCTGCAAATTTCACAGGATATGTTTCTTTTGCAGATTCTAATTCTTGTAGCGGTACTCCAAATCCAGGAAACACTGTAGCTTCTTCTACTTCAATTTGTGCTGGTGCTTCAGTAGCGCTAAGTTTGCAAAATGCTGTTTCTGGTTCAGGAGTTACTTACCAATGGAAAAGCTCAACAGACGGAACTGTTTATAATGATATCGCAGCAGCTAACGGACCTACTTTGACTGTAGTGCCAACAGTAGCTACTTATTATGAGTGCGTAGTAACATGTTCTGCTGGGCCAGCTACAGGAACTTCAACTCCTGTACAAATTGTTTTCACTCATCAGGTTGCAACAAATACGCCTGCAACACGTTGTGGAACAGGAACTGTTCAGTTAGCAGCTACACCAAGTGCAGGTGCTACTATCAATTGGTATGCTGCGGCAGCCGGAGGTGCTGCGTTGGGAACTGGAAATACTTTTACAACCCCATCGATTTCTGCAACAACAACTTATTATGCTGCTGCCGAAATATCTACACCTCCTGCGGCTAATACGTTAGGTGCTGGAGCAACAAATTCAACTACTGTAGGACAAACTTTCTTCCCTGGAAGTTGGGGAGGAACTAAGACTCAGTATATTATTAGAGCATCTGAGCTTAATGCTGCAGGTTTTTCAGGTATATCTAATTTTACCAGTTTAGGATTTGAGCCTACAACTTCAGGTCAAACTTACCAAGGATTTACTGTGTCGTTGGCGCATACATCAGCAGCTACAGCTCCAACAACTACTTTTATTAATTCAGGACTGACTCAGGTATATGTTGGAACTGGAACTAATGGTGGATTTACACCGGTAATTAACACGGTAAATACTTTAGCTTTTGGTACTGGTGCAGGCTCAACTTCAGTGTTCAGCTGGGATGGTACTTCTAATATTCTTGTTACGATCTCATGGAGTAGTGTTCCAAGTGCTACAACTTCTTCAGCTTCTTCTTTGAAAGTAGATGATGTTGGATTCGTGGCATCAGCTTACAGACAGAGAGACAGTGCTACTCCGGCAGCGATGTTGTCAGAAACCGATGTAAGTAGTACAACCAATTTCAGACCTAAATTTATAATCAACGGACAATCTATCTGTTCTTCACCTAGAATTCCTGTTGTTGCTACTGTAACGACTGCACCAACTTTTACCTTGAGTGGTAATCCGGCTGCTGTTTGTGGTGGTACTCCTACTGCTGCGGTAACAATTACTGCAGGCGCAGCAGATTATGATACTTATGTATGGTCGCCTTCTACGGGTGTTTCCGGAAATGCTGTTTCAGGATGGATATTTAATACGTCGGCTGCTACTACCTATACGCTTACTGCTAGTAATTCTGTATCAGGTTGTGCGGTTATAGCAACAGTAAATGTTACTATAAATTCAACACCTCCGGCAATTGCGATAACGCCTGATTTGCCTACAGTTTGTGCGGGCAGTATTCAGCCGTTAACAGTGTCAGGAGCAGTGTACTCTGTTCTTTCTGGAGCTGGTACAACTACATCTGGATCTAGTTCTACTTCAGCAACATTAGGGCCAAACCCATTACAGGCTTATTATGGAGGTACAAAACAACAGTGGATTTATACTGCTGCTGAATTGACAGCTTTAGGTTTTGTTCCAAATACAGCAATTAATGGTATAAAACTAGAATTAGTTACAGCTAATACTAGTTATGCTCTTACTAATCTTGTTATAAAGATGAAAAACTCTGCTACGGCAAGCTTCCCTTCTAATACATCTTGGGAGACTGGTATGACAACAGTTAAGGCTGCTTCTAGTTATACTCCGGTAGTAGGTTTGAATAGTTTCGTGTTAGATGCTCCGTTTACTTGGAATGGTACTGATAACTTGATTATCGAAATGAACTATACTAACAATAATGGTGGTAATACGACTACTTATAATACTGCTAAGCATAGTCCTACAACTTTTGTAAGTACTATTTTCTACAGATCAGACAATGTAGCTGTAGCTTTAATGGATGCTTATGCAATGACGGCAAACTATACGTATAGTGCTAGAACTGATATTACTTTCGACTTATTGCATGCAATAACTTGGACATCAACAGGAACAGGCGACTTGTTTACGGATGCAGCTGCCACGGTTCCTTACGTTGCTGGAAGTGCTGCACCAAAAGTTTACGCTAAGCCGTTAACTAACACTACATATACAGCTACAGCCTCAATTGGAACTTGTACTTCATCAGATACTAATTTAGTGACTGTTACGCCAGCCGTAACTCCTAACTTTGCTGAAATCGGAACAATCTGTCAAACAGCTACAGCTCCAACTCTTGGAACGACTTCTCCAAACGGAATTACCGGAACATGGAATCCTGCAACGGTTAATATGACTACAAGCGGAAGTTATGTATTTACTCCTGCTGTTGGACAATGTGCGACAACTCAAACATTGAATGTTGTTATTGTTTCATCAACTACCCCTAATTTTGCTCCAATCGCAGCTATATGCCAGGGATCAACAGCTCCAACATTGGCGACAACGTCTCCAAATGGAATTACAGGAACATGGAATCCAGCAACAATCAGCAATACAGCTAGTGGAAGCTATGTGTTTACACCAGCTGTTGGACAATGTGCTACAACTCAAACGTTGAATGTAACTGTAACAGTTACTCCAGCTCCAACAGGTACTTCTCCACAAGATTTCCCTACAGGTGCGACATTGGCTAGTTTTGCAGTTACTGGTACTGGAATTGTATGGTATGATTCAAGTACATTAGGAAACATATTGCCAGCTACAACTCCATTAGTTTCAGGAACTACTTACTATGCAGCCCAAACAGTTGGTGGTTGCGAAAGTGTTCTGAGATTGCCGGTACAAGCTGGAACGATGCTTAATGTAGGCGGTTTCGATAATGCAAACTTTAAGTACTATCCAAACCCTGTAAACAATATCTTAACTGTATCTTACAGCGAAGCCATAACAGGTCTTAAGCTTTACAATATGGTAGGTCAGCAGCTGATGACTAAATCAGTAAATGCAAATGAAACACAAATTGATATGTCTCATTTGCCAGCAGGATCTTATTTATTAGAAGTATCTGCAGGCAACAAGTCTAAGATGGTTAAACTATTGAAAAATCAATAATCAGTTTTATTGACATAAAATGAAAAGCCTCCTTCGGGAGGCTTTTTTGTTTAAGAAAGAACTTACATTTTTTAAGAGATAAAGTTATTTTTGTTAAGTTAACAAAGGAATTTTATTGTTAAAAAAAGAAGTCAAATCCGATAAAAGTTTGTTTTTTTTCGTCTAATAGCATAAAATTTGGTTTCTTAACAAAAAGGTAATGAGAATGTTTAATATTCTATTAACGAATTGTTAACTTTGTAGCTCACTTTATCCACTAATGAATGAAAACAACTTTACGATTACAATTTTCTAAAGCATTAATAATAGTAATGCTTGGTTTTTTTAATATAGGATATGCTCAATACTATCCTATGAATGGAGGTAATTATTCGCAGGATTTTGCTGATATAGCAAACTGGACTAATAATTTTGCATCAGGAGTAGGTGCGTCTAACTGGTCTGCTGTAGTTGCAAATAGCTCAGGAACTATACCTGATGGTAAAAAGACCACAAAATCATCAGCAACATTTACAACTAGTACAGCAGGAGGTGTCCAAAAAGGTTCAGGAGCACTACTTTTTTTGTCAACAGGTTCTGCAGCCAATGGTGAAGCGGTTGCGGTAGATTTGTTGCTTGATTTTACAGGTTCAAATGCAGGGACATTAAGTTTTGATTGGGTTGCTGTAGATAATGGTAACGGGACAAGACCAACATCCTTAAGAGTTTATTATAGTGTAGATAATGTTAACTTTACGGAGCTTACTGATGCGCAGGTTTTAGAAAAAACAAGTGCTTCTTCGGGCTCGATAACTAACATTCAATTGCCAACGGCTTTTAATAATATAGCTACGGCAAGATTAAGATTTTACAACCATGCAGGTTCAGCTACTGGAGGAGGAAACAGAGATAAGATTTCTATTGACAACTTACTTGTAACTTCAACCAGTTCTTCTTTACCGGCAGTGTTAACAAGTGTAACAGAGTTAACAGATTTTGGTTCTGTAAATGTAGGTTCAGTATCAGGCAATGGTTCTTTTACGGTGTCAGGAACAAACTTAATTGCAAATATCAATGTGGCTGCTCCTTCAGCTAATTTTCAACTAAGCCTTGACGGTACTAGTGGTTGGGGTAGTTCAGTGACAATTCCTTTTGGCTCAGGAACCGTTACAAATGTTCCTGTATATGCCAGATTCTCTCCGCAATCATCAGGTTTGAAAAGCGGATCTGTTACCGTGAATTCTAATACAGCAACACAAAAAACAGTTTCTGTGTCTGGTACAGGTGTTTTTCCTTCGCCTGTTGCTGCTAACGCTACTTTAGTTGGATCAAATGGTTTTACTGCAAATTGGTCTAATGTAAGTATCGCCACATCCTATGCTTTAGATGTATATTCAATAGTAACCGGACCTCCTGCAACAGATTTGTTTATCTCTGAATATGTAGAAGGATCAAGCAGTAACAAAGCAATTGAAATCTACAATGGAACAGGAGCGCCAGTAGATTTAAGTAACTATTCTTTAAGAAAGCAATCTAACGGAAGTGGTTCTTATGGAGGGAATTTAGCTCTTTCAGGTACGTTAAATAATGGTGAAGTTTATATAATAGCGAATTCAGGCTCAAATGCTTCTATCTTGGCGGTTGCAGATGTTACTTTAACTAGTTCTCCGATGGATTTCAACGGAAATGATGCCGTAGGATTATTTAAGAATGGAAACCAAATTGATGAAGTTGGAGTGTTTAATCAGTCAGCAAATTGGGGTCTTGATGTTACTTTAAGAAGAAAATCATCAATACTATCTCCGGTTGTTCCTTATAGTGCTGCAAATTGGGATAGCTATACGACCGACACAATCGATGGTTTAGGAACGCATGCCTTTGACTCAGCAGCAACTGTAGTATATGCTATTCAAAATCAAAATGTAGGAAACGTAACATCATATCCTGTTTCAGGACTGGCACAAGGTATTACATACCACTATGTAGTTCGTGCTATTTCAGGAAGCGATGTTTCTCCAAATTCAAATAGTATTGATGTTACTACAACATCTACAATCACAACATGGAACGGAGTGGCTTGGTCAAACGGGACGCCTTCTGCATCCCTTGATGCTATTATAGCAGGAAATTACTCTACAGGTGCGGCAGCTCCACAAGGTGCATTTACAGCTAAATCATTAGTAGTTAACTCAGGAGTATTTACTGTGGCGTCTGGAACTTCATTGACTGTTGAAAATGCAATTGCGAATAATGCAGGTGTAAACAATTTTATTGTTGAGAGCGGTGCCAATTTAATCCAGGCTAATGCTGTTGCCAATACAGGATCAATCAAAGTAAAAAGAAGCAGTAACCCATTGTACCGTTTTGACTATACTTTATGGTCATCTCCTGTAATCGGACAAAACCTAAAAGCTTTCTCTTCAGCAACACTTTCAAACAGATTTTATACGTACAATACTGCAATGGGCACAAATGGTGATTACGAAGCTATTTTCCCTACGCAAAATGAAGGAACTTATAGCTTTGAAGCAGGAAAAGGATACCTAATCAGAACTCCCGATTCACATCCGGCCTATGTTGAAGGCAATCCAGGAACTGCTATCAATGCAGAATTTGCCGGAGTTCCATACAATCAAAGTGTAAATGTAGCACTTTCAAATGCCACTACAGGTTTTAACCTTGTTGGAAACCCTTATCCGTCTGCGATTTCAATTGCACAATTGTTTTCTTCTAACACAGATGCAATTGACGGGACAATCTGGTTCTGGAGAAAAAGAAATGGTGCTGTAGGAAGCGGTTATGCTACTTCAACAGGAGTAGGAGTAACAAGCGCTCAGCCAGAAGCTGCTGCTTTAAATCCAAATGGTGTGATTAGTGCAGGTCAAGGATTTTTCGTAAAAGTAAAATCAGGTGCTACTCAAAACACATTGAACTTTACTAATGCGCTTCGTTCTGCAACTACAGGAGGTTCCTTCTTTAGAAATTCCAATACAGAAGTGGAAAAACACAGAATCTGGTTAAACCTTTCTAACGGAACTGACGTTGTTGGGCAAACTTTGCTAGGTTATATGGCAGGTGCTACTTCAGGAGTTGATTATGGTATTGAAGGTAGGTATTTTAACGATAGTCCAGTAGCATTCACTTCTTATATAGAAAATCAAGAATTCGCAATTCAGGGAAGAAGCCTTCCATTTACATCTGATGATGTTGTTCCAATGAGCTTCAAAACAGATGTTGCCGGAAACTATACTATTGCAATTGATCATGTTGACGGACTTTTTGCAGGCAGTCAGGAAGTTTTCTTAAGAGACAACGTTGCAGGACAGCTTCATAATCTTAAGTTAGGCGCTTATTCATTTGCTTCTGCAGTAGGTGTATTTAACAATCGTTTTGAAGTTGTTTATAGAGCTGCTCTTGGTGTTAAGGTTCCTGCAATTTCTTCTAACAATATTGTAGTATACAAACAAAATGGTTCTTTGGTTATCAATTCCGGAAATTACATTATGGAGAATATAGAGCTTTATGATATGAGCGGTCGTCTTATTTATATAAAAAATAATGTCGATACTTCTTCTGCTATAATAGCTAATCTTCCTATTGCCAATCAGGTTTTGGTTGTCAAAATTACTACTGTAGAAAATGGAACTGCTAACAAAAAAATCGTTTACTAATACTCCCATCAGATATGAAAAACTCAATTACAACAAAAATATCTAGCTTGTTACTTTTATTATTCTTAAGCACAGCATCTTTTGCACAAAATCCAACAGAAGTGCCAGATGATGAAGATCCAACGCCAGCACCTATCAACGATTATATCGTGCCAATGCTTTTGGCAGGTGTAGTTTTGGGTTACACTTTTATGAAAGGAAAAGCAAAAAAAGCTTAATTATTATAGTGTCAAAACAAAAAAAGGCTGTACATCGTACAGCCTTTTTTTTATTAATGATTTTAGATTTAATCAAATTCTGAAGTAAAAAACAATTTTACGGTTGGGTATTTGTTTTGAGTCATCTGTATTGTAAAATCAGAATCGGCCAAGAACACCAACTGCCCGTATTTGTCGTGAGCCAGGAACTTTTGCTTAATACGCTTAAACTCTTTGAATTCTTCATTTCTGGCATCGTCAGGCTTTACCCAGCAAGCTTTGTGTACCGGGAAGTTTTCATACGAACATTTAGCCCCGTATTCGTGCTCCAGTCGGTATTGGATAACTTCATATTGCAAGGCTCCAACTGTTCCAATTACTTTTCTGTTATTCAGTTCCAGTGTGAAAAGCTGGGCCACACCTTCATCCATCAGCTGGTCGATACCTTTTTCAAGCTGTTTTGATTTCAACGGATCGGCATTGTTGATATAACGGAAATGTTCCGGTGAAAAGCTAGGGATTCCTTTAAAGCTCATCAATTCGCCTTCCGTTAGCGTATCTCCAATTTTGAAGTTTCCGGTGTCGTGAAGTCCTACAATATCACCTGGATAGGAGATGTCGACGATTTCTTTTTTCTCTGCAAAAAAAGCATTAGGACTGGAGAATTTTAAAGTTTTATTCTGGCGTACGTGAAGATAAGGTTTGTTTCTTTCAAATGTACCCGATACGATTTTGACAAAAGCCAGTCTGTCCCTGTGTTTAGGGTCCATATTGGCGTGGATTTTAAATACAAATCCAGATAATTTACTTTCGTATGGATCAACCAGTCTGGTTTCTGATTCTTTTGGTCTTGGAGACGGTGCAATTTCAACAAAGCAATCCAAAAGTTCACGAACTCCGAAATTATTCAGGGCAGAACCAAAGAATACAGGTTGCAGCTTTCCTTCAAGATAAGCTTCTCTGTTGAATTTTGGATAAACTTCATCAATCAATTCCAGTTCTTCACGCAATTTATCAGCCGGTTTTTGACCAATTATTTTTTCCAATTCAGGATTTTGTACATCAGAAAAGGCAATGGTCTCTTCAATATTCTTACGGCTGTCACCGCTAAAAAGATTGATGTTTTTCTCCCATAAGTTATAGATTCCCTGGAAATCATAACCCATTCCAATCGGGAAACTCAATGGTGTAACCGTTAATCCTAATTTCTGCTCCACTTCATCCATCAAATCGAAAGCATCTTTTCCTTCACGGTCTAATTTATTGATGAAAACAATCATCGGGATATTTCTCATTCGGCAAACAGCAACTAATTTCTCTGTCTGTTCCTCAACCCCTTTTGCTACGTCAATAACAACAATAACACTATCAACGGCTGTAAGCGTTCGATAAGTGTCTTCTGCAAAATCCTTGTGACCTGGCGTATCAAGAATATTGATTTTTTTATCCTTATAGTTGAATGCCAAAACAGAGGTAGAAACCGAAATTCCTCTCTGGCGCTCGATTTCCATAAAGTCGGAAGTCGCACCTTTCTTGATTTTGTTGTTCTTTACGGCACCAGCTTCCTGAATTGCCCCTCCAAACAAAAGCAATTTTTCTGTCAGTGTTGTTTTTCCGGCATCGGGATGCGAAATAATCCCAAAAGTTCTTCTTCTTTCTATTTCTTTTTGAAAACTCATATTCTGTATAAAAATGGATTGCAAAAATACTATTTATTCAACAAATAATCAGCGTATAATAATAACAAGAAATTGGAGTTATGCTTTTTATTAAATACCACTCCCTAATACATGAAAATATCGCTAATAATTTGTTAATAAATTTTTGTTAATAGTAAGGGCCGTACTTGTTTAATGCGTTTGAATTGTTACTTTTGTTGATTGCTATCCAGGCGTTAAATTAATTCCAACTTATAGAATTTACATAATGAACTTAAAACAATTGTTCTTCGGAGTACTGCTTTCCGCAAGTTTTACGAGTTTCGCTCAAAACAACAATAAGGAAGTTTTATTTACAATTGATGATAAACCTTATTATACAGATGAATTTGCAAGGGTTTATAACAAAAACATTGATCTGGTAAAAGACGAATCCCAAAAAGATCTGAATCAATACCTTGATTTATTTGTCGGTTACAAGTTGAAAATTAATAAAGCCAATAAGCTAGGACTTCAAAATGGTCAGGCCTATCAGGCGGAGTTAAAATCATACAGAAACCAGCTTTCAAAAAATTATCTTACCGATTCTAAGGTTACAAACGAACTTATCGAAGAGGCTTATCAAAGATCTTTGAAAGAAATCAAGGCAGCCCATATCTTGTTTATGGTAGATGAAAATGCTTCTCCTGAAGATACTTTAAAAGCATATAAAAAAGCTGTTGAGGTTAGAGAGAAAGCTCAAAAAGGAGAAAACTTCGGAGAGCTTGCCGTTAAATATTCTGAAGACCCTTCTGCAAAGGAAAATAAAGGTGAGTTAGGCTATTTCTCTGTTTTCAGAATGGTATACCCATTTGAATCAGCAGCCTATAAAACTGCAAAAGGTCAGGTGTCAAAAATTGTCAGAACCCGTTTCGGTTACCATTTGATAAAAGTAGAAGACATTAGAGACAACCGTGGAGAACTTACAGTTGCTCATATCATGATTCTAAAGCCAAATAACCAAAATCCTGAAGAAGCTGAAAAAGCAAAAAATACAATTCAGGAAATTTATAAAAAACTACAACAGGGCGAGAACTTCGAAAGCCTTGCTAAACAATTTTCTCAAGATAAGTCGACAGCTTCAAAAGGAGGTTTACTAAACCGTTTTGGTTCAGGCCAGCTAAGTTCTGAAGAATTTGAAGATGCCGCATTTACGTTGAAAAATCCAAACGATTATTCAGCTCCGGTAGAAAGCAATTTCGGATGGCACATTATCAAGTTGATTGAAAAGCATCCAGTTAAGACATCTCAGGAAATGCATGCGGAGTTGGATAATAAAATCAGAAAAGACGAACGCTCAAGACTGATTACAAATTCATTGACTGAAAAACTGAAAAAGAAATATTCAGTAAAAAGAAATGACAAACTATTTGCCGCAATTACAAAAACTGTAAACGACAAATTTTATACAAACGAATGGAAGCTTCCAGAAAATATGAAACCTTTTGAAGGTAACCTGGTTACAATCGATAACAAGGCTATCTCAGGAGAAGAGTTTCTTAAATATTTGGCTGCACAACAAAGAGCTGAAAATACGATCAAGCCAATCAGCAAGTTGGTAGACAAAAAATATCAGGAATATGTTGATGTAAAAGTCAATGAATTGTACAATAACAATCTTGAAAACGAATTCCCTGATTTTGCTGCTGTAATGGAAGAATACCGTGACGGTTTGCTGCTTTTTGATTTGATGGAAAAAGAAATCTGGGAAAAAGCAAAAACAGATTCAATCGGATTACAGAATTTTTACGAAGCCAGAAAAAACAATTACCGTTGGGGGAATAGACTAGATGCTCTGGTTCTTTCTTCAACCAAAAAAGATATGGCCAAACAGGCACAAAAACTATTGAAGCAAGGGAAATCGGCTGAATTCATCAAAGAAAAATTCAACCTAAACGGTAAAGTCGAGATCATGTCGAATGCCGGGATTTTTGAAGAAAATAGTGATGCCTTGCCAAAAGGTATTGAAAAGAAAGACGGAGTTTCCGAAATTATAAAAGAGGGTGAATACTATTTTGTTGTAAAAATAAACAAACACCTTCCGGCAGGACCAAAAACATTGGAAGAAGCTAAAGGTAAAGTCGTGAACGATTACCAGCAATATCTTGAAGAAAAATGGGTTGGCGATTTGAAGCAGGAATTTAAGGTTGATATCCACCAGCCTTCTTTTGAGAAAGTGAAAAAGCAGATCAAGTCATAAATGAAGAAGTATGCGGTCATAGGATTGCTATTGCTTCTTGCTTCATGTAATTATTTTAAGCCGGAAGCAAAACCGCAGGCAATTGCAAGAGTAAATGACTCGTATTTGTTTAAGGATGAAATCAAGGATCTGGTGCCGCCAGGAACATCAAAAGAAGACAGTATTGTTATTGTTAGGAATTTCATCGACCGCTGGGCATCACAAAAATTGATGATGTCTGCAGCAGAGATTAATTTGAGTACTGATAAACAGGCGGAATATAACGAGCTGATCAGACAGTATAAAATTGATCTTTACACAAAAGGTTATTTAGAAGAATTGGTAAAAACTACAGTAGATACAGTAATCACTGAAGCGGAACTAAAAGAATATTATAAGCAGAATAAAGAAAATTTCAAGACGGACGGAACTTTAGTGAAATTGCGTTATATCAATTTGCCCAAAGACCATCCTAAATTTCAGACCATAAAAAGCAAGTTTTTTGACTATAGGAAATCAGACAAGAAATTTTGGGACACGTATGGAATGCAGTTCAAAAGTTTTGTGTTGAACGATTCAGTTTGGGTAGAAATGAATCAGGTATATCGAAAGTTGCCTTTCATTACACCGGATAACAGGCCGCAATATATTTCAGCTGGAAAGACAATAGAAAAACAAGACTCTTTGGAGGTTTATCTTGTAAAAGTCACAAATGTTCTGGACAAAAATCAAATAAGTCCATATGAGTATATAAAACCGACATTAGAACAGGTGATTTTAAACAAAAGAAAATTAGAATTAATAAAAAAAATTGAAAAAGACATTACTGATGATGCCATTAAAAATGAGAAGTATGAAATCTATAATTAAGAATGCCTGCCTGATTTTTGGCTTTGCAGCATTTTTCAATGCCGCAAATGCACAGGAAATCATTCAGAACGATACTGTAAAGAAAGTCGTTCCGAAACCTGTGAGTCAGAAACAGAAAATAGACGGAGTAATTGCCGTTGTAGGTGATTATGTGATTTTGGATTCTGATATTGATATTGCATATATTGAAATTGCAAACCAGGGTAATCCAACAAAAGATATTACAAGATGTCAGTTGCTTGGTAAATTGCTGGAAGATAAATTATATGCGCATCAGGCAGTTCAAGATAGTATTGTTGTGACCGATGCCGAAATCAACAGTATGATGGAGGAAAGAATCGATGCTTTCGTAGAACGTGCTGGCTCGATGGAAAAATTACTTAAAATCTATAACAGACCAAACGAAGAAGAGTTCAGAACCTACTTTTTTGATATCTTGAAAATGGGTAAGCTAACCTCTGGAATGAGAAATAAAATCATCGAAAATGTTGAAATCACTCCGGAAGAAGTAAGGACATTCTTTAAAAAATTCCCAAAAGAAGATTTGCCACAGATTGGAGCAGAAATCGAAGTATCTCAAATTGTGGTTAATCCGGTAGTTACTAAAGAAGAAAGGCAGAAGGTGATTGACAAGCTGAACGAATTCAGAAACGATGTAATGTCCGGAAATGGAAGTTTTTTCAGTAAGGCGGTTTTGTATAGTAAGGATGAAGGCACAAAGTCTAATGGTGGTTTCATGCGTGTTAACAGAAAGAGTAATATGCTGGTCAAAGAATTTAAGGAAAGAGCTTTTAGTCTTGAAGAAGGACAGATTTCGGAACCCTTTGAAACGGAATATGGATGGCATATTATTTTGGTAGAAAAAATACGTGGACAAGATGTCGATTTAAGACACATATTGTTGATTCCGAAAATATCGGAAGAAGCAATGCAAGAAGCAAAAGACAAAATTGTTGGAGTGAGAAATAAGATTGTTAATGGCGATATTTCATTTGCTGAAGCTGCCAGAAACTCTTCTGATGAGAAAGAAACAAGAGCAAATGGTGGAGTATTGATCAATCCTCAATCACTTGATCCTCGTTTTGATTTGACTAAAATGGATCCGTCATTATATGTACAGGTTTCAGATCTTGGTGAAGGCCAAGTATCACAACCAATCGTTGACGAAGACAGAATAGGACGCAAAACCTACAAATTGATTACTGTTACAAAACGTTATGATGCTCACACTGCTGATTATGCACAAGATTATTTGAAAATCAAAGATTTGGCTTTAAAAGAAAAACAGATCAAAGCTATCAGCAAATGGACAGAAGAAAAAATCAAAGAAACTTACATTAAGATTAATGGAGAATACAGAGATTGCACTTTTGTAAACAACTGGCTTAAGAAGTAATCCGATACATTTAATCAAATCGAAATTTTAATAACCAAACAATTATAGAATGTCAGACGTTGCTGCAATACAGAATCTGGTTCAGAAAAGAATAGAGCTAAAAAAGGAAATCTCAAAAATAATTGTAGGGCAGGAAGTAGTAGTAGACCAAATCTTGCTGAGCATTTTTTCCGGAGGGCACGCCCTTTTGGTTGGAGTTCCTGGATTAGCAAAGACTTTAATGGTCAATACGATTTCTCAGGCTCTTGGTTTGGATTTCAAACGTATTCAGTTTACGCCAGATTTGATGCCTTCGGATATTCTTGGAAGTGAAATTCTCGATGAAAACCGTCAGTTCAAATTTATAAAAGGACCTATTTTCTCAAACATCATTTTGGCGGATGAGATTAACAGGACACCGCCTAAAACGCAGGCAGCACTTCTTGAAGCCATGCAGGAAAGAGCGGTAACTATTGCCGGACAGCATTATAAATTGTCGTTGCCGTATTTTGTACTGGCAACTCAAAACCCAATTGAGCAGGAAGGAACCTATCCGCTTCCGGAAGCACAGCTTGACCGTTTTATGTTTGCCATAAAATTAGACTATCCGTCATTTTCTGAAGAAGTACAGGTCGTAAAAAGTACTACTACAGATCAGACAGAAAAAATAAACCCGCTTTTCACAGCACAAGAAATCATCGATTTCCAACACCTGATTCGTCGTATTCCTGTAGCAGATAATGTTATTGAATATGCAGTAACACTGGTAAGCAAAACCCGTCCGGATAATTCACTGTCAAATGATTATGTGAAAAACTACCTGGATTGGGGAGCAGGGCCAAGAGCGTCTCAAAACCTAATATTGGCTGCAAAAGCTCACGCTGCTTTTAACGGAAAGTTTTCTCCGGATATTGAAGATGTGAAAGCAGTTGCAACTAGTATTCTTCGTCACAGGATTATCAAAAATTACAAAGCAGATGCAGAAGGAATTTCGGAAGAAATGATTATCCAGAAATTAATGTAAGCACTGTAAAATTTACATTCCGTAGAAGCTATTCACGATTTGTATTTCTATATTTGAAAGAAATACAGACACATTGCTAAAGCAACAATTACACAATCCGCACCGCATTTTCGGTTTAGATCTCATGAGAGCCGTAGCCATACTTATGGTATTAAGCTCGCATTGTCTTTGGATTTATCCTGAAAGCAACAGCTTTATTGCGCAGCTTTTAAAATTGTTTGGCTTTTTGGGCGTTGAAATTTTCTTTGTCCTTAGCGGTTTTCTTATCGGAAAAATTCTTCTGCAATCCTATCTCAAAGAGGACTTTTACTTTTCGCATGTCAGGAATTTTCTAAAAAGAAGATGGTTCAGGACACTTCCTAATTATTTTCTGATTCTGCTAATTAATATACTCATAGCAGCTATTATCGGTTACAAAATCGAATCGTTGTGGAAGTACTTCTTTTTTGTTCAGAATTTTGATAGAGCCATGCCAGCGTTCTTTCCTGAGTCCTGGAGTCTTTCAGTTGAAGAATGGGCTTATGTAGTCTTGCCTTTGCTCTTAGTGTTGGCAGGTTTTTTTGCAAAGCCTAAAAACAAATCAAGATTCTTTGTGATACTTCTAGTGCTTTTGATAATGGTTTCATTATTGGCAAAAATCATTTGCTACCAAAACACGCTTCTAACCAACTTGGATATTTGGAATGTATCTTTAAAAGCTGTGGTGATTTACCGTCTTGACGCTATTTTTTATGGAGTATTGGCAAGTTGGATGTATTGCCGATATCCTAATTTTTGGAAAAAAAACAAATCCATTTTTCTGGTAATTGGTATTTTATGTTTCCTGTTTATCGCTTTCGGAATAGGTAAAATAGGTTTCACTCCGGAAGGACAAAATAGGTTTCTTTATGTTGCCTATCTTCCCATAGTTTCTATCTCTATTTCCTTATTCCTTCCGTTTTTATCTGGCTGGAAATCAGAGAGGTCAATGCTAAAAAGCCCTGTTGTTTTTATAAGCCTGATTTCATATTCGATATACCTTTTGCATTACAGCGTAATCCTGCAATTGATGAAGTATTTTATACCGGTCGAAGAGTATTCAATGTTGCAAAAACATGTCTTTACTTTTACTTATTTACTGCTCACAATTATCCTAAGTTATGCACTCTATGTTTGGTATGAAAAGCCAATGATGGACTTGAGAGAAAAATCAAAAAAATAGCAATTTTACGAAGTCGATTTTTCTTCTTTTCGGCCGTCAGCCCGTAATTTAGAAGCATTCTTAATTCATGGGCTACTCTTTTGGGGAGTACAAATTTCGAATTTGACAAAAAAAAGATTTTAAATTAACAAAAACGGAAAAAATTAATTAGTTTTTAATTATAATTTAATAATAATCATTAAAAATTAGATTTTAGGAATAATAATGTTTTGAAACACGGCTTTTTTTAAAAATCTTTCAAATATGGAGGGAAATGAGTAAATTTGCATTGCAAAGAAACAAACTAAAATATAAATAAAATAGACTAATTACTGATTATGGCTTTTGATATTGAAATGATTAAAAAAGCGTATGGGACAATGGCAGAGCGTGTTGATAAAGCACGTCAATTGGTTGGTCGCCCATTAACGCTTTCAGAAAAGATTTTATACTCACACCTTTGGGAAGGAACTCCTTCACAGGCTTTCACCAGAGGAAAAGATTATGTTGATTTTGCTCCGGATAGAGTAGCTTGTCAGGATGCTACGGCACAGATGGCTTTGTTGCAGTTCATGCATGCCGGAAAAAATAAAGTAGCTGTTCCTACAACGGTTCACTGTGATCACTTGATCCAGGCAAAAGTAGATGCTGCAACTGATTTGGCTAGAGCAAAAACACAAAGCAACGAAGTTTTTGATTTCCTTTCTTCAGTTTCTGACAAATACGGAATTGGTTTCTGGAAACCGGGAGCTGGTATTATTCACCAGGTAGTTCTTGAAAATTATGCTTTCCCAGGAGGTATGATGATTGGTACGGATTCTCACACGGTTAATGCGGGTGGTTTAGGAATGCTTGCTATTGGTGTTGGTGGTGCTGATGCCGTAGATGTAATGTCGGGTATGGCTTGGGAATTGAAATTTCCAAAACTGATTGGTGTTAAATTGACAGGGAAATTGTCTGGATGGACTGCTCCAAAAGACGTAATCCTAAAAGTAGCTGGAATTCTTACTGTAAAAGGAGGAACCGGAGCTATTGTTGAATATTTCGGAGAAGGTGCAACTGCTATGTCTTGTACAGGAAAAGGTACAATTTGTAACATGGGAGCTGAAATCGGAGCTACAACTTCAACTTTTGGTTATGATGATTCAATGCGTCGCTACCTGATTTCTACAGGAAGAGCTGATGTTGCTGAAGCTGCTGATAAAGTGGCACCATATCTTACAGGTGATGCTGAGGTATATGCTAACCCAGAACAATATTTTGATCAGGTAATCGAAATCAACCTTTCTGAATTAGAACCACATTTGAATGGTCCTTTCACTCCGGATTTGGCTACGCCAATTTCTAAGATGAAAGAAGAGGCTATCAAAAACAACTGGCCTTTAGAAATCCAGGTAGGTCTGATTGGTTCTTGTACGAACTCTTCTTACGAAGATATTTCACGTGCTGCTTCTTTGGCTAAACAAGTAGCTGATAAAAATTTAAAAACTAAAGCACAATTTACCATCACTCCAGGTTCTGAAGTGGTTCGCTACACAATCGAAAGAGATGGTTTTATCGATACATTTGATAAAATCGGTGCGACTGTATTTGCTAACGCTTGCGGACCATGTATCGGAATGTGGGATAGAGAAGGAGCTGAAAAAGAAGAAAGAAACACTATCGTTCACTCTTTCAACCGTAACTTCTCAAAACGTGCTGACGGTAACCCAAATACTTTGGCTTTCGTAGGTTCTCCGGAATTGGTAACAGCTTTGGCTATTGCCGGTGATTTAGGATTCAACCCTATTACTGACAAATTAATCAACGAAGACGGTCAGGAAGTAATGCTAGATGAGCCTACAGGAAACGAATTGCCTCCAAAAGGATTTGATGCAGAAGATCCAGGTTTCCAGGCACCATCAGAAGATGGATCAGGAGTTCAGGTTATCGTAAGCCCAACATCAGAAAGATTGCAATTATTAGCTCCGTTTGAACCATGGAATGGTGAAAATATCATGGGTGCTAAATTGCTAATCAAAGCTTTCGGAAAATGTACGACAGACCATATTTCTATGGCAGGACCTTGGTTGCGTTTCCGTGGACACTTAGACAATATTTCAAACAATATGCTTATTGGTGCGGTGAATGCTTTTAACCAAAAAACAAATTCTGTAAAGAACCAATTGAATGGAAAATACGATTCAGTTCCTGCGGTTCAAAGAGAATACAAAGCGGCTGGAGTTCCTACTATTGTTGTGGGTGACCATAACTATGGAGAAGGTTCTTCTCGTGAGCATGCTGCAATGGAACCACGTTTCCTTGGAGTAAGAGCTGTGTTGGTGAAATCATTTGCACGTATCCACGAAACTAACTTGAAAAAACAAGGTATGTTAGCGCTTACTTTTGCTAATGAAGCAGATTATGATAAAATCCAGGAAAATGATACTTTCAACTTTGTAGACTTGAAAGAGTTTGCTCCAGGAAAACCACTTACTATTGAGATTTTCCACGATAATGGAACAACTGAAACAATCTTAGTTAACCATACTTATAATGCAGGTCAGATTGGATGGTTTGTTGCAGGTTCTGCACTAAACCTAATTGCTGCTGCAGGAAAAGCTTAATTCTAAGTTTATCTTTATATAAAAAAACTCCCGATTTATCGGGAGTTTTTTATTTTTCTATCTGTTCGGCAAGCGAAGGATCAAGTTAGTTTTTGCATATATTCTGTGACCAGTTCTTTTTCGTTACGTTTTGATTTTGCCATAATAAACGATTAGTAGTTTTTTATAATAGCTACCCATCGATCTTCTTGATGGAATTTTACAAATGTTTGGTCATGCTTTAATTTTTTAAAAGGCAATGTTCCTCTTAGATGAAGCAAGGAAAGGAAATCTAAAGAAATGCTTCGGTATTGTTCTTCGCCTGTAGTGTTAAAAATCGATGCAAATAGTGTGGCTGCTTCATAATTTTCTGCTTCGTTCATACCGCCCATAACTGTAGAGGCCGTATTGTAGTAATCATAGACTTTTTGGAATTGCTTTTCGTGGTAGGCGATTTTTGCACTATCGATAAGTTTTTTAGTATACTCTAAATCAGCTTTGTCATTCTGTTTTGCTTCCTCTTTGGTTTTACTTGTATAGGTAAAGCCATAGGTTTTAGAATAAACTGACAAAGGCTGTAATCCGATCTTGTTTCTCCGTTCGTCTGCTTTGTCTTCTTTTAAAATAGGGCGAAAGCCTGATGCCTGCCCGTTTTGGGTCCAGACTACTTGCGTTCCGTAGAGCTGTTTGTAGTTTAAATTACATTGTATTCTGTCATAAAGAAAAGCATAATGTTCTAAGCTGATTTCATTTGTCTTAAAAAGCTTTTCCATCGCTGCCAATGCTTGTCTTTGAAAAGCTACATCCTGATCGGCATGCTGTACAGCCAGCCATAAATTGTTTTGGCCATCTTTACCTATCTCCGATATTTTTGGCCAGCCATATTTAGCAATAATAGCTTTTGAATCTTCTATGTTTTTGGAATCAGAGCTGTTAATTGCCTGGTCCAGTTCTCTTATTTCGTCTGCATTTTTTGCTTGTGCCCTTTTATACCGAAGTTTCTGGTCGTTTAGGGTCATCAGGTTGATTTGCTTTCGCAATTCGGGAAACTTTAAATTTTTTTGATACTCGAGTTCTTTGTTATAGGCCTTGTTTTCTGTTTTCTGCCATTCTTCGGGAAACGATTGTCTTAGATAATCGAAATAAGGATCAAATGCGAGCCAGTCGGCTTCCGTCCAGCCATTGTCTATAGCAAGATTTAGGTATTCGAATGCTTTTTTCTGGTTATTGTCTAAAGAATAAACCCCAGCGGCTTTATATAAATTTAGGGCATCAGGTGTTTTTGTTGCAAAGGCCTTTTCAAAAGAAGCAATTGCATTTTTATAATCTTTTTGGAGGTGGAATAATCCGGCTTGGGCAATTAGCGAATCGTAATTGTCATTTTGTGCAGTGACTTGCGTAATAAAAAAGAATACGAGCGTAATTGTTTGAACATAATGTTTCAGGAGCCTACCCATATACTGTTTAAATTTTGCTCTGAGGAATGTGTTTCACAGGAAAGTTGACCGAATTGGCAATAAAGCAAAGCTGATTGGCTTTTTTGTGCAGCTCATTAGCTTTTTCCAACATGGAAGAATCGCTCACTGTTACGATTGGATTTAAAGTAACTTCTGTAAAATGTCCGGATCCATCATCGTTAACCGTCATTTTTCCTGTGGCATGATCTTCATAATCAGTCACGACTATTCCAGCCATAACACATACATGCAGATAAGACATCATATGGCAGGCAGATAATGAAGCCAGTAAAAGGTCTTCCGGATTATGAACGGTTTTATCACCGTGAAAAACAGGATCAGAGGAACCTTTTATCTCGACTTTGTTGTCGATAAGAATTATGTGGCTTCTTTCGTAAGCTCTATAGCTTGAAGTACCGGTACCTTTATTTCCGGTCCAGCGGACTATTAATTTGTAGTTGTGTTCTGGATGCATTTGTAAAGTTTAAAAATCATTGCTTCACAAATTTAGCTATTTATCTCACTTGATGAATAGTAAAATAAGATTCTTCACCACCACTTAATATCCCTACGGTAAGAACTCCTCCGCTATAGCCTCTGAAGGTCACTGTGTCGCCCGTATTTAATTGCATCAGGGTTTGGATGGACCTGTTTGGAGGATTGATGTTTATGCCCAAAAGCTGCACATTCATATAGCTTTCTCTTACATTGAGGACACCATTTTTAAATACGGCCAGACCAAAATCTCCGGCAGCTAGAAGACCTGGGTTTGCTTTGATAGCAGCATATATGGAGTAGATTCCGGGCTGTTTTGCAGTGAAGGTATTTGTTGTTGTATTGTATTCGCTATTGGTATCAAATTCAATCGTATTGAAAGGTATTGTTGTATACGCATTAGCTAAAATACTGATGTTAATTAATGCTGGACTGCCCGAGGCAAATCCTCCTTTGATGAAAGTCTTCAAATGGCTTTCGATAACGCTTTTTGACGAAATTCTTTGTGCATTCCCTAGAGCATCTACTACTAGGATAGAGTCTTTTGCGGCAGTAGCCCGAGTATTACTCGTGGTGCTTCGTAATCTGAAATTACCATTGACATCCAACATCGCAGTCGGATCTGTTGTGCCTATTCCCACTTGGGCAAATCCAAGTACAGGCAATAGCATCATTAGATGGAGTAGGATTGATTTCATAACATTTTAGATTTGGGTACTCTCAAAGTTATGAAACTATATATTAAATCGCAAAATGTGAATGTTAATATTTTAAAAGTTTCATTTTGTGAATTATATGAATAAAAAAAATCCGCCTTATTGCTATGACGGATTTTTTACCAAAATTAAAATTCAAAAAACTACTAATAGTAAGAATATCTTCTTACTTTAGAGATGTACTTCGCTAAGCGAATTACCTGATGGCTATAGCCATATTCGTTATCATACCAGATGTATAATACGATATTTTTTCCATCGGCAGAAACTATGGTTGCATTACTGTCATAAATTGACGGAGCAGAAGTTCCTACGATATCGGATGAAACAAGTTCGTTGTTAAGCGAATATTTAATCTGTTCAACAAGTTCACCTTCCAAAGCATAATGCTTCATGATATTGTTGATTTCTTCAACAGATGTTTCTTTGTTAACTTCCAGATTTAATACTACAAGTGAACCGTTTGGTACAGGAACACGGATAGCATTTGAAGTCAGTTTTCCAGCTAGGCTAGGCAATGCTTTAGCAACAGCACTGCCGGCGCCAGTTTCAGTGATAACCATGTTTAATGCAGCAGCTCTACCACGACGGTATTTTTTGTGCATGTTATCAACTAAGTTCTGGTCGTTTGTATAAGCGTGGATAGTTTCCAAATGTCCTTTTACAACACCCAAAGTATCTTCAACTGCTTTTAGGATAGGAGTAATAGCATTTGTAGTACAAGATGCAGCAGAGAAGATATTTACTTCGTCTGGACTGTATTCGTTGTGGTTAACACCATGAACGATGTTTGGAACACCTTTACCAGGAGCAGTAAGTAAAACTTTATCAACTCCGTTTGATTTTAGGTGTCTTGCCAAAGCTTCTTGTGTTGTGAAAGCTCCGGTATTGTCGATTACCAAAGCATCAGAAATTCCGTAAGTTGTATAGTCGATTTCTTCTGGGCTTCCTGCTGTAATAACGTGAACTGTAGTTCCGTTGATGATTAGGGAATTGTTTTCCGGATCAGCAGAAACAGAACCTTGGAAGTCGCCATGTATAGAGTCGTATCTCAAAAGAGAAGCTCTTTTCTCTAAGCTTGTTGCATCATTTTTTTCACGGACAACAATAGCTCTCAATCGCAATTGTGTTCCTTTTCCTGTCTTAGACATCAATTCGCGGGCTAGTAATCTTCCAATACGCCCAAAACCGTACAATACAACATCTTTTGGCTTGTTATTTGGAAAATCTTTTGCATTTTTCAATTTGTCAATAACAAAAGCCTTTGCATCATTGTATTTATCGTCCTCCAGGTGGTATTCGTAAGTTAGTTTTCCGATATCCAGTTTTGCAGGAGGAAGGTCTAAAGATAAGATAGCACGAGCGATTTCGACAGAATCAAAAACATTAATCGGCTTTCCAACAAATTCTCCGGCATATTCGTGAAGATTGATAATATCGCTTACATTGGTGTTGATCAGCTGATTTTTGAAAAGAACCAATTCGATAGATTTGTCATACCATAAATCACTAATGATTTTAATGAATTCTACGCCAGCTCTTCTTCTGTCTGCCTGAAAAGAAAGCTCTTTTTCGTATAGTGCGGTCTTTGTCATAATGTAAAAAAATGTAGTTTAGTGTGTTGTGCATATTTTGATGGCGCAAAAGTATAGATTTCAAACGTTTTCGTAAAGCATTTTATTAAAAAATTTACATAAAAAAAGCCAGTCATAAAACTGGCTTTTGTATTAAATAGTTTCTAGCATGCATAGATGTTAAGATACTAGCATGTCGGAATTATTTTACTTCAACGAAAAATTTAACTAACTCACCTCGTTTATTAATCATTGTCAGTTCGACCATAGATTCGTTAGCTATTTTCTCATTGAGAATGTTTGCAACTGTTTCAGTATCTGTAGCCTTCGCGTCATTAACGGCTATAAGGATATTTCCTTTCAAGGCATTATAGTAACGCATAAAACTTTGGTTGGTGATGTCTTTGACTTTTACTCCATAGTCGATATGAAAGCGTTTTTTATCAGAAGCATCTAGGTTTTCAAAAATAATCCCGTTTAGTTCGGCATTGACAAATTCATTTTTAGTTATGGTTACCGGAACTTCCATTGCTTTGCCATTTCGGATGAATGTTGTTTTTACAACATCATTCGGACGCTTAGTATTTACATAGCTTGATATGTCAACAAAACTTGAAATGTTAGTATTGTCTAGTTTTATAATGACATCACCTTGCTGGATTCCCGCTTTGGCTGCGCCAGAATTTTTGTCAACTTTCTTGACATAGAAGCCTTGTGATGTAGAAAGTTTCATGTCTTTTGTCATGTTGCTGTTCAATTCATAGCCTTCCACGCCAAAGATTCCTCTTTGGACATTTCCATATTCCATAATATCCTCAATGATTTTTCGGGTAATATTGGATGGAACAGCAAATGAATAGCCTACATAAGAACCCGTCATAGAAGAAATCATGGTGTTAATTCCAATCAGTTGACCTTTGGTATTTACCAGCGCACCACCGCTATTTCCTGGGTTTACGGCCGCATCGGTTTGAATAAAAGACTGGATTCCTTTTTGATCCAAATTTCTGGCTTTAGCCGATATGATTCCTGCGGTTACGGTAGAAGTAAGGTTATACGGATTTCCTACTGCAAGCACCCATTCGCCTACTTTTACATTGTCTGAATCTCCAAAAACAGCATAAGGAAGTTTTTTATCGGTATCGATTTTCAATAAAGCGATATCCATTTTGGAATCTGTTCCAACCAGTTTCGCCTTATAAGTTTCTTTGTTGTTTAAGGTTACTTCTAGTTCAGATGCATCCTGAATTACGTGATTGTTGGTCACAATATATCCGTCTTCAGAAATAATCACCCCAGAACCGGTACCTACCTGTGCTTGCTGCTGGCCGCCTTTGTAGCCGTAAAAATATTCAAGCATCGGATTGCTGACGGTTCTGTAAGAAAGATTCTTGACATGGACTACGGTATGTACCGCATTGTCAGCAGCAGTTGTAAAATCAACTGCTTCTGCTCCCAATCCCACGTTTTTCGTATAATTTACGGGGGCAGTTGTCACAATTGATTTTGTGTTGTTAGAAAATAAGCCGTCATTTTCAATGAACAGCTTGTAAGCGCCCAAAGTGGTTGCGCCACTTAATAAGGACACTAAGAATAAACCGGAAAATCGTTTCATAGTAGTTGTAATTAAGTTATTTAATCGTAAATATATATTGAAAATTGTGCCATGATTTTAAGTTTAACTACTGGTTAACAATGATTAACATTTCATTAAATATTCCTACTTTTGTTCTGATTAATTTCGTACCCTGACAGGGTGTGCAACACCCTGCCAGGGTTAAAACAAACAAACGGAAAATGCAACTCAACTTCTATAAATATCAAGGAACCGGAAACGATTTCATCATGATTGACAATCGTCAGGGATTATTTTCTAAAAGCAATACCCAATTGGTAGAAAGTCTTTGTGACAGGCGTTTCGGAATTGGCGCAGATGGACTGATTTTACTTGAAAATGACAATTCGACAGATTTCAGAATGGTCTATTATAATTCAGATGGGAATGAAAGTTCTATGTGTGGAAACGGCGGGCGCTGTCTGGTTGCTTTTGCAAAGAGTCTCGGAATTATTAATGATAAAACCATCTTTATTGCTACAGATGGTCTGCATCATGCTACTATTTCTGAAAACGGAATAGTCTCATTGCAGATGAAAGATGTAGATGAGGTGCAACTAAAAGAGGGTTATGTGTTTTTAGATACGGGTTCGCCGCATCATGTTGAACTGGTAAACGATTTGGAGCATTTTGATGTAAAAGGAAAAGGTGCTGCCATCCGATATGGTGAATTGTACGGACAGGGGGGAAGCAATGTGAATTTTGTAAACCAGGAATCGGCTGATACTTTTTCACTACGTACTTATGAAAGAGGCGTAGAAGATGAAACACTTTCCTGCGGAACCGGTGCAACGGCGGTTGCCATTGCAATGCACGCTTTAGGCAAAACAGCTTCTGACAAAATCCAATTGAATGTCGAAGGCGGAAAACTGGAAGTTTCTTTCGTTCCTAAAGATGGAAAATATACTGATGTGTTCTTGAAAGGACCTGCTACTTTTGTCTTTGGAGGAAACGTTACGATTTAACAAAATATCAGATGATAACCCTGCAAGGAAAAAATATTTATCTCAGAGCTCTCGAACCCGAGGATCTTGAATTTGTTTTTGCTGTTGAAAATGACGAATCCATATGGGAATTCAGCAATACGCAAACTCCGTATAGTAGGTTTCTTATTCGTCAGTATCTCGAAAATGCCCATCAGGATATTTATGAAGCCAAACAATTGCGTCTGGCTATCTGCAAAAATGATACATTTGAGGCTATCGGTTTGATTGACCTGTTTGAATATGATCCAAGAAATAATCGTGCAGGAATAGGAATCGTTATCAAAAATGAAGGAAACCGGAATCAAGGCATAGGTTCGCAGGCCTTGGAACTGCTAATCCACTATTCGTTCCGTCAATTAAATTTAAAACAGCTGTTTGCAAATATCAATCCCAAGAATGAAGCAAGTATAGCACTTTTTACTAATTTTGGCTTTGAAAAAATCGGAATAAAAAAACAATGGAATCTAATCGATGGCGTTTATAAAGATGAAGCGATGTTCCAGCTAATCAATCAACAATCTTAAAAAAGAGTATTACGTGAAAATTAAAAAAATCGTTGCAATATTTTCAGTGCTTTTAGTACTGGCATTGTCTATCTATGGTTATATGCTGTACAGAAAAATCTTTTCTGCCAACACAAAGTTTTCTGAAAGTGAGATGTTTGTCTATATTCCTACGGATGCAAATTATGAAACTGTAGAGAAAATTGTGGCTCCCTATATTGAAAACATGGACAACTTCAGGATGGTGGCTGAAAAGAAATCGTATGTCACCAACGTAAAGCCAGGTAAATTTCTTTTGAAAAAAGGAATGAATAACAACGACATCATTAACTCGTTGCGTATAAGCTTACCTGTAAAGTTAGCATTCAATAATCAGGAAAGACTAGAAGATTTTGCTGGAAGAATTGGCTCTCAGATTGAAGCAGACAGTACTTCCTTAATGAAAGCTTTTACGGATAAGACCTTTTTGGAAGAAAACGGATTTACAGAAGAAAATGTATTAAGCATGTTTATTCCGAATTCGTATGAATTTTTCTGGAATACTTCTGCGGAAAAATTCCGTGACAGAATGGCGAAAGAATACCGTGGTTTTTGGAATGACGAGAGAAAAGCAAAGGCAGAAGCTTTAAATCTTACGCCATTGGAAGTTTCTTCTTTGGCAGCGATCGTACATAAAGAAACAGTAAAAACAGACGAAAGACCTAGAGTGGCGGGAGTATACTTAAACCGACTGAAATCAGGAATCAAGCTTCAAGCGGATCCTACGGTTATTTATGCTGTGAAGAAAGAGGCGAATGATTTTGGGCGTGTTATAAAAAGGGTTTTGAATAAAGACCTTGAAACGGTATCGCCATACAATACATACCAAAATTTCGGATTACCTCCAGGGCCGATTGCTATGCCTGACGTATCAGCAATTGATGCCGTATTGAATCCGGAAAAACACAATTACATCTATTTCTGTGCAAGCGTAACTAATTTTGGTTACCACGAATTTGCCGTGACTCCTGCTCAGCATGAGGTGAATCGCCAGAAATATATAGCTTGGGTAAACCAACAAGGAATCAAAAGATAGTTTTGAAATATTATAGCGCATTATATTTTTTATTCTTGCTGCTATTTACAGATGGCCTGGCGCAAAATCAATTCCAAGATTTTCTCAGGCCATCTGATAGTTTAAATATACAGCGAAGAAATGCCGTTGTCATTTCAGAAGGTATAGCCATAACTGGTGCTCTTGTTGGGCTGAACCAGCTTTGGTATAAAGATTATGAAAAATCCGGCTTCCACTTCAAAAATGATAATGCCTCCTGGCTCCAAATGGACAAGGCCGGACATGTGTATTCTTCTTACCATATTGGACGCTTTGGAGCAGAACTCCTGGATTGGAGCGGTGTTTCAAAAAAAGACCAACTAATTTATGGAGCCACCACAGGCTTTGTATTTTTGACCGCAGTAGAAGTTCTTGACGGATATTCTTCAGAATGGGGTTTTTCATGGGGCGATGCCGCAGCTAATGCTTCGGGGACTTTATTGTATGTGTCACAGGAACTGTTATGGGATGAACAGCGTATTGTTCCGAAGTTTTCTTTCCATAGAACTCCGTATGCCAGAGCACGGCCAGAAGTGTTAGGCGCATCATTTTCAGAAGAAATCTTAAAAGATTATAATGGTCAAACTTACTGGCTGTCGGCCAATATCCATTCTTTTTTTAAGGAATCAAAAGTTCCAAAATGGCTTAACCTAGCTGTTGGTTATGGAGGCGAAGGAATGATTACGGCAAATGATGAGCTCGTCAACACGATTTTCCTGCCAGAAAAGCAAAGAACGCGCCAATTTTATCTTAGTCTCGACGTCGATTTGACAAAAATTAATACCAATTCACATTTTTTAAAGACGCTTTTTTCTGTTTTTAATTCTATTAAGGTTCCTGCACCTACCATAGAATTCAGGGAGTTAGGCGGTATAAAGTGGCACTTTATCTATTTTTAGAAAATATTAACATGCTGATTTTCAGCTTAATATTATTTATTGTATATTTGCCCCGTAGAAATTTCAAGAAGGTGACAGCGCTTGAGAAATCAAATTTATGTTAAGAAAGTATTATTTTTTTGCCGGACTGATACTGTCCGTTGCGTTCATTACATTAGGGTTTACCTCTAAAGAATCAGAAAAAGACTCTTGGTTTTATGTAGGAGATGATGAAGAAATCATTAGCACAGTTCCTACACTCGATGAAAGCCAATATGTCAACCTAGAACTCCCTTACACCGGGAAATCGTACACAGGCTTTAAACAAGCCATTGCCATCAGAGAATCTCAAGGCCAATACAAATTAGTAAATCCTTTTGGATACATGGGGAAATACCAATTTGGCATGTCAGCTCTTCGTTCCATCGGAATCAAAAGCAGAAGCGAGTTCTTAAATAATCCTAGACTTCAGGAAAAAGCTTTCAAAGCGTTATTGTCTATCAATAAGGCGCAATTGTCGGCTGAAATTGAAAAATTTGAAGGAAAGATTATCAATGGAGTCAAAATTACCGAATCCGGAATTCTGGCAGCGGCACATTTAGGTGGAGCCGGTTCCGTAAAGAATTACTTGCATAGCAATGGGAAACGCAAATTTAAAGATGGCTTTGGTACATCAATGAAAAGTTACTTTAAGCTATTTGCTGGCTATGATACTTCGCATATCATTCCTAATATGAATGCAAAAGTGAAGCTGAATTAAAAAAAGCTTATCGAAGAATAAAAAAAGGAAGACGAAAGTCTTCCTTTTTTTGTTTTATGTTTCTGCTAATTGGTCTTGTGAATGATAAAAATACAAGGTCGGTTATGCAGGTCTACTTTTGTTTTTTTCCAGTCTGCCACTCTTAGTGTTTTGATATATTCGGTAGGCAGCGTAATATCGCAGGCAATGCATAATAAGGTATTGCCTTGCAAGGTTTGAAGTAGGTCTTCCAGTAACTTATTGTTTCTATAAGGTGTTTCTATAAAAAGCTGGGATTGGTTTTTGTCGTAAGACAACTTTTCCAGGTTTTTTAAAGCCGATTTTTTTTCTGACTTGTCAATAGGAAGATAACCGTTAAAAGCAAAACTCTGTCCGTTCATTCCGGATGCCATAAGTGCCAATAGGATGGAGGATGGGCCAACCAGCGGAACTACCTGTATTCCTCTTTCATGGGCAATCTTAACGATTACTGCACCTGGATCGGCAACTCCGGGACAACCGGCTTCAGACATCAATCCTACATTAATTCCCTGGAGGCAAGGTTTGATCATCTGTTCGTATTCCTTACTGTCGGTATGTTTGTTAAGCAGGCTTATTTTTAAATCCGGCTGTTTTTTTTCAGGATGTACGACTTTTATTGACTTCCGTGCTGTTTTTTCGTTCTCAACAATATAATAATCAATGAAATCGATGGCTCTCTTGACCGTTTGTGGCAATACATCCATCGGGTCGCTTTCGCCAAGCGTTGTCGGAATCAGGTATAGTTTTCCTAAGGCTTTCATTGGTGTTTTGCTATAAGTTTTTCAGCTATGATTTCGCAGACTTCGTCTAACATGCCGTATACATTCGAAAATCCGTCTTCCAATCCGAAATAAGGATCCGGAACATCTACATTTTCGTCAGGGAAAAGCTCGTTAAGAATCAAGCTGACTTTTGATTTTGCTTCTGCATTTGGAGCCAGACGCATGACATCTTTATAATTAGAATTGTCCATTACAAAAATATAATCGTTGGTCTCAAAATCTTTAGCAGTAAACAATCTTCCTCTTTGTCTTGAAATGTCCAAGCCTTTTGATTTGGCAATAGCTATGGATCGGGAATCGGGTTGTCTTCCAACATGCCAATCACCAGTACCTGCTGAATCTACGATAAACTGATTCCGAGGAAGTTTAGACTGCAAGATACCTTCTGCCAATGGTGAACGGCAAATGTTTCCGAGGCAGACCATCAATATTTTTACAGGCATAATGTTAAGTGTCGGTTATCAGAATTCAGGCTTCAGAAAGTTTCTGAACTCTTATAAAGATAATTTCTTATTGATATCGTCAACAAATTTCTTGAACTGCTTGTCTGTCGAAACCAGGTTGTCAACAGTTTTGCAGGCATGAAGTACGGTTGCGTGGTCACGGTCTCCGATTTGCGATCCGATATTAGCCAAAGATGCTTTGGTATATTTTTTTGCAAAGAACATGGCCAATTGTCTGGCTTGAACCACGTGACGCTTTCTTGTTTTAGACTGAAGCATGTCAAGGTCAAGCTGGAAATAATCGGATACGACTTTTTGGATATAGTCGATTGAGATTTCGCGCTTTACGTTCTTTACGAATTTTTCAACAATTTGTTTGGCAAGGTCAAGTGTCACTTCTTTTTTGTTGAAAGAAGACTGCGCAATTAAGGAGATAATAGCTCCTTCTAATTCGCGGACATTTGACTTGATGTTTCTGGCAACGTATTCAATGATTTCTTCAGGAACTTCAACACCGTCACGATATAGGATGTTCTTCAAGATAGAAATCCTTGTTTCATAATCCGGCTGGTGCAATTCTGCAGAAAGTCCCCATTTAAAACGAGAAAGCAATCGTTGCTCAATATCCTGCATATCAACAGGAGCCTTGTCTGAAGTAAGGATTACCTGTTTTCCGTTTTGGTGCAAATAGTTGAAAATGTGGAAAAATACATCTTGAGTTCCGGTTTTTCCAGATAAGAATTGTACGTCATCAATAATAAGGACATCGATTAATTGGTAAAAATGGATGAAATCATTACGTGTGTTTTTCTTTACGGAATCAATATACTGCTGCGTAAATATTTCAGCAGAAATATAAAGTACGGTTTTTTCAGGGTATTTGTCTTTTATCTCAACGCCTATAGCATGTGCTAAGTGGGTTTTACCCAAACCAACGCCACCAAAAATCAACAAAGGATTAAAAGAAGTGCCGCCTGGTTTGTTAGCAACAGCCATACCTGCTGAACGAGCCAATCGGTTTGAATCACCTTCAAGGAAGTTATCAAAGCTGTAATTGGCATTCAGTTGAGATTCGATTTTGACATTCCTGATTCCAGGAATAACAAAAGGATTTTTTAGTTCAGGATTTTTATTTTGTAATGGAACATCAACATCCTGTGCTTTTACAGGTTGGCGGTGCGCACTAGGCAATTGTTCCGTAAACGGTTGTTTATTGCCATAAGTGTTTTCCATCTTAATTTTATAGAGTAACTTTGCGTTTTTTCCAAGTTCTTTTGTTAACGCAACTTTTAATAATTTTACATAGTGTTCCTCCAGCCATTCATAAAAGAATTTGCTGGGAACTTGGATGTATAGAGCATTGTCTGTTAGCTCAACCGATTTAATAGGTTCAAACCAAGTTTTGTATGCCTGATCTTGAATGTTGTCCTTTATAAAAGAGAGACAATTTTCCCATACCGATTGCGCAGTTTTGTTCATATATCCTGATAAATTATTATTGTTTTTAAAGTAATTCCTACAAAAGAAAAAGAGCCTCTTTCGTAACTTCTTTGGGAGAACAAATATGTGACAAAAATCTGTAAAAAAAAATTAATTACATGTTGATTTTGTAAAAATATTGTTGTAAGTACACAGTAAAAATACATTGTCTTAACCTTAATTTTAAAATGCAAAAAAAGGATGCGAGAATATGAGTTTAAAGTAAGGGTTCGTTATGCTGAAACGGATCAAATGGGTGTTGTTTATCATGGGAATTATGCCCAATATTTTGAGATGGGACGTGTGGAATGGCTCAGAAATCTAGGGGTTTCGTATAAATGGATGGAAGAAAACGGAATTATGCTTCCGGTTGTCTCTCTTTCTATGAACTACAAAAAACCGGCTCGCTATGACGACCTGATCCGAGTGAAAACCATCTTTAAAAGCCAGACTTCTGTGAAGATAGAATTCGACTATGAGATTTATAACGAAAAGGATGAGTTATTAACAATCGGCAATTCTATGTTAGTATTTGTAGACATGAAAACAGGCCGTCCAACGCTCCCGCCGGACTATATTGTTGAGAAGCTTTTAACGCTTGCATAGGAATACTATTGAATCGGTATTTATTCTTTTAATTTGATGCCGATTTCATATAAATTAGAAAAAATGTCGAATACCATTTCGGCATTTTTTTTTCGTGTTTTTATCTCAATCTCGCAGCTCATTTCCATTTTTTGCGAAACGATATCCAGATTTTTCTCCTTGATAACCCGCATTACTTTGTTCATGTTTTTGTAATCAAAAGAGACCAGATAGTGGATGTCGATTGTTTTTTCTGCAATTTCCGAAGCTTCCAAAGCCATTTGTGCGGCGGCTCTATAAGCTGAAATCAAACCTCCAACACCTAATTTCACACCGCCAAAATAACGGACAACTACAACCAATACGTTTGTAATTTCAAAAGATTGTATCTGACCATAAATAGGCATTCCAGCACTATTGCTAGGCTCGCCATCATCATTGGCTCTGAAATATATTTTTTCTGTTCCGATTTGGAATGCGTAACACCAATGTCTTGCAGAATGATGCTGTTTGCGTAAGTCTTCAAGGATTTCTTTGGCTTCCTCTTCAGAGGAAATCGGAAATGCGTAACCGAAAAATTTGCTATTTTTTTCTTTGTATAGAACTTCTTCCGAAGGAAAATCGAGCGTTCTGTAAGTATCTTTTACTTCCAAAATTTATAGAGAAATAATTTTTTTGTCGAACATATCTACAACATCTTCCTCGCCAACTTTTAGGTTCCATACTTGAAATCCTAGGCTTTCGGCAACATCTGTATTGTCTTTTCTGTCGTCTACAAATAAAGTGCGTTTGGGTGATAATTCGTGCTTGTTGATAATATAATTAAAAGCTTCCGGCTCCGGTTTCCGTTGTCCGATTTCAAAAGAGAAATATACTTTTTCAAAACATTGGTAGAAATCCCTACTAAAAGATTCGCCAACTATGTGCTCGAATTGCTCCACATGGATTGAATCCGTATTGCTTAGCAAAAATAAACGGTAGCTATGCGAAAGTTTATGAAGAAATTCCAATCGGTATAAGGGAAAATCCAAAAGCACCTTGCTCCAGGCATTTTTGATTTCTTCCAACGAAGCATTTGGGATATGGCTCTGGATTCCTTTCAGGAAAGCATCTTCTTTGATGTTTCCTTTTTCAAATTTATAGTTCAGCTTGTCCAGTTCTTCTGTCCATTCTTTCAAACCCAACGACTTCAAAGCTTTTTGCATAGCATCGAAATCCAGGTTGATGAAAATATCTCCAAAATCGAAAATTATTGTATTAATCATGGCTTTTGAAAATTAAGAGTTCGTCATTCAGGATGCTCTTCCTGTCTATCAATTCTCCTTTAATTTTTGGAGCTGCTGTCCCGGAAACCAATGAAATAGCTCCTTTGAAGACTCTGGCTTCGTCCCAAAGTCCTGCATCGATAAAAGTTTGCAATGTCATTTTGCCGCCTTCGATAATCACGGATTGGATATCGTTTTGGTGCAAAATTTTCAAAATAGAATCGGGGAGGCTCCTATCAAAGATAGTATTTTCAAAAATAATATTTTCAGAATTTGTCGTTTTTTCTGCTTCCGTAATGATAATTGTTTGGGATGAATTGTCTTTTACGGCATAGTGATCAGGAATTTTTCCGGTTCTGTCGAGTACAACACGAATCGGATCATTGCCTTTCCAATCACGGGAATTTAATTTGGGGTTATCGTCAAGTACCGTTTGCGTCCCAACTAAAATGGCTTGTTCTTCAGTTCTCCATTTATGGACTAATTGGCGAGAATAGGTATTGGTAATCCAAACCGGTTTTTGCTCGTCTCTTGTGTCAGGACTTAAAAAACCGTCGGCACTTTCTGCCCATTTTAAAATAATATAAGGTCTTTTCTTTTGATGAAACGTAAAGAAACGTTTGTTCAGTTCGTTGCATTCTTTTTCTAGAACACCAACAGTTACATTCCGCCCGGCTTCGTTCAATTTTCTGATTCCGTTTCCAGAAACTTTTGCAAAGGGATCAATCGTTCCTATAACAATATTGGGTATTTTCTGCTGAATAATCAGATCGCAGCAAGGAGGTGTTTTCCCAAAATGACTGCAAGGTTCCAGACTGACATAAATTGTTGATTTTTCGAGCAGAGACTTGTCTTTTACAGAATTTACGGCATTGACTTCGGCATGAGGTTCGCCGGCCTTTTGGTGCCAACCTTCGCCTATGATTTTACCTTCATGTACGATAACGCTTCCTACCAAAGGATTTGGATAAGTCGTTCCAAGTCCATTTTTGGCAAGCTCTATGCATCGTAATATGTATTTTTCGTGTATCTTCACGGAACAAAAGTAAGCTAAAATTTTTTAGAGCTTGAAATCCTGAATCCGAAAATGAAAAGAATAGTATTGCCTTTTTTCTTATTTTTTATGCTGTTTTCCTGTAAGGACAATAAAGATGTCCAGCAGATAAAAACTAGTGATACAATTGAAAATACAGTTGTTGAAAAAGTGCTTCCAACAGATGAGGCTGTTCCTGAAGATGCTGATTTTAAAAACGATTTTGATATTTTGCTGGCTACAAGTTATCGCACTTGGGAAAATAATAACCCTGCTACTTCCTTGACTAAAAACTGGATGGACTTATATGAGAAGAATGACAAGTTCTATCTTGGGAAAGCTGATTTTAAATTAGAAAGCGGCTATGATGAATGTGCCGGAGATTCTACCAAAATTATCAATTCCAGTACCAAAACGCTTCTTTTTATGGATTTGCCGGAATTAAAGTCAGGTGAAATCAAATCATTAAAAATTGATAAAAATAAAATTTGGCCTAAAGAAAAAATAACTCTTGTTTTTAATGGTGTTGAATATTTTTTAAGAGCAGAAGGCGAAGTGCTTGCTTCCCAAAAGGTTATTAATGACGGAGGAAAGGAGGAAATTTTCCAAAACGTAAAAAACTACAAACTCTATATTTCTACAAAAAACACTCCTGAAAAACTGCTTTTGCAGGAAGCTTCTTTCAATGATACTTTTGTTGAATTGCTTTTTGCTGGTGATATTGACGGTGATAGCAAATTGGATTTTATTTTTAGAGCCAATAGGGATTATGAAGAGGAAAGAGTAATTTTGTTCCTGTCTTCTAAAGCCAGTCCGGAAAATAGTGTCAAGAAGGTAGCTGAAATTGCTGTCCAATTTGATTGCTAGAACTGCAAAAAAAAACAAAAATGTTAGCTAAAGAATATCGGAACCATTTTATAGAAAAATTGACACCTCTGTATGATGTATTGGAAGCGGAAAGCTTTTTTTATATCCTATTGGAGGACTTCCATCAGATGAAGCGTATTGATTTGGCGCTGCATCCGGATTTTATTTTTACGGACAAAGAAATCGACAAATGGAATCAGGTTTTAGAAAAACTTGAAAAAGAAATCCCAATACAATATATTTTGGGGAAAGCTCATTTTTATGGATTGGAGTTTGAAGTGAATGAAAATACACTGATTCCCAGACCCGAAACCGAAGAGCTGGTTGAATGGATTGTCAAAAAAAACGAATTCAAAGGCAAAATAAAGATTCTCGATATAGGAACAGGTAGTGGCTGTATTGCAATTTCACTGGCGAAAAACCTTCCCAATGCGGAGGTTTTTGCAGTTGATGTTTCGGAAAAAGCATTGGAAATGGCTAACAGAAATGCTCTTGCAAACAAAGCGGATGTCGTTTTTATGCAAAAAGATATTTTGAAGACAGAAAATCTAGTGCATGATTTTGACCTTATCGTTTCCAATCCGCCGTATGTCAGGAATCTTGAAAAAGAAGAAATCAAAAAGAATGTACTGGACTATGAGCCGCACCTGGCTTTGTTTGTTGAAGATGATGATGCCTTGCTTTTTTATCGCAAAATTTCTGAATTGGCACAGAACAATCTAAAAGATAACGGAGAACTCTATTTTGAAATTAACCAATATCTCGGGCCAGAAATGATTAATCTGTTAGAAGCGAAAAACTTCAAAGAGATCGAATTGAGAAAAGATATCTATGGCAATGACCGAATGATTTTCGGAAGAAAATAAGAGGTTATTCGTATCGTAAAGCTTCTATAGGATCTAGATAAGCCGCTTTTATTGACGGGTAGAGTCCTGAAAATAAAGCAACAAAAAAGCTGATAGCCACTGCTGCAAAAATTGCTGTCCATGGAGCAGCGAATTCAAATTTCATTACAAGAGAAATTATGTAGCCAATTAGTACTCCAAGAAAAATTCCCACAAAACCGCCCATCTGCCCAATAACAAGGCTTTCTGTGAAAAACTGAAAGGCTATGGTAGAACGTTTTGCGCCAAGCGCCTTACGTACGCCAATTTCACGTGTTCTTTCGGTTACAGAAACAATCATGATATTCATTAAGGCAATAGAGGAACCAAAAATGGTAATAATACCTATGACCCAAGCGGCAATACCCATAAATTCTGTTTGGGAGCGAAGCATTTCCAAAAGTTCGTCGCTTCGGGTAATTCCGAAATTATTTTCTTCAACCGGGTTTAATTTTCGAACTTTTCGCATCGTGATTATGGCGTCATCAACAGCCGCATTCAATAATTCTTCTTTTCCTACGAGCACTTTCAGGTCGTAATTGATGTTAGGAGCTGTAAATAAAGAGCGCGCAATTTGGGTTGGAATCAATACACGCAAATCCTGACTGTTTCCAAATGTGGAACCTTTTTCTTTAAGCACTCCAATTACTCTGAATTTGGCGCCTCTGATAGAAAGTACCTTGTCTATTGGGTTGACATCTTTTAATACTCCTTTTAAAAAATCAGAACCTACGATGCATACATAATTATTGTTTTGGATATCAAATCCGGTGAAATTTCTTCCTACCTGAGTTTCTAATCCTGAATTGATAAGGAAGTTTTCATCTACACCCAAGACCGAAATATCCGGGTCAGTCTTTTTATTTTCAAATTTGATTTCTGCGGTAGAGGTTGCCGTAAAAGACAAAGAAGTTGTGGTGAAAGGATAGGTATATTTTTCCTGAAATGCTTTGGCTTGCGGGTAACTAATGATCGGATTGATCTTTTCAACATTGTTATTTCTATTGATTTGAGCCGAATTATCGTATTGGCTCATCGAAAATGTATTGGAACCCATAGAGGAAAAATTACTGCCAACCGTGTTCTCCAAAGCGGTTACCAACGTAAGGATTCCGACCAATGCCGTGATTCCGATAGCGATAATAAGTACCGTTAAGATGGTACGCAATAATTGAGTTCGGATGGAACCCAAGGCGATATGCACGTTTTCTTTCAGCAGTTTGAACATGTCTCCGTTTTAATGGCTCTAAAGTATGAATTTTAAGTCATAAGTCGCAAGTTGGATATCAAAAGTTACAAGTTTAAAGCCAAAAGTTGAAACCCGATTCTATTTTCCCAAATCCCAAATAAAAATAAGATATTTGCATAAGTTTTAAGTACAACAAAGAAGTCAAAAAAAATGGCCAAACCGGGAATTCCAAAAGGGACCAGAGATTTTTCACCAATCGAGGTTTCGAAGCGACAGTATATCATCCAGATTATAAAAACCAATTTTGAACGATATGGCTATCAGCCTATCGAGACGCCATCTTTTGAAAATTCCGAAACCCTTATGGGGAAATACGGAGAAGAAGGCGACCGTTTGATTTTTAAGATTTTGAATTCTGGCGATAAAGTAAAAAAAGCAGATATGGCAGCTTTAGAGGCAAACAATCTTGCTAAATTTTCCAATTCATTATCAGAAAAAGCATTGCGTTACGATTTGACCGTACCATTTGCGAGATATGTTGTGCAGCATCAGGCAGAAATTGAATTTCCATTCAAAAGATATCAGATTCAGCCTGTTTGGAGAGCTGATAATCCACAAAAAGGGCGTTTCAGAGAATTTTACCAATGCGATGCCGATGTTGTAGGTTCCACCTCTTTGTGGCAGGAAGTAGAATTGGTGCAGTTGTATGATGCCGTTTTTACCGAATTAGGATTGGAAGGTGTCACCATAAAAATCAATAACAGAAAAATATTATCCGGTATTGCAGAAGTTATTGGTGCAAGCGATAAGCTTATCGATTTTACCGTGGCTTTGGACAAGTTGGATAAGATTGGCGAAGATGGTGTAAAAAAAGAAATGCTTGGAAAAGGGATTTCACCGGAAGCAATAGAAAAAGTACAGCCTTTGTTTCAGTTTACCGGAAGCATTTCTGAAAAAATAAGTAAGCTTTCAGAACTTTTGCAATCATCAGAAGAAGGAACAAAAGGAGTAGAGGAGTTGCAATTTATTTGTGATACTGTTGCTAAGTTAGGCTTGAAAAAATCAAACTTAGATTTAGATGTGACATTAGCTCGTGGACTGAATTATTATACCGGAGCTATTTTTGAAGTAGCTGCACCAAAAACGGTAGCCATGGGTTCTATTGGCGGTGGCGGTAGGTATGATGACCTGACAGGAATTTTCGGATTGAAAAATGTGAGTGGCGTCGGAATTTCTTTTGGACTTGACAGAATTTATCTGGTTTTGGAAGAATTGGGACTTTTCCCGCAAACGGTTACCGCTACTTCCAAAGCTATCTTTTTTAATTATGGAGAAGCCGAAGCTTTTTATGCGATGCAGGCCATTGCAAAATTAAGAGATGCAGGAATAAAAGTAGAGATGTATCCTGACAAGGCAAAACTAGATAAGCAATTCAAGTATGCCGAAAAGCGTCAGATTACTTATGCTATCATGGCAGGCTCTAATGAAATAGCAACAGGAAGCTATAGCGTAAAAGATCTGGTGACAGGCGAGAAGCACACTGTAGATTTCGAAGGTTTGAAAAAAATGTTACAATAATTAGAGTCTCATATAGAAACAAAAAGTCCCGGAAAACCGGGACTTTTTTTATAAAATCAACCTAAATAAATATAATCCCCATAATTATAATTATTTTACGATGATTTTTTTGCTTAGCTCACCATTGGTGGTTGTTATTTTAACGATATACGTTCCAGTGCTTAAACCTGAAATTGGAATCTGGATGTTTTGCTGTGTTTGGTTTTCCACATCCCATGACGACAAGTTTTGACCCAGTAGGGTGTAAGCAGCAACAGAAGTTATCGTCGTATCCATTAATTTGTTTTTGATATGCAACATATTGTTGTTGCTTGTAAAGGCAATATCAACTCCGTCTACCAGGCTAGGATTATTAGTTCCCAGACTTTCGCTTGGAGAAAATCGCAATGAAAATCTTCGGTCGTGCAATCCGGCATCAAGGTTTATCTCGAAAGTAGTATTCCTGATGTTGTGGTAGATTCCTGTCATGTTATCAAAAATGTAAACTCCCTGATTTTCGTCCAGATTCTCTACTTTGTCCAACATGAATTTTACGTTTCCAACAGCATCTGCTTTTACGGCCAATGGGTAAATATTGTTAGTATTGAAATAACCGTCACCCTGGATGACCAATTTGGTGCCATTATGGATAAAATACATATCGTTGACCTGAGTGTCAATGTGAATGGCATCATATCCTGGTTCGATTTCGCTGCTGGCAAGATCGTTCATGAAACCTAAAAGAACCTGCCTGTGGTAATTGTCTTTGGAATCATATCCTAATCGTATCTTGATGAAATCATCCTGATCTTCTTCCAGATTTTCTGCATTGTTTTCAAAATGATTGACATTCGGAATTGTACGGGCCTGGTTTCTGAACATTAGGTTTGAAGTGGCGTTATCTTCCTTGACGAATTGTCTTTGGTTGTTGTTAAAAACCATATCACCGCCAATACTACTTGAGGTTACAAAAAATCCTTGTCCAACCGGTACATATCGGTTTGGGATTTTTGAACCAGGGCCTATGTTTCGGAGTTCCGGCTGTGACATTGCTACAACTCCGCCTACAAGATTTCTTGCGGCATAACCTCCAAGATAGGATAATAATATATGTGTTTCACCTCCAAAATGATCCCAGAAATAGAGAGTCCCTGTTGTAGTAGCCAGGTTATCATTGATAAAAGCTGTCGCATCAAGTGCTGAAGGATATGGATTTCCTGTCAGGTTTAACAAGTTTGGTCCTATATTGTATTGGATTCTTCCATTGTTAGGCTTGCCCACAAAAGTATAGTTCTGTTTTGGAGTAGCGGCACCGCTTCCTTTCATTGTAAAACCTTGCGCAGCAAGTAATGCTCCGGTATGGCCTACATAAATCCAGTTGGCATAATTGTTTGAAGCACTTTGGAATTTATAAAGCCATTTGCTGCTCAATGTTATTGGTGAACCAGGTGCGCCATCTGTGCCAGATGTCCATGAAATTGTCTGAGGAGTGGTTGTTGTACCGTCTCTCAATACACCGTTTATAGTATATCCGATATTATTTGTCGTACCGTTTTGTGTACTTACAGGCGAACACCAGTAGTTATAGTTGTATTTATTACTTGTGCCTTGTTGGTCTCTTTCTAAAGATCCTGTACTGGTAGGGTCAAGGTCACTGTTTAATGTTTGTATCAGCTGTGATTTTCCAACAAGATCAATTTTACCGTTTACTTTTAGGTAATGAGATACTTCAATTTTGGAGTCGTTTTGAGCGCTTAAAGTATTGTTGATAACATTAAGTCCAAGCACGGTCTTGTTTCCTACAGAAGAAACATTATGTGATGTTTGTACAATATTCCAATCTACTGGAATACTGGCGTTCACGATGGAAACATTATTTGGAAGTTCCTGTACGCTTCCGTTAGTCCATGTAGTAGTAGTAGCCCATGCTCCGTCTGTTGCAGACTGATAAGGAAGTGGAGCAGTTTGCGTACCTACAATATTTTTGTCTACTGTAAGGTATTTGATTCTAGCCCAACGATTATTATCAGACTTGTCTTTTATAGACGTTCCGTAAAAAGTATTCAGATCATAGTAAGCCTGAAGATTGTTCCATGGAATACTGGAAATATCGTTTTTAGTAATTGTATTAGGAATAGCTTTTCCATAGGTATTTGTGCCGTTCTTTTCGATTTCCTGATTCATGATGTAGCGGATTTGAGCCACGGTCAAAGCGCTGTTCCAAACTCTGATTTCGTCAATATCACCTGAAAATACGCTGGAAATTGATGATTTGTTCGACCATAATGCACCAATAGAAAAATTAGCCGTATTTGAAGTTGGAACCGGTTGGCTTGTAGTAGTAGCATCTAGCACACCATCAATATAAAGGTTGGCAGTGCCACTATTGAAAGCAACAGCTACATAATGCCATTTTCCGCTATTGACAGAAGTCGCGCTTGTGATTCTATCGCCACCATTCCAGTTACCTACGAATTTGTTTGAGCCGTTGATATAGAATTGGTAGGCACCATTTTTTGCCAAAACAGTACCGCCACCGCTTGTGTGTCTAACCCATCCTGATACGGTAAAGTTAGAATTAAGGTTGATGTTTTTTTCTCCCAATACGAAATCTCCGGTTTGGTTGTCGAGCCTGTATTTGTTATCAAATTGGTTGGAAACACCAAAGCTGAAAAATTTAGAACCGTCGAAATCATACCATACCTCATAATTGCTGCCAGTGTCTGTCAATGGAATAATATCAACAATGTCGTTGCTTCCGAATGTACTTGTTGAAGAAACAATCAATACATATTCCTGAGTTGCTGTTTTTGTAAAATTAGAAGTCAGGGACGATTTTGGAAGTGATACTACAACCTGGCCGACATCAGTTCCTGTTTCTACAATTTTCCATTTTCTGTTTCCGGCAGTAAAAGAAGTAGTAAGCCCGCCAAGATTGACATTTGTAGTTGTTCCGGAAGAAGCAAAACTACCGTTGTTGCATCCCCATACTAAATAATCTTTATTTGTCGTGAAAGTCGAAGCGTTTTGCGTGTTTGTTGTCGCTATTTCTCCTAATCCAATGGCAACATCTGTTGCTAAATTAACACTTCTGGATTGTTTTTGGTTTAATTTAGAGAGGTCGTCACGGCCTATTCCAGCAATATTCCAGTTAAATCCGGCATTAGAAGTGGTATTCCAGATTACTGTCCCGTCAGAATTTGTGTAGTTTTGAGATGTACCGTTTGTACCCATTGTTATACCGTATTTGATAGCCAGATAGCTTTCAATTCGGATTCTTTCGGTAGCATCATTTTTACGTGAGCTAAAGGTGATGATTTCAGCAACTCTTCCGTCAAGTGTCGCTTTCCATCCTTCACTTCGCCCAATCCAATATTTTCCGTTAGATAGGTTGGCAAATGTTCCGGTTGAAGTTGTATTTACAATGTTTAAACCGTTATAAAAAAGTTCCTGAGCTGTTGACCCGGCATTGTTTCTGGTATTGATTATACCAACGTTTGTATAAGTTTTTGTAGTGCTTGTTTCGGCAATACCATATCCGTTTCCTAAACCTGATGAGGTAGCATAAGCATACGAAAGAACCTCGTTGTTAAAACGCTGTGAATAGGCACCAAAACCAATTCCTGTTCCATCATTTTCCTGCGTTGCTATATCAGCATCGGAACAAAGAATATCCATACTTCCGAAAGAGCTGTTCACGGTAACATTTGGAATGACAACAATAAACTGGTCTTGTGTATAATATCCTGAATTTCCTACTAGATATTGCTGCCCTGCCAAGCCATAATTATAGCTGCCCGCCGCTTCTGTAGAGACATTCTTAAAGTCAACAACAGCGTTGAAATTGACGTTGTCAGTCGAGTTGTTTTTGAATTTTGGCTCTTGCCCTGATGTATATACTGAAGCGTTGCTTCCCATGGCTTGTGTTTGCCAGGAAGAAACATTGGTGTTGTCTGCTACAGAGTTCGTCCCGTTTACTAAGTCGGCACGAAGCCATAATTGCAAGCCGGCTGTAATACCACCGGGTCCGTTAGGCAAAGTATAACTAACGACTATCTGTCCGTTAGCTCCGTTACCTCCATTTCGAGTGGCAGAACCGCTGGTTCTTTTTCCACCACCGCCACCACCGCCAGGTACAGTACCTGCAGCGCCGTTTCCATTGTTGGTGCTTGAGTTGACTCCGTTACCGCCATTTCCTCCTCCGGCTGGTGCGGTTCCACCGTTAAAAGTGTTACCATTGACTCCGGCAAGAACAGTTCCTGCTGAAGAACCTCCACCTCCACCATATACGGTTAATATAGTGGTTCCGTCAGCACCATTACCGCCAGAACGCTTAAAATCGCCTATACTTGCAGCAGCAGTACCTCCGTCGCCTCCGGCAGTTGTATTGTTTGCAACGCTTTCGCCTCCTTTAGCAAGCAGAGTAGTGGCTGAGCCAAACCAGGAGTCGCCTCCGTCTGAAGTTGAAGTACTTCCGGCGCCTACAGTAACGGTGTAAGTAGTAAATGGAGTTACGGTTATTACGCTTCTAACATAGGCTCCACCGCCACCGCCGCCACCGCCGCCGTTGTTTGTTCTGGTTCCTCCTTTTCCGCCGCCGCCCCATGCCTCAACAGTGATGCTGGTAACGCCAACGGGTACAGTAAATGTTCCTGAAGTTGTATAAGTCTGGTTTTGTGAATAGCTTACGGAAGTAAGCAATACAAGAAATAGTGTAAGCGTCAGCTTACAGCCTAGTAGGTAGGTTTTTTTCATAATCTTATGGGGTTTAGATAATGATAAATTGCGATAAAATAGACTTGGGGTCTTTATAAGTAAAAGTTGCAGGGGTTAGCAACTTGAGCTATTTTATAGATTTTAAAGATTAATACTAGATTTGGGTATTCAAATATAAAAAAGTTTTTTTAAATTTTAACATAAATTAGCAAAAATGTAGTGTAAAAAATACAAAGGCTTGCAAACACTGGGTGTTGCAAGCCTTTAATTAATAGGGTTTTACGTTTTTGAGAGCTTTTATTCCTGCAAAATTGCTATTTGAATGATGCAAGAAGAGAAACTCTTTAAACATTATGAATTTCTTTTCGCCAGTTTTGGACTGTATTTTAAAAATACATAAGCCAATCCAACCAAAGCAAGAAGCCAAATGTGGTCGCTAATTGGAGCAGGAGGGCCGTCCAAATCTTCAGGAACTTCTTCGGGATTTTGTGCCAAAACCGATAGTGAACTAAATAAGAAGAAAGCCAGGCTCAGGAATTTTATAGCTGTATTTTTCATGTTTTCTTTTTATTAATTAGTAAACAATCTTTTTGGTTGCAGTTCCGTTTTCTGAGGTAATGATTTTTACCAGCAATACCTGATTTGCAATCGAAAGGTTTGAAATTACGGTTTTCGTGTCATCAACTTCTGATTTGGAATAAATAAGTCTTCCGCTTACATCGTACAGCTCAATTTTTTCCATCATATAATTCCCTGAATCAATATAAAGCATTTCGTTTTTCTTGTAAACGACAATACTGTTTGGATTGATTGTTGGAGTTTTTACACCAAGAGCAGCTCTGTATACAACCTCGAATCGGTTGGTAAAGTTTCCGGATTCTGTTGTGAAATTATACGCAGCTGTTTTTAGGTTATGGATTTGTCCGGTCTGATTATCTTTTAAGAAAATATCCTGGTTTGCTTCAAAAAGCCCGTCTAAATGGTCGATAGAAATGCTGTAGCTTCCAGAAACATTGGTTTTAAAACTTAATGGAACTACATCATTTGTAGAAAACGGTAAGCTTCTTCCTTGAATTGCATATTCTGAATTGTCAATATAAGAAGTTAGTGCAATTGGGCTGTCATTGAAATATTTTCCATCAATACCATAATCAACACTTTCTGTAGCGCCTGCCATATATCCAAGTAAAGTCTGGCCTATGACATCTGTTTCGTTAGATAGGTTTAACCACATTCTGTGTTTCTCGATATCTTCTGAGTCGAAATTTCCATTTCTGAAAAATACGCCATTTGTACCAGCCGAACGGAAGCCATTGTTGAAATTTAATGAAGATTGGGTAGCGCCATTTTTCACTTTTACGAAAAATCCTTGTCCGCTGCTGATGATTCCGTTTGGATTCATAGAAGCTACTTCAGGCTGTGCGCTCGTGATTCCCAATCCTGTTGTTGTAGCATAACCACTTCCTGCAACACCGTTTCTTTTTCTCCAGAACCAAACAGTTCCGTCAATGGCATTGGAGTTCGAAGAAAACAATCCGGAAATTGAGATAGCCGAAGGATAAGGGTTTCCTACAAGGTTAAATCCATTGTTGGCATTGGAAAGAGGAAAACTAAAGTTTCCATTGTAAGGGATACCGACAAAAACACCATTGTAAGCAACTCCAGGAATTGATGAATTTACATAAGAAACATGATTATCCGGAACTCTGATGAGGTATCCTTTTGCTTGTGCAAAGGTATAAGTGCTTTCGTTTTGTGCCGGATAGATGGTTTCATAGTTACCATTATTTCCAAGTACAGGATTGTAGATGTAAAATCTGTTTGTTAGTGTTGCCGGCGAGAAATTGCGTAAGTTTTGACCGCTTACCGGTGAAGACCATAAAGTATAGTCAGAACGATATAAAGGAGCGCTGTTTCTTTTCACGGTAATCAAACCTGTATTTACAGCACTGTTTGTCTGGATTAGGTTGGCATTGCTTTCTACGATGAAATTTGCTGCTCCCGCATTGTTTGTAATCGCATTGCTTATTGTCAGGCTGGTTCCGGTATTTACAGTTAGTGTAAAACCTGAATTTAAGGTTAGACTCTTTGAGGTAAACGAGCCGTTAGTACCTGAGGAGAAATTTCCATTAATGATAGCATCAAGGCTGGCTGTTGGAGTTCCGTTTGACCATGAGCTTCCGTTCCATGTAGTAGAAGTTGGTGCAGTAATGGTAAAGTTTGTCGCTGCCGTTGAAAAGTTGTTGCAAGTATTGAACACTTTTACTTCAACCGTGCCGCTTGTAGCAATTTCTGAAGCAAGAATTGACGCAGTCAATTGTGTTGCACTCACAAAAGTTGTTGTTTTGTTTGTACCATTCCAATTGATTATGGATTCACCATTGACAAAGTTGGTACCGTTTACGGTTAAGGTAAAGCCCACTTCACCTCTTACTTTTGTATTTGGAGTAATCGTAGTGATAGCCGGATTTGGTTTTACAGTTACGATAACTTCATCTCTTACACTTTTAAAAGTTTGGAATTTCCAGTTAAAGAAAGGAAAGAATGTTCCGGCTCCGCTATTGGCTGTAATTGATATTACTCCATTAGTATAAGGGTAGGTGATTCCGGAATTGGCTCTATAGATATTGAATCCTGAAATTTCTCTTACAACCAATCTCATGTTATTTTCTGCTGGGACAAAGAAATTCAAATCAATTTCCTGAGTTCCTGATGCTGCCAATTTTACCACCTTAGACTCCAGCATTGTTCCCGCGCTGTTTTGAAGTTCCACCATCATATCTCCTGCGGCACTTGAATTAATAGTCACGGTTTTTAATTTCGATGGAATCGTAGCGCTAAAAATCATATACCTGTTTCTAGCAGTTGTATTGTTTACCGTACCACCTCCTGCAACTGTTGCAGGGCCTACGGTTTCTGGTGTTTCGCGCTCTACATAATACGATCTGTTTGCGCTTAGTGCCGGAGTTGTATAGGAAGTACCTGTAGCAAGTACTGTTGTAGTCGTGTTGTCTGCATACCATCTGATGGTTCCTGTTCCGGTAGCTGTCAGTGCGGCAGTTTGTCCTTCGCAAATTGTCTTGTCGTCTGCAGTTGGAATTGTAGTGCTTGGCACCATTGTAACGTTGAGTACTGTTGCCGCATTGTTAGCAACAGTCACGCTTTGTGTCTGGCTGATATAACCCGGAGCTTCAAAAGTCACATTGTAGGTTCCTGCGATCATCACTTTGTAGTAGTCTCCAAGTGGGCCTGTTTTTACCCAGGATCCCATTAGGTCAGTGCCGTTGATGTATACTTTTGTATCTACAGCTTCACCAGCACTGTTTTTTACGGTTCCTTTTAAACCGTAGTTGGCCTGTTTCATATAATTAAGAAGTGCCTGTCTGTTTCTATCCCAATAGAACGGAAGGTTAGCAGCAGCTGGGAACTTCGTAGCTGAAATTTCGATGGTCATTTCTTTGTTATGGTTAAAGAAATTGTTCCAGTCCTGTCTTCCGCCATAAACTGAATACCATGCAGCACCGTTTGTTGTTCCAGGAAATTGCCCGCTGTTGATGACATCGTCCATATAGTTGGCATTTCCGTCTGCCGTTTGGCAAAGCTGTGCATATTCTTTTGAGACAAACTTGAAATAGTTGTCGTGTGGATGGATGCTGAAATTGGCCGTGCCTGGCGTAGTTGAAGTATCCCAAGGGAAATTTACTACTTCCACACCACCATGATAGTTGGCTGCCAGTACAAAATTTCGGGTTTTCTCAAATTCCATAAACGCAAGCGTTTCAGGTTGGTAAGCATAACCGTCAGGGTGTAACCCGTCGATAGCGTCAGGGTAGTTTCTGTTAAGATCGACTCCAGCAGAATTGGCTCTGGTAGCCGTATTTCCGGCAGAATTCATAGTGTCGTTTCCGGCTGTTTTATAAGATCCGTCAGGATTTGCCAACGGACAGATAAAGATTTCGGTATTGTTGACAATGTTGCTGATTTCGCTGTTTGTAGCATAGCCTGTCAGCAGATAATCAATAAGACGCATCATGGTTGGGAATCCTGTAATTTCATCTCCATGCATTGAAGAAGTATAAAGGAATTCAGCCTCAGCCTCATCGACTTGTGCATTGTCAGAAATTTTCATGACATACAACGTTCTCCCGTTTGGAGTTGTACCAATACTCTGAAGCTTGCATAAATTAGGATAAGTGTTGGCCCAATATTGCATTTTAGCAACATACTCTGAATATTTAGGGTATGCATTCCAGGTATCATCCCAAGCTGATGTTCCGTAAGTAAGGTATTCGTCGGCAATAAATTCGTTTTCAGAAACGCTGACTTCGAACGGAAGACCATACGTTTGGAATTTTTTGAATTGCTCCGGATTGGCATATGCTTCGACTTTCAAATCGTTTTGATCGACTATCTTGTGACTGATAGACAAGAAACGAGCCAGTTCTTTAAATTGTTCTTTGGATTGGGCTTGGAAAGTGAAGACTACTTCTCCTTTTTCTTTAAGATAGTGTTGCGCTTTTTCAAGTGGGGACTTGTTTTCTGACACAACCTGACCTTGAGTTATGCCCATAACAAATAGGCACAACATTCCTAATAAGGTAGTTTTGTTCATAATTAATATTAGATTTGGGAATACAAACGTAGGAAAAAAGTTTTAATTAATGTTAAATCGTTGTAAAATATTTCGTTTTAAGCTAAAATGTTGCCGTTTTGGAAGTTTTTTAAGCAACGGAGTTTTTTGTTACAACTAATCTTTAATTTTGTGAGGCAGCAGCAAAGCCTTGATAGGCAATAAATAAAACCAGGAAGTAATGATGCTTTATCTTTTAGGAATTTTTCTTGCTTTTTTTTTGTCATTCCTATTAATCACAAAGAAAAACAAAAATGCAGCAGACTTTATCCTGTCCGCCTGGTTGTGCGTATTAGGACTTAATCTAACGGCCTATTATCTTCTACTAACCCAACAATATCAAGAGTTTCCATCGTTTGTGGTTTTTGGTACAACTTTGCCATTGGCTCATGGTCCCTTTTTATATCTCTACATAAAACAGCAGACTTCTCAGAGTCCATTTTTGCTACATGATTACCTTCATTTTTTGCCGCTTGTGTTAGGAAATCTGCTATTTGCATCGTTTTATATGGCTCCATTTTCGGAACGTTTGGGTATTGTTATTCATGAAGGAGAAGGATATGGAGTGGAAATGCTCATCCGATCTTATGGTGTATATCTATCAGGAATTATCTATGTTTCCTTGTCGCTTTGGATCTTATATAAGTATCGAAAAAACATGGTGCAGCAATTCTCAAATACCGAGAAAATCAATTTTAATTGGCTGTTGTATCTTATCATCTGGATTATCATTATCTGGTTTTTTGTTCTTGTGATTCAGAAAGACAGCTTTATATATGCGATTACTACTTTTTTTATTCTGTGGTTGGGTTACTTTGGGATAAAGCAGGTGCAGGTTTTCCATCAGCCGCATTTATCAGAGAATGATTATCTGGTATATGAAAATATAGAGGCGGATTATTTCCAGAAGGAAGTTAATTCTGAAGAAGCTGAAAAAAAATATAAAAACTCTGGATTGACAGATTCTAATATCGACGCTATCCATAGCAGACTGATACAGCTATTGGATGAAGAAAAACCTTATGTCAATCCAAACCTCACGCTTAATGAGCTTGCAAAAATGCTGCATGTGCATCCTAACTATCTTTCACAGGTTATAAATTCGAAAGAAGAAAAGAATTTCTACGAGCTTATCAATAAAAAAAGGGTTGATGAATTTGTAAAAAAGCTTGAAGACCCAGAAAACAAACAATATACTCTGATAGCCATTGCGTATGAATGCGGGTTTAATTCAAAGGCTTCCTTTAACCGGAATTTTAAAAAATATTTTGATGTGACTCCGAGTGAGTATCAAAAAAAGCTGGAAAGCTAATTTCACAACGTCTCATTCTTCAGGGATGAGTATCGATCTTCATAAGCCTATTAAAATCAATGCCTTGTAGAGGCATTTTTTTAGGTCTCAATCGTCCTTTTGCGACCTTTCATTTTTTGAGATAGCCAATATTTGTGAAAATTAAATTCACAAATTATGACAAGTCTGAGAAAAAAAAATCCATTTGGTATTGCCGTCGTGATTGCTGCCACCCTGCTTTTTTCGTGTGGGGAAGAACTTTCAATTGATGAACCTGGAAATTTGGTTCCTAAAACAGTAACCCAAGATGCATCCTTACCTGCAATCTATGCTAATGGTGCCTGGCTGCATTCTGAAGCTTTTGGTCCGGAAGAGGCTACTATGATTATTGCTATTCATGGCGGCCCGGGTGGCGATTACCGTTATCTTCTTAACTGCAAAGATTTGGCAGACAATGGCTATCGTGTCATATTTTATGACCAGCGAGGTTCCGGTCTGTCTCAAAGATTTCCAAAACGATCCTACACTTCGCTCCAAGAGAGGGCAGTTGATCTGATGTATGATGAGCTTACGGCTGTCATTGACCATTATCGCAAAATCCCAAACCAAAAAGTAATATTGCTGGGGCATTCTTGGGGAGCGATTTTAGCTTCAGGTTATGTGGGCAAACATCCTGATAAGGCGCAAGGGCTTATTCTTTGCGAACCGGGAGGACTGAAATGGAAAGAAATTGAAGATTATGTCAAAGAATCAAGGTCGTTTAAATTATGGAGCGAACTATTGAATGATGCTACCTATCTGGATCAATTTATTACGGGTAAAGAAGACCAACATGAGATACTTGATTATAAAGCGACCATGATGGCTTCAAAAAATGATATCACAGGAGAAGGCGATTTTGATCCAAGCGCTAGCTGGAGAAGTGGGGCAGTCATTATGGATGCTCTTTTTAGTGTTGGGGATTCTTATCATATTGATTTTTCAAAAGGTCTTGAAAATTACACTATTCCTACACTTTTCTTTTATAGCGGAAGGAACAGGGCTTATCATGATTCTTGGGCTCAAAAAATAACTAGGCATTATGCCAATGTTGAAGTTGTAAAAATAAATGGAGTAGGGCATGACGGCATCATTACCAATACGCAGGAATGGAATGCACAGACAAAACCTCAAATCATAAACTATATCAATAGCCTTTAAACAAAAAACAATGAAAAATAGTAAGCACTATGCCTGCCTGTTGATTTTTGGATTGATATCCAATTTCATCCAGGCCCAAACGGTCAATTGGCAAAGCCTCAAAGACAATGAAAAACATATTTTTTCTGCCAATATCGGTGCAGAATATGGAATTATTTACGGAGTTGGCTATGGATATAAATTTGATAGCAAATTATTTCCGGTCATTGCCAATGTAGAATTCTCTATTCCGTCAGGAGACAAACTTTTAGATGATTTCAAGTCAAAAATTGGCGGAAACGTACGGTGGATAAAATTAGGGAAGTTTCAATTTTCTACAAAAGCGCAGGGTATTTTCAGGCGATTTGGAAATGAAAATGTTCGACTCTCCAATTTTGGTCTGGACATGTCAGGTGTTATAGGATATTATGAGAAACGATGGTTTGTTGGAGCCGAAGTAGGTTTTGATAAGGCCATAGTCACCCATTTTAAACATACTGACAAATACAGGGAAATCTTTCCCGATGTAAAAGACGGTTGGTATGAACCGGCTACGGGCGGAAACTTTTATTATGCAATACAGGGCGGATATACTTTTAAAAACCAGGAAATTTATTTGAAATTGGGAAGCATCGTGTCTGAAGATTTTAAAACAAAACCGACGCTGCCTTACCTTCTTCAAATAGGATATAATTATAAGTTATAGTGGAAAGTCGAAGGTTGAAAAGTGGAAAGAGGAAAGTTGATAGTGAAGATATTCTGGGTAGCCTTTTGACTTTCCACTTTTCAACCTTCGACTTTTTTATTAAATTAAAATTATCTCAACTATTGTAGGACATCGTCCGATTGTCTAATTTGCGGCCTAATTAATTAAAAAAATATGGCTTCAGGTATTTTTGCCGTTTTAGATGATATAGCGCTACTTATGGACGATGTAGCGATGACTACAAAGTTAGCAACAAAGAAAACCGCCGGGATTTTGGGCGATGATTTGGCAGTAAATGCAGAAAAAGCTACCGGCTTTTTAGCTTCCAGAGAAATCCCTGTTCTATGGGCAATTACCAAAGGTTCGCTGTTGAACAAAGTGATTATTGTACCGATAGCTCTGCTGTTAAATGCCTTTCTTCCTATAGCTATTATAATTATCCTGATGTTGGGTGGAGCTTTTCTAGCTTATGAAGGTGTAGAGAAAATTGTTGAATATCTTTTTCACCGTAAAACAGCTGATCACGCACCGGCTGTTGAAGAGGTTCGAGATGATATGGAGGCTGAAAAGACTAAGGTTAGATCTGCTGTAACTACAGATTTTATACTTTCGGTTGAAATTGTAATTATTGCTTTGGGAAGCGTGCTGACAGAGCCATTGACTGTACAGATAATTACGGTTTCAGCAGTGGCACTTATAGCAACTGTTGGGGTGTACGGTATTGTTACACTAATTGTTCGTATGGATGATGCAGGTTACAATCTGATCCGACGTTCAAAAGAAAAATCTTTAATGTTTTCAATAGGTACGTTGCTTGTGAAGTCATTGCCTTTGATTATTAAAGGTTTGGCTGTAGTAGGTACGATTGCTTTAATTCTGGTAGCTGGAGGTATTTTTGTACATAATGTACATTTCCTGCATGAATTGTTTCCTACAATACCATCAATGGTTAAGGAATTTGCTATTGGCTTGGTTGTTGGAATTATAGTAGTTGTTTTGGTAACTGCAATAAAAAAAATATTCGGTAAGAAAGCATCTGCTTAATTATAAAAATATCTTTTTGGAAAAATAAGAACGGCGGAAGTGAATACTCCGCCGTTCCTGTTTTTATACTAATTGCTTAGCGCCTTTGCGCCTTTGCGAGAAAATAATTATCCGCTACAAAACCGCTAGATTACTTATCAAAATCCGGATAAGGAAATCCCTTACCGGTTTCGCAAAGAAATTTCAAGCTTCTGAAAAATAACGCCCAGTCAAAACTGCATGATGCCATTTCCGGAGTATAAGCTTCCCAGCCATCATGATGGAATAATAATGTACATCCTTTTTGATGGGCTTCTAATTCAAAAGTGAGTGTAGTGCCAATCCAATCTTCAAAAGCTTTGATGCACTTCCACTTTATAAAACTGTACGGCTTTAGTTCGAGAACCTCCATTTGTTTGAAATAGTCGGGACCAAATCCAAATCTTAAAATACTTCCTACTTCGGGTTTTGCAATCGTGTCTGGTGTCCACCAACCTGCCAATCCTTCCTGAGTAGTAAGCGCCTGATAGACTTTTTCTAAAGGTGCTTTTATCAACAGCTTGTGATAAATGCTTTTTGTGTCGGATGGATTGTTATTTTGCTTTGCTGGAGTTGAGGTTGTCGATTCGCTTTCCTTAGGCGTAGGCTGACCTTTGCCAGTTTCGATAAGCATTTTTAGGCTTTCTTGTATATAGTAAGTCCATGCATCATGGCAAACCTGATAGCATTCATAGGTTGGAACCAGTCCTTGATGCGTAAATTTCATTTCGGTCTTACCGTTCTTTTCAGTAATATCAAAAATGATATGAGTGTTTTTCCACTCGCTTTTATCTTTGGTAAACTTAAAATTATTATCAAGCACATGCCATATCACTTCAGTGTTGGCTTTCATTTCCGTAACTTTTATACGGCAACGGTGTACATCCATATAATGATAGGAAAACTCGCCGTTAAGTTCGTCTGTTGGGCCTTCGATATTTTCTGACCACCATCCTCGTACATTGTTAATTGCATCAAATACTTTTTGTGGTGTGGCATCCACGATAAATGATGTTGTAAAATTTTCTTGTTTCATGATTCGTTTAGTATTGATTGTTTTTTATTGTTCAATTCAAAGGTATTGACAAGAAATCATCTAAGCAGGGTGTGAAATAGACTTTATAAGAGGTTGATTTGGACAAAATGCTTTCTTAACTTTGTAAGAGCTATGAAGTTACAATTTAAATTTTTAAATCTTGCCAGATGAAACATCTTACCGTATTAGTACCCGATATACAGACAGGTCCCAACACGCTATCCTGCATTATAGGAGCCTATCATATTTTTACGGAGGCCAATAACTATTGCATTCGGCAGAATAAAAATCCGGTATTTACAATTGAACTGGCGGGTGTTTCAGGGCAATCCAATTTTGTAAATGGGTTGTTGTCTGTTATGCCTCAAAAAGAAATAAATTCTATTGAAAAGACGGATCTGATTATTATTCCTGCAATATTGGCTGCTTTTAAAAAAGTAGAAGGCGGAAATGTTCTGCTGGTTGATTGGATATTGGAGCATTATAAAAAAGGAGCTGAGGTAGCAAGTATGTGCACAGGAGCCTATATATTGGCTTCAACCGGACTGTTGGATAAAAAGAGCTGTTCTATCCATTGGAATGCAGCTGCAAATTTTAAACAGTTGTTTCCTAAAGTAAACCTGAAAGCAGAAAAACTCATTACAGATGAACAGGGTATTTACACTAATGGCGGCGGATATTCTTTCCTGAATCTTATTATTTATCTGGTTGAAAAATACTATGACAGGCAAACGGCCATTTATTGCTCCAAGGTTTTCCAGATTGATCTGGATAGGCAGACGCAATCGGATTTTGTGATTTTTAATGGACAGAAAACACATGGTGACGAAGTAGTCGTAAAAGCACAAGAATATATTGAGAAGAACTTTACGGAGAAAATATCGATGGAAGAGCTTTCCAGTAAATTTACGGTTGGGCGAAGAAATTTTGACCGCAGGTTTATAAAAGCTACGGGTAATACGCCGGTTGAATACCTTCAGCGGGTAAAAATAGAATCGGCAAAAAAGGAACTCGAAACTTCCCGCAAAACAATCAATGAAGTGATGTATGAAGTTGGTTATGCTGATGTAAAGGCTTTTCGTGAAGTGTTTAGAAAAATTACAGGATTGTCGCCATTGGAATATAAAAACAAATACAATAAAACGGGTTCGGCAGCCTTAATTTAATTCCAAAAACACATCAACATCTTTACCATCTGAAAGTATACGAATATTTTGCAGTTTTAAAAGTTCGGTTGCATACTGCTTGGGATCTGTTTCGGAGTAGATGATTTCGTTATCCGTATCAAAATAAAACATGATAATGCTGATTTCATCAATAAGGTCACCCAACTCTGCATAAAATTCATAATTCTGCGGTCTGTCAACCATTTCGCCAAAATATTCAAAAATGGTAGTGTCTTCTTTTATTATAGAAGTCAGTTCTTCTTTACTAACGTTTATTGATTTTGGAAATGTAGCAGATCTGAAAACAAGCTTGTGTTTGTGCATTTTTATTTTAAAGATAATGATTGTCTGCCTTTAGAAAAAATAGTAGTAAGAATAAATGCCACAAATATTAGATTATTTGTGGCATCTATACTTTTTTAAAAGGTTATATTTTCAATTTGTCTCGATATACACAAACAATATCTCCGTTTCTGACCTTATGCTTTTTCTCTAAAAATTTTCCGTTAACAGAAAATACTTCTGCTTCAATTAACTGGTTTAGTTTGTTCGCAGAAATATTTAAAGCTGTTCTAATAACAGTCGATAGTTTCAGGTTGAAGTCCAAAGGATATTTGATTCTGAATTGTATAGTTTCACTTTCAAAGCCTAAAATATCCTCTATCGAAAGATTGTCGTGCAGTAGGTCGTATTCTACACTTCCAAAATCAAATTCGACATTGTTTTTTCGTTTGGCTTCCTGAGAAAAAGCATACTGCCAGGCTGCTTCGGTATTGTTTTCTGAAAATTTATGGAATAAATCCTTTTGTATCAATTCCGGCTTGGTTCGGAAAAATAGTGACAAATTGTAGGTGCTATCACATTTTACACATCGGTAAATCAGCCACACGTCAATATTCTTTTTTTGAGCGTTCATCCTGAATTTCTCACTGCAGATGAAGTCGTCATTAGTGCAACGATTGCATTTTCTTTTTAAAAGGGGAGTGTTCTTGACTTTTACCTCCCATATATATTCTCTTGTCATTATAGTAGCGCTTAATATTCTTTTTGAATTTGTTGCATACTATTCACGGCGTTTCAGGATGGATAAGAACTATCAAAAACTGAAATAGCAAATGCCATTGCTTTTGGGAGCAATGCAATAATGAATAATATGATTAAATGAAAAACCGGCTTGGGTAGGGTTACCCAAACGAAAGAATAATCAGCCTGCGGTTATAAGGCTGATGTTAAGCTACTATAAATTTAAGAGTGGATCTCAAAATATATAAATTGTGGTTTCTATGGGGTAAAAATAATGAATTCAGCCTTTGGTAAGGAGGAATAATTTAACTTTTCTATATAATAGGGTTTATTGCCGCAATACTAATCTTACCTTATCTTTGTTCGATAATTCTGAAGATATTTATTTTCAAATAGTATTGGTTTTTGGCGAAAGCTGAAATTAAAAGGGAATCGTGTGTGAATCACGAGCTGTCGCGCAACTGTAAATGATGCAAAGTTTTTACCCTTAATGTCCACTGTCTGCCCTCGCAGATGGGAAGGGCGGTAAAAATATCATAAGTCAGGAGACCTGCCTTCACTGTATTGACAAAGCTTTCGCGATTGAAGCTATTGGTTTGATTTGCATGGGATCATTACATCCTGGCGTATTTCTCTTTTCAATCACATTGCTGTCTCTAGGGATTATTCTGTATTCTTTTTAGGATATGGAGTGTATTATTCATTGGCAATGACAAAACATCAACCGAGCTAAACCAATATTTGCCTGTAGTTTACTGCGCCTTTGTTTTATAATACAAAAAACAATTATTCACTTTAAGCATTGAACAAGTAAGTATTATGACATTAGATGAAAAAATCAAGCAATCGGAAACGCACATTTTTAAGGCTGTATTTCCTAATACGACAAACCATTATGACACGCTGTTTGGAGGAACTGCGATGCAGCTTATGGATGAGGTCGCATTTATCACAGCTACCCGATTTAGCAGGCAGCGTGTTGTGACCGTTAGCAGTGATCGTATTGACTTCAAAAGGCCAATACCTGCGGGAACTATTGCCGAACTGATTGGTAAGGTAAAATATATCGGAAAGACAAGTCTTCAGGTTCATGTTGAGATTTTCGTAGAGGATATGTATTCTGAAAACCGTGAAAAGGCAATCAGTGGTAACTTTACGTTTGTTGCTATTGATGAAAATAAGATGCCTACATCAATAAATAAGGATTAGTTATATGAGCCAAGAAATTAAAGCGGCCATTACGGCTGTGGGTGGCTATGTTCCCGATACCATATTGGACAATTTCCAACTTGAAAAATTGGTAGATACTTCAGATGAATGGATTGTTGCCCGAACAGGAATCAAAGAACGAAGAATTCTTGCAGACAAGCAGAAAGCAACATCAGATATGGCTGCCGCTGCAATAACAGAATTGCTTGCAGAATATTCCGTAAAGGCTGAAGAAATAGATTGCGTTCTTCTGGCAACTTCAACACCAGATAAACTTCTGGCGCCAACAGCACCCATAGTATGCACAAAAGCAGGACTGCGGAATGCATGGGGATTGGATATTAATGCTGCCTGTAGCGGTTTCCTGTATGCACTATCTGTTGGAGCTGCGTTTATAGAATCAAGAAGATTTAAAAAAGTTCTTGTTGTTGGAGCCGATACCATGAGCAGGATTGTTGATTATACTGACCGGAATACGTGTATTCTTTTTGGAGATGGGGCAGGAGCCGTTTTATTAGAACCATCATCAAATTACGGCCTGCATGATTTTATTTTTAAGACAGATGGAACTGGAAATGATTTTTTATCAATTCCCGCAGGAGGATCTTTACAGCCGGTAGGAGATATATCGCTACATGAAAACTTGCATTATGTGAAGCAAGACGGTCGTACCGTTTTTAAAAATGCGATTTCGGGTATGACAAGCAGTTGTGATGAGCTATTGATGAAAAATGGTTTTGATGCGGATGCTATTGACTGGATAATACCGCATCAGGCAAACCTGCGAATTATTAATGCCGTTGCAGACAATTTGAAAGTACCCATGTCTAAAGTAAAAGTGAACATACAGCGATATGGCAATACAACCGCTGCAACTATACCGCTTTGTCTTTGGGATTTCAAAAATGATTTCAAACAAGGCGACAGGATTTTTCTAACCGCTTTTGGAGCCGGTTTTACTTATGGAAGCAGTTATCTTACATGGGGAAATTAAGCAACTGTACTATTTCAATATAAAAAGGCTGACAGTGATTATCTGCCAGCCTTTAATTTATAACATAAGTGTCTGAAAAGAAAAATCCGGATTACGCATTTCTATTTCGTTTATTTCAGATTCCGATTGTGCTTCTCCGGCATAAATAAACATCTTTTGCTCATAATCGTTAATGGCAAATTCTATTGTTTCAAACTTTCCATTAGTAAGATTGTCAGATAAAATCAAGGCATCAATAAGTCCGGTATTTACACCTTGTCCAGCAAAAGGAGGCATCAGATGGGCGGCATCACCAATCAATGTTATTGGTAATGGGCGGTTATTTTTCCAGGGCTGATTTAAAGGAAATTTTCGTGTAGGTAAACCTACAAAAAAAGAAGTGGAACGGATTAGTTTTTTGTATTGTTCGTCCCAATCTGAAAATCGTTCCAAAAGGAATTCGGTTATACTCTGTATATTTTGAAAATCCAGGCTGAACTGTTCTGGTGTTTTGAAAATAATGCCGTAGCTCAATGCGCCATTATTGGATGGATTGGCAACCAATAGATTTCCCTGATGCGCTGTCATAAGTCTGTTGCCGTTACATAACTGAAAAAACTCAGGACAATTTATTTCAGGATTGTCAATATCACCTTGTATAATAAAGGTTCCTGTTTCTTCGGTTTCGGCATCAGAAACATAGCTTCGTACTTTAGACATTCCGCCATTGGAAACAATTACTACATCAGCATCAGCGGTAGGTTGGTTCTCAAAATGCAAAAGCCATTTATCATTTTCAGGTTTCATTTCGATTAGCTTTCTGTCCCAAACAACGGTGTTGTCTTTCAGACTTTCCAATAACATAGTCCTTAACACATTTCTGTTTATCTCCGGATTGTCATACTGATTTTCAGCAGTAGGTTGTATTGTAGACAAAACAATGCCTTTTTCATTAGCAAAAGTTATTCCCATTGGTAATGCCAGGTCATAGTAAGTCTGCAACAAGCCAGCTTTTTTCATGGTTTCTTGCCCTGAATTTTTATGAAGGTCGAGTGTGCCGCCCCAAATTCTAGCTTGCGCATTCTTGTCTCTTTCATACACGGTTACATTAATATCTTTCTGCTGTAGTAAGATTGCCATAGTCAGCCCGACAGGTCCTGCACCGATGATAGCGACTTTTTTATTTTCTAATAACATAATTTTATTCTTTAGTATAGGACAAAATTACAGTGTCTTTTAGGGGTGAAATAGTTATATTTGACATTAAAATAGTCGTATATGGAATTAAATAAAACACCATTGTCGGTAACAGTGCCCCATGTCCTAAAGAAATTTGCAGACTTGCTGAATACCGAAATGATAGGTAATAAAGTTATAATTCCTGAAAAATTTGGGAAAGGCTACTGTGCCGGATATATCCTGAACGAAAATATACGCTTGCTTCTGCTCGATTATGAATTAAAAGAAGAATTAATACTCGAAGATCCCGATAGCGATAGTGTTGGGAAAATGCTTCTTTTTAAGTTTCAGGGCATCTTTCCCAAAACCGAAAAAATATCGGCAGAAAAACCATCCGTTCTACCTACTGCTTTAATTGCCACAAGAAGGGCAGGCTCCCATATTCCTGTCCATACGAATACCGCAACCATCAATATTGAAGTATCGGCAGGCTATTTAGATGGCCTATTAAATTTATCTGGAAAATCTACTGTCTTACAGCAACTCTTGCAAAATACACAGCCTTTGTTGTTTGAGCAGTTAATCCAGCCTGCTTTGCAAAAAATTGTAGATGAAATTTTAATGAGCACGACGTTTGGAACTTTTGAACTGTATTTTCTTAGGATTAAGACCGAAGAACTTATTTGTAGGTTGCTGATGGAATTGGAAAAGAGAGAAGAAAACCAACTTTATGCTTTGAATGGTAACGATATCCGAATCTTATATACCATAAGAGAACAGATTTTGGAACATCTGGATATTCCGCCAGTTATTAATGAATTGTCTGCTGAAGCGAATATGAGTCCGACCAAACTGAAACGTTTATTTAAGCAGGTTTTTGGGAATAGTATTTTTAACTATTATCAAGAGTTTAGAATGAAAGAAGCTGCACGTTTGCTGAAAGACGAAAAGCTGTCTGTTTCTGAAGTAGGCTACCAATTAGGATTTACCAACCTAAGCCACTTTACACGCCTTTTTGAAAAGCATATCGGATTGAAACCGAAAAAATACAGTATGTTTGAGTAAATCGAATAAAAATTACAGGCTGCTTATATCAATGAGCAGCCTGGTTTTTTTGGCATCCTAATAGATTAAAAAGATTGTATTGTCTGTTCCAGAGGTAAACGAGACTTCGCTTTAATTGAAGGCTGGTTGGAATCTTCCGGATTTCTAGAGCCTATCGCAACAGCAAACAGCGCTTTATAACCATCCAATTGTAGTATTTTGCCATACTCTTCATTCTTGATACCTTCCATGGGTGAACTGTCAATATTCATGCTGGCACATGCCGAAAGGAAAAATCCAAGCGACAGATAAACCTGGTGTTCCAACCACGATTTGATTTCTGCTTCCGGCTTTGGTTTTAAAAACTGGTTGTAATAATTTACAGAACCTTCCGGTAAATTTTGCTTGATTTGATTTTCAAATTGCTGAATGTCATCAATCACACTAAAAACAACCAGATGGCTTGCCTCATTGATTTTTTGCTGGTTGAAATAAGAAACGCTTGCCAGTTCGCTTTTAAGTCTCTCATCGGAAATAAAGATAAATTTCCATGGCTGGCTGTTAATCGAAGAAGGACTTAAACTCAAAATCTCTTTTAATTCTGTAATGGTTTGTTCAGTAGCCCTTTTATTTGGGTTATAACTTTTTGTAGTGTATCTGCTTTTCGCAAGGTCTAAGAAGTTCATAATTTTTTATCTTTTTTATACTATATATTTTATAGTTGCAAAACTAAGTATAGTTAAATAACTTTGCAATAACGGTCAAAATAGATAGTATAAAATGTATTGCATAGACGACAAAAAATATCCTTGTACCACCAGCCTTACCATGAAATATATTGGGGGGAAATGGAAAGCTGTAATCCTGATCCATCTGATTAGGAAATTACGCTATAACGAATTGAGAAAAGAACTGCCAATGGTTACAGAACGTACCATCAGTCTCCAGTTAAAAGAATTGGAAGAAGACGGTTTAATTAAACGTACCGTTCATACCAGCAAACCGCCATTAAAAGTAGAATATGAGTTGACTGAATTTGGGGAAACATTAATCCCATTACTCAAAGCTATTTCAGAATGGGGAAGGGAAACGGCAAAGAGTAATAAGCGTATTGATGTTGTTGCGTAACAACAAAATAGTATTCTGTATTGGCATCTACAAAATCATTAGTGTTGTCAACAATTACAATTTTGTAGATGTTCCAATTCTTATTTTATCTTAACCAGTTCTACTCGTCTGTTTTTGGCTTTATTACCTTCCGAATCGTTTGGAGCTAATGGACGTTCTGATCCAAAGCCTTCTGCCGACAGTCTTGATTTATCAATTCCTTGTGTTGTTAAGGTTGATAGAACAGCTTTGGCACGATCATCGGATAATTTTTTATTATGGGCAGCATTACCGGAGTTGTCAGTATGTCCTTCTATGGCAATTCTTAAAGAAGGATTTTCTTTTAAGGCCCCTGCGATTTCCTTTACTATTTCCTTACCGTCAGGTGAAATTGTAGATTTATCTATATCAAAATTAATGTATAGAATTGATTTGCCTTTTTCGGCTAAGTCTTTTGCTATTTCATCAGCAGTAATCTTTGTTATAGTTTGCTTAAATGCTTCTTCCTGAAGTATATTAAGCTTTCCTGAGGCATTATTTGCGGAAAACTGAACATAGATATTTCCTTTGTCTTTGGTACGGATAACATAAAATTTAATTTGTTCGTCTGTATAACCAATATCTCCTTCATCACCTTTATTAGGGTCCTGTTTGTTGTATCGGTCATATTCTTCGGAGGAAATTTTTCCATCAAAAACCTTTATCGCACCCACTGAAGTAAGATAATCTTCTATACTCTTTTCGAAATACCTTTGTGAAAATTCTTCTCCAGGCTTAGAGACTATATTTGATTTATAGAGGCGACCTTCAAATGGGATCATTATGCCGTCAATAGGGAAATAGCAAACATCAAATTTTTTCTCCAGCGGTTTATTCTGCTCTTTAAGTCCCTGAGGCAAAGTGAAAAATGGAAAATCACCTATACTAGCGTTCGAAAAAGCGATGTCTTCAATATTGAATTTTTTTGCTGTTTCAGGTTGGTCTTTTTTTTCGGAAACTTGTTCTGTTTCTATTTCCTTATTCTGATCGCCTTCAGATTTCTTGTTGCAAGAGAATATAATTGATGTTAATGCGAGTAAAAGAATTCCTTTTTTCATTGTAAATTTTATAAAAAATTAGTTTTTAAATGTCTTACATAATTTTGTAAAATACAATACTGAAAAAGGGAATTGATTATATGCTTACAAGTCGTTAAAATCGGCGAACCTGGTCTTGTGAGCCAGATTCTGTTTTCTTCTGCAATTTCAGGCAATGATTTTATAGTAGCGAGGTTTTTGTTTTTTGGCAAAATCGGAAATATATTTTAGTATCCTCTATGTCAATTTCTATCCTTCTTTTGTACTTTTATGGATAGAATCAATCTTAATGACACGGAAAAGCTTTCTAAACAAATTAAAATTTTAGAAAGAGTCAACCGGGTCAGGGAACGTAAATTGCTAATTGAAATTCTATTGATTTTGAAAAGTATAGAGATACGCTAAAAATCAGATAAAACTTGTGATAATCTAAAAAGATGACAAAAACCGAAATTTTAAATCAGGAAAATAAGCTTTATAAAGCTATTCAGGAAAGTGATATAGTAATGCTAGATGAGCTATTGCATGAAGACCTACTTTTTGTTATTCCGAACGGAGATGTGATTACCAAAGAAATGGATTTGCAGACTTACCGTAGTGGCAACATAAAAATTAATAAACTTGTTCCTAAGATTGAGAACCTGAATTTGTTGGGTGATTTGGCAGTCATCACGTTGACAATAGAATTGCAGGGAAGCTATCATAAAGAAGCCTTTGAAAGCAAGTGTCGCTACATTCGTTTTTGGAAAGAGTTTCCAGAAGGAATTAAGGTGGTTGGCGGTAGCGGGATGGTCATTGGTTAGAAAGCCGAATGGTTCAAGCAGTTAAAAAAGTAGCTTGAAAATAAAAGTAAATAGGATATTGGACTATGATAAAAATCGGGCTTATAATCCGTTTTTTGTTTTGATTTATTGCTTACTTACTGTAATACTTACTTCACAATCAAGATAAGTGTTCCTGCAATAATAAAAGCAGCTCCTATTAGAGTTTTTAGAGTCAGTGCTTCTCCTAAAAATATGACAGCCATAATAATTGTAAGGGCTACACTTAGCTTATCAACCGTTGCTACCTGTGATACATTTCCCAATTGTAAAGCTTTGAAATAAAATAGCCAGGATAAACCTGTTGCTATTCCTGAAATGATTAGGAAAATAATATTTTGTTTTGACAAAGTGCTAATCCCTTTTGCTTCGCCTCTTGCCAACACAATACTCCAGATCATTATTACTATAACAATCGTTCGTATCCCGGTTGCAAGATTTGAATTAATATTGGCTATCCCTAATTTGGCAAAGATTGCCGTAAGAGAAGCGAAAATTGCCGATAGTATTGCGTAAATCCACCACATAATAAATGATTTTAAATTTCTTTATAATAAAAATTGTGTTGCCGTAGTTGCCGATTTTTTAGTCAGACAGCAGTTTGTCAACCTTTTGAATAAACGATATAGCTTAAAAATGAATTATTACTATGATGATTTTGCTGTTGCTTTCTTCTGGGCTATAGCAATCATTATAGCCATGATAAAAATTGAAACCAGAGATGATTGGAGTGTGCCAAGCTCAAGTCCTCCTTTTGCTATTGGCTTTGTCAGAAAATCACCAAAGGTTGCACCAAATGGCCTTGTAAAAATAAAAGCTATCCAGAATAGCGGTATATGATTAAGTTTGGTAAAATAATGCAATACAACTACCACAAGAATTATGATGCCGGTTACTAATGCGCCATACATATAACTCAATCCTAAATTATCACTTAAAAAATCACCAAAAGCAGTTCCCAGACTATTGGAAAACAAGACTGCTGTCCAGAACAACAACTCTTTGTTTCTTTCTACAATAGGATAGACCTCTAAAGAATTATACTTTTTGTACCAAACCACTAAAGTAGCGACTAGGCAAGTAGCTAAGAATATGCTGCCAAAAAGATAGCCCAGATGTAGCGACCGGTCAATAAAATCTGAAATCTCAGTGCCTAGAGTGGTTGTTCCAATGATGACGAGCCAATATTGCAAAGGTTTATACTCACTGGCATTAAGCTGTATCAATAAGGCAACGATAAAAATGACCAAAGTAATCATTATGCCTACTACATAGCCATAATTAAGAGTCATTGAAATAAAATCACCCAGCGTTTCTCCTAAAGTTGTAGCTACCACCTTCATTAGCCAGAATAAGAGGGTAATAGGAGCTACTTTATTTAATTGTTTCATCTTTTTTATATAAAGATAAATCTCAATTTAGAAAAAATTTAGAATTGATAGAAACAAATTGAAATAGATATGCTTTTTTTACTATAGTCTATTTGCTATTGGAAAGTCTTCCTATTTCCTAAACGATTGTTGTATTCATTCCGCCTATTACTTCTCCAATTGCATTAATGGTTAATCGGTCCACTTCTCCGGCTTTTTGATATTGGCTAAAATCATGGATAAATGCAGTATGGATAATGCCATCTGCTTGGGCAGCTCCTTTTTTTAATACTTCCAGATTTTCCAGATTTCCTAATAGTACTTCTGCGCCAGCATCGCTGATGATTTTTGCTGATGCTTCCGAACGGGCAAGTCCGATAATCTGATGCCCTGCACTAATCAATTCCCTGACAACTGCTGAGCCTACATAACCAGAAGCTCCTGTTACAAATACTTTCATTTTTATTGTTTTTATTTTGTTGATACAAAGTTCCGCAGAACTTAAATGAAAGCTGTAGCCGAATGTCAGGTTGTTGTAGTTGAAAAGGTAAAAGAGTAGGGTTTATACAGATTAATTTAGTGAGAAAACTATCAAAATACTTGCTTGTTTTGAGTCTTGAAACCACATTCTGGCAAAGCAGGGCAAAATGTATTTCGATATATTCCCGACCCGCATTATTTGCATAGTAATAAAGGTTTGATGTGCAGAAAAATATTTTCGAAGATATTTCAAGGAGACACCGTACGCTATATGTGCAAGAATATGAAGTTTGATTGCCGAGATATAAGATGGAAAGTTAGTGTTTTGTCCTTATAAGATTAAAAGTGCCTTGTGTTTCAGGTTCTTTAGAATAGTACTTTTCGTTAGTCTTCAAAACTATTCTTAATCCATTTTCAGATTTGAAGTTTCCTATTAAAAATGCGTCATTTTTTCTAAAAGAATATAATCCTCTAAATTTAATGACATTATATGTATTGGTATAATCAGAGTTGGCAAATTCATTAAAATAAAAAAATATACTATCGTTTTCTACAAAACCTTTGATCCTAAATAATAGATATTTTTTCCGTTTTGGATAGAAAGTAAAAACCCCGTCTATTTTTAAATCGTTATATAGTTGTATGGATAAAGTTGCATCGATAGAACCTAAAACATCATCTTCATATTTTCCTTTCCAATAAGTCCCATAGTTGCTACTGTTGCTATATCTTTCTTTCATTACAGAATATGGAATTTTAGATAAAATTTTCTCGTTTGTTAAACTAGGGGGACTAATGAATTGTTTGCTTTGGTAATGCTGTGAATTTACATCGTTATTGATGTCTTTTTTTTCAACATTATGAGCTTTTTCAATTGTTCCACCCGTATGTGTATCAATATCGTTAGATAGTTTTGCATTCAAAGTGTCAGAAGTAACATGGCCCGTACTGTCTGCTTTTATTATTATAGGAGAACCTATAATCGTGTTGTTTTTTAAATCAAGCTTTTTTTCATTACCGGATTTTGTAGCAGGTGGATTAAGTTGGAAGTAAAGTGCAATTCCGCCAAGAATAAGTGCAATTAAGGTTGCTATCTCGGCTGCAATTGTTAATTTTCGATCTGCCATTTTAATATAATAATGAATTTAAAAAGAGGTTATTATTATTTAAGTAACATTTCTTTCACCCACTCAAAGCTAACATTCAATGCCAATTCCTGATTGTATTCACTTCTTGTTTGACAAAGATATTCACATACGTTAATGTCAATATTGTTGTTGAGTCTTATATTTGTGTTTTACAATTTTTTTGGTATTCAGTAACTTACTTTCTTCTGTATCGCTAACCGGATAAGTCTAATTGGTGAAGGTTTGATTGCTGAACTTTTTTATTTACAGGTGTTTAGAATCGTAAAAATACCGATAATCTGGCTAATTAAAATTTCTGCAATAACTTTTTTTTAATTTTTTGAATAAAAGAACAGCTATTTGATATTTAGCTCCTTATACTTTCTCATTCTAAAATTAGGCAATATTTAGTGACCTAATACTAGGTAACGTACTTAAGTAACAAAAAATAAAAAAGCCCTTACAATTTGTAAGGGCTTTTTTAAACCTAGTAGCGAGGACGGGAGTTGAACCCGTGACCTCAGGGTTATGAATCCTGCGCTCTAACCGACTGAGCTACCTCGCCATTTTTGAAGACATGCATCCTTGAATGCGGGTGCAAATATAAAACTAAATTTAAAGCTTGCAAATATAAATGGCCAAAAAAAATAATTTTTAAATTATAGTTATCTTGATTTTATTCTATATATTTCCAAAAAAAATTAGAGCATACTATGGAAGGTAAAATACGTTACGAACTAGAATTTCCTTTAAATTCCTCACCTCAATTACTATATCAGTATATATCAACACCTTCCGGTTTGTCGGAGTGGTTTGCCGATAATGTCAATTCTCGTGGAGAGTTTTTTACGTTCATATGGGATGATGCTGAAGAGAAAGCCAGACTGGCTTCTAAAAAAACCGGAGAAAAAGTAAAATTTCGCTGGATTGATGAAAATGGGCAAGACGGAGACTATTTCTTTGAATTGCGAATCCTTGTGGATGAAATTACAAAAGATGTCTCTTTGATGGTTGTTGACTTCGCAGAAAAAGATGAGGTGGCTGAATCGACTCAGTTGTGGGAAAACCAGATTTCCGATTTAAAACATGTAATCGGATCGGTATAGCAGAATTCACTTTTTAAGACTTATATTTGCCCTGATTTAATTTCAGGGCTTTTTTTATGATTAATTTCAACGGAACTATTACAGAAGACGCAAACATATTAGCTGGTAACAGAGCATTTCTTTACGGGGATTCTGTTTTTGAAACAGTGAAAATTTTGGATGGGAAAGTGCTTTTCCTTGAAGATCATTATTTTAGATTGATGTCCGCTATGCGTATCGTCCGAATGGAGATTCCGATGAACTTCACAATGGAGTACTTCGAAGAACAGATTTTGTCTACTGCTGCTTCAGAAAATTTTTCAGGTTCTTGCCGCACACGTATTTCTGTTTACAGAAAAGAAGGAGGTTTTTACCTGCCTAAAGACAATAATGTGTCATTTTTGATTACAGTGTTGCCGTTAGAAGATTCGGTTTATCGAATTGAAAAAGACCAATACGAAGTCGAATTGTACAAAGATTTTATCGTTACCAAACATTTGCTATCTACAATCAAATCATCCAACAGAATGATAAATATAACCGGAAGCATTTTTGCCGATGAAAATGGTTACGACAACTGCCTTCTGATTAATGATGAGAAAAATGTTATTGAGGCACTAAACGGGAATCTTTTTATGCTGATGGGAACTAAATTGATAACGCCTCCAATTTCTGAAGGTTGCCTTAATGGCGTCATGCGTAAGCAAATTTTAGCTCTTGCTAAAAAAATAGATACGATTGAAGTAGCGGAAGAGCCAATTTCTCCTTTTGACCTTCAAAAAGCAGATGAGCTATTCATCACTAACGTAGTTAGAGGAATCCAGCCTATAACAAAATACCGTAAGAAAGAATATGGGGTAGGGTTGGCAAAAGACTTGCTACTTCGATTAAACGCGCAAATCCGTCTGGGCTAATTCAGTATCGGATTTTCGGGGGCATTGGACCATATGACATAGTCGCCCCCTAACTCGAGGATTTTCTGCTTCCAGAAATCAGTGGTCGATTTGCCTATAATTTTATTCTCGTAAATGTTTTTTGAGATAATCCAGGAATTAGCCTGCATTTCTTTGTCCAATTGTTGCGCATCCCAACCGGTATAACCTAAAAAGAAACGGATGTTGCTCTTTTTGATTTTTCCTTCGTTGATTAGGGCTTTAGTAGATTCAAAATCGCCTCCCCAATAAATTCCGTTGGAGATTTCGATACTGTTCGGAATCATTTCGGGAATATTATGGATAAAATAAAGATTGTCTTGTTCGACCGGACCACCATTATAGATCTTGAATTTGGCGTTGATTTCAGGAATCAGATCTTGTATGGTATATTCCAAGGGCTTGTTAAGGATAAATCCTACAGAACCTTCTTCGTTGTGGTCTGCAAGCAAAATCACTGAGCGATTGAATGATAGGTCTCCGATTATGGATGGTTCCGCGATCAGAAGTATTCCTTTTTTGAGCTTTTCTGAAATCATTTGGATGCAATTTTTACTAAATTTAACAATAAAAAGTTTTTTCTCCAAATTAATTCGATGAATAGTATAAAAAAAGCCCTCCAAATGGAAGGCTTTAATTTATATCGGGACAAAAAACTATTTAGAGTTAACTGATCCTTCTAATTCAGCACCAGCTTTGAACTTCACTACATTTTTAGCAGCGATTTTGATAGTTTTTCCAGTTTGAGGATTTCTTCCTTCTCTTGCAGCTCTAGAAGAAACTGACCAAGATCCAAATCCTACTAAAGATACTCTGCCACCTTTTTTCAAAGTGCCACCTACGTTATTTAAAAATGACTCTAAAGCTAATTTTGCAGCTGCTTTAGAAATTCCTGCGTCAGCAGCGATTGCATCAATTAATTCTGATTTGTTCATAATAATAGTTTTAATTGTTGGTTAAACATTATGTTAATTATAACAAATTTAATAGGATTTCCTTACTAGGCAAGACATTTCGGGTGTTTTTCGCTGTTTTGTTGATAACTTGGGGCTTTTGTTAATAAAACCGGCTTGTTTTTCTCGAAATCGCTGTGAAATCAGTGTTCATGCGGGCTTAGAACGCTTTTGCGTCCGTTCCGAAACTGATACCATTTAATAGTTCCGCAGTCTTTAAATTTTTCTTTCCCGGAAATTGCAATTGGGCTATTTCGATATAACCGTCACTAACCGCAATTTTCATTTCTTTTTTTGTCGTAATGATTTTGCCAATTGTTTCGGAATGGGATTGGGATACAAATTTTGCCTCGTATATTTTTACGTTCCATTCCTGCCCATTATCGCTAAAGAAACTCCAGGCGGCAGGATAGGGAGACAGTCCGCGTATTTGGTTATGAATTTCTTTTCCTGTTCTGTTCCAGTCAATCTTGCAATTGTCTTTGTTGAGCTTGTAAGCTGTTTTTATTTCGGCTGAGTCTACTTGTAAAGTCGTTTCAGCTTTTCCGTTTTCAATCAGTGTTAAAGTCTCAACGACAGCTTGGCTTCCCAGGTGCATGAGCGTGTCGTGTAGTTGCCCGGCATTTTCATCGGGAGTAATGCTTACTTCTTTGCTCAATATCATGGCACCGGTGTCGATTTTGTCATCGATAAAGAAAGTAGTGACGCCGGTTTTGGTTTCACCATTTATAATAGCCCAATTAATAGGAGCTGCTCCACGGTAATTCGGAAGTAATGAGGCATGGAGATTGAATGTGCCAAATTTTGGCATATCCCAAACAACCTTAGGCAGCATACGGAAAGCTACTACTATATGGAGATTTGCGTTTAAGTCTTTTAATTCTGCCAAGAAACTTTCGTCTTTGAGGTTGGTAGGCTGTAATAGTTTCAGGTTTTTCTCCAGGGCGTATTCTTTAATGGCCGAATATTTGATTTTCTGACCACGGCCTGCAGGCTTGTCGGCAGCGGTAATCACTCCAACGACCTCAAAATTGTTATTTAAAATGGTGTCCAGTATGCCGACAGCAAATTCCGGAGTTCCCATAAAAACGATGCGTAACTTTTCCATTCTATTTTAAAGTGTATTTATTGTTGGGCAACAGCTCGATTTTATTTGTTTCCAAAAGCTGTTTCAATGCAAAGATAAGGGCATCATCCGGAAATTTAGAATGAAACTGGATTTCTCTTGAACTCATCGGTGCAGTTTTTAATAAGTGCAGTATTTTTTCTGCGGCAGTGTTAGGAACGCTAACTTTATTCTGTTGAATGCAATAGGAGCAGATGTCGCAATCTTTGCTGTCTTTCTCTCCAAAATAGCTTAAGAGCTGACGACTTTTGCAAGATGTATTGTCGGCTGCATAGTTCAAAACTGCCTCAAACTGATCTTTTTTCAGGCTGTTCTGTTCTTCTAAATATTTTGAAATGCGGTTGATGGTCCTGTCGTCTTCCCGTATCTCGTTAAAAGTAACAGTAGAGTCGTTGTTTTTTGCATGATAGTCAATAATCTGCCTTTCATGTAACTTATGTAAGACGGCCATTACCTGTGTTTCTTTTGCACCGGATTTTTTTGCGACCAGCGGAATGTTTATGGCAGTGACAATTTCATAAATACCGGGATAGGTACGTAGCAATGTCAGTATTATTTCTTCATCCTGCGGATTAAGGCTGACATATCGGATTACTTCCTTAGATTCGATAACAAAACGTACGGTTACCTTTTCTGAAAACTCCTGTGAGAGCGAAATAATTCCTTGTCTGTCCAAAAACTGGAGACTATTAAAAGTCTTTAATGGCGGAAAGCCATATTGGACGCAAAATTGGTTGATATTAAAGGAAAACTGCTCGTTGATCCCTTCTCCGTAAGCAATCTGGAAAAAATTACAGAGCTTGACATACATTTCTTTTAGGAACTTTTTGTCAGGAAGGCTATTCAGGATTTGGTTTTCGGAGTACTGAATGTCAGATGGATTGTTTAGCAGTATGGCAAAAGCCTTTTCTCCGTTTCGTCCGGCACGCCCGGCTTCCTGATAGTAATTTTCCAGATTTTCTGGTAATTGTATATGGATGACTGTTTTTACATTGGCCTTGTCTATTCCCATGCCAAAAGCATTTGTAGCTACAATGACCTGAGCTTTTTCTTCCATCCACAACTTCATGTTCTTTTCCTTTTCAGTGATGTGCAGTCCACCATGATAATAGGTAGCTTTAATGCCAAGCGACTCCAGTTGCGAAGCTGTGTCGAGGCAGGCCTTTCTGTTTCGGACGTAAATTATGGAAGGTTGCGGATTTTTTCGTAGTATCTGCTCAATCCGGTAAAGCTTGTCTTCCGCATTTAAAACCATATAGGCGAGATTTTCTCTTGCGAATGATTTTTGAAAAACAGCCGGATTTTCTATTCCAAGCTGTGCGATGACATCTTTTTTTACACGTTCTGTTGCAGTAGCGGTTAATGCCAGAAAAGGAACTTTTGGAAAATGAGTCTTAAGGGAAGCAATTTTTAAATAGGCAGGACGGAAATCATGTCCCCACTGCGAAACGCAATGCGCTTCATCAATAGCAATAAGATTGATTGGAAGATTTTTGAGTCGGTCTACAACCCAGTCCGCTTGTAGTCTTTCTGGTGATAAGTATAAAAATTTATAATTCCCGTATTGGCAGTTGTCTAAAAGGTCGCTAATCTCATCTGTAGAAATGCCTCCTGTAAGTGCAATAGCTTTAATGCCTATTTTCTGGAGATTGGCAGTCTGGTCCTTCATCAGCGCTATGAGCGGTGAAATTACAAGGCAGATGCCTTCCTGCATCATGGCGGGGATTTGGAAACAGATCGATTTTCCACCGCCAGTTGGCATCAAGGCAAACGTATCATGCCCGTCCAAGACTGAAGTTATAATTTCAGCTTGCGGTGTTCGGAATGAATCGTATTTCCAGTATTTTTGGAGAATCGATAACGCTTCTTGCATGTTTCTAGTTCGAAAGATGCTCTAAGATAAAAAGAATTCTGTTATCTACTGTGTCTTTTGGAACTTCAATCAAGTAATACCCGTAACTTTCGTAAGTTTCTTTTAGGTGTTTGTAGATTAAAGTGGCCTGTTCGTAATTTTCATAGCGTGCATCGTCGCTTTCATAGATAGCTTCCCAAGGCGGCAATATGAAGATTTTGGTGTATTTGTGTTCGCGGCAAGCCTCGTCAAAGAAAGCCGGATAAGCATCGCCAATGTAGTGCATATAGGCCAAAACATCAGGAATACCACGGTCAATAAAAACTACCGGACTTTCCTCTTTCAAGGCTTCGTGGTATTGTTTTTTTCTTCCTTCCAGAAGCAATTCGCTGAAAAGCAGCGGATTTTCAAGAAACAATTGTTCGATTCCCTGTTTTTTTGCCTCCATTGTTACTTCCCGTGAAATTTCAGGGAAACAACAGTGTCCGCGTTCAAGCAGCCCATCAATGATGGTTGTTTTCCCCGTTCCAGGTCCGCCTATGATAACAACAATATCTTTTTGCACTTTTTGAAAAATAAGGGGCAAATTTACTTAAAGATTTTTAAATACTAAAGTGAATTCGTTTTTTTAGAAAGTGATCTTGAAATGAGGAAATAAAATGGATAAAATGGTCAGGATTTGTTTTTTATCGCCTGGGATTTCTGTGGCAGTTCATTTCACATTAAATTAATTCCATACCTGTTAAATCTAAAATCAATACCGTATATTTGCCTTTATTTTAATTTTGAAGATGGATAAGAAGACTCAGGAATTTTATGAAAGGCTGAAAACAGAATTGGATGATGCAAACGTTTGGCCGGCAGAATACCTTTTTAAGTTCATAGTCCCAACCGACAAGCAGAAGATTGACACAGTAGAAAATGCTTTTAACGGCATGGGAGCTGTGATTAATACGACACAGTCAAAAACGGGAAAATTTACCAGTATTTCTGTAAACGTGAGAATGGGAAGTTCACAGAGCATCATTGATAAATATATAGAAGTTTCCACAGTAGAAGGAATCATATCGCTTTAAAGCTTCACGACGATTTATGTATATAAAAGAAAATCCACACGACATCGTTCACCATCTGGAATACAATGCAGAGAGACCGCATTTGATTATTCCGGAATACGGACGTCATTTGCAGAAACTGATTGATCAGGCTACTGTAATTGAAGACAGAAATGAGCGCAACAAGGCTGCAAAATATATTATTGCAGTAATGGGAAGCTTAAACCCACATTTGCGCGATGTGCCTGATTTCCAGCATAAGCTTTGGGATCAGATTTTTATTATGTCTGATTTTAAGTTGGATGTAGATTCTCCATACCCGGTGCCGTCAAGAGAAATGTTGCAGCAGAAACCGGATCGTCTGAAATATCCGCAAAACTTTCCTAAGTACCGATTTTATGGCAACAACATCAAATATATGATTGATGTGGCCAATAAATGGGAAGAAGGTGAATTGAAAAGTGCATTGATTAAGGTCATTGCCAATCACATGAAAAAGTCTTACCTAAGCTGGAATAAGGATACGGTAAAAGACGAAGTGATTTTTGAACATTTGTATGAGCTGTCTAATGGCAAAATCAATCTTAAGACCAGTTCGGAAGAATTGCTGAATTCTACAGATTTGATGCGTACGAACAAAAAAATGTCCAATAAAAATCAATCGCCCCTGCAAAAGCCAAAATCTAAAAATGGTGGCAAGCAGAACAATAATCAAAACAAAAACAATAGAAAACCACAAGGTTAGTAATGGCATTTGGCACTTGCCAATAGCATCTAATCAATAACTCATAATTTAAAAAAATGGAAACTTTCAAGATTGAAGGAGGCGTTCCTTTAAAAGGAGAAATTACGCCGCAAGGAGCAAAAAATGAGGCATTGCAAATTTTATGTGCGGTTTTGCTTACTCCGGAAAAAGTAACTATCAATAACATTCCGGATATTATTGATGTCAATAAACTAATTACTTTATTGAAAAATCTTGGAGTTAAAGTTGAAAAAATAGGTAAAGGTTCTTACACTTTCATATCGGATGAGGTCAATATGGCTTATCTGGAATCAGAAGCTTTCAAAAAAGAAGGAAGCTCGCTACGTGGTTCGATTATGATTGTAGGGCCGCTTTTAGCTCGTTTCGGAAAAGGGTATATCCCAAAACCAGGAGGAGATAAAATTGGAAGAAGAAGATTGGATACACACTTTGAAGGCTTTATCAATCTTGGAGCTTCATTCCGTTATAACAGAGAAGACCATTTTTATGGTGTTGAAGCGACTAAATTAATAGGAACATCTATGCTTCTTGATGAGGCTTCAGTAACAGGAACCGCTAATATCGTAATGGCAGCTGTTTTGGCTGAAGGAAAAACATCAATCTACAATGCAGCCTGCGAACCTTATTTGCAGCAGCTTTGCAAGATGTTGAATTCCATGGGAGCGAAGATTACCGGAGTAGGTTCTAACTTATTGGAAATTGAAGGTGTTTCGTCTTTAAATGGTTGTACGCATACCATTCTTCCGGATATGATTGAAATCGGATCATGGATTGGATTGGCGGCTATGACACGTAGCGAAATCACAATCAAAAATGTAAGCTGGGAAAATCTTGGTGTGATTCCGGGAACTTTCAGAAAACTTGGAATTACATTAGAAAAAAGAGGCGACGATATCTATATTCCTGCTCATACAGAAGGTTACGAAATCCAGAATTATATTGACGGTTCTATCCTGACTATTTCAGATGCGCCTTGGCCTGGATTTACACCGGATCTTTTGAGTATCGTTTTAGTTGTGGCAACACAAGCAAGAGGAAGCGTTCTAGTACACCAAAAAATGTTTGAAAGCCGTTTATTCTTCGTAGATAAGCTGATTGATATGGGTGCGAAAATCATTCTTTGTGATCCGCATAGAGCAGTAGTTATTGGTCATGATTTCAAATCGCAATTAAAAGCTACGACGATGTCTTCTCCAGATATCCGTGCGGGAATTTCCCTGCTGATTGCGGCACTTTCTGCAAAAGGAGTAAGTAAGATTCAAAACATCGAGCAAATCCACAGAGGATATGAAAATATCGAGGAAAGACTAAAAGCATTAGGAGCTAAAATTATAACTGAGTAATTAGGCAAATTCTACTATAAAAAAAGGCGTTTCAATCGAAACGCCTTTTTTATTTGCTTATTCTAAAATGTTTAAGAATTTCAATCCGAAGACAACACCGTCGCCCTGGAAGCCATTTTGGTAGGAGCGTACATAATCTACACGCAACATTCTGAATTTGCCAAAGCCAAGATTGTCTAATCCAACAGAAAACTCAGAATACGGTTTCACATCAGGAACTGCTATCGCATGGTAACCAATAACAAGATTGGATTTCAACTTGTTTAATAAAGGAATCCTGTTCATGATATAGCCCTTAAAATTATGCTCGGCATGAAACTCAATATAAGAGTCGTTTGTGCTATGTGAATAATACGGAAGAAGGTTGAACACGTTCAGGTATCTTTCAGTCTGGCCAATATGCGTCTGGTTTCCGTTAAAGTGCTTGTAATCGGCAAAAGAAATATTGTCTGCATTAAAAAACTTTCCGGCTTTTAGGTTGATTCCCAATTCGCCTTTGTTTCCTAAAGTAACATCGTAAGTCATACGTGCATGTATGGCATCATACTCATATCCTTTTTCGCTTCCTGCAAATGCTTTTTCATAAGTTGCAAAAAGTACAGGATATTTCTCATTTCTGATATTCATTTTTCCGTCTGGTCTTGAAATGTATTCCTGTCCGAAATTCACTCTGGCAGAAATGGAAGCTTTTGCCAGGCGGTGCGTTTCAAAAATTGGCAACGAATTGGCTGTTGGAGCCAATGGATTGTTTGAGGTATATTCCTTATCGTTTTTAATCAATACATAGTCCGTATTATTGAAAAGCGATTTTCTTCTGGAATATTCAACATTTCCAAATAACATTAATCCATTAACAACTTCCTGCTGGTAGCCAATTCTACCAAAAGTCTTGTCGTATAATTTCATATAGTTGTCCTTAAAGAATAAGGTACTTACTGAATTTACAACCTCAGTAATAGCCGAGCTGTTGAATTGTACAATTTGATTACCGGCAGCGGCATAAAAAATAGAATTGTTCTGGTTGTTCAGTCTTGTCGAAAAATAACCAAAAGCTCTTAGTCTGTCTTCAGCGAGCCCATAATTCATTTTTACACCAAAATGGGTATAAGTGTTTTCGTCTGGATTTCTTTTTGTAAAAGAAAAACCTGTATTTAAATTCCAGCCTTGAACGGTGTTAAAGCTAGGTACTTGTATCAGTCCGTCATATTTTATAGCCCAATTTTTATAAGAGTTATTAAATGTATAACCTTCAATAATGTCGAGCGGTTTAAAACGGTTTTTCTTGTTGTCTACAGAATCAAGGTATGTTTTAGACTTACGAATGGTCTGGATACTATCTTTTTTGGTATAGTCTTTTGATTCTTCTTCGGTCAAAGGAACCGGGCGTGCCGCATTCCAAAACGAATCATCTTTTTTGTTGGCTTCCTTGTCAATCGATACGATTTCTTTGGTAAACGTTTTCTTTTCGAACTCCTGTTTGAATTCGTAATTGCTAAACGCATGGGTGAATTTTCCGGTAAACTTGATTCCAAAAAGTCCTGCACTGAAATCTAATGTCTGAAGGCTTTTAGCCCAAATCTTAGAGTTGGAATTGTAACTAAAGTTTTGGGTAAGGTTCATCACTTCAAGAATTGGTTCCTGCATTCTGTAACCTTTGATATCAAGGTCTACGGCATAAATGGCCCAACTATCTTCGACTATATAAATATAACCTTCAAAAACAGGATCGCTGTCTCGTTTTGGAGTTACCTTGATTTTGTTTATCGTATTGTTGTTTTCATCTATAAACGTACCTTCCATTTTAAACTTATAGTAACCAAAAGCATTGTTAGCGATTGGAGAAACCATATTGATGTTGAGATTGATATAATTCTCGTAGAAATCATAATCAGTGTTTCTGGCGGTATTATAGCTGAATCCATTATCGTTTCCGCTTATTTTGGATGCGATGATTTTCTCTTTCAGTTTGTCCGGTTTTTGGTAAGTGACTCTAGATACTGTTTCAGACAAGTACATGATTCCAGTTCCGGTAGAATCCAGAATACCTTGTTCATCTACAGTTTGGCCAAGAATTTTCTTTGGCATATCTTTTACTCTAAAAACACCACGGGAATAGAAATCGGCAGTGAACTTGGCTGTCATTTCAGAATTCTGTTTTTTGGCAGCAATAGCACTTCGGATAATAGCATTAGCCGGGTTTTCTTTAGAATCGATAACGATTTCCGGAATGGCGATGTTTTCTTCCACAAGCGTTACATCTAAAACATAAGGGAATTTATCCACATTTACGGCTATTTTTTGAGTCTTATAACCCAGGAATTGGAATACTACAGTATATTTTCCAGTTGATTTTACACTGAGTTCGTATTGTCCAACCTCGTTAGAAGAGGTGCCGTTATAGGTGTTTTCGATATAAACATTTACGGCTGGTAATGTAGTTCCGGACTGATCCGTAATTTTTCCTTTGATTTGTGCAGAGGCAGCAATAGAAAAGGCTAATAAAAAGAGGGTAATTATTTTTTTCATGCAAAAGAAATAAGTGAAGTTTAAAGTTAGTAATGCGGTCACATTATAAATAGACGAATCTATTTACAAAATGGTTGCATGGGTAAAAAAATATTATAGGAAAGACTTTAGGGCAAGCTTATAGCTGTCTAGCCCAAAACCGATGATGATTCCTTTTGCATTAGGGGAAATATAAGATTGGTGTCGGAAAGACTCTCTTGAAAAAGTATTGGAAATATGAACTTCTATGACAGGAGTAGGGATTGATTTAACAGCATCGCCAATTCCTACGGAAGTGTGAGTATAAGCAGCAGCATTCAGGATAATTCCGTCAAACGTAAAGCCTATTTCGTGAAGTTTACTGATGATTTCGCCTTCGATGTTGCTTTGGAAATAGTGAAGTTCAATGGTTGGAAACTCTGCCTGGAGTACTACGAAATATTCTTCAAAAGTCTGGCTTCCGTAGATTTCTGGTTCTCTTTTTCCAAGTAGGTTTAGGTTCGGTCCGTTGATAATAATGATTTTCATGAAAGATGATTTTTGTAAAAATAGAAATTTCCCTTCTTTATAAAATGTTAAGGCATAAAAAAACCGTTTTGTCAAACAAAACGGTTTCTTTTTAAGAAATATATTTTTTAGAAAAAGTATCCAAGAGATAGCTGGAATACAGCATTTTTAACTTCTGCATCTTTTGACACTTCAGTAAGTCCGATAGTGTATCTTGCCTGAGCAAAAAAGTGATCGGTAATATTAAGTCCTAAGCCTCCCGCTGCTGCGAAATCGAAGCTTTTGTTGTCGAATGCCTCTTTTGCATCATCAACCAAAAATGAAAACTGCGGACCTACTTCCACACTTAACTTTTCAGAAATCAAGTAAAATTTGGCCAAAACCGGAACAGAAACGTAATCCAAGTTGAAATCACCAATTCCTTTTACATCCGCACCTTGAGAAGTATACATCAATTCAGGCTGTAACGAAAAATTTTGAAAAAGTTTTACTTCAGCAACCGCACCAGCATGAAAGCCAGTTCTGCTGCTGTAATCGATACCATCGGCACCTCCGTTAAAGTTGGCAAAGTTAACGCCTCCTTTGATACCAAATTTTAAAAGTTGTGCATCAGCATTTGTTACTCCCGCAATGATTAAAATTGCAGCTACAATAAGTTTTTTCATAATAGTTTTTTTAAGGTGGTTTAAAAGTTTTAAAGCTTTAACTAGACAAATTTAACTATGTTTTTTTGAGTTAATTTTAAATTTATGAAATTATTAATATTTTTTTTCCTAAAATTAAGTTAAATAAAAGTGTAAAAGTCAGGTGTTTCGTGTTATTTTTTTAATACATTTGATAGTAATTTAAAACTAAACAAACATGAAAAAAATCTTTTTAACAGTAGTTGCAGTATGTGCTTTTGGGCTTGCTAATGCTCAGGAAGGAATTAAATTTGGTGTTAAGGCTGGTTTGAACTTCACAAATTTTGGTGGAGATAGCGACGGAAACGGTAAAACAGGTTTTTATGTTGGAGGTTTGGCAGATTTCACAGTAACTGACAAATTCCATGTTCAGCCCGAATTGTTGTATTCTAATGAAGGAGCAGAGGATGCTAAATTGGATTACATAAGAATTCCGATTATGGCTAAATATTATGTTTATCAAGGGTTAAGCATTCAGGCGGGTCCGGAAATTGCCTTTAAAATTGCTGCTGAAAACGATTTTCTGGATGAAAGCACAAAATCAATTGATTTTGCTCTTGGCATTGGTGCAGGTTATGAATTGCCAAATGGTTTATTTTTTGATTTAAGATACAACGCAGGTTTGACTAATATCAATGATACGGATACAGGTTTTGATGTTAATAATACGGGTTTTCAAATTGGCGCAGGTTACAGATTTTAATTTTATTCCACTATACTAAAAGCCTTCCGAATGGAAGGCTTTTTTATTTTGAAAAATATCGGTTTTGAGTTTGAATTCCAGTAAATTAGGGTGAAATGGGTTTTGTTTTTGTTAATTTAATAGTTAATAAGAAAATAACATATCTATTATTTTATGTTAATTCCTTGCTATATTTGATGGTAATTTAAAACTAAACAAACATGAAAAAAATTATTTTAACAGTAGCAGCTGTATTTGCTTTTGGGTTTGCTAATGCTCAAGAAGGAATTAAATTTGGTGTTAAGGCTGGTTTGAACTTCACAAATTTTGGTGGAGATGGTGACGCAAACGGTAAGACAGGTTTTTATGTTGGAGGTTTGGCAGACTTCACAGTAAGTGACAAATTCCATGTTCAGCCGGAATTGCTGTATTCTAACGAAGGAGCTGAAGATGCTAAATTAGATTACATAAGAATTCCAATCATGGCTAAGTACTATGTTTATCAAGGATTAAGTATTCAAGCGGGCCCAGAAATTGCATTTAAAATTGCTGCTGAAAACGATTTTCTGGATGAAAGTACAAAATCAATTGATTTTGCTCTTGGTGTTGGAGCTGGTTATGAATTGCCAAACGGCTTATTCTTTGATTTGAGATATAACGCAGGTTTGACAAATATTAACGATACTGATACTGGTTTCGATGTTAAAAACACAGGTTTCCAAATAGGAGCGGGTTACAGATTTTAATCTTATAATTTTATAGAATGAAATGCCTTCCCTTAACGGAAGGCATTTTTATTTTTAGAAATTAGCTTTATATTAACTTTCTGTCTAGTGCATTGATTATCAATTAGTAATGTGGTGTTAGGGTGTTTCGTACGAATTTAATGATAAATGAAAAATAACATGTCAGTTGTTTCGTGTTATTTTTTTTATACTTTTGCCGCATAATTTTAAAACTAAACAAACATGAAAAAAATTGTTTTAACTGTAGCTGCCGTATTCGCATTCGGTTTTGCTAACGCTCAGGAAGAGACTTCTGAAGGCTTTAAAAAAGGTGATGCATTCATTTCTGGTGCTGTAGGTTTTGGTTCAACTAAAACTGGAGATTTCAAAACTAGTGAATTTGAAATCGCTCCAAGTGCAGGTTACTTTGTAACTGAAAACATCGCTGTAGGTGTTGCTTTCGGATACCTATCTTCTAAAGTTGATGTAGGTACTGCTGATGCTAAAAACAGCACATTGTCTGTTGGTGCTTTCGGTAGATACTACTTCACACCAGCTTCTAAATTCTCTATCTTCGGTCAATTGGGTGTAAACTATATGAGCTATGATAATGAGTTTGATCCTGAAGCAGGAACACTTGGTGAGTTCAAAGGTGATGGTTTTGGTGTAAAAGTAGCTCCAGGTGTTAGCTATTTCCTTGCTAAAAACTTTGCAATCGAAGCTTCTTTCGGAGTTCTAGGTTTCGAAACTACTAAGCCAGATGCTGACGGTGCTGAGAAAACAAATTCTTTTGATTTCGGTCTTGACATGAGAGATATCAAATTAGGATTGGTTTACAAATTCTAAGAAATAAAATTAGAATATATTCAAAAAGGCTTCCCATTTGGGAAGCCTTTTTCTTTTAAGATTCACTTCGGTTTCCCTAACTTTGCACTCTTCAATCCACATTCATGTTATCAGTCCAGAACATTTTTTTCGGCTATACCGAAAAACAAGTTATAGAGAATATCAGCTTTACCATCCAAAAAGGCCAAAATATTGCAATAATAGGCGAGAGCGGCTGTGGAAAAAGCACGCTTTTGAAATTGATTTATGGTCTTTATGATTTGGATGAAGGACAGATTTTCTATAATGATACGCCTATTTTAGGCCCAAAATACAATTTGATTCCCGGAGAAGATTATATCAAATACCTGGCGCAGGATTTTGACCTGATGCCTTATATAACTGTTGAGGAAAATGTTGGGAAATATCTTTCCAATGTCAATAAGGAAGAAAAGGCGCAGCGTGTTGCTGACCTGCTTGCTATGGTTGAAATGTCTGATTATGCCAAAACCAAGGCAAAATATCTAAGCGGAGGACAGCAGCAAAGGGTGGCGTTGGCTAGAGTTCTGGCTTTGGAACCCGAAGTACTGCTGTTGGATGAGCCTTTTAGTCATATTGACAATTTTAGAAAAAACGCTTTACGCAGAAATCTGTTCGCTTATTTGAAGAGAAAAGGTATAACCTGTATCGTAGCAACGCACGATAGCGCAGACGCGCTTTCTTTTGCTGATGAGACCATAGTGATGCAGAAAGGTAAAATGCTTGAAAAGGCGCCTTCTAAAGAGCTTTATTTTAATCCGGTTAATAAATATGCAGCATCACTTTTTGGTGAGATCAATGAAATCGTGGTGGAAGATGAGAACGGGACAATGACACACCTGCTTTTATATCCACACCAATTAAAAGTGGCCCAATCAGGTTTTATACAGGTTTTGGTAAAACAATCTTATTTTAAAGGAAACCGATACCTCGTCAAGGCGATATTGGAAAAACAGGTTATTTTCTTCGAACATAATATGGCTTTAGAAAACGATACGCTCGTTTATCTGGAAGTAAGCAATAAAGTATCTTAAAATAAAAATCCCGGAATCAAAAGATTCCGGGATTTTTTAATTTTATAGATAGCTCCAAATTAGTTTTTCAGATGCTTTTCCAGGAACTGATCTTGTTCCCAAAGCAAGTGAAGGATGTTTTCTTTAGCAGCATATCCGTGGCTTTCTTTTGGTAATAAAAGCAATCTTACCGGTGCTCCAAGACCTTTTAGAGCCTGGAAATATCTTTCAGACTGCAATGTGAAGGTTCCTGGATTGTTATCAGCATCACCATGCACAAGCAAAAGCGGAGTTTTCATCTTGTCAGCCGTCATGAAAGGCGACATGGTGTTGTATATTTCAGGGACTTCCCAGTAGTTTCTTTGCTCACTTTGGAAACCGAATGGTGTAAGCGTTCTGTTGTAAGCACCGCTTCTGGCAATACCACAAGCAAATAAATCAGAATGTGTTAGCAAGTTTGCTGTCATAAACGCACCATAAGAGTGTCCTCCAACAGCAACTTTTTTACGGTTGATATAACCTAGTTTATCTACAGCGTCAATTGCAGCTGCAGCGTTGTCAACCAATTGAGTGATAAAAGTATCGTTTGGTTCTGCTGAGCCTTCTCCAATAATTGGGAAAGACGCATCATCCAAAACTACATAGCCTTTGGCTACCCAGTAAACGAAAGAACCATAGTTAGGGAACGTAAATTCATTCGGGTTTTGAGAACTTTGTCCAGCACTGTTTTTGTCTTTGTACTCTTCAGGATAAGCCCAGATCAAAAGAGGCAATTTCTCTTTTTTCTTCATGTCATAGCCAACAGGAAGATATAATGTTCCAGAAAGCTCTACACCGTCTTTTCTTTTGTATTTGATTACTTCTTTATGTACGTTTTTGATACTTTCAAATGGGTTTTTGAAAGCAGTAATCTGTGTTAGCTCATTCTTCTTTTTGATGTTTCTGAAGTAGTAGTTCGGGTATTCGCTTTTCGACTGAATCTGAACTAATACATCACCTTTTTTGAAGTCTTCAATAGAGAAGATGCTTTCTTTTTTGTCTTTGTAAGCAGATTGATACAAACGTTTTGCTTTGAAAGTCTTAATGTTGAATTCATCAATAAAAGGGAACTGTCCGTTTTTAGTATGACCTTCACCAATAAGGAATGCATTGTCATTTTCAAGAGCCAATACTTGTCTTCCATACTGGTTTTTAACTGTTTCGAAGCTTCCCGGATCAGAATAGATATCTTGAGAATTTCTGTCAAAAATTACTTTTGGAGCCTGGCCCGGATTTGACGGGTTAATCAAATACGTTTTCTCGTTTCTGGTGTCATACCATTGGTCAAATAAAATAGCCGTAGTGTTATTTCCCCAAATAATTCCTCCATAACGTTGCGCTGTTTTAGCCAAAGAAGTAGGGTTGGAAGTAAAAGGAGCTTGCCATAAGAAAACTTCATCTCTGAAATCTACTTTGTTAGCAGGATCACCACCATCTAAAGCTTCAACATAAGAAAGAGTTGCAGGCGCATCACTTCTCCAGTTCATGCTTCTTTTTCCTTTACGTGTAGCCATGAATCCTTTTGGCATGATTTCAGAAAGAGGCACTTCGTTAACCATCTTAACTTCTTTTCCTGTAAGATCGTATACGATAGATTTCATAGGGAAACGGCTCAAAGGAACGATATAAGAAAATGGTTTCTGTATCGTAGTAATCATGATGTAGTTTCCGTCAGGAGAAAAACCTTCGCCAGCATATAAGTCTGCACTTTTATAAAGGGACGCTTTTCCGCTTAGGTCAATTTTATAAAGTTCTGAAGTTACTAATGTTTCAAAATTAGTCTCGTCAGTCTTGTTTTTTAATAAATCCTGGTAGGTTCTGTTCTGTGATTTAGAACCGTCGCTGGTAGAAACTGTAGGTCCTTTTGGAAGGTCTTTTTTAGAATCGATCAGAGCAGGACGGTTTTTAGGAAGCATCTTAACCAATAGGTTCTGGTTATCTCTGTACCAGCTGAATGGGCCACCCATATTTGCATTTACAGTTGCATCTGTTAATCGGGTTGCTTTTGCAGAAGCCATATCCAAAACCCACAATTCTACTCCTGTAGCTGTAGTGTGTGTGAAAGCAATTTTCTTTTCGTCAGGAGACCAGGAAATATTGCTGATTTTTGGATTTTGTGGCAAACCGGTTACCTGAATTTCATTCTTGTCCTTGATTTTACGGACTTTCAGGTTGTTTATATACGTTACGGTGCTTGAGATATTGGTAATTGGGTTGATTCTCAAACCGCCTAATCTCATTTCTTCCTGATTTAATTCATCAAGAGTTTTGTAAGTGTTTCGGTACGAAAGAAGCATGTATTCTTTCTTAGTATCCATCGTAACCGAAGGAGCTCTTTCGTAGTCAGCCAGGTCCAAAATTTCTTTGGAAGGCTTCTGGTAAGTAAGCTCTTCCTGCGAAAATCCTGTCAAACCGACAAGCAGGAAAAGCATAGATAGCTTTAATTTCATATTATTTATGTTAGAGTTGATGAAACATTTGTCTAAAATAAGTCAAGCTTGTTACATCTGCTAAAATATTTAGTTAATAAATAAATGCATTCCGTGAAAAAAGCACTTGTGAAATAAACTGTCAATTGCTGATATTGAAATATTTGCTAACTTGTGCAACAGATAATTCGCAGATGCGTAAATTTGCGGTCTGATTTTTAACGAAATAATAAAATATGTATCATTCGAAAATTGCAGGTTTAGGATATTATGTTCCTGAAAATATTGTTACTAATGATGATTTGTCTAAAAAAATAGACACTAATGATGAGTGGATCCAGGAACGTACAGGAATTCAGGAAAGACGCCATATAGTAAAAGGCGACGGGAATACTACTACGTCTATGGGTGTAAAAGCAGCAAAAATTGCAATAGAGCGTTCCGGAGTAGCAAAAGAAGATATTGATTTTATCGTTTTTGCTACGTTGAGCCCTGATTACTATTTTCCAGGTCCTGGAGTTTTGGTTCAAAGAGATTTAGGATTAAATACGGTTGGTGCTTTGGATATTCGAAACCAATGTTCAGGTTTTGTATATGCCTTGTCAATTGCAGACCAGTATATCAAGACTGGCATGTATAAAAATATCTTGATTATTGGTTCTGAAGTGCATTCGACAGGATTAGATATGACAACACGTGGACGTGGTGTTTCGGTAATTTTTGGTGATGGGGCAGGAGCGGCAATAATTTCAAGAGAAGAAGATTCAAACAAAGGAATTTTGTCGACACACCTGCATTCTGAAGGGCAATATGCGGAAGAACTTATCGTAAAAGCTCCCGGAATGGGCGGACGTTGGGTAACCGATATTATTGCAGATAATGATCCGAATGATGAAAGCTATTTCCCATACATGAATGGGCAATTTGTATTTAAAAATGCAGTGGTTCGTTTTAGTGAAGTGATTATGGAAGGCTTAAAAGCCAGCAATCTGGATGTTTCTGATATCAATATGCTGATTCCACATCAGGCGAATTTGAGAATTTCTCAATTTATCCAGCAAAAATTTAAGTTGACAGACGACCAGGTTTATAATAATATCCAGAAATACGGAAATACTACCGCAGCTTCCATTCCAATTGCTTTGACAGAAGCATGGGAGCAAGGAAAAATAAAATCTGGCGACCTTGTGGTGTTGGCTGCTTTTGGAAGTGGCTTCACCTGGGGGAGTGTAGTTATTCGTTGGTAAAAAAAAGAGGCTAAGGTGCTGAGGCGCTAAGCTGCTAAGATTTTATGACTCTGGGTTAAAAAAAACTCTCTAAAACCTTAGTGCCTTAGTACCTTAGTACCTCAGAATCTTAGTACCTCAAAAAAAATGCTTCTTCTAATCCTCCCCATCTCCTTCCTCCTTTACTATTTTTATCCAGGATCAAAATTGCCGAAAGGTAAGGCTATCGATAGGATAGAAGTTTACAAGTCAAAACGAAGGATGAGAGTCTATTATGGAAATGTTCTTTTAAAAACATATCGTATAGCCTTGGGGAAAAATCCGGTAGGGCATAAAGAATTTGAGGGCGATTGCAAAACTCCGGAAGGAATTTATACGATAGACGGAAAGAACCCGAATAGCGCTTTCCACAAAAATCTAGGAGTTTCTTATCCTAATGAAAAAGATGTTGAGCATGCCATGACTTTAGGAAAGTCGGCGGGTGGCGATATAAAAATTCACGGACTTCGGAATGGTTTCGGTTATAGAAGAAAGTTCCACCGATGGAAAAATTGGACAGCCGGCTGTATTGCTGTAACAGATGACGAAATTGACGAATTATATGAAGCAGTGGAAATAGGAGCGGTAATAGAAATATTTCCTTGAATGCAGGATTTATAAAATAAAAAAACTCGGAGGCATCACTTCCGAGTTTTTCATTCTAACCCAATATATAAAAAAATCTAAAATTGATTCTTAGAACATACCGCCACCTTGTTTCGTGTTATCTTCACGATACTTTCTTTGCAGCGCTCTGTTTTTACCACCACCAAACATATAGTTGATTCCGAAGTAAAGGCTTTGGCTTTCCCATCTGAAAACTCCTGTGCTTGGATATGGATTTCTGCTGTCGAAGCCATATTCCATCATATTAAAGACGTCATTGAAACGAACACTGAAGTTCATCTTGTTGTTCAACATAGAGTAACGTGCTCCCATATCAATTTTGTACATGTCTTTGCTATCATTTTGAACTCCATCAACACCACTTCTATAGAAACCAAACAATAGGAAGCTCAAATTCTTTGTTGCTTTGAAGTTACTATTCAATCTTGCATTAAATGCAGCAGCGTCAATTTCTTTTCTTACAAAATCAAACTGGTCGATTGTTCCAGGTCTCAATACAGAAACCAGACCTTTTTGTGAAATACTTGAGAAATCGATAGAAGGCTGAACATCCCACCATTTTGCAATTTTGTAGTTGGCAGACAATTCAAATCCGTAAGCAGAATTGTTGTCAAAGTTAGCCCAGCTCATGATCAAGTCATTTGGGTTGTCTGTAGTTTCGTCAGAATATAAAACTCGGCTAATTTCATCATTGATCAATCTGTAGTAAACACCTCCTGTAATCGAGCCTTTTGTAAGTATTCTGGTATAGTTCAATTCTACAGAGTTGGTAAACTGTGGCTCTAATTCCTGATTACCCAAACCGGTAACCAAAGGCGTTGCAAACTCTCTGATTGGTTTTGTCTGTTCTAAGCTTGGTCTGTCAACACGACGGCTGTAGCTCAACTGGAACATGTCTTTCTCATTCAGGTTATACGTAAAATAAGCTGACGGATAAACTGTGATATAATCGTCCTCAAAAGCTACTTTGCTATTGTTTACATTCAGGTTAGCCTGTACTTTATAGCTTTCAAAACGTGCTCCAAGTTGGTAACTGAATTTTTCAAACTTCTGTCCGAAAGTAGCATAAGCTGAGTAGATGTCAATATCGTATGTATAGTTTGAACTTCTGTTTCCAATTGGAACCAACAGGTTTCCTGTAGTATAATCGTTTGATGTTCTTGTGATTCTGGCTTCAGCACCCAATTCAAGAGTCGATTTTTCAGACAAAGGATTTACGTAATCCAGGTTTAAAGTTGTGGTTTTTCTTTTGTCAACAATTTTGTCATTATAAATAACCTGTTCTGCCGGATTAACAAATGTTGTCGTGTTGAAATTTGCTTTTTGCGTCTGGTCATAATCATTGTAGTTTCCTTCAAAGTCCAAAGTATGGCCTTCTTTTGCAAACTTATGTTTATAGGCCAGGTTATAGGCACCACTATTATTGTCTGTATCATATCTTCCTAGCTGCAATACATTTGGCAGGTCTCCATTCAGGTAACGAATATCAGTATCTACATTTCCTTTACCATTCATTGAGTTTTGGTTCGTATAGAATGAAATCGTATTGTTATCATCGATATAATAATCCATGCCAATCTTGTATAAATACGATTCATTGTCATTCAGCATATTAAGCTTCTGTTGTGAATTATTGTCGAATCTTTGGATAAAACCGTCATTGTGGTATTTTCCGAAGTTGCTTCCTCCATTTCCAAAGAAGTTTACTTTTCCGGTTCTGTAGTTCATGTCCAAAGAGTTGTTGAATTTTGGATCTTTGGCGAATGTAATTCCTGAGTTTAAGCTTCCGTTGAAACCGTTATTTGAGTTTTTATGCAACACAATGTTGATAATACCCGACATTCCTTCCGGATTGTATTTGGCACTCGGGTTCGTAATCAATTCGATTTTCTTGATTGATGTAGAAGGAATCTGTTTTAGCAATTGTGCCGGATCCATATTGGTTGGTCTTCCGTCTATCAATACCCTAACATTTTGGTTTCCTCTTAAGGAGATTTTTCCATCCTGATCAACATTCACAGAAGGAATATTGTTCATGATTTCTGAAGCTGTGGCTCCGGCCGTTGTAAGGTCGCGTCCTACGTTGATTACTTTTCGGTCGATTTTTTGCTCAATCGTTGAGCGTTCTGCAATAACTTCAACGCCTTCCAGCTGAGTTGCTTCGTCTGCAAGGGTAATTCTGCTTAATGACAAGCTTTTTTGACCTGTTGTAAGATCGGCCTTTCCGTTATAAGGCTTGTATCCGATAAACTGTATCTCGACATTGTAATTCTTAGGAGCAAGTCCTTTTACTTCAAAATCACCACTATCATCAGTGATACTTCCTGTAATTACTGTCTCACCTTCCTTCACCGTCACGGTAGCGTAAGAAATCGGTTGTCCCGATTTATCGACTACCTTTCCTGTAATCGTCAGATTGTTTTGTGCCTGCATAGAAAGCAATGGCATCATAATAAGGCTTAGAATAAATAATTTTAGTCTCATTGGGCTATTTTTTGATTGATGTTTGATGTTGCAAATGTATTTGTTTTTCTATTAACATGTAATGCATAGTACTAGTTTATACAAAAATTAACATCTTTTTAATATTGAACGTGTTTTAGCTGACTATATAGACTATAGAAATAAAAATATGTTACACATTTTTTCATATTTAAATTCATTCCAAACAATAAAAAGGCTTCCTGTTTTAGGAAGCCTTCTGATTAGCTGTAAATTAGTAGCTTTTAAATTTATCGTTTCATTGCGAAATGTGCCCTAAATTCTTTTGTAACGCCGTTTTCAGTATAGATAACTTTGAACCAATAATCCGTAGATGGCATAGGAGCGTTGTTGTAAAATCCGTCCCATCCGCCCGGTTGCGATGGTTTTATCTGTTTTAATAATTTGCCATATCGGTCAAAAATATAAATGACAGCTTCTGGTTGGTGTGATAAATCCCAGATGTTCCAATAGTCATTATAGCCGTCCCCGTTTGGAGTGAAATACCTTGGATAATTGATTACGAAAGCTGGTATTGTCGTTTTTTCACATCCATTCAGGTCATCTACCGTTATAGTGTGTTGTCCGGAGGAAACATTTTCAAAAACGTTGCTGGTTTGAAAAGGGCCATTATCGAGCTGGTACACATAATTACCACCAACTCCGGTTGCGTTAACTGTAATGCTTTGGTTCTCTCCAAACGTATTGTTAACGGTATAGGTTACAGTAGCTTTTTCAGAACGGACAACTTCAACAGAAGTAAGTTTTGAAGGGCAACCGGTTGCATTACTTGTTGCAATTACCGAATAGGTGCCCGGAGTTGTTGCAATATAAGAACTGCCTGTTGCACCTGGAATAGGTCCATTGGCATCAAACCATTCAAAAGTATGCAGAGAGCTGCTGAGTCCTGTTTGTATGGAGTGAGAACTGATCAGCTGGTTGGTTTCGCTATTAATACATACAGTTCCTCCTCTAGGGCGAGGTTCCGGTATGCGGAGTACTGTTAATTGAATTGGCAAGATGTCGTAACAACTGTCTGAAATCCTGCTCGAAACCCTTATGTGAATTGTCTGGGCTGTAGAAGAGGTTACAGGATTGGTTCTTGTCAATGCATTACTTGCAGATTCAAAATACTCAACTATATAATCTTCCGGTAATTGAGTGCCAAGTGCAAAATCTGTAAAAACAGACAGGTCAAATGAAGTTATACCATCATTTACATCGTCATTATCACAAGTTATTTTCAAACCTGCAGGAACCGGATTTACTGTTGGAGTAGTAACAATCGTAATCTCAAATAGATTGTCGTCTGAACAAATTTCACCACGGTTGTCGATTTCGGCATAAATATGCAACGTTTCGCTTGTTGTAATAACATCACCTGCATGCCTCATGATTCCTCCCCCATTAGGTTGGGTATAATAATCTCCTACTGTCAGAGCCGGAAGGATATAGCTATCACAACTTGCAACAGGAGCAGGAGAATCGGCTTCAACTCCAACAATTGTAATTGTAAAGCTATTTTGAGCACTACATGGAGGTACAGTTGTGCTAATAGCATAAATATAAATCGTCTGCGTTGCAGAAATAACATCTCCGGCAGAAAGCATTCTTCCTTGTCCGTTAGGTTCTGTATAATAATTACCCACGGCCAGAGGTGTTAAGGTATAAGGCTGGCAGGTTGGCCCAATATCCGATCTGGAGCTGATTTGCGGAATCGGATTGATGGTAACCATGTAGCTTATTTCATTGGTACAGTTTTGTCCCGGAAGCACAGGTTTGTAAATATAAACCCTTTGAGTAGTAAATATAGTTTGTCCGGCTAGCATCATCGTGCCTGTTCCATTCGAACCGGTATAGTAGTTTCCTACTGTTATTGGAGGCAAAGTATAACTGCCGCAAATGACAACGTCGCCCGGAATAGGATCAAAAGGATCTGTTATGATAACATCAAAATGTACGTTGTCTGTACAGTTTGGTCTTTCGGTTGTAGCTACATACACATAAATTGTTTGTGAAGTAGTAATTACTGTCCCGGCGGGAATTTGGGTTCCGGTACCGGCCGGCCCGGTATAATAATTTCCAATAGGTAACGATGGTAATGTATAGCTGGAACAATTTGTGGCATCAGGCGGAGTATCGATTCTGATAAATACTGTAAATTCTTTTTGGTCTTCGCAGATGTCATTCTGTACATAAGCATAGAGCGTTTGGGTAGCAGTAATTGTCGTACCGCTAGGAACTATGGTGCCTGTTCCTCCAGGTCCTGTATAATAATTTCCAAAAGGCAATGCAGGCAATACGTAAGAATCACAGTCGAATACTGAAGTGATATCCGGAAGATTTTCAAACGGAATAATCTCAACCTCAAAACTGCCGTCAATGATACAGAAAGGCTCTTCAGGGAATTGATAATAAACAAAAATGGTCTGCGAATTTCTAATTACGGTTCCCGGATTAATCTGGGTGCCGTTCCCGCCAGATTGCGTATAATAATTTCCAAATGGCAATGTAGGCAATGTATAGCTTGTGCAATATCTTCCGTCAGGTGGAATCAGTGATTCCGGGTCGATAATGGTTATTCTGAAACTGCTTTGGTTAGAACAGTTAGGCACGCCTCCGGTTTGGTTGTAAACAAAAATAGTTTGTGTTTCTGTAATGATGTCACCTGCAAGAAGCGGCGTTCCTGTTCCGTCAGGACCGGAAAAATAATTTCCGTTTGTAAGAGGAACTAATTCGTGTTGGTCGCACACAATTACATTTTCGATTATGTCTACAATCGGGAGGTTTTTTACAAAAATCTCAAAACTGGTCGTGTCATAACAGGCCGTATCCGTTTTATTCTCCAATCTTACATAAATTGTCTGATTGCCTCCTGTGGTATAATTTGTAGAAGGAAGCGGATTGGTTCCGGCCTGTGCATTAGGGAGTGATGTATAATATGAAATGTTGTAAATGTCAGCAGAAAGTCCGTTTAAAACTGCAATATCTTGTATTGCAAAATTGAAATTCGCATCGGTAGCGTCTAAAGCGACAGCACATTCAGTAACATCGTTTGGCTTTGTTGCTGTTGGAGGTGCAATCAAAAGCAGGTCAAACGACTTGATTGAGATACAGCCATTGGTGTTTCGAATCCTTACGTATATGGTTTCACTTCCGGCACTCGGATAGGTAGCTGGTAATATGTTTGCTCCGGTTTCAGCATCTGCTCTGTTGGCGTGATACGATAGTGTCACGCCCGGATCGATACCAGACAAAATAATAGGCGTGTTGTAAGACAAGTCAAAGTTATATGTAGGCTGTCCTGTGTTGCATTTGTACAAAGTATGCGGTTGCGGCGTAACCAGTTCCGGATAATATTCTACAATAATAGTGTCGGTTACCGGAGCTTCGCACGGAAATAGCGTATTGTTATAGGTAACAGAATACGTTCCAGGTTCGTTAATGATTAATTCATCATCATTTCCACCAATAGGTCCTCCGTTTCTCATCCATGAAAAAGAATAAGTTCCCGGATCCAATCCAGTAGTAAGAGTATGTGTTTCGTTCTGGCAAATTGCCGTTTGGGTAGCAATAGTCAAATCCGGTCCCAAAACATCTTGCCCGATATTAAAGCTGTCTGACGAAAGAAAGATAGCAGAATCGGATTTGTAGTCAGATCGGTCGGCAATAACCAGTTTGATATGGTAAGGCGTATTAGGTGTCAGAGTAGACGAGGCTGTGAAAAGGACTGTTTGTCCGTTAAAATTAATAGCAGAACCTGAAGCTTCTGAACCGCCATTAAACTTTCCAAAATATTCAGGATTAACTGAGGGACATGATGAGTTATAAAGAAAGTCACGAATTGTCAAGACAGAAATCGGAGTTGTCGTATTTGGAATTACAGCCAGATTTTCGGTGACTCCAGTATTCAGATTTGTGAGAAGAAAAGCAAATGCATCTGAAAAGTTACATTGCGAATTACCGTATTCTTCTGAAGCAAAAAGAAAATCCATGCTGAAATTGGAAGAAATCGGTACGAAATCAAATTCAAGCACGGTGGCATTTACAGAAGTCATGGTGAATCCTGCGGCAGCGAGTACATTTTCCAAATCGGTATCGCCTATCCATGCCGGATTATTCCCGTCACTTAGTAGTGAATTGTTTGGGCCGGGTGCATGGCTTGCGTCTCCTGTGGTTAGTATGACACCGCTTTCTATCGGGAAATTAGGATTGGTATTCTGGAAATAGCCTATTCCGTTGCTGGAACCAAAATTGCTTCCGGTTCGCCATGAAACATTCGTTACTTCTGTGCAAGGAGAATTTACTAGAACATTAGTGACAAGTTCTGGGACTGTACGGGTTGACGTATCGACAGTTATGGCCTGGGAATAGCCAAGTATTGGCAATAACGCCAATAAAATCAATAGGTTATTTTTCATATCAAAATCTGGACAATTTTTTTGATACTCACTTAATAAAAATTGGGGCTTTTATTTGAAAGTTCTAAGCAAAGATATAGAGAAGCATCGACGAAATGCAAATTAATCAGGCGAAAAGTAACGTTTTGATATATTGTGTGTTGAAAGTCTTACAAATCTAGATTTATAAGAAAGAAAATTCAATCAGAAATAGATTTGTCATTCCCAAAAAGAAACAGATCATGACCCAAATAAATTTTTTATCGCAAAAAATAGGACTTTTGGTAACATCCCGATTATTTCCAAACCAATAGCAAGAACAGGCAGTATCAAGTAGGCCCAAACAGGAAATTTAAATTTGGTATTTACGCCGCTTATGATGTTTCTCCAGATAATCAGAATCCGATCTTTATAATGCCATAAAACCAGGCAGTCAAGCAGTATGTAAAAAGGAAGCCTAAAGGTAAAGCCGGCTAACAAGGCAGGCGGCATGGCTGTCAAATCAATTATTAAAATTACGGTAACTATTGGCAGAAATAGAAAAGCACCCAATAGTGCTGTCCGATTTAGGATTAATAACAGTCCGCAGACAATCTGGGAAATTCCAATAAACAGATTGAAAGGTTCGTGTCCAAACAGATACCAGGAAACCCGAAATAGGCTGAGGTCTTTTATGGGTGTCAGTAATTCTGCTTCTGTCAAACCGAATTGCCCATCGGTTAATTTTCCGTAACCATATCTTAAAAATGTCCAGCCCAATAAAAATCGAGCTACGAGTATGAAATAATCCCAATATTTTCCTTTTGTGATTGATTGTAGTTTGTTCGTCATGATTGATGTATAAAATGGTTGACTCTTTTATTTGCGGCCTGATTGGGATTGTATGTAAGTTGAGAAGGCTTATTTATTAGAGACGAGGCACTTTAAATTTTGTTACTTCCAAAAAAAAGGTGTTATGAAAAAGCTTTGCGTATTAGCGTCTCTGCGAGAGAATAATTGCTCGCAAAGACGCAAAGGCGCTAAGTCGAAGAAAAAATTATTGGCTAACTTTTTTGAGTGTTCTTTATAGCAATAAAACAGCCAATTTTTCAAGCAAAGCAAAAAGAAAATCTATCTTTGATAAATGGAATTTTGGTATTCCTAAATTCAGTCAGAATTAATATCTTTGCACGCTTAAAAAACACTTAAAATGACATTATCTCAAATTCTTACACCACAGATTGAAAAAGCCATTTCGGCTTTGTTTGGAGTTACTATTGATAAAATAGAATTTCAGGCAACACGGAGGGAATTCGAAGGTGATATCACTATGGTGATTTTCCCGCTGCTTAAGCTTGTGAAAAGCAATCCGGTAGAACTTGGAAACAAAATAGGAACCTATTTGGTAGAAAATGTTGCTGAGGTTGAAAAATTCAATGTGGTTTCCGGATTTCTAAATATTGTTATCTCGGACAGCTACTATCTTGATTTCTTTGAAAAGACAAGATCAGAGAAGAATTTTGGTTTTGTAACTCCATCGGAAAACGAAAAAGCAACTTTGGTAGAATATTCGTCTCCAAATACCAACAAACCATTGCATTTAGGGCACGTTCGTAACAATCTTTTGGGATATTCTGTAGCAGAAATTATCAAAGCTTCAGGAAAAAAAGTATACAAAACCCAGATTATTAATGACAGAGGAATCCATATCTGCAAATCGATGTTGGCCTGGGAAAAATTTGGAAACAATGAAACTCCTGAAACTTCCGGACTGAAAGGTGATAAATTAGTTGGGAAATATTATGTTATGTTTGAAAATGAAATTAGAAATCAAGCCCAATCCATTTTTCAGGATTATAGAATAAATGATTTTAAGAATTTTCCAACGACTAAATCTAATGAAATAGAATTATCAAACGCTGCAATTAAAAGTTTATATTCTATACGATCTACCGAATGCAATAATTTGGATTTTGAAGCTATATCGAAATTAGGGAATCAGTTTGAAATTAAAGTTAAAACAGCGATAGATAATGAATTATTTCTTTCTAAAATATCAAAATTAATTTTACAAGAAGCCGATGAAAAAGAGAAAGAAACTTTAGAGGCAAAATGTAAAGATTTTGAAAAAATAATTAAGTCTGTAATTTTAATAGAAAATAAAATTGAGGAAGAAGTTTCTAAGATAATGGATGTTTCTAGAAGCAGAACTAAAATTATGTTAGAAGCTCAGGAAATGCTTCAAAAATGGGAAGCTGGCGATGAACAGGTAATGAACCTTTGGAGAATGATGAACCAATGGGTATATGCCGGATTTGCCGAAACCTATACCAATCTTGGAGTTGATTTTGATACGTATTATTACGAAAGCAATACCTATTTATTAGGGAAAGATATAATTGAACAGGGACTTGAAAAGGGCATTTTTTATAAAAAGCCTGACGGTTCGGTTTGGATTGATTTGACTGAAGACGGTTTGGATGAAAAACTAGTCTTGCGTTCTGACGGAACTTCGGTTTATATGACACAGGATATTGGGACTGCCGTTCAGCGTTCCAAAGATTTTCCGGATGTTGGAGGTATGGTGTACACGGTAGGGAACGAGCAGGATTATCACTTTAAGGTGTTATTCCTAATCTTGAAAAAACTCGGATACGACTGGGCACAGAACCTTTTCCACCTGTCTTACGGAATGGTGGATTTGCCTTCTGGAAAAATGAAAAGTCGTGAAGGAACCGTTGTTGATGCAGATGATTTAATGGATGATATGGCTGAAACGGCCAGAACGATTTCTGAGGAACTGGGCAAGTTGGATCATTATTCTGAAGAAGAAAAAAACAAGCTGTATAAGACTATCGGATTGGGTGCCTTGAAATATTATATATTAAAAGTAGATCCTAAAAAACGTATCCTGTTTAACCCTGAAGAATCGGTTGATTTTGCAGGAAATACAGGTCCGTTTATCCAATATACCTATGCAAGAATCCAGTCTATCATCAGAAAAGCGGACTTTGACTATTCAGGAGCTGTGTCTGCGATAAAGTTGCATGAGAAGGAAAAAGAATTGCTAAAGCAAATGGAAACTTTCCCGGAAGTAATCCAGAATGCAGCTCAAAATTTCAGTCCGGCTTTGATTGCGAATTATACATACGAACTGGTTCGTGAATACAATTCGTTCTATCAGGCGGTTCCTATTTTGGCTTCTGATAACATGACGGAAAAGATTTTCCGTGTCCAACTGTCAAAAAAAGTAGCCGATATTATTGCATCGGCGTTTAGCCTTTTAGGAATAGATGTTCCTGAAAGAATGTAATGCATAAATCATAATCAATTAAGTGAAAACGAATTCATATTTCTTTCAATCATTTGCAATAGTACTTCTGGCTGCTGTAGCGTTTATTGGCTTTAAACAGTTCTTGCCAAAGAAGATTTTTTCAGAAAGTGCTCCCAATTCAAAAAACGTACTGATTGACAGTATGCTTCTGGATGCGGTTGCAAAAGATGTCAAATCAACGACAAAGGATACATTGGTAAATGCAAAGATTGTCTTTGATCCGACATTAGGAATTACTTTTCCTTCTGAAAAATTTGAAGATTACAAAGGCTACCAATATCTGATTTCATTTTATGAAAAGTTATACCAACTGGAAAAAAATCCGGAGTCTGAAAATGTAAGGATTGCCTATTTTGGCGATTCCATGACAGATGGCGATATGATTGTTCAGGATTTGAGAGCGGATTATCAGGCAAAATTTGGAGGGCAAGGCGTTGGTTTTGTTTCCATAACTTCTGAATCAGCGGCTTCAAGAGGTTCGATTACGCATCAATATTCCGGAAACTGGAAAACCCAGTCTTATTTAAATGTCAAAAAGCCGAGAAGTCCTTTTGGAGTGAACGGACATGTATTTTTTGCCAACGATACGGCTCATGTAGAATGGGTTAGATTCAAGGCTAATACAGCACGATTTGCAACTATGCTTGATAATCCGACACTTTTCTATGGAAGGTCTTCTAATCTTCAAGGAAAAGTGGATGTGATTATAGGAAAAGATACTATCGTAAAAAGTCTTACGCCAAATAGTCTGGTGAATACGCTAAAGGTTTCATCTAATAGCATCAAAGGATTTAAGGCTGATTTTATAAAGGCCGATTCTATTCCGATATTCGGTTTTAATTTTGATGATGGAAAAGGAGTTCATGTCGATAACTTCTCTCAAAGAGGAAATTCCGGATTGCCAATTTCGACGTTTAATCCGGCTGTGATGCAGGCGTTTAATAACAAATTGGGTTATGACCTGATTGTGTTGCACTACGGAACGAATGTACTGAACTACGGAACAAAAGATTATACATGGTATGACAGAAGCATGACCAAAACGGTTAACCATTTGAAAGAATGTTTTCCGGGAGTTGCCATACTGATTGTTTCGACAGCAGATAAGGGAACAAAATACGATCTGGAAATGAAAACGGATTCGGCAGTAGTTCCGTTGACTGTTGCTCAGAAAAGATATGCTTTAAAAACCCAATCTGGATTCGTCAATCTGTATACACTAATGGGCGGTGACGGTTCTATGGTAAAATGGGTTGAAGAAGAACCTGCAAAAGCAAACAAAGATTATACGCACTTCAATCACAGAGGAGCTAAAAAAATAGCAGGACTGTTATACGAACAGCTGAACCAGGGATATGAAAAGTATAAGACTTTGAGACAAAAAAGAAAGCCGGCAGAGAAAAAAGCTCCTGACTCAACCGTAATAAAAAAGGACAGCGTCGATGCATAAGCTCAAACTATTTATAATCCTGCTTTTTTTGGTGGTAGGAACCAGTATGCATGCGCAGGTAACAGATTCGATATTTGTTGAAATCGATACTGTTGCGGCAATTGATACTACGGAAACAATCATCATTCCTGATAACCATTTTCATAATACCAAGGCATTGAAGCCGTTTTTTGAAAAGTTGAGCCTTAACCAACAGCAGAAATCAGGAAAAATCAATATTGTTCATATCGGTGATTCGCATATCCAAGCAGATTTGATGACCAATGTGATCCGAAAAAAATTGCAAAGTGAATTTGGCAATGGAGGCAGGGGATTTATTTTTCCGTATAGCCTGGCAAAAACTAACGGTTCCTATAACGAGCGATTTTCATCTAACAGAACCTGGGAAAGCTATCGAAATATCTATCCTGCTATCGGGAATCCGGTAGGTTTGAGCGGTATCGGACTTTGGACAAAGGCCAAGGATTTTGCTATTGAAATCAATGTAAAAGACAGTTCCTATGGTTTCAATACAATCAAGATAATCACTCCCAAAAATAAAGACATGTTTGATGTTGCTACGGCATCAAAAACAATCGTAATGGAATCAAGCGTTCCTAAAAAGATTACGCATAAGATTAAAAAAGGAGAAGCTATTTCAATTATTGCTGAGAAATATAACATCTCGATAGCCCAATTAAAAAAAGCAAACAATTTAAAATCGAATAATATCCGTGCCGGAAAAACGCTCAAGATTCCTACGAATGAAATGCAGCAGAAATCCATAGCACGCTCAGAATTTATTCCTTTGGATATCCAGGCCAATCAGCTGACGCATTATTATACGAGTGAAACATCTTTGAGCAAGATTTATCTTATTCCTGATTCGCAAGCATCGGAATTTGCATTGAACGGACTGGTATTGGAAAATAACAATCCTGGGGTTATTTACAGCAGTATAGGCGTAAACGGAGCTAAATTTTCGGACTACAATAAATATCCGCTGTTTTTTGAGCAATTGAAAGCATTGCAACCCGATTTAATTGTCCTTTCCTTAGGAACAAATGAAACTTTTGATAAAACTGTTTCATCAGAATATATGGTACAGCTTAACCAGTTTTTGGAGAATTTGAAAGCACAAAATATAAATGCATCGGTGCTGGTTTCAACACTGCCACCTTCCTTGTTTAAAAGGAAATTTCCAAATACATTTGCAGCCGATTATTCAGAAAATATACTGAAGTCGGCAGAAGAAAAAGGCTTTGCTGTATGGGATTTGTATTCCCAGTTTGGAGGCTTGTATGGCGTTGAACGCAATGCGGCAAGAGGGCTCATGTCGAGAGATAGAGTTCATTATTCCAAAGCAGGTTATGAAAAACAAGGAAATCTTTTGTCGGAAGCATTTCTGAAAGCATACACTAATTTTAAATCGGGTACAGAGAATTAATGACGATCAACAGCATAAATGACTGGTTTATTCAAACCTTCGGAGCGATTACTGTAGAGCAGGTGAAGGGCTGGTTTATCTACAATCCAAAAGAGCCATTGCTTTTTAATACGGGATTGTTTTTGGGGATGTTCCTGATTTTTTATCTGGTTTACGCATTCCTTAGAAAGACTTTTTATTTAAGGTTGGTATATGTCATCCTGTTTTCGCTTTTCTTTTATTACAAGTCAAGCGGAATTTATTTCCTTTTGCTAATTCTGTCTTCCGTCGTCGATTATAATCTAAGTGGCGTCATTTATAGGGAAAATCGAGAAGGCTGGCGGAAGTTTTATATCTGGCTCAGCGTCTTTCTAAACTTAGGGCTTTTAGGTTATTTTAAATACACCAACTTCCTGATTGGTACGTATAATGACATGTTTAGCGGACATTTAGCGTTCCATGACATACTGTTGCCTGTCGGGATTTCATTCTATACGTTCCAGTCGATAAGTTATATTATTGAGATTTACAGAAAGGAAATTGTCCCAACAAACAATTATGTAGAATACCTGTTCTTTGTGTCGTTTTTCCCGCAATTGGTCGCAGGGCCTATTGTGCGTGCTAAAGATTTCCTGCCGCAGATTTACCAAAAGCTGAATCTTACCAAGGAAGATGTCAATGCGGCCTTGTTTCTTTTGATTGGCGGACTTATCAAAAAGACGGTAATTTCCGATTATATCTCGATTAACTTCGTGGATCGTGTTTTTGATGCGCCGACAAGTTATACGGCATTTGAAAACCTGATGGCTTCCTATGGCTATGCCATTCAAATTTACTGTGATTTTTCCGGATATTCAGATATGGCAATTGGAGTAGCACTGTTGCTCGGATTTAAACTGCCAACCAACTTTAGAACGCCGTATAAATCTGCTTCGATAACAGAATTCTGGAGAAGATGGCATATTTCACTTTCTACCTGGTTAAAAGATTTCCTATACATCTCAATTGGTGGAAACCGTAACGGCTCTTTTGCTGGATTTTTATTCCCGGCGCTGTTTTTCTTCGGATTAATAGTTTGGGGAATCAGTTATTCGACAGTTAGTCATATTCCGCTAATTATTGCCGTTTCTTCATTAGTGCTTTTCAGCCTTACTTTTATATTGTCAAAAGATAGAGAAAGAACAATGTTCACCAATGTCAACCTTCTGACTACAATGCTTCTTGGAGGATTGTGGCATGGAGCCAGCTTGCGTTTTATTATTTGGGGTGCTTTGCATGGTGTTGCTTTGGCGGTACACAAGATATTTTTGGAATTCTTTCCATCTAAAAAAGACAAGAAAAAGAATGCGTTTGATTATATCTGGAGATTCTTCTCTATACTTCTAACTTTCCATTTTGTTGTTTTCTGCTGGTTGTTTTTCAGAGCGAAGGATTTTGATACGGCTTTACAGATAGTTAATAATATTGGACAACTTACTTTTGATCCAAAGCAATGGCAAATCATCATACAAGGTTACAAAAATGTATTCCTTTTGATGTTGGTAGGCTATATCTGGCATTTCCTTCCAGAAGGTATTACCAAAAACATGAAGCTTGCTTTTGACAAGACTCCATTGATTGGTAAAGCCATAATCTTAGGTTTTGTCTATTGGATAGTGTATGCAACTGCAACTGCCGGTCCTCAGCCGTTTATCTATTTCCAGTTTTAATAGTTGTTTCCTGGTTTTTTATCTTTTTTAACAATAAAATAATGGATAAATCGTTATTATGTTGATAATAAAACATTATTTTAACTATAAAAAACCAACCATGAAAAAGAAGTTAATTTTTGGAGCACTTGCTATGGCATTGTTTTTTACAACAGCCTGTAGCTCAGATGATGATAGCAATTCATCTTCACCAAGCGAAACAATCCAGCGAATTGAAAATGCAGTGCGTTCTGGAACCTGGAGAATTACCAGCTATATAGATAGTGGAACTACCAAAACCAATGATTTCGCAGGCTATAACTTTACGTTTGGTGCTGGTGACATACTGATAGCCAACAACGGTACAAATAACTATCAGGGCACATGGAGTGTAACCCATGATGATAGTAACGATGATAATCCGGGGAATGATATAGACTTTAATATTTCTTTTACAACGCCGGTCACTTTTGCAGACCTAACTGACGATTGGGATGTTCTGGAAAGCACTTCAACAAAAATCAGACTGGTTGATGTTAGTGGTGGAGGTGGAGGAACGGATTACCTGACTTTTGAGAAAAATGTAGAATAACAAAAAGCTGGTTTGAAAAGACCGGCTTTTTTTATGCTATTAAAAATTGAACTTTACAGCAATATTTGGAGTTCTTTCTAACGAATAGGTATTGACACTTTCAACAGTATTGTTGTTAGTGTTTACTCTGTAATACCTACTGATTGTGTTCTTTTTGTTTAATACATTGAGAACAGAAACACCCAATTCCAATTGCGTTTTTTGACTCCAGTTCCAGCAATAGGATGCCGAAAAATTTACCTGAAAATAATCACTCAGGTTTTTATTGTTTGGAAAATTATAATGAATTTCAGGTTTTGCCGGATTGCTAAGGTCTAAAAGATTTGTTGATGGCGTAGTTTCGGGTCTTCCAGAATGCCATTTGGTGCCCAACGCTATCTTAAGATTGTCCCAATCATAAATCCCGGCCCAATTAACGCTGTGAATAATCTGAAAATTATTGGAAAACTGAGAAGGTATCAAGGAATCGAATTGGTATTCACTACTGCTCAGATTATAACTGATCCAGGAATAAAAACGGTCAAAATTTTTCTGAATCAACAACTCTGAACCCAATACCGAATAATCGCCATTGATTTTTATAAATTCTAATTGATTCTGAAAAGCCTGGCTGCGTGTCATAATTCCGGTAACTTTTTTATAGAAATTATCTAATGAAATCAGCCATTCAGAAGTGTTGTATGTAAATCCGATAGAAACCTGTCGGCTTTTTTGTATTGGGATGGAACGGTCGTCTGCCAGAATCCAGCGTCTTTTTTCAAGACCCAAAAAATCTTGCTGTTGGTCAATGACCTGTGATGCAGTTTGGCTTTTTAGCTCACCCAGAACTTCAACACTTATTTCCTGATTCAGCTTGTAATTAAATTGCAGGCGTGGTTCAAAAATATATTTTTCTAATTCTTCAATATAGTTAAACCGCAAACCCGGTTTTATAAAAAGATTCCCGTTCAGATAATGCATTTCTGCTTCTGAAATTAAGGAATGTGATCGTAGTACTTCCTTTATGCTTCTTGAAAACCCGGGATTGTCAATGTTTTCAAAATTCCGTACTCCAATTTCATTGTATTGGTAGCCCGTATTTAAAATTATATCAGAATTGAGTTGATGGCTATTTTCTATTCGCAATCCCATGTCGGTAACCGTATTCTGCTGAACTAAAGTTTGGCTGTTTTCAACAGCTTCATTTCTTGAATTAAGATTATAATACGAAATATAAGCACTAATTTTACTAAAATTGTTGTCATTCCAAGCGGTTTTCAAAGAAACTGCGCCTCCAAAATTTTGTTGGCTTAAATTACTGTTTCGGGTTCTGAGAATTTCTTCAGAAGTCATTTTCTGATCGAGATCCAAAGAATTGTTGATTCCTATAAATGCAGCTGTAGCTTCCGTACGAGAAGTTATTTTGTGTTGGTATTGGGCCGTAAAATCATAAAAATAAAATTTTTCATCTGTATGATAGTTGGAGATTTCACTGTTTTCAATATTGGTAACGATCGTATTTTGAAAAACACGATTGTAATATTTCTGGTAGGTTGGAGAATTGATCCAATCTGTAAAAGAACGTCTTCCGGAAACCTGAAAGCTGGAATTGTTTGAAATTTTTATTTTGGAATTGAATTGTGCTCCAATCAGGTTAGAACTAATACTGGAAGCCGTATTTTCAATATGTTCGGGAAAAGAAGATATATCAATGACACTGGATACACTTTCTCCATAAAACGCAGAACTACCATTTTTTGAAATGGTTATTTTTTGCGAAAGTGACGGATTAAAAGCAGAAATCAGCCCGAAAAAATGTCCAGTCTGGAACATCCGGATTCCATTCCACAAAAACAGATTCTGGTCGTGGGTTCCACTTCTGACATTGATGTTCGAAACCGTTTCGTCAGCACTGTAAATTCCCGGAACCTGCTGCATTGTTTGCAAGACATCTGCTTCCGTCAGTCCTGGCAGTATCCCGAATTTTTTAGGCTTTATGGCCAGGTTTCCTTCTACGGTTTTGGAAATGCCTTTTGCCAAATATTTTTCAATGACTGTTTCTTGAAGGAGAATAGGAAGTCCTTCAATAGAGTCATGTATGGCAGCTGTCGGCTTTTGTGAACTAATAACAACATAACGGTCGTTTATGGTTTCGAAAGTCAAGCCAGTCCGATTGCTTAAAAATTTTAATTTTTCAGATAAGTTTAATTCGGATGAAGGTCGTGTAACTGAAATATATTTTACTTCATCTTCGAGAAAATTAAACTGGATTTGATACTGGTTGGAGAGGCTGGTAAGAATTTCTTTTAAGGGTACAACAACGCCTTCTTCTTGAGCCAGAACCGACTGGCCCGCAAAGAATAATAATAGAAACAACAATAATCGTAAGATTATTTTTTTCATTCTTTTTTCAGAATAATCTTTTTGTCAGATGTTTTTATGTAATTCAAATGATAAGCCTTGCCTATAATTGTCATGGCCGTATCAATATTATCGGTTGGAACTGCTCCTGTAAAATACTGTCTAGAATTGATTTGAGAATGTTCAATTTCGATACCGTATTGACTTTGGACTTCGCTTAAGACCTGATCTAAAGTGCTGTTGTTAAATTGTATTTCATTCAAAAGCCAACTTGGTTTTTCGGTGCCCAATGGCATTCTGGCAGTTATAGTTCCGTTTTGTACCGTAACACTGTTGCCTTTTTCTAATAAGATGTTCTTATTTCCGAAAGCAACTTTTACTTTTCCTTCATAACAGGCTACTTCAAAATTTTGGTTTCGGGACTTGACATTGAATTGCGTGCCTACAACTGTTACTTTTCCAAGGCTGGTATTAACATCAAACGTTTCGCCTTTGGCAACCTTAAAAAAGGCTTCTCCTTCAAGCTGTAAGTTTCGATTGCTTTTCCATTTCCACTTTTTGTATTTGATTTTAGAATTGGAATTCAGTACAATCTCTGAATGGTCAGGAAGTGAAAAAGTTATTTTTTGCCCGGCCTCGGCATATTGCGTAGTGGTCTTGTTTTTTGAATAGAACACGGTTCCCAAGCTAATTACGATAGTTGCAGCGACGAGTTTTATAAACCAGTAATTTTGCTTTTGTGCCGGTTTTTTATTTGCTCGTTTGATGACATTTTGATATGATTTTTCAGTATCAAAAACGGGAGCTTCCATACTGCCGGAATAGGTTTTTATTTTTTGATAGGTTTCGAATTCGGGCGATTTTTCAAAAGCCTCCAACTCGCTTCCTGTCATTTCTCCGGCAAGCCATTTTGCCAAATCAAAATTATTTTCCATTGCTTTTTTATTAAAAAACAGATAACTGCCTGTAAACCCTACTTTATATTTTCAATTTCCTGTCGTAACGAAACCAGGGCTCCGTGGATTCTTTTTTCTACAGCCTTGACGCTGATGTCAAGCATTGCTGCAATTTCACTGTATTTTTTACCATCAATCCGATTCAAAAGAAAAGCCGTTCTTTGGCTTTCGCTCAGGTTTTGGATGGCACGTTCTATTTTTTTTTTGAACTGTTCTTCTTCTAAAATAAATTCAGGACTTTCATTGGTATGTTGTGAAGGACTTTCTTTTTTTGCATAATTCAAGACTACTTTTTGATGTGCAATCTGGTTTAGGGTCGCATTGTTGGCAACCGTATAAAGAAATGATCTCGCTTTGCCTAAAGGCACGTTGGCGCAATTTTCCCAAAGCTTTACAAATGCTTCCTGGCAGATATCATTTGCCTGTTCTTCATTGCCAAACTTATACAATAAATAATTCCGTAAGGTTTTTGCGTGAGAACGAAAGAAATCCGAAAAGATAATTTCTTCGCAGATACCCGCAATTTTTTTTATTTCTTCCATACAGTTAAAGACAGTTCCTAACCTATAACAGTCAAGTTGATAAAAACCCTACTTTTATATTTCTTTATTTTTAAGTTTTTCCAAATATAAGCTTTAATTAAAAAAAGTAGTTTCGTCAGGTAGGGTATTTTGGGAATCGCTTGTTTAATAGCAAAACCAATAAACTTAATAATTATGAATATGAAAAAAGTTTTACAATCGATTTTAGTGTTGAGCTGCATTTGTATTGCTGTTTTTGTTGTCTCTTGCCAGGATGAAGAAAACGAGACGCGTCAAAATGAAGAAACGTTAAGTAAAGCAGCGCCATTGACCGGTCTGATGAAAAGAGTAGCGATGAATGCAACCGCAGATGATAATATAATTGACAGTACAAGTTGCTTTAGCGTGAAATTGCCAGTCAACCTGATTGTGAACAGCCAGGCTGTAACCATCAATACCGAAAACGATTATCATTTGGTAAGTGATATTTTTGATGTTACAGATGCAGATCGGGATTATGTAGATTTTGTGTTTCCAATTACGATTGTTTATCCGGATTATAGTGAAATTGTTGTCCAGAATGAAGCGCAATTTAATGCTTTAAAAGAATCATGTCAGCAGCCGGATCCGGAACAAAGTAATATAGGCTGTATTTCCATTCATTATCCGATAAGGGTTTTTGGATATAATAGCAATTTCCAATTGGCACATACCTACACAATTCATAATGATATGGAGTTTTTTCTTTTGCTGTTTAATTTAAATGCTAATGAATATTATGCTGTCGATTATCCTATTACCATAACAAATGCAGACGGTAATCAGGTTATAATCCGCAACAATATAGAAATGACAGGTGCAATCATGGCAGCGATTGAAGATTGTACCGTTGTAGAGCCTGTATGTAATACTTCGCAAACAAATTTTATACAAGCTTATAATCATTTAAAAGGTTTGAATGGTGTATTGGAAGAATTTACAATGGATACCCATACACATGAGTTTTCTTTCTCAGTAAGCCGAACAGGAACTATTTGCAGTATCGGATATAAGGCAGAACCACGACCTACGCCAATTGTTTATCTGATACAGCTGGTAGATGAAAATAACAACATCATTTACACAGGAAACCATTCGTTTTCTGATCAGACAAGAGAATATATTTCTATTCCTCCAGTTACAATAACTCCAGGACATGTCTACACTTTACGCAGAAGTATCTCTTCATATCTGGTAGGTAGCGGTATTGGCACCATGTTATTGAAGAGAGGTGGTATCTCAACACCTTTTCTGCCTTATACAAACGGAAATATTACACTATTACATTCGAAGTTTTATGGCGGAGGCGGTATGGATGGCCCTGTTTATGATATGCTTCCACAGATTGATTTTGTTTTTAGACCTAATTAGTCTTCAATGAAAGTAGTTTTTTATAATAAATAGTTAGTTTAAATTTAGTTAAGATGAGAAACCAGGCAGCGATGTCTGGTTTTTTTATTTAGTATTGCTTCACTGTCTCTTTGATACTTACCGTCTTTCTCTTATCTTTGCAGCTTCAATAAAGAAAATCATTATGTTTGATAATTTAAGCGATAAGTTAGACAAAGCGTTCCATATACTAAAAGGACACGGAAAAATCACGGAAGTTAACGTGGCAGACACTCTTAAAGAAGTGCGCCGTGCTTTGCTTGATGCCGATGTCAACTTTAAGATTGCCAAAGAATTTACGACTAAAGTAAAAGAAAAAGCAATCGGGCAAGACGTTTTGACGACATTACAGCCAGGACAACTTTTGGTAAAACTGGTTAAGGATGAATTGACCGAGTTAATGGGAGGCGATGCTGCGGGAGTCAATCTTTCCGGTAATCCAACTGTGATTTTAATGTCAGGACTTCAAGGTTCCGGAAAAACGACTTTCTCTGGAAAATTGGCCAATTATCTTAAGACAAAGAAAAATAAAAAACCTTTATTGGTTGCCTGCGATATTTACCGTCCGGCGGCTATCAATCAGTTGCACGTAGTAGGTGAGCAGATTGGTGTAGAAGTATATTCTGAGCCGGAAAATAAAAATCCTGTTGAAATAGCACAAAATGCTATCAAACATGCCAAATCAAATGGTTTTAATGTAGTTATTGTCGATACGGCAGGTCGTTTGGCGGTTGATGAAGAAATGATGACCGAGATTGCAAATGTCCATAAGGCAATCCAACCACAAGAAACTTTGTTTGTTGTGGACTCGATGACTGGACAAGATGCAGTGAATACAGCAAAAGCGTTTAACGACAGATTGAACTTTGACGGAGTTATCCTAACGAAGCTTGATGGTGATACGCGTGGTGGAGCTGCAATTTCTATCAAATCTGTAGTCAACAAACCAATCAAGTTTATTGGTACGGGTGAAAAGATGGATGCAATTGATGTATTCTACCCAAACCGTATGGCTGAGAGAATCTTGGGCATGGGAGACGTTGTGTCTTTGGTAGAAAGAGCTCAGGAGCAATTTGATGAAGAAGAAGCAAGAAAACTGCAAAAGAAAATCGCTAAAAACGAATTCGGTTTTGACGATTTCTTGACCCAAATCCAACAGGTGAAAAAAATGGGTAACATGAAAGATCTTGTCGGAATGATTCCAGGTGCAGGAAAGGCACTAAAGGATGTAGAAATTGAAGACGATGCTTTCAAACATATCGAAGCCATCATCCATTCTATGACTCCGGCTGAAAGAAGCAGGCCGGCAATTATCGACCTGAAAAGGAAGAACCGTATTGCTAAAGGGTCAGGAACAGACATACAGCAAGTCAACCAGCTGATGAAACAGTTTGACCAGATGAGCAAAATGATGAAAATGATGCAAGGCGGTGGCGGCAAGAACCTCATGAGAATGATGGGGGGAATGAAAGGAATGAGATAACTAAATATACCTTAGGGCTTAAAGTTTCGGGCTGAAATTTTAAGCCCTAAAAATTTTTATAAACAACAACTAACTACAAAAAAGAATGCAACTACTAGACGGAAAAAAAGTTTCGGATGACATCAAAAATGAGATTACTGCTGAAGTACAGAAAATGAAAGAAAAGGGCGAAAAAGTGCCTCATCTTGCTGCTGTAATTGTAGGTAATGACGGTGCCAGCCTTACTTATGTGGGAAGTAAAGTAAAAGCTTGTGAAAGAGTTGGCTTTGAATCGACATTGGTAAAAATGCCAAGTACTACTTCTGAAACAGAATTGCTTAAAAAAATCCAGCAATTGAATGAAGACGACACGATTGACGGATTCATCGTGCAGCTGCCTTTGCCTGACCAAATCGATACTCAAAAAGTATTGATGGCAATTGACCCGAGAAAAGATGTTGACGGATTCCATCCTGAAAATTTCGGAAAAATGGCTTTGGATATGAGTACTTTTATTCCGGCTACTCCTTTCGGGATTTTGGAATTATTGGAAAGATATGGCGTTGAAACTAAAGGAAAACATACGGTAGTTATTGGAAGAAGCCACATTGTAGGCAGACCGATGAGTATCTTGATGGGACGTAAAGGTTTTCCCGGAAATTCTACGGTTACATTAACGCATAGCTACACTAAAAATATTGCCCAAATCACAACTCAGGCCGATATTATCATTACGGCTTTGGGAGTTCCAAATTACCTAAAGGCTGAAATGGTTAAGGATGATGCTGTTGTAATAGACGTTGGAATTACCCGTGTTAACGATGATAGTGAAAAAGGATACCGAATTACAGGTGATGTTGATTTTGAATTTGTAAGCAAAAAAGCATCATTTATTACTCCTGTTCCGGGTGGTGTTGGTCCAATGACTATTGCCATGTTGCTTAAAAACACACTTCTGGCAAGAGAGCAGAAACTTTTAAAGAACTAAATAAAAAGAACAAACCCAAGACGAAAGCCTTGGGTTTTGTTTTATTTGTCTTTTCTGAAATTTCTATTGTCCTTATTTCTTGGTGGAAGTTTTCTAATAACTCTTTGCTGTTGCGGCTGTCTCGGCTCCGGTTTTGGAAGACTTGCTTCTTCAGTTTTGCTCGAAGGCTCAATCAGCTGATTCATGTCTTTTATTTCCTGGTCTGTCAGATCTCTGTATCGGCCAACCGGAATGTCCAGCGAAATATTAATGATACGGATACGCTTCAAGGCAGTAACTTCATAACCTAGATATTCACACATTCTACGAATCTGGCGGTTCAATCCTTGAGTAAGGATAATCTTGAAAATATATTTGCTGACTTGTTCTACTTTGCATTTTCGGGTTACAGTATCTAAAATAGGCACGCCATTGCCCATTCTTTCGATAAATCGGTCTGTGATAGGTCTGTTGACCGTTACTATATATTCCTTTTCGTGATTGTTGCGTGCTCTTAAGATTTTATTGACGATGTCGCCGTCATTGGTCATAAAAATCAAGCCTTCGCTGGCTTTGTCCAAACGACCAATAGGAAAGATCCGTGTTGGATAATTGATATAGTCGACTATGTTATTTCTGACCTCCTGATTGGTAGTACATTCAATGCCTACAGGCTTGTTGAAAGCAAGGTAAATTGGCTTCTCTCTTTTTTCGACAATCAGCTTACCGTCAATGCGTATTTCATCAGTTGCGGAAACTTTTGTTCCCATTTCGGCTACAGAACCATTAATAGTGACACGCCCTTCTTCGATAAGCTTATCCGCTTCACGGCGAGAGCAATAGCCGGTTTCACCGATAAATTTATTGAGTCGCTTGATATTTTCTTCCATAATGCAAAGGTAGGGTTAATTTGCTTTTTAGGAAAACATCAGGAATATTTCTATAAGTCGCTTTGAAACAGCTGAATATTGCAGTATGGATATGTGAAAAATAACTATCTTGCATTATATTTCAGGTATAACTAAAGCCCATATATTTTGAAAAAAATTACTCTTATTATAAGCTTTGCCTTGTTTTCGCTATCGGCTTCCTTTGCACAAGGCAGTAAAGGCAGTTTTGTTTTAGAAAAAGGCAGTACTGCACATGAGTTGTATGTGTCGTTTGAACCGTCGTTGCATTTTGAAGGAGAGGCTTATGAAGCTACAGTTCTTCAGATGATTCCAGATTTTAAGGCGCTTCAGGCAGAATACAATATTACTTTGGAAAAAGGAATACTCATTTCAGAACAGAAACTTCAGGAAATGGAGCAGAAAGCCATTGAACTTACTGGAAAAGGAAATTCTGTTGCAAAATTGCGTAATATACTGAAAGTAAAAATCGATAATCCTACCAATGAGAGGTTATTGGAATTGGCTAAAAAACTGGAAAGCTTTCAGGAAGTGGAATATTGTTCGTTTAGTTCTTTAGAACCTATACAGCCACCTTTTGACATTCCTCCAACAACACCAAATTTTGAAACGAACCAAGGTTATCTACGATCTAATCCTGGCGTAAATATGACATATGCGTGGGGATTAAACCTTACAGGGACCGGAATACGTGTTCGTGATGTTGAATACGGCTTTAATGCCAGCCATGAAGATTTAAACGAAAGGAATGTTTTGTTAGTACCAGGAATGGAGGTTTCTCCTAGTGCTAGTGTAAGTTATACAGAACACGGTACAGCAGTATTCGGAATAGTATACGGCGATAAAGGTGCATACGGTATTTCAGGGATGGCATATGGAGCGTCAGAAATGATGTTGGCTCCAGAATGGGAAGTGTCCGGATATAATCGTGTTAACGCAGTTACGCAAGCCATAGCCAATTCTACAGCGGGTGATGTTTTGATTTATGAAATGCAAACAACAGGTGCGCAAGGAGCATATGGGCCGGCTGAATATTCGGCTACAATTTGGAATTTGACCAAAGCAGCTACAGATGCGGGTATGATAATCGTAGCGGCTGCTGGCAACGGAAGTGAAGATTTGGATTCTGATGCCTATCTAAGTTATAGAAATAGAGGTAATAGCGGAGCAATTATTGTGGGAGCCGGAGATAATACGGTAGATCATAACAGGCTTGAGTTTAGTACTTTTGGAAATAGGGTAGATGTCCAGGCATGGGGAATGGGTGTTTTTGCTACTGGCTACGGAGATGCACGACAAATAGGTGGAGATTTTAATCAATACTACACTAATTTTTCAGGAACAAGCTCGGCAACACCAATCGTAGCTTCTTGTGTTATTGTGTTGCAATCCTATTATCATAGCCTTACCGGAAACTATATGACATCAGTACAAATGAGAAACCTTCTCAAACAAACCGGTTTGCCTCAAGGAACAGGTGATCTTGGAAATATTGGGCAGTTTCCGAATATGGAGGCAGCAATTCTTCAAATTCAACAAGAGTTTTTGAGTGTGGAAAAAGTTAGTGGATTAGAATTCATAGCTTATCCTAACCCGGCTCAGGACAAACTGACTATAAAAACCAAAGATTTATCTGCTGAAGCAAAAGTTGAAATCAGCAATTCTTTAGGACAGTTCATTTATAAAGGTTCAATAGCTGAAGAAAATACAATTGATCTGAGCTCTTTTTCTCAGGGATTGTATTTTGTAAAAGTCATGGATGGAAATAAAACACAGACTAAAAAAATAGTCAAGAAATAAAAGAAAAGAGCATCGTTACGATGCTCTTTTTTTATCCTTATAATTGTCCTTTTCGAATAAAAAGGAACAGATTTTTTGATACAATATATCGTCATGCATACTATGTCCCAAACCTTTGGTTTCTATGAAAACGGCTTCTTTCCAGGAACTTACTATTTTTTTAGCTTCTTCAAATGAAACCACATCATCATCGATGTCGTGTGCAATCAGACCCTTTATTTTAATTTTTGAGCCAAATATTTTTCCAGAAAATTCTTCGAGCCTGATTTTAAAATGCTCCAAAAAATGATTTTCAATCATGTTGATGGCCTTTAGGTTCAGACTTAATAATTTGGCATAATTTAATACCAAAGTTTGTAGGTCAGATGGCGCGCCCAAAAGCACTAATTTTTCAATAGCTGTATTCTGATAAAGGTGTTGGTAATATAAAGATGTGACGCCTCCCATAGAGTGTCCGACTAAAAACTGAGGGTTGTATTTTTCGACAACGGCATTTACAAACTCGGCATATCTCGGAACATTAAATTCTCTTCCTGATGACAGCCCATGAGCCGGACCATCTAAAGCAATAATGGTGCAGCCGCTTTCTTTTAGGTAAGGAAGGAAATTTTCCCAACGCGAAGCATTGCTTTCCCAGCCATGCACAAGCAATACATAAGTGTCATTGCCTTCCCAGATGTAAACAGGGAATTGGTGTTCGTGGAGACTCACGATTTCTGTTTTGGCATTTTTCAGCACATCAGGCATCTGGTCAGAGAAAAGCTTTCCGGTTCTTGGTTCGCTAAAAAATTTATAAGCAAGTTGTGACGCCTTTTTAGGCGATACATAACTTAGCAGATTGATATACAATCCTACAGATTTAGCGAGAAGGAAATTGCGTATCTTTTTCATAAAAAAAAGTCCCGATGTTTATCGGGACTAAATATATCTAGAATTGTGAAAATAAATTCTCCATTTTTTCTTTTTCTTCTTCAGCTAAGGCTGCATCGACTAAGATTCTTCCAGAATGCTCATCCGTAATTACTTTTTTACGGGAAGCGATTTCCATTTGTGTTTGTGGTGGAATAGTAAAGAAAGAACCTGCAGAAGCACCTCTTTCGATTGAAACCACTGCCAATCCGTTACGAACACTACCTCTGATTCTCTTATAAGCTTGCAATAATCTTGCTTCAATCAAAGCTTCATATTCTGCTGATTTTTCAGAAAGGAAGATTTCTTCTTTTTCTGTTTCAGACATAATTGCTTCCAACTCTGATTTTTTGTGCTTTAAGTGAGCTGATTTTGCTTCTAATTTTTCTTTAGAATCACCAATCACTTGTTTTTTGTGCTCAATAGAAGCTTTCATTTCTTTGATTTGCTTTTCAGCCAATTGAATTTCAAGCTCCTGAAACTCTACTTCTTTAGTTAAAGAGTTGAATTCTCTATTATTGCGTACACTTTCCTGTTGTTTTGTGTATTTTTTAATGGCTTCTTTGTGCTCATCGATAGCATTCTTTTTTCCTTTTATCTGCTCTTCGATAACTTCCAGGTCATTTTTCAATTTGTCAAGACGTGTGCTCAAGCCAGCCACTTCATCTTCTAAATCTTCCACTTCTAAAGGCAATTCACCTCTAACATTTCTGATTTCGTCAATTCTTGAGTCGATTAGTTGTAGGTCGTAAATCGCTCTTAACTTGTCCTCAACATTCAATTCTTTTGTAGTCGCCATATTTTATAAGTACTTAACTGGATTTGTATTTTCTTCTGATAAAATGATTGCAAAATTAGGAATTTTTTTCGTAAGATAATCAACTATATAGTTTTTTGTATAACGTTCACTCTCATAATGCCCAATATCAGCTAAAAGTAGTTGATTTTCAGCTTCGTAGAACTGGTGGTATTTCAAATCTGCGGTCAAAAAAGCATCAGCTCCGGCTTGTATGGCCTTTTTAATAGCAAAGCTTCCTGAGCCGCCAAGTACCGCTACTTTTTTAATTGGCTTTCCTAAATATTCCGAATGGCGGATACCGTCAGCTTTCATTTTGTTTTTTACCAATAGCAAAAAGTCTTTTTCAGGCATTTCGGTTTCCAATTCGCCAATCATTCCCAAGCCTATGTTTTGATGGCTGTTTTTCAGATCATAAATTTCATAGGCGACTTCTTCATACACATGATTAGAGAATAAAGCCTTTAGGATTTTGCCTTGCAGGTGTTTTTCAAAAGTGACTTCTATTTTTATCTCCGCATTTTCTACGAATTCGCCTCGTTCTCCAATCTCAGGATTGCTGTTTTCGTTTCCTTGGTAACTTCCAATTCCTTGCGAATTAAAACTACAGTTTTCATAATTACCAATGTTTCCGGCTCCGGCATTAAACAAGGCATTTCGCAATTTCTGGTGGTTTTCAGGAATCGTATAGGTGATTAATTTTTGGATGAAATTTTCTTTTGGAACCAGAATTTTGGTGTTTTGCAATCCCAAAGCGTCACAGAAAATCTTGTTTACACCATTTTGATGGTTGTCCAAAGCGGTATGAACAGCATAAATTGCAATGTCATTTTTGATGGCTTTTAATACGGCACGTTCAACATAATTTTTTCCTGTAATCTTTTTTAGTCCGGAAAATAAGATAGGATGGAAGCAGACCACCATATTGCAGTTTTTTGAAATGGCTTCGTCAATTACATTTTCCAGAGCATCATGGCAGACCAATATTCCGGTAGTTTGGTTTTCCGGATTTCCAACAAGGAGCCCTACATTGTCAAAATCTTCGGCATAGGCTAACGGAGCCATGGTTTCTAAGATGGAAATTACTTCTTTTATTTTCATAACTTTAAATAAGAATTATATCAGTCAGCGGCGATTTGTTTTGTTGTTTAACTGTTAAGTGTCTCCTAAATTCGGATTTGCTTTATGTTTCAAAGATAAAATATTATATTTTCGTACTATGATGTTACTACGAAAAATACTTTTTCCCTTTTCTGTCTTATACGGATTAATTACAAGCATTAGGAATTTCCTTTTTGACAAAGGCCTACTAAAATCCTATTCGTTTGACCTTCCCGTGATAGCTGTAGGAAACTTAAGCGTTGGCGGAACGGGTAAGACACCTTTGATTGAATATCTTATACGATTCCTTTCTCCGGATTATAAAATTGCAACGCTAAGCAGAGGCTATAAGCGGAAATCAGAAGGATTTGTTTTAGCAGACAAAAATTCTGATGCAGCCATTTTAGGGGACGAACCTTTTCAGTTTTATAAAAAATTCCCCAATATTAATGTTGCTGTTGATGCCAATAGGAAGAACGGAATCGAACAGCTTTTACAAATCACCCAACCGGAAATCATTTTGCTGGATGATGCCTACCAACATCGAAAAGTCAAAGCAGGGCTTTATATTTTGCTGACGGCTTATGGTGATTTATATGCCAATGATTTGATATTGCCAGCCGGAAATCTGCGTGAAAGTAGGAATGGAGCTGATCGAGCCAGAATAATAGTGGTAACAAAATGTCCGCCTAATCTTTCTGCTAAAGAACAGCATGACATACAGCGGAGATTGAAAATAGATTTAGACCAAAAGTTATGTTTTACGACCATAACGTATGATATATTTGTTTTTTCGGAAGAAAGTCAGCTTTCCGTTTCCGAAATAAAGGATGTTGATAAATTACTTTTGGCGGGAATAGCCAAACCCGAACCGTTTTTCGCATATTTGCAAAGCAAAGATGATACAATCATGACCTTTCCTGACCATCACCATTTTACGGAAAAGGATATTGCAGAAATAAAAAATAAAGCACAAAACAGAAAAATCATTACGACGGAAAAGGATTTTGTCCGATTAAAAGGCAAGCTTCCGGATAACCAGCTTTTCTATCTTCCAATAAAAAGCAGCTTTATCTCCGGCGGGGATGATTTTGATAAAACAATTTTAAATTATGTGGGAAAAAGTTCAAGAAACCGTTAATTATATAAAGTCAAAAACCAATTTTTCACCTGAATATGGAGTAATCCTGGGATCGGGGTTAGGAGGTTTTACGGAAGATATCCAGATTGAGTTTACACTGCCATACAATGAAATTCCTAATTTTCCTGTTTCAACTGTTCAGGGACATAAAGGAGCCTTGGTTTTTGGAACTATTGGCGGTAAGAAAGTAGTAGCCATGCAAGGTCGTTTCCATTTTTATGAAGGTTACGACATGAAAGAAGTAACTTTTCCTGTGAGAGTGATGAAATATCTGGGCGTACAGCGATTGGTTGTTTCTAATGCTTCTGGAGGAGTAAATCCATTTTATAAAGTTGGTGATATCGTAATTATCTATGACCATATCAACATGATGCCGGAACATCCTTTAAGAGGGCATAATGATGAAAGATTTGGGCCAAGGTTTGTGAATATGAGCGAGCCATATTCTAGAGATTTGATCAATAAAGCCAAGGCAATTGCCATTGAACTGAATATCGAAGTAAAAGACGGAATTTATTACGGACTTCAAGGGCCAACTTTTGAAACGCTTTCAGAATATAGAATGGTAAAAATTCTAGGTGCTGACTGTGTAGGAATGTCAACTGTTCCAGAGGTTATAGTAGCCCGCCATATGGATATGGAATGTTTTGGAGTTTCTGTAATTACCGATATGGGTGATGAGCACAATATTGATTCCGTTTCTCATAGCGAAGTGCTTGAAGCGGCTAAAAAGGCAGAGCCAAAAGTGAGAAAGCTTATTGGAGAATTGATTGCCAGAAATTAGTGTTAGTTAGCTCATTGATTCTGCAATAATTCTATAAAAAACTTCCGGATTAAAAGGTTTGGTGATTACATCAGTCATACCAAATGAAAGTAACATTTCTCTGTTTTCATTTAGAGAAATAGCAGTCAATGCTATGATTGGTGTCTTTTTGTCAAACTTCCGGATGCTTTGAGTGGCAATAGTTCCGTTAATGCCGGGAAGGTGCACATCCATTAAAATAAGGTCATATCTGTTGCTTCTTACAGCTTCTATGGCGTCTTCTCCGTTATCGACAATCTCGCATTGAATTTGTTTCTTTTCAAGCATTTTTCGGGTCACCATCTGGTTGATTTTATTGTCTTCAACTAGCAGTACTTTTTTGTCGATAAAATCAGAATCGTCTGTGAAAAGCTTTAGGGATTCATTGTTTTCGATTCCTTTTTCCAGTTCCAGGCTGAAATTAAAATTAGATCCTTTGGAAATGGTACTTTCTAATTTGATCGTACCGCCCAACAAAGAAACCAATCGTTTTACAATAGCAAGTCCAAGGCCGGTTCCGCCATATTTTCTGTTGATTTCAACAGAACCCTGAGAAAAACTTTCAAAAATAATTTCTTGTTTTTCTATCGGGATTCCAATACCTGTATCTACAATTTCAAAATAAATATTTTGCTTGTTTTCGGTTTCTCCCAAAAGGTTGGCACGTACAATGACGGTTCCGTTTTCGGTGAATTTCAAGGCATTGTTAATCAGGTTCATGAAAATCTGGGAAAGCTTTGTAGGGTCGCCTGAAAAAGTAGTGCTGATTTCCGGGTCTATTTCCAGTCCGAAATCAATATTGTTCTGACTCGCTATTTCTTTTAACGAGTTTTGAATGTCAGTCAAAAGCTGTCTTAGGTTGAAACAGATGTTTTCAATTTCAATATTGTTGGATTCAATCCTGTTGATTTCCAGGATTTCATTGATAAATGTCAGCAGATAGTTTCCTGAAAACTTGAGTGATTTTAGGTATTCAACTTGAGATTTTTTCGGATTTTCTTCAATCAAAAGATGCGTAATTCCGTTGATGGCATTTAAGGGTGTTCGGAGTTCATGGCTCACGGTAGACAAAAATTCGGCTCTTGCCTGTGATGCTTTTTCCGCCTTATCCTTAGCAATTTCAAGTTCTGTATTTTTTTCCTGAAGCTGCTTATTCGTCCTGTTCCTGATAATATTGTTTTTGTAAAGCGACAAACTCAGAAGCGAAAGGATTGTTATTAAAGCGATACTCAGTACGCTGGTTAGCTTGGACACCTTAATCAGTTTTTTCTGTTCCCTATTTTCCTTGTCCTTTTGCTTGATGGTTTTCATCTGTTCGCTTTCTTTGAATTTTTCGAAAGCTTCAGCACCAATTTTTTGGCTGTTAAGACGAATAATAGAATCTTTCAGCGCCAAATGTTTTTTAAGATAGATAAACGAATTGTCAATATCCATCATCTTTTCATAGGTTTCACTGATCAGTTTCAGGATTTTTGATTTCTGTTCGAAGTTGTCACTTTTAGAATTTAAATCCAGTGCCCGTTTGAGGTAATTTAAAGCGAGGTTATTCCGGCCGGCCTCAAATTCAATAAGACCAACCTGATATAAAGCTTCGGCTTTGGTCTTAAAACTGTCGTCGTTGTCGGGTTTGGCAATAATCGAATTAAATATAGTCGCTGCCAGCTGGGTTTTGCCTTTGGCTTTGTATAAGATTCCTTTTTGAAGGTTGAGCAGTTCTTTGGCATCCGGAATGTCAATGGTTTCATAAATGGCATTGGCCTTGTCAAAATAAATTTCTGCCACACCATATTTTCCTTTTTCCATATAACATAGCCCGAGATTATAATAACAATAGGCTTGTTCTGTTGAAGGTTCTAAGTCGTTATACAGCGAAATGCTGCGTACGTAAGTTTCAATAGCATCGTCATATTTCTTAAGTTCGAAATAGATGCTTCCTAAAAAAGTATAGGCATTGGCTTCCTGTTCCTTGTTTCCTCTTTTCTGTGAAACTTCAATGGCGTGTTGAGAACTCTCTAACGCATTTTGATAATTGTTGATCTTTAGGTTGAAGTTGGCCAACTGTATGTAATAGTCAACACTGTCGATTTTTTCGGGCACTAGTTTGTCATGCTGTGCGGATAACAGCGTAGAAAAAAGAAGAATAAAGAAAAGTGGTAAATGCTTCATTCTAACATCCTTGATAAAGGATAAAAGTAGCTATTTCTTATTTGTTAATAAAATTAAATCGATAAGGCGTGAAGAATATCCGATTTCGTTATCATACCAGCCTACAACCTTTACCATTTTGTCAATTACTGAGGTAAGCTGTGCATCAAATAAGCAGGAATTTCTATTGCCTAAAATGTCTACAGAAACTATTGGATCTTCGGTATAAGCCATAATTCCGTTGAACTGGTTTTGGCAGGCAAGTTGGAATGCATTGTTGATTTCTTCGATAGTAACTTCCCGTTTTACATAACAGGTGATGTCGGTTAATGAACCATCCGGAACCGGAACACGAATACCGCTTCCTCCAATTTTTCCGTCCAATTCAGGGAAAATTTTGGTTAGCGCTTTAGCAGCTCCGGTTGTTGTTGGAACAATCGATTGTGCTGCGCCTCGGGCTCTTCTAAGGTCTTTGTGCGGCTGGTCGTGCAGACTTTGGTCTGTCGTATAAGAATGTACAGTAGTGATATACGCTTGTTCGATACCACATAGGTCATTGATGACTTTTATCATCGGAGCTGCGTTGTTGGTCGTGCAGCTTGCATTGGATATGATTTTTTCGGTACCGTCTAAAATGTGCTCGTTAACACCCAATACGACGGTTTTGATCTTGTCGGTTTCAGAAGGAGCAGATAGGATTACCTTTTTAGCTCCTGCCAGAATATGAAGATTGATTTCTTCAAAGGTTTTGTATTTTCCTGTAGATTCTACGACGGCATCAATGTCAAGCGATTTCCAATCGAGATTTGAGATGCTTTTTTCATGGAAAAAGGGGTAAGGCTTTCCATCGATAATGATATTTTGCTCGTCAAATGAACATTCGAAAGGCAATACGCCGTGAATGCTATCGTATTTGATCAGATGTGACATTGTTCTGTTGTCTGCAATGTCGTTGATGGCCGCAACTTCAATGGTTGGGTGGTTGAGCAGTAGTCGGAATAAGTTTCTTCCGATTCTGCCAAATCCATTAATGGCAATCCTGGTTTTTGTCATTGTTATGATCAGTTTCTAAAGGCTAAAACTGTAAGCTTACGATTTAAAGAATGTGTTTTTGGGCTTTGTAAGAAGATCTCACCAACGCACCGCTTTCTACATGTCGGAAACCTAATTCCAATCCGATCTTTTCATATTTTGCAAATTGGTCTGGCGTGATAAACTCTTTTACCGGCAAGTGTTTTTTACTTGGCTGTAAGTATTGACCAATCGTTACAACATCTACATTGGCTTCTCGAAGATCATGTAATGTTTGGATTACTTCTTCTTCTGTTTCGCCTAAACCAAGCATGATGCCGGATTTTGTTCTGTTGATTCCTTTTTCTTTTAAATATTTAAGTACAGCAAGGCTACGGTCGTATTTTGCCTGAATTCGTACTTCTCGGGTCAGCCTTCTTACGGTTTCCATATTATGCGAAACTACTTCAGGATTGGCTTCTACGATTCTATCTATATTTCTTTCGATTCCTTGAAAATCAGGAATCAAAGTTTCAAGTGTAGTGTTTGGGTTCATTCTTCGGATGGCTTTTACAGTTTCAATCCAGATGATTGAACCACCGTCTTTCAAATCGTCACGGTCAACGCTTGTTACAACAGCATGCTTGATGTTCATGATTTTGATGGAGCGTGCTACTTTTTCAGGCTCATCCCAATCAACAGTTTCCGGTCTTCCTGTTTTTACGCCACAAAAACCGCATGAGCGTGTGCAGACATTTCCAAGAATCATAAACGTTGCCGTTCCTTCACCCCAACATTCTCCCATATTCGGGCAGCTTCCCGACGTACAGATAGTGTTCAGTTTGTACTTGTCAACTAATCCTCTAAGTTCTGTGTATTTTTGGCCTATAGGTAATTTTACCTTAAGCCATTTTGGCTTTCCTGTAGGTAAAATAGCATTATCTAAAACAGTGTCCATAACTCTAAATTGAAAGCACAAAGATAACGAATGTTTTTATTAATTACGTTAATGTGGTGTTAGCGAAATTTGATACGGAAGTAGGGAAGTAGAATGGAAATTGCACGGAAATTTTTTCCAATAAAAAACCCTGCACGCACAGTATGCAGGGCTTTTTGAAATAAATAGTTAACTAACTACTCAATTTAATTCTTTATTTCAACGGTAATAGGAAGGTTGTAGGCCGTTCTTACGGGTTTGTCGTTTTGAATACCTGGTTTCCATTTTGTTTTAATAGATTTTAAAACACGGATGGCTTCAGCTCCTAATCCGTAGCCAGGATCTCTTATTACCTTTATATTAGTCAGCGTTCCGTCTTTTTCGACTACAAAATAGACAAACACTTTCATTGTTGCTTTTTCTCCGATTTCTGGCAATCTGAAATTTTTTCCAACCAAAGCAAGGAAGTTTTTAATACCTCCGGGAAATTCAGGACTAGATTGAAGTCCTGCGTTTATAAAGATGCCATCTCCATTGTCAGTTGAGTTTCCAGTATTTCCAAAAGTTGGTTCAGTTCCTTTTCCGTCAGGAGAGCTGTTTCCAAGAGCTACAGCACCTTGATCATCCCCTGGATTATCAGAATCGCCCGTTTTGATGTTTTTATTAGGGTCAATTGTCGCTACATCTTGTGGCGTAGTTTGATTATCTGTTATTGTTGGGGTAGTATGTTTAACTTGCTTTTCAGATGATTTTTCAGGTTCAGGGATAGTACCAATAGCTTTTTCAGGCTCTATTTTAGGCTTATCTCCCAGGTTTACATATACTGCTGGAGGAAGCACATGTGGGCAAAAGATTCCTCCTGCTGAATCTTTATTTGTCAGCATATTAGAAATGATGGGGATGCTAACTAAAGAGGCACAAGCTAAAGTTCCAAAAAACAATGCTTTTAAAGTAGTTTTTGGGTTTTCCTGACGCAGCTGGTAAGCGCCATATTCTTTGTTTCTTCCTTCAAAAACGTTTTCGTTCCAGCTTTGGCTAAAAATGTTGAGATTTGACATGGTTGCATAATTTTAAGTTAGCGTAGATGTTTTACATAAGCTGGAGGTGTTTACTTACATAACGGTAATGTTAACTTTTTTATTGCTTATTTTTTAAATAAAATTACACTTTTATGGTTTTAAATTGCCAATTAAGGTTAATATTGTTTTTACTTAATAAAAAAAGGCAAGCCTAATCAGGCTTGCCTTGAATAATTATGAATTAGAGCTTATTGAATAACTAGCTTATTGCTAAAGTTTTTGTCTTTTGTTTCTGTTTTTGTGATATAAACTCCAGCAGGTAAATCCAATTTAATAGCATTTGTTCCTGCATTCAGTTCAAAACTACGGATAAGCATTCCGTTACTACTAAAAATTGCTATTGTTCCGTTTTCAGGAATGTCTATAGTAATATTTCCTTTGCTTGGATTTGGATAAATGATAGGCTTTGTAACAGCAAAATCAGGATTTGATAGGGCATCACAACCAAACGGAGTAAAAGTTACCACTCCCAAGGTAGGATCGTCAATCTGGTGGCTGATAACGTTTTCTACTTCGGCAGCAGTAGGCGTTTGTCCTTCAATCCAGCAGTTATTTTTTGCCATGATTGGAAGTGCAGTGTTGTTATATAAAGCATAGGTTACTCCAGTGTTTACATTTTCAGAGAATATGTTGCCTCCTTCGTTAAAAGTAGCCTCGTCAGTGTCACCCAGATTGATTCTTGCAGTCCCAATTACGGTAATACCCCAAAGGTTTCTTCGGATTTGGTTACGGCTTGCAATAATGTTCATTGTTGATGAGCCAGAAGCACTAAGTGAGATACCGCTTCCGCCTTGTGCGGGAACATTTTGGCTGGTATTGTCTTCAATTATATTGCCTCTGATATATCCTGATGAAGCGGCTCCAACAACGGTAATACCGTAACGGTTGTTTGTAACAATGTTATTGTCGATTATTACTTTAAGCTGACCACCACCTAATAAGTTGGAAGCTCCAATACCACCAGTCATAGTTTTTGTCCGGTCGCCTTTGATGGTGTTTCCTACTATTCTCAGTGTATCGGCACCACTAGGCCCCATGTTGATTTGTGGGCGGTTTCCGTTAGATTGGTTGTTGCCTTCCAGATAATTATTGGTCAGTGTTGGAGCAACAGACTGGTTGGCTCCAGAGCTAAAAGCCGGATAATGGTTGAATAAGAATCTGGAATTGTTGATTAGTGCATTTCCTCCAGTTGAGAAATTTATGGCCGAACTGGTCGTTGAACCGTTCATGTGATACGACATAACGCAGGATTGCATCTCGAAATCTGGAGTAGCTATCCGTATTCCTTTTCCGTAGCTGATTGTCGTGTTTCTGAAATAACCGCTAGAACCTGTTTCAAAAGTTATGGCATTGTATGGAGTTGCGGTATTTGTTGCGGTAATGGTGATGGCGCCTGCATCGGAAGTAAAATCGCCTCTGACAGTAATTTCAATATTGGCATTAATATGCACGGTAGCATCCGTATTGATTACAAGAGCGTCATTAGCTGCAATTGTAAGGTTTTGGGATAAGGTGTAAATTCCTCCAGAAAAGGTTAAGGCACCAGAGGAATTGGTTACCAGGTCGTCGAGGCTCCAGGTCACACCTGTACCAGGCGTGGTGTACTGGGCTTTTGCCGCCGTCAATGAAAGAAAGACGGACAACATGAAAAATAGTTTTTGTTTCATTTTAAGTATATGATTGGTTAACAATATAAAATTACACTTTTTTGCAAAAGAGTCTTGTTAAAAAGCAGTACTTAAAAATGAAAGGTGACTATCGTTTGTTTTTAATGATCTCGGCCAGAAGCTTTTTGGCGCGGAGTAGTTTTATCTTGACATTACTCAAAGGCTCTTCAAGTTCTTCAGAGATTTCCTGATAGCTTAATTCCTGAAAATAACGAAGCTGTATGACTTCCTGGTAGTGCGGTTTCAGTTCCTTAATGCATTGAAGCAGACGTGACAGGTTTTGTTCGGTAATCAGCTTGTCTTCTGCCGAAGGAGAGCTGTCGGCAATGTTATAGGCCAAACTGTCTTCTTCATCGGTAATGTCAATAAAAAGGGTTGATTTTTTCTTGCGAAGCATGTCGATATGAGCATTCTTAGCAATGGAAATCAGCCAGGTGTTGAATTGGAACTCGGGATTGTAGGTAGCGATTTTGTCGAATGCTTTGGCAAAAGTTTCTATAGTGATATCCTCAGCATCGGTTTCGTTTTGCGTCCTTTGGAGCATAAATCCGTAAACTTCATTCCAGTAATAATCCAATAGAGCAGTGAAGGCAACCTGGTCTCCGACTTTAGCTTTCTCTATTTGCTTTTTTATTTCCAATGGACAGGCTTTGAAAAAATATTTGTTATAAAGATATTCAATTGTGTGAATATAAGCATTATTTCTATGATAGGATACCAATAGATAACGTCTTTTTCTTTTAGTTTGCTAGCAGAATAGCCTAAAGAAATCCAGGTGAAAAGATATCTTCCTGCAACAATAGGTACAATAATCATCCAATTGTATTGGAATGCTAACAATATTGCTGCTAAAGCGATAAATAAAAATTGTGATAAGAAGAAAACGGCCAATTGCATCCTGTCAAAAGCTTTATAGAAAGTAGCCGTTGAAACATGTCTTCTTTTTTGGTCAAACCAATCTTTGAACGTTTTTTTAGGTTCTGAAAAGGTAAAACTTTCCGGAGTAAAACAGATGGTCGTATTTTTTTTATTGGAAGCCTGATTGATAAAAAGGTCATCGTCACCAGACCTAACTTTCATATGGTCGATAAAGCCGTTTACGTTAAAAAACTCTTCTTTTTTGTAAGCCAGGTTTCGTCCCACGCCCATATAAGGGTGTTTCATTTTTGCCCATGAAAAATACTGTACAGCAGTAAGCATCGTTTCAAAACGGATGATTTTATTTAAGAAAGAGCCGGCAATTTTTTCATAAGCACCATAACCCAGCACGATTGTTTTACTCATCGTGAATTGAGAACTCATTTCCTTGATCCACTCTTTTGAAGAAGGATAACAGTCGGCGTCGGTAAAAAGAAGGTATTCGTTTTTAGCCGCTTTTATTCCCAGAGTCAGTGCAAATTTTTTGTTGCCCCAAAAAGCCTCGTTGTTTTGTACTTTTACTAATCGGATGTTGGAATATTGTTTTTCAAATTCTTCAAAAATATCCAAAGTGTTGTCGCTTGAAGCATCATCGATTAAGATAATCTCATAATCAGGATAATCCTGCTCAGCCAAAAGCGGAACAAACTTTTTTACATTTTCTTCTTCATTTTTGGCACATACGATTACAGATATAGGGATTCTTTTCGGTGTGCTTTTTTGTGGCTTTGCAAAAGAAAATTTTCCGAAAACAATAATGTAATAGAACAATTGTAGAGCTACAACCCCGATAAACGCGTAAAAAGTAATAGTCAACATATAAGCTTGATGTCTTTAAAAAATGTGTGCAAAGGTACAATTGATAAGCGGAATTTCAATTGCGAATCGCAATTAAAATTAAGAAAAATATCCATTGTAATTTTTATATTTTCTAATTGTTTTTCTGTGAAAATTTAATTGTTGATTTGGGCATATTCAGACCATTTTAGAAGGCTTGGAAGTGCTTTGTTTGAAAACTCGATATGGATAACACGCCTCCTTTTTTGATTTGATGTTCTGTTTGAACTGTGAAGGAGCAAAGGTTTCATAAGCATAATTCCTCCGGCTTCAACATTGCAAAAACTTTCTTTTTCATTGATCCAGTCAATCTTTTCGGGTCTGTATATGTTTTTAAGGTGCGAACCGTCTATTACTTTTAAGGCACCATTGTTTTCGTCTGTATCGTCCAAATGGATTCGTATGGTGAATATGTTTTCAAGTATTTCTATAGGTGGCTGTACTGCAAATTGGTTGTGTTTTGATGTCCATGGGCCAAAACCTTCCATGTTTTCTTTTTTTTCTACAGAAATTGTAAGGTCTTGATGATAGGCAACGAACCAGTTTGAGTTTTCAGGCTTGTCAAAATATATCGATTTGACAATAAAAGCATTTTCCTCTATAGTATTGATAATTGATTTGAGCTGTTTATTAAAAATCAGGGATTTTATTTGTGGTAGTTCTTTTATGAATTGCCGGATTGCAAATAAATTTTCTGATTTTCTAAAGATTGGACTATTAGTGTCTTGCTCGTCAATAAACTTTACGATTGAAGCAATTTCTTCTTGTGAATAAACAGAATTGATAGTCGTAAAGCCTCTTTTTTGAAGTTCGGCTTTATTTTCGAGAAAGTTATTCATGGCTAAAGGATGAATTTAGAAATGCCCTTAAATCACATTGACTTCGGCTTCAATTTCAATATCGAAAAGCTCTTTGACTGTTTTTTGGATTTCTTTAGAAACGTTCAGGATTTCCTGTCCGGTTGCATTGCCATAATTGACCAAAACCAGCGCCTGGTTTTTATGGATTCCTGCATCGCCAAAACGTTTTCCTTTGAATCCTGCTTTTTCGATAAGCCATCCTGCTGGAACTTTTACTTCAGTCTCAGAAACAGTGTAGCTCGGCATTTCGGGATGCTGGAGATGGATTCTTTCAAAATCGCTTTTTTGGATAATCGGATTTTTGAAAAAACTTCCGCTATTGCCTAATTCTTTCGGGTCTGGAAGTTTGCTTTGGCGTATGGTTATGATGGCATTGCTGACATCTTTTAATGTTGGTACAGTGATGTCTTTTTTAGACAACTCAGAGGCAATATCCCCGTAAGAAATATTGATTTTATGGTTTTGCTTTGTCAATTTGAAAACTACAGCAACGATAATATACTGATCCTTGGCTTCGTTTTTGAAAATACTTTCACGGTAGCCAAATTTGCATTCTTGTTTGGTAAATCTTTTGATTTCTAATGTTTGTATGTTTACAGCCTCACAGTACACAAAAGTGTCTTTGATTTCGGTTCCGTAGGCTCCAATGTTCTGGATAGGAGTTGTGCCTACATTGCCTGGAATTAAGGACATGTTTTCCAATCCGCCAAAATCCTGGCCAATAGTCCACAAAACAAATTCATGCCAGTTTTCACCTGCTTTGGCTTCTACCCAAACGGCATCTTCTGTCTGCTCGATAATCCTTTTGCCTTTGAGATCTACATGAATCGTCAATGCATCAATATCTTTTGTTAGCAGCATATTGCTACCGCCGCCAAGTATGAACTTTTTCTGCGTAGGATTTTCTTTGAGTACAGTTTGCAGTTCTTCTACAGTATGTACAGAAACGAATTGTTTTGCTCTGGCTTCAATGCCGAAAGTATTGTAATTTTTAAGGGAAAAATTATCGATAATTTCCATTAGGATGAGGAATAAAAATAAAAGGCAAAAGTACTTTAAACGATTAATAATTCATAATGAACTACTCGGTATTTAGGCCACGAGTCAGAAAATCGTTTAGCGGTTTTGCAGTAATCAGTTTTTTTGCTGTTTTTTTGACAAAATCTTTTTCCAGTAATGATTTGTCGTCAAGAGGTTGTGTGACCGTAAAGCTTTTGAGTTTTAGGAACTCAATAGCAGGATGGTCTTTTTCGTAATCTTTTGGGGCTGTCTTCAGTGTATTGGATTCACTCCTGTCAAATCCAGGGTAGACTTTTTTGAAATCCTTGTTATCGAAGATTTCTTCCAGGTCTTCATAAAAATAAGCGATTTCTTTTCGGATTTTTTTTAAGTCCGGAGCTTCCGGTACGTGAAGTCCGGCAGCAATAAAACTTCCGCCTTTTTCAATATGCACATAATATCCTGGTGAATTGGAGCAATTCTGGTCGGTTGTCATCCAGATTCCCATATGGGTTTTATAAGGTGACTTATCTTTTGAAAAACGAATATCACGGTTAATCCTGAAAGCGCATTTTTTTGGTTCCAGGGTTCGGAGCGACTCATCTTGCGGAGCCATTTCCTCTAGAAATTCAGCAATTAGCTGATGGTATTCTTTTTTATATTCTTCGTAATAGGATTTGTTGGCCTGAAACCAATCACGGTTGTTGTTTTCTTTTAGATCCTCTAGAAATTGAAGTGTTTTTGGTGAAAGCATCGGATTGGAAATGATTAAAATTAGACTAAAAATAGCCTAACAATATTAAGGAAATTTATTGAATTTATGGGTGTGCAAAGTCAATTTTAATGGCTGTTGGCAGGTTTCTGTGAAATAAAAGAAGAAAAGGTTTTTAACCGCAGATTAGAATGATTGCCCAGATTTACAAGCTTAGCGGCTTTGCGTCTTTGCGAGAGAATAGTGCCCGCAAAGACGCAAAGTAGGAATGCATTTGTTTTATTTAGATAGTACTTTCAGCAGTTTTGAATATAATTCTTCTTTATTGATTGGCTTGATTAGCAGTTCGTCAGCCTGTATGCTGGACAGTTCAATCGAATTCATGTAGGCATCGCCTGTTATTGCAATGATAGGGACAGTTGCATTGTGATTCGGGATGTTTTTGATGTCCTTGATGAGGTCGATTCCTGAAGCATTGGCAATCTGAAGATCGGTCAGGATGATGTCAACGTTTTCTTTTTGCAAATACTCTTTAGCAGCAAGGTCTGAATTGAAGCCAATCATGTTGAAATTCACGTCGGATAGCAGTTTTTTAAGCAGCGTTGTGATTATCCTATCATCGTCTATGACGGCAACATTGATTCCTGAATTTCCGTAATTGTTGATTAATTTGGTCTGGTTTGTTTCTTGCGAACTGTCTGTTTTTTCAAGAAATAAATAAAATGAAATTTCAGTTCCGGTGCCGAGTTCGCTTTCGACAAAAATTTCTCCGCCATATAGCTCCACGATTTCTTTGCAAAGATTAAGTCCCAATCCGGCGCCAAAGCTTACCTGATCTTTGTGGTGCTTGCTTTGATAATATTTGTCGAATATTTTTTCTAAGTCTTCTTTAGGGATACCGGCACCGGTATCTTTTATTTTTACATCCAGCTTAAATTTATTGTTGACTTCAGTAAATCGGCAATCAACCGTAATGTTTCCTTTTGAGGTGAATTTTATCGCATTCCCAATCATGTTGTAAAACAGCTGGTGTATTTTTCCGCTATCAGCCCAGATTTCATTTTCTAGAGAATTGTCAATGTTTGAGATAAGGTCTATTTTTTTAGCATCGGCTAATGACTTTAAGGATTCCAATATCGATTTTATCTCCGTTTTTAGAATCGTTTTTGAATTATACAATTGGAGTTTTCCGTTTTCATTCTTGAAGAAATCCAATATCTGATTTACCGTAATTTGTAGCGAATTTGATGTAAAGTTCAACGATTTGGCCATGTTGTTTTGCGGACTGTCCATTTTTGTAGCAATCAGCTTGTTGGTTAGGTTTGAAATAATGCTCAAAGGCGAACGCATTTCATGGCTAAGCATGCCGATAATTCGGTTTTTGAATTCCAGATTTTTTTCGGCCTCTATTTTGGCAGCCGCCAATTTTTTCTCAAAATGATAGGCAAAGATGGAGTAGAGCAGGAGCAATCCTGTACATATAGACATGACAATCATTAGGGTTGTAATCAGGCTTCTTTTGTTTTTTAGGTTTTCCAGTGCCTTTTCAAACTGCTGCTTGTTGGATTCCTGAACAGATTTGTCATAAAGAAGGATAATGTCCTGGCTGTTTTTCAGGATCTTTTTGTTTATGGCCATAAGTTCCCGGTCGATTTCCCTTAGATTGGAATAGGTATTTCTCAGGCGTCCGAATTCTTTTTCATAATAACTGCGGGTACTGTTAAATATATTGGCCATCTGTTCTTCGGGAGTTCCTGTCTTTTCAACGGCACCATAGGTCATGGTCATATAATAACGGAATTCTTCTTTCTCAACATCATATTTCCCGGCAATAGCGTTGCCTATTCTTCTAAAAAAACCTTTTTTCTCTACGCCTTCAGACGACCGGATCGTATCGTATGAAATCGACTTCATTACCTTTTTATGATTGTAAGGTTTGAGGCTGAATAATTCCGGGTTGCTATCTGAAATGGGGCTGACTCTGTATTTTATCAAAGAATCCAGTTCTTTTCGCAGAGCAATAATCTTTTTTTCTTTTTCTTGTTTGTTTCGAATGTTAGGCAATGCTTTTTCATCTTTATTTAGGATGCGATTCAGACTGTCAAGATAAGAAGTCATCAGCGAAAGCGAGTTGCGGTATTTGTGTAGCGAATTCATGTCATAACTGTACAAGTATTCCATAAATGAATCTTCTGCATCAAAATAATTTTTGGTTACTTCTCCTGAGTAGCTCATAATCAGGCTTTGCTGGCTGGCTTTCTGAAAAGAATCAGCAAGTTCATTTTCATTGGTGTTTTGGTTGTACCATAAAGAAAAAATCAGCACCTGCAATAGAATTACAAAAATGAAAAGTCCGCTATGGATTGTTTTCCTATGTTTTAAAGAAGCTAACATGGGCACACAAGTTTAAGTTAAGTCGCAATGAACAATTATTGTTCAAATAAGATGGGGAAGTTTGTCTCTATAAAATAGATGCTTAAAATTAAGAAAACTTAAGATAGAGTGGTAGTAAAAGTTTAAATAATTTGCCGCAAAGGTACTGCTGATTTTTTATAAAGAAAAAAAGATTTTGGCAAAAAATACCTTACAATATTATAGGTTGAATATTTTAAAACTCTGGTGCATTGATTTTATCACAGATTCAGTGCGTTCCGGATGCGTATCTGAGATAAACAGCTGGCCGAAGTCGTCATTGTTTACCATTTCGATTATTTTTCCAACACGGGTTTCATCCAACTTGTCGAAAATATCATCAAAAAGCAAGATTGGATTTTGACGGCTTTGTTTTTTTACAAATTCAAATTGTGCCAATTTCAATGCAATCAGGAAAGATTTCTGCTGGCCTTGCGAACCAAATTTTTTTATAGGATGATGGTCAATCTCAAAAGAAAGGTCGTCTTTATGGATGCCGGTAGTAGTATAGTGCATGATACGGTCTTTTGCCAGATTTTCTTCCAGCAAAGTCATCAGTTCTTTTTCATGGAGTTGACTTTCATAAACCAATTGTACCGTTTCTTCATTTCCGGTGATGGCCTGATGGTGCTTATTAAAGATAGGTACAAAATCTTCCAAAAACTGTTTTCTCTTTTCAAAAATAGCATGGCCCAGACCGTGGAGCTGCTCATTGTAGATAAGCAAGGTCGTATTTTCGAAAACATGGTTGATTGCAAAATACTTTAATAAGGCATTACGCTGGCTGATAATCTTTTGGTATTGTATCAGTTGTTGTAGATAAGTCGAATCTAGTTGAGAAATAACCGAGTCAATGAATTTTCTTCTGGTTTCGCTTCCTTCGATAATCAGGTCACGATCGGCTGGAGAAATAATAACTAAAGGTATGAATCCGATATGGTCGGAAAATTTATCATACTGCTTGCCGTTTCTTTTCAGGATTTTCTTCTGGCCTTTTTTGAGGCTGCAGACAATTTGTTCTTTTCGGTCGTCTTTTTCAAATTCGCCGTCAATCACAAAGAATTCTTCGTTGTGTTTGATGTTTTGTACCGCCAAAGGATTGAAGTAGCTTTTTCCGTATGACAAATGGTATATAGCATCGAGTATATTGGTCTTGCCAATCCCGTTTTTTCCTACAAAGCAATTTATCTTGCTGTCGAACTCGAAATTCGCTTCCGAAAAGTTTTTATAATTGAATAATGCTATTTTTTTTAGATACATCTGCAAACGCCAGCTGATAGTGAGAACCTTGGGGTTTTTAACACTGATTTTTTAAGAGCGTGCAAATTATTGAAAAATAACGACAAAACATCTTTTACATTTGAATAAAAATTTTATTTTTGCACCTCACTTAATTAAAGATTAATGGCGACATATAACAAAAGAGGCTATAAGGCTCCTAAACCAAAAGAAGAAAACGAATTCGAACCAGATCCACTTGATGCAATTTCAGAAAAAGATAGCACAACTGCAGGAGTATTCAATTCTTTAGATGAAGGTGCTTCTAGAACCGAAGAATGGGTTGCTAAAAACCAAAAAGGTATTTTTATCGTTATCGGTGCTGTTGCTGTTTTAGCAGCGGGTTATCTTTTATACAAGAAATTTGTTGCAGAACCTAAAGAAGAAGAAGCTGCGAACGAAATGTTTCAGGCTCAGAAATACTTCCAACAAGCTACTGACGGAATGGCAAGTGATTCACTTTACAACCTGTCTTTAAAAGGTGGCGAAGGAAAATTAGGTTTCACCGGAATTATAGAAAACTATTCAGGAACAAATGCAGCTAACCTGGCAAACTATTATGCTGGTATTGCGTATTTGAATACTAAAAAATACAAAGAGGCAATTGAATATTTAGAAAAATTCAGTTCAGACGATATGATGTTGTCAGTAGTTGCAAAAGGAGCTATTGGTGATGCGTTTTCTCAATTGAATCAGCCAAAACAAGCTTTGGAATATTATGTGAAGGCTGCTGAAATGAATCAGAATGATATGACTACGCCACGTTTCTTATTGAAAGCTGGACAGACTGCTCTGGTATTAAAGCAAAAAGAAACAGCATTGAAATATTTCAACGAAATCAAGGAGAAATATGAAACTGCTCCTGAAGCGATGAATATTGATGCAATGATTGGATTGGCACAATAATTTAGATTTTGGATTTTAGACTTCGGATTTTAGATTTTTGATTTCTGTAGTCTTGGTCTGAGTCGCAATCTTATTAAAATGGCTACAGCTAATAAAAATTTATCAGAATACGATAAAAACACAATCCCAAGCGCGAAAGATTTTCGGTTTGGGATTGTTGTTTCAGAATGGAACGACAAAATAACAGAAGGTCTTTTTTCAGGTGCTGAAAAGGCATTGCTGGATTGCGATGCGACGCCGGATAATATTATCCGATGGAATGTTCCTGGCAGTTTTGAACTTGTTTATGGTGCAAAACGCATGATCGATACACAGCAAGTGGATACGGTTATTGTAATTGGCTGTGTGATTCAGGGAGAAACCAAACATTTTGATTTTGTATGCGAAGGTGTTACCCAAGGCATAAAAGATCTGAATGTACAGACAGATGTTCCGGTTATCTTTTGCGTACTGACCGATAATAACGAGCAGCAATCTATAGACAGAAGCGGTGGGGTTCATGGAAATAAAGGAACCGAAGCGGCAATTGCGGCAATAAAGATGGCTTATTTAAGACAACAGTCTTCCAAATAAAAAAATAACTTACTTATAAAAAAGCCTATTTCCGTTATAAGAAATAGGCTTTTTTGTGTGAAAAACTTTCCAGTTTTCCTATTTTCTAATTTTTCAATTGTTATATTAATTGTGTAACTTTGAAAGTCAACAAATTTATAGAATGTCGAGTATAATTCAATTGCTTCCAGATCATGTTGCCAACCAGATAGCTGCTGGAGAAGTAGTCCAGAGACCTGCGTCTGTAGTAAAAGAACTCCTTGAAAATGCAGTTGACGCCAAAGCTAACGATATCAAGCTTATTATTAAAGATGCCGGAAAATCGCTTGTACAGGTGATTGATAATGGTGTTGGCATGAGCGTTACCGATGCGCGTTTGTGTTTTGAGCGCCATGCAACTTCAAAAATCAGAGCAGCAGAAGATTTATTTTCATTGCATACCAAAGGTTTCCGTGGCGAAGCCTTGGCTTCTATTGCAGCAATTGCGCATGTAGAAATGAAAACAAAGCAGGAGCAGGACGAATTGGGAACGCACCTCGCTATTGAAGGAGGCAAATTTGTGTCGCAAGATGTGGCCGTTTTACCAAAAGGGACATCCTTTGCAGTAAAAAATCTTTTTTTTAATATACCGGCCAGAAGGAATTTCCTAAAGTCGGATACGGTGGAACACCGCCATATTGTTGATGAATTCCAAAGGGTTGCTTTAGCCCATCCGAATATCCATTTCACGATGTATCATAACGGAAGCGAAATGTTTAATCTTCCGGCATCGAACCTGCGTCAGCGTATCGTGAATATTTTTTCAGGGAAGACCAATGAAAAGCTTGTCCCGATTCAGGAAAGTACAGAAATCGTAGGAATACAAGGTTTTGTAAGCAAGCCTGAATTTGCAAAGAAGAACAGGGGCGAACAATTTTTCTTCGTCAACGACCGTTTTATCAAAAGCGGTTATCTGCATCATGCGATCATGGCTGCTTATGAAGGATTGCTGAAAGATGGCTGCCAGCCAAGTTATTTTATCTATCTGGATGTTCCGCCTAATACGATTGATATTAATATACATCCAACAAAAACAGAAATAAAATTTGACGATGAGCATGCACTCTATGCCATTTTGCGTTCTGCTATAAAGCATAGCTTGGGACAGTTTAATGTGGCCCCGGTTTTGGATTTTGACAGGGATTCTAATTTGGATACGCCTTACGAATATGAGGGAAAAGAAGCGTCTATGCCTTTAATTCAGGTGGATGCTAATTTTAATCCGTTTGGCGACCCGGATCCGGCTCCTACAAAATCATACAGTAGCGGCAGTGGTAGTAGTTATAGCGGATCGGGAAGTTCGTACAGAAAGCCTGAGCCGTCTAACTGGGAAAGCTTGTATGTGGGATTAAAACAGGATACGGAAACGATTACCGATATACAGGATATCCAATTTGAATCAGAAGAAGTAACAGGTTCTTTGTTTAACGATAAGGAAATCGAAGAAGCGATTTATAAGACCTATCAGATTCATAAAAAATATATTGTTAGCCCTATCAAATCAGGAATGGTGATTATTGACCAGCAACGGGCACACCAAAGGGTTTTGTATGAGCAGTTTTTGGCAAATATGACTGTTAATCAGGCATCAAGTCAGCAGTTGTTATTTCCGCTGAATCTTTATTTTTCGTCTCAGGAAATAATACTGATTTCTGAATTGCAGCTTTCGCTGGTTAACACCGGATTTGTTTTTGAAGAAGTTAAGGAAGATCATGTAGTGATTTCAGGAATTCCAGTCAATGTGACAGAAAGTGAGGTTTCGATCTTGTTGGAACAATTATTGAGTGACCTACAAGACGAAATTCCGGAAAGCAGTTTCAGCCAGAACGATACGATTGCAAAATCTATGGCAAAAAGCCTTGCTGTTAAAACAGGAACATATCTGACAGAAAGAGAGCAGGAGAATCTCGTTAACGGGCTTTTTGCATGTAAGGAGCCTAATGTTTCGCCTTTTCATAAACCAACCTTTATCACGATGAGTGTAGAGGATTTAGACAAAAAATTTGCAGTATGATGAATATCACGCCTACAGTCAAGCAGTTATTGATTATAAACATTATATTTTTTATTGGGACACAGGTAGTAGGACCATACGCCGAATCTCTTTTTGCGCTTTTTTATCCTGAAAATGACCATTTTAAATATTGGCAGCCACTAACACATATGTTTATGCATGGAAATATCATGCATATTTTCTTCAATATGTTTGCCTTGTTTTCTTTTGGTAGTGCTTTGGAACATTTTTGGGGTGCGAAGAAATTCTTGTTTTTCTATATTTCTTGCGGTTTGGGTGCGGCTTTGATGCAGCTTGGAGTGAATTATCTTGAAATGCAGCATCTTTTAGAACCAGTTAGGTATTTGGGCTTGTCAGACAATACATTGCATCAGATACTGAATGTGACTTTTTCTGATGGAAATGCGTACAGAGGTGATATGTTCTTTAATGAAATCAAACCAATTTTAGAAGGAGCAGGAAAAACAAACCTTAGCGATGCAGGTTTTAAAAGCTTATTTGATGCGGCCATGCTAAATCAAACTCCAATGGTTGGAGCTTCTGGTGCCATTTATGGATTATTAGTAGCCTTCGCTTTTATGTTTCCTAATGCTGAATTGATGATGTTCTTTATTCCGATTCCAATCAAAGCAAAATATTTCGTACCGGGATTATTAGCTTTGGATTTGTTTTTAGGTACTTCTGGCAGATCCTTATTTGGCGATGGACCTGGTGGAGTTGCTCACTTTGCCCATATTGGAGGCGCTATCATCGGATTTTTGATGATGTGGTATTGGAAGAAGAATCAATTTCATAGCAATCGCTGGAATTAATCTGTTGGGTTTATGGGAATCATTGATGATTTAAAGATACAATACAAGACAGGAGGAATTACGCTGCAGTTAATCTTCTGGAATATAGGCATTGCTATACCTTTGTTTTTGCTGCACGCCTTTTCAAATGACGGTTTCCTGTCTTTGATGTCATGGATACAGCTTACTTCAGATCCGTCTGAGTTTATCCTAAAACCGTGGACCATACTTACGTATAGTTTTCTGCATGTGGATGTACTGCATCTGCTTTTTAACATGATTATGCTTAATTTTTCAGGAAGGCTTTTCCTGACCTTTTTTACACAAAAGCAATTTTTAGGATTGTATTTGTTGGGAGCTATTTTTGCAGGATTGGTTTTTCTGGGTACTTTCTTTCTTTTTGGCTATAAAGCACCTATTATTGGAGCTTCTGGGGCAATAATGGCAGTTCTTATTGCTTCTGCAACCTATGCTCCTTTGTATCAGATAAGGCTGTTGCTGATAGGGACAGTTAAACTATGGCATATTGCTTTCGTCTTTGTAATACTGGATCTTGTCCAGATGCCGACAAATAATATGGGAGGGCATATTGCTCACCTTGGTGGAGCCTTTTTCGGTTTTATTTATATAAAGCTGTTACAAAATGGTACCGATTTGAGTCTTATAGTTACCCGAATCTTAGACTTTTTTGCCAATCTGTTTAAGCCTAAGAAGGGAACGCCTTTTAAAAAGGTACATCGAAATGTAAGTCAACCGAAACCAAAAACGGCTACAACCAGCAAGATTGTTGTGAAAGATAAAACACAGCAGCAGATTGATGAAATTCTTGACAAGATAAGCCAGTCTGGTTATGACAGCCTGACCAAAGAGGAAAAAGAATTTCTTTTCAAAGCAGGAAAGTAAAGAAAGTTTTTTAATCTTTGCTAGAACTCAAAAATTGTTTGTCCAAAAATGAAAAACCTTTCATGGTTCAATAAAGCAATGTTTTTCTTCAATATAGTGTTGACTGTATTGACGTTTCTTGCGTATATCTTACCATTTTTGGCTCCTAAATTGTTTCCTATCTTATCTGTACTGACGCTGATATTGCCTTTCATGCTGATCTTAAATCTCCTCTTTTTTATTTATTGGGGAATACAGATGAAAAGGCAGATTTTGCTTTCTTCATTAGTACTGCTGATGGGAATTACTTTTATCAATAAGTTTTATAAATTTTCGAGTACAGACCTTCCGCCTTCTGATAATGATTTTACGGTGATGAGCTATAATGTACGCCTTTTTAATCTTTATAAGTGGATCGAAAGAGACGATGTTCCGGAACTGATTGCCAATTTCATCAATGATAAGAATCCGGATATTCTTTGTATTCAGGAGTATTCTGAAGGGAAGATTGATTTAAGAGCCTACAAGCACAAATATGTTTTAATGAAAGGAGATAAGACGTTGACCGGGCAGGCTATATTTTCTAAATTTCCTATAGTGGGCAGGGGAGATATTGTGTTTCCAAATTCGAATAATAATGCCGTTTATGCCGATATAAAAAGAGGTAAGGATACCATCAGGGTTTATAATATGCACCTGCAATCAATCAAAATTACTCCGGATGTCCACGAGCTTAATGAAGATATTAATGAATTAAGCGAGCAAAAGTCAAAGAAGATGATCAAGAGGATGAGTGAGGCTTTTAAAGAGCAGCAGGAGCAGGCTGAAATCATAATGAACCACAAGAAAAACAGCAAACTTCCTGAAATCATATGCGGAGACATGAATAACAGTGCTTTTTCATTTGTGTACCGAAGTATCAGAGGAAAATTGAACGATGCCTTTGAAGAAGCCGGAAGCGGTTTTGGGAAGTCGTATGATTTTAAATACTATCCTGCCAGAATCGACTATATCTTTGCTGATAAAAAGATGCAGGTCAAAAACTTTGAAAGCTATCCGGATTTTGTCAATTCAGATCACTTCCCGGTTATGGCAAGGCTGGCCTTCGAGAATTAATAGCGGGTTTTAAAGCGATTGTGTTTTTAGATACTCCAAAGCATGTCTTCCTTCATTAAACAACAAATCCAGAATGCTCAGGTTATTCAAATAGCCGTGCTTTTCTTCAAAAACCTGGGTATAGGGCTCAAATTGTAAAGTGTCTTTTTTTCCGTTCGCCAGAGGACGGAAATCTGAAAATTGAGACGCTTCGTGAAAATACTCTTCCGTTTTCTTATACGAAAAGTCAAAGCCAAGGCAATCTGAAACAATTTCAAGGGCTTCAAAATTTAAATCCATCAAAAAGGTATGTTTCTTTTGGAAAATAGGAGACAGGTCGTCTTCAAAATATTCAAAAAAAGGCGAAGTCCTATAGGCTGCTTCAAGCGACTTGAAGTGCTGTTTTTGCCAACCAAAGGCATCTTCGATTCGGACATCTTTTGTTTTCTGGTGCCTGTCAGCTTTTGAATGCTTTACAGGAATATTAAGCAGCTGCATTCCATTTGGACTGTAGATGTACATTCTATTCCTGTTGGTCTGCTTTTGGAAGTTGTCTTCCATCTCAAAGGTAATCGAGTCGGCTTGAACCATAGCAGCAAATTGGCTGATGGATGGGAAATAAGTTGGAAGCAAAAGAGCGTTCATCTTAATATCTGTCTAATCGTTTCTTTTTTCTTTTGATAAAGAAGTTAGCAATAAAATATCCTGCTAGTAATAGCACGAATATACCGAAATACGAGACTGGTTCGCCACTTCCGCCAACAGTAGTGAACATTCTTTCCCAACGAATTTTGTCGAAAGCTTTTGACCAAGGAGTATATGGGTCCAAACTCATCCAGATAAACACCGGCTTTCCAACGATATGGTCTGCAGGAACATAGCCCCAAAAACGGCTATCCAATGAGTTGTGGCGGTTGTCTCCAACCATATAGTAATAATCCTGCTTGAACGTGTAAGAATCAGTAACCTGACCGTTGATTATGATTTTATTTCCAACAACAGTTAGGTCGTTCTTTTCGTATTCTTTGATAATGGTTCTGTAAAAAGGAAGCGATTCTTTGTCCAGTTTTACAGTTTTTCCGGCTTGAGGAATATAGATAGGGCCTAAATTATCCTGGTTCCATTTTTTAGTATATGGGAAAACTCTTAAGTCAGGATACTTTTCGGCTTTGAGAATCAATTTTGTAATGCTTTCTACCAAAGAATTTTTTTTCAGTATAGCTGCATTTTCATCAGTTAGTGATCGGAATACATAGCTATTGTCTCTTTGATCAAAACCAATGTCATCAGGATATATTTTTAGGTCTTTTGTCAGATAATTTGGGTCAAGCATACTGCCATTTACGGTAGTAACTTTATAAGAATATTGCACTTTTGCTCTGTCTGACAGAATTAGCTTTTTACCATTGATATAGGCGTCACCATCAACAAAAGAAAGGCTGTCACCAGGAGTTCCTACGCATCGTTTTACATAATTTGTTTTTTTGTCGATTGGCTTGAAATTGGCTTCTGTAGAATTCGGAATAGTATCTACAGGCCAGTTGAATACTACAATATCATTCTTTTCGATAGGCTCAAATCCAGGAAATCTGAAATAGGGTAGCTGAGGCCTGTTGATATAGGATTTAGTTTTAAGTACCGGAATCGTGTCATGAACCATTGGCATAGCAACAGTGGTCATAGGTGTTCTGGCACCATAATGATTTTTGCTGACAAAAAGGAAATCGCCTACCAAAAGTGTTTTTTCTAATGAACCTGTCGGGATTGTGAAAGGCTGCATTACATAGGTATGGACAATAGTAGCAACTACTACAGCAAATAACAATGAGCTGACAGTATCTGCTGTCTTGTTTTTTGGATGCAAGCTTCTGTTTTCAATATATTTTACATCCTGAGAATAGTTAATATAATAGATATACAATCCTAAGGTAAGTACTCCCAGAGCGGTGTCTAAAGTTGTGTTTTTTCCAAAACTTCTCAAAGTTTCCACCCAAACGACCGGGAACATGATAAGGTTCACGATAGGTATGAAAAGCAGAATAACCCACCATTTAGGTCGGTTTATGATTTTCATCAGGACAATAGCATTATAAATCGGGATTGCTGCTTCCCAAGATTGTTTTCCTGCCTTTTTATATAGTTTCCATGTTCCTAAAAAGTGTACCACTTGAAGGATAAGGAAAAATATGAACCATTGTGTAGCTGTCATCTGTATGTATTTTTATGTATATGTCTGTTGGAAGAACAATTTGTTACGTTAAGTTAAGAACGTCTTTCATGGTATAGACACCTTTCTTGCCTAAAATCCATTCTGCGGCTACAACAGCACCCAATGCGAAGCCTTCGCGGTTGTGGGCGATGTGTTTGATTTCGATAGTGTCGACGTCAGAATCATAAAAAACGCTATGCGTGCCTGGAACATTTTCAATTCTTTTGGCATCGATTAAGATTTCGTCCTTTTTTGCATTTTCTAATGCCCAGCTTGAGTAGTCGGAATTTTCTATAACTCCTTTGGCTAGGGTAATAGCAGTACCGCTAGGAGCATCTAATTTCTGCGTATGATGAATCTCTTCCATAGAAACTTTATATTCCTTGATGTTTGACATCATTTTTGCCAGATAGTCATTCAGCTGGAAAAATATATTTACGCCCAGGCTAAAATTAGAACCATAAATAAAAGCCCCGTTTTTTTCCTGGCAAAGAGCAACCATTTGGTCATAACTGCTAAGCCATCCGGTTGTTCCGGAAATTACAGGAATGTTACTGTTTAAACAAGTTGAGATATTACTAACTGCAGCGTCTGGAACACTAAAATCAATTGCGACATCTGCCTGCTCCAACCCTTCGAATGTGTCTTCTGCAGATTTTCTCAAAACGATTTCGTGGCCTCTTTCCAAAGCGATTTTTTCAATCACTTTACCCATTTTGCCATATCCCAAAAGTGCTATTTTCATGCTATGCTATTAAAAATTGTAGTTTAATGTCAGTCCGACATTTTTTTTATAATTCAGGTCGTTTTGATAAATATCCGGCTTGATGGTAAGCTTTTCGCTGACATTGAATTGCAGAAGATGCGCATCAACGTTTGCTTCGACAATATTCAAGATGTAGATTCCTATCGTGACAATTAGCGAAAGATCCCTGTTTTTCTGAAATTGTCTTTGAGCAGAAATCAGCTGGTTATCCGTAAGATTGGAAAGTTTTCCGTTTGGATCTTCCGTTCCGTTAAGACGTCTTTTGTATTCGTCTCTGTATTTGTGATAATTCTTATTGTTGTAGGCATAGATTCCTATTCCGGTTCCTAATGCCGCATATACAATGGGAATTTTCCAATACTTTTTATTATAGGCTTGTCCCATACCCGGAAGTATGGCCGAATAAAAAGCGGCTTTTGAAGGTGCCAAAGGATTGATTTCTTCTCCTTTGATGCTGTCACGTACAACAATATTCAATTCTTCCTGCGCACTGACCGAAGTAGTTCCAATCAGAAAAAAGAGAAAAAATATGGAAACTAACTTATTCACTAACCTTTGATTAATTTGATAATTCGGTTGAAATCCTCTTCTGAATGAAATGGAATCGTGATTTTTCCTTTACCGTTTCCGGCTACTTTGACATCTACTTTTGTGCCAAAATAGTTTCCTATGGCTTTCTTTTCGGATTCATCAATTGCAAATGCAGTTCCTTTTGCAGGTTTTGGTGCAGCCGGTTTCAGGCTTTCCTGATAGTTTTTAACCAAGGCTTCCGTTTCTCTTACGGAAAGGTTTTGGCTGACGATTTTTTGGTAAATATCAGCTTGTATGTCGTGATCTTCAATATTAATGATAGCACGGCCATGTCCCATAGAGATAAAACCATCACGGATTCCGGTCTGGATAATCGGGTCAAGTTTTAATAGTCGGAGGTAATTAGCAATTGTAGAACGCTTTTTGCCTACACGGTCACTCATTTGTTCCTGCGTTAGCTGAATCTCGTCGATTAATCGCTGATATGATAAAGCGATTTCGATAGGGTCAAGGTCATGACGCTGGATGTTTTCTACCAATGCCATTACCAAAGACTCATTGTCGTTGGCAAGTCTGATATATGCAGGTACAGCAGTCAATCCGGCTAGTTTAGAAGCACGAAGTCTTCTTTCTCCGGAGATAAGCTGGAATTTATTAAATTCTAATTTTCGTACGGTTATAGGCTGTATTACGCCCAATTCCCTAATCGAAGTGGCCAATTCCTGAAGAGATTCTTCATTGAAATTGGTTCTCGGCTGAAACGGGTTTATTTCAATAGCATCAATTTCAAGCTCAATAATATTGCCAACCACTTTATCTGCATTTTTATCCTCTGCCGACTTGATGTCGTTTTCTGGATCTTTTAGCAATGCTGATAAACCTCTTCCTAATGCTTGTTTCTTTATCGCTTTTGTCATAGACTATTTCTATTTCGTATTTTTCTTAATGATTTCTTCTGCCAGGTTGATGTAATTGGTAGCTCCCTTGCTAGTAGCGTCATAGTTGATGATGCTTTCTCCAAAACTTGGTGCCTCGCTCAGTTTTACATTACGCTGGATAACGGTTTCAAAAACCATATCATGGAAATGTTTTTGAACTTCTTCTACTACCTGATTGGATAGGCGAAGACGGGAATCATACATTGTCAGTAACAAACCTTCAATGTCCAGATCCGGATTGTGTATTTTTTGGACACTTTTTATCGTATTCAATAATTTTCCTAATCCTTCCAAGGCAAAATATTCACATTGAATTGGAATTACTACAGAATCTGCAGCAGTCAATGCATTCAATGTCAGCAATCCAAGTGAAGGAGCACAGTCGATCAGGATATAATCGTATTTGTCCTTTACACTTTCAAGTGCTGTTTTTAGCATATACTCCCGGTTTTCTTTGTCAACCAATTCGATTTCGATAGCCACCAAATCAATATGAGCAGGAATCACGGAAACGTTTGGAGATGAGCATTCGATTATTGCTTCTTCCGGTGTATTACTGTGTTCCAGAATCTGGTAAGTTCCAATTTCTACCGACTCCACATCGATTCCCAAACCCGAACTTGCATTCGCTTGAGGATCAGCGTCAATCAGTAATACTTTTTTCTCTAAAACTCCCAAGGAAGCTGCTAAATTTACAGATGTCGTTGTTTTGCCAACGCCGCCTTTTTGATTTGCAATAGCAATGATTTTGCCCATTTAGTTTCTAAAATTTTGAACCGTAAAAATACAATTATTTATGGGTTTTGAAAATCTATTTTGTTAACAATGTAAAAACAGATAGCGAATAAAAAAGCCGAAGTATTCTTCCGGCTTATGATGCTGTTTTTGTTTTTGACGATGCGTCTTGTTATTTCAAAATCAGTTTTTTGGTAGTGCTATAATCTCCTGATTGTAATTTCAAGATATAGGTTCCGGCAGACAAATCAGAAAGGTACAATGTCTTTTCTGTTGAATTGCTTTCGATTACTGTTTCGTAAACTTTAGCTCCTGTCAAAGTATAGACAATTACTGAAGTGTCATTTTGCAGGTTACTGCCCGCAATCGTAATTTTTTTGTCTGCTGACGGGTTTGGATATACTTTGAAAGTGTTTGCTATTGGTGTATCGATACTCAGGTTAGGCTGATAGTTAATATTATCAATCAAACTTGCCACATGTTGTGCATCGGCTACGATTCTAAAGGCAATAAATTTATGAGCATTTGAAGCCGGTATGTTAAGAGAAAAACTGGTTTGAGAAGCAGAAACGGTAAATGGAGTTCCAACTTCTACGAATGAGCCAAAATCGGTAGCGCTTGTCATTGTCCCGATTTGGATCAACATATTTCCCGGAGCAGAACCCGTTGCTGGTTGTGCTGTAAAAGAAAGCGCTTGGTTGCCATCTATGCTCGTCAATTCTGGACTTACGATATAAAAAGGTTCTGTTGGGTTTATATAGCTATACGCTTGAAGCATCTTGTTTCCTGAAACTGTTGCAACTGACAATTTTGGAGCAGTACTTCCTGTCCAACAGTTTTGAGAAACCGGGCCGTTTGTGAAATTTTCAAAGCTTTCACTGAAGGAAACTACCGGATTGCACTGTGCGTTACTGATAAATGTTGCGAAGAAAAAAGCAACAGAGAGTAGAGTTTTTTTCATATTCTTTTATTTGGATTGAAATTTTGCTGCAAATATATTCAATTTATATCAAGTCTAAATAAAATTAAATGACTAATTGAGAAGTTTATATCAAATAAAAGAAGACATAAAAAAAGGCTATTGAAAATAACCTTTTTTTATACGTAAAGTATATAAACTTAGTGCCTCAGAACCTTAGCACCTCAGTACCTTATCTTAACTACTTTTTTTCGCCTTAATCATAGCTTCCAACATATCCCACATTTCTTCAGGAACAGCTTCCAAAAGGTTGAATTGTCCGGCTCCTTTAAGCCATTCGCCACCGTCAATTGTAATGACTTCTCCGTTAACATAGGCTGAAAAGTCAGACACGAGATAGGCTGCAAGGTTGGCTAATTCTTGATGGTCGCCGACTCTTTTTAATGGTACTTTTTTAGCCAGGTCGAATTTGTCTTTAAGGTCGCCCGGCAATAATCTGTCCCAAGCGCCTTTTGTAGGAAATGGTCCTGGTGCTATAGCATTGGAACGGATTCCATATTTAGCCCATTCAACGGCTAGGCTTCGGGTCATGGCCAAAACGCCTGCTTTTGCTGTGGCTGAAGGTACGACATAAGCGGAACCAGTCCAGGCATAGGTCGTGACAATATTCAGTATTGTTGTATTTTGTTGTTTGGTATCAATCCAATGTTTTCCAAAAGCTAAGGTGCAATTTTTGGAGCCTTTTAGCACAATATCAATGATGGTGTCAAAAGCATTTGCAGATAGTCTTTCTGTTGGAGAAATAAAATTTCCAGCTGCATTGTTTAGCAATACATCAACTTTTCCAAACTTTTCTAGGACGCCTGCCAGCATGATTTCGACTTGCTCATAATTGCGTACATCGCAAGCCAGTGGAAGACATTCACCGCCGGTTTCTTTTTCAAGTTCTTCAGCGGTAGTTCTTAGTTTTTCAAGATCACGTGAAGTTATAGCGACTTTGGCTCCTAACTCCAGGAAATATTTTGTCATCGCTTTTCCAAGTCCGCTACCGCCACCTGTAACTACGATTACTTTTCCTTCGAGGGCATTATCGCGAAGCATTTTTTTTGTAAAATCCATTTGTGTTGTTTTTCTTTTTACTAAAATACGGAATTCGTTTCCAAAAATTACTTTTTCCAATTCAAAATAAATTCCGGATTGGCTATGGTATCCGAATCAATGCTTCTTTTTTTCTATTTTCTCGTGTGTTTTTAAGTATTCAGGCAAAGCAGCTGAACCGTACCATTGAAATGTTTCCACATCAAAAACTTTCTCTTTTATGGCCGGGTCGGTATTCAATAATTGGTTTGCTTCTTCAATAGTTTTTACATTCAGGATAAAGATACCGCGGTAATTTTTGTCGTTTTTGGATAACGGGCCGGCTACGATTAGCTTTCCTTCTTTGGCCAAACGGGTAATGTTATCCATATGGCCTCTGAAAAGTGTATTTAATTTTTCTTTGTCTTCTACGTTGTTACTTCCTGTTTTTAAGATGGCGAGGACATACATTTTCATTCCGTAATCGTCGCCTCCCAAAGATTCGGCAAGTTTGCTGTCATAGTTAGGGTTTTCTATTTGTGCATTTGCCTTGAAGAAACAGGCAAGCATAAGGATGAGAAGTAGTTTTTTCATGATTGGTTGATTTTTGTTAGCGTATGGTTTTATCAATAAAAAAGCGGGAATATGATTTTCCCGCTTTCTGAAATGATTATTCTTGCATCAAAATATCTAAGATTGTAATGGCTGCTTCGCTGATTTTAGTTCCAGGACCAAAAACGGCAACTGCTCCAGAATCAAAAAGATATTGGTAGTCTTGAGCCGGAATTACGCCTCCTACGATTACCATAATATCTTCACGCCCATATTTTTTTAATTCTTCGATAACCTGTGGCACCAATGTTTTGTGTCCGGCAGCCAGAGAAGAAACACCCAAGATATGTACATCATTTTCTACGGCTTGCTTGGCTGCTTCTGCTGGTGTCTGGAAAAGTGGGCCAATGTCAACGTCAAAGCCTACATCAGCATAGCCTGTTGCAACGACTTTGGCACCTCGATCATGTCCGTCTTGCCCCATTTTGGCAATCATTATTCTTGGTCGACGGCCTTCGGATTTTGCAAATTCGTCGGCTTTCTGCTTTGCTTTTTCAAAGCTTTCGTCATTTTTAATTTCTTTGCTATACACGCCGCTAAAAGATTTGATTTGCGCTTTATATCTTCCAAAAACAGTTTCTAATGCATCGCTGATTTCGCCTAAAGTGGCTCTGTTTCTGGCGGCATCTACTGCGATTTCTAATAAATTGCCTTGGCCTGATTTGGCAGCTTCGGTCAGTTTATGTAATATCTCTTTTACTTTTTCCGTATTTCTTGTGGCTTTTATTTGTTCTAATCTTTCGATTTGCTGTCTGCGAACCATTTGGTTGTCCACATCAAGAATGTGCAACGGATCTTCTTTTTCCAGACGGTATTTGTTTACGCCTACAATGACGTCCTGGCTGGAATCGATTCTTGCCTGTTTTCTGGCAGCGGCTTCTTCAATTCGGAGTTTTGGTATACCGGCTTCAATGGCTTTGGTCATGCCGCCTAATTCTTCTACTTCCAGAATCAGCTGCCATGCTTTGTGGACAATCTCATCAGTAAGTTTTTCTATATAATAGCTTCCGGCCCAAGGATCGACCGTTTTGGTGATTTTGGTTTCTTCCTGAAGGAAAATTTGTGTGTTTCGTGCAATTCTTGCGGAGAAGTCAGTAGGCAAGGCAATGGCTTCGTCCAATGCGTTGGTATGTAGTGATTGCGTACCTCCAAAAGCTGCAGCAGCGGCTTCTATACAAGTACGGGCTACGTTATTAAACGGATCTTGTTCCGTAAGACTCCAGCCCGAAGTTTGGCAATGGGTTCTTAAAGCGAGTGATTTCTCGTCTTTGGGATTGAACTGTTTAAGCAATTTTGCCCACAACATTCTTCCGGCACGCATTTTTGCAATTTCCATGAAATGGTTCATCCCGATTGCCCAGAAGAAAGAAAGTCGGGGAGCAAACTCATCAATTTTCATTCCTGCGGCAAGTCCGGTACGGATGTATTCAAGTCCGTCGGCTAAAGTATAAGCGAGTTCAATATCTGCTGTTGCTCCGGCTTCCTGCATATGGTATCCGGAAATCGAAATCGAATTGAACTTAGGCATTTTTTTACTCGTAAAGTCGAAAATATCAGCAATGATTTTCATCGATGGAGTAGGCGGATAGATGTAGGTGTTTCGCACCATGAATTCTTTCAGGATGTCATTTTGGATGGTTCCTGAAAGCAATTCCGGTTTTACGCCCTGTTCTTCAGCGGCTACGATATAAAATGCCATAATTGGCAGTACAGCACCGTTCATGGTCATGGAAACCGACATTTCATCAAGTGGAATCTGGTCGAACAGTACTTTCATGTCTTCGACAGAGTCGATAGCAACACCTGCTTTTCCAACATCACCTACAACTCTTTCATGGTCACTGTCATAACCTCTGTGCGTTGGAAGGTCAAATGCAATAGAAAGTCCTTTTTGTCCGGCAGCCAGGTTTCTTCTGTAGAAGGCATTACTTTCTTCTGCTGTTGAAAATCCGGCATATTGGCGAATGGTCCAAGGACGGCGAACGTACATTGTAGCGTACGGGCCACGAAGATTTGGTGCAAATCCTGCTCCAAAATTAAGATGTTCCAGACCTTGGATATCTTTATCAGAATAGGTGTTTTTCAGTTCGATGCCTTCGGCAGTCAGAAAGTTTTCATTGCTTTCCGATGCAGCCTTTTTGCTATCGGCTTGCGAATCTAATTTTATATGTTGGATGTCTTTTCTTTTCATGGCTTATTTTTCTTTCTCGCTTTCCAAACGTTCCTGTTCCATTTTTTCAGCCAATCGTTTTTCTATGATGGGCGTTACCAGAGTTTTTCTTGGTTTTGATTTAACGAAAGGAAATAGCTCCAAATCGTGACTCATCCTGTCGTTTTTGTTGGGATATTTATTAGTTCCTAAAAGGATTTCTTTTCCGGAATCAAATAAATCCTGTTCTTTTTCAGCACTTTCCTGGATTTTTCTTTGGATGGTTCCTTCAATTAGTTGTGTAATTAAACCACCATTTGCTTCGATGTCTTTGAATAATGCCAAAGCTTTTTCGGCTAATTGCTCTGTCAATGCTTCGATATAGTAGCTTCCGTCTGCCGGGTTTTTAACCTTGTCGAAATAGCTTTCGTGTTTTAATACCAGGAGTTGGTTTCTTGAAATTCTGTCGCCAAACTCGTTGTCTTTATGGTATAAGGCATCGTATGCCAGATTTGAAACAGCATCGGCTCCACCTAAAATGGCGCTCATGCATTCTGTGGTGGTTCGAAGCATGTTTACATTATAATCGTAAAGCGTTTTGTTTCTTTTGGTAGGAATTGCAAGGATATGGCAACCTGAATTATGATCGTATTCTTTAGCTAAGAGGTCAAAAAGCAATCGGAGGGCACGTAGTTTGGCAATTTCAAAAAAATAATTTGTTCCCACTGCGACCTGAAATGTGATTGGTCTTGAAATGGTTGCCATGCGGTTGAAATATTCATTGGCATGAGCCAACATATAGGCCAGTTGCTGCACAATATTTGCTCCTGCATTCTGATAAAGGCTCCCGTCAATGTTTAGGAAGTTGATATTCTGGCAAGAGATAGAAATTGTATTCAGCAGGTCTAAGTCTGGATCAAGATTAGTATGCCAGTTGCCTTCTTTTGCCAATTTTCCAACAGGATCGAGTTGTACAAAAAAATTCGCCTTTCTGTTTTTGGCAATAGTATCTATTTTTTTTACGAAATCGATTGAAAGGAATGATAAATGGAAATAAACGGTTGTTGTTTCTAACGGAAGTTTTTCCAATAGTTTCGCTATATCCAGATTTTCGTCTTCAATAGTGAATCGGATACTTTCGGCTCCTCTTGAAAGGGTTTCCAAGGCACGGCCTATGGATTTATCCAAATCATGCACGAAAATATTCTGGACTATTTTAAAAGCTGTTTCTTTTTCAGAAAAAGAAAGAGGATTTTCAAACTCGTCAATATGGTAGAAAGGTTTTACTTTAATACCTTCTGGACTTTCCCAGATTAGTGTTTCGTTATAATCTGCTCCTTTGAGTTCGTACTGAATCTGCTGCTTCCATTGCTTGGAAGATACGGGATTGAAGTCGTCAAATAGGTGGTCGGCCATTTTTAGGTTATGTTGTTCTGCTAAAACAATAGTTATTAGCAGAGATAATTATAATGATTTGCTTTGCTCTTCTTCAGGCAAATCTTCTTCAAATTCAATGATGTATATGTCTTCGCTGTCGCGTTTCATATAGTATTTTTCGCGAGCATATTTTTCAATCTGGTCTGGATTTTTGAGCAGTTTTATCTTCTCATCGTCGAGTTTAATCTCGTCCTGGTAATATTTTTTATTGTCTTCCCGTTCTTTTGTTTCCTTGTTCAGGACTCTCTGCTCGAGCAAGGAATAGCTGTCAAGAAAAACCATCCAGACAATAAAAAGCACCAATACCAATACATATCGGTTTCCGAAAAATCTCAGAAAAGGATAGCGGCTGGTGATATTTTTGAACGGATTTTTCATCCCTGAATTTTTAATTTATAAAATTAGGAATTTAAATTATAAAATACGCTGATTGATTACAGCCCGGACAACATCAATTGCCACGGTATTGTATTTGTCGTTTGGTATAATAATATCTGCAAAAGCTTTAGTCGGTTCGATAAATTGCTCGTGCATCGGTTTTAATGTATTTTGGTAGCGGTTCAATACTTCTTCCATATCGCGTCCTCTTTCGGCAATATCACGCTTTAGACGTCGAATCAAACGTTCGTCAGAATCAGCATGGACAAATATTTTTATATCGAACATATCGCGAAGCTCCGGATTAGCAAGAATCAGGATGCCTTCTATAATCATTACTTTTCTCGGATGTGTATTGATGGTGTCTTCGGTACGGTTGTGCGTTACAAAAGAATATACAGGCTGTTCTATGTTTTTTCCCTCTTTCAAGTCCTTTAAATGAGCGACTAACAATTCAAAATCGATAGCTCTTGGGTGGTCAAAATTGATAAGTGCCCGTTCGTCAAAACTAAGATTATGGTTTTCTCTATAATAGGAGTCCTGAGAGATTATTCCAACTTCAGTCTGAGGCAACTCGTTCATAATTTGTTGGACAACAGTTGTTTTTCCGCTTCCGGTTCCGCCGGCAATTCCGATAATGAGCATAAGGGTTGTGTTATATTTTTCTTTAGGCAAAAATAGAAATTATATTGAGAGTGGTTTTTGTTTTTTATGGAAATGTTTCAGTCGGTAATTATGCTATAGTTAATTGAGAAAAAATCAATGCCCAAGAAACAGAATTTTATTAATTTTAAGTTTGCTGACAAATAGCAAACTAAAACTAAAGATTCATGGGGAAAACAGAACTGACTATTAAGGCGGCAATCCAAATACTGAAGCCCATTCCGGAAGTATTCGAAGCGATTGTTGATCCTAAAAAAATGTCAAATTATTTTATTGCTGAGGGTTCAGGAAGAATGGAAGAGGGAAGAGAAATCGAATGGAAGTTTCCTGAATTTGATATGCAATTCCCAATTACGGTTGGCAAAATCGAAAAGGACAAGTACGTATCGTATTATTGGGAAGTCAATAAAAAGAAAAATCTGGTTGAAATGACTTTATCGTCTTTTGGAAAAGATACGGTTGTGACAATTACAGAGAAAGGAATGGAAAATAATGAAGAAGGAATTAGTTGGCTGATGGGAAATACGGAAGGTTGGGCAAATTTTCTTGCCTGTCTTAAAGCTTATCTCGAATATGGCATCAACCTGAGAAAAGGAGCATTTGAATTTAGAAGCGGGGAATAAAAAGTAAGAGAATGGTTCGTTTGAGAATTTTTTAGCCACAGATTAAAACAATTACGCAGATTTTGGAAGTCTTTATAAAATGAAAGAAGATGTGAAAAGGTCTGCTTTCAATGGTTTTTTAAATACATAAATATAAACTTAGCACCTCAGCAACTTAGCATCTCAGTACTTTTTTAAATAATATAACTGAATAAATAAAAAAGCCCACCCGTAAATCCGGGCGGGCTCTTCTTTAAAAGATTATTCATTATTTTTTGACCACTTTTACGGTCGATTTTTTGCCTTTGAATAGGATGGATACCGCATAGGTTCCATCTGACAGGTCTCCAAGGAACAGCTTTACTTCTTTAGAATTGAAGCTCTGTTCTTTGACTAACTGTCCAAGCAGGCTGTATACCTCAACCCTTTCGACTATTCTTGTGCTTTGTATGTTCAGGTAATCTTCTACCGGGTTTGGGTAGTATTTAAAAGTCATTCCTGGTGTTACATTTACGGCAACAGCAAAAGGGAGGCTTGAACATTGTCCGTCAGCAATTGAAACAGCATAATAAACAGCGTCATCTACCAATTGGGTAGTAGGAGATAGCAGGTTGGTATTATTTACCGCATCATCATAACTAGCATACCAGATAGAGTTTGATGGCGTTACCACCAGGTCTGCTACAGTAGCTCCTTCCTCGAAATGCTGTACGGTTGCTCCTTCTGGAGTTGGCAGCAATTCGTTCAGGGTAATTATGACTAGTGTTCTTTCCGGGCTTTCGCATCCGTTGATTGTCTGCGAGGCATAATAAATCGTTCCGTCTACCAGAAGTGTATTTCCAGAAAGTTCCTGTGTTGCATTGGCTGAAGCATACCATTTCACTTGTGTTCCTTCTATTCTAAGGTCGCTTATTGTAGGATTGGCTGCTCTACAGAATTCTTGTATTTCTTCAGCAATTGGCGGTGCTACTACCTGCGGCTGAGTAATGTTGAAATTCCTTATAGCCCTAGAACCGTTTGCATCTGTAACGGTAACGGTATAGCTGCCTGCTGCTAAGCCTGTTGCAGTTGCTGCAGTTCCACCGTATGGCGACCAGGAATAGGCGTAAGGTGGAGTACCTCCGATTATATTAACAGTAACCGAACCGTCAGAACCTCCATTGCAGGTTACATTTGTCAGAGTGTAGGTATCCACAGTTAATCTTTCGATAATCGTAAAATCGGCTCCGGTAAAGGTGATGTCATAATTATCGCCTGCACTTAAAGTCCCCTGCGTAATGGCATAGATTCCCGCAATTTCACCAGGGACTCTTGACAATCTACCTGTGATATTACTTTCTGTATCACCGTTGACAAATCCGGTAACGGTATAGGTCAATGCTGGGTCTGCTGTTCCAAATGCTTTTGACTTGGCATCAGCAACAATATTCAAAGTCGCTTTAGTGATATTAAAGCTAGCACTTGTGTAGGTGATATCATAGTTTCCGCTAACAGCCAGAGTTCCCTGTTCGATAGCATAAGTTCCGACATTTTCCCCGGCTGTTCTTGACAAGCTACCTGTGATGATACTTTCTGTATCATCGTTGACAAATCCGGTAACGGTATAAGTCAAAGCAGGATCCGCTGTACTATACACTTTTGACTTAGTATCAGCAATAATATTCAAAGTTGCTTTAGTGATATTAAAATCAGCAGCTGTGTAGACGATATCGTAGTTGCCACTTGCCGCTAAGGTTCCCTGTTCGATAGCATAAGTTCCGATATTTTCTCCAGCGGTTCTGATCAATGTTCCAGTAATTACAGTTTGGTCATCTTCATTAGCTAAACCTGTAACGGTATAGGTCAAGGCTGGATCTACTGCACCATAGGTTTTTGATTTTGCATCAGCAACGATGTTCAAAGTTGCTTTTGTGATATTAAAGTCAGCGCCTGTGTAAGTGATGTCATAGTTACCACTTGCTGTTAAGGTTCCTTGCTCAATGGCGTAGGTTCCGATATTTTCTCCAGCTGTTCTGGTTAATATTCCGGTAATTACAGTTTGGTCATCTCCATTTTCTAAACCGATAACGGTGTAGGTTAAAGCAGGATCAGCTGTGCCGTACACTTTAGACTTGGCGTCAGCAACAATATTCAAAGTTGCTTTTGTGATATTAAAGTCAGCGCCTGTGTAAGTGATATCATAGTTACCACTTGCTGTTAAGATTCCTTGCTCAATGGCATAAGTGCCTATGTCTTCTCCAGCTGTTCTTACCAAAGCTCCAGTAATAATGTTTTCCGTGTCTCCATTGGTAAGTCCTGTCACTGTATAGGTCAAAGCAGGATCTGCAGTTCCGTAGATTTTTGACTTGGCATCAGCAACAATATTCAAAGTTGCTTTAGTGATATTAAAATCAGCAGCTGTGTAGACGATATCGTAGTTACCACTTGCAGTTAAGGTTCCTTGTCCGATAGCGTATGTTCCGATATTTTCACCGGCTACTCTTGCCAAATCACCTATGATTATTGTCTGATCATCTCCATTCGTCAAACCTGTCACTGTATAGGTCAAAGCAGGATCTGCTGCCCCATACACTTTTGACTTTGCATCAGCAACAATATTTAAGGTTGCTTTAGTGATGTTGAAATCAGCACCAGTGTAAGTGATGTCATAGTTTCCGGTTGTTGTCAAAGTTCCTTGCTCGATGGCGTATGTTCCGATATTTTCACCGGTTACTCTTGCCAAATCACCTGTGATTATTGTCTGATCATCTCCATTCGTTAAACCTGTCACTGTATAGGTCAAAGCAGGATCTGCTGTTCCATAGATTTTAGACTTGGCATCGGCAACAATATTTAAGGTTGCTTTAGTGATATTAAAGTCAGCGCCTGTGTAAGTGATGTCATAGTTTCCGGTTGCGGCCAAGGTTCCCTGTTCGATCGAATAAATTCCTATGTTTTCGCCCGCTGTTCTAACCAGAGCACCTGTGATTATTGTATGATCATCTCCATTAGCAAGTCCTGTAACGGTATAGGTCAATATAGGATCTGCTGTTCCGTACACTTTTGATTTTGCATCAGCCATGATGTTCAGCATTGCTTTAGTGATGTTGAAATCAGCACTTGTATAAACGATATCGTAATTTCCGGTTGCAACCAATGTTCCCTGTTCGATCGAATAAATTCCTATGTTTTCGCCCGCTGTTCTAACCAGAGCACCTGTGATTATTGTATGATCATCTCCATTGGCAAGTCCTGTAACGGTATATGTCAAAGCCGGATCAGCTGTTCCATACACTTTTGACTTGGCGTTAGCAACAATATTCAAGGTTGCTTTAGTGATGTTGAAATCAGCTCCAACATAGGTTACATCATAATTTCCGCTTGCAGCCAAAGTTCCCTGGTTGATAGCATAGGTTCCTATATTCTCGCCTGTGACCCTTGTCAAAGCACCGGTAATAATGCTATCCGTATCTCCGTTTACCAGTCCTGTTATGGTATAGGTCAAAGCCGGATCAGCTGTTCCGTACACTTTTGACTTTGCATCAGCAACGATATTCAACACAGCTTTAGTGATGTTGAAATCAGCTCCAAGATAGATTACATCATAGTTTCCACTTGCAACCAACGTTCCCTGGTTGATCGCATAGGTTCCGATATTCTCGCCTGTGACCCTTGTCAAAGCACCGGTAATAATGCTATCCGTATCTCCGTTTACCAGTCCTGTTATGGTATAGGTCAAAGCAGGGTCAGCCGTACCATACACTTTTGATTTTGTATCAGCAACAATATTCAACACAGCTTTAGTGATATTGAAACCAGCGCCAGTGTAAGTGATATCATAATTTCCGGTTGCCGTTAAGTTTCCTTTTTCAATAGCATAAGTTCCGATATCTTCTCCGGCAGCTCTGGTTAAATTACCTGTAATAATGTTATCCGTATCTCCATTGGCAAGTCCTGTAACGGTATAGGTCAAGGCAGGGTCAGCCGTACCATACACTTTTGACTTAGAATCCGCAACGATATTCAAGGTTGCTTTAGTGATGTTGAAACCAGCTCCTGTGTAAGTGATGTCATAGTTTCCGGTTGCAGCCAATGTTCCTTTTTCAATAGCATAAGTTCCGATATCTTCTCCGGCAGCTCTGGTTAAATTACCTGTAATAATGTTATCCGTATCTCCATTTGCCAGTCCTGTAACGGTATAGGTCAAGGCAGGATCAGCCGTTCCATACACTTTTGACTTTGCATCTGCAACAATATTCAATACGGCTTTAGTGATATTGAAATCTGCTGATGTATAGCTGATGTCATAGTTTCCTGTTGCAGCCAATGTTCCCTGTTCGATAGCATAAGTTCCGATATCTTCTCCGGCTGTTCTTGTCAAAGTACCTGTGATGATACTTTCGGTATCTCCATTTGCCAGTCCTGTAACGGTATAGGTCAAGGTAGGGTCAGCCGTACCATACACTTTTGATTTTGCGTCTGCAACAATATTCAAGGTTGCTTTAGTGATATTGAAATCAGCTCCTGTGTAAGTGATGTCATAGTTTCCTGTTGCAGCCAAAGTTCCCTGACCGATAGCGTAGGTTCCGATATTTTCCCCGGCAGCTCTTGCCAATAATCCTGTAATTATCGCATCGGTATCTCCATTGGCAAGTCCTGTAACGGTATAGGTCAAGGTAGGGTCAGCCGTACCATACACTTTTGATTTTGCGTCTGCAACAATATTCAAGGTTGCTTTAGTGATGTTAAAATCAGCACCAGTGTAGGTGACGTCATAGTTTCCTGTTGCAGCCAAAGTTCCCTGACCGATAGCGTAGGTTCCGATATCTTCTCCGGCTGTTCTAGTCAATGCCCCGGTAATTACTACATCCGTATCTCCATTTGCCAGTCCTGTAACGGTATAGGTTAATACGGAATCAGCCGTTCCATATACTTTTGACTTGGCATCAGCAACAATATTCAAGGTTGCTTTTGTTATATTAAAATCGGCACCAATGTAAGTGATGTCATAGTTTCCGGTTGCAGCCAATGTTCCCTGACCAATAGCGTAGGTTCCGGTATTTTCTCCGGCTGTTCTAGTCAATGCCCCGGTAATTACTAGATCCGTATCTCCATTTGCCAGTCCTGTAACGGTATAGGTCAAGGCAGGATCAGCCGTTCCATAGACTTTAGACTTGGTATCGGCAACAATATTCAAGGTTGCTTTAGTGATATTAAAATCAGCACCAGTGTAGGTAATCTCATAGTTTCCTGTTGCAGCCAAATTTCCCTGACTGATAGCGTAGGTTCCGATATTTTCCCCCGCAGCTCTTGCTAACAATCCTGTAATTATCGCATTGGTATCTCCATTGGCAAGTCCTGTTACAGTATAGGTCAAAGCAGGATCTGTTGTTCCATACACTTTAGATTTTGCATCTGCAAAGATATTCAACGTTGCTTTGGTGATGCTGAAATCTGCTCCAACAAAGATAATAGTGTAGTTACCGTTTGCAGTTAGGGTTCCCTGATTGATAGTATAGGTTCCTATGTTTTCACCGGCTGTTCTTGTCAAATTACCTGTGATGATACTTTCCGTATCTCCATTTGCCAAACCGCTTACGACGTAAGTCAGAGCCGGATCAGCTGTTCCATACACTTTTGATTTTGCGTCGGCAACGATATTCAAGGTTGCTTTTGTTATATTGAAATCAGCGCCAGTATAGGCAATGTCATAGTTTCCTGTTGCTGCCAGGGTTCCCTGATTGATAGTATAGGTTCCTATGTTTTCACCGGCTGTTCTTGTCAAATTACCTGTGATGATACTTTCCGCATCTCCATTTGTCAAACCGCTTACGACGTAAGTCAGAGCAGGATCAGCCGTTCCATACACTTTTGATTTTGCGTCGGCAACGATATTCAAGGTTGCTTTAGTGATATTGAAATCAGCGCCAGTGTAGGCAATGTCATAGTTTCCTGTTGCAACCAGAGTTCCCTGTTCAATTGCATAGGTTCCTGTGTTCTCACCGGTTGCTCTTGCCAATGCCCCGGTAATTACTACATTGGTATCTCCATTAGTTAAGCCAGTAACAGTGTACGTCAAAGCAGGATCAGCTGTTCCGTACACTTTTGATTTTGCGTCGGCAACAATATTCAAGGTTGCTTTTGTGATATTGAAATCTGCACCAGTGTAGGCAATGTCATAGTTTTCGGTTGCAGCCAGGGTTCCCTGATTGATGGTATAGGTTCCGATATTTTCTCCCGCTGTTCTGGCTAAGGCTCCGGTAATTATTGTTCCGGTGTCACCATTAGTCAAACCATTGATTGTATAGGTAAGGTCAGGATCAGTCGTTCCGTAGATTTTAGTCTTGGCATTTGCAGTGATATTCAATGCAGCCTTCGTAATGTTGAAATCAGCAGCGGTATAGACGATGGCGTAATTATTGCCTGCCGCCAACGTTCCCTGTTCAATGGCATAGGTACCGACTGCTTCACCCGTTGTTCTTTCCAAAGCTCCTGTGATGATACTTTGGATATCACCATTTACCAGTCCACTTACGGTGTAGGTCAGAGGCGGATCAGTTGCGCCATATATTTTGTTTTTAGGATTGGCAGTAACTGTTAAGTTGGCTTTGTTAATTGTTACTTTGAAAACAACATCAGGAGCCGGGTAATAGGTGTCATTTCCAGCTTGTTTTGCTGTGATGTTGACCTCTCCTGCTTTTTTGATTTTTAGCTTCCACTTGTTTCCGTCTGCGCTGTCCTGAAAAGCTTCTGCTATAGTGTTGTCAGCAGATACATAAGCGACTTCCAAACCTGAGCTTGCTGTAGCATTAAGGGCAAAAGGGGTATCTCCGTAGGTTTTAGTGATATTTGCTACAGTAATGGTTTGTGGTTTTAATGTGAATTCATAAGCTCCTATGTCAATGTTGTTATCAGTTAAACGATTGTTGCCAGACAAATCTTTATCAGTTGCCAGATTACCCCCATTATTGGTGTATAAGGAGTTACTTCCTTTGGAAATGACAGGACTACCGGGTTTAAGATGAAAATCATTGCCGGCTGCATTGATAAAAAGCTGTTGCGTAGTAATACCGGTTGCATTCATATTGCCATTAGTAGTACTGGTATTGCCTTGTATCAGATTGTTCATTAAGGATATAGTTCCTGAGATGGTTGAGTACTGTTTTACCTGATTGTCCCATACAAGGCTGTTGTATAAACGTATTTGTCCGTCGGAGACATGAATACCACCGGCATTTGAAGACTGGGTGGTATTGCCATATATGGTACAGTTCATCATCAGCGTATTGTTGTAGCTTGCCGCAGTTGTATTCCATATCGCACCACCACCTTCTTTAGCATTGTTTCTTGCAAAAAGGCTGTTGTAAATTTTTACGGATGATTCGTTGTATATCGCACCTCCTCGGTAAGGAGCTGAGTTTTCTATAAAAGAACAGCCCAAAATGTTTACAGACGAGCCGTTGTTAATCATCGCACCACCCCAACTGGCAGCTGTGTTCTGGATAAAAAGACAGTTTGTAATGATTGCATGAGAAGAGGATAAATTAAATATTCCTCCGCAGTTCGAAGTGGCGACATTTAATGAAAATTTGCTGTCGGAGAGGAGTATAGGAGATGTGCTATTGTACATAGCTCCTGCTACATAAGCTATATTTTCTGTAAAGTGACAGTTAGTGACGGTAAGAGAAGATGCAAAGTTAGACATTCCTGCTCCTCTGGCTTGAGTATGTGCCTGACCATTGACCGTTATGGTTGTGGTTGAAGATCCGTTCGCATTCCCTTTGGTAATCGTAAAGCCGTCAAATAGGGTTTGATTTCCTGCACCTGAACTCATAACTACATGGTAAGTATTATCGGCTGTATTATTTACAGCACCGATATCCCCACTGAGGATACTTTTGTTAACTTCATAATTACGTTGTTCCAATGAAGTTTCAGTTCCGGAAAAACCTCCGTATAGTTTTACGCCATCTTTAAGTACAAAAGCATTATTACGGTTATTGGGGGCGATAGTGTTGAGATTGTCGGCAGGACGATTTGGTTTGTAAGTACCTGCCGCTACCCATATTTGACTTGTAGTAGTAGCCTGATTGATCATTAACTGCAAATCGTCACTGGCATTACTCCATGAAGATCCGTCTTTATTGCCTGATCCGCCTTCTTTTACATATTTGATGTTTTGTGCAAAACTTGCCCAGCTCAATGTAAGCAGCAGAAAAAATGTGAATTTTTTCATTTTTTTGGTATTTAGTTGTCTTTTTATGTAAGCTTATATGATTTTTGAATTTGGTCTGTTTCAATCTTGCAAAAGCATTCTCGCCTGAATTTTTAAGATCAGGTGAAATTATTGAACAGTTTATATCTGTGGAGGGATGCTCTAATTAAGAAAAGTTTTTTGACCACCTTTACTGCCGATTTTTACTTTCGGATAGGGTGGATACCACGTAGGTTCCATCTGTAAGATCTTCAAGGAAAAGAAGTACTTCCCCTGAGTGGGAATCCTGTTTTTTGACCAACTGTCCTAATGAGTTGTATACCTCAATCGCATTGATGGTTCCCAAACTCCGTATATTCAAATAATCTTTCACCACATTCTGATAGTATTTAAAAGTCACTTTTTGTGAATTTCCAATTGCTAGCATTACGTTTATGGTAATTGTAAAAGGCAGGCTCGAATATTGTCCGTTAGCCATTGCAACAGCATAAGGGATGGCTTCGTATTCCAATTCGGTAGCAGGAAAAAATGGGTTGATATTGTTTACGGCATCATCGTAGTCAGCCGTTTTATAAACAGAAGATAAGTGATTTCTTGCAAAGCCACAGGCGCTGCTAAAAATCAAAATAAACAATAAATAAGTAGAATGTAATTTTCTCATCTCAAAATCAATTTAATTTATTCTTAACTCTAATTTCTTTTACTAGATATAAGTGTTAAGCTGGTTTTATTCAATTAAATACGAGCTGGTTTTTACGGATATTTCCGTACGACTATAGCTCAGAGCAGGCATCATAAGCGGAATTATTTCCGAAAACTGTATAATCAGCCGACTACGATTAAAGATGAGTAATAAAAAGAATATGCTACCACGGAACCTCAGGTATGAGTTGCCGGTTTTGGGTTTTACGCTTAAAATTTTAGATAAGGTTAGACGCAGGAATTTCGATACATTACGGTTAATTGTATGTGTATTCTGTGAAATTGTAAGTTTGCTTTTGAACGGTTATCCGTTCAAAGCAATTTTTGTCTATAAGTGTGGGAGTAGTTCTTATCTATAATTGATAAAAGGTAATAAGGTGCCGCTTCATTTTTTCCATTGCCGGATTATAGACATCCTTATATTTTGGGAAGATTTTAATGAAATCTTTTCTGTTTTGGCCTGTAATTGTTTTCATAAGTGCTTATTTTAAGATGTAAATATATATAGAATTTGTTTGGAAGACCTAATTATACACTGTTTTTAACAGTTGGTTAACCGAAATTTAAAAAGAATTAACGTTATAATAAAACCTAAAAAGCACGCCCTTGATTAGGGCGTGTTTTTCTTTTTAAGAGGTCTGCTTCTATTTTTTAACGACTTTTACAGTCGATTTTTTTCCTTCGGATAATATGGATACCGCATAGGTTCCATCCGGTAGGTCTCCAAGGAATAGTCTTACTTCTACAGAATGGCAGTCCTGTGTTTTGACCAGTTGACCTAGCATGCTGTATACTTCAATCTTTTCAATGATTCCTGAGTTTTGGATATTCAGATAATCTTCTACCGGATTTGGATAGTATTTGAAAGTCGTTTTTTGCGGCTTTCCAATTCCTAGTGTTACATTAACAGTAACTGCAAAAGGCAGGCTTGAACATTGCCCGTTAGCCATTGCAATGGCATAATACGTGGTTCCGTTTTCTAATTCAGTAGTAGGAGATAGTGGGTTGCTATTGTTTACCGCATCATCATAGCTAGCATACCAAACAATATTTGAAGGTGTTACCACCAGGTCAGCTATAGTCGCTCCTTCTTCGAGATCTTGTATTGGTGCTCCTTGAGGAGTTGGCAATTGGTCGTTCAGGGTAATGATTACAAATGTCCTTTCCTGGCTTTCGCATCCGTTAATTGTCTGCGAGGCATAATAAATCGTTCCGTCTACCAGAAGCGTATCGTCAGGAAGTTCCTGGATTGCAGTAGCAGAAGTATACCATCTCACTTGTGTTCCTACTATTTCAAGATCGCTTATTGTAGGATTGGTTGCCCTGCAGAATTCCTGTACGTCTTCAGCAGTAGGCGGTTCAACTGCCTGTGGCTCGGTAATGTTGAAATCCTTCGTAATTGAAGAGCCGTTTGCATCGGTAACAGTAACGGTGTAGTTGCCTGCAGCTAATCCTATGGCCGTTGCAGTTGTTCCGCCGTTTGGCGACCAGGAATAGGTATAAGGTGCGGTACCTCCGGTTATACTAACTGTAGCCGAACCATCAGAACCTCCATTACAAGTTACGTTTGTCTGTGTTGAGGTATCTACGACTAATCTTTCGATGATAGTAAAGTCAGCTCCGGTAAAGGTAATGTCATAGTTATCGCCTGCACTTAAAGTGCCCTGCGTGATGGCATAAATTCCCACGGATTCACCAATAGCTCTTGACAAGCTACCTGTAATGATACTTTCTGTATCTCCGTTTACGAGTCCTGTAACGGTGTAGGTCAGAGACGGATCAGTTGTTCCAAATGCTTTCGACTTGGCGTCTGCAACAATATTTAAGGTTGCTTTTGTGATATTGAAATCAGCGCCAGTGTATGTGATAACATAATTTTCTGCACTTACGGTTCCTTGTTCAATGGCATAAGTTCCGACATTTTCTCCGGCTGCTCTTGTCAGTGATCCGCTGATAACTGCTTCTGTATCGCCATTCACCAATCCATTTACTACATAAGTCAAGGTCGGGTCTGTAGTTCCGTAAATTTTGCTGTGGGCATTGGCTGTTACTGTTAAGGCTGCCTTGTTTATCGTCAAGGTAAAGATAACATCTGCTGCCGGAGCATAAGTGTCATTTCCGGCTTGTTGTGCCGTGATATTGACTACTCCTGCTTTATTGATTTTTAATTTCCATTTGTTACCGTCTGCACTGTCCTGAAAGGCTTCGGCTATGCTATTGTCCGCAGACACATAGCTGACTTCAAGACCTGAACTTGCCGTAGCAGTAGGTACAAAAGGTATATCTCCGTAGGTTTTGGTCATATCGCTTGCTGTAATGGTTTGGGTTAGTCCACAGCTTTGTCCGCTTGGGCTGTCGCCTGTAATGGTCCACCCTTTGGTAGTGGTTAATAAGGTTCTTGCCGCTTCGGCATTAGTGCCGTATTGTCTGCCCCCGGCTCCCAGATTACGCCCTGATGGTGTGTATGGATTGGCTGCCCATCCTTGTAACGTAAACGAATAGTTTTGACAATCCATTCCTGAATTGTCCAGCATATTGCTCATATTTACAGCAGGGTTGAGCTTCCATTTGCCTATATTTTGGTTAAATGTTTGTGCATCATAAAACATACTGGACATATCAGTGACCTTTTGCGTGTCCCAGTTACTTATATCCTTATTAAAGCCACGATTGCGTAAAAACATATAGCTCATGTTGATTACATTTGCGGTATTCCAGCTGCCAATGTTCTGATTAAAGGTTTTAGCTTCTAAAAACATACTCTCCATGTTGGTTACATTTTGTGTATTCCAGTTGCTAATGTCTTGGTTGAACCCAATGTTTTCCCTAAACATCCAACTCATATTGGTTACGTTTACTGTATTCCAATTGCTAATATCCTGATTAAATGCAACGGCTTGCCAAAACATAGCTTTCATATTAGTTACTTTTTCTGTATTCCAATTGCCAATGTTTTGATTAAAGGCTCTCGTACCTTGAAACATATTACTCATATCCGTTACATTTGATGTATCCCAGTTGCTAATATTTTGGTTAAAAGCTTTTGCATAAGTAAACATATTACTCGTATTGGTTACGTTTGATATATTCCAGTTGCCGATATCCTGGTTAAACACGTAAGCTCTTAAAAACAATGCATTCATTTTTGTTACATTTTGTGTATTCCAGTTACCTATATTTTGGTTGAATATCTCGGCCCCTATAAACACAGATGACATATTGGTTACGTTTTGTGTATTCCAGTTGCCAATATTTTGGTTGAATGATTTGGCTTCTTGAAACATACTCTGCATATTGGTTACATTTGAAATATTCCAGTTACCTATTTCTTGATTAAATGTTCTGGCACCAAAAAACAGACCCATCATATTGGTTACATTTACTGTATTCCAACTGTTTATATTTGTAGGACTATTGAGTAATGTGCATCCATAAAACATATAAGACATATCCGTCAAGTCGCTTAAGTTGGGGATATCGGTAGCGGTAATATTTAGGTTATTACAATCGAAAAAGGCGCTCCTCATCGTGCTCCATTTGGCAGCACCCCATTGAGAAACATCAATTAGATTTTTAGAACTGTAACCAGCCGTAAAAGCCAAGAGATTAGTCGATTTTAAGTTAAGAGTAATAATCTCGTTTGTTGGGACACTAATATTGGTGTCAAAACTGTTCACAATTGTTCCACTACCGGTACTTCCACCGGAAGCTATCCAAAAATAATCTACAGATTCACCAGATAATGCAGTAATTGTAATATTAATTTTATCTTCATAACCTGGAAAAGTTGGCTTGCTCATATCCCACACGGTAACAAAATCTCGCGTAGCGGCTGTAATAGTAAAGTCTTCTCCTGTGTAGGTAATACTGTAGTTTTCAGCGTCTAATGTTCCCTGTGTAATAGCATATGTTCCTACGGCTTCTCCAGCTATTCTTGTTAAAACACCTGTTATTATCGTTTGGTCTTCTCCATTAACAAAACCTGCCGCTGTAAAGGTCAATGTCGGGTCTGCCGTACCATATTCTTTCGATAGGGCGTTGGCTGTTATAGTTAAAGCCGCCTTGTTTATCGTCAATATAAAAATAACATCTGCTGCTGGAGCATAAGTGTCATTTCCGGCTTGTTGTGCCCTGATATTGACTACTCCTGCTTTATTGATTTTCAGTTTCCATTTGTTGCCGTCTGCTGTGTCCTGAAAAGCTTCAGCTATACTGTTATCCGCAGATACATAGCTTACTTCAAGACCTGAACTTGCTGTAGCAGTTTGTACAAAAGGCATATCACCATAGGTTTTGACCATATTACTCACTGTAATGGTCTGATCTAGTCTACAGCTTTGTCCGCTAGGACTGTCGCCAGTAATGGTCCAGCCCTTGGTATTGATTAAAAAATTTCTTGCCGTTTCAGCATTGGTGCCGTATTGTTTGTACGAGGCTCCTAAATTACGTCCGGTAGGAATGTTGGGGTTGTTTGCCCAGCCTTGCAGTGTAAGCGAATAGTTTGTACAATCCATTCCTGAAAAGTCCAGCATACTGGTCATATCTGCATTTGGATTAAGCTGCCAACTACCAATATTCTGATTAAAGGCAGTCGCCTGAACAAACATGTATCCCAAACGAAGTACTGAAGAAATATTCCAATGGCTTAGGTCCTGATTAAAGGAGCTTGTACGATTAAACATGCCATGCATATCGGTTACTGAAGTGATATTCCAGTTACCTATGGGTTTATTGAATGCAGTTGCTGAATCAAACATACCGCTCATATTGGTTACTGCGGAGGTGTTCCAATTACCAATATCCTGGTTGAAATTTTTGGCACTGGCAAACATAAGAAACATATTGTTTACCGAAGCTGTATTCCAGTTGCCAATCGGCTGGTTAAAGGAGGTAGCATTTGCAAACATCTCACTCATATTGGTTACTGCAGCAGTATTCCAACTGCTGATGTTTTGGTTAAAGGCCTGGGAGCCACCAAACATATTGCTCATGTTGGTTACTTTTGATGTATTCCAGTTGCTGATATCTTCATTGAAGACCGGTGAAAAGGCAAACATTCCCTGCATATTTGTTACATTTTGCGTGTCCCAGTTGCTTATGTTCAGGTTGGATGCTCTCGTTCCCTGGAACATTCCTTCCATATTGGTTACATTTGACGTATTCCAATTGCTTAAATCCTGATTGAATGCTCTGGCAGCACTCAACATATAGCCCATATTGGTCACGTTTGCCGTATTCCAGCTGCTAATATCCTGATCAAAAACAAGGTTAGCTCCAAACAAACCTTCCATATTGGTCACGTTTGCCGTATTCCAGCTACCGATGTTAGCCGGACCTGTCCTCGATTGGCAGTTGTTAAACATGTTTCGCATAGAACTTACTGCGCTCAAATCAGGGATATCAGTTGCAGTAACGTTGAGATTGACACAATCATTAAAGGCATTATCCATACTGCTCCAGGCTGCATCACCCCATTGGGTAATGTTGATAAGACGTCGAATGTGGTTGTTGCTGTTGGCTCTGATGTTAATGGCTTTTATTTCGGAAGCAATGCTTAATGTGATGATTTCGCCGGCGGGCAGGCCTGTTATCTCGGCGGAATTATTTGTTGTCAGCGTACCGCTGCCACTGCTGCCTCCCGATGATGTCCAGGTATAGCTGACTGGTTTATTAGGCAAAGTGGTAATACCAAAGCGCAAGCTGGTTGGAGCGTTTTGGTTTACATGCATATTCATATCCCAAACGGTAATAAACGGTCTTCCGCAGATAGTACCACTTGGGCTATCATCTGTAATGGTCCAGCCTTTGGTGGTAGTCAGTGCTGTTCTTGCTGCTTGAGCATTGGTACCGTATTGGCAACCCATGGCTCCAAGGTTACGCCCTGAAGGTGTATTGGGATTGTCTGCCCAGCCTTTGAGCGTTGCAGAGTAATTGGCACAATCCAGACCCGACTCACTCAACATATTGGTCATGTTTACAGCAGGATTCAGCTGCCAGTCGCCGATGTTTTGGTTGAACGACTGTGCTCCGTGGAACATATTTTCCATAGAGGTTACGTTTGCGGTATTCCAGTTACCAATATCCTGATTAAATGTCGGATTATTTCGAAACATTCCCTCCATGTTGGTTACATTTGCCGTATTCCAGCTGCTAATGTTCTGATTAAATACCTGGGCACCCCAAAACATAGACCCCATATTGGTTACTTGTGCGGTATTCCAGTCCCCGATATTTTGATTGAAGGCTTCTGTGAAAGAAAACATTCCTCCCATATTAGTTACGTTTGCTGTATCCCAGTTCCCAATATTGGCATTAAAGGCATAGGCACGATAAAACATACCATCCATTCCGGTTACATTTGCCGTATTCCAATTGCCAATATTTTGGTTGAAAATCAGGGCCATATAAAACATCTTTGCCATATTGGTTACGTTTGCCGTATTCCAGCTGCCAATATCCTGGTTGAAATTAGTGGCATTTTCAAACATCCCTTCCATAGAGGTTACATTTGATGTATTCCAGTTACCTATATTTTGATTGAAGGAACGGGCTTCTCTGAACATATATGGCATGAGGGTTACATTTCTTGTGTCCCAGTTGTTAATGTCCTGATTGAAAACGCTGGCTCCGCTAAACAGAGTAGTCATATTGGTTACATTTGATGTGTTCCAGCTTCCTATGTTAGCAGGGCCTGTGAGGGATGAACAGTCGGCAAACATAGCTTTCATATTGGTTACTCTGCTCAGGTCCGGTATATCTGTAGCTGTAATGTTGAGGTTAGAACATTTTAAGAATCCATTTTCCATGTTTTGCCAGGCAACGGTTCCCCATTGAGCAATGTCAATAAGACGTGGGTCATTAAAGACACTTAAAGCCGTCAGATTTTCAGGCTTTACATGGAGTGTAATAGTTGGCTGGTTAGAAGGAGCATTAATAAAAATATCTCCTGAAGTCGTTACCGTTCCAACACCGGAATTACCGTTAGGGGTTGTCCAGAAATATTTGACCAGATTGTTTGGCGATGGTAATGTAGTAATCGTAACTTTTATTTTAACATTGCTACTCGCTTTGGTCATATCCCATACGGTAATAAAATCTCCGGGAGCATTGGTGATAGTAAAATCTGCTCCGGTATAACTAATGGTATAGTTAGCTGCTGTTAAGGTTCCCTGTGCAATGGGGTATGTTCCTATGGTTTCACCAATGGCTCTTCTCAAAGCACCCAAAATTACTGCCTGAGTATCGCCATTTACGAATCCGTTGGCGGTAAACGTCAGTATAGGGTCTGCTGTACCAAATTCTTTTGATTTGGTATCGGCTATTATTGCTAAAGGCGCTTTGTTTGCTGTCAGTTTAAAGATAACATCGGGTGCCGGATTGTAGATTTCGTTACCTGCCTGTTTTACTGTGATGTTTACCTGTCCTGCTTTTTTGATTTTCAGTTTCCATTTGTTGCCATCCGTACTGTCCTGAAAAGCTTCTGCTATGCTATTGTCAGCAGATATATAACTAACTTCCAGACCGGAACTTGCTGTAGCTGTAGCCACAAAAGATATGTCACCGTAGGTTTTAACCATATCCTTAGCTGTAATTGACTGTTGTTTTGGCCATGCTTCATAAGGGCCAATATCTATATTGGAATCTTTTAAACGAGGGTTGTTTCCCAAATCTTTGTTGGTAGTAAAATTGCCACCATTGTCGTTATATAGACTGTTGTCACCTGTATTGATAGCAGGACTGCCAAGTTTAAGAGTAAAGTCTTTATTAGGAGCATCGTTAAAAATTTGTGCTGTGCTTATATTGGTAGCATCCAAATTACCGTTGGAAGTATTGGTATTGCCCTGAATCAGGCTATTTTTAAATGTTATGGGAGTCTGCTCAAAATATTGTTTGGGTTGATTGTCCCATAACAGAGAGTTGTACACACTTATTTTGCCGCCGGTTGTATTTATCGCACCACCAACAAGGCCTTTGACAACAATATTGCCATATAGGTTGCAGTTAATCAAAAGGGCATCATTTCCCCCATCATGCCATATGGCACTGGCATTGTATGACGAGGATTTATTGTTTGCAAACAGGCTGTTGTATATTTTTGGCGATGAGGCGTCATCGTTTCCCATAGCCCCTCCTGCGTTATCAGAAGAATTTTCTGAAAATTTGCAATTAAAGATAATTGGTGATGATGATTCAGAATTAAATATTGCCCCACCATACGAAGCCCTGTTTAAGGTAAAATTGCAGTTTGTGATATTTGGGGAGGAATCAATATTATATATAGCTCCACCTAAACTATCAACAAGATTCGATAAGAAATTACAATTGGAAATACCTGGTGATGAGTTATTATTAAACATTCCTCCACCATGCAGGCTTACAATATAATTCCCTCCAATCGTGCTGGATGCAAGCGGGCCTTCCTTGATTTTACTAATGGTAAAGCCATCAATTAAGGCCGAGCCTACATCATTGACGCTAATTAGTATATGGTAAACGGTGCCGCTGAGGATGCTTTTATTGGCAGTTATGTCCAGGTTACGTTGAGCAAGTGTGGTCTCGTTACCTGAAAAACCACCATATATAGCCACATCTTTCACCATAAGGAAAGTGTTTTTATAGTTATCAGGATTTCCAAAATTAGTATCATCAGCACTGTAAAGAGGCTTGTAAGTGCCGCCTGCCACCCAGATTTGCTTTATTTTAGGATTAGTGGCCACTGCATTGTTGTTTTTTGCAAATTTCAAGGCATCAGCAAGCTCTCCAATTGCATTGTTCCAACTGTCGCCCAAACCGGTTCCTCCTTTTTTAACATACAATATGCCTTCACTATTTGGAGTATAGCTAATAGGGGGTAGCATAGAATTAGCAATCAGTAAGGCTTGTGAATCATTGTTTGTTGTTGTATGACTTTTTGCAAAACTGCTGATGCAACTAAAAAGCAAAAAGAAAAATAAATAAGTACAATGTAATTTTCTCATCTCATCTTAATTTAATTTATACTCAATTCTGATTCTTGGATAGAATCATTAACTAGCAGCTATTTTTAACGGGCATAGCCATTGAATAGCAATTCAAAAGCCGAATCATAAGCATATGCGGAATAACTTCCGAAAACTGCTAATCAGTCGGGCAAATATTAAAGATGAGTAAATGAAAAATACGCTACTGCGGAACCACAAATAGGGGTTTCCGGTTTAGGGTTTTACGATTAAAATTTTAGATAAGGCAAGATTATTGAATTTCAGACCTGTTTTGATTATAAGTAGAATGAAATCATGTGTATGCTTTTGAACGGTTGACCGTCCAGGCAGGTTACTTGCAATAGTGGGAGTAATTCTTATCTATAACTGATAAAAGGTAATAAGGTGCCGTTTGTTTTTTTCCATTTTCGGATTGCGGACATCCCTATTGTTTGGGAAGATTTTGTTGAAATCTGTACTGTTTTGGCTTGTAATTTTTTTCATAATGTGCTTGTTTTAGGTTGTAAATATATATAGAATTTATTGAGCTGACATAGTTATATTGTATTTTTAACAGTAAGTTAACCGGTATTTTTAAGATAATTAACTTAAAAAACAAATGTTTTTAATTGTAAACGTTAATGTTTGTTATATATCAAAAATGAATATTTTTTTATTTTATTTCATCCGATGATTCACAATTTTGTTGTTTTTAAATGCATAAGATTGTTTGTCTGAAAAGCAATTGCAAGCTTGCAAATCAAGATAGTTTATGCAATCAAATGAGTGATTTCAGAATTCATAACTAATTTTGATTATATCTTATTTTTATCAATAGTTACTCTTTTATGTATATTTGATGTAAAAGCGATATAAGCCTTTGTAATCTCTATGAAAAAAGCAATTATAATTGGTGCCACATCAGGAATTGGCAAAGAACTGGCCAAAATTCTTTCAAAAGAGGGATACAAAGTAGGTCTTTCAGGTAGAAGAAATCAATTGCTGGAAGCTATCCAATCGGAAAACCCACAAACTTTTGAAATTTTACAATTAGATGTTGTCGAAATCGAGACACTTCAGGAAAAACTCGATGACCTGGTTGATAAATTAGGCGGCCTGGATCTATTGGTTATCAGTTCCGGAACCGGAGATCTTAATCCGATGCTTGATTTCAATATTGAAAAAATAACTATTGATACCAATATAACCGGCTTTACTTTTGTTGCGGATTGGGCTTTTCGTTATTTTGAAAAGCAACACTCTGGGCATTTAGTCGGTATTACTTCAATTGCTGGTTTGCGGGGAAATCGTATTGCGCCTTCTTATAATGCGACCAAGTCTTATCAGATTAATTATTTGGAAGGATTGCGGCAAAAGGCACGAAAGTCAAAACAGGATATAACTGTAACTGATATCCGTCCTGGTTTTGTTGCGACCGATATGGCAAAAGGAGAAGGGCAGTTTTGGGTGGCAACCCCTGAAAAAGCGGCACGGCAAATATTTGCCGCGATTTGTCGTAAAAAACGAACAGCTTATATAACCAAAAGATGGGGTTTGATTGCTTTGTTACTAAAAATTTTGCCAAAAAGGATGTATGAAAGAATGTAATCTGTTTTATTTAAAATATGAACAATAAATTTTCTGATAACGATCAGGTTGGAGTAGTTGCTTCATTTTCTGAATTGGTTACTACCAGTTTTCAGGGAAATACGAATGCATTGTGTTGGTACAGAAATTTAGACGGAGACTTTAAAGAAATTATATCGAAACTTCAATTAAAAGAGAATATTACAGTGGTTTCTCCTGATGATCTTCTGTCATTGCAATTATCAGAAAAGGGGAGTAAAGCCAGAGAAATTATACTAAGAGATATGCAATTATTAACTGATTTTGGAGCGTCGCCTTCTCTTAATTTACTGAAATATTATGAACGAGACAATGAGTTTGATTTTATTTCAACAGATGTCTATTCTTGGCATGTAGATCGTTCACCGATTGGTACTGATACTTTTTTATGTACCTACTATGGTGCGGCAAGTGATATTATTCCTCATGACCAAGTGATACAAAAAATCCTGATTCCGGAAGTCCGTGAAAAACTGAAAGAATTACACGACGGACCTGAATCAGAATTTGAAGAATTTTTGAGGGAAAATTATTTTGATTTGCATTATCAGGCTAAGCTAGATGCTAAACCTGTTAATTTAGGATTGGGACATCTTTGGAGATTGGCAGTTGATCATCCGGAACAAAATGTTTTGCCTTGTGTGCATCGGGCTCCTGTTGAAAAAGGGGATTGTCGGTTGTTGTTGATTTGTTAGTGGTTAGAATCAATTTTATAATCGAAAATTCAATACTTATTAGTGTTTTGCGTATGTTTTATTTTAATATAAAATGCCCCAATTGATTTGATTAGGGCATTTATAATTTAATTTTTATATGTATTAAATAGCCTGTTTTATCAGACTCATAATGTATTCCAAATTATCTGTATTAGAAGTTGTTACTTCATAATCTCCATTTCCCCAATGGCCAATTTCGGAAACATCTCTCGCTATATTTTTTGGATCATCTAATTTTCCTTTCTTACTATTGATGAAAATTTTTAATCCATTTTTTGAAACGACAACATCAGCAATATTTTTATTCTTCTTAAATGCTATATAAAGTTTTTTAGGTTCGATATCAATATCCGGAGCCATGTTCATTATTGCATTCTTATAGGCTTCATACAGCTCAATAATAGCATCAGATTTACCTTCTAAATGACCTTCTTCAGTGTAAACTTTAATTTCTTTTACGACTTTACTTATTTCTGAATTTTCACTTTGGTTAATCTGCTTAATGCTCGGTGCTGATTTCGATTTTTTGATGGGATTAATCACCACAACGTCGTTTTCAAATTGTTTTATTTCCCATAATTCTATAGCCAAATCTTTGAAATTGGAGGCTGTTTTCTGAAAATCGGTAAACGATGGCGATACGAAAATAACTTTGGTTTGCGACCAGTCAACATCCGTACGTTTTAGGTTTCCTTTTTGGGTTTCGTTGTATTCTATGATAAAATCAGCTTTGTATTCCAACATTAGATTCAAATAAGAAATACCCTGGTCAACAACACTGTAACTCTGGCTGCGTTTGTATTCTATAATAACAAATGCCTTGCTTTCTTCATCAAAAGCCAAGGTGTCTATACGATTGCTTTTGATGGTAAATTCCGACTTTATTAGCTTCAGATTAAGAATGGTTGCTACATTGGCCTCAAAAAGCATTTGTATTTCCTTTTCCAGCTTAAAAGGTTTTTCCTTGAGGCTTGTTAACTGATTTTTATGTTGTGTAAATAGATGCATAGTATAGTTTTATCATTCTGTAAGCCCGCTTTTTACTTAAAGCAGCCATGCCGTAAATATAACCAAAATCGCCACTCCGCCCAATACAGTAAACCGTAAAAGCTATTTTAATGAAAAAAATATAGATTTAATTGTTGGGTTTTAGGGTGTGTTTTTATAGATATTTTTTTATATTTAACCTCATTATAAAAGGTACTTGCCATGGAACACAAAATACATCAGGGTCGCAATGTGAAACGCTTTCGGGAAATGCTGGGCATAAAGCAGGAGGCTTTGGCTTTTGATATTGGTGGCGACTGGAACCAAAAGAAAGTTTCTCTCCTGGAACAGAAAGAAGTGATTGAAGATGCTTTACTGCAACAAATTGCCGAAGTCCTGAAAATTCCCGTGGAAGCCATCCAAAATTTTGATGAAGAACAGGCGGTGAATATTATTTCTAATACGTTTGACAATGGTGCTTTTTTGAATATGGGACATACACCAACTTTCAATATAAATCCAATTGAAGAAATAAAGAAGTTACATGAAGAAAAGATGGAACTTTATGAAAGGATGCTGAAGGAGAAGGATGAGATGATGACGAGGTTGGAAAAGCTGATTGATAAAAAATAAACTTACAATAGTATAAAGGAAAAGCTCAACATTTATGTTGAGCTTTTTTGTATTTGGTAAATATTTTCGAATCGATTCTGTTTACCGAAATTGCTGTCTTAGTAATACTCTTTAATGTATTCATATGCCCGTTGAAACAACATTTCATTTTTATGGAGCTGATATTTCAACAGCGCTTTACGAAGCGATTTTTGAATTTCCCTCTCTCCAGCAGCCGTTGTTTGCCAGCCCGGAAACCGAACCAGTCTAACAATGTCATCTATATCTTTTACGATACGTTCTACCACTGCAGGTGTTTCGTCAGTTTTTAGCTCTACGAATAATTCTGTTAAGGCTGCTTGTGGAGACTTGTTCAGTATTTCTTCTTCTATTTCTTTCTCAGCTTGTAAGGTGTCTTTTGCAAGTTTGCAAAGTTCTTTTACAAATTCAATAGAGGTAATTAGGCCTTGTTCAGCTTTTGCTCTTAAGTCTTCCAGGCGTTCACTAAGTTTTTTAAACGTAAGGTTTCCACCGTGCTTTTTAAAACGCTTGGTTAAGATATCTTCAATCTTGCGGGCTTCTTTTGGATCTGGGTTTTTAAAGATATTTTCTATTACTTCTGCATCCAGGATAAATTCTTCTAAATCGTGAACTTCGCCTACTGAAATATTTTCGTGCATCAGGCGTGTGGTTTCAGCACCTAATGTCAACCATAAAAGCTTGCCAGTATGGTCTGATGATGGTTTTACAGAAGCATATACCTGCGACAACCATCTGTAATTGGCTTGGTAAGGGTCTAATATGCGGTCTGGAGAAAGCGATTCCCATACTTTCATTAGCAATTTAAAATCCTTTGCAAAAGCATCCTTCAAATCGTCGGTTTTAATAGCATTCTGAGCAGCTTCTAAACCTTCAAAGCCTTCTAAAGTACGATCTACTCCTTCAAAATGTCGTAAAGCATTTTCCATTAAAGCAGGCAATTGGTCTTTCAGTTCATTGAGGTTGCTTACGATGGACTGCATGCTTTTTTCATCAAATTGTAAAGCTTCAGCAGTATTGTCAAATATTCCGAAATAATCTACAATACGACCGAAATGCTTACTTGGATACAAACGATTGGTTCTGCATATAGCCTGTAAAAGAGTTACATCTTTGATGGATTTGTCCAGATATAAAGTTTGCAGAATAGGTGCATCAAATCCTGTTAAAAGCTTGGCTGTAACGATAATAAATTTTAGAGGCGATTCAGGTTTGTTGTATTCATCAACAATCTTTTCCTGTTGGGTTTTATCAACGGCCCATTTATCTTTAAAATCTTTAGGATCGTTGGCAGTTGTAGATATAACAACTTTGCTGGCTTCTGTTGGGAAATGTTTGTCTAATTCTTCTTTATATTGTACGCATGCATAGCGATCTGGTGTTACAATCATTGCCTTGAAGCCATGTGGCTCTACTTTTTCTTGGAAATGCTTCGCAATATCGGCTACAATTTTCTCCACACGTTGAGGTGCTTTTAGGAAAGCAGCCATACGTGCCGATTTTTTGTTCAATAAGTCAGCGTCTTCGTCGGTTAATTCGGCAGAAGATTTTAATTGGTCAAAGGCTTCATCCAGCATTTCTTTGTTTAGGTGCACATCTATAAGCCTTGGCTCAAAATGGAGTGGTAGCGTTGCTCCGTCCCGAATAGAATCCTGAAATGTATAACGGGAAAGATAACCACCGGTATCTGTTTCCGAACCAAAAGCCCAAAATGTATTTTTGTCAGCGCGGTTTACAGGCGTTCCTGTTAAACCAAATAGAAAAGCATTGGGTAATGCGGCACGCATCTGCCTGCCCAAATCGCCTTCCTGCGTGCGGTGAGCCTCGTCTACGAGTACAATAATGTTGTCTCGTGTGTTCATATTGGGTTTAGCATCTCTAAACTTATGAATCATCGAAACGATAATCTTTCGGGTATCACGTTCCAATAAAGTTTGCAATTCGCTAATGCTGTCTGTTGTTACCACATTGGAAATGTCAGCTGCATTGAAAGTTCCCGAAATTTGGGTATCCAAATCAGTACGGTCTACAAGGATTATTACTGTTGGACTTTTTAAAGCAGCAGTATTACGCAGTTTTTGAGCTGCATATACCATCAGGAAAGATTTTCCTGAGCCTTGAAAATGCCAAATCAATCCTTTTTTTACTTTACCATCTATTACACGTTCTACAATTTTATTGGCTCCTTCATATTGCTGGAAGCGTGGAAGTATCTTGATTAGTTGTTTCTTTTTATTGGTACTGAACAAAGAAAAATTCTTTAGGATATCTAATAAACGCTCCGGTTTTAGTAGATCATTCATTTCCACACCTACATCGCTAATGCCTAAATATCTGGCAACTTTATCCTCATCCAGATCCAAACGCCAAGGTCCCCAAAATTGCAATGGTGTACGGATACCTCCATAGCCAAAGGATTTGCCTTCTGTAGCAAAATTTAAAATATTGGGTACGAATAGTTGTGGAACGGCGTTTTCATATACTTCCACAATTTCGTGTGCGCCATCTAACCAGGAAATGGAAGGACGAATTGGTGTTTTTAGTTCGCCTACTACCACAGGAATACCATTGATGTATAAAACTATGTCAGGAATTTTGGTTTCGCGGGCATGCACACGTAACTGATTGGTAACAATAAACTCGTTGTTGCTGATGTTATCAAAATCAATTAATTGAACAGGAATGTGTTGGTTGTTTTCTCCAAAAGGCATAGATATATCTCCACACATCCATTCCTGAAAGGCCTGGTTGGCACGCACCAATCCCATTTGGCCTACCGAAAGTAATATAGAACGCAACTTATAAATCACTTCATCCGCTAAAGCCGGATTGGCAGCAATAGCCGGATTCAGACGTTGCAATGCCTGATACAAGTTGTTCTCTAGCAATACCTCATTAACTCCACGTTTCAGATCTTGTGGTGCTATATATTTCCAGGATTTACCATAGATAGAAGCTGGCTGTTCCTGCACTACATTACCCGTGCCTAATTTGACACCCGATAGTTGTTCAATTACATAAGCTTCTACGGTATTACTTTCGTTGAATTTCATATTAATATTTTGATTATTGGCTTGAAAGTTTATTATCCTATAATATTAATTTATATTTTGTTAATTTCCAATAGGTTTTTTTCATCATCTAATTTGTATGCTCTTAGTGTATTTGTATCGAATAAATAAAATCTTAATAAATCATTCCTAATAAGTTCTGCTCTATTAAAGTCATCAAATGAGTCTTTGAGAGTTGTTGTTAAATGTTTGATATCAAACCTCTCATTTTTAGATCCCCAAACTATTGTATATGCTCTATTAGATGCATTTACATTGTTTAAATTGGCAATATCTGAAACATCTAATGTTAAATTTGAGTTTTCCGATTGTCCTTGTCTTATTAATTTCAACTCAAAATGCATTGCAGGACCATCGTGCATAAAGCCTTTATGTAATGCGTTATTTCCTTGTGTAGCTGTTGTATCCCATAATGCGTCATTCAATTCTAATTTATCTGAATCCAGTATGGTTAGATCGCGCATAAAGAGCTTGTTAATATCTTGAGGCAATCTTGGATAGTGCGTCACTTCTGTATGGACAGATAATGTAGAATTTTGCTGACTTTCTATTTCATTTGTAAGTTCTAAGAATAGCCAACACTTGAGATCGCTTTCTGTCAGAATCATTTTAGGATTGACTTTAAATTTTTCAAAAAGAGAATCCATCGCTTTTTGAGTCAACTCATGATATAATGAAATATATGCCTGATCATCCATATTGCTGAAATTATAAAATAGACATTTTTAAAACAATTGATTAATCAATGATTTTTGTAAGGCTTTTGAGGAATATAATTTAGATTTTAGTATGTCGTATAGTGATTCAAAATTTAAAATTACTGTGCCTATTTTTTTTTGGGTTACTATATCGGGGAAAATTATTTCAAACTCGTTTAACTCTTCCTTAGTAATGGTTTTAATAATAGCTCCACGAGCACTTTTAGCCTTAATTTCAAACAGATCTTTCAGTACCCGAGACAAAAAGTAAATATCAACGTCTTTTTTGTAACTTGAAAATATTATAATTGTTCTATCAACATATGAATCAAAGTTAGTTATGGCTACTCTTCCAATCGATCCTTGTATTGAAATCACTATTGTATTTTGTTTTACATAAACAGATTGTGATTTTGCCTTTTCACTAATTTTAAAATTAGTTACTTCTTTTAATTTAAAATTAAACCCAATATCATTAACCTGAACAAATGGACTGCCATTGATATCATCGTACCATTCCCTATTACCATATGGTTGCGGAAAGCTTCCTCTTCTTAAATTTGCTATGTCTTTCAATTTAAGTTTTGGAAAGTTATCATTATAAAATTTATTTAATTTGGCTCTTCTAAATTTTTCAAATTTATTTAATACTGATAAATCCTTTTCAATCACATCATCCATAGCCCATAATAAATCAGCTAATTCTGCTTGTTGGTTTTTGGGTGGGAGGAGAAATTCGTAATTAGCTAAATCTTTAAATTTCACACGTGGAGATAATCCACCTGCAGAATGTTTTATTGCGTAGTCAAAGAATTTGTCATTATGAATAACAAAAGGAAGAAGGCGAGTGTCTAATTTTTTATTAGCTCTTAATACTGTTATATCACCCGAACAGATACCATCGAAAGTTGCTTGTGCAGCTTTTTTTAAATAAGCCCTTCGACGACCAAATAAAACATCACCATGTCTGAATACTTTTGTAAATGTGGTATCAGTATTTGCAGAAAACGAATTTCTTAAATGTATATCTCCAGACTCAATGTGTTCTAAACCGACAATATGCTCTAAGCCTTCTTCAGAAATATCTTTAGCCGTCTCTTTTGGTTCAAAAACAACATCACCCAAAGTTACTTTTTCCCAATTATCCTTATTAAATTTTAATTCCATTGTTATTTATTTTCGAATAATTGGTTCATAGAATGTCTTAAATTTTCGCTTGATTGTAGCCAGTTGCTATAACCTGTACTAAAATCAACCTCAATGGTTTCCGATGTTAGTGTTTCTGGTCGTACATATAGATTAATAGATAGATTCCCATTGTTGTTATACAAAACCTTTTTAGTTTCCATGACAATAGCAAAATCATTAACATCCTTATAGTTTTTATAAGCAGAGAAGATTTTGTCTATATGTGTCGCAGATAAAAAACTCATAGTCTTTTCATTTCTAACTTCTTTAACGGCGTTTATGAAAAGAATTTTTCCTTTTTTATGTGCAGATTTATTGTTGTTGGTAATTAATAAACAAGCCTCCATTGGAGAGTTGTAAAATAAATTAGGCCCTAAACCAATTACAGCTTCTACAACATCCGATTCAATCATTTTCTTACGCATCTCGGCTTCGCTATCTCTAAATAAGATTCCATGCGGCCATAAAGAAATAGAACGTCCATTGTTTTTATCTAAAGATTTTTGAATATGCTGCTGAAATGCATAATCGGCGCAGCCTTGTGGAGGTGTTCCCCAAAGATTACGTCCCCAGGGATCGTTTACAAAAGCATCACGATTCCACGATTTAATAGAATAGGGTGGATTGGCCAGAATAACATTAAAAGTTTTGAGTTGATCATTTTTCAACAAACCTGGTTCTGCCAAAGTATCGCCACGCACAATCTTAAATTCTTCAATACCGTGCATAAACATATTCATACGGGCAATAGCAGAGGTAATCAGGTTTATTTCCTGCCCATATAATTTTAGATTTCGGTATTCCTTACCTTCTTCTTTCAAATGCAAGGCACAATTCAATAACAAACCTCCAGAACCGCAAGTAGGATCATACACAGATTCTCCCGGTTGCGGATCCATAATCTTGGTCATTAGCTTTACTACGGTACGATTGGTATAGAATTCGGCAGCCGTATGTCCGCTGTCATCAGCAAATTCTTTGATCAGGTATTCATAAGCATTTCCGAGTTTGTCATCGGCTACATTTGCCAGATTCAAAGTATGTTGCGAAAAATGCTCTATCAGATTGATTAATGTTTCGTCCGATAATCGGTTTTTGTTGGTCCAACTTGCATCGCCAAAAATACCTTCCAAAGTATCGGGATTGGCTTTTTCAATTCTACGCATTGCATTTTGGATAGCCAGACCTACATTGGTGGTCGTTTCACGCACCTGAGTCCAATGTGCATCTGCAGGAACAATAAAATGATGGTTTTCTGCAAAAGCTGCATATTCTAAATCACCATCCGATTCCTCCAATGCTTTCTGAAATTCTTCTTCATATACATCGCATATACGTTTGAAGAACAATAATGGAAATATATATTGTTTGTAGTCGCCTGCATCAATAGTACCACGTAAAGCAGTAGCAGCTCCCCATAGGTATTTTTCTAATTCTTGTTGTGTCATTATTTTAGCTCACTTTTGAAATCGTATAGACGATCAAAATCTTCTGTATTTATTCTATTATTGTAATGATCATATAAGATGTAAAACTCTATATTTTCGAAGTTTTTCACTAGTTCAATATTTTTATTTAGTTGTTCTTGACTGATGTTCCAACCATGAACTACAACCATCTTATATTTTAAATCGTTACTAAAAGTGATTGATTGAATTTCTTTTTTGGAAAAATGAATCCATCCAGTTCGTCCTTTTATCTTATTAATAAACTCATTTTTATGATAAATATATTTTTCTATATCACGATTCCATCCTAAATTAGTTTTCAAATCATAATAATTAGTCAATGTGTTTTCTGAATTGATGATGGATGTATCTGGTTTAAAGGTAGTTGCTTTTCCGTTTTTAGAGAAGCGTAAACTAGTTGTTTTATCAACTAAAAATTGCAAATCTTTTCTATTAATACGTTTTGCTAAGTATAAGGCAAATAAATCTTCTATATACCCCGAAGATACTTTAGCTTGGCCTCTTTTGATATTAAAATCACCGTTTCCTTCAGCTAAATTTTCACACCAATTTCTGTGACTTGCAATCTTGTCAAAAAAATCTTGTTCTGTCATGAAATATAGTCTTTTAAAAGATTTTTAAATTTCTCTTCCGCTTTTTGGCTTTCCTGCCAAGCAGTTTTCAATTGATCCATAGCTTCTTCAACAGAAGGCAGATTGTCTTCGATAGTTTTATCGATATATAAAGGTATGTTTAGGTTATAATCGTTTTCAATGATTTGTTGCATATCAACAACTTTGACGTAGTTTTCTATATCACTATAATTATTGTACCAGGAGAACAGTTGATTGACGTGTTCCTTTTCCATAAAGTTTTGAGCTCTCCCTACACGTATCTGGTCTGACCCGTCAATGAATAAGACCTTTTTCTTTTTAGTTTTTTCTTTTTCCTTTTTGAATACCAAGACACAAGCAGCTAGTTGTGTTCCGTAGAATATGTTTGGACCCAAACCGATAACAGCTTCTAATAAATCCATCTCTAATAATGCCTGACGAATTTTTTGTTCTGAAGCTTTTCTAAACAATACACCATGAGGTAAAACTACTGTCATTTTTCCCTTTTCATTCAAAGACGAGATCATGTGTTGTACCCATGCCATGTCACCATTTCCTTTTGGTGGTACACCAACTATGTTTCTTCCATAAGGGTCATTAATCCAGTTGTCTGCTCCCCAATCTTTTAAAGAAAAGGGAGGGTTGGCGATAACACAGTCAAACTTTTTGAGACCATCTGAATCAAAAAATGCAGGATTACGCAAAGTATCTTCACGTGCTATCTGAAAATCTTCCATTCCATGTAAAAACATGTTCATTCTTGCAATAGAACTGGAGGTTAGATTTTTTTCCTGTCCGAATAATTTTAAGGTACGGTAATCTTTATTTTGCTCTTTAAGATGGTCAACACATTCTAATAACATTCCCCCTGTACCACATGCAGGATCGTAAACAGATTGCCCTTCTTTTGGATCAAGAATAAGCCCTAGAAGATGAACAACAGAACGAGGTGTATAGAATTCCCCAGCCTTTTTATTCGTTAAATCAGCAAAATGCTTAATTAGATATTCGTAAGCGGTTCCTAACATATCAGCTTCTACATTACTGTTTGATAATGTATATTGAGAGAAATGCTCAATTAAATCAATAAGCAAACGGTCAGAAAGTTTGTTTTTATTGCTCCATTGTGCATCGCCAAAGATTCCATACAAAAACTCTTGGTTAGCTTGTTCAATTCCACGTAATGCATTTTCTATTGCAAGGCCTACATTCGATGTTGTAGCACGAACTTCTTTCCAATGACACCCGGAAGGAACAACGAAACGGTGGAATTCCGGTAACAATGCATAATCTTCATCACCATTTGATTCTTCCAGTGCTTGTTGGTATTCTTCATCATACACATCAGAAATTCGTTTGAAGAATAAAAGTGGAAATATATATACTTTAAAATCAGAAGCATCTACCGGACCTTTTAAGATCCATGCTGCTTTTGATAAATATTGCTCGAGTTGGGAAAGGGAAAGTTTTTCTGTCTTCATTAACCTAAAAAATAGCCCGAAAGATAGTAAATAAAATGATGTGAGAGTAGCTGAATAAAGGGTAAACGATAAGTGAGTTTACTCAAATTATAATCTCAAAATAAATAAATCTAACAATCACATGACAAATCATGTCAAACAAAAAAAAAGCCCCAACTTTCGTCAGAGCTTTTATTACTTTGTCGGGGTGGCAGGATTACATGCCTATTCCTTAATTCGTTGATTTTATTGGTGTTTTCAAGTGTTCTTCCAAAAAGGGTAGCCGAATAGGTCTCATTTATAATGACTTACCTTATAACCCTTTGTAGCCTTGATCAATTTAATAGCAGTCAGTCAATGTACTTTAATAGCTGTAAAGGTATTAAAAATGTCTATATAATACAACACATAATAATCCTTGTCGTGAATTATTAAGACCATAAATTGGATAAATTGACACCTTTGACCATACTTTTTAGGTTTGGTTTGATTACTATTCTATGTTATAATACTGCTGTAAGTCATTTAAAAAGGGAACCACATCAACCTCTACATATTGTTCATTTGTTTAAGCGGCGTATATTTTTAATTCCATTAATAAACAAGGTGTAAATGGGTTTAAAGCTATCAGGAAGACTATATGGCTACATTCTCATTATTTTGCTGTACCAGGTCAATAACACTTTGATAGGTCTCTGCTTTATCTAATTTATCGAGATTAGAAACAAAAGTCAGAATACTATTAAGGTCCTCGTTGTATTTCAGATCGCCTTTCGCATTAGCATCTATTACAATCTTAGCCTTGAGAAGATTACTTAAAATTCTCAGATTATTAATTGTACCGTTAACCTCTTTTGTTTGTGAAAAAATAGAATATTTTAGTAGTTGTGGAATTATGTTTTTTTTTTCGAAGTTGTTAACATCAGCAATGGATACAGTGTTTTTATTTGCCAGTTCAAAAAGTTGAGTACAGATAGATGATATGGTCTGCAAGTACTCCTGTGTGATTTTCACCCCATATTCGTTTTTCAGATCTAATCCTAACTGCAAATCTTTTTTATGCAAGTTCAGCATCGCCACGATAAGGATACTTGTTCTCCTCTGTATGTGTTTTATAATCAAAACGACAATTAATAAAAATACCTTAGTACAAATCAATTCTTAATTCCAATTTCTTCGGAAGTATTTGGCAACCGTCTCAAATTATTGCCTAATTTTTTTATCGGTTAAAAGAAGACTATTCTACTATTAGAATTAGTCATAAAATTTTATTTATTTTAAATTAAGTACTGTATATTGATAATGAAAAGATAAAAAAAAACAGAAAAAAACTCAATCAAAGTCAAAATCTAAAAAACCAACAACAGTATTCCTTAATTATTATTATTATCACTATAATTTTAATACTCGTTTTGTTGTTTTTGATATTGGAAGTTACCGCAAAATAATTGGTATTACTACAATAATTAATAATCATTATAAATAATGTAATAAATTAAAAATAAAATCTTATTTTTACAGTCTTGAGAATAACAAACACCATACTATCAATTATAGTTATATTCCTTTCTTGTATCCCTTGCGGAGACAAGGAACAAGTTGTTTCGTTTGAAAAAATTATTGTAAACAATAGTTCAGATCAACAACATGACAAAGATGTTTGTTCACCTTTTTGTGTTTGTAATTGTTATGGATGTCAGGGCTTCACTTACAATACTACTACCTACTATTATATTTTCTTTTCTGTTAAATTGATAATTGACAAAAAAGTACCTGAATACAAATCGATGCTTACTTCCAATTTCTACGGAAGTATTTGGCAACCGCCACAAATTACTGCTTAATTTTTTTATTAATGACTAAATAAATAGCGATTAATGACTTATGCATTGATCCAACTATTGATTTTCATTAATCATTTTACAGTTTTTGATATATTCAATTGCTGTGAACTATAAATTAATCATTAAACAGTAATCATTTTCAATTGTGTTAGACAAAATCATTCATTTTAGTATAAATAACAAGTTCATCATTGGTTTGATGACGTTGTTTCTAATCATTTGGGGGGTTTGGAGTGCTTCCAAATTACCCATCGATGCCGTACCGGATATTACAAACAATCAGGTACAAATTATTACGCTTTGCCCAACATTGGCAGGGCAGGAAGTAGAACAATTAGTAACTTTTCCAATTGAACAAAGCATTGCAAATCTTCCAGATTTAGAAGAAACCCGAAGTATTTCACGCTTTGGCTTGTCGGTAATAACAGTAGTTTTTGATGATGATGTAAATATTTATTTTGCACGTCAATTAATCAGCGAACGACTGAAAGAAGCAACTAGTCAAATTCCTGAAGGAATTGGAACACCAGAACTAGGTCCTGTCAGTACTGGTCTTGGTGAAGTATATCAATATATTTTACATCCAAAAAAAGGTAGTGAAAAGAAGTATTCCGCAATGGATTTACGTTCTATGCAGGACTGGATAGTAGCGAGACAACTCAACGGAACTCCGGGAATTGCCGAAATAAATAGTTTTGGCGGAAAACTAAAACAATATGAAGTTGGCGTTAACCCAAATCGCCTCAAGGCAATGGGAGTAACTATTCCCGATATTTTCACCGCTTTAGAAAAAAACAATCAAAACACGGGTGGTGCATATATCGACAAGAAACCAAATGCCTACTTTATTCGTGGCGTTGGGCTAGTGACTTCATTGGAAGATGTAAAAAACATCGTGGTAAAAAGCAATCCCAACAGCGTTCCTATTTTTATAAAAGATGTAGCTGAAGTAAAATTTGGCAATGCAGTGCGTTACGGTGCAATGACATATAATGGAAAGGTGGATGCCGTTGGAGGCGTTGTAATGATGCTAAAAGGGGCAAATAGTAATGAAGTAGTACAAAGGATAAAAGACAAAATGATTATTATACAGAAATCCTTGCCTGATGATGTGATTGTAGAACCATTTATTGACCGAAGTAAATTTGTTAACCGTGCAATTTCTACAGTCGAAAAAAACTTAATTGAAGGAGCTTTAATAGTAATTTTTGTATTGGTTTTATTTCTCGGAAATCTGCGTGCTGGCCTTATTGTTGCTTCTGCAATACCACTTTCAATGCTTTTTGCATTGGGGTTAATGAAAATATTTGGAGTAAGTGCAAACCTTATGAGTTTGGGAGCAATAGATTTTGGGTTAATTGTAGATGGCGCCGTAATTATTGTAGAAGCTACTCTTCATCATTTAGGGATGCGGAAATCCAGACAAATACTCACACAACAGGAAATGGATAATGAAGTATTTGTATCTGCTTCCAAAATTCGTAGTAGTGCTGCTTTTGGAGAAATCATTATCTTAATTGTATATATTCCCATTCTTACTTTGGTAGGTATAGAAGGCAAAATGTTTAGTCCAATGGCTCAAACAGTTGGCTTCGCTATATTCGGAGCTTTGATACTTTCCTTAACCTATATTCCGATGATGTGTGCGTTATTCCTATCAAAAACAGCATCGTCAAAAGAAACACTTTCAGATAGAATGATGAAGTGGCTACAAAAAACATATCAGCCCTTATTAGAAAGAGCTATTAAAATAAAATATCGCCTAATAGGAATTACTGTTGGGGTATTTGTTTTTAGCCTTTTATTATTTAGTGGAATGGGTGGCGAGTTTATACCACAGTTGCAAGAAGGAGATTTTGCTTTTGAATTTAAAATGCCTCTTGAAACATCGTTGTCCCAAAGTATTGAAACTTCAATGCAGGCTTCAAGAATTGTCAAGCAATTTGATGAAGTGAAAATTGTGGTTGGGAAAACGGGTGCCGGAGAAGTGCCCACTGACCCAATGCCTCCCGGATCAACCGATTTGATGATTATTCTGAAACCGCAAGACGAATGGAAATCCGGCAGAACCTATGATGAATTAGGCGATGCAATAGAAGACAAGTTAAGAATAATTCCAGGTGTTTTTGCCGAAAAAAGTCAACCCATTCAAATGAAATTTAATGAATTGATGACAGGAATTAAGCAAGATGTCGCCATAAAAATATTTGGGGAAAACTTGGATAGTCTTTCTGTATATGCCAAAAAAGTGGAAAATGTGATTGTAAACGTAAAGGGCGTTTCTACACCCCAAGTGGAACAAGTCGATGGCTTGCCACAAATCAACATCGAATACGACCGTTTGCGCATTGCCAATTATGGGCTAAATGTAGAAGACATCAATAGTGTTGTAAGTACTGCTTTTGCAGGAAAATCGGCAGGTGTAGTGTATGAAAACGAACGGAAATTCGACTTAGTGGTGCGTTTGGACAGTACATCAAGAAGAAGTATCGACGATGTGAATAATCTATTGATACCAACACCTACTGGCAATCAAATTCCATTATCACAAGTGGCAAAGGTAGATTTTAAATTAGGACCGGCACAAATAAGTCGTGAAGCGGGAAAACGTAGAATTGTAATTGGATTTAATATCCAAGATAGAGATGTTCAAAGTGTGGTAAATGAAATTCAGGATAAATTAGCAACAAAAGTAAAGTTGCCTTCAGGTTATTATTTTACTTATGGAGGCACATTTGAAAACTTACAAAAAGCATCCAATCGTTTGATGATTGCCGTGCCAATATCATTACTTCTTATTTTTATGCTTTTATATTTCACGTTTAATTCTATGAAACAAGCCAGTTTAATATTTTCAGCAATTCCAATGAGTGCCATTGGTGGCGTGTTTGCTTTGCTTATTCGAGGAATGCCTTTTAGTATTTCCGCAGGTATTGGTTTTATTGCATTGTTTGGTGTAGCCGTATTAAACGGGATTGTATTGATCGGTACATTCAACCAGCTCGAAAAAGAAGGTTGGGATGATGTTATAAAACGGGTAATTGAAGGCACAAAAATCAGACTGCGCCCAGTATTAATGACCGCTACAGTTGCGTCTTTAGGCTTTTTACCAATGGCATTATCACACAGTGCAGGTGCCGAAGTACAAAAACCATTGGCAACCGTAGTTATTGGCGGACTAATCACAGCCACATTTTTAACCCTATTTGTACTGCCTTTGCTTTACATCATATTCAACACAAAAATTAAATTGAAAAGAAAATCAATTACTACGCTTCTTATTATTGGATTCTTATTTTCTTTCAATAATGGTCAGGCGCAATCCCGAAAAACCATTGACGAGGTTTTGAATTTGGGTTTAAAGGACAATTTGCAATACAATATCAATCAATCTCAAATCTCAAAAAATCAGTTTTTGATAAAAGGGAATAAGGAATTTCCTAAAACAGGCATTTTTGTAGAAAATGAAGATTTGCGACCTTCTGATAAAACCGGAGTTTGGAAAATCGGTTTACAGCAAAGCTTTTATATGCCACAGGTAAACCAAGCCAAGAAAAATTACTATCAAGAGCAGACCAAATATTACGAATTCAACAGAGAAGTAATCAATACTGAATTGAAAAAAAATATTCGCTCAGTATATTATCAATTATGGTATTTGCAAGACAAAGCGGCTTTATATCAGCGATTAGATAGTATTTATGTTGGATTGCTAAAAACCACTATTGTAAAAGTAAAAACGGGAGAAAGTGCCGGTATCGAAAAAATTTCGGCTAATGTTAAGTTGAAAGAAATTGAAACCAACATCAAGCAGCTTCAAAAAGAAATGCTAATGCAACAACAAGCATTAATGCAATTACTCAATACTTCAGAAGCGATTTTGCCACTTTCTAAATCATTGGAAAAATTAGAATATGGCTTACAAAGTACGTCAGACAACCATCCAAATCTTCTTTTATTGCAACAAAATGTTGCTATCGCCAATAGTGAAATCGCTATTCAAAAAAGCAGCCGCTTACCTGAATTTTCTGGTCGGTTTTTTTCACAAAAATTATATGGAGTTGAGGATCCATATACCGGTTTCTCATTTTCAACTTCATTCCCAATATTTGGAAGCGGAGCCAATAGAAACAAAATAAAAGCAGCCAAAACAGAAAAAGAGGTGCAAGAACAACAATTGCAATATCAAACACAAATACTAAAATCATCTTTGGCACAACGCCAGACAGAAGTTGAAAAAAGTGTATCGGGCCTGCAATTTTATGAAACTTCAGGTTTGCATCAAGCTGAAGAAATTATAAAAGCAGCTAATCAATCCTATCGAGCTGGAGAAATAAGTTATGCCGATTTTTCATTGTATTTAAGCCAAGCTATCGAAATACGAAAAAATTATTTAGACAATCTAAATGCGTACAATCAAGCGATTATTGAATACAATTATTTCACAAACAAATAAATTTCACAAATATGAAATCTTTAAAAATAAAATATAAAAATTGTTTTTTGCTTTTTGCCCTTTGTCTATTTCTTATTTCCTGCGGTAATAAAGAAAATAAACCTCAAGAAGAAGAAGAAAAAATAGTAAAAGAAGAAGCAGAACCAATAATTGCTTCGCTCACAGCGGAACAAATAAAAACGGTCGATATCCAATATGGAATAATTGAGCAAAAGCAATTAACGGCAATACTAAAAGCCAATGGAGTATTACGCGCACCTAACAATAACAAAGCAAATGCAACCTCGTTGTATGGTGGCGTTATTAAAACCATCAACGTGCAATTGGGTGATTATGTAAAAAAAGGACAAGTAATTGCCACTATTGCCAATCCGCAATTCATACAATTGCAAGAAGAATATTTGAGTACTGCCAGTAAAATAATCTTTGCAGAGCAAGAAGTAGCAAGGCAAAAAGAACTGAATGAGGGTAATGCAGGAGCACTGAAAAATTACCAAAGTGCCAATGCAGAACTAAAATCACTGAGAACTCGCAGAGCCTCTTTACAACAGCAAATTCAAATGATGGGCATAAACCCAAATAGTTTAAGCAACAGCACTTTGCGTTCGGCATTGTCGGTTACAAGTCCGATTAGCGGTACTATAACCAATATATTTGCGAAAATAGGAAGTTATGTTGATGTCTCTTCACCAGTTGCCGAAATTGTGGATAACTCACAATTACGTTTGGATTTGAATGTATTTGAGAAAGATTTACCGATGCTCAAAGTCGGAAAAAATATTCATTTCAGAATTACCAATAATTCAGGCGAAGACTATAATGCAAAAATATATTCAATAGGTGCTTCTTTTGAAAACGATAGTAAGTCAATCCCTGTTCACGCAACAATTCAAGGCAATAAATCGGGGCTAATTGATGGAATGAATATAACCGCAATTGTGAGTTTAAATGATATTACTACAAATGCAGTCCCTAATGATGCCATTGTGAGTGCAGATGGCAAAGACTATATTTTTGTTGTTACCAATAAACAAGCCGAAGAAGAAAAACCAGAAGAAGGAGAAGACAAAAAAGAACCGGAAACAAAAGGTAAAGTAGAAGAGGTAAAAAATACCAATTTTGAAAAATTTGAAGTGATAAAAGGCGTTTCTAATATGGGCTATACTGCAATCACACTGGTAAAAGACATTCCGTCAAATGTCAAAATTGTAACTAAAGGAGCATTTTTTGTAAATGCAAAATTGACAAACAAAGGAGAAGAAGAATAATCACTAATAATACTGAAAATGACGCACCAACATATATACGATGAACAAGGCAAACAGCTTTGTTGCACATTAGAACAAAAAATAAACCAAAAGACAGAAGACTATTCAGAAGATGATGGTCATGAATACGACCACTCAGAAAATAGTGAAAGCAAATTTAGAATGTTCTTACCAGCCATCATTAGCTTAGTTTTATTGCTTATTGCTATTGGTTTTGATAATTATTACGAACAAGCTTGGTTCAAAGGTTGGATACGCATTGCGTGGTATATTGTTGCTTATGTTCCAGTGGGTTTACCGGTTTTAAAAGAAGCATTTGAAAACATAGGAAAAGGCGTGATATTTTCTGAGTTTTTATTAATGGGTATTGCTACAATTGGAGCATTTGCAATCGGACAATTTCCCGAAGGCGTTGCTGTAATGTTATTTTATGCCATTGGTGAAATTTTTCAAAAATTGGCAGTACAAAGAGCTAAATCCAATATCAAATTATTGTTAGACCAAAGACCAGATGAAGTAACGATTTTAGAAAATAATGCTACCAAAACCATAAAAGCCAAAAGAGCAAAAATCGGTAATATTATACAACTCAAAGCAGGAGAAAAATTAGGTTTAGATGGCGTATTACTATCAAAAGTAGCATCTTTTAATACGGCGGCGTTAACAGGAGAAAGCAAACCTGATACCAAGCAAAAAGGCGAACCTGTTCTTGCCGGAATGATTAACCTTAATGCAGTTGTTCAAGTTGAAGTAACTACAGCTTATACAGATAGCAAGTTGTCAAAAATCTTGGAAATGGTACAGGAGGCAACCGCCAAAAAAGCACCAACGGAACTGTTTATTCGAAAATTTGCCAAAATATATACACCTATAGTTGTGTTTTTAGCAATAGGAATATGTGTATTACCGATGCTTTTTGTAGAAAACTACGTTTTCAACGATTGGCTATATAGAGCATTAGTTTTCTTGGTTATTTCCTGTCCTTGTGCGTTAGTAATTTCAATTCCGTTAGGATATTTTGGCGGAATTGGTGCAGCAAGTAAAAACGGAATTCTGGTCAAAGGATCCAATTTTCTCGATATAATGGCATCTATACAAGTAGTCGTTATGGATAAAACAGGAACGCTAACTAAAGGCGTTTTCAAAGTTCAAAAAGTAATGGCCATTGGTGTTTCCGAAGCAGATTTAGTAAAATATACTGCGGCACTCGAAACCAAATCCACACACCCTGTTGGAACGGCTATTATCGAATATGCAAAAGGGTCAGAAAAAAACACAAATGTAACCGAAGTAGAAGAAATTGCAGGTCACGGACTAAAAGGAAAGGTGGACGGAAACGAAATCTTGGCAGGAAATGTAAAACTGATGAAGCAATTCAAAATTAGTTACGATGCTGGAATTGATGATACACCATTTACAATCATCGTTATTGCTATTAATCAAAAATATGCAGGATACTTTCTAATTGCTGATGAAATCAAAGAAGACGCAAAACAAGCTATCGAAAGTTTACATAAAATAAATGTAAAAACAGTAATGCTTTCAGGCGACAAACAAGCCGTTGTTAATGCTGTTGCCAAAGAATTAAATATCGATCAGGCTTTTGGTGATTTGTTACCCGAAAACAAAGTCGAAAAAGTAGAGGAGCTAAAATCACAAAATCTAAAATTAGCCTTCGTAGGTGATGGCGTAAACGATGCGCCGGTAGTTGCCCTTGCTGATGCCGGAATTGCAATGGGTGGTTTGGGAAGCGATGCTACCATTGAAACTGCTGATATCGTAATTCAAAACGACCAACCTCATAAAATTTTCACAGCTATAAACATTGGTAGAAAAACAAAACAGATTGTTTTTCAAAACATTAGCTTGGCATTTGCAGTAAAAGCAATTGTATTAGTGCTTGGCGCAGGAGGTTTAGCCACTATGTGGGAAGCTGTTTTCGCTGATGTAGGTGTCGCTTTGTTGGCGATTTTGAATGCAGTTAGAATACAACGAATGAAGTTTTAGAGTTTGTTATTGTCTAATCTTAAAAAATGAGACTTGTTGTAAAAGACAAGCCTCATTTTTATATTTAAAAATAGTTATATCTTTTCAAAAACAATAAACTTCTTTCCGCCGAAGAACGATAACAATAACCTTTAGTCAATCTGTAAAAAATGTGTTATTGTCATTTGTTTAAAGTTAGACTTAGTAGTGTCTTCATAAAAATCAGAATAATGTTTTTAATATTTATTTTGTTAAAATTAAAAATATTCTAACTAATTTTGACATTATTATTCCTTTCATATGAATAGATTTTACATGATACTAATTGTTATACTTGGCTTATTCCTAATGCCAACAATGACTTTTGCTTGTGAAAAAATTGTGGTAAAGCATTCTTGCACAAAAGAAACTTCTAAAACTCAGAAGGATGACTGCTGTTGCAAAACGAATCATTCAAAAAATAACAATCACGATGGCTGCGGAGGAAAATGCGGGCATTCTATGTGTGGCTGCGGCTCAATATGTAATGGAGAAATCACTTTTTTAAATGAACTGCAATTCAAAAGCAATTCGCTTAATTTTTATTCTGAAAAGCAAAAATTTTATAATTCAGAAACCTTTATTTCTTTCGGTTTCCATTCTCTTTGGCTTATACCTAAAATAGGCTAAATTTTACTTTTGACAGCCATTAGTGTGTCAAAATTAAAGCATATTCTGCTTACAATTATTTTATTTTCCCGTTAATTCAATGACAAAAACAGGGCTTTGTCATGCCGTCTTTTTTTGTCATTGTTTAACAAATCTTATTTAAAAAAATCCAAAATGAAATCATTAATAAATATAACGATAGCAATACTGCTATTGTTATCAGTTGGGATATCCAATGCCTAAACTAAAGAGCAACTCAAACCGGTTTTCGATAATTACTTTTTATTAAAAGATGCATTGGTAAAAGCAGATGGTACAGCTGCTACCTCAGCATCAAAAGAATTATCGACCGCAATATCTTCTGCTAAAATGAAAATGCTAAAAACAGATGAACATATGATCTGGATGAAAGTATCTAAAGATTTAACTGCTGAGGCAAAAAATATTTCAGAGACGCAGGATATTAAAAGTAGCAAGAATTTTTCAATCCAGTTCACAAGAAACAAAAAAGCTTGTAAATCATTACTTTTACAAGTTTTTTTCGATTCAAATATGTATTTTGCTAAGTTCTTAAAATGATAATTCTCTATATATTAACAAATTAAATGTCAGAATTTCAACAGGCTATTAAATTAAAATTCCATGATAAATACTACTGGAATGTAAAGCGATAAATTCTCAATTTGTTGAGATTTATGTATAAACGAGATATTATATACCGATGACATTGCTAAACAGTTGCAATTATCAGTTACGTAAGAGGACATGCACTACCTAAATTATGATTCTGCACTACTTTAGTAGGAGCAAAAAATATAACATTTAATTATTAAAAATTGGATTTAAATAATTATCTTTGCTTTATATTTTTACTTCTCATGAAAAGATTTTACATCATATTAATTGTTACCCTTGGCCTCTTGTTAGTGCCAACGGCAACTTTTGCATGTGGAAATCTTTCAAAGAAAGCTTCCTGTACTAAGGAAACTTCTAAAACCCATAATGAGGATTGCTGCTCAGAGGAAGGCGGTCATTCCAAAAAGGAAAATCATCATGGCTGCGGTCATAAATGTGGACATGCCTCATGCGGCTGTGCTTCAATTTGCACCGGAGGAATCACTTTCTTAAACCAGCTTGAATTCAAAAACATTACTTTCAGTTTTTTTTCTAAAAAACAAAAATTCCACAATTCAGAAACCTCAATTTTATCTGGTTTCTATTCTATCTGGCTTATCCCTAAAATAAGCTAAATACCTTTTTTGACAGCCATAAGTGTGTCAAAAAAGGAAGCCTATCTGCTTCATTTTTTTATTTTTCGCTTTTTGTAGAATAATGGTCTATACACCTTGTATATACAATTATTTCTCAAAAGCAACATTCACTTCAAATACATTTTAAAATGAAATCAATTAAACAAGGATTGATGGCAATTACACTATTGCTGTCAGTCATAGTGTATGGCGCACCTATAAAAAATGCTAAAACCGTAAATACAAAAATTTATGGTAATTGTCTAATGTGCAAAGCTGCTATTGAAAAAGCAGGAAACATCAAAAATATCGCTTCGGTAAACTGGAATGAAAACACCAAAATAGCGGCTATTACCTATGATGAGAAAAAAACAAATCTGGATGAAGTCCTCAAAAGAATTGCCTTAGCAGGATATGACAGTGACCAATTTTTAGCTCCTGGTGACGCCTATGCAAAACTTCCACAATGCTGCCAATATGAAAGAACAAATATGGCGGCCCCATTAAAGAAATCAGAAATGGATATGGGTAAAATGAATCATTCACAGCATGCAGCCGCAGTTCCTGCTGATGCACAAGAGAACAGTCCATTTATAGCAATTTTCGACAGCTACTTTGATGTAAAAGATGCTTTGGTGAAAACGGATGCTAAAACTGCCGCATTGAAATCTAAAGATCTCCTTACTGCAATCAATGCTGTTAAAATGGAGACCCTAAAGCCAAAAGAACATACTGCATGGATGAATGCAATGAAAAGTTTAGCTGCAGATGCAAAAAATATTTCTGAAAACCAAGATGTTAAAAAACAAAGGGAATCCTTTAAAAGCTTGTCTAAAAACACTTACGATCTTATAAAAACTACCGATCAGCCACAACCGATTTATTATAATCATTGTCCAATGGTTGATGCAAATTGGCTGAGCAAAGAAAGCGGTATCAAGAATCCGTATTACGGTTCGCAGATGTTAAGCTGTGGATCAACTATAGAAATAATCAAATAATCCCAAATCAGAAAAATGAAAAATATAATTACAGGTACTTCAATCCTTGGGGTATTAATCTCAGGAGCCCTATCGCTGTCTTCTTGCAGTAAAACAGACGATATGAATATGTCCGATCCTAATCTGAATATAAACTATCCTGCCGCTTATGTGGTCAATGGTCAGGACGGCACAATTTCAGTAATAAAATTGGCAACTAATGAAGTTACAGAGACTATCAGCCTTATGGGAGCCGGTACTGATATGATCATGTGGCCACATCACATTTCTTTACATTCTAATCACCTGGCGATTGGTGTACCCGGAATGGACTTCTCTGCCGGCCATACTGCAAGCATGGAAGGAATGACTGGTAAACTCCTGGTAATTGATGCCGCTAATGGAATAACTGTAAAAAACATGAGCCTGCCAATGATGAACCATAATACGATATACAGTCCAAATGGTTCAGAAATCTGGGTGCCGCAAATGGACATGAATGGAAAAGTTTTGGTTTATGATGCCTTAACATATGCATTGAAAAACACTATAGCGGTAGGTATGATGCCTGCTGAGCTTACCTTTTCTTCTGACGGTACTAAGGCCTATGTCGCTAACGGGGATGACAATACTGTGTCAGTTATAAATACCGCAACCAAACAAGTTACAGCAACTGTTGCTGTTGGGGACAACCCTGTTGGCGCCTGGACAGGAAGTGATGCCAGAATGTATGTTGACAATGAAGACGGGCAATCTATCTCGGTAATCAATGTGGCAACCGATGCTGTAGACCAAACCATTGATTTAGGATTTATGCCTGGAATAGCGTCTTACAATGGAAATAAGAAAGAACTGTGGGTTAGCGATCCTGCCAATGCAAAAGTTCATTACTGGACCTGGGACCAGACAATGATGATGTGGATGCATGGAGGTGTGTTTACTACTGGTGCCGGTGCACATGCAATAACATTTACAGCAGATGGAAATACAGCCTATGTGACTAATCAGACAGCCAATACGGTCTCTGTAGTCAATGTATCAAACCATACTGTCTCTAAAACGATTAATGTAGGTAGAAAACCCAACGGATTGGTGCTGAAAATATAAATCTGATATAAAGGCATTTAAAAGGCCAAAATAGAGATTGAATTTTGCAGAATCAAAAAAAGAATAATTCTTATAACACTCAAACAAAGGAATGTTGGACAAAACAACATTCATTAGAGATAAAAACTAAAAAAAATGAAAAAATTAATTTTCTCAACCCTTGTAATGGCAATTTTACTTACAGCTTGTAATTTAAAAAACAAAGAAACTACAGCTCCTGAAGCTGCTTCTGGGACAGCTCAGAATGATTCACAATTGTATGCCTGTTCCATGCATCCTGAAGTTACAGGAAAAAAAGGGGACAAATGTTCCAAATGTGGAATGGAATTAACCGAGCCGGTAAAGGAAACCACTGAAAAAAGTGCAGAAGAAAATGCAACCCAAACTGCTCAAGGAACATTTTCTATAAACGAAATCGTGAGTAATTATCTGACTCTGAAAAATGCATTAACGAAAGATGATACAAAAGGAGCTGCAGATGCCGGAAAGGCATTATATGCGATTTTTAACGGTGTAAATCCCAATTCGATAGATGCGAAATTAAAAGCAGAATATCTTGATATTGCTGATGATGCCAAAGAACACGCACAACATATTGGAGCTAACGGTGGAAATATTGAACACCAGAGAGAGCATTTTGCCATGTTAAGTAAAGACATGAATGATCTCATAAAATCTTTCAAATCAGAACAAAAATTGTATCAGGATTTTTGTCCTATGTATGATGGCGGGAAAGGAGCTATTTGGATAAGCGAAACCAAGGAGATCAAAAACCCATATCAAGGAAAAAAAATGTTAACCTGTGGTTCAATGAAAAAAGAACTATAGTACAACTAAGTACTAATAAATTTATCGGGCTGTTTACATAATATCCACTCAATATTCTGGTGATTACTGATGTTCCTAATTTATTGAAATGTGAGATGTATCTATTTTTTTAGACTACGCCGTGAGATACTCTTTGCTGAATATTCACTTATTTCCCATGCGTATATTGTGTAAACAGGTCAATAGATATTTATAAAAAAAAATCAATAGTAACCTGTTTTTTAAACAATTTAAAATATAATTAAAATGAAAAATACAATTCTTTCAGCCGTATTAATGGTATGCGTAATGGTTTCTGGTAATGCGCAAAGCAAAAAAACAGAAGCAAAATTTTCAACTGAGCAAATTGTTGCAAATTATTTAGCGTTAAAAAATGCCCTTGCCAAAGATGACAGCAACGGAGCTGCTAAAGCTGGAAATGCACTGTATGCGACTTTCAAAAGCGTAAATGTAAAATCGATAAATCCAAAATCTAAAGCTGCGTATCTTGATATAGCTGATGATGCCAAAGAGCATGCAGAACATATTGGTTCTAACGGTGGAAATATTGAACACCAAAGAGAGCACTTTGCCCTACTGAGTAAAGACATAAATGATTTGATTAAAACTTTTGGAGCTTCAAAAACACTATATCAGGATTCTTGCCCTATGTATGATGCTGGAAAAGGAGCTATCTGGATTAGTGAAACAAAAGAGATAAAAAACCCTTATTATGGTTCTAAAATGCTTACCTGCGGTTCAATGAAAAAACAATTGTAAAATGAAACGATTCATCAGAAAGATTCTTTTTATTGGGTTAATTATTTTTCTACTGATGCAATTGTATCAGCCTGCCCGCAATTCCGATTACGGGCAGGTTTTACCAATTCATATTTCGAGAGTCTATCCCATTCCCAAAAATGTACAAACGATTCTTCAGACTTCATGTTATGATTGTCACAGTAACAACACACAATATCCATGGTACTCCTACATACAGCCGGCACGTACTTTCATGGAGGGACACATCAAGGAAGGAAAAGAAAATTTGAATTTTAGCCAGTGGGGAAACTATTCCAAAAGAAAGCAGGAGAATAAATTAGACCGAATTTTAAAGCAGATAAAAGCGAACGAAATGCCATTGCCTTCTTACACCTTGATCCATAAAAATGCGGTATTGACAGCTGTTCAAAAAGAAAAGCTTATAAGCTGGATTGAAAAAGTAAGTGATAGTCTTTCAAAAATAAATTAAACCTATGGTACACAAATTAATAGAATGGTCCCTGCGTAACCGATTCATCGTATTACTATTATCAGCAGGAATATTTGTTTGGGGTATTATCTCTATTCAAAAAAATCCTATTGATGCAATTCCCGATTTATCTGAAAATCAGGTAATCGTTTTTACAGAATGGATGGGACGTGCTCCACAGCTCGTTGAAGACCAGATCACCTATCCCTTGGTTACCAACCTTCAGGGTTTGCCCAAAATTAAATATGTAAGGGCTGCTTCTATGTTTGGCATGAGTTTTATCTATGTCATTTTTGAAGATGATGTCGATGTATACTGGGCAAGATCAAGAGTATTGGAAAGGCTCAGTACCATCAGTAGTACCTTGCCCAAAGGAGTTGCCCCGCAATTAGGCCCCGATGGAACGGGGGTTGGTCACATACTCTGGTATACTCTGGAGGCACCCGGTATTGACCTTGGCGAACAAAGGGCACTACAGGACTGGTACGTCAAGTTTGCTTTGCAAAATGTTCCCGGAGTAAGTGAAATCGCCTCTTTCGGGGGATTTCAAAAAGAATACCAGGTTACCATTGATCCAAACAAACTGCTATATTATAAGCTGTCTGTCCCGGAGGTCATAAGCGCTGTACGTGCCAATAATAATGAAAGCGGCGGAAGAAAATTTGACATGAGTGATATTGGCTATATCATTAAGACATCCGGTTATCTAAAATCCATCAAAGAGATTGAGGACATTCCACTGAAAAATCAAAATGGTATTCCTATAAAAGTCAGCGATATAGGAACTGTTCAGATGAGCGGAGAAACCCGATTGGGGATCTTTGATCATAATGGCACAGGCGAAGTCGTTGGGGGCATAGTCGTGATGCGTTATGGTGAAAACGCAGATGCTGTGATTGATAATGTTAAAGAAAAGATGAAGGAAGTTGCTAAAGGGCTTCCAAAAGGCGTAAAATTTAATATTGTGTATGACCGAGGACATCTGATTAAAGAATCTATTGATTCGGTTAAGCGCACCTTAATTGAAGAGATGCTTGTGGTGTCGCTTATCGTTATTATTTTTCTTTTTCACTGGCGTAGTGCACTAAGTATTATCATCCAGATACCAATTACAATTGCAGCAAGTTTCATACTGCTCAATGCCTTTGACATATCCTCCAATATCATGTCACTTACCGGTATAGCACTTGCCATTGGAGTAATAGTTGATAACGGTATTATTATGAGTGAAAATGCCTACCAGCATCTCTCACAACGGTATGCACAATGGGAATCTGAACAAAAAAATGAAACAAACTCCGATGAAAAGAATTAAAAATATATTTCGCAAAAAACCACAGTGGATATCCGAAGAGGAAAGACTCAAAATAATTGAGAAAAGCAGTAAGCAGGTTTCTCGCGGCGTCTTCTTTGCCACTGTTATTATAATTACTTCTTTCCTGCCTGTGTTTATGCTTACAGGACAGGAAGGGAAGCTATTCCATCCCTTAGCCTATACAAAAACATTCATACTGATTGTAGATGCTCTATTGGTGCTGACATTAGCTCCGGTACTGATCTCTTTTTTCATGAAAGGGAAATTCCGTCCAACCGATGCACATCCGGTAAATCGTTTTTTGGAGAGAGGCTATGAGCCAATCATACGCTGGGTTCTGAAATGGCGAAAAACAACCCTGACCGTTAACATATTGGCATTGTTGATTTCTATCCCGCTATTGATGAGGCTCGGAACGGAGTTCATGCCTCCATTGGACGAGCAGAGTATTTTATTTATGCCTGTTACCCTCCCTGATGTATCTAATGGGGAAATCAAACGTATTTTGCAGGTACAGGATAAAATAATTAAATCGGTTCCCGAAGTCGAAAGTGTTTTAGGCAAAGCCGGGCGGGCTAACACAGCTACGGATAATTCGCCAATGAGCATGATTGAGACCATTATCATGCTAAAACCAAAATCAGAGTGGCGTGAAGGAATAGATAAAAAAGACATTATTAAGGAACTCGATACCAAACTGCAGATACCTGGTGTAGTAAATGGGTGGACACAGCCTATTATCAACCGTATCAATATGCTCGCTACAGGAATTCGTACCGACGTGGGTATTAAAGTCTACGGACAGAACCTTGATACCATTGCGCGGGTATCAGAAAGAGTAAAAATGGCCTTGGAAGGAACCCCCGGTGTGTCTGATTTATTTGTGGACCCTATTACTGGGGGTAAATACCTTGATGTTGATGTCAATCGTTCGGAACTAGCCCGTTATGGATTAACAGTAGATGATGTAAACCAAACAGTGGAATTTGCTTTAGGTGGTGCATCCATTGGAAATACGGTTGAAGGACGAAGACGATTTTCAATAAGCGTTCGTATGGCACAGGACTATAGAAACAGCGTGGAACGCATTAAACGCATTCCCTTGCAGTCTCCAACCTTTGGAGAAGTGCCCCTGTCTTCTGTTGCCGATATTAAATTCGTAGATGGCCCTCCAATGATTAGTTCAGAAAATGCGCTCCTTCGCGGGGCAGTCATGTTCAACATACGTGATCGTGATATGGGAGGAACCGTACAGGAAGCCATGAAAAAATTGGAAAGTGCCAAAAACATACTTCCTGAAGGGTACTTTATAGAATGGAGCGGACAATATGAGAACCTGATCAGCGGAGAAAAGACCCTTAAGATCATTGCACCGATAGTATTGCTTATTATTTTCTTCTCCCTCTATTTTGCCTTTAATTCCCTTAGAGAAGCCTTCTTAAGTCTTATAACAGTGCCTTTTGCTTTGATTGGAGGTGCCTATATAATTTTTTTCTGGGATGTCAATCTATCAGTGGCAGTAGCTGTAGGTTTTATAGCCTTGTTTGGTATTGCCGTGGAAACCGGAATTGTGATGGTTATCTATCTCAATGATGCCATGGAGCAGCTTATCAAGGCCAAAGGAAACTCAAGAGAAACCATTACCAAAGAGGATCTCAGGGAGTATGTGGTACACGGTGCCGCAAAGAGATTACGCCCAAAACTAATGACCGTCTGTGTCTCATTATTTGGATTAGTGCCTGTCCTTTGGTCCAATGGTGTTGGAATGGATGTAATGAAACCAATTGTATTGCCTATGATTGGCGGCGTATTTACCTCTGCCGTACATATCTTATTAGTAACCCCACTTATTTTCCTAATGTCTAAAGAATATGAATTACGAAAATATGGAAAACTTGAAGTACATGATGTCAAACATTAAAATACTGGCAGTACTATTGCTTTTACTGCCATTACAGCTATTGAGCCAGACCAAACAGGTCTTGTCTCTTGATACAATCCTTCAAAGGATTGATAAAAAAAACGTGCTCCTCCAAAGCTATAGCCTAAAGGCAGAAGGGTACAAATATAGTGCTGATGCCGCAACAGCATGGATGGCACCAATGGTGGGTGTTGGAACTTTTATGACTCCTTATCCTTTTCAGGAAGTTATGGATGACCGTGACAAAGGATCTTTAATGTTCAGAGTGGAACAAGATATCCCTAATGTAGGAAAGCTAAACAAGAAGAAAAAATTTATCCAGTCCCAAGGCAACATTGAAAACGCTACGCGGACAGTTACCCTTAACGATTATAAAGCGCAGGCAAAGCAGCTATACTACAGCTGGATGGTAGCCGAAGAGCGAATGAAAGTTTTGGATCAGAACGAAAAGATAATGCTGACCATGAAAAAGATTGAGGAAGTTCGCTATCCTTACAACCAGTCGCAGTTGGGTAATGTATACAAGATCGACGCAAGGATTGAAGAAAACAAAAATATGATCCGCATGCAGGAAGGTGAAATCGCAAAAGCAAGAGCATGGCTCAACAGCTTGATGAACCAGCCTGGCAATGCTGATTTTTCAATTGACACAAGTATTATTCCTGTCTTCAACCCAGCTTTGCACGACACCACAAGTCTTGCTGCTGTGCGAGGAGATATTAAAAAGATGGATGCGGGAATTGAATCGATGCAACTCAGTATTCAGGCGATGAAAGCAGAGAAAAATCCCTCTTTTAAAATCCAGTTTGACCATATGAATTCTTTTGATAAAATGATGCCCAAAGCCTATTCGGTAATGGCAATGATGTCTATTCCTATTGCTCCTTGGTCATCAAAAATGTATAAATCAGATGTAAAAGCAATGCAATATAATGTACAGGCAATGGAGAAAGAGAAATCCGCCATGCTGCAGGAAACCCAGGGTATGTTATATGGTATGCAATATGAAATACTGACCATGCAAAAAAGGATTCAGGGACTTGAAGCAAAAATAATCCCTTCCATGCAAAAGTCCTTGGATGTAAACTTTCTGAACTATCAGGAAAATAAACTGCAGATTCCTGTAGTAATTGACTCCTGGGAAGCTTTAAATATGCTGCAGAATAACTTATTAGATGAAAAATTAAAACTATATCAAATGATTGTCGATTATGAAAAAGAACTCTATCGCTAAGTTAGTCGGATTGTTATTCGTTTCGATATTATTATTGACAGCCTGTAACAAGAAAACCGAGCATAACAGTAAGCCAGCACATCAGCATAGTACAAATCAGGAATATACTTGTCCGATGCATCCCGAAGTTATCCAGGATAAGCCTGGCAGCTGCCCAATTTGCGGGATGGAATTGGTTCCAAGACATACCCCAGGTACGGAAACTGCCATAGACAGTAGCCTAAACCACCTGCTAAAACCAGTTAACGAACAAGTCGTTTCAAATATATCTGTCATAAAACCTGACGAGGGCACTAAAATATTCTCCATGCAGGTACAGGGTATTATTACCTACGATACCCGTGACCAGACCAGCATTTCCAGCAGGGTAAGCGGAAGAATTGAGCGTCTGCTGATTAAGTACAATTACCAGCCTGTAAAAAAAGGACAGTTGATCATGGAAATCTATTCCCCTGATCTGGCTGCCGCGCAAAGAGAATTGTTGTTTATTTATCAATCTGATGCAAATAATCCGATACTTCAAAAAGCAAAAGACAGACTGTCTCTGCTGGGTATGCAGCAGGGGCAAATTCAACAGGTATTAAAAACAGGTAAAATCTCCTATCGCATTCCTGTTTACAGTAATGCCACCGGGTATATCTTAGATAACACTGCGGAAGGAAATGCTTCTACAGCAGCTCCTGCGGCTTCGCCTCAAAGCGCACCGTCAGATGACGGTATGGGCGCAATGGGCTCAAGTAGTAGTGCAGCATCAAATAGCAGCGCATCTGCCCCTGCGTCCTCTGCTATCATGATAAGAGAAGGACAATATATTGGTGCAGGACAATCGCTTTTTACAATCTATACCAACAAAAACCTTATCGCCGAATTTGCTTTTGATCCATCGGCATCATCCCAGATTAAAAAAGGGCAAAAATTGGTATTTTATGAACCCTCAGATAAGCAAACCGTATATACGGGCACTATCGGACTCATTCAACCCGTCTTTAAAGAGGGAAGCAACTTTACCATAGCACGGATTTATTTGCAGGATAATAAATTTCAGACCGGGAAATTAGTAACTGCAGCCATTCCGATTGTCAGTAAAGGCTGGTGGCTTCCGCAAAGTGCAGTTCTTAATTTAGGAAATAAATCCATCGTTTTCAAAAAAGAGCAGGATGTGTTTGTTCCCAGAGAAGTTAAAACGAAAAATAATACTGATGGAATGGTGCTAATTGACCAAGACATCAGTGATTGGAATATTGCCAGTAATGCGGCCTATATGATAGACAGTGAGAGTTTTATCAAGACAGCTTCAAAAAATAAATTAAAAAATTAAGCCATGAACAATAAAATATTAATTCGTACTATTTTGCTCATTGCAATGGTTTTTCCACTTCTATTTGCAGCATGCGCCCAAAAAGAAGAAAAAAAAGTCAGTCAGGAAAAAGCTCAAACCTATACCTGTCCCATGCATCCGCAAATTGTAAAAGATGGCCCCGGCTCATGCCCAATCTGCGGAATGGATTTAGTGCCCTTCGAAAAAAACAACGCACAGGACTTTCTAACCTTGGGACCCAGCCAGCAAGCACTAGCCAATCTGACTACAATAACTGCTGGGGAAAATGAATTTTCAAATTCTTCCCCTCTCAACGGTCGTTTGGTTACTGATCCTGAGCAAACTATTTACATCTCAAGTCGCGTGGCAGGAAGGATTGAAGAGTTGTATGTAAAAGAAACGGGGGTTCCGATTCGAAAAGGTCAGCCTTTATACAGAATATATTCAGAGCAGCTTTCAGCCCTTCAGCAGGAGTACCTCCTTGCCACAGCACAGGCTGCAAGCTTTGCTGAGGATAAACGTTTTGCCCAAATAAAGAATGCTGCAAAACAAAAACTGCTATTGTATGGGCAGTCAGAAGCCCAGCTTAGTGAATTATTCAAAAAACAAAAAGCATCGCCTTATGTTGTTTATTACGCGCCAAATTCAGGAATAGTTGCAGAACTTTCCATAACAGAAGGCCAATATGTTGCAGAAGGAGGTTCTATTATTAAACTAGAAGATTACAATCGTTTATGGGTCGAAGCTGATGTCTATCCGGCAGATGCCGGTAAAATTAAAACAGGTCAAAAAGTAAAAGTCATAGTCTCAGGCTATGAAGATCAGCCCCAAACAATGAGGGTAGATTTTATAAATCCTGCCCTGCAGACAAGTAAGCAGATAATACAGCTGCGCGGTACTATTGCGAATCCAAACAATCAATGGCAGGCAGGTCAGCAGGCAATTGTTTTACTGCCTTCATCAGGACAGAAAATGAAATTGACCCTACCTGTGGATGCCGTAATCAGAGACGGTAGCGGTACACATGTGTGGATTGAAATTGAAAAAGGAAAATATCAGCCTAGAATGGTTGCTATTGGTTCTGAAACCTTCGATGAAGTCGAAATTACCAGCGGTTTAAAAAAAGGAGACATCGTCGTTGCATCTGGCGCCTATCTCTTGTACAGTGAATTTATATTAAAGAAAGGCAAAAACCCAATGTCAGGAATGAAAATGTAATAATCAATCACACAGACAATGAAAAAATTAATCAAAATCGGAATTCCAATAGCCTCACTCTTCCTGCTTATTGCGTGCGGTAACGGTGAAAACAAAAAGAAAGAGGTCCAGCAGAATAATAAAACTTCTGTCCCAATTTTAAAGAATCCCGCAATCAGGATAAATGATGATATTTTGAACGCAATATACAGCCAATATGCCCATTTAACAGTAGCCCTTGCCAATGATAATATCGCGGAAGCAAAACTGGCGGCCAATGCGATTGAAGCGGGAGCACGGGAAATCAGCAGCGACAGAAATCTTGCAGCAAGTGCCGCAGAAATCGTTTCAGCTCCCGATATCGATAAGCAGCGAGCTGCTTATTCTAAACTGAGTAATGAAATGGTTCTCTTGCTAAAAAAAGCAGGAATGGCTGAGGCTGAGCTATACGTGGAATATTGTCCAATGGCTTTTGACAATAAAGGGGCTGTATGGATTAGCGCTACCAAAGAAGTACGCAATCCTTACTTTGGAGAAAAAATGCTCAAGTGCGGTGAGGTGAAAGAAATAATAAAATAATTAGAATCTAAGATTGAAGGGTTTTTCTAATTATTTTTTAGTGTTAAACAATTGGTTAAAAAAGCTGATGAACAAACAAGCCTATTGAAACAAGCTTAAAATGCAGATTGGCTTCAAAAAAATCACTAACTTTCTATATATTAAAGAAATAACGCATCGAAACTATAAAAAATAACCTTATGACACACACCTATACAATATTGGGAATGACTTGCGATGGATGTCGTACAAAAGTAGAAAAAACGTTAAATGCTTTGGGGGGAATAAAGGCAAAGGTCACTTTAGATCCTCCATTAGCAACTATTACAATGGAAGAACATATTGCGACCGAAGAGCTCCAAGAAGCATTGACTGCTGTTGGAAAGTACTCCATTGAAATGACTCACACGACTCATTCGCATGAAAAAAAATCGGAGAAATCATGCTGTAGCACTGCTAAGGATCATGGCCACAAACATGATGATAAAACGACAGCCGTGCCTCATAATGATGCGGGTGGGAAATATTATTGCCCGATGCATTGTGAAGTTGATAAAATGTATGATAAAGCAGGAGATTGCCCTGTATGCGGAATGCATTTGGTACAAGAACCAGCTACTGCCCAGGTTCAGCAGTATACATGTCCAATGCATCCGGAAGTAATAACCGATTCGCCAGGTTCATGTCCGATTTGCGGAATGGATCTGGTGCCACTGGAGCCAAGTGAAAGCGAAGACCAAAGAATTTATAAGGATTTGGTTAAGAAAATGAAAATAGCGGTAGTATTTACTGTTCCTATTTTCGCTATAGCTATGATAGAAATGGCACACAACAATCCTCTGCTACAATTAATGGATGCCTCTAAATGGAACTGGATACAACTTATTTTATCTCTTCCTGTTGTCTTTTATGCCTGTTGGATATTTTTTGTGCGAGCATGGAAATCAATAATTACATGGAACTTAAATATGTTTACCCTTATCGGAATTGGTACAGGAGTGGCATTTTTATTTAGTTTGGCAGGAATGTTTTTCCCAGATGTTTTCCCAGATGAATTTAAGACCGAACACGGAACAGTACTGCTATACTTTGAGGCCACAACGGTAATTCTAACTTTGGTTTTGTTAGGACAATTACTTGAGGCAAGAGCACATAGCCAAACCAGTGGTGCTATAAAAGAATTATTAAAATTGGCACCTACCCAAGCTACTTTGGTAATTGATGGCAGTGATAAAATAATCTCAATCCATGATATCAAAAAAGGTGATTTACTACGTGTAAAACCCGGAGATAAAATTCCTGTAGATGGGAAGATAACTGATGGTGAAAGCACAGTAGATGAATCGATGATTACCGGCGAGCCGATTCCTGTAGATAAAAAAAATGGCGATATGGTGTCTTCAGGGACTATAAACGGAAACAAATCCTTTATTATGATTGCCGAAAAAGTTGGTTCGGAAACCTTGCTTTCGCAAATTATACAAATGGTTAATAATGCAAGTCGTTCCAGAGCACCAATTCAGAAACTAGCTGATAGTATCGCTAAATATTTTGTGCCTACTGTTGTTATTTTGTCGATTCTTACCTTTTTCATTTGGGCAAAATTTGGTCCGGAACCAGCTATGGTTTACGGATTTATTAATGCTATTGCAGTATTAATAATTGCCTGTCCTTGTGCATTAGGTTTAGCAACGCCCATGTCTGTAATGGTAGGAGTTGGAAAAGGCGCCCAATTGGGAATTCTGATAAAAAATGCCGAAGCTTTGGAAAAAATGGACAAAGTAAATGTTCTGATTACTGATAAAACAGGAACAATTACTGAAGGGAAACCTTCGGTAGAAAAAATTGTAGCACTGCAATATTCAGAAGATGAACTGCTGCAATACATAGCGTCTTTAAATCAGTACAGTGAGCATCCTTTGGCAGAAGCCGTAGTGAAATTTGCAAAAGCTAAAAATGTTTCTTTAACAAAAGTCGATGATTTTGAAAACATTGCAGGCAAAGGAGTTATTGGAACTGCTATTGATAAAAAGGTTGCATTAGGGAATAAAAAATTAATGGAGCAAGTAAGCGCAGCTATTTCTGCCGCAATTGAAGAGAAAATTATTGCTGAACAAAAATTAGGAAAAACAGTTTCTTATATCGCAGTAGATAAAAACGTAGTGGGATTTGTAACGATAACCGATGCTATAAAAGAAACCAGTGCTGCTGCTATAAAAGAATTAATGCGTCAAGGAGTTGAAGTAATCATGCTTACGGGAGATAATGTAAATACTGCCAAAGCCGTTGCCGACGAGTTGCATTTAACCTCTTTTCAGGCAGGTTGCTTACCAGAAGATAAATTAAAAGTAATAGAGAAACTACAAGCTGAAGGAAAAGTAGTTGCTATGGCCGGAGATGGTATAAACGATGCGCCAGCTTTGGCACAATCGGACATTGGGATTGCGATGGGAACAGGAACAGATGTTGCGATAGAAAGTGCCAAGATTACTTTGGTAAAAGGAGATTTACAAGGAATTGTAAAAGCAAAAAATTTGAGCCACGCTGTAATGAGCAACATCAAGCAAAACCTATTCTTTGCTTTTATATATAATGTCTTAGGTGTACCAGTTGCTGCGGGAGTCCTATATCCGTTTTTCGGAATATTACTTTCTCCAATGATTGCTGCCTTGGCAATGAGTTTTAGTTCGGTATCTGTTATTGTCAATGCATTGCGATTGAGAAGTTTAAAGCTCTAAGGAATAAGTAATTTACTATACAAACAAATGACCAATCTAGTACAAATTATTCTGCAGTATAAAAACGATAACGAAAGTGTCTACAATACCTGGTTTATAGATAACAACCAACGGTTAAAGGCATTTCGGACTATAAGACGCGGCGTTTTACAAGTTATTGAGGATATTAAAAACAAAACCTTTCCTAATGATTTTAAAGAAAGCAGCTTAGAATTTGTTCTGAATTGCATTGCCGAACAGAAACAAGTCTTTGCAGGGGTTTCCCACCCGTTTTATTGGAAACCCAAATTACGTATTCCTGATATCTATGAAAATCAAAACAATAAACTGGCTTTCGGCCAGTTCCTTGAAAATTGTATCAATGCCAAGTCTGAAGAACAGGTTGTAAAAGAAATCATAAAACTCGATGAATTAAAAATTAAAGGATTAGGACCTGCGGTTGCCAGTATTTTATATTTCATACACCCAACCTGGTTCCCGCCATTCAACACCGCTATTCTCAATGGATTTAATTTTCTTTTTAAAGACAAAAAAAAACTGGGAAGCTGGACAGAATATCTTAAAATAAGAGAAACTTTGATAGAAACTAACACTTTGCATAAATCTCAGCTCTCAAATGATTTGGGTGCCATTGCAGGGTTGTTTTTTGAAATTGGAACTCAGAAAATGCTGATCGGTAACGATGAATATTTAAGCGAGGCAGAACGTTCAAGATTCGAAAAAAACGTACACAAGCGTCAAAAAGAAATACTCGAAGAAAAACTGGAGGAAAATCTGCATAGTGAGATGCAATACCACCTGTTAAAAATAGGTGTTTCTCTCGGTTTCGATGTTACCCCGGCAAGCAATGATAAAAACAAATCGTTTAATGGACAAAATTTCTCCTTTATTTCACTGGAAAAATTCCCTGAGTTGCCTACCGACAAGGACACTCAAAATACCATCAAGCTTATTGATGTGCTCTGGTTCGAAAAAAGCACAAACAAAATTATAGGAGCCTTTGAAGTAGAAAAGAGCACTAGTATCTACTCCGGTATACTGCGCTTGTCTGACTTATACTTTAGTATCTCAAGCGGCCGGGAAGTTTTTTATATTATTATTCCAAATCACAGGGAAAGGGATGTAGTGCTTCAGCTAAACAGACCTGTTATAAAAAACTCAAAAATGAATATAAAATATATCCTGTTTTCTGAATTAAGAGCTAATTGTGATGCTATCTGCAAATTTGGAACCGACCATTCAATAATGGAAAAAATATCAATATCAATTTAAAATTTAAAACTATGAAAAAAATAATTCTACTAAGCTTCATTATTATACAATCGTTATCAATTTCTGCACAGGAAAAAGTTCAAATTAAGCTTACTCCTGCAAGTCCTTCAGCCTCATTTCAACAAGAAATTGGAAGCACAACAATAAAAATGGCCTATAGTAGACCATTAGTAAGAGGACGAAAAATATTTGGCGAATTAGTGCCCTATGGCAAACTCTGGCGAACAGGTGCCAGCGATTGTACGACCATAAGTACTAATGAAGATATCGCTTTTGGAAATACTATTTTAAAAGCAGGAACCTACTCTATATTTTCAATTCCATCAGAGAATGAATGGACTATCATTGTAAATAGTGATGTCACTTTACATGGCGAAACTGGCTATGATGAGAAAAAAGACGTAATGCGTTTTACCGTTCCCGCAGAAAAAATGAGTAGCTTCTACGAAACTTTTACCATTGAGTTAAATGATATTAATAGTAAAGGAGAAGGATTCCTTAAAATAGAATGGGAAAATACTATGGTTAAAATACCAATGAAAAACAAAGCTGACAAAGAAATTTTAGCCCTAATTGACAAATATATTATTAAAGAGAAAAGCCAGAATGCTACTTTATTGTTTCAGGCAGCAAATTATTATTCATCCACAGGCAGAGCAAATAACCAAGTAATATCCTGGTTAGTTCAGGCGGAAAAATTGGATCCTGAAAATTTTTATTATCCGACTTTAAGACAGAAAATCTCTGTAGAGCTGAAGGATTATCCCGATGCCATTGAGGCTGCAAAAAAAGCCCTTGCAATTGCAGAACAGAAAAAAATGAAAGGCACGGAAAAATTAAAAAACCAACTTGAAGAGTTACAATTATTACTTAAAAGCAAATAAATATTAAGCTATTACAATATCACTTTGAAAAATACAAGCGCAGAAAAAATACCTGCCATTTAAGCTAATGCTGTATTATATTATAGTGCCATTAGATTTGTTTTGGAGGAAAATTGATTAATCTAAATAACTTTTAAAGAAAAAAAATCATGAAAATGGAACACACAACACAACAGCATTCAAAAGAGGAAAACTCCGAAATGTACAAAAAATTAGCATTTATGATCGTATTGTCATTTATTGCTATGTACATCCTAATGTACTCGATGGTAGATATTTTTGCTAATGTCATTCCCAATGTAAATCAATTTTACATGGCAGGACTAATGACTATGCCGATGCTCATAATTGAGATTATTGTAATGGGTAGTATGTATATGAATAAAAAGTGGAACATAGTATTACTTATCACAGGTAGTCTTGCCGCAATCATTTTTTTTTCCTGCATAAGACAGCAGGCAGCTGTTGAAGATAAACAATTCTTAAAATCAATGATACCACACCATGCAGCAGCAATACTCATGGCTCAAGAGGCTTCTCTTCACGATCCAGAAATAAGTAAACTTGCTCAAGACATTATAAAAGCACAACAAACTGAAATTGCACAGATGAAAGCCAAGTTGAATGAGATGAACAAAAAATAATAGAACAATATTCTTTAAAAAGCTATATGAAAAATATACTTACAATACTAGTATTTATCATGCTTCCTGTCCTGATTCAGGCCCAGGATATGAAAACAATGGACATGGATAAAAAGCCTGTCAAAGAAGAGTCAAATGCTACTACCTATACCTGCCCGATGCATCCCGATATTCATGAATCTAAACCGGGAAACTGCCCAAAATGCGGTATGAAATTAGTCGCAGAAAAAACAGAGAAGCAAACAAAAATGTTGCAGCATAAAGACATCCCCAAGAAACAAACTGACCAAGGAAATACAGCAATACAGGACAACAATAATAGTACGATTGCTCAAAAAAAACCTGCAGAAAATAACTTGAAGCCACGTGTAGTCCGATATGATCTCTATATAAGAGATACAATTGTAAATTTCACGGGAAAAGCAAAAAGGGCCATTGCCGTTAACGGACAAATACCCATGCCTACTTTGACCTTTACAGAAGGAGATACTGCGGAAATCTATGTTCACAATGAGCTCGATGAAGATACTTCCCTGCACTGGCATGGCTTATTCTTACCCAATCAATATGATGGCGTGCCAAATCTAACCCAAATGCCAATTAAACCACATACCACGCATCTATATACTTTTCCCATTATTCAGCATGGCACACACTGGTACCATAGCCACACTGAACTACAAGAACAAATAGGAATGTACGGCTCTTTTATTATGAATAAAAGAACAGATGATCCCACTTTTCGCAAAGGAATTGATGATCTGCCATCTGTTCCCATAGTACTGAGTGAATGGACAGATATGAAGCCTGAAAATGTACACCGATTGCTGCACAATGCATCGGACTGGTTTGCTATTCAAAAAGGAACTACACAAAGTTATGCAGAAGCTATAAAACAAGGGTATTTAAAGGATAAAATAAAAAATGAATGGAAACGAATGAATGCCATGGATGTCAGTGATGTTTATTACGACAAATTTTTAATCAATGGAATAAATGAAAATCAGCTTTCTCAATTTAAAGCAGGTGATAAGGTCCGATTACGCGTTTCCAATGGAGGCGCATCAACCTACTTTTGGTTAACTTATGCTGGAGGAAAATTTACCGTTGTAGCTAATGATGGTAATGATGTAGAACCCGTCGAAGTCGATCGATTAATTATTGCAGTTTCTGAAACCTATGATATAATTGTAACTGTTCCAGCTGATAAAACAGCCTATGAGTTTTTGGCAACACCAGAAGACCGAACAAAATCCACCTCTTTGTATATTGGTAGTGGAATTAAGCAATTAGCGGCACCCCTTCCAAAACTTAAATATTTCGAAGGAATGAAAATGATGAACGGTATGATGAAAATGAATGGCGATCTGGATGATATGGGCATGAGCATGAGTCTTAATAAAATGGATATGAATGTGGTAATGTATCCCGAAATCACAGGCGAAACCAAGCCTAAAACCATTGCAAAAATGGAGGGTATGAAAATGGATGCTGAGCAATACAATGCCAATGCACTTTCAGATATTACAACGCTAAATTATGCAATGCTTAAATCACCAACAAAAACAACACTTCCTGAAAATGCCCCTGTTAAAGAACTAAAATTTGAACTTACCGGTAACATGAATAGATATGTCTGGAGTTTGGACAATAAGGTGGTTTCTGAATCCGATAAAATATTAATTAAAAAAGGGGAAAATGTACGCATCGTTTTACATAATAATTCTATGATGCGCCATCCAATGCACTTACATGGTCATGACTTCAGAGTCCTTAATGGCCAGGGAGAATATGCACCATTAAAAAATGTGATTGATATAATGCCGATGGAAACAGATACGCTGGAATTTAATGCTAATGTTGACGGGGACTGGTTTTTTCATTGCCATATTCTATACCATATGATGAGCGGTATGGGAAGGGTTTTTACCTACGAGAATCAACCCACCAACCCTGAAATTCCAAACCCAAAATTAGCACAACGAAAACTCTTTGCAGACGACAGGAAATTTCATTTTATGGCAGAGAATGATTTTGCAACCAATGGAAATGATGGTGAAGCAATGTATCAAAGTACGCGCTGGAGTATAGGAACCGAATGGAGATTAGGATACAATGACATGCATGGTTATGAAACTGAAACACATATTGGGCGCTATATTGGAAAAATGCAATGGTTAATGCCATTTATAGGATTTGACTGGAGGTATCGAAGAATGGGAGAAGATGAACAGGAAAGAAATCTCTTTGGACAAACCAATACTAAAGATAAGCGTGCAGTAGTAAGTCTTGGAGTTAATTATACGCTTCCTATGCTAATTGTAGCACAGGCTGAAGTTTTCACAGATGGTAAAGTCAGATTACAGTTTGAACGTAAGGACATCCCGGTTTCTAAGAGACTTAGAATGAATTTAATGTGGAATACAGACAAGGAATATATGGCAGGGTTACGCTATATAATTACCAGATGGGGTTCTCTATCTTCTCACTATGATAGCGATATGGGCTTTGGCGCAGGTTTTATTTTAAATTACTAAATTTCCAACTTAAAGTAATATAGCTCAGTTAAAACCAAACAGGAAAGAAAACGATTCATAAAGAATACAATATTAGATTTGATAGTTCTATATTTTTCTAAATACCATATTTAATCCGACCAGCCTTTATAGGCTGGTTTTTTTACATTATTATATTATCTATGCGATTTCCTTTCTCGTAATTTTCAAGCCTCATCTCCCGTATACCAGAGTCAAAAAATAAGCATTCAATAATTTTAAGCACAGCAATGTTATTCTGATAGTAAATGCGGAACACTTCTTTAAAATTTGCAGAAGCGGTTTTGTCTCATATAAAGGACTTTATGGAAAACAATAACAACGATTCTACTGGTGACAATGAAACATTTAGTGGATCGCAGACCAGACGAAAAATATAGAAAAGAGTAAAATTTTAATTTTTATTTAAGCTAAATCTCTTCAGTATTTTATCAAAATCCGATAGTGCTTTATAATGTTCTCTCATTTCCGTTACAGTACTTATATACCATATGCTCGGAGCATAAATATCCTTCATCTTTACGTAAAGCTCGGTTGCTGTGTGTGATTGCAGAATCTGCACATCAACACCAGTATCAGCGACTATCTTTATTAGCGTCGTTGTAATGCTTCGTATTGTGAAATAACAGAGTATGAGGTAGATATAACGCATTGTTAAAGATAAAAATTAATTATAATATATTAGAAATCAGATATGACTAACTCTCCATGTTACCCTAAAAGCCCATGAAAATCATTGATTTTCATGGGCTTTTTTTGTATTATTCAAGCTAATATCTTCGATTCTCGCAAAAAAAATGACATTCCTTTTCAGGTCCGTAATAGGAGCAATTGTTCTGAGCACATTAATCTCCTTTGCCTGATTGCATTCTCCAATGCTTCCCCTTCATTTTTAATTTCAATAACCAGTATGCTTTTGTCTCATTTCAGCAGCAAAGGTAACTCCGTGTCCTTAACGCAATAGCAAGGCCAGGCCCTTCAGGTTTGACAAAAAATCTCCACCCGTCCGGGTTGTATTTTTTGTCAAAACCTTGCTATTGCTAAACACTAACCTTTTTATGCTCCCGAAACGAAACATAGCATACTCCGGCTCTTTAGACGAATAAAAAAAATGTCAGCAATGAGAAATAAAATATTAAAAATGGATTTGATGAAACAAAACAGCACCTCCTCTCATTGCCGAATAAAATTTCAAAAAAAATTAATCACTAAAAATCGTAGGAATTATGAACATTACAGGAAGAGTGACAGCGGATGCGCAGGTGCGCAACGTGTCAAACAGCAAAACAGTAGTAAACTTTTCGATAGCCATCAACGACAGCTACAAAAACAAGGCAGGCGAGCGCATAGAGCAGACAACGTATTTCGACTGTGCCTATTGGCTTAGTCCAAAAGTAGCACAGATACTCACTAAAGGTACGGTCGTAGAACTGACAGGAAAAGTGAGCGCAAGGGCGTGGACAGGCAGTGACGGACAACCGCACGCAGGACTGAACTTCAACACCTCGCAAATCAAACTGCACGGGGGCGGTAAAAAAGCCGAAGGGGTACAGGCTCCTACTGGAAACAATAATGACGATACAAAGGACGACCTGCCATTTTAACAACGAAAACTAAATAATTTAAACAATTTAAAATTTTAAAATCATGGCACATAATATCAATTTTAACAGCGAAACAGGACGTTATTCATTCTTTAGCGTAAAGGAAAAAGCGTGGCACGGACTAGGGCAAATTGTAGAGCAATACCTAACAAGCGAGGAAGCTATCAAATTTGCAGGGTTAGATTACGAAGTAGTTAAAAGTCCGCTATTTACCAAAGGTTCGGGTATTATTCAAACGGCTGACAGTATCGAGATAGGCAGTAACGAATTGGAAGTCCCTAACTATTTTGCCAATATACGCACGGATAACAATGCAGTATTGGGCGTGGTAGGTAAAGACTATCATATCGTGCAGAACCGTGAAGCATTTAACTTCTTTGATGCCATTGTAGGCGGTGGAGAGGGAATACTCTATGAAACTGCAGGAGCGTTAGGCAACGGGGAACGCATATTTATCACAGCCAAATTGCCCGATTATATCCGAGTTGGAAATGGTGATGATGTAACCGAAAAGTATATTTTCCTGACCACTTCGCACGATGGCAGTGGAAGCATCACAGCCGCTTTTACGCCTATTCGTATCGTATGCCAAAACACTCTTAACGCTTCATTGCGCAGTATGACTAATGTAGTGCGTATCAAACACACATCGGGAGCAAAACAACGTATTGAGAACGCTCACAAGATTATGGGCTTGGCTAACACTTTGAGCAGTCAGTTTGAGAGCATTTTCAATGAGTGGGCAAAAGTAAAAGTAACTGACAAAGAGGTAAGAAAGCTAATCCAATTGGCACTTTGTCCTAATAAGGAAACGTATGATTTGCTTAAAAAAGGTGCGGAAGATGAAATATCCACCGTATTCAAAAATAACGTTGAGGATGCGTTTGCCTACGCTATGGTAAGCGATACTCAGCAAATGGACACGACTAAAGGCACATTATTCGGCGCATATAACGCTGTTACAGGCTACTATCAGAATGTACGCAATTACAAGGATAGCGAAGCCAAGTTACAAAGTATTGTTTTGGGTGGTACTGCCCAACTCAAATCACAAAAAGCATTTGACTTGTGTACAGGATTTGCCTTGGATGGTGCAGAAATCCTAATCCTTAATTAGATAACCAAAGGCTACCGCCTTAATCGGTGGTAGCCTACTATAAAATTACTGATATGAAAGCTAAATCAATAGACGAAGCTAAAAATATGGCTCAATCACAAAGCCTTGAAACGAAATACAAAGACGAGGCTGTATATATCATTTACTGCAATAGAACCGAGTATTTCTATATAGATACCAATAGCCTTTTAAGGACTTGGGAACAGCTTAAAGGCTATTATGAGAACGGAGTTTATACCGCTGAAAACTGAACTGATAAAGTGATGAAGATAACTGATTTGAACGGTTGCCCTATTGAGGTAACAAACCTGAAAGAAGCCATTAAAATGGCAGGACAGTACAAGGAATACCGTCACGAGGATAGAAGTTTCTCCGAGTTCGATAAAAGGAAGAAAACCTATTGGACAGATATGTACGAGAAACTCAGAGCCATTAAAAAACAATTAGACGACAATTAAAATTTTAAAACGATGAATACAAATTTTTTCAATCAGATAGCACAGTTGCAGATTACAGGTGATTTGCAACTCACCATAGCAAAAGGAGCAGAAAACAACCTAATCGTATCGGTTATGCTCCAAAACGAACAGTGCGGAGATAACGCAAAAAATATTATTCCGCCCCTTAATCTTCGGGGAACAGCCGAAGAACTCGACAACGGTTTTTTCGAAAAGATAACCACACCCATACAAACCGCTTCGGGTTTGATGGTCGATATGGAAAGCTTTATGAAGCAGTTGGAAGAAACCAAAAAACAGTCCGCAATGGAGAAAGAAAAGGCTGATAAGCAGAAGAAAGACCAGGAAGCCAAAGACAAGAAATTCAAAGATGCAATGGCAAAGGCTGATGAACTAGAAAAAGAGGGCAAATTCCGTGAGGCGTGGGTTAAAGTACCCGAAATAACAGAGTTCCCTGAAAAGGCCGACGAAATACGCAAACGCAAAAGAGAACTATCCGACAAGTTTTCTGCGCCAAGTCTTTTTGGAGCTATCGAGGAAGAAAAACCCGAACCTGCAAAATCGGAACAAGTAACTGCCGACTACCCAACAGAAACTGCACAGGAAAACTAAATGTAATAACTTAAAATTCATCATCATGTTATTAACAACGCAATTGGAAAGAGTGTTTATACTCAAAGATAAAGGACACGATACTGTATTGACCGATCCCGAACCACGTTGGAGCGTGGAAGCAGTACTAAATTTTTATGCTAACAGGTATCCCATTTTGACAACCGCCAAAATATCTGCACCCGCCATCAAGGATGATGCAGTAGAATACCGATTTGAGAGCGTAATGGGCACAAAAGGTTAAATCTAAATTTAAAGCAATGGACTATGCACAAACATATCATATCGGGAACAATCAAGCCACCCGAACAAAAAAGACAAAGACAGTTGTACAAACAGCTCAACGAGTTCGCCCAATGGATGCAAAAACCCAAAGATGCGAGCGAGGTTCAAAAAGACAAACGCAGGTCAGTACCTGTGGAAATGTTGCCAATGGTTTTCTAAAGACTTCGTTCCTGCCCAGACTGAAAGAAACGCAAACTGTACAGGCTTGTAAGGAAACAGTAAAAACAGAAAGTGATTTTTATCAATCCCTTTCCAAACTTGCCGAACATTATAAGATAAAACCAATACAGACCAGTCAGTTTGAATACCCATACAATTTGGCATTGGCTATATGGGATATGGAAGAAAAGTTAAAAGAAAGTGTTATGAATTGGCAGGAAATACGTTTGGTGCAGGACAGTAAGAGAACCTATTTCATCAGTGAGGAAAAATACAATACAGGGACAACCCTGTATTATATACCGATTGAACCGCTGTATCAGATGCTCCACGACCCCAAACGCAAAAGAAACGCCCAATTGCTTATTTCTGTTTGCTCTTACCTATATCACATTGCTGATATTCCTTATTTCAGACAGGAAGACAGCTACCTGTATTGGATGTATGAAATGCACAAAGAATGGGTGGAACAGGACGATGAAACGGACGAAAACATAGTATATAAACTTGAGTTTGAAAAAGCGGAATTCATTGGAGATTGTATCGAGCAAAAGATTTTTAACCCAATGAGCTTGCAGGTATTCGCTCAGCGTTTAAACACTTTTAAAAGAAGTGATGCATTCGACCATGAGTGTTGGCTGACTGCTTCTAATGCCTTTGCACTATTGACGGAATATCCAAAGGCAAGCATTTTCCGAAATGCTCCAATGCCTGAACAAGACCCTGATAGTTATGAAGATGACAATGAAACCATTGGTATGGAAAAGTATATCTCTTTTATATCGCACACAAAAGGATGGCTGTACGAGAACCTTGCCGAGAGTATCAACAATGAATTCAACGAATACGCAGCAATGCAGGAACCTACCATCTGCAAACGTTTTGACAAAAAAGTGGTCACGAAAAACACCCTTGATTTTGAGAACAGATTATTTACCCTTTTAGACGATATGTGCAGTCTGCTTTATAACTACAAAACCACAAGAAAATGAAAAATACAACCGATATAACAGAAAGCTTAGGTACGCTGTACCATCCTAAATCCGCAATTGTTTTCTATGAAACCAAAGGAGCGAACAGCGATGTATATGTGGAGCATTTCGATATGGACAAGAACGGTAATCCTATTAATGCCCACCCACTCACAGAACGGGAAGCAAAAGTATTGGCGAGGGCATTAGTAACAGAAAAGGACAAGGATAAAGCCTTTTTAAAATCCAATGGAATACTGCCGACAAACATACTGCATATTAATCATAATGCAGATAAAGGTTCTGTATTGTGGTACACCAAAGCACAAAGACGACAAATGTATTTTGTGAACGGTTTGGAAATACCCAACGGAATGGCTTATGCACCGCCAATGATTTGGTATGCCAACAAAAATAGTCTTACGGTATTTGCATTGGCAAGCGACCGACGACCGACAGAAAAAACGCCTTTGTATTGCGCACCATTTTTCAACATCTATGAAGATGGGAAAGTATGTATGGGTTCGGTCAATATCAATATTAAAAACTCGGCTTCGGTTGAGGAATTTACCAACGGTTGGGAAGACTACTTTTTTAATACCTATTTCAGCCATTTATTGGGAAGAAACAGCCCAATAAAAGGCAATTGTGTAAACCTTTGGAAAGACCTAATCAATTCCGATAAGTCCTTTCCTAAAGAGGTACTGAAAAAAAATAACAAAACCCTTAAAAATCTATTGTGATGATTACTGAGAAAACAAAAATACATTTTACGGATAACTACCTCATAAATCCGACTAACCCTATCACTGTAAACGTAATCGGTGCAGGAGGCACGGGTTCAAAAGTACTGACCGCCTTAATGGAAATGAACCACAGCTTAGTTGAACTTGGACACGCAGGATTATCCGTTCGCCTTTGGGATGACGATGTTATCACGACTGCCAATTTGGGCAGACAGCGTTTTGCCGAGTGCGAGGTTGGCTTATTTAAATCCGTTGCCCTGATAAACCGAGCCAATCGTTTTATGGGAACTTATTGGAAAGCGGAAACGGTGAAATTTGAGAAAGATAGTTTGGGAAGACTGCCCCAAAATGCAGAGGCAACTATCTACATTACTTGTGTTGACAATGTACAGGCGAGGTTTGGCGTTGCTGAAATACTTAAAGAATTATGCAACCGCAGAAATCATAGAGATACACCTAAATATTGGTTAGACTTTGGCAACAGCCAGCATACAGGACAGGTCATATTATCCACTATTGGAGAAATTAAGCAACCCAATTCTGAAAAGTATGAAACGGTGGCAAGCCTGCCATTTGTTACCGAAGAATTTGGGGAATTGCTACTACAGTCCGAAGCACAGGACGACACACCAAGCTGTTCCTTAGCAGAAGCCTTGGAAAAACAGGAATTGTTTATCAATTCTGCCTTGGCACAAATGGGATGTTCGCTGTTGTGGAGTTTGTTCCGCCATGGCATGACCGAATACAGGGGATTTTTCCTTAATCTTAGAAACTTTCAGTCACAACCCCTAAAAGTCGCCTGACCCGAAAATCGGGCGGCAAAAAGACACCCCCTCCCAAGGTCGGGACAGTCTTTTTGCATTTAAGCGGTGCAGCCAATTTAATAAAAATGCACAATGTGCCATTTTATCAAACAGGCTGCGAGAATTTTGCAAGGGATATGCATTATCCCATTTGTTATTTCAGCGAACTTCTTTTCTTTCCGCACAAACGACCAAAGAAAAGATTCTGTGTTATAATCCAAATTGTTTTAACCATTTTTATTAATTCTTTTAAAAATATAATTGTTTAATCCTTTTTTTTAAATTAATATCGTAATATTGCAATATAAAATAAAGCACTATGGGAATTACTAAAACAGACATGTATACAGATGATCAAAACAAGTTTGCATCACTTCTTAAAGTTTTAGGTCATCCTGCCAGAATTGCAATACTTCAATATATTATAAATCAGGAAAAATGTATCTGTAATGATTTAGTGGAGGAGTTAGGATTAGCACAGGCAACTATTTCGCAACATTTAAAAGAATTAAAAAGTATCGGAATCATTCAAGGTTCAATTGAAGGGAAGTCGGTTTGCTACTGCATTGAAGAGAAGGTATGGAATCAATTTCAAGAAGAATTTAATGCTTTTTTCAATCAAGCTGTTAAAGTAAACCACCAATGCTGTTAAAGACATTTTTTTACATTTAATTATCGTTATATTGCTATATAACATTATGTATTATCCATTTTATCATATTTAAAAATTAACTATTATGAAATTATCAGAAATCAAAGAAATCCTGCCAGCATTAGACAATGTTGAATTTCAATTAGAGAACGGAACATTTGTTCCCGAACACTTCCATGTTACAGAAGTGGGACAGATTATTAAAAACTTTATTGACTGTGGCGGAGTAATCCGAAATGAAAAAGTTGTCAATTTTCAATTATGGAATGCTGACGATTATCAGCACCGTCTAAAACCGGGAAAATTATTGAGCATTATCAAATTGTCTGAGGAAAAACTAGGCATTGAAGATCATGATATTGAAGTGGAATATCAGGACATTACTATAGGTAAATATGACTTGGGATTTAATGGTAAAAATTTTATTTTATTAAGCAAACAGACAGCGTGTCTGGCTAAGGACCAATGTGGAATCCCGTCCGATACTTCCAAGGTAAACGTATCGCAGCTAAATGTTGACAATACCAATTCATGTACACCTGGCGGAGGCTGCTGTTAATTTTTTAATATTAATAAACCATCATACCAATCAAGATAATGTTATATACTGAAATAGAAAATACGATTAAAACATTCGATTTTAAACAAATTACTGAAGAACGTAAAAGTGTTCTTCAGCCTCTGGTTGACTTTATTCAAAGTAAGGTAAATAGCAGGCAGGAAATCAGATTGAACCTAATCTGCACACATAATTCCAGAAGAAGCCATATGTCTCAGGTCTGGGCTCAGACCGCTGCTGCATATTATAATATAAAAAATGTTTCATGTTATTCGGGAGGTACTGAAGCTACTGCCTTATTCCCTATGGTAGCCGAAACTTTACAGTACTCTGGATTTAAAGTTAAAGCTATTTCAGAAGGCAATAACCCAGTATATTCAATTAAGTTTTCTGCAAATGAATTTCCTGTTATTGGGTTTTCTAAAACCTATGATGATGATTTTAATCCTGAAAGTGAGTTTGCAGCTATAATGACCTGTTCTCAGGCGGATGGCGGATGCCCATTTATTGCAGGTGCCGAAAAGCGTATCCCTATTACTTTTGAAGACCCAAAAGTATCTGATGGCACGCCACAGCAAAAGCAAATATATCAGGAGCGCAGCCTGCAAATCGGAACTGAAATGTTTTATGTATTCTCAAAAATCAAACAATAAAAATGGCAGCAAATAACTGTGCACCTGTCTCAGGGCGAAAGAAATTAAGTTTTTTAGACAGATTTTTAACGCTGTGGATTTTTCTGGCGATGGCTCTTGGCGTAGCAATAGGCTATTTCATTCCGTCCAGTGGTAATTTCATCAATTCCTTTTCCAGCGGAACAACTAATATTCCCTTAGCTGTTGGGCTTATTCTAATGATGTATCCGCCTTTGGCAAAAGTGAAATATGAACAAATGGGACAGGTTTTTAGAAACACAAAAATCCTAGGAGCTTCTTTATTTTTAAATTGGGTTGTTGGGCCAATTTTAATGTTTTCCCTGGCCTTACTTCTTTTAAATGGCTATCCGGAATATATGATCGGTGTCATCCTTATCGGCTTGGCACGCTGTATAGCCATGGTAGTAGTATGGAATGACCTTGCAGATGGAAACAGGGAATATGCGGCCGGGCTTATTGCGCTAAATAGTATTTTTCAGGTTTTGCTTTACAGCGTATACGCTTATATCTTTATAACTATTCTTCCTCCGTATTTTGGTTATAACGGATTTGAGGTAAATATTAGTATTGGTCAGATTGCAGAAAGTGTCGGGATATATTTGGGAATTCCTTTCGCACTTGGCATCATCAGCCGATATGCTCTTATTGCATTAAAAGGAACTGAATGGTTTGAAACTAAATATGTGCCTTTTATTTCGCCTATTACACTCCTGTCATTACTTTTTACAATCATCGTTATGTTCAGCCTTAAAGGAGAACTGATTGTTCAAATTCCTATGGATGTTGTACGTATTGCAATTCCTTTAGTGATTTACTTTACTTTAATGTTCATCATTAGTTTTTTTGTCGGTAACTATTTCGGCGCTGATTATTCAAAAGCAACGGCAATAGCCTTTACTGCTACAGGCAACAATTTTGAGCTTGCCATTGCGGTAGCGATTGGTGTATTTGGAATCAACAGCGGTCAGGCATTTGCGGGCGTTATTGGTCCATTGGTAGAAGTCCCAGCACTCATTGCTTTAGTCAATGTAGCCTTTTGGTTCAGAAAAAAGTATTATTCAAAAAGAGTTTAACAGGGGATAATTTTCTTAACAGTAAACATGAAAATTGCAATACTTTCGGATATTCACGCCAATTTTCCGGCACTAGAACAAACCTTATCAAGCATAGACCAGCAGAAAATTGATGCTGTTTATTGCTTAGGTGATCTGGTAGGTTACAATGTATGGCCCAATGCTGTAATAAATGAAATACGTAAGAGACATATCCCTACCCTGGCAGGAAACCATGACGTTAAAGCTGTCGATATACACAATCATGGATCGAAAGATTCTGGGAGTTATGCCTATCAAATTGTCGGCAAAGAACAAATCAGCTATCTTTCCGCTCTGCCAGCCCATATAAAATTGGAATATCAGACAGCAGATAAACCAATCAAGGTACTCATGGTACACGGCAGTCCGTATAGCAATACGGAGTACTTGCTCGAAGATAAAGACGAAAAAAAATTCACAGATATTTTTCTTGACTCTGATGCTGATATAATTATATGCGGACATTCTCACAAGCCATATCATCGTGTTTTGGAAAATCCCAATAAAAAGGGCAGTTATTTCCATGCTGTTAACGCAGGATCAGTGGGTAAGCCTAAAGATGGAAATCCAAAATGCTGTTATGCAGTAATTACTATTAACAAGAGCATTGATTTCTCTAAAAAAGAAGGCATAAAGGTCGAGTTTATCAGAGTTCAATACGATATTGAAAAGGCTGCCCAAGCAATTGAACAAAGTAACCTGCCAGACAGTTATGCACACATGTTAAGGGAGGGGTATTAACTTATAGCTTATCAATTATTTACCATTGGCACTATAAGAGCAAGTTTATGCTTGAAAGAGAGACCTGGTAAAAAGAAGTTAAGTTAAATTTGTATGTTATAAAGAATTAAAAATTAAAAACGATGCCATTACAAGATAGAAAAAATCACTGGGAAAATATATACCAAACTAGATCATTGGAAGAGGTAAGCTGGTATCAACCCACACCCGAAACTTCATTAGCACTTATCAAAGAATTTGATCTGCCTAAGGCTGCAAAAATTATAGATATTGGCGCAGGAGACAGCTTTCTTGTTGACCATCTGCTTGATTTAGGATTCGTAAATATTACCGTCCTTGATATATCCGCTTCAGCTATTGAAAGAGCGAAACAAAGGCTGGGAAATAAATCTGCAAATATAAAATGGATTGTTGCAGATGCTTCAGATTTTCAACCAAAAGAGCAATACGACTTTTGGCACGACAGGGCTGCGTTCCATTTTCTGACAGCAGATAAAGAGATTGACAATTATATACAAACTGCTTCTAATGCAGTTTCCAAAAATGGAATTATGGTTATCGGTACTTTTTCAGAAGAAGGTCCTAAAAAATGCAGTGGTATTGATATCCAACAATATTCCGAAAGTACACTAGTAAGCCGTTTTCAGAAACACTTTGAAAAAATAGAATGTTTTACTATCGATCACAAGACTCCTTTTGACACAGTTCAGAATTTTGTGTTTTGCAGTTTTAAAAGAAAGAACGATTGAAAAAATCAATACAAATAAAGAATAAAATTGAAATGACGGAACTGATAAAAGTTTCACCATTCAGAAAAGGGATCCGCAAAACCGAACCGCATAAACACAACAGTTATTTTGAAATTATATATCTGTCGCAGGGAAGCGGTACGCATACTATTGATTATACGCAATTCCCTATAATACCACCAACTGTATTTTTTGTCCGAAAGGAACAGGTACATCATTGGGATATCACTTCAGTACCTGAAGGCTATGTATTGCTCCTGAAAAAAGGATTTGTTGATAAATCGCTGGATAGTGAGCTGAAAAGAATCTTGTCTCAGGTAAGTGCATTGAGCTGCCTTCATCTTGAGCAGAATAATTCCATATCAATATTATTTCAGTTGCTTATCGATGAAAAAGATTTCAGCGTGACAGAAGGGATATTAAAAGCATTATTGGCAAAGATCATTAGTATTCCTGCATCTTTTCCGGTCAATAAACATAAGACCAACAACACTATCTTGTTATTTAGGGAGCTCCTCAATCATACAGATGATTTAAAAAATAATGTTGCTCACTATGCCGGGCAATTAAACACGACGCCCCAAAATCTAAATGCTATCTGTAGAAAAGAGCTCAATCAGCCAGCGGCAGATGTTATAGCAGAATACATGATTGGTGAGGCAAAAAGATTATTGCTGTATACTGATAATAATGTTTCAGAGGTAGCCTATACTTTAAACTTTAATGACACTTCTCACTTTATAAAATATTTCAAACGCCATACAGGTTCTACACCGCAGGTATTTCGCAGTCTTTAAGAGCTACCGTATTATTTTCAAATATACCACCATTATACAATTCATTGTATGAAGTTTGTAAGACAAACTGAAAACAGGGATATTATGAGGTATTTTTTAATTCTACTATCGTTAACGCTCTTTCCTGCCTGTAGCCAAAAAAAAGAAACAGCGCAAGGCAAATGGATAAAAGGTACGGAACAGGAGAAACTGGAAATCATTGAAAATCAGTTTCGGGGTTTTGATAACACAATGGTCGAAACTGGCTATCGCTACCAGGAATTATTTTGGGCGCGACAGGATGAAAATTGGGAATATGCGGATTATCAATTAGAGAAAATACAAAAAGCAATCGAAAATGGATTGGAGCGGAGACCTAAACGTTCGAAATCGGCAAAACATTTTCTGGATGTAACTCTTCCAGAAATGAAAAAAGCTCTTGCAAAAAGAGACACTGCTGTGTTCAACAGGAATTTTCAAGTGCTTACCAATAGCTGCATAAGTTGCCATGCAATGGAAAGAGTTCCATTTTTTACTGTAAAAACTCCAACAGAAAGACAATCACCAATAAGAAGATAATGATAGAGTCTATAAAACAATTAGATATAGAAATCCTGCTTTGGATAAATGGCAGCCATAGTGAGTTTTGGGATAATGTAATGTGGTTTGCCAGTGAAAAATACACATGGCTCCCTTTTTATGGATTTTTGTTATTGCTGTTGATATGGAAATATCGAAAAGATGCGATTTTTATGATATTGCTGATAGTTTTACTGATCACTATAAGTGACCAGTTAGCTTCAGGAATATTCAAGCCAATATTTGAAAGATTACGACCGAGCCACAACCCTGATTTAATAGATAAGCTTCACATAGTTAATAATTACAGAGGTGGAAAGTTTGGTTTCATATCATCCCATGCAGCCAATGTGTTTTCGTTGGCATTCTACCTGACGCTGGTAGCAAGGGACAAACTGAAATGGCTGCCTTTTGTTCTTATCCCCTGGGCAGCATTTGTCAGTCTAAGCAGGGTTTATCTTGGAGTGCATTATCCAGCAGATATTGTTGTTCCGGCCGTTCTGAGTATTCCTATTGCTTTGCTTGTGGCCCGAATTTACAATTTGTATAATCCGATTATAATAAAAAAATTCGCTTAATATGTTCAAAAAAATCATTAATACCGACAACTCAAAAACCACAATTATAATCCGCTTGATTGTTGGTGCAGTTTTCTTTTCCGAAGGAGTTCAAAAATTTTTATTTCCAGCCATTCGTGGTGCTGGCCGCTTTGAAAAAATCGGTTTTCCATCACCTGATTTTTTGGGAAGTTTTGTTGGTTTTTTCGAAATCCTATGTGGGATTTTACTTTTAGTGGGTCAGCTGACTCGTTTAGCCAGTATTCCGTTAATCATAATTATGCTTGTTGCTTTCACAACTACCAAAGCCGAAGTATTGGCAAATGATGGCTTCTGGGAATTACTTCACGGGAGCAGGACTGATTGGGCAATGCTTTTAGGAAGTGTATTTCTTTTGATAAAAGGAGCGGGACACTGGAGTATTGACAAAATAATATCGAGTGATAGAAATAGTCACTAATTATACTTTTAACAGAATTCAAATTTATTCGTAAATATATTTTTATGAAAACTACATATATACTTTCGTTGCTTTTTTTGTCAGTTTCCACATTTGCACAACAGACGGAAATCCCAGCTTCCTATTCCAATATTCATTATGATAAGGATAATCATCTGTATTTCGAAGAGAACGGGAAAAAATATTTTGCCACTGATGCAGAGACTCAATATAGCACTCAAAGGCTCTTGGGCAAACCAACTGGTACAAGTTCTGGCGTGATTCTGGACTTCGGAAATTTGAAAGGATCTGTTACCTATGGGTTAATACCTTATGGAAAAGCACCACATCCGCTTCCAGTATACCGTTTTACACAAGCACTCATAGAAGGAAAAGCTGAAATTAATATGGCAGACGCATTCAAATATCCATATGATTTTGTAGGTTGGAAAGAAAATGGATTTTTAACCCTTGGCTATAGGGTAACTGATAATAATGGGATGATTTTATTTGATGGAGTTGTTTCTCTAAGCGGAACAGGTCCTTTTGAAGTGTTGCCGGCAGTTTATGAAGGCCCATTTGTAAGTAACCTTACAGATACCAGTGTTGTGCTTTGGTGTAAAACTACATTGCCTGTACAGGCCCAAGTAGAAATTGATGGCAGAATATATAAGGATAATGCTCCTAAAACGCATCATGAATGGCAAATAAATAGTTTAAAATCCAATCAAAAATACCAGTACAAAGTAACCTACGGTCTACTTTCCCAGTCGTACCATGTTACGACAGCACTAAAAAAAGGCAGCAGACAAAGTTTTATTTTCGGATATACCAGCGACAGCCGCCACGCAACGGGTGGTGGTGAAAGAAAAGCATATGGGGCAAATGCTTATATTATGAAAAAAATAGCTGCCCTTGCTTATAAAGAAAATGCCGCTTTTGTTCAGTTTACTGGTGATATGATCAATGGCTATCTTAGCAGTAAAGAAGAACAACACCTGCAATACACAAACTGGAAAAAATCCATTGAACCTTTTTGGCATTATATGCCATTTAATGTTGGTATGGGCAATCACGAAGCACTGGGATATGTCTTTGAAGATGAAAGCGGAAAAAACAAGGGTTTTATTGATAGATTTCCTTTTGATACAGAGTCAGCAGAGACTGTTTTTGCAGAAGCATTTGTAAATCCTATTAGCGGGCTTATAAGTGAGGATGACAACAAGTATGACCCTGATAAAAAACGGATAGATTTTCCACCTTATGCAGAAAATGTTTTTTATTACACATATGGAAATACAGCCATGGTTGTACTCAATAGTAATTATTGGTACGCTCCTTCCTTAAGCAAAGAAACTGCAACAAGCGGTGGGCTGCACGGTTATATAATGGACAACCAACTTGATTGGTTAAGGGCAACCATTCAAAAGCTTGAAAATGACAAAGACATAGACCATATTTTTATTACTCAGCATACCCCTGCATTTCCTAACGGAGGGCACAGTAAGGACGATATGTGGTATAGCGGTGATAACACAAAGCGTCCGTGGATTGGAGGGAAACCAGTTGAAAAAGGAATTATTGAAAGAAGGGACGAATACTTAGATATATTAATTAATGAAAGTAAAAAAACTATTGCCATACTTACCGGAGATGAGCATAATTATAATTGGTTGAAATTAACACAAGAGGTTCCTATTTATCCTGAAAATTATCCGAATAAAAAACTGAAGGTATCACGTTCAATCTATCAAATTAATAATGGTGCAGCAGGTGCTCCCTATTATGCACAAGAGGTACTGCCATGGAGCAAATTTACTCAGTCTTTCAGTGTGGAAAATGCTTTGTGCCTTTTTTATGTAAACGGAAAGAAAATTACGATGAGGGTATATAATCCTGATACCTTGAATCTTATTGATGAACTTGAAGTAAAATAGTATAATGGAGAGCAGCCCATCTTTAAAAGACATTGCAAAACTTTTTTTGAAACTTGGAATAATCGGTTTTGGTGGTCCTGCGGCTCATATTGCAATGATGCAGCAGGAAGTTGTGGCCAAAAGAAAATGGATGAGCGAACAACATTTTCTTGATTTAATTGGTGCAACAAATTTAATACCCGGTCCCAATAGTACCGAAATGGCTATTCACATAGGACATGAAAAGGGAGGTTGGAAAGGACTAATTATTGCGGGAATTTGTTTTATTTTTCCTGCTGTAATTATTACAGGAATTTTTGCCTGGCTGTATAAAAAATATGGCCAAATTCCAGAAATAGAACCTTTTTTATATGGTATAAAACCCGCTATTATTGCCATTATTATTGGCGCAATTTTTCCATTGGCCAAAAAATCGATTAGGTCAATTTTATTAGCATTTATCGGCATCGCTGTATTGGTTTTGTCTTTATTAGGAATCAGCGAAATCTATTTAATGTTTGGTGCAGGATTGTTAGCATTGGGTTTGTTTTATATTCAAAATCAAAAAACGAATACACTGCAAAGTTTTGTACCAGTTCTTTTTTTACAAATTGCCAATAGTCAATTACTTTCAGAGACAAACACCAGATTGTTTTGGGTATTTTTAAAAATTGGTGCAATCCTCTACGGAAGCGGTTACGTGTTGTTCGCCTTTTTAGATACGGAATTGGTAGCAAACGGTTTACTTACCCGGCAGCAATTGATGGATGCTATTGCAGTTGGTCAGTTCACACCAGGCCCTGTTTTTTCATCAGTAACATTTATCGGTTATCAAATTAATGGACTATCCGGAGCCGTTATTTCAACGGTTGCTATTTTTCTTCCATCATTTGTACTGGTAGCATTACTTAACCCGCTGATGAAAAAAATGCGAAACTCTCAAGGACTGTCAGCTTTTCTGGATGCTGTGAATATAGCATCTGTTGCCATTATTATTGCTGTTTGTTTTACAATGGGTAAAGAAACCATAACCGATTGGAAGACAATCAGCATAGCACTGATTAGTGCAATTATCGTTTTTAAATTCAAAAAAATCAACAGTTCATTCATTGTCTTGGGTGGCGCACTGCTTGGATATCTATTATATCAATTTTAATCTTATAATGATGTATTGAATATCTGGCTTTCATAGGTATAAAAAAGGCAATAGTATCTATAGGTAATAGCAATTAAACTAATACCCGTTCAAATAATTTATGTAGAGAGATAACTTAACTATAAGTAACTCAACTCTCCATTACATAGCTATTGCTCAGGAAGGCAAAATTTGATATGCATATTCCGAGTTATAATAAGAATTGTTTTTCCAGAGGATAAAAGTCAATTCTAATATTTTTCTTTGGATGGCAACAATAGCTTTCATTTTAATGCCATGCCTTGAAACCAATCTTAAAAAGATATCTCTGAATCTTTCATTGGTTCTAATCGCAGCCAGTGCCGGAAAGTGCATGACTTTCCTTAAATTCCGATTACCCCGCTTGGATATACGTGGTTTGGATTTTACGGAGGTCCCAGATGTCTTTTCTCTTACATCTAATCCCGCATAACTGACCAGTTGCCTTTTATTCTTTATGAGTTCGAAACCGTTGGTTTCAGCGATAATGGTCACGGCAGTCAAATTTCCAACTCCAAGTATAGAAGATATTATTTTCATCTTTTCTACTAGTACCTCATCTCCTCTGATGAGTTTAGCAATTTCTTCTCGTATCTCCTTTTCCTGCCTATCAATCAAGGCTATTCTTTTGTTTGTTCTTTTAACTGACTTTTCACTTGATTTTGCAGAAGTACATTCAGCATGCAACTGATTTTTTAACATGGTACGTTCCTGTACCAACTGCTCACGTTCCCGACAAAGCTGCCTCAAATCATTGAATATTTTTAGAGGAGGTTGCCAAACTTCCAATTGCCTTTCCAAACCAAATCTGGCAATTGCTTGTGAAGCACTTTTGTCAGTAATTGTTCTTATATCAAGTGTTCTCACATAATTACTAATCTTGTTTGGTAAAACGATGCTTACTTGTTTTTGAACACTGCATAGATAATAGGCTAAAGATTCATGGTAAACCCCAGTTGCTTCCATTACATAACGTACTTCCGTTGTGGTTAATGTTTGCTTATTAACCCACAATACAAGACTGGAAAACCCTTTTTTAGTATTGGGAAATACTTTGTAAGCATAAACTTCAATACTGATCTGCTCGTCCATCCGACCAAGTGACACAACTAATTCCTTTTGTGCAACATCAATTCCGACTGTTTGTTTTAATAATATCTTCATCTTATTTGGTTTAGGTAAGTGATAACCTTTTTTCATCTTTTCTCCTGAGTGGATATACTGGCTATACTACCTCAAATAAGAGTGTATTCCTTACATTCTGTTCAGATTCTAAAAGGTAAAAGAAGAGGAGGCAGTCTCTTTTCTTGAATATACCGTAAGGCTATTTAAAGCAAAATCTGCTCTCGCCCTTCTTCACTTAAATTATATTGTACAAACATAGGAGAAGCAAAAGAACGCCGTAATTTAGGAAAGCTTTTTTTAAATGTTAAGACTATTTAATGGGTATTGTTTTCCAAACAGAAAAGCCCTTGAAAAGATGTTCAATGTGTTCAAACTCAATAAAAGCGATCAGTTCATTTTTACACTTCCCTTTAAACCCCCTGAAACACTGAAAATCCTTGAGGGGGATATTTGCAAGTTCTCCTATGGTAGTAATCCCTAAAGCTTCGATTATACTGAACATTCTCTTGCTGAAAGGAAAATGGGTATCATATAGCAATTTATTCAGGTCAGTTTCAGGTTTAGTTCTTCTTCTTTTAATTCGCCCTGTCTCGTATTCAAATTCATTTTTTAACTGCTCTAATTTCTGTTTGTAGTAGTCTATGTCTGCAAGCAGCTCAGTAACACACTTCACTTTTTCAAATGTCCTTTCGTATTGTCTGCGGACACTCTCTGCAGTGACCCCGTAGCTGTCTCCTGCTTCCTTGAGGCTCATTTTTTCTATCAAAAGCTTATGAAGTATATCATATTCCTTTTTCGAAAGTACTTTTTTTGACATTTCGATGTAAAATCTATTAGTGCGGTCTATCAGTGTGTGAGTTAACATAACTTGTAAGTTAGTAATTAAGTGTCGCCACAAAATAGATGTAAGTGTCGCACATTGTATTTGCAAAGAGTTCTCCAAATATTAGTGGAAATTTTGGTTTTCAGCTAAATAGCTTAAGGCCGTTTTACTTATTGTCTCACTGAAATAATACTCTCCCTGATCCAGCTTGATTACAGCTTTTTTTAGTTTTTCAGGAGCAGAACCTTTCAGTACGTAGCCCCGAACGCCAAGGCTAAGCATTTCGATTATACTTTTCTTATTGTCAAGACTGCTGAAAACCAATATCTTGATCTCTGGGTAACTTTCTGCCAATTCCTTGGCTGTCTGGTACCCATCCATAAGAGGCATATTAATGTCAAGAATACAAATGTCCGGCAGTACTTCCTGAATCTGCAGGTTGTCGATTGCTTCCTGACCATTAGCAGCGCCAAGAACCACTTTAAAATTACTGTATTCCAAAAAATTTTGCAGGGATATTCTAAGCCCTTCATGGTCATCAATTAAGGCAATCGTAATCTGATTCTCTTTTTCCATTATTCCTTATTTAATGTTGAACAAATTATAGAAAATAATGACCGATAATTTGTCGTCATAGGACTTTCGTCCTATATGTAGTGATTAAAGACTTTATTAATACTTCAGAGTAAAAATAAAAGGTCTTTATAAATTACTTGTCGATAACTGAAAATATGTTTCTGCTTAGTTAAGTAGCCATAATCGCTGTTCTATAAAAAATATGGCGCAGACCACTACACTTATCGGAACTGAGGCACTGGTATACCCGACCACGAATAAGCGAGCGCCCACGCCAATGGCATGAGCGTCCTTACTTATTTGTCTCGCGGTCTTTAAAAATTACCAGTTTTCAGTTACCGAGCCCTAAGCAAAAACACTAAATGAGTTTTCTATATTTTGTCCAAAGATAGTAACGTTTGTGAAGTTATCCAATGTTTCTTTAACAGAATCCGTTAATAACTGACAATAAAACAACCCGAAGATGATCTCCGGGTTGTGCTTAAAAAAATCGAAATTTTACTGTTTATATTAAACTAATATAGTACTGTTAATCGCTACTGTTAAATTCAAAACTCAATTGTTTTTCATTTCCAAAGTTATCTGAAATCCACACTTCAAAAGACTGGGAAACGGTGGAGTTTGAAGTGTAATACAGTCTGAACTGCTCTGTTGGTATCGAATATAAATCATTTGGCTGGTAAGGCGGTTCATTGTAATAGCGTAATGTGCCCTGTCCGTCGAATTGAAAGTAGCGAATAAAATAGTGCGTTCCCGTATAATTACCTGCAGGCTCTATTGTTAACCTTATTTCTACGGTATCTCCAATGGCAATGTCCTTGGGTACGGGCATGACATTTACCTCAAATGGGAACTCATGCTGTATTTCCAGTTCTTCCTTATCACAGGATGAGAGTGTAGCAGAACTTAGCAGGACTGCCAGCAATACCGGCAGTAACCCTATTCTCAACTTATTAAAAAATGCTGTCATCGTTTTTCGTTTTAAAAATTAAATCTTAATCCCACACCTGCAGATGGGCGGAGCTGTTTCAGGTCAGTACCCCACAAAACTCTTGTACGCCCTTGCAGGACTAGTACAAATCGGTCAGACAGGTATGTTTCAAAAGACAGCCGTCCGCCAGCACCGTAAATGAAATTGTCTTCACTTACAATTTTCGCCCCGTCAAATAAAAGCTCTTCGCCTCGATTGATACTTTCAAACCCGACTACACCTGTTATGGCTGCATTGAATGTAATGTTCTTACGGGCATCACCTAGCAGGAAGAAACTGTAGCCGCCTTCTGCGGTATAGGTCTCCTGCGGAATGCGGAGGTTTTTATATTGATAATATTGGTGTACATACTCTAAAGCCCAAAGCTGGTAATTCCCGTTTTTACTATTTACGGTCATAGCCGCATTAATGTAATAATCATTGCCGATTTTGTCATTGGATAATACACCTGCATTTACTTCCAGTCCTTTTTGTTTAGGCAGCATACGTTGTGCTTGGGCAATTGTGATACCCATCAAAACGAGCATTACTGTATAGATATATTTTTTCATTTTCTATTGCTTAATGGATTACTAAAACTTCAGATGCATGTCGCTAATTAATCGGGCTTTTATCAAATCCGAATTTTCCACCTGAAGCGTTTGATGCCTTCCGCCGTTTTTCTCAAAAATCTCAATCAGCAATACCTTATCATCGGCAATGGTAAACTGGTCCAAAAGGAATACGTTTTGTTCGACTTCTTTACCGCCAATCACACCCAGTGGCTTGTAACTACGAAGCGGTATCATCGGTCTTTCCTGTATCACGGTGCGTTTGGCTATTTTCTTATCTACCACCTTGAAATTCATAAATTCAATCTGGAAGGGAACATTCGTGCGATTATCCAGTTCCGTATGGAAATAGTATTTACCGTTGTGGATGTAAATTCCTTTGAGAATAAATTGAATACCGAAACTTTTCGCCCCAATATGTTTTACAAAACGTTTGTCCTTTTTATAGATTGTTTCTAGTATCAAACCTGCCAGAGATGGCGAATTGTTTCCCAGCTCTTCAAACAGCACATCTTGTCCGGCGGATCTATCCACCGCCTTTTGCATTGCCAGAAGGTTGTAACTCAATGTAAATGGGCAGGCACTATAATAGGCGTCGAAGCTGTAGAAACGCCCGTCGTCGGTAATCACCGAAAAATTGGTTTCAGGCTCAAAGTCCTTTACCGACGCTTTTACGCGTAGCACATTTTCTGCGTCTTCTGCTTTTCCTGCAATTAAGTACTCACTTCCCAGATCCACGTAACGTATTGCGCTTGGGAAAATCAGATGAGAAGTCTTATCGTAAGTAACCTGCATTTCGTACGATTCTATCCTGCCCAAGGCAAGCGAAGTTTTTGCAGTTTCCTGCGCAAAAGAGGTAACGGCCAAGCCGATCATAAGGGCAGCTGCCCAAAAGGTTTTTAAATAATTTTTCATTGTTAATTTATTTTAGTTTTCTATTATTTTTTAGAGACAAGAAATACCTGATAGCCAGCTTTCAGGGTAACTTTTGGCGTTTTTACTTTTTTGGAGAAATAGCCTGCAATGCCCTGTACAACACCTCTGCTCAAATCTGCCGCAACCTGCTGTCCTGCGGATTGGGTTAGCATCAGGCTCGTTCCTGAAGTCTGGCTCATATTGCCTGCCATCTCAGTAAGGGCATTCATTTCAGGAGAATACGGGACGTACAAACCCTGCTGACCGTCAAGGTCATAAATGGTTATGTCTACCGGGATAATATTACCATCGAGTTCTATGGAAGTAATTTTCATCTGTAAACGGCCGCCCTGAAATTTAGCGATTGCCGTTAAGAGCGTTCCCTGCGGGATGGTGCGGTTAGGGGTTTGGGCAGGTTCCAATAAACGCAGGCGCACGCCGCTTTCACCAATAATGGTCTGTGTTTCCTGTATGCAGGCTTTCACACTGTTTTTCGGCTGTGCAATCTGCTGTACAGATCCCGGAGTATAAAAATTCCTGTTTTTGTTTGCGTTCCAATCCGCTAAAAAAGTACTATCTGAAGGCTCTCTGTACAAAGCCGAAACGGCGTTCTTTCCTGCAGGGGCGAATGCCACAAAATATTCTTTCTGTGTACTGGCAGAAGCGGTACTCCCTTTGTTGGGGGACACCTCACCTGTACTTGTACCTGTAGGAAGATATTTTGCCGCCATCTGATAGGACTTTTCCATGAGTGCCAGCTGGTCATCTACTGTCACGCTTTTGGGAACGTCTTTATCCGCCAGCTTTTCTTTCAGCTCATCAAGCTGTCTGCGGAGTTCTTGCGTTTCATTATTGTCATCCTTATAAAAGGAGCCAAGCGCACTTTGAGAATTGCGGTAACTGTTTAGTGCCGGATTAGCTGACCTTCCCGGATTGTTGCCGAAACCCGTGCTTTGATCTTCCTGCTCAGCGAGTGTATCCTGATTGTCTTTAGATGAATTGTCCTCATTCCAGTAATCGGAAAGCGTGGTCAGTGCATTACGTTTTTCCTGGTCTTTCTGCTCCAGCATTTCCTGCTCATATGCTTTCTGTTTGTCGGCCTGCATGCCGGCTTCGCTGGCCTGCGGGACGGCATCGTTCAGCCCGATATTTTCGATTTCCTTCTTGTCTGAAGACGGTTTAAATATCAGGTACATACATCCGAGAAAAACGATTCCCATAAGTATGAATATTACCGGTTTTTTAAGCTGTTCTTTGCTGCTCTTTTTATCATCGGGCAGATTGGATGCTCTGGATTGGTCAGCTTCTTCAACCAGAACGCTGACCCTTTTTTCATTTTCTTTCATAAATCTTTTCTTTTAATTTTGTTGATAATGTGTCCAATTGGGAGGCAGGAATTTCTTTTTTACGGACAGGGTTGTCAATATGCTCGATGATCATCCTGTTATCAGATTTTGCCGTGTCGTACCACACTTTTAATATAACCACCGTGGTAAGCAGTAGGTACACTAAAAAAAGACAGAGCGTATATCTTCGCTGTTTATCTAAGGATAAGGCCCGCCAGCTTTTATCCTGCTTGTCAAACCACTTGTCTATATTTATTCTTATTGTTTTCATACTTTAAAGATTATGGGTTATCACATTCTAAACCCTCTTTTTCGCGGAGCAATCTCTTCTTTAGGTTTTTCTGATACTTGGGCAATAGCCTCCTTTATTGTCGGAACCGAACTTGCTGTAAGATTTGTCAGTTTAGACTGCTTCAATAATTGCCCGTAGCGGTCTGTTCTTTCAATTTCCATTTCCTGGACATCGAATTTGCCATTCTCATATTTTACCCACATATGACAGCCGACCTTTGGCTGGTCTTCGCCATTCCATTCGAGGTAAGTGTTTAAAGGCAGTACATTGGTGTATAAAGGTTTGTCCGTGCCATTGCTGCAAGCCTCCAAAAACCTGCTGATGCTGTCTTGGACTTTGCCGGGATAACCCGCCTGCGTGAGAAAGAAGCCGTCATACCCTTTGTCGGTCAGGAGTTTTGCGAATGCGTTTAAATCAAGTAAAAGTTTCATATCCCTTAATTTTTAGCGTTCAATGACTTCTATATCCTTATTTTCCACCACGGAAAATTTTTCGATATTGAAACCCTGCGGGTTATTGTCCGAGCGTACGGAATTGACAAGGAAACAGGAGGTAACAAGGTTCCGTTTCGTCACATTGCTCGAACGGATGATAAACTGTTTGGCATAAGTTCGTACGGAATAGGGATACTTCTCGAAATTGCAGGCCACACTGTCTATTTCAATGCGCTGCTGCACATTGCCCGATATGATACGGTTGTAATATCCTTTTTCAGAGAGGTCTTTGTAATAATCAAAGGCACTTTTATCGGCAAGATTAAATGCCCTTTTCATGTTGCTCTCGATAGCGTTTTTATCCGGAGCTAGCGTAAAGAACAGTTCATGGAAGCGCCTTACGTGTTCCCTTGCTTCCACAGGACGGTTAATAGACGCATCCTGAGCGAGTGCCAGCATGAGTGATTTGCCATTATCCAGCACATATATTTTTTGTCTCTGCTGTTCAGCAAAACTGTAAGATCTCCATACGGCATATCCTGCAATGCCTGTGCAGAGCACGGCAAATACAATAGCATACAATCTTATTTGCTTGAAACTGTTTTCGATATTTCTTAGCGTTTTAAATTCCATTTTCTTGAATAATTAGTTGTTTTATTTGCTCATCAGTCTGCCGCCGATATTTCCTACGGCGGAACCGGCTCCGGCTCCGGTAACATTTCCTGCTTTCATCGCTGTCTGATTGACATTGCGCGTAAAGTTCCCAGCTCCGCCGGCCTGAATAATCCAGCCTGTTACCGTGGGAATTGTGAAGTAACCCACGATTCCTATAATCATAAATATGATATACACGGTATTTGAAGTGTCGGGAATAAATGTCGGATCGGAGAGCATTTCAATATCACGTTCCAGTATCAGGGATTGAATCCTGGCTAGCATCGAGCTAAAGAGGTCCGCTACAGGAAGCCAGAGGTAGACACTTATATATCGTGTGAACCACTGATTAAGCGTAGACTGAAAACCATCCCACACAGAAATAGCAAAGGCAATCGGGCCAAGTATGGAAAGGACGATAAGAAAAAATGTCCTGATGGTATCGATCACCAATGCCGCCGCCTGAAACAGTACTTCCAAAAGATTACGGAACCATTCTTTCATCGCTTTTTCAATCTTATACTCCTGACGATCCATGTACATTCCTGCCATTGTCCCGATGTCTGAGGGCGACCAGCCGAGTTCATCCAGCTTCTTGTCGAACTCTTCATCCGAAACCATATAGGCAGTTTCTGGATTTCGTACCATTGCTTCATATTCCAATTGGTCTTTTTGCTGCTGTAGTTTGTTCAGGTCAAGCACCTGGTCTTCGAGTATAGCATGTGTTCCTGTAACTATAGGGCTTAGCACAGCATTAACGGTTCCAAGGACGATCGTGGGAAAAAACATGATACACAATCCCAAGGCAAAAGGGCGCAGCAGTGGAAACATATCGATAGGTTCGGCACGGCTTAACGCCTGCCAGACCTTTAATGCTACATAGAACAGCGCGCCCAGCCCGGCCAGACCTTTAGCTACCGCTGCCATATCACCTGCAAGCGGCATCATGTCATCGTAGAGCGAACGCAGGACTTCGTGAAGATTATTCCATTCCATCTTTTACCAGTATTTTTGGTTGGAAGTCCCATAGAGTTCAAGTACACGCTTAGCGTCATTTTTCTTTTTTGCTCTCAGGTAGCTGACAGAAATATTCTTGCTGGTATAGTAGCGGACAAGACTGTGATACTCTTTGACTTCTTTATAAACGCGGTCTATAACGTCCATGCGCTCTTTGTCATTTAGAGAAAGATTCGATGCGGTTACTATTTGCTTGAGTTCCTTCAGAAGTTCGGTACTCTCACCCAGCAGTGCTGAATAACCGTTTCCAATAGCCGCAAGTTCCTGCGGTGTAAAATTGGGATCGTTCATCATTTTACCGAAATTGGTAACATACATCTCCGATACGTCTCCAACCAAAAGCACGGTCTGCTGCACTTTACGGGCATCTTTCACAAGGTTGCTTACGGCTTTGAGTTTGTCGTAATACTCTTTTCCCTGATTGTACACTTTCTCCACCTCCTTGAAATTTTTAACAACGTTGGATACAGTAGATGAAGTCTGTACGATTTCATTAGCGCTGTTGAGGATACCTGAAGCCAGGTTCGTAGGATCTGTAACCACCCATTGGGCTTTTACCGAGGGCGCTGCGGCAAGCATAATTGCTGCATACACCATGAACATTAGTTTTTTCATTTTTCTTAAATTTAAATTGTTAATTATTATTACTGATTTGCTTTCTCGCGCCTCTGCATAGCAATATGCTTAATGGCGAGTTCCACATTGCCGTCCAATTCTGATGCAAGCTGCATCACTTCCATTTTTTCTGTTTCTTCCGTGGTATAGGCGAGATACTCCTCAAGGCTCACTTCTGTAGCATATACTGCTGAATCCGTGCCACCGAGACCTATCCATACTTCCTTGTAAAGGCGCGAAGCATCATTATTCATATTGATAGAAAGTACCTGTGCCTTTTCCTTGTCGGTTAAGCCTAACATGGCTTGTATGTCATCAAACTTGTTCATGTACTTTCGCTGGTCGAGCAAGATTTTGCAGTCGGAGTTGTTGATAATACTTTCTTTTACAATAGGAGACTGGATGATATCATCCACTTCCTGCGTAACGACTATTGCTTCTCCAAAGAATTTGCGGACAGTCTTAAAAAGGTACTTGATATATTCTGCCATTCCTTCCTTGGCAATGGCTTTCCAGGCCTCTTCAATCAGGATAAGTTTGCGGATACCTTTAAGTCTTCTCATCTTATTTATAAAGACCTCCATAATGATGATAGTCACGATGGGAAAAAGAATTTTGTGGTCTTTAATGGCATCAATCTCAAAAACAATGAATCGCTTGGAAAGCAGGTCTAACTGCTTATCGGAATTGAGCAGGTAATCGTACTCTCCGCCTTTGTAATAAGGTTCCAGTACATTGAGGAAATTGGCAATATCAAAATCTTTTTCCCTAACCTGTTTTTCCTGAAGTACCCGGCGGTAATCGCCCTGAACATATTCATAAAAGCCATTAAAAGACGGATAGACCTCATCATGCTTAATGCGTTCGATATAACCGCTGACAGCATTGGACAGAGCCACTTCTTCAGAACGGGTTGGCGGCTCGTCATCCCGTTTCCAAAGGGTAAGAATGAGCGTTTTGACACTTTCCCTTTTTTCTATGTCAAATACGTCATCATCTGTGTAGAAAGGGTTAAAGGCAATGGGATTGTCCTCTGTATAGGTAAAATATACCCCGTCTTCGCCTTTGGTTTTGCCTTTTATTAGCTCACATAATCCCTGATAGGAATTACCTGTATCGACCAGCAACACGTGTGCGCCTTGCTCGTAATATTGCCTTACCATATGGTTAGTAAAAAAAGATTTACCGCTTCCTGACGGACCCAAAATAAATTTGTTTCGGTTGGTGATAATCCCACGCTTCATCGGCAAATCAGAAATATCCAGATGGATGGGTTTGCCAGTGAGCCGGTCTGCCATTTTGATACCGAACGGTGAAGGCGAATTGTGGTAATTCGTTTCTTCTGTGAAGAAGCACAACGCAGGTTCAATGAAGGTGTAAAAACTTTCCTCGCTTGGAAAATCGCCTGCATTGCCTGGCATTCCAGCCCAATAGAGTGTAGCCACATCTGTGGTATTGTGTCGCGGCTTACATTCCATCAGGGCCAGTGCACTCCCGCTATCATTTTTTAACTGTTTAAGTTCCCTCGGATCATCCGACCAAGCCATAATGTTGAAGTGTGCCCTGATGGAAGAAAGACCAAATGAATGTGCTTCGTTCAGGTATTTTTCTATCCACTCTTTGTTGATCTGGTTGGCACGGCTGTAACGAGCCAAAGAGTGCATATTCCTCGCTGATTTTTCAAACTTCTGAAGGCTCTCTTCGCTGTTATCCAAAAACAGGTATTGGTTGTAAATGTGATTGCAGCTCAGAAGTAGTCCAACAGGTGCAGCAAATGACAGCCTGCAGTCGCTTCGGTCTGTAGAAAGTTTTTCATAACGGGTATCTGCCGAAACGATTCCGGGCAGGTCATCCGTATCGGACAAGGTATGCAGGCACAGCCTTTTGTTTCCGATACGAACCTCTTCAGCGCCCAGTACAATATCCTGCATCGGTGTTGCGGCTTCTCTTGAAAGCGTTAGGTATTGCTCCAATAATCCCTGCTTTTCATCTGTACCAACAATGTCTTCTTCACTCAGGCGATTCAGCTTGATAAGTCCGCTGTCGTTAATGATACGCTCAAACTGTGCGACGGCTTCCATAAAACGATGAACCGCTTCCTTGTCCCTGATTTCCTTTGGTATAAGCGAACCTTTGCATAGCGAAGAGAAATTGCTCTGCATGCGCATCCTTTCCTTAGTGGTCTTGGTCAGGTACAGGTAACAGTAATGGTTCAGGAATGGACGCTCATTAAAATGACGCTGGTAGGATTTAGCCAAAAAACTTTGGTCATCCTTTGCCAAATCAGGGGCGTAGTTTTCCTTGATATACCAATCTTGTTTGTGGATTACCGTAAAATCAGGTAAAGTCTTGATAGCTTTGTGCCAGGCAGAATGAATAGCTTCATATTCCGCAGATGCAATTGTAAAAAGTTCCGGTAAACGCACTTCAAAGCATTCCGTAATATCCGCATCCTTTGACAGGATGCAGTTGTTCTCTACTGCAAGCAATGGAAATTTATGTTCCAGCGTTGTTGTTTTTGCTGTGTTTCTCATAAAGCACCGGGTTTTGTAGTGACTCTTAGGTAGCGCTGTACAGGCTTACGACAGATGATGTATCGTGGATGTCTTTTCTTTGCGCCCACTTTCATGAGTCCGTGTTCTCCATACTTTCTATTCAGAGAGAAGGTCTGCCATACGATAAGAGAAGCACCGCCGGCTCCCAGAAAAAGGCAGATGAAGGAGTTAACTCCAGCCATGTATAGTATCATGACCAGGATAAGGATACCCAGCAATCCGCCGGCAAAAATGAAAAGGTATTGTGCTTTCAGCCCCTTAAACTCCACGGTTCTCCCAATGCCCTTGTTGATGTTATAATTACTCATAAGACTGTGGGATTAAAGGAAGAATGAGCGCAGGATGGTTGCAGCTACTATTAAGAAGATACAGGCACCGAACCAGCTTGCTGCGGTTTTGCTTGTATCGGGATCGCCGCTGCTGAATTTGTTATATACCTTAACACCTCCGATAAGGCCTACCACGGCTCCAATGGCATAAATAAGCTGCGTGGCGGGATCGAAATACGAGGTTACCATCTGCGTGGCTTCATTGATACCCGCCGTACCATTTCCCTGTGCCAGCGCAACGAAACCTGTTAGTATTGCCACTGCTGCCAATAGGATTTTTTTGTTTTGTTTTTCCATGATTAAACACGTTAAATTGTTATCGTCTTCCTGCACTTTGCAGGCTTTCGAGACAAATGTCAATCATAAGAGAGTTGAGGCCATAGAATTGGCACTAACTGGAACTCTTTGGCAGTACAAGGCAGAAAAAAGCGATATTAATTATAGAAATAGAGGGGTTTTTTAATCTTTAAAACATTATTTTTGTAAAATGGGGAATAATAGTTCAAAGTAAAAATAGCTATGACCGGTAAGGAATTTGTAGCATCAATAGGATTGGACAGGGCTGTGTCAGTCAATTCGGATAGTAAAAAACTATCCGAAAGTCAGTCTATTATTCTAGATCAGGTTAGTGAATTTAATGTCGATGCCGTTTATTTTAATACCGACGATGCAGGTAACAGTTTTCCTGCAATCTTTGTAAAAAATGTAATATCTTTTGATTCTAAAACTCTAAGGCAAATAGCGGAAATCCAACGAAAAATTTGGAATTTTAAAAAAGTATTCTTCTTATACGTTTGCTCGGAATTGGAGCTGCGAATTTATAATTGTTCGGAAAAACCTCTTATTATTACCCGAAATAATTTCAACGAAGAAAAAGAGTTGCAAAAAATTGAGGTAGCCCGATACGTATTTTCCGATGTTGAAAAACTAGGCGAGCTAAACAGGTTATTCTCTACGATGGCAATAGATTCTGGCAGCATATGGACGCTTGAAGAGGCTGATTTTGTCAGAAAAAAAATCAATATACAGAAAAGGGTTGACAAGTACCTCGTGGAAAGCCTTATTAATACTGCAAAGCAGCTTGAAGAGCAAGGCATAGAAATTAATCTCATTCACCGTTTAATTTTGCGATCACTTTTCTTGTTATACCTTGAAGACAGGGATGCCACTGACGAGAGTTTCTATTCCAATATTATGGAAGGAGCAAAATCATTTTTTGATATTCTGGAAGATACTACAGCTACATATACTCTTTTTCAAAGGTTGGAAGATCATTTCAATGGTAATGTATTTACCGTGACCGACGATGAAAACATAAACGTAGAGCACCTTCAGTTAATAAAAAAATGCTTTATAAGCGGTAATGATAACACGCCGCAGGTAAACTTATTTGAAGACTGGCGAATTTTTGATTTTAGTATCATCCAGATAGAGCTTTTAAGTGAGATTTATGAAAACTTTCTTTTCAAGACGGATCCGGAATTGAAGAAACAAACCGGTACTTATTATACGCCGCCTGCTCTGGTAGAATTTATTCTCAACGAGCAACTACCTGTTAACAATGGTGAAACAGATTATAAACTTAAAATCCTAGACCCTGCATGTGGGTCTGGTATTTTTTTGGTTGAAAGTTTCAAGCGCTTGGTGAAGCGCCATGAAAACAGCCATGGACAAAAATTAACGGATTTTAATGAGTTGAGGAAACTACTAACGGAACATATTTTTGGGATCGAGATTCACCCTCAGGCTATCAAGGTCGCAGCATTCAGTTTATATCTTGCATTGGTCGATAATCTCAACCCAAAAACAGTATGGCAGAATAAAAACTATAGATTACCAAACCTGATAAACAATCCTAATGATCCCACGCTTAAAGAACAGGGCAATAACCTTTTTTGCAGGGATACAATTGATACAAACCCCGAAATAGAGGCTGTTAAATTTGATCTGGTTGTCGGAAATCCACCCTTTGGGACTGACATAAAATCTGACGCAATCAGAACATATTGTGAGAGACACGGATTCGCCAAAGAAATGGTTTTGCCATTTTTGCATAAGGCAGCATTATTTGCACCTAATGGAAAAATTGCCTTGATATTCAACACAAAAGTACTGACCAACACCGGCAGCACTTATCAAAAATTCAGGACATGGCTCTTTAATGATTGTTATGTAGAAAAAGTTTATAATTTTTCCATACTCCGAAATGCAAAGAAGAATTTTGGCGGGCAATTGTTTGGCGATGCAACCGGACCCATCAGTATTGTATATTATCAGAAAGAAACCCCTAGGGAGGCTTCCGATAAAATTACTTACTACGCGCCAAAAACTTATATAAAGTCCAGTATTATTGAAGGACTAAGCATCGATTTTACAGATTTGAAATACTTACCGCGCGAGGAATGTAAAAAAGAGAACACCAAAATATGGAAGGTTGCTATGTTCGGAACTGCGTCTGATATAGGTCTTATAGACAGGCTGTTGGGCAATAGTACAAATATCGGGACATATATAAAAGAACACAAATTGGACTATGGTGTAGGACTGCAGCCTGTCAATAAATCAACTATTAAGCCGCTTACTGACAACGAAATCGCAAACCTTTCATTCATTAGACCTGAAAGGATTAATCGATTCACGACTAACCCTTCTAGTTTTTCGCATATAAACTTACTTTTAAAAGATAAAAAAACCATACAGACATATCTTGACTACTACGGTGTAAAGTATTTGCAAGAGCTTCCGACAATTAATGTATTCAGAAGACTTGGTGCTAAGGACGTTTATCCAGGACCAATGCTTCTAGTCAAGGAGGGCTTTTTAAATAATAAGCTTTGTACAAGCTTTGTTAAAGAAAGTATTGCATTCAACAGTACGGTTCTTGGTTTGAAATCTAATGATGAAGACCAGTTAAGATTCTTGTCTTCTGTACTAAATTCAGAGCTGGCAACTTACTTTCTGTTAATGATTTCTAATAGTTGGGGAATAGAGCGTGAGAGGATCAAACCGAATGAAGTCTATAAGTTTCCTGTGGTAATCAAACAATCAATCATTGATGAGATGGTAGGTATCCATAAGAAAATTGAAGATTTAATTCATGCTTCTATAATGGATGTAAACTATAGTCAGCTGGAGGAGCAACTTAATAGGCTGGTTTATGAGTTGTATGACATTGATATTATCGAAAGACAACTTGTAAAAGATTTTATTGTCCACTCATTTGATTTGTTTACAAGACAAGAAAAATCTAGCGCACTGTATTCAGTTTTGCAGGATCAGATCACTGCTTATGAAAATATCGTTAGCACTGAAATAAATGACTTTTTGGATGGACAGCAACTGTTTGTGAATGTCACATCTTACAACATAAGTACATATTCGCCTTTGATGCTCACAAAACTGACTTTTGAAAATGAAAAGAGAGAAACTAAGGTCTCACAGGAATATGTGGATGATGAACTTCGTTTACTGGATAATTTTCTCTGGGAAAAAAAAGCCACGAACATTTACTTCCGAAAAAAACTCAACTACAAAGATGGAAAGGATATTTTTATAATACGCCCTAATCAACGCAGGTTTTGGTCCGAGTCAATGGCATTGGAAGATGCATCCGAATTAATTCTGGAAATATTAAACGGAAACTAGGATGGCATTAGACAATGAAATTTACCAGACCTTCAAAAGTGCGTTTGAAAATAGATGTTTCAAGCTCCTTATCCAGGCTTATCAAACATCCTTAACTAGCAAAGTAATACAGCTAGACTGGGACGAGAATGACATTTCCTCTGAACTGCACGAGTATATTAAACTGAACCCGCTCCGGTCTAAATGGAAAGTATCTTCGAATGTAGAAGCGCACCTGCCGACAGATATTCCAAAGATCAAAGGTTTCTCAGCCACCTTTCCCCGGATTGATTTCCGCCTTACATCTTTTATTTCCACTTTTGAATATGAGTACTTTTTTGAAGCCAAAAATCTTAAAGAAAAAGATTCGGCATTAAAGCGTCGGTACATTGAAACAGGAATTAATAACTTTATCTCAGGCAAATACAAAGATGGAAGTATTGTAGGTTATCTGGTAGAAGGTGCCCCCAGCAAAACAGTCGTCGGCATCAATAAGTTGCTAAATAAAGATAGCAGGAACACTGAATCATTGTCCTTAAAGCCAAATGCACTTCATGGGGACTATTACGAATCAGAACATATTGCAGTTGGCACATTAAAGCACTTTATCCTCAATTTCACATCGAATTAAGTCATAAAAATTCTTGAATATCGAAATCATTCAAATCATTTTTCCGCAAAGTGGAAGAACCAGCATCAGTTTCAGAGAGACTGCTGTCCAACAGCATGGCTATTTTTCTTGAGGCACCCTCGATGGAATTTTCCAGCAGGCTGAATAATTCAGTACCCTGTATTTTTTGAACTATCGCAATTGCCGTTTCTTTTTGGGCATTCTCCAAATTTTCTTTTTGGAGTAACGCCCCAACCGAGCTTAGTTCATCATAGGTAACCCCTTGGGCAAGACTGTCATCACCTCCGGATATTCCGTACCTGTTCCATTCTTCTTCTTCCTGTTCAAAATTAGGTATATTTCTGAAAACTTCGTCCAGCTCTTCCTGCGGAATTTGAATACCTACGTTTTCATTTTCGTCGTATTCAATATCTAAATTATCGGGATTTATCTCTGTTTCCTCAATTTGGCTTTCACTGGCATTGTTTGGAACTGAAAGGCTTCTTACGGGCTTAGGCTGACCCATAATATCTGGAAGGTTTGGGTTAACTTTTTCCTGTTTCGGCTGCTGTTGCCCCGACTTTTTCTTAATGACAATCTTGTCCTGCAGAAGCAGGACAATGACTATCAGCAGGCATATCACAATTACATTTTCCATAGCTTATAAAATGGGTTTAAAACGTTCGTTGAAATAATCAGTAATATCATCCCCAAACTCCTTAAAGTGATGTTCAAGGATGTTGTCAATATAGGAGTAAAGTGTTGTCTTTTCTTCCCTCGTTAATTGTACAATGCGGATCAACCTTTCATGGTATTCGGGACGTATGTAAACAACCTTGCCATTACGACCTGAAGGAAACCTATTGACCAGAAATATCTCCTCATAATCCACCTTCTTTGAAGAAGCAGTGCGGACTTTCTCTTTTGGTTTTGGTTCCTTCTGTATTTCTTTTTGCTGATTAGCTTCGGGTACAGTAGAAGACTTATTACCACTCATGATGTTCATGATTAATTCCTCATCAACAGCAGGTTTATCAAAGTCTTTTCTTCTTTTATCTATGGACATCCTTAAGTGTTTTAGAGATTAACAATTTTTAAAAACTCCTCGACAAACAAATCTAATCTAGTTGCTTTCATAAGCTGTGGTTCGGCAGGTAGCAAACTTGACCGAAATACACTGTTGAGTGTATCATCCGTTTCTTTTCTAAAACGTTTACTATCCATTATTTTTGAGGTCATTACAGATAAATCAAGCTCGTTAATAACACTTTGATAAGCCTCGTATATTCCTGTCTTTTCTCGACCATCTACTTGATTCCAAAACATCCACATTTTTTGATCCTTATTACTCTCATCTGTTTCGGGTAAACCAAGGAATGCTTTAGTAAAGCTCAATGTACTTTCCATAACCAGACGGTCAGCACTGATTGGAGAAAAAATAAAATCCATTTTTCTTAGGGTAGTAAGCACACCTTTTGTATTGGCTGTACCAGGAAGGTCAAAAAAAATTATATCAGGCTCTATTGCAGATTCATTTACGTATTCCAAAGCCTTTGACAAGGCATCCTCCGCTTTACAACTGATAATAGGATATGCCTTTTTATTGATACTCTGATACAACTTCATTGCTGCTCTTTTATGGTAGTTATTCTGCATAATCGTTTTCAAATCTCTTTCTCTCATATTGGCTAAACTGTGTTGTGGAAAATCACAATCCATTACAAGTACATTAAATCCTAAACGATAATGTAATACACTTGAAAGTAGTGCAGTCATAGTAGATTTTCCAACACCGCCCTTAGGCGTTGAAAAACTGATTTTTAAGGTTTTCATTTTTGTTTCCATTTTTTAAATATTTATTGTTACAGATTTTATTTGTTTGGTAGGTTTAAATATTGGTGTATTTGAATAGTACCTATTTTCCGTATGCCTGTATTCCCTTTTTGAAAATTTCCTTAATTGTTGTTTGCTTTCATTACAGCTTGGTGAGTAATAATTTTTAGCAAATGGTAAACGTTGCAATCGGTAAATTGCTTTACCGCTTTTATACTTTTACATTTTTAAAGTTTTACGCTTTTAAAACCTTATGCTTTTGTTCCAAAATATCTGTATCCAAATACTCCTTTCTTATTTACCTGTACACATTTTTTATAACCTGCATTAAAACCATAAAGCAAATAAAGCTATTGAATTAGCTCCTTATTGTTGTGTGGTAGTGTTTGGCACTCAAAGGCAGAGTTTGTCTAGAGATTACAGTACAATATTCTTACAGACAGATCTTTACTTTGTAAAATGATTTTTATTAACAGATTTATGCGAAGCATCTCGACAGAATGGAAACTAAACAGCACGGCATCGAGCCGTTTTTCCCTGTTACACTTAATCCGTCCCGAAGGGCGGATTTTTGTGTTCAACGGAACACGGCAAGTTGTGTTTTGAGGCACTCTAAACCGAGTTAGTGCCTCAAAACAACTTGCCCTGCCGGGGGCTGAAAAACACTTCCGAAGTCAGCGTTTTTGTATAAATTAATAATGGATTAGTGATGAACGAGAAAAATAACAAAAAACAGAATAAGGGTGGACGGACACCAAAAATCGACCCAAGCATCTACCGCCATGTATTTCGCCTGACGGAAGAAGAAAATGCCAAACTATTATCGCTTTTTGAAACATCGGGAATGCCCAATAAAGCAAAGTTTATCATTTCGTTACTGTTCTGTAAGGAGATGAAATCGGTTAAAATTGACAAGGGAACAGTTGATTTTTATATGCGATTGACTTCTTTTCATAGTCAATTCCGGTCCGTAGGCGTGAATTACAACCAGATTGTTAAGCTGTTATATCGTCATTTTTCCGAGAAAAAGGCGGCATCTTTTCTCTATAAATTGGAAAAACAAACCGTAGAAATGGCGGAATTATGCCAAAAAATCATTCAGATAACTGAAGAATTTGAAGCAAAATACCTAAAAAAACAACCTTAGAAGTGATAGCAAAAATCGGAAGAAGCGGAAATTTATACGGGGCATTGGCATACAATCAGCTCAAAGTGGAGAATGAAAACGGACAGATTCTGTCTGGCAATAAGATGATTGAAACCGCGAGTGGTCATTATACAGTTGCGCAATTAGCCCAATCTTTCGCCCCTTATCTGATAGCCAATCGCAATACCGAGAAACATACGCTGCATATTTCGCTCAATCCTGACCCGAAAGATAAAGTAAGCGATGACAGGTACAGGGAAATGGCGGAAGAATATATGAGGGGAATGGGTTATGGCCAGCAGCCTTTTGTGGTGTTTAAGCATACCGATATTGACCGCAGCCATATTCATATTGTATCGGTTTGCGTGGATGAGCAGGGCAAAAAGATTCCAGACAGTTTTGAGAAAATGCGCTCTATGAATGTGTGCCGTGAACTGGAAAAAAAACATGGATTGATACCCGCAACAGATAAAGAGTATAGACAGAACGACAAGGTTTTCCGTCCGGTAGATTATCGCTCAGGTGATGTCAAAAGTCAGATAGCCTCAGTAGTGCGTCACCTGCCGAACTATTATCAATTCCAAACTTTGGGAGAATATAATGCTTTGCTTTCTCTTTTTAATGTTACCACCGAAAAAGTGCAGGGCGAGTTGAAGGGAAAAATGAAGCAGGGTTTATTATATATCCCTTTAAATGCAAAAGGCGAAAGAGCCGGACATCCGTTCAAGGCTTCTTTATTCGGAAAGAATGCCGGACTACCGACTTTGGAATTGCATTATGCGAAATGCAAAGAGATTTTAAAAGAGCACCCGGCAATGCCAACTGTTAAAGTTGCCGTTACCATTGCCTTGAAATCAACAAATGATGAGCAAGCTTTTAAAAAACAGTTAGGAGAACAAGGTATTAACGTAGTGGCACGCAGAAATGACACAGGACGTATTTACGGAATCACTTTTATAGATCATAATTCTAAAACAGTTTGGAACGGTTCCCGATTGGGAAAAGAGCTTTCTGCCAATATTTTTAATGATTATTGGAACAATAATATCGCACCCAAAATTAAAGAGCCAGTTGAAGTACAAGCGAAAATATCCACATCAGGAGATAGGGATCTTCCTGCAGAAGAACCCCATCATTTGTTCGACTTCCTGAATACTACTGAGAAACATGAAGACGGTTTGATTGAAGCGTTGAGTTTACTGCCAGAAGCAAAGGGAGAAGATTACGAAGAACAAGACTTTGTTAATAAGAAGAAAAGAAAAAAAACCAGATAACTTTTCACAGGATTTTGCAAAAAATCATGGTAATTTTTTATCCCAATGCGAAGCACTTTCAATTGTAACTTCATCTTCGGGAAGAATTAAAAAAGTTTTTTTAATTGGTAAAACAGGATTGATAAATGAAGTAGCAGTACTTACAGTTTCATCAAAAAACCAAGGCTCGTAAGATCTGCTATAGGATTGAAAGTAATGATAAAAAATCCAACACAATTTATTATCTCTCGTATCTATACTAGACATTGTATTTATGATTTTTTGTGTTCTTAACATTTCTACTTCAGGTCCGTCAAAAGTTTCCATTCCTATATGAATAATAGAGTTGTATTCAGGATTAAATTGACCTATCGCACTAAAAATTTGGTTTTTAACATCTCTTGCTTTAGCATTGAGGGCTTGTTCACAATCACAGTAACAATGCACACCATAAGCCTTTGCAATGTCACTAATGTAAAGGTTATTTGCTTCGCCATCTCCTACATAAAAAAAACTACCCAGAAATCCTGAAGTAAATGCAGAATGGTCAACTTCTTTTTTAGCTATAAGTTCTATTAACTGCGGTGAATTATTTTTTACTGAATATTGTTTTAGATGATTTTTAATAGAAATTATATCCACGAACGAAAGATCAATATCAATCGTCTCGTTTGATATTATTGTACCAGGAGCTTTAACATTGGGTATAATATCTTTTAATAAATCGAACAAATAACTGTCAGGGAGAGTCACCAATTCGACATGAAATGTAATATCAAGAACTACATTAAAATGTAACAGCATCTGGTTTATTTGAGATATCATAAGTTGCCTCTTTTTTGTCTCTTTATAAGTATAATCAGCTGTTTTCATCTGGCGTTTACATTCAACCTGCCACTTTTTTGAGTTTTTTGTAACTTCAAAATCGGGTGTTTTACCACCTTTACCTTCTTCAATTATTTTTACATCCCAACCATTTCTTGTCCAAAGTAACGCCGTAAGAACCTCAAAAAGTATTGCGTCAGCTTCAGACTTCCTTTTCTTGAACATATCTCGCATTTTCTTACCAATGCCCTCAATTTGGGTTACTAATTTGATGTCCGTACCAATCCTTTTAAAGATTGGAACAACTCTTGCACCTTGATGAAATTCATATTTATGAGGTTCGAATAAATAGCAATGTACCAAGAACAGATACCATCCTATTTGATCTTTTTGGATTACCAGGCGGGTACCTTCACTTATGGGTTCAGAGAAAGGACTAGTGGTTCTTACCACAGTACTCAAATAAGTTTCTATATCATTTTTTCTTTTCATCCAGTCTTGGTCAGAAATAAATGTTCTGAACCAATGATAGGCGTTTTCTATTTCATCATCTTTTATTTTTTGTATTGGAAATTGAGAAAGAGGCCGCCGTGGTATCATTGTTTAGGTTTTAAGTTTATCTATAAAATTTAAAATTATACTGTAAATATAGCCAAACACTGCCACACACCGCCACTGATTTCCACATTCTTATAGCCGAGCTGCACAGTCTTTAAATTCACGCCCGAACATTAAAATTAAAAATAATGCAAGGAGAAGATGATTTAAGGGGACTTGCCAAAATAATGGCCTTTATGCGAGCGGTAAGTATTCTTTTTGTACTGATGCACCTTTATTGGTTTTGCTACGGTTATTTTATAGATCATGGCTGGACCTTAAAGGTAATCAACAAAATATTAGGCAATTTTCAGCGTACCGCGGGATTATTTTCGCATACTTTATACACCAAAGCATTTGCCTTGGTATTATTAGCATTAAGCTGCTTGGGCTCAAAGGGAGTTAAAGACCAAAAGATAACCTGGACCAATATTAATATTGCTTTGGCGATTGGGTTTGTCCTTTTTTTTCTGAACACACCTTTATTAAAACTATCAATAACTATCGCCACAATCCTATATATCCTTACTACCGGTGTAGGATATATTGTTTTAATGGTTGCCGGAGTCTGGATGAGCCGATTGCTTCGTAACAAGCTCATGGACGATGTTTTCAACAACGAGAACGAAAGTTTTATGCAGGAAACTACATTGATGGAAAACGAATATTCTGTCAATATTCCCACTAAGTTTTATTACAAAGGAAACTGGAACAGTGGCTGGATTAATATAGTCAATCCTTTTCGGGCAACGATTGTCTTAGGTACGCCCGGTTCGGGAAAATCGTATGCAATCGTAAACAATTACATCAAACAGCAGATTGAGAAAGGTTTTAGTATGTACATCTACGATTTCAAATTTGATGATCTTTCTACAATTGCCTATAATCATTTATTGAAGCATCGGGACAAGTACAAAGTACAGCCCAAATTCTATGTGATAAACTTTGACGACCCACGTAGGAGCCACCGTTGCAATCCCCTTAATCCCGATTTCATGACAGATATTTCGGATGCTTACGAAGCGGCATATACGATAATGCTGAACCTCAACAGGTCGTGGATACAGAAGCAAGGCGATTTCTTCGTCGAGAGCCCGATTATCCTTTTGGCAGCCATAATATGGTATCTGAAAATCTATGATGACGGTAAGTATTGTACATTCCCACACGCTATTGAACTCCTGAATAAAAAATATTCTGACGTATTTACCATTTTAACCTCATATCCCGATTTGGAAAACTATTTGTCGCCTTTTATGGATGCATGGCAGGGAGGCGCACAAGATCAATTACAGGGACAGATTGCATCTGCAAAAATTCCTCTATCAAGAATGATTTCGCCACAACTCTATTGGGTTATGACAGGCGATGATTTCTCATTGGACATCAACAATCCTAAAGAGCCTAAGATATTATGTGTAGGTAATAATCCTGACCGGCAAAATATCTACTCTGCCGCATTGGGATTGTACAATTCACGTATTGTAAAACTCATTAACAAGAAGGGTCAATTGAAGAGTTCGGTTATCATAGACGAGCTGCCCACCATCTACTTTAGAGGATTGGATAATCTTATTGCAACTGCCAGAAGTAATAAGGTGGCTGTTTGTTTGGGGTTTCAGGACTACTCACAGTTAACCCGAGATTACGGAGACAAAGAGAGCAAGGTAATTCAGAACACCGTAGGTAATATTTTTAGTGGCCAAGTGGTGGGAGAAACTGCAAAAAGCCTTTCGGAGCGGTTCGGGAAAGTATTGCAGAAAAGGCAGAGTATGAGCATCAATCGCAACGACACATCGACTTCAATATCTACCCAATTGGACAGTCTTATACCGGCTTCCAAAATATCCACCCTGACACAAGGTTTTTTTGTTGGATCTGTATCGGACAATTTTGATGAACGTATCGAGCAGAAAATCTTCCATGCTGAAATTGTCGTGGATAATGAAAAGGTCGCTTCCGAGACTAAAGGATATCAAAAAATACCCGAAATATTATCTTTTACTGACAAAAACGGTAAAGACAATATGAAGCAGGCAATCGAAGATAATTATAGGCAGATAAAAATGGATATTGTACTGATTATCGAAACCGAACTGCAACGTATCAAGAATGACCCCAACTTACAGCATTTAGTCCCAAAAGATAGTCATAAAGGGGATAAATAAAGTAAATATATCTAATGACCTAGCTAGGCAATCTTGGTATATTAAAAACTTTAGAATTATTTATAAAAAGGATATATTTACCATTACAATAAGCACATACACTTATTGAGCAAAGCCAATGTGAATTAATTCAATTGGCTAGCTTTTATGAACATTATATACAAGTAAGCAGCAAGTTTAAAAAATAATATGAATAGCAAACAAAAAGTAAAAGAATTAATATTAGATCAATTTCGAAAGGGAAATCGTCGTGATAATGAAATCATAATGATGCGTGTTTTTATTAATCTTGAGTACAAACTTCCTCCAAAACAAAGAGATGTTTTTTACGAAGCGATCAATGAATTAATAAATGAGGAATTAATTATTTATGAAAAGTCCTCCCCAGAATGCTTACGTTTAACAAAAAAAGGATACGACTATATATATGTTGAAGAGGATGAAATTAAGCCAACCAATATGTCTGAAAATTCAACAGATACAAATAAAGAGAAATCTTCAAATCCTTCTGCATTAGATATTTTGAATCAAGCAATTACTAAAGTACCATTTGTCAAATATGCTTTGGGAATTGCTGGAGTAGGCGCAGCTATAGCAATTGTCGCAATGTTTGTCAAAGAAGATGCGAAAGTACCAGTAATAAGCTTACTTATTATGCTTGGACTTATGGTTTTGCTTTTTATCTTTTCAAGAGTCGCAAAATCAAAAGAAGCACACGTTAAGTACGCTGGATTTATTTTAATATACTTCATTGTGGCAGTAACTTGTTTATCGTGCGCATTACTTATTACATCTGTCTTTTTTGATTTTCCTAAACCAATCGGCGAGATAATTAAATGATAAAACCTGCTGCTAACAACTATTGTATTCCTTAGCGGTTTTCCAGTTGCCGGAAAATTTATCTTATCACTATATTTATTAAAGCCGAGACAAGTCTTCTTCGTTTTTCCACAACAAAATATTCGGGCAAGATGTTAACTACAACTTAATGACAACAACACTCTTTAAAAACATCAAAAAAAACATTGAATCGAATATTTATTCCGCGAAAGAATCAATTGTGGTTTCTGTTGCATGGTTTACTAACAAAGATCTTTTAGGACAATTAAGCGATAAACTCGAAAGTGGCTGCTCAGTTGAAATAATAATTAGTGATCATTTTGAAAATGGAAGATTATCTTTTGAAAGTTTCATTAAAAAAGGCGGGAAAGTTTTTGTATTACAAACACGAAGTGGAAAATTTTTACATGATAAATTTGCTATTTTTGATGGGGTCAAATTAGTTGCTGGCTCTTATAATTGGACATATTCTGCTGAGTATTATAATCATGAATTTGTTATTCAAAGCGATGAGGTACAGCTTTTAAAACAATTTTCTATTCGTTTCCGAAATCTTAAAGAAATCGTTACTAACTACGACAAATTAATTTTGAGTACACATGACGCGCTTTTATCAGAAACAAAAGAGGATTCATTTTTAATATTAGAGAATGAATTGCATGACGAACTAATTGCTTCTGTGGATTTATCAATAAAAGCTGGTGCAAAAATTAATAGATCAATTATCCTAAATCAGATTTACAATTATGGGGCTATTGGCGCCGCCAATCGTCTAATACAAGAAGGCACCGAAAAATTACATTCAGGATTAATAAAGATGTTTCATATTAACAGACTCGATCTCACAATTGAAAGTATAATTCAAAAGGATAAGTATAGAGTTTTATTTACTGACGAAATACTTCTAAAAGCCAAGCAAAGATTGGCACAATTGCAATAATTAAAGTAGTTGCTAAACTATCATATTCCATTGCGGTTTTGTAGTCTCCGGAGCATTTTATTTTTCACTATATTTATCACAGCCAAGACAACGTTGCTCCGCTTTCGAAAAAAATATGCTAGCAAAAGGTTGTAGCCAATATTAACCAAACCTCTTAAATTATGGACGAAACTTTACGAATTTATTGGGAACTTTATAATGAGATATTTTCAAATGAACTAATGATTCATAAGAGCCATAACTTACTTAGAAATTTTGAAGAAGAATTTATTGACGGACCAATACTTGAATTAGGCTGTGGACAAAGTAATTTTTTGGTGGAGTTTTCAAAAACCGGAAAAGAAATATTTGCAGTTGACAATGAAGAGTTCCAGTTGAATTTATTAAAAAAAAGAATTGAATCATACGCTGGAAAAGATGCTGGAAAATTACGTTTATTAAATATCACAATTCCTGAGAAAGAAATTCCGCAAGAAGTATTTTCATTAGTTATTGCATCTGATTTTTTACATTTTTTTTCAATAAATGAATGTAAAAATATCATTTCTCAGATAATTGCAAGAACACAGAAAGGCTCATTAATTTTTGTTAGAGTTCACTCACAATCACATTCTTATAGTAATTCCCCAGATCCGGAATTACACAAGTATTTTAAACATTTTTTCACAGAAACCGATTTAATGGAATTGTTTGATGAAAAGTATTTCGACAGAATGATTTTCTCAAATACTGTTCAGAATATTAGATCCAAATTTACTAGAGAAATGGAGATAAAGTGGACAGAAAAAATATTAGATGAATATCAAATTTTTGATCCGCAAGAAAGGCAAGAACAATTTGAAGAAGCTAATAAAGAATTAAATATTGGCTATCTAGAATGTATTTATAGACGAAAATGAAACTGCCTGTGAGATAAGCGACGGCCGTTCTCAAACCTTTAACCGTGCAGCAGGCTTTTCCTGCACCTGAATACCACTGATCTCAATTGTTTCTTTCTGCTCTGTATTTTCGGAAGTAATAGATAATTGTATTTTCCTTTCAACGGCAGCAAGTTCTGTTTTAAGCTCACTTAATCTACTTTCCTTAGACCACGTACTGTTTATCACATCTTTAAGAACGGGCAGGTCTTTTTGTATTTCAGTAATCTTCTTTTTTTCCTGTTCGATATAACCTGGTAATTTCTCCAGCGCATTAAGAAAGTTCATAGCTGCCAGCTTCTCGTCTTTAGCGATTAAACCGTTGTTGTAGGTATATTTAATATTTCCCTCACCTTGTATCAAAAATCGGTTTACCCGTATATCCACGCCCTCTCTTTCGGACATTTCTGTTTTGACCAAAAGTGTAAATCCGTACAAGGTACCGATTTCTTCATATTGACCTCCGGTACGGGCTTTCTCTGCAAGCTCATTGAGCTTGGTACCAATTTGTTTACTGTCAGTATTGGAAGGTAAACCGTCCAATCGTAAAGGATTTTCGACACTACCGTCCGAACATTTTTGTATGCGTTGCTGTAAGTTTTCCCAATCAAGGCTCATTCGGTTAAAACGGGATTGGGAGCTTTCAAGCAATTCCGTAAAATCCTGCAGCTTGTATTTGGCACTGAACTTAGAACGGTTAAACGCCTGTTTTTCGCTTTCCAATCCTCCAATCTGTTTTTCCAATTTGGCTTTATCCAAAAGGTCGGTATTTCCCGAAAGGATAGCCACATATTCCGAAAAGTTCATTCCCGATTTTTCGTCCATACTCCCCTCGTCAATAGTCCGTTTGCCCAGATTGTTGTTTTTTAACTGGTCTATAAAAAGTTGCTTATTGTACAGCAGGTTAAACTTATAGCTGTCCAATGATTTCTCTACTGCATAGATAATTACATCAACTTTGTTGTTGGCAAAGAATTTAGCTATTTCATTACCTTTTCGGACTGCCCGTCCGTCCCTTTGGGCAAGGTCGCTTGGCCGCCACGGTGTGTCTAAATGATGAACGGCAACAGCTCTTTTCTGTGCGTTGACACCTGTCCCGAGCATACTTGTAGAACCGAACAGCACCCGAATCTTACCTTCGTTCATTCCCTTGATAAGTTCCTTGCGCTGCTTATCATTCTTACCTTCCTGTATAAACCTAACTTCGTTTGCTGGTATGCCGTGGTCTTCCACCAGCTTACGTTTGATTTCGGAATACACATTCCATTCGCCCGGCTTGTAAGTTCCCAGATCGGAGAAAACGAATTGTGTTCCCTTCTGTGCGTTGTATTGGATGTAATACTTGGCAATGTTTGCCGCACAATGCGAAGCCTTGTTATCGGGGTGGTCATCATACCTACCACTAACCATACGCATATCCAGCGACATCTTACGAGCATAGTCAGTAGCGATAAGCATTTTTGCTTTTTCTTCGCTTTGACTTAATGGTAGTCTTCCCAACAGTTCGGCATTTCCTGTTTTCGCAAACTCCATCAGGTTTTTTATAAATTCTTCCTGGTCGGGAGTAGATGGTATGTTGTAAAGTACCTCGTTTTTATCGGGGCGATCAATGCCTATATCTTTTGCAGTTCGGTAATCCGTGATTTCGGAGTAAAACTGAGCCAGCTCCGGTACTTTGATAAAGTAACGGAAACGTTCTTTTGCCACGATATTGTTGGCCACCGAAAATTCATAATCAGTAGTTTTTCTTGCATAGATAGCCGCCCATGCATCAAAGGAATGAATTCCTTGTTTTTCCATCGCTCGTGGTCGCAGGTATTTGAACAGTAGATACAGCTCAGTTAATGAATTACTGATAGTTGTGCCCGAAAGGAAGGTTGCCCCCATATCAGCATTGATACGTTCCTGAATAGTACGGATGGCAAACAAAAGGTTGATAGCCTTTTGGCTTCCGTCCACATTGCCTAATCCGGCAACCCGTGTATGCCTCGTGTTGAACATCAGATTTTTGAATTGGTGGCTTTCGTCCACAAACAAATGATCAATTCCCATCATCTTAAAATCTACGACATCATCTTTGCGGTTTTCTATATCGTGCTGCAGGGTTTTCAGCTTGACTTCTAGATTTTCTTTGCGCTTGATTACTCCGGAAAGCATACCTCTTGTAACTTCCTTGCCTTGCGATTGTAATGCATCGAGGTTACGCTCTATGCTGTCTAATTCTATTTCGAGTATTTCCTTTTGTATTTCAGGAGATTGGGGTATCATCCCGAATTGGTCATGCGTCAAGATAACACAATCCCAATCATTGTTTTTAATATCACCGAAAATTCGCATCCGTTTTTGCGGCGTAAAGTCTTCTTTTCCCGGAAACAGAATTTTAGCGTGCGGATAGGCAGTACGGTATGCTTCGGCAATTTCGTGAACATTGCTTTTTAGCCCTATAATCATAGGCTTGTTGGCTAACCCCAAACGCTTCATTTCCTGTGCAGCCGTACACATTACGAGCGTCTTTCCTGCGCCTACTTCGTGGTCACATATCGCACCGTTGTTCAGTTTTATCATCCAAACGGTGTCCTTTTGGCTAGAATACAAATCTTCGATGCCGAGTGCCTTGCGGTCCAATCCCGGAAAATCCTGATGGCTTCCGTCATAGCTTGGTCGGACGAAACAGTTAAAAGTGTCGTTGTATTGGTCGGTCAGCCGGTTTTTAAACTCATCGTTTTGCGAGTGCAGCCAATCGGTAAAACCAGTGCGGATTTCATCGATCTTGGTGTTGGCCATTTGTATGGCTTCCATATCTTTTACCTTGACCTCTTGGTCGCCAACCATAACTTTTTTGGTAATGTCCGGTGTGGTATTGACAAGGGCGTGTTTTAGCAGGGCAATACCGTCGAATGTGCGGCTTTCGGCTTTGACAGCATATTTTTCCCATATATGTAAATTCCCTTGATAGCACTTTACGGAAAAGTCATCGGAGCTTTCCGAATAATTTATATGTACATCAGCATCGAAAAGATGTGAAGCAAAACGGGCATAAAGGCCTGTGGGTATCCAGCGTTCACCTAAATTAAAATCTAGTTCCTCAAATTCAATACGTGTTGGTCGGCCCTCTTCTAAGACGGTAAGGCTTGCTTCGGCTTGGCTATCTTCAGTATTAATTAGAAGGTAAGCTTTGAGCTCTTGGGCTTTTTCAACTATGTTACCTGCAATCCAGCGTTCGGATATTTCATATTCCTTTTGCAGGGGATTATAGTAAATACGACCGTGTAATGCTTCTTTCAAAGCATCGTGCGTCATACTGCTGATTTTAGACATATAGTCCAAATCCACCCACCCGTATTTGTTCAGCGAAGCCGCCAGCGCTTCTTCAGGATTGTCTGTTGCTATTGCTAAGGTGGAGAAACTTACAGGACGGCTGAATATATCGGCTTTGTGTACAACGCCACCAACTACCCGTTCCAGATAAGGGATTTCCTTGCCCGAGCTATCCGTTTTGATGAGCTTGATATTGTCGGCACTGTTAAGATCGCCGTACCTTTTGACAAAGGCATCATAAAGACGGTTAAGATTTTCCCTTTCTTCTTTTTGTTCAGTCTGAAACGTTGCCTCTTTATTGTAAAGCTGTTGGTAAACATCACGTAGAGCTATGTACGCTTCGGCTCTTGCTTTCTGTAAGGCCGGCAACTGCAAGGGGTGGAAAACCGCCACGCCACATGATGTATCTACTTCTTGCAGATGACCGACCCAGCCATTATTCGCAACAAGGCAGTCGTTACGATGAAACGATTGCAGTTCGCCACTGTACGGAGCAGGTTTGGAAATAGCTGGCATATCAGCATGGCTATTCCCGCTGGTATTCGAAAACAGGTCGCCGATAGCTTCCTGTTTTTGATCTTCGGCTGAGGCTAGTCTATTGGTAAGTGCTGGCGTGTATGATTGCAGCATAGCACTGAAAAGGTCAGTTTGCTGACCTGTCGCACGACTGTTTTTTTTAGTGCTTTGCTTTTTGACTTTAGGAGTTCCTTTTGGTGGATCAGTTAACATTGCAGGTCCATCCGCATATTCAAACAGGTCAAAAATGCTTAACTGTTTTATTTCCCGCGTGCTTTCCGGAACAGAGAATGTCTTATGTTGAATGCTTATAGCTTCGACAACCGGAGGTGCAACCGTGGTTTCAATAGGGGTAATTGTTTCAGGTACTTCGTTCTGTTCGCCTTCATACAAACCAAAATTCAGATGCTTACCAAAATCTTCGGAAAGCATTCGTTTCAAATCTTTGGCAATTCCTTCAACGCCGCCTTTATGTGTATAGATCAATGCAGGCTGTCCATAAGCGTCGGTGTCTAATTTATGTTCGGTATGCACAATCCTTGTACTGTCCTGAAAGAGTGCATTGCCCGATGTGTTGTATTCTGTCTGTCTGCTTTGGCAAAACAGATCTTCCCTCTGCTTAAGACCTTGCTTTGCCGTATTTTTTTGCAGGATAATCAAATCACTTCCAACTGCTGTTCCGGCGTATTCCGTAAACAGGTTGTTTGGCAAGCGAACTACTGAAATCAAATTATTATCCTGCATAAGCGCCCTGCGTATCGGCTCATTATTTGGGCTGTTGAGAATGCCCTGCGAGGTAATGTAAGCCAGCAGACCGCCCTCCCGGAGCATATCAGCACCTTTGAGAAAAAAGTAATTGTGAACGCTACGGGCTGCCTGTACTTTTGCACTGTCCTTGCTTCGGGAATAGCTAAGGTCGAAAACGGAAGTGTCACCAAAAGGTATGTTGCTGGCTACTATATCATAGTTGTTTTGTTCCTTTTCGGGTATTTCTTCAAAACCGGCAATACGGATATTGCTTTGAGGATAAAGCTGTTTTAAAATCTTGCCCGTGAGCAAATCCTTTTCATAAGCAGTAACATTAGCTTTTTGATTTTCTGAAAAGGATTGTATGAATGAGCCGACACCGGCGGAGGGTTCTAGGAGTTTATCAATGTTCAGACCGCTTTCACGCAAGGTCGCGGAAATCGCATTTATTACCTGTGGCGGTGTATAAAAAGCCGTCAGAACGGAGCTCTTCATACTATCCACATACCTGCGGTATTGCTTTTCGTCTTCTGAATTTTCTTTGAGTAGTAGGTGTAGTTCCTGCGTGAGTGGAAAAAGCTCATGTTCGGTTTTTCTCCAATTATTGATGTCAATTTCATTCGCTATGGGGTTCAATACGAATTTGAGACCGCCAAATCCGCTGTATTGCATCATTAGCAGTCTTTCGCCTACGGTGGCTTGTCGTTTCTCCTTTTCCAGTTTAAAAGCAATTCGCAGGGCATTAATGTTCTCTTGGAGATGTTGCTTTTTACTGAAGCCCATTTTCCTGTATCCATATTGCGATGGTTCCTGTTATTTCTGTATAGAGCAGGTCAAACTCAAAACTGTATGCGAAGGTGTCGGTTACCTCGTAGCTGGAGAAAACAGGCGTGCAGACAGGAAACATTTTAATAGCAAATGGTCGCATTTCCTCGTCTGCCATTATGGTATCAAACTCATTGCAGACAACCTGAAAAATAGTGTCAAACATGGAGAAATACAGGTTTTCAAATAGTATATAATTCGCTATTTCGCTGCATTGCTCAATAGTGTTTCCTGAACTAAATGCGCCTTCGTACGCATTGGCCGCCCACGAGGAACGCTGTTCAATAAATTTTTGGTCGTTTGCTTTTTCAGGGAAACTTGTATTTAATAATTCTTGGAGTCGTAATCTGAAATACGATAGGTCTTTTTGCTGTGTATCCATACTATAATTTTGTTTAGAATTGGCATGAAGCCTAAAATTATAGCAGTAGATAAGAGCCTTTGCTGAAGTTGAATGATTTGGCTTTGTATGGCAGGATTTGGCAAAAGAACGCTTCTATAAAACCCGAAATGAAAACAAAACCCTCTGATCATTCAGAGGGTTTATTTATTAATTGTTCAAGATTTGAAGCATTCTGCCGACCTCAATATCCATTCTTGAAAAGGCAAACCATTTTTTACCCAGGTCTTTGAGTGATGCTCCAATATGATAGAGTTCTGTATCGTCAATTATCAAAAAACGGTCGTGAGCATCAGAGAAAATTTCGATTTCAATCTGGGGATATTGGCTGTTGTATAGCTGCAAATCCAGTCGTAGCTGATTGCTTATATTCTTGGTATAGATAGTTGCGGTAACATCATTGTTGCGTTTACCCAATAAAGTTAATACTGTGTCATCTACATAATTATCCAGCAGGATAATGGAGATTTTAGCAGTTCGGATAATATCGGAAACAAAGGCATAGGCATCAAAAACCTGCCCGTTATAGAAAATACCTTTTTCGCTATGGATTTTATCGCTTTCTAAAGCCTTAAAAATCTCTTCAAATTTTTGGTCGGCTTCTAGTTGTTTCAGTTCAATCTTATCCAAACGATGAAAAAGAGAGGCATTGCTGATAAGCATTCTACGCATTTCTACAAATGCTTCCATAATTTCAACACTGACCTTAACGGCAATTTCGGAACGAAGTATAGCAGAAGCCATTGCAACCCCTTGTTCGGTAAAAACATATGGCAGATAACGTCTTCCGCCGTAGCTCAATCTTGAGGTTCCAATTTGGAACCTCAAGATTTCTACTTCTTCTTTGGTCAGTTGATAGCAAAATGATGCGGGAAACCTCTCAATATTCCTTTTTACGGCTTTGTTAAGGTTCTTTGTGTCCACCTGATACAAGGAAGCGAGGTCATTATCCAGCATCACTTGCTTTCCATGTATGGAATAAATCAGATTTCTGATTTCAATTGGGCTAATGTTGGGCTTATTTTCCATTACTTTTTGAAGTCTTTATTTTTGGCAAACTCAAAGGAAGTTTCAGCATTATCGTTCAGTACGATGTATGCATCAAACGTTTTTCCTGCCTTGCTTTTCATTCCTTTGATGAGTGAAGTCTTACCCGTGCTGACAAGGTTTTTAATATCGCCGATACCTATTTGCACGCCGCAGACATTGCGGAACTGTACCCAGCTACAAGCTTCATCAGGACACTTCACTATTTTGTCCCGTATAATGAGTTGCTGGCTTTTACATTTGGGGCAAATGAGTTTTGGCAGGTTGTTTTGTGCAATAGAAGTCTGCAGCAATTCATTGGCAATAGATGAAGCGTAATTTTCCATTTCCTTTTGAAATGTTTTGGCATCTGATTCGTTGTTTTCGATTTTCTGCAATGCGAGTTCCCACTGGGCGGTCATTGCTACGTCTGCTATTTTTTGGTCTTTGACCAAATCATATACCAGTAATCCCTTTTCAGTTGGTATCAATGATTTCTTTTCTCTATGTATATAATTGCGGGCAAATAATGTCTCGATAATTGCTGCCCTTGTAGCCGCAGTGCCGATCCCGATATTTTTTAAAGCCTTGCGTTCACCTTCATTTTCTATATCATTTCCGGCATTTTCCATACCAGACAAAAGGCTTGCTTCGGTATAAAGCACAGGTGGTTGGGTCTTCTTTGCTAAAACAAAAGCTTCCTTTATTTTGAGATCATCGCCTTTTTTCAGCTGAGGCAAGTCCTGTACTGGTTCTGTATCACTATCAGAGAAACTGCCTCTAATCGAACGCCAGCCCGCTTCTATAATCTTACAGCCTTTTGCGTGAAAATCATAATGCAATACCTGTAAACCGACATCAGTTAACTCTTTAATACAGGCTTGTGAAATGGCTTCGAGTAATCGAAAGGCTATCATGTCATACACCGCATTTTCCTTTGCATTCAGGGCTGATGGGATTTTATCAGTAATCAATAATCCATGATGATCAGTAACACGCAAATCGTTCACGATACGTTTATTAAAACGACCCCATTTCACTTGAGATAGGGTTTGTTTAATGTTTTCCCTGTTTTGCAAAGCTCTTACAAGGCTGGGAATTTCCGCCCACATATCTTCAGGAATGTATTTGCTTCCGGTACGAGGGTAAGTGATAAACTTCTTTTCGTAAAGGCTTTGGGAAATGTTAAGGGTTTCTTCAGCAGAAAGGTTCAATTTTTTGTTGGCCTCTTTTTGCAAGCCAGTAAGGTCGAACAATAAAGGCGGTTGCTCTGTAACGCTTTTGGTCTCAACCGCTGTAACTATTGCCGTTTCGTTTCGCTGAATGGCTTTAAGGGAATCACCGGCAAGTTTTTGGTCTTCCCATTTGATGTTTGAAATACTTTTAAATTCTATCAGCTCTTTGTTATGTGACAACTGTATCTGCCAATAATTTTTTACCGAGAAACTCCTGTTTTCCAAATAGCGTTTGCATATTAAAGCTAGTGTAGGTGTTTGTACTCTTCCAAGTGAATAGACCCCATTGGCTGCTGCAATTGAGAGTGCCTGTGTCGCATTGATGCCCACCAGCCAGTCGGCGCGACTTCTGCCTTTCGCTGCATGATATAATCCGTCAAATTCTTTCCCGTCTTTGAGATTATCAAAACCTTGTTTAATGGCTTTTTCGGTAAGGGAGCTTATCCAAAGCCTTTCAAAGGGTTTACTGCATTTCAGGTATTCATAAATATACCTGAAAATGAGTTCGCCCTCACGGCCTGCATCGGTGGCTACGATTATGGTATTGCTGTTGTTAAAGAGCTGTTCAATGATTTTCAATTGTTTTAATGCACCTGTATCGGTAGTATAGCCTGTATCTTTTTTGACCTTTCGAACAGTCAGTAAAAAAGGGTTCGGAAGTATCGGCAGTGATGCTTTGTCAAATCCCGTGATCCCGTAATCTTCGGGCATTCCCAATCCAATAAGATGGCCTAGTGCCCAAGTAACAAAATAGCCGTTACCTGTGAGGTAGCCGTCCTTTTTCTCGGATGCGCCCAACAAGCCGGCTATTTCCCTTGCTACGCTTGGTTTTTCTGCAATTATTGTTTTCATACATCTTACATTTTACGTCCTTTCGATTTGGCAGGTGCGTCGGGTGCATCGGGTGCTTCATGTTGTTCCTGTTGCTTTCTGTTGTTGGGATTTGTTTGACCAGATTCTAAGGACTCTTTGATATTCTTTGTTGTCTCATTGGTTTTACCTTCTGAGTTGACCGCAGTCTGCGTTTTATGTGCTTCAGTCGGTTTAGCCTGTTCCTTGATCTTGTCCGGATTTTGGAAAGAGAAATCGGTTTTATTGGTTTCCTTATTGAAAGTGATATAACCATTATATTCTTTACCCTTCTTGTCCACTAAGCCGCTTACATAAACTGTCTGTCCATCTTTGAACTTTTGATATTGCTCCTTATCGAGCTCTTTGTCCCTGAAAGTTTTCGGAACTTCTTGCGATTGGTTTTGCTGCTTGTCCTGTGTCTGTTTGTTAGAGTTGTTCCTGTCGAACTGGAACTCTACAAAACGTTTGTCGGCATTGAATTGTACAGTAGCATCGAATTCAGTTCCTTTCTTGGAAATCATTCCTTCTAAATAAAGCGGCTTGCCCTCCATTAAGGTTTGCTTCTGCTCATCATTAAGTTTTACGCCTTTGAGCTCGTCAGGGATTTTGATAAACTCAGTACGTAATGCCACAAGCTCATTGGTGAGCCTATCCACACTGATAATGGAGGGAATAGTCTCGTTTGGATTTTTTGAATTGACCAGATTAACCACACGCCCCATATTACCTGTTTCGAGCAGGTTGTTCTTGTCTGCCTGGCTGAAGCTATGGCCGAAAAACTCAAAGTTCAGATTGGGCTCTTTGCGGATTCCGTGGATGGCAACTACTACCTGTCCGTCGTCATTCGATTGCAGGGATAATCGGGCATCCATTCTTGTAACGGCGGTTCCCAGGTTTAGACTTACTGGTACAAGCTCATTTGTTTTGTAACCTTTAAGTAGCGGATCTAGCAGGTTCAGTTTTTCAAGTTTCTCTTTACTTAATCCCAAGTTGTTCATGGTTTCCCAATCGATCTGTTCCGGTTTGTATTTATATTCATTTGTGTCCGGTGTTGTTGGTGTTGTTTCCATATTATTTGTATTTTCTTGTTTATGATTCTCTTCTCGTTCTGTCTTCAATTCGTGCTGCTTCATCAACTGTTCGCCTTCAGGCGTTGGATTCTGAATCTGCTTCTGCATTTCTTTTGCAAGATTAATAGTCAATGGTGCAGGAATTTTGAAGAAGGAAAAATTGGTAGGGTTCTTCAGCTGGCTGAAAAAATTGGAAAAGAAGTTGGAAAATAAATCTCCTTGCTTATCCACCCGCATGAATTGGTTCTGGTTTTTCTTTGTAGGTTCAACGGTTTCCAGTTTTCCATTTTCGTCAATGCCCTTTACAGCCATTATTTTCATTTTCTCTTTATCCAGTACCAATAATATCTCCGATAGTTGTTCAGGAGACTCTGTTTTTTCTAAAATTTGTTCGCTCATAGTTTAAAATTTTAAATTCAATCCCGAAAGTAAAAGAGGTATTTGCTGCCAAGTGTTAATAGGCATCAGCTGGCTTCATTTGTCGTTTGCTGTCTTTTTTTTGGGCACTGGGGTGGTAAAGCTTTCCCTTACGAACTGGTGTATATCCGAGAGCTTATAGTAAATTTTCCCGCTGATTGTATAATAAGGCAGCCGGCCTGAAGAGCGGTGTCTTTGTAACGATCGTATACTTATCTTGAGCATCTGAAGAACATCCTGATTGTCCAGGAATTCTTCTCCGTCAAAAGCAACATGCTGATTCTTACTTGTACTTACCGCCTCCATAAGGATGTCGAACCTCTCCATGATTCGATCCATCCACGCCGTGAATTCCATTCTGTCGATATTCATAACCATTACTTTTGATTTAACACCACAAAATTGGTACATGAAAAAAATATTTTCTGCCAAGTCCTGCCCATTGGCAAGGAAGATTTTTTCTACAAATCATTCTAAATAAGAGTGGAATATTGAAGTTTAGGGTAAAGAGTCCATTGTGATAAGTGAAGTTTTTGCCTTTTGCCAATGGGCAGATATGGGCAATAAAAAAGCAGTGCTGGGGCACTGCTTAAGGCAGAAGAGTTCACTGCGAAATCTTATAGCTCTTTATCCATATATTGTTCCAAAGACAATTTAAGATGGTCCAGAAATGATGTTCTTGTTCCGGCCCTGTCTTTCATCCGGTGAAAAGAATGATGCACATCGCCGAGCGGTACGCGGAAAAGTATTTGAAATACCAAGGTAATTTTGCGGATTCCAATTTTCCCATGCGATATCACTCCCGAAGCATAAAGCGCATAAATGAGTTCAATGAGCGCATTTTTTGAATCGGTCCAGAAAATATCCTTAGTTGATTCAGGGGTATTTAGCAATGAGCCTGAATGCTCTTCCGGGTTTATTTTCGTTAGCAGATAAGTATAAATTAACTCATTGGCCATAATCCTGGCTACTTTAGAATCGTAATAGGTAGAAAACTGGTTATCTATTTCAAAAACGTAACTGTTTAGTCCATCCCTGTAATTAATCTTTCCTCTCATGAAATATTCTTCATCACGGTCGCTTCTTCCCGACCTGTAATAGCGATAAAAATGAGAACCGCAGATATGTTCTTTAAATTCCTGCTTGAGCTGGCCAAGCTGGCTTGCGAAAAATTTCTGATACATCTTGCCGTCTTTTACCGGGCAGACTGTCTCGATGCGAAATATTTTATTATAATAAATCAATTGTCCTAAAATCTGGGGTTTGATATCACGAAAAAATTCTATTTCTTCTGCGGGAGTTTTAAATCCTTCCTTTAAAATATATTCCCGAGTAGTATTCAGCAATTCTTTGAGATAGAGTGTCATTTGGTAAGCCTCATCGATGAGATGGGAAGTTTCCCGCGAAACTTGATCTTCCTTAATACGGATTTCGGAAATAATTGCATTCAGTGATTTCATAGCTCATATGTTTTTAATGTAATATCTTTCAAAAAACTATGGACTATATAAACATTACCGTGCTTACTGTACAAATACATGCTATACGATTAAGGTGGGCTATCACAAGCAAAATCAATTATGAAAGGAATATTACGGTTCAGTAGATTTACAGTTGTATTGTAAGAACGGATTAAAATTTTAAGTTTAAGCGATATTGGGTTGGCGTTAATTTGGCGTGCCTTTTAAAAAAATGGCTAAAAGATGAAGAATTTCTAAAGTTTAAATGCTCGCCGATCTGGGTAATGGTAAGGTTATCATCTGCCAGTAGAGTGTATGCTTCTGAAATAATAGCCATCTCAATATAATGTTTGGCTGACATGCCGATAGCATTGCGTACTGCCTTGCCCAGATGCCCTTTGCTGACAAATAAAGAGTCGGCATAAAAACGTACATCATGGTGTACTTTGCAGTGCTGGTGTACAAAAGCCATAAAACGCATACTGATTTTTTCAGTGCGGCAGTGGATGTCAATTATATTTTCGCTGTGCTTGTAGCATAGCCCGCTGAATTCATAAAGAATAAGATTAAAATAAAGCAGTACCATTTCTTCTTGAAAAATGCTGTCCCGACTGATAATTTTTTTCTTTAGAAATCCAAAGACTTCTATCAGATAATTTATTTCAGTCTGCGTAAGTGAAATTACAAAAGGTGAATAGCTGGTCAGAATCTCTATGTAACCGATACCGGATTTTGAGAATCTGTTGGTAATGGCAAAATCCCTTTTACAGGATATAAAGCAGACTTTCAGCGACGGTGTCAGCTTAATAAATTCAGCCGTACTCGGAACTGCATACATATCTCCTTGGGAAAGAGAGACTGTTGAACTACCGTCCATAAAATATATTGTGCCGGAAACTACCACAATGAGAGAAAACCAGGCTGGATTCATCAGGGTTTTGCGCGACTTGACAGATTTAAAATCTGTCAAATACAAGACTTTTAATTCCTTTTGCCAGCGTCTATTTTTTAAGATCTCCAAGATGTTATATTTTTAGTAATTAAGTTTGCGAGAGGACTAATTCAAGTTTTTATCATGCTTTTATGATCTGCTTTTTGTAAAGCAGCTGCAGAGCATGGTAAATACAAAGAGTATATCGAAAAGCGTAGTGACGAGCAGAGCGTAAACGAAACCATGAGGGTCCGAGGATTTAAGGCCCCCATCTGCGAGATAGCCCACCATTTCATCATAGCTCAACAGGTCTATGATGAAATAGAGGCTCCCTGCATTCAACGCCACGAACAGAATAATTGCAGAAATTGTAAATGTTCGCTCATAGCGCATCAGCAGAAAAATTATCCAGTTCACTGCGTGGAGTGTTTTTTTTGGTAAATATCTACGGTTGCGGCCATCTTAAGACCCAAAACACTATTCTGTTCCGCTCCACTGGCAGCTGCCACAATATTAGTAACTGACGTGTCCCAGTCCTCGTCCTTTCTCTTTTTCTTAGCTAAGGAGTATCGCGCCACAGATGAAGCTGTCAGGATTATTCGTTTATCAACAGCGGAGAATAAGTTACTGCTGATAACAGATGCTTCATAGGATACTATAATCGGATGAATATCTTCATATGAACTGTCAGATGCCGATAGGAGGGAATTTAAAAATGCTAGGAAACTGGCCTTGGCGCTAGTGCCAAGGCTTGATGCACCCAAGACATCACTAGCTGGATCGTTTGTGTTTAATATCCAGATGATTTCTGAGGCCCTTGAAGACACGGCAGGATCATTAGGTAAGAGCATCAGTTCTGGATGAACCGCCGACAAGGAATCAATCAAAATGGTGATTTCTTCAATAGACAGTGAATTAAAGGCAGCTTCATCTAAAATATCTAAGATTTCATTATGAAGCAATCCTGCTGTATCATATGGATTTGCTGCATTCGCGGGATCTATAACTGTTTTTTTTGTGCTCATGGATTTGTATGTAGCATCAAGGGTGTGCTCTGTGTATTCATCTGAGCAGGCAATAGTGACTAATGGCAGGATTAACAGCCAAGCTTTTAAATTTTTCATGTGTACGTCGTGTTAAATGTGACTGATTACTTTTTTTTCGTCAGTTCATTTTTCACCCCGGGGGAAAGCAGAACGATGCTGGTTTTGAGCCAGACTTTTTGCTTGAATTCAAAAGCAAAACTATGTGCAAAATGCATCCCCGACAAATGGTTGTATGGATGTTTACAGCATTTTTACTACCGATTTTCGGAAAATCGCCATAGCTTATTACGGTCTCAATTACTTGGTTTTCAGTTATTTTTAGGTATCTTTGGTAGATTCACCACTTTTTAGGCTGCCCCCGATCTTGTTTTAATACTGATTGTATTAAATGGGTTTCCTACCAATGGAAACTTCTTATATTTAATCTATGATTGTAAGATATTTACTTATAATATCGTTATGCTTCTATCATTGCGCAGAAGCACAAAAGCATATTTCGCAAATTCCTGATTCTCTAAGGAATAAGGATTTTGATTATTTATTTGATCGTATTGTAGATGACAGCATCACCAGCAGCCAGAGATCTGTTTACATGCTTTCTTTTTTGATAAAAGCTAAAACTGAAGAAAATTGGGAAGAACTTTCTAGTGCCTATAAGAATTATGTGCATCATGCACCTGACAGATTTAAGCTTATATATGCTGACAGTATGGTCATGGCAGCAAAAAAAACAAATGATAATAAAGTTATCGGTGCCGCATATCTCTCAAAAGGGATTGCCTATTATGGAAAAAAACGGCTTAAAGAGGCAATGGATATTTATCTTATTGCAGACCATTATATTGAGAAAACAAACGATAAGTATTTAATCTACAAGACCAAATATCATATTGGACAGATAAAATATTATCTGGGTTTTTACCAGGAAGCTATCATTATTTTTAAAGATTGCATTACCTACTTTAAGCGGTCCGACGTTAGGGCGTATTTAAATTCCCTCCATTCATTAGGAGTATGTTATAATATGATTGGCAACCATGGACTTTGTTCAGAGGTTAATGAAACGGGAATTGCAAAAGGTATACAGACAGGAATTCGTAAAATGGAACCCTATTTCATACATTCTGAAGGAGTAAATCAAATTATGATTCACAATTATGAGATAGGAATAAGAAAAATACAATCTTCGCTTCCAAGAATTCGCCAGAACAAAGATTTTGCCAATGAGACTGTAGGCTATTTTTACATCGGTAAAGCTTATTGGGAGTTAGATAAAAAGGAAAATGCACTTGCGTACTTTAAAAAAGTTGACAAATGCTATATAGAACGCGATTATATGCGTCCCGATATAAGGGAAGCTTATGAGTTCTTGATATCTTATTACAAAGAAAAAAATATGGTCAGAACACAACTTTACTACGTTGAAAGACTACTCGAAGTTGATAAAAAGTTACACCGTACATACGCTTATCTTCAAGGAAAAATTCGCAAAGAATATGATACAAAGGAGCTTGTGGAAGAACAGAAAAATCTTCAAAGTTCGCTCGATCTTAGAAAATACAATGATCAGATAGGTCTATCGATAATCAGCGTTATGTTCCTAGTAATAGTATATGGGATTTTGAAGTATTTTAAGAATAAAAAGGAAGCTAGAAAGAAATATGAAGAACTGCTAAAAAAAATTGAAGAAACTGATAAAGCTAAAGCTGATAAAGTTGATGAGCCCGAATTCTCAATGAGTAAAGACGCCGAGATCTCGGTTCTTCGGAGTTTACAGAAATTTGAAAGCAGCAAAAAATTCCTTGAAAGCGATTTAACCCTTACCAAATTAGCTGTCTATTTCAATACCAACACTAGGTACCTCTCACAGATAATTGCTCGTCACAGGAATAAAAAATTTAACGATTACATTAATAGTCTTAAGATTGAGAATATTGCCAAGAGGATTCGTAAGGAAAAAAATCTGCAGAATTACACCCATGATGCGCTCGCTGATGAAGCGGGATTCAGCAGTACCCGAAGGTTTGTAAAGGCCTTTGTCGCTGATACTGGAATAACTCCTAAATATTTTATTGAAGAATTAAAAAAGGAAGATTTTAGCGGATAATCTTTACCGTGTCGGCTTTGCAGGTATTATAATTTTTCCTTGTTAGAATTATACTCTTCATGTAATATGTCTAACATCTGCAAAATTATTCCAAAGCATGCCTCATTAGTTTCCGTGAACTGCAATTTTACTTTTTCTGTAAACTTTTTTAATGCCTGAGATCGTACGTATTTTAATTTCTTGACCTCTTCAGCTGAGTTCCTTTCTATGTAACGTTCTGTTAACGTCGTATGATACAAAGCTTGCAGCCTATAAAGCTCTTTATTAGCGTAGGAATGTCTATGAACCACTGAATTTCTGTCGTTGTAATAATGGTTTAGAATTTGTTTAAGTTCCAAGTATAAGGTTTCAAGTGTTGAATTTTTTATTTTCGGATTATCAATGATCTTCTTATAATTGACTTTACTCTCATCAACTTTAAGATAGAATGCCATATTGATAAATTGTAAAAGCCGGTCAGTAACAGATACAACCCTAATCATATAATTTTCCACGTTGTAAGTTAGATGATCGCCTCTGCTGATCTTGTTTTTTTTATTATAGCTGAAATTATTTAAAAGACTAACGGCATTATCTAATTGAGACAATAGTGATAAGAAGTGGACAAAGTAAAATTGGGTATTGTTTACGTAATACTCCAGTTCAGTGTAGTTTTCTTTGTCAATATCCTTCGTTGACAGATCATCGCCCATCTCCAGGGTAAAGCTATGATTGTAAATCTTATCTAGACTGGTCATATATTTAAATTTGTTATAAATAGAAATAAGCTGTTCTGTATTTTTTTTAGCCTGTATTTTAGTAGTAGCCTTTCATGGTGAGCAACAGTACTGCCTATTGAAAGCTGTTGTTTCCGAAACCTTCATCTAAAATTTCAATTGCTGTAATCGCATCAACTGAATTATTATGTGAGTGTTGCAGGAATTCAGCTATTTGGGTAATCGGTTCCCAATTAGCCAAGACAGCTTGGTGTGAAAAGGCAATCAAGGAATTCCTATTGGTTTCAAAGGGTGGATTTGAGTTGTCTATTAATTGATCAACATAATTGTAATCATTTGCGGAGTGGCTCTCGTCAAGAGAAATATTGTTCTGCTCACAATAAATTCGCTCCGCTTCTAAGCCCGCATAAAATATTATCGCTGCGTCTTCTATTACCTCAGGATCTGAAGCAGTATCAACAGAAATTTCTTTTCCTTCTAAAAGTAGTTTTCTTCTACTTAGGGTCACAAATGTTTCACCCGTAGAATCTGATGTCAATCTGATATCTCCTGTTAGGAAGTGGTAAGATGATAAATAAGAAAGCACCACGTGGGCAGCTTCATGTAATGAGGTTAATTCTATCATATTCAGTTTTGTTTTTATACGTTCGTGAGGTTTGATCACATGATTATTTTCTTCCGCACAGTCTTTTAAATTCAAACCGGACGTCCTCGAAAGTGGGAGCGCCGATTCTTGATATTCTTGTATAAGTATCAATTCCGTTATCTGTAGCCATTGCGTTCCAGAAAAATTCTTCCACCTTGCCTGCATCTTTTAAATTATTCAATCTCATTCTTGTAGCCCTAATTTTTCTTTTGATAGTGAGATCTGCTTCGGGGTTGTTCTCGGCAGGATATAGAACATGCTGTTCAAGAAAATCGATAAGTTCTTGTTTTGTAGAATCCATTGTACTATAGTTTTAGAAATGAAATAATTACATAAATGAAATTGTGGCATTATTGTAAAACAGTGGTTGCAGTAATTTCTACGACATCTTCAAACGCAATATCTTTTGCACCTCTCTTGATCATCTTATCATAAAAGCTAGGAACCATTTGGACTAAAAATAGTCTATAATTATGCTTACAGGCTATCTTAAATATTTCTAGTATAATTTTTTTGCCAAAGCCATTACACTTCAAACTATACTCTATAAAAATATTTGATATTTCGATATTCTTTGAATCACGGTTTATTACAAGCCTGATTAAAGTGCCACGACTGTTATCGCTTACGGTCTTATCGTTAAAATAAAATTCAACTGCGTCTTCTGAGTTGTAATCGCTATAAGTATGATTGTCCAACATTAAAAGATTCGAATCAATAAAGCTATATATTGCCTCGGTGATGTGATCATTTATAAAGTATACGTCGGTGCCTTCAATATGCTTTATAACTTTATGATCTTTGAATACATAAAAGTTTCCATTATCAAATTTTACAGTTGAATGTCCTTTATCGTCTTCACCCATGTAACAGCCGTTGTATCTGACCTGGCCATTTATTTGTTTTCCACCGTGCAGGTCTTCATTAAATTTTTCTTCTAAAGTCATAATTGTGTTTTTGCTAAACTTAATACTGCAAGTCATTATAATTATTTCAATTCTGTGAGACGATCTATTTCTTTATCGGAATAGTTTCCCCAATCTCGATGATTGATCGAAAATAAACCTTCATCAACTTTGTTCTGGTACTCTTGAATTAGTATTGATCTAATACCATTAATACCTTCTATTTTAGAGAATGAACTATCGGTTATATAAAGGTTTCCAAAATTTCTGTAAAGTTCACTTGGGGAATCCTTATCGAAAATTCCTATTACGTACTCTCCAATATTTCCGCATCTTTGGAGTGAAATCTTGATCGGTAGGGATTCGTCTACGATTTCAGATAAAAATTCTTCAACTGATAATAGTTCATCGTCAGGTGTAATTATTGTACTTGCTCCAAGAAGAAAAGGTATGGTTAGGCCATTGCTAAAATAGCCTCTGCCATCAAAATGAGAAAGTACTTTTAACCATAAAGATTGATTGTCCATGTTTTAATATTATATGTTGCTTAACGTACACTAAATTTAACTCCTGCTGCTTTTAAGCGCTACAAATTATTTTCATTCATAATTGGAAAAGCCGTTTTTAGGACATCAAATATTTCCTTAGGCTCTGGAGATGCTGCCACTATAGCCCGTGATTCCGATAAACGTGCAATTACGTCAGGATTAACCTTTTTCTTAGTTGCTGTTGTGATAAGTTTGTTGTAAGCCTTATCAAGATAGGATTTGACCTTTTCAAGTTTCTTTTCAAATTCTTTTTGGTTAAATTTGAAATTGCCGACGTTGGCATGTTTAAAATTGTAGTGTTTTATCAGTAAATCTTCCCAAGTATCTGTATCAGCACCATGTTTGAAACGATCACAGTCCCAGCATCTGCGAATAAAGAATTCATAAGTTGTATTGTCCATGCTTTATCCTGTTGTCTTATATAATAAATTGTCAAAAATTAAATCATCAAATTAACAGAAAGTAGTTGATTTTTCAGCGGCGATTCCCATAATTTATTTTTGCAGGTCTTTCATTAAGAAATAATCTTTTCTAGTTTTCAGATCCTCAAATATTTCGGTAAGCTTATTCTCCACATACCTGTTAGTGTAATCATCAGAGAAATATTTTAGATCCGGATAGTTTTTAAGCAAGGAACTTTTGTAAGTGGCTTTAAGTCTTGTTTTATCTGCTGTCAGTCTTTCAATGTCAGCAATTGCGTCAAAACAGTATTCAGCCGTTACGTGAATCAATTTGTCTTTTGGATCACTTATAACAGAATTATATTTTTCGAGTGATTCGACAGCATCTAGTTCAAAGAAAAAATATTTGTAAAACTCCTCAAAGCCATGAATTAAATCTTGGACGTATATATCTTTTTCACTTGATATTAATGCCCGAAAAGGGGCTCTTTCCATTGGGTTAATATATTTTAAAATACCTGCACCGCGACAGATTCCAAGGAGTATAAAAAGATAATTATGAAAACGTATGTTGATTTCCTGAAAATATGGAATCATTTCTCCCCAAGTAACTTCCTCTCCGTTTTTTAGTTCGATTCCGTCATCGAAGCCATGGGCTTCAATATGTAAAATAAAAAAATGGTTCTCATCAACGGCCTTGCGCACCAACTCTTTTAAAAGCCAAAATAATTTTTTTCGGTCATTGATATCGTAAAATTCAGCACTGAGGTCCGGAAATTCAAATGTCTTATATTTTATTATTGTTGAATGTAAATTGAAACCGGTCTTCGTTTCATGATCTGGCAAAGATTCGATAATTACCAGTCCAAACTGTTTGATTTCTTCGCTTGTCATAATTAAATTTCTGTGATCAAAATTGTATTCTTAAATTACACTATATCGGCTAATATGAGTAAATAGAATTAAAAACTGCTTGTTTGACTTTCCAGCATAATATATCGTTGTCCCTAAAATTTTAATTCTTATTTTCTGTAAATTATTTCTTTGATGATCCGGCAGATTTTGATGCACCCGATGACTTCGAAGCACCATTAGATTGTGAAGATCGACTTGAGTTATTACTTCTGCCATCTCCAGATTTATTTCCTGTGGTTGAAGGCCATCCTCCAGCATTGCCCTGTCCTGATTTATTACTCATGATATTGTTTTTAAGTTTATTTGTAGACTTTATAATCGTTGCTATCGAATAAAAATCATTGTATAAAATCTAACGTATAGGTGTTATAGTCGAAATTAACTTTTCAAGATCTTTATGTTCCAAATAGGCGTGGAAATATTTGTTTATACCAGTGTAGTTGAAACCTTTAAAAATTTCAACTTTAAATTCTCGGGGATAATAATATACATCTTGGACTTTCGCCAATTTGTATAGTTCTTCGTTAACTTTTGGATTTATTTGGATCGTAATAATTTCAGAAAGCTCACTTTCATATTTTTCAAGTCTTATTTCAGCCTGATTTTCTAAAAGAATTTCTTCATTTAAAAAATACTCCGCATTTACATTAAAAGACCTTAAACTTTCTAAAATTGCATTATCTAATTGGTCAAATTCTGGAAATGCATATTCTCTATAATAGGCAAGAAAACCTGTAAAGGGATTCCATTCTTTTCCAGACAGTTGTATTACACGAAGGTATTTCCAGTTTTCTACAGGTAACAGTTGAATTATTTTCCTCATCATTAATATTATTGATATTTTATTTTAAATATCGTTCAAAATTTTATTTTCTCCAAGGTTGATTTCTTATACAAAATAACGTCAGCCCGATATATGCAAGCCTTGATTTGTATAGTTCGCGCCAAACTTACAAAACCATCTTTGCGTTATTTTATGGTTTTCCGTAATTGACTATTAAAAGGTGCAAAATAATTCTTTTAATGATGAAAAGACTACCGTATAAATACCTGTTTTTTGATTTCGAGAGGCCATAAAAAAAGATGCATTTGCATCTTAAATATTGTAAATTTCATAAAATAGTATTAGATACTTATAGGATCCACTTGGCAAATGCGAGTGCCAATACTCCAAGGATAATAAGCAGTCCTCCCATAAATGCGAGTATGCTCTCCCAAAATGGGGTCAGCAAAGCGTTACGGTAATTTTTAAAACCCTCTGCTCCCGAAGAATTCCGGCGATAGAATACTCTTCTGCCAATAAATAGCTTAAGGGCGATTCCGATGATTAGTGCTAATACGCCGAAAATAATCAATACAGCATTGTCTCTGTTCATAGCAGGTAGCTTTAAATAAATTAAACTATGTCCAATTTTCTTTGAATAAAACTTTAAAGTTAAATCCTTATACTACTTTATAAAAAAAACGGAGTATTTGACCTTCCTAACTATTTTGAAATTACTATTATATTTTAATATTGGATATAGTATTTTTTAAATTTTCATAGTATGCAATCTTCATTTTGCTGAGTTTTTTATCTAGCTTAATACATTCCTCAACAATTGCTAATATTTCATTTTTGCTTTTGAGTATAAACAAACTACAGAAATCAACCTCTAATTCTTGACTTACAGAATAAATGGTGTCCCAATTAGTTGCGTGTGCATATTTTTCCAGTCTAGCAATTTTGGTCTTATCAGAATCAATTGATAACCCTAGACTTTCTTGAGACATTTCTTTCTTCAGTCTTGCTAACTTTAAAACACAACCTATCTGAATATTTAAAAGTTTTAGTTCTTCTGCTCCATATTTAATCATATAGTAAAATTTCGGAAAAAAGCTTAAATTATTCGATACATATTTGTATTGAATAATTATTTTATTATATTTGACTATTAGAATACATCATTTGATGTAAATTTGCGATTCTTCAATAGAAAATATTTGAAGCATTCGCTTTGAACCCGCATCGGAAAACTGGTAATTTTAGCACGCGGGAAGATAAGTGCAAATGCTCACGCCTAAAAGGGCGTGGGCTCACTTATTCGTGTGCGGGTATACCAGTACCTCCGATGCAATAAGATGAGTACCCGCGCCTCTTTTTTTTGGCTCTCTCTCAACTTCTCAAAGCTACTTCACGATATAAAACATCGCAGCCCTATGTTTAACCATTATCGGTTTGCCTATGTTGTAGTTTCTTTTTTCATTTTTATAATGCCTGGCCCTGTACTGGTATCCTGCTGAGTTAGTCGGGGGAAGGGCCGGGTTATTTTATTATCAAGCTTCGCCATTTACAAAATCTGCAGTATGCAGATCCCAAAAGCATACAACAACATCTATTAACATATAAAATAACCAAAACCAAATTATGCCTATGACGAAATAATTAACAAGAAAAGCCTTCTGTACTAGTGCGTCAACATAGGATACAGAAGGCGAGATAAAACCAAACTTTAGTTCAATTTTAAACCTTTCTAAATTTATGAAAAATCTTTCATTTAACAAAGGCAGGCCTTCCTGTCTTTGTATTATTATTTTTGCAATGCTTCTTTCAAATCATATTTACGCTACTGAACTAACGTTCGGAAGCTACACGAAGCAGTTACAACATCAAATTACAGGCACAGTTACCGATGCCGCGGGACCACTTCCAAGCGTAACGGTCATTGTCAAAGGAACTACAACTTCAGTCATAACAGATGAAAAAGGCAATTTTTCAATTACGGCTAATTCTACAAACGTGCTCGTTTTTTCATTTATTGGCTATGCCACGCAAGAAATTACCGTTGGAAACCAAACTTCAATAAAAGTAATATTGTCCGAAGATAGCACTCAGCTTCAAGAAGTGACTATTAATGCGGGCTATTATTCAGTAAAGGAGAAAGAAAGTACCGGAAGCATTTCACAAGTTACTGCAAAGGATATCCAAAACCAGCCCGTAACTAATGTCCTTTCTGCTGTGCAGGGCCGTATGGCGGGTGTCAATATTACACAAAATACCGGGGTGCCCGGAGGAGGTTACAGTATTCAGATCAGAGGGACTAACAGTCTTCGATCAGAAGGAAACAATCCACTGTATATTATAGATGGAGTACCAGTTGCAGCGCAGGATGCCTCTATGCTTGCGGGGACTATCTTACCCGCCGGATCAGTCAATCCGCTTAATGCCATTAACCCCAACGATATCGAAAATATTGAAATATTAAAGGATGCTGATGCTACTTCCATTTACGGTTCACGTGGTGGTAATGGCGTGGTACTCATCACAACTAAAAAGGGAAAGGCAGGGGAAACATCATTCAGTATCAATTCAAGTTCGGGCTTCAGCAAGGTAGCTTCTGAAATGGCGATGATGGATACGCAGCAGTATTTACAAATGCGCCGCCAGGCATTTTCTAATGACGGAATAAATACGCTCCCTGATTATGCTTATGATGTAAACGGCACATGGGATCAGTCAAAATCTACCAATTGGCAAAAAGAACTCATCGGCAGAACAGCATTTAATACTATGTTACAGCTGTCCATTAGTGGTGGTAATGAAAACACCCGGTTTTTGGTTAGTGGGAGTCATAATGTGCAAAGCACAGTGTTCTCAAATGATTTTATCTACAAGACCAATAATCTTGCTACTAATATCAGTCACCATTCCGTTGACAGGAAATTTAAAATGAACTTATCAGGGTTATTTTCATCACTGAGCAACAATGTCATTAATGAAGACCTGACAAAGCAGGCTTTCTATCTCAGCCCTAATGCTCCCGTACTTTATTCAGCTGATGGTACATTAAACTGGGAAGGAAATACCTTTACTAATCCCGTAGCAGCTTTTGAAAGTACTTATAGCTCTGACACCAAAACATTCAATACCAATATCAATCTAAGTTATGAGTTACTTCCATCGTTTTCATTAAAAATGAATGGAGGCTTAAATTATCTCTCTTTTTCAGAAATGTCACTCAGGCCAAATACAATGTACAATCCGGCTTACGGGATAACGTCTGCGGGTTCCATGTCCTTTAAGGGAAGCCAGAACCGCTTTTCGTATTTATTTGAACCGCAATTGCAGTACACATTGACAACGGGAAGCCATGAATTCGATTTTTTAGCTGGGGCAACATACCAGCAGAATAATTCAACGGCACTAAATGCGGAAGGATATGGTTTCCAAAGTAATGCTTTATTGACCAATTTATCCGCAGCAACAACACAAGTCGTTTCTCAGGATAGCGAAACCCAATACAATTACGGCGCGGTATTCGGTAGGGTAAATTATAAGTTCCGCCAAAGGTACATACTGAATCTTACCGGAAGAAGGGATGGATCAAGCCGTTTCGGACCCAATAACAGGTTTGCAAATTTTGGAGCAATTGGCGGTGCATGGATATTTTCACGCGAAAATTTCATGAGCAGTAGTAGCTGGCTAAACCATGGTAAGTTAAGAGGCAGCTACGGGAATACAGGCAGCGATCAGATTGGAGATTACCAATATCTTGACACCTATTCCGTTACTGGCAATCTATATGGAAACTATACAGGTCTTGCACCCTCAAGGTTATACAACCCTAATTTCAGCTGGGAAAAAACAACAAAACTTGAAGCTGCTCTTGAATTTGGGATGTTTAACAATCGCCTGAATGTAACTGCAGCCTGGTATCGCAACAGGTCAGGCAACCAATTGGTGGGTATCCCGCTACCTGCTACAACGGGATTTGCAAATATACTAGCTAATCTTCCTGCTACCGTAGAAAATAGGGGCTGGGAATTGGAAGCGACAATTGTTCCCTTCCAATCAGGGGCTTTGCGATGGGAAGTCGGCTTTAATATCAGCATTCCTAAAAATGAACTTCTCTCCTTTCCAGGTCTTGAGGGCTCAACCTATGCTAACCGTTACGTCATAGGACACCCCGTGTCTATAGCCAAACTATATAATTTTGAGGGTATCGACCAACAGACAGGCTTGTATAAATTCACCGATTTCAACGGTGATGGAAAAGTTTCAGCTCCTGAAGATAACAAGGTAATTAAAAATATTGGAGTAAGTTATTTTGGAGGTATATCTAGTAACGTGACTTATGGCAATTGGAATTTTGCATTTCTGTTTCAATTTGTAAAACAAAACCAGTGGAATTATAACAGCATGATGCCAACACCAGGTACGATGAACAATCAACCCGTCGAAGTCCTGAATGTCTGGTCCCCTGAAAATACTTCAGGAACTTATATGGCTTATACTTCCGGTGCTGATTCTCAAAAGAACCTCTTGCACGGATATTTAATGAACAGCACAGCTGCTGTAAGTGATGCCTCTTTTATACGATTGAAAAATATCCAGCTCAGTTATCGCCTCCCTGTGAAGCATTTTATTAAAGATGCGCTGATATATGTTCAGGGTCAGAATTTGCTAACCTTCACAAATTATTTTGGTCTTGATCCGGAGTTTACGCAAACTGGCTTTCTGCCCCCTTTAAAAACAGTATCCATTGGTGTACAATTAAATTTTTAATAATACAGATATGAAATTATTACAAAAAATAGCTATAGTATACGTACTGTTTACTGTAGCATCATGTGACGAATTGATAGAAGCTAATTTGCCAAATAATCAAATTGGGGCTGTACAGGTATTTGAAGATCCACAAACAGCGTATGCTGCGCTTTCAGCATTATATGCCAACTTACGACAACAGTCACTTATCGCAGGAAATAACTACGGAATGGGAGCCCTCTTGGGATCATACAGTGACGAGCTTAATAGTTATTACACTGACCTTAATGGTTACAAGGATGTTAGCGGCAATCAGATACAACGTACCAATTCTGTGGTCGCAAGTGTATGGACAAATGCCTATCAGCAGATTTATTCTGCCAACGCCATAATTTTAGGTGCGGAAAAATCTTCTGCACTTATAGTGGTAGATAAACAGCAGATAATAGGAGAGGCATTGCTTATCCGATCCATGCTTTATTTTTACCTGCAAAGCATCTTTGATGAAATTCCATATACAACGGTTCTTGATTATAATTATAATCGTAGTCTGGGCAAAGTAAGTAAAGAGCAAATGCTGGCTTATCTTGAAACAGACTTAACAAATGCAGCAAATTTGCTAAGTGACAACTATCGTGATCCTGAGCGTATTTATCCCAACGGCAAAGTTGCACAAATTCTTCTGATACATATCTATCTTTTACAAGGTAAATATACAGAGGCACAGCAAATGGCTTCCTCAATAATTCAGTCGCCCATGTATCAGTTTCAACCTGACATTTCTGAAGTTTTTCATAATTCAGGTACGCACATATTATGGCAGTTAAAACCTCAGTACAGTGGTGATTCCACACAAGAAGCTTCTTTCTATTATTTTAACGACGCTCCTCCTTCAGCTTACGCCCTTTCCGAAGACCTTATCTCTGCCTTTGCGCCAGAAGATCTTCGCAAGTCACAATGGATAGAAGGAGTTAATGCCCAAGGCAACAATTGGTACAGATCCAGTAAATACAAAAATCTTTCAGGTACTAACACTAATGAATACTCAATTATTTTCAGGCTGGAAGAAGTATACCTTTTACTGGCTGAAGCTCTGGTGATGCAGGACAAATTGCCTGAAGCATTGCCATACCTTAATGCCACAAGGTTAAGGGCGGGTCTGTTACAGATACAGCCTGTAACCAAGGATGCTTTTATGGATGAAATCCTTTTGGAGAAAAGACGTGAGTTCTTTGCCGAGCAGGGCATACGTTTCACGGATTTAAAAAGAACCGGAAAGTTAGGCCTGTTAACTAATGTAAAGCCAAATTGGACCCCTTATAAAAGCGTGTGGCCTTATCCTCAAAATGAATTATTGCTTAATCCTAATCTGGCACCACAGCATGAAGGCTATTAGAATTTATCAGATCCAAAGCATATTGTGTTTAATCCTTTTGATTGTGCTCAGCAAAGCAAATGCCCAGCAAAAACATATGCCCCTTATAACCTTAGCAGAAAAATCCCAAAACCTTGAAGCTGTCAAAATGAGCAGTAACGGTAAGTACATTACTTCCCGTTTGGTTTATGACCTGAACAGGGATACACTTTTAATATTCAAAACTTCTGCAAAGGATAAACTGTTGGGGTTCAGGACAAAAATCGGTGAGCACTATTTCATTGGAGAAAACACATTATTGCTGCCTTTGGGTAATACCGCAGAACTATGGAATTTACAGACTAACAAGCAGATCATTTTTACGGATATTGTCCAGGCAAAAGCCTTGACAGGAAGCACCCAGTTTGTAATTCATTACGGCCATCAAAATAACAGCAAGCTTATACTGTATGATCAAAATGGTATGGCAAAGCAGACCCTTGAGAATGTAAAAAACTTTTTCCTGCTTCCTGAAGCGCGGATTGCAGCGGTCAAATATGATGATAAAAAGGCAGTGTCACAGCTTTTTATTGTGAGCCCAGCAGAGATAAAAAAAGTTTACTCTTCAAGTCTTCTCATCGAGGATATCGAAATGGGACATGGAAGTTCAGAGATATTTATTTCTGAAAGGAACACAACAGATAAGTATCAGAATTTAAAATACCTTGATTTTTACAACGGGGAGCTTCATGTCCTTAAAGATATTCTTCCTGTAAATTTTAATGCAGCCTATCTAGAAAATACTAAGGATGAAAAAGGTTATTTTATTCGTCTTTGGTCTGAGGGCAAAGCTGAAGACGGTATGGTAGATATATGGTATGGAAGTGACAGGGATCTTATTCAGAAGTATTACCCCCGTGGAATTGAGTCGGCATACCTTTGGCAACCCAAAGAAGGAAAAATACAAGACTTAGGTAGACAGGATTTACAAAATATTATTAGCTTAGGAAATGGCCGGTACTTTTTAGGGATTAACCCCAGCATTCTTAATGACTACACTGTTTTTAATCCTGATATAGAAATCAATGTTTTAGATGCTGAAGCAGCAGAATGGAAAACACTGGGCAGGTTTACACCTGAAATTTATGTCTCCGATAATGGGCAGTTCCTGCTCTCGCCAAAAAACAGTCAATGGTTTCTTTATGACTTAAAAGAAAACAATACCATTCCAATTGGAGACACAAAACTTACCAAACCCTTTTTTGCTCAGAATGACAGTACAATATTTTTTGAAGGAGAAGACGGATTATGGCAGTATAACATCACGAGCAGCAAACTGAAGAAAATAATTAATGCGCCCGGATATACTGCTAAAATTATTAACGGGAATGTGAACCTGATGTCTTATTCAGGCATATCTAAAAACACGGTTTCCCTGCAATATCCGCTGCTGGTGCAATTGTCAGATCCTGACAAAATGATAACGAAATTTATGAGTTGGCACAATGGTAAAGAGACGTTGATGGTAAAACCATCAGCGAATTTATACACAGAACCGGCTTATAACAATCAAATCAAGCAGTTATGTTATATAGAGCAGAATTATAATCTGTCACCGCGGCTTACTTATATTCAAAATGGAAAAAAAGAGCAAATCCTTTTTCAAACCAACAGGCATGATAAAAAAGTTTCTGCGTTCAGGCAGGAAACCATTACCTATGCCGATGGAAAGAGCAACCCCTGTCAAGGTTTATTATTTTATCCTGCCGATTACAGCGAATCGGAAACCTACCCGATGGTCGTGCAGATTTATGAGAAGCAGGGAAAAGTAAAAAACCAATACCTTAACCTGTCCCTGCATCAGACAGAAGGATTCAATACCCGCGCTTTGCTGGAGAATGGTTATTTTGTATTTTATCCCGACATTATCTATGGGAATCAGGGCTCGGGAATTGCTGCCCTGCAGTGTGTTACCAATGCCTTAGATGCCTTAAAATTTAAAAAACAGATTGATCCCAAGAAAATCGGACTCACCGGACACTCTTTCGGCGGCTATGAATCTAATTTTATCGCCACCCAATCAGACCGGTTTGCTGCATATCTCAGCGGAACAGGCAACAGTGATATTGTCAGCAGCTACTTCAATTTTAACCTAAATTATCTAATGCCTATATTTTGGAGGTTTGAAACATATCAGTATAGGATGCATAAACCTTTTTCTGAGGATAAGCAGCTTTATTACGATAATAACCCCATTTACAATGCTGAGAAAGTAAGTGCACCGATGCTTTTATGGACAGGCATGCAAGATGAAAATATCAAGTGGGAAGAAACCCGCAGTTTCTATAATGCCTTACGCAGGAATAAAAAACCTGTAATAGCGCTCTTCTACAGAAATGAAGGACACAGCCTTCTGAATATGGATAACAATTTGGATTTAAGCATCCGGACACTTGACTGGTTTAACTATTTTTTAAAGGATGATTATAGCAGCAGCTGGATTGATCAGGAAATAAAAAAGGGAGCTGATTAGCTCCCTTAAGTAATTTAAATTAATTCGGTTTGTACAGGTTAACACCACACATGGCGTCACTTACCTTTCTCTGAAGGTTGTGGCTGACATTGTTGGCATCGGTCCAGGTACATATCGATGTACCCTGAGGATTACACTGAGTCGGTGTTGAAATACATTTGATTGTAGGTGCGGTACTATTAAAATAATACCCTGTCTCCAATACTGTATCTGCTTTTTTTGATGTATCAGTTGCAAACGCAGCACTTATACCCGCAATAACAACGACTGCAGGCAGTAAAAAACTTTTAACATTTTTCATGGTATTTAAAAATTAGATTGATTGCCTACTCTTTTAAGGTTTTTCAGCTTCCACCTTTTTGAAATGTCTTGTAACCGCCTGGCCTAAGCGGTAGCGCAGCATTTCGCGTCCGGATAAAACAAATAAATATTTATCCGTCAAAAGCATCTGGGAAAGTTTGATCTTTCCGCGGTGTTCAATAAAAAAACTTCCCAGATAACTTTGTTCTTTGGTACTGTATATATCAACTACAGAAGCATTATCCCAAATTTTATCAGATTCAAATTTTCCTTTGAGATTAGATTCTACAAACAAGATATTATTATAAACTTCCATGTTTTTGTTAACCATAAGCGGCGGGGCTACGAGTTTATGACGCCCGTCGGCTAAATACGCACTCTTCACCAGAGCTTTTGTAACCGTATCAATAGTATGGAGAGTACGGAGTAATTGGAGCTTGGAATCCATTACCAGAAACTCATTTCGGTAAAAATAGCTGTAAACCAGACCGCGTGTCTCCCTATCATACAGTAGTTTACCATCTGTGTCAAAAACACCGTCATACTGTTTTTTGAGCAATCCATAATTTATGTCCACCTTATCAGTGTCTGGACTGAAAGTCCCAAGTATATTATTTTTAGTCTTCCTGCTTTGGGCCCTGAAAGCAAACAAATCCGTTGCTGTAATTTGTAATTGTGAAAAATAATTATCCTTTCTGTTTATTTTCTCGGCCAGTGAATCGCCAATATTACCGCGGAAAATAACTGGAACACTGCCGTCATATATATAAAAGTGGGGTGCTCTTACCTGAAGCTGTGCGGAACGGAACCGCTGATTTGGAGTATCCAGTATTAATTTTAGACTTTTCTGTATTTTAAAAACCGTATCAATACTTGTTAATATTTCCGGAGCGCTATAGTTGCCAAGATAAATGATACCTTGATTATAACCCGCAAAATAGTAAGAATCAAATTTCAGGTCGTAAACCTTATCTACTTCAACTTGATGCTGTAGATATCTTCTGGTAAAATTATTCTCTTTCTTAATGATATGTTCCGAGGATAAAAAAAGAAAAATAACCAGCAGCATGGCTGCCGTTAAGCATAGCCCACATTTTAATATTATCCTTAATTTGGTAACGTTGTTGTTGTTTTCCAATAATAAAATGGTGGTTAAACTTAACACTATGAAGAAAATATTAAAAACTAAATGCGTAGTCCAACCCATTTTTTCTAAAATTCCTCCGCACGAACAGGGTATAAAATCGCTATAGTTCAGAATAAGATAGATGTACATCGTAAAAGCTATCATTAAGAAGAAAGATGAATACATTCCTAATAATCTGGTACTTTTAAAACATAATATAAAAACAATTAATAGCTCCACTGTTAATACCAAAGGCACGATAAATTGTGCGTATGCACTAAGCAATGGGGATTGGGCTAGCTGTACTCTAAAATTTTCAAAATCCAGTAATTTGCTCATTGCTGCATATACAAATAGTAAAATATAAAGCAGGCAAATTATATTGACAATCAAGTTTTTAAAAGATACCGATACTTTCATGTTTTCCCCTTTTAGCTATGACAATGTTTTTTACAATTACTTGAAGGCTAACCAATCTTATATAGCCTTGTTGGTTTATAACCGACACTGTATAAATGATTTACAAAGCGAAATTAGAGCAATAAAATAGAAGGATTGTTAACAAAAACGATCCAAAATTTGCAAAAAACGATCCATTTTGCATTGTTTGGGAGAATTACAAACAAAAGTTATGGCATAAGCAATTCTAATAGAGTAAAGTATTACTTTTAATTGCTCATCTAGTTTGCTTGCATTACCTACAGGTAGATCCTTTCAGATGTTGCAGCTACAATACACTCTCATCTGTTAGAAAAAATAACGTAGAGGAAGTTGTCTTAATAGTTATCAGTAGATAAATACTTTTAATGCTCCCTTAACATTGTTATTGCCCATCCATCAGTTTTTGAATATCTTCATAGCGATAGTACATGAGTCCACCAATTTTATTATAAGGAAGGGTGCCATTTATCCGAAGATTTTGCAAGGTACCTGCTGAAATATTAAGAAGTTTACGAACCTCATAACTTTTGAGCCAAACACGAGTTTCCTGGCCTTGTTTGCGGGGATACTGCTGGTATCTCCGAATTTCTTCTAACAGTTCTTTTTTAAATCTATCAAGATCATCTCTGGTAATAAGATCCACATTCATAATTCTCACTTTTAGATTGAACAATATCTAACTTAGATTTTGGCAGTTTTTACAACCATTTACAAAATAAACTCATGAGTGAATTGAAAGAGTAAAACTGTCCATGTTTGGCTGATTGTGGCTCTCTTTTACCAGAAAAATGTACTTGTTATCATATACACAAAAGGTGGTCGATATCGACCACCTTTTAAATTTCTATTTTTTTATTGTCTTACACCCTAGCTGACATTCGTTGTTCAAGATTTCGCATATCCTCGCTGAGTTTATGTTCAACAACCTTGGCATAAATTTGAGTAGTGCGAATACTTGTATGGCCAAGCATTTTTGAAACGCTTTCAATCGGTACTCCGTTACTAAGAGTAACGGTTGTTGCAAAGGTATGACGTGCGATATGATAGGTCAGCGTTTTTGTTATCCCGCAGAGATCCGCAATCTCTTTTAGGTATCCGTTCATTCGCTGATTTGAAATTACAGGAAAAACTGTCCCGTTATTTAATGCCCTTGGATCATCTCTATATTTCTCTATTAGATCTGTTGCCTGAGGCAATAATGGCACACGTACGCCCGTATCTGTTTTTGCCCTGCTTGTGGAAATCCAAAGTCCTCCATCTATGCCCGTGATGATTTTGTTTGGCGTGAGTTCAACGAGTTCAATATACGAAAGACCCGTATAGCAGCTGAACATGAACATGTCACGAACATGCCTAAGCCGTTCGATAGTAAATTCTTTATTTGACAATGCCATAAGCTCTTGGCTGTTTAAGGACTTTCGTTCCACTTTGTCAAAATGCTTCTTAAAACTGGAGAATGGATCTTTGGAAAGCCAATCCAACTTGACAGCCATATTTATCATTTTACGCAGCCTTTCAATATGCTTCATGATGCCGTTGTTGTTAAGTGGCTTTTGGTGGTCTTTGGGAACATAATTAAAAAGAAAGCGCTCAAAGTCCAAGATAAACTTGTAAGTAAGCTGTGAAAGCAAGACATCATTCCTATAAAGTTTCGCCATAAGAAATTTTTTTACATAGCGCTGGGTGGTATGGTAGTTCTTCATGGTTCCCGGAGCAAGCTTATGCATTTGTTGTTCATTATGATATTCCATCAGTGATATCAGGGTTGGGGCTGAGTGATCCGTACCCAATACCTTATCACGGATTGCAGGTCCATCAATCGCAGTGTCACTTAGTACCATCTGCTGATATGTATTTATAATCTTTGCCTTGAACTGGTTTAGAAACATATTTAGCTCAACAATTTCTTTACGTCCTCCCTTTGCCATGCCTTTTCTTTCATCCCATTCAGTTGCCTTAACCGAACGCTTTACTGAAATCTCAGTGCGTTTTCCATTTACCGTTACCCTGGCACAGATAGGAGCCGAACCTTGCGTCGTGGTTTTTTGTGTCTTTAGGTAAAAAAGTACCCCGAATGTAATTCCTGTTGTTTTCATATCTCAAAAATTTAATGTTTCAGATCAATTGCACATTAAATGGGTCTCAAGAAAGCTGGATTTTCTTTTGAAAACTGCATAATTCGAGAAGCATAAAATGTTAAAATTTTAGCACAACTGACTGATTTTTAAAATATTAAATTTATTTCTGGGACCTAAAGATAAAAAAAGAAAAGGGGTAGCCGAATAGGTCCCATTTTCTTTGATATAACTTGGATATTTTGGAGTTGAATAAAAAGAAAAACCCCTTAAATCATACGATTTAAGGGGTTTTGACTGCCTTTGGAAGGCTCTTTAGTCGGGGTGGCAGGATTCGAACCTGCGGCCTCCTGCTCCCAAAGCAGGCGCGATAACCGGGCTACGCTACACCCCGAAAAGGTGAGTGCAAATATAAGACTATATTTTTATTCTGCAACAGAAAAAAATGAAATAGGATAATATTATTTTTAGATAGTTAAAACTAATCCGTTTATGCATTTAATCTTTCGATAAAAATGTACTTTTGCGTTGGAAAAAAATAATTCACTATACTATTATGTCTGATACAATTGAAAAAATAAAATGTTTGATTATAGGCTCTGGGCCTGCTGGATATACTGCTGCAATTTATGCCGCCCGTGCGGATATGAAACCTGTTATGTATACCGGTATGGAACCAGGAGGACAATTAACCACCACGACAGAAGTTGATAATTTTCCAGGTTATCCGGAAGGTATTGACGGACCAACGATGATGATACAATTACAACAGCAGGCGGAACGTTTCGGAACAGAAGTTAGAATCGGGATGGCAACTGCTGTCGAATTTTCAAAAGAAAAAGGTGGCTGGCATAAAATTACGGTTGATGGAAACAAGGAAGTTCTTGCTCAAACCGTAATTATTTCTACCGGAGCTACAGCTAAATATCTTGGATTGCCAAGCGAACAAAAATTACGTGGTGGTGGAGTTTCTGCCTGTGCGGTTTGCGACGGGTTTTTCTACAGAAACCAGGATGTGGCCATTGTTGGAGCGGGAGATACTGCAGCGGAAGAAGCAACCTATCTTGCCAATATTTGCAAAAGCGTAACCATGTTGGTTAGAAAAGATGTAATGAGAGCTTCTAAAGCAATGCAACACCGTGTTGAAAATACGCCAAACCTAAAAGTACTTTTTAATACAGAAGTAGAAGAGGTAGTAGGAGATCAGGTAGTAGAAGGTCTAAGGATGATCAACAATGCAACGGGTGAGAAATCTGAAATTGCGATTACAGGATTGTTTATTGCGATAGGGCATAAGCCAAACACAGATATCTTTAAAGGACAGTTGGATATGGATGAAACCGGATATTTGATCACGCCTGGAAAAACAACCAAAACAAACCTTCCAGGAGTTTTTGCTGCGGGCGATGTTCAGGATAAGGATTACCGTCAGGCAATTACAGCTGCCGGTTCAGGCTGTATGGCTGCTTTGGATGCTGAGCGTTACTTGGCAACATTACACTAATCTAAGAAATTATACTATAAAAAAATCCCAGGCATTGCTTGGGATTTTTTGTTTATGATTGTTGTTGATTAAACTATTTGATTGGCTTTTTCATAAGCACTGCACTGTCGGTAAAATTTTTGATTTCAATTTTTTGGTCGCCATACAATTGCAATTCTGATTTACCACCAGCTTCTATTATAGCTTTTACGCTCACCTGAATGCTTCCGTTAGCATAAGCTTCGGTAGTAATTTCTGCATTTTTAGCATTTAGGTTCTTTCCCGTAAAATTAGAATTGTTGTCCAGACGTAATTTTAAATCTACAATATCACCTTCAATAACAGCTGTTGCTTTTTGGTACATATCAAATTTTAAAGATTCTGAAGAAATCAGGGCTTTCATATTGGCGTTCTTGCTCAATTCAACTGCCGCTGTTTCCGATTTTACATTCAGTTCTATTTTGGATTTGTCATTAGCAAAAATTGTAAACCAACGCGACTTGACATTTAAAAATAGTTTTGTATAGTCGAAGGTCTTGAATGTGATATTATCCAGTTCAATATCGGAAAGGGCATTGATAGTTGATTCGTTTTTTGCGGTTACCATTTTAAAATCATCCGTATACGTTACTTTGACACTTAGTTTTTTATAACTGGTTACATTTTTTGTAGTAGTCAAACGTAAAACCCCACCATTAAGGCTGGATTCGATAATTTCATGAAGGTTTTCATCAGCTTCAATTTCCAAGGCATTATTGTCTCCTTTTACAAGGAAAATTTCAATATTGTCTTCTACTTCTAGGTTTTCAAAACTTTGGATTTCTCGAGGCGCTATGGTAACGATTTTGGTGCCTTTTATTTTTTCCTTGCTTTGCGAAAAGGAAACGGCTGTTGTCAAAATGACGGCAAATAGGATAAGTCTTCTCATTATAATGTAGGGATTGTTTTCACAAATATAAATAAAGATTGCTAACGTTTTATGGGAGGATGAATTTTTAGGATTCTGACTTTTCTATCTACGGATAGCTAGACTTGGAAACAAAAAAAATCCCGATAATTTCTATCGGGATTTATAGTGTTAATATTTGCTGATGCTGCCACCAGAGTCGGCATTTTGTTTTAGGAACTTCCTAGGTGTATTGTTGTAGTTTACTTGTCCGCCACTGCTTGCTTCGGCATCCAATGTCAGAATAGGATGAGCGCTAATTGTAGCTGCACTGGAAGCATTGGCCATAACGTCATTTGCTAACAATTCATCGGCGTCAATTTCACTGGCGCTTGAAGATTCCGCTTTAAATCGTAATGCTTTACCTTTTAGATCTACGGAGCTGGCACTGTCGCTATTGCAGATAAGTTCGTCTGCTTCGATATTAATGTCAATTCCAGAGGCGCTGCTTGCTTCGACTAATAGTCTTTCAGTTATTAGTGTGCCTGTACTTGTAATTTTAGCAGCACTAGAGGCTTCAAGGCTTTCAATTACCGGCATTTTTACTCTGATCTTTCTGGCATCAATATTTCTAAAGCTATTGGCATCTGTTTCAATATGGAGTATTCCGTTTTCAACTCTTGTTGTAATATGCGAAAGTAAATTTTCGTCTGCTTCAACAACTACCTGATAGGCATCACCTTGTTCTATTTCAACTTCAAGGGCATTGCTTACGTTGATTCCTTTGAAATCGGTTACATTTCGAGTTTCTACCCTAACATTTCCACTGCCGGTTATTGTTCTTTCATTTGTGTACCGGCAAGAAGAAAAGAACAGGGCAAATAGAAGGGCTATAATTAATTTCATGAAATAAATTATAATTCGAATCATAATTAGTTGTTTTTAATGATTACTCCGTCTTTATCCATTTTTAAACCTTTTGACTTAGCGCCTTGAGGTCCTTGTGTAGCTTCTTTTTTTATTTGTACGCCTTTATCATTAATTGTTACAGTTGTTGAAGAATTTTGGCCATTCTGTATGTTTTGGCGTTGCATTTCTTGCTCTACCTCAAGTCGAGCTTCTTGTTCCGCTTCTCTGGCTATCTGTTCTTCATCAACCCAGGCTTCTCCTTCAGCAAATCCATTTTCATCAGCACAATTTAGGCATTTTACTTGAGAAGATTGCATTTGGTAGATATAAATGTCAGAATCGAACCACAAATCAAAGAAGTTGTTGTCTGTATGATCGTAGTTTTGTACGCTCATATCTGGCTTGAAATACGTTCCTTCCGGAAGGTATAAGAAGATTTCTACTTTTTGATGACGGTATTTGTTTTTGATATCAGTAAGCAGGTAATTATCAAAAATTAACTCGTTTCCTTTGAATTTATAGTTGTAATCGATTTTTTCAGCTCTTTCTCTGGCTATAGCAAACGACTTGCCTTCTGCTTTTTTCTCTATTTGGATGTAAGGTACTTTTTCATCAGTTTTTAAAATACGAAGAGTTACATTGTTGGAATAGATAACCATTGCTTTTGCAGAATCCTGTGTGAATAAGAAATCCTCTCTATCATAGATGTCTTTGGCAAAATAATCATTGTATGCAAATTTGATTTTCAACGTATCCTTCGGATTAAAGTCGATTTTCTGTTTTTGAACAACTTTGGCATCAAATGCTACTTCCGTTGCTTGCTGTAAGCCTAATGCGATTAAGGTTCCGATAGAGATAATCCAAAGTGCCAACAAGGTATATTTTGCAGGATTTCCGATGGATTTCATATTCGTGATCAATAATTTCAATCCTAATATTAAAAGGAAGAAGAAAGGAATTCCAACAGCTATCAGAATTAACATTCCTACAATCCAAAGAGGCACATCTGTAAAATTATCGATATAACTTTGCCAAGGGAAATTCACCATTGAAAAAGAACCTGCTGTAATAAATCCAATAATCAACGACCCAAGAGTTGCGGAAGCAATAACAACAAGTAGTGCTCCAATTACTTTTCCAAAGATGGAGAAGATTTTTAGTAAAACATCGCTTAATCCGCTCCCGATTCTTTCTCCTGCATTTCTGGCCTGATTACCGATTTTATCGTAATCTACATTTTTGAATTTTTCAGAAAAAGTGTCGAACTCTTCACGAACCTTTTTTTCAATATTTGAAATCGTAACAGGCTCACCGGTCATTTCCAGTTTTTCAGTTGTAGTTGTTGCAGCTGGCATTAAAATCCACAAGATTACATAGATTAAAAAGCCGGTACCAAAACCTAAAAGTAAAATTACCATGATGATACGCAACCATAAAGGATCGATTCCGAGGTAATGTCCGAATCCGGCTAATACACCACCAACCATTGAATTGTCTTTGTCTCGGTATAATTTTTTACTTCTTCTGGTTGAAGAGCTATAATTATATGTTTGCTCTGCCGCCGCTTCATCGTCAATTCGGTAGTCTTCAGGTTGTCCCATTACCGTAATAATCTCCTCTACATCTTTAAGACCTACGACTTGTTTTTCGCCACGGTTTTTTTCGGTAAGCAATTCAGCAATTCGCATTTCGATATCTTTCATTATCTCGTCTTTTCCAGTCGAATTTGATAAGGAACGCTTTACGGCTTCGAAATAGCGATTTAATTTTTGATATGCATCTTCATCAATGTGGAAGAACATACCTCCTAAGTTAATATTTACTGTTTTGTTCATGATGATTATTTTTGGCTGGTTATAATGTTTACGGCATCAGACAATTCCGTCCATGTGCCATTTAATTCTTTTAAAAATTGTTTTCCTAATTCGGTCAGACCATAATATTTTCTTGGCGGTCCCGAAGTCGATTCTTCCCAACGGTAGTTAAGAAGTCCATCATTTTTTAATCTGGTTAGTAGCGGATAAACGGTTCCTTCTACAACTAGCAATTTAGCATTTTTTAGAGTATCAAGTATTTCTGAAGTATAAGCATCCTTTTCTTTTAAGACGGATAAGATACAGAACTCTAACACTCCTTTGCGCATCTGGGCTTTAGTGTTTTCAATGTTCATATATGTGCTTTTAAAATTTTAATTAATTGTGTTTTTTGAATTTTATTCAGGGCTATTCCATGTAATAGCTGTGGATTTGCTCATATTGACGATAACAAAAGATTCGCTATCAGTTTTCAAATTTTCTGGTTTTCCAAAAAAAGTAATTGATGAAGCATCCGTGGCTTTTGCAATCTTTTCTTTTGCATTTAGCAAGGCAGATGATTTTGTACCTGCTGTTGCTACCATCTTGTCCACAAAGAAATTTTTAGCATTGCAATAAGCACCCGTGTTTGTAGTGATTGTTGCATTTTTTGCTTTTCCTGTGAGGCTTACTGTTGCTCCGCTTTTAAAATTACCTTTAAAAATGTCGGTTTCAAATTTTCCACTGAAAAGAGAACCTGAACTAACTTTTACTGTAACCTTTGAATTTGGCAGGACAGTTCCTCTGAAATAAGAGCCCGATAAAATTTCGATTTCAATATCGTCTGCGGCCACTGGTCTGTCAAAATATAATTTTGATTTTGATGAAGCTTTAAACGAATTGACATTTTTAGCGGCTACGAAAACTTTTGAAATGCCTTCACTTTGTTTTTTGTTTCTTTTTGCATGATAAATTCTTAATGTTTTTCCATCTGTTTCAGTAATGATAGACTCAAGTCCATCTTTGCTGTCTCCTTCTACTCGTATTGAATTTTCGTCACTTTCCATATACGTTAATTCAATTCCTGATTCTACTTCTATTTTTGAAAAATCATTGACTTTTCTGTTTTCTGATACTTGGGCAAAGCCTGTTAAAGCGACTAGTGCCATTGCTGTTGTGATGATGAATTTTAACATAACTGTTCGTTTTTTGATTGATGATTGATCGATGATTGATTGATGATGACGGTAGGGTGATTAGTCCTGATATTTTATAATTCTTTCATGGCTTTGGATTACTAAACTGTTTCGCTTTCTGATTGATGATTGATTGATGATTCGTTTTCTTCTGAAATTTCAGCTTTGTTTTCTTCTTTTTTCGGTGTCTTAAGAAAGTTGATGGTCAATGGATACTTATAGAGTTCTCCGTTTGCAGCTTTGATTGAAGCGTAAATTATTAAGAAGAATTCGGCAACTTTTAATGTGAAGAAAAGCACAGCTGCTGTTATCCCTATAATTACCATTCCTGTAATATGTTCAAGATGGAAATTCTCGATTATAAAATCATCGTCATGGATAATTGCATTTATAGGCATGTTTTTGAAAATAGTGACGATGAAAATCGGTATAGCAATCAGGCACAGAATTAATGAATACAAAAGAAGGCTAAGTTGAAAATTGATGGCTTGCTTTCCATGATGATCAATATATTCTGAATCTTTTTTACTCGCTCCCCAGATAATTATCGGAAAGATGTAATTCCCGAAAGGGATGAAATATTGTGTCAATGTACTTAAGTGTACAAAGGCGCTGGTCGTTTTTTGATTTGATGATGTTTCCATGATTAAAAGTGTATAATAATATCCTATGCAAATATATGGCTAAAAGACAGTATCTTGTTTTACATAGTACTGATATTTAACAAAAAATTAACAAATTAAAATTTAGTGAGATAATGTTAAATTGCTGATTATTAATGTTTAATGTGTTTTTTGTCTTTTATCTCTCATCTATTCTCTCTTTTCTATTTTTTTCTTTTTCAACCTCTTTTCCTTCAAATCAATTAATATTTACTATATTTCAAAAAAATAAACAGATGGAATTTACGGCCGGAAAACTCAATAAATTTCTTTTTTTTAAGTTGCCTTCCGCTTTTTTTTGTGGTGTGAGGGTAAAGAAAATCGACTTAGAGCATTGTATCGTTACGGTAAAGCATCGCTGGATCAACCAAAATCCTTTTAATTCGATGTATTTTGCAGTTCAGGCTATGGCGGCAGAATTGTCTACCGGAGCCTTGGTTATGTATCATATAAAAAGAAGTAACAGGAAAATATCCATGCTGGTTGCGAATAACAAAGGAAATTTTACAAAAAAGGCAACCGGAAGGATTGTTTTTACCTGTAAAGACGGTCATCTGATTGAAGATGCAGTCAAACGCACCATCGAAACTGGAGAAGGGCAGACTTTCTGGATGAAATCTATCGGAATGAATGAAAAAGGCGAGCAGGTTTCTGAAATGGATTTTGAATGGAGTATAAGGGTAAAATGATCCGGGACAGTACTTTGCCGTTAAACCTACCTTAATTAACATTTTATTACGCCAATGCACTCGTAAATTTGACATATAGAAAATTTATATGCTATGAAAATTTTGATTACAGGAGCGACGGGTCTGATAGGAACAGAGTTAGTTTCCCTGTTATTGCAAAACGGAATCTCAATCCATTATCTGACCACTTCAAAAAAAGAAATTAAAAACGAACCCAATTACCAGGGCTTTTACTGGAATCCGCAACAAGGAATTATCGATGAAAATGCCTTATTGGGTGTAGATACTATTGTTCATTTAGCAGGAGCTTCTATTTCTATGCGATGGACATCAAAAAACAAACAGGAAATAATTGAAAGCAGGACTTTATCCACCAATTTACTTTATAGGATATTGAAATCGCATCCGCATCAGGTCAAACATATCGTATCGGCATCAGCCATTGGGATTTATCCTGACAGTCTTACCGCTTTTTATACAGAAGATAACAAATCCGTTGACAATTCTTTTTTAGGACAAGTAGTCGCAAAATGGGAAGAAACTGTCGATAATTTCAAGAGATTAAATATAAAGGTCTGCAAAATCAGGACTGGTCTTGTTCTTTCCGAAAAAGGAGGCATGCTGAAAGAACTGCTTAAACCAATAAAAGTGGGAATGGGTTCTGCTTATGGCTCCGGAAAGCAATGGCAGTCCTGGATTCATATGTATGATTTGGCACATTTATATCATTTTGCTATCCAAAACCAATGGGAAGGTGTTTATAATGCCACAGCTCCAAATCCTGTTGACAATCACGAATTGGTGAAAAAGATAGCGGCTATCCTGGAAAAGCCTTTTTTTATGCCCAACGTTCCGGAGTTTCTTCTCAAGGCACTTTTGGGTGAAATGTACATATTGCTGGTTTCAAGCCAGAATGTTAGTTCACAAAAAGCGCAGGACAATGGCTTTGTCTTTAAGTTTAGAACATTAGACAAGGCGCTCGATAATCTTTTGAGCTGATATAAATCAATGAATAATCTCTCTATATAAACTTTGCGACTCTGCGTCTTTGCGTGAAATAATTGCTCGCAAAGACGCAGAGCCGCAAAGCTACCTAAAATAAAAAGAGCCCCATTTCAACAAATGGAGCTCTTTTTGGGGTGAATTAACAATTATTTCTTAGCACTAATGCTAACCTTAAGTTCGATGTCGTCATTGATAAATTTGTCTCCCAGATTGTCAAATACAGATTTTGATCCGTAGTTTACATTCCAAAGTGTTCTGTTGATTGTAAACGGATCGCTGACAAGTGTTACTGTATCTCCGTTAACTGTTACAGTAGCAGGGAATTTTACATTTTTTGTAATGCCTTTCATAGTCAAGTTACCTTCTACAGCTGTTTTTCCGTTTTCAGTCACGGCTTTTGTGATTTCAAAAGTAGACTGCGGATATTTTTTTACGTTGAAGAAGTGATCGTAATCAGCTTCAGTACCGCCGGTTCCTTTTAGGTGACCTTCCAAATCTTCTTTCCCATCACCAGCTTTCAAGTCGGTCACAGTAATTGTATTCATATCAATGGTGAATTTACCGCTATCCAATACATTGTCTTTGATAGAAACTGTTCCATCAGTAAGATTGATTGTTCCGGTATGCTTTCCTGTTGGCTTAGAACCAGTCCAGTCAATTTTGGAGTTTGCGTTGTCTACCTTATAAGATGCTGCTTCACCAGATACTTCTTTTACAGCACCGGCTTCAGTAGTTTCAGCTTCTGCAGCCTTGTCATTTTTACATGAAACTGTCAGGGTTAATGCAGATAAAATTAATAGGGATGCGATACGATTCTTCATAAATTTATTTTTTTAGCATAGCAAACATATCAAATCCAAGCTAGAAATCTCTTAAAATTTTATTAAAATGAAAAAGCTTTTTGGGTTTGCAGTCCAAATTTCTATGAAAAAAAGCGTGACAATTTGACATTTTAAAACAATTGGCAGTACTTTTGCAATCCCTTGAAAAGCAGAAAATGAAATTTAAGAATATATTTAAAAGCAAAAATACTATGAATGCTGAAAATCAAGACAAAGAGCAGGAAATCGATGACGCAACTTTAGAAGCCAACGCAAATGGAGAACAGTTAATTGTAGAAGAATTGAGCGTAGAAGAGCAACTGACCCAAGATTTGGCAGCCGAAAAAGATAAGTTTATCCGTCTTTTTGCAGAATTTGAAAACTACAAAAGAAGAACTGCAAAAGAACGCATCGATTTATTCAAAACAGCTAATCAGGAAGTTCTTCTGGCACTATTGCCTGTTTTGGATGATTTTGACAGGGCTATGATTGAAATTTCAAAATCCGGAGACGAAAGTCTTTTAAAAGGTGTTGAATTAATTCATGAAAAGCTAAAAACAACTTTAGCTTCCAAAGGCCTTGAAGGAGTTGAAGTAAAAGCGGGAGATTCTTTTGATGCTGATTTTGCAGAAGCAATTACGCAAATTCCGGCACCTTCAAATGATCTGAAAGGAAAAATTGTAGATGTTGTAGAAAAAGGATATAAATTGGGCGACAAAATTATCCGTTTCCCTAAAGTGGTAATCGGACAGTAATGACTCGTTATACCACAGCTAATCCCTATGGTATTTCAATGCTAAAAATGAAAAAATGAAACAAGATTTTTACGAAATATTAGGAATTTCGAAATCTGCAGACGCTGCTGCAATCAAAAAGGCATACCGAAAAAAAGCAATCGAATTCCATCCTGATAAAAATCCGGGGAATAAAGAAGCGGAAGAAAATTTCAAAAAAGCGGCAGAAGCCTATGAAGTTTTGAGCGACCCTCAAAAGAAAGCAAAATACGATCAGTTTGGTCACCAGGCTTTTGATGGAGCAGGTGGTTTTGGTGGTGGAAGCATGAATATGGATGATATTTTCAGCCAATTCGGAGATATCTTCGGCAGTGCTTTTGGAGCTGGATTTGGTGGATTTGGCGGCGGAAATTCAGGGCCTCGCAGAGTGAAAGGAAGTAATCTGAGAATCAAAGTAAAAATGACTTTGGAAGAGATTGCCAATGGAGTTGAGAAAAAAGTAAAAGTCAAAAGAAAAGTACAGGCTAAAGGCGTACATTATAAGACTTGCCCAACATGTAATGGTCAAGGACAGGTAATGAGAGTTACCAATACGATTTTAGGAAGAATGCAGTCAGCAACAACCTGTCATACTTGCGGCGGTTCTGGGCAAGTGCTTGAAAGTAAGCCGAAAGATGCAGATGCTCAAGGAATGATTATGGTAGACGAAACCGTTTCTATCAAAATTCCAGCGGGCGTTGTAGACGGAATGCAACTAAAAGTTTCAAACAAAGGAAACGACGCTCCGGGAAGCAACAGCATACCGGGAGATTTGATTGTAGCCATTGAAGAAGTGGAACACGAATTTTTAAAGCGTGAAGGCGAAAACCTACATTTGGACTTATACATAAGTTTTCCGGAAGCTGTTTTGGGTGTCACAAGAGACATCGATGCGGTAAACGGAAAAGTAAGAATTAAGCTGGAAGAAGGCATTCAGTCAGGTAAAATCCTTAGATTGAAAGGCAAAGGAATTCCAAGCATCAACGGTTATGGAAATGGAGATTTACTAGTACATGTAAATGTCTGGACGCCTAAAAACCTAAACAAAGAACAAAAACAATTTTTTGAAAAATCAGTTACAGAAGACAATTTCATCCCAAAACCAGAGAAGAGCGAAAAATCTTTTTTTGAAAAAGTTAAGGATATGTTTTCATAGTAATTCAAATTTTTTTATATTTGGAGATTACTAGGCAACTAGTAATTTTCTTTTTCATAGCAATTTTTCCCATCCTTGTGCAAATAGGGGTGGGTTTTTTTTGAAATTCGCATAAATTTTGCCTTCAAATTCCTTATTTTTACACAGTCGGGGCATAGGTGCCTCATTGAAGAAATAAATCCAAAAAAGCATAATGAGCAACATACTTGAAGTTAAAAATGTAGTCAAGCAATATGGCGATTATACAGCCTTAAATAATGTTTCGCTACAGGTTCCTAAAGGAAGCATTTACGGACTTCTTGGTCCTAATGGCGCAGGGAAAACCTCGCTAATCCGAATTATCAATCAAATAACAATGCCAGACAGCGGTTCCGTTCTTTTGGATGGAGAGCAATTAAAACCGGAACACGTTCAGCACATCGGGTATATGCCGGAAGAAAGAGGCTTATACAAAACGATGAAAGTTGGTGAACAGGCACTTTATTTGGCACAGTTAAAAGGGCTTTCAAAAACAGAAGCCAAAAAACAACTGGATTATTGGTTTGACAGACTTGAAATTCAAGGCTGGTGGAATAAAAAAATTCAGGAACTTTCAAAAGGGATGGCGCAAAAGATTCAATTTGTTGTAACCGTGTTGCACAAACCGAAACTTTTGATTTTTGACGAACCTTTCAGCGGATTCGATCCGGTGAATGCCAATCTGATAAAAGATGAAATCCTGGAACTGAAAAAGCAAGGCGCTACAATTATTTTTTCTACCCACAGAATGGAAAGCGTGGAAGAACTTTGTGATGATATTGCTTTGATTCACAAATCCAATAAGCTCATTGAAGGAAAATTGAACGATGTCAAGAAAGAATACAGAACGAATAGCTTTGAGGTAGGAATCATGACCTCAAATGTAGAAGGATTGATGTATCAACTGACTCAGAAATTTACAGTAGGGCAAACCAACTTCAAGACACTTAACGACGATTTGAAACTGGAAGTACAGATTGGAAACTCTTCTCCAAATGAATTGTTGAATATTCTGACCCAAATGGGACAGGTAACACATTTCGTGGAAAAGATTCCAAGCGTTAATGATATTTTTATTAAGACAGTAAGCGGTAAATAATTGCGGATTGAAAGCATGCAAACATGCCAGAAATCATTAAATCACAAATCGAAAATCTAAAAATGAGTATATTATCACTAATCATAAAAAGAGAATTCGTTGCAAAAGTCCGCAACAAATCATTTATCGTCATGACTTTCTTGAGCCCTTTGCTTATGGTGGGTCTTGTAGCATTTGTAGCCTATCTCAGCACGATGAAATCAGACGTCAAGGAAATTGCAATCCATGACGAATCCAATCTCTTTGTCAAAGAATTCAAGAATTCTGACGAATATCATTATCTCGACCGTTCGAAAGTCGATTTAAAAGTGTTGAAAGATAGCATCGTTGCAGAAAAGTACGAAGCCGTGTTATACATTCCTAAAATGGAAGACAATAAAGAACTGGCTAAAAAAATACAATATATTTCAAACGATAGTCCGAGTCTTTCGTATATAGATGATCTGGAAAGCATTATTGCTCAAAAGCTTACAAAATCAAATTTTGAAAAAGCCAATCTGGATACACTAGCTATCAAAAATGCCGAAGCACAAGTAGATATCAGTCTGGCAAAAGCATCGGGTGAAGAAACGGTAAAAGGATTAAACGAAATCAAGATTTTTATAGGAGCTGCTTTTGGTTACCTGATCATGATGTTTATCATCATTTACGGGAATATGGTAATGCGAAGCGTCATTGAAGAAAAAACCAACCGTATTATTGAAATTATTATTTCATCGGTAAAACCGTTTCAGTTAATGATGGGTAAAATCATCGGGACTTCTTTAGCAGGCGTATTGCAGTTTGTTATCTGGGCACTACTTGGTGGAATCCTATTGTTCGTTGCTTCCGCATTTTTAGGAATCAACATCGGAGCCTCATCATCAATGTCACCGGAAATGATGGCATCAGCTAATGAAGGGATGGCTGCTAATATGCAGTTATATGCCAATGAATTTAGAAACCTTCCAATTGCAACATTGCTGGTTTCCTTTATCATTTATTTTGTTGGAGGTTACTTTTTATACAGTTCTATTTATGCGGCAATTGGTGCAGCGGTTGATAATGAAACCGATTCGCAGCAGTTTCTTTTGCCAATTATACTTCCATTAATGCTTGGCGTTTATGTGGGTTTCTTTAGTGTGCTAAACGACCCACACGGAACAGTCGCAACTGTGTTTTCATTTATTCCGCTTACCTCGCCAATCGTAATGCTAATGCGAATTCCTTTTGGTGTGCCGTGGTGGCAAATAGTTGTCTCTTTGGTATTGCTTTTTGGAACTTTCTTTTTAGTAGTATGGTTTGCCTCAAAAATTTACAGAATCGGTATCTTGATGTATGGCAAAAAACCAACCTGGAAAGAATTGTACAAATGGCTTAAGTATTAAACGCAAAGTAAAAGATTAGATATGCCCAAAATATTGATTATAGAAGACGAAGCTGCCATCAGAAGAGTATTGACAAAGATTCTTTCTGAAGAAAATGATTCGTATGTTGTTGAAGAAGCCGAAGATGGCCAGCAAGGCCTTGAAAAGATTAAAAATGACGATTACGATTTAGTGCTTTGCGATATCAAGATGCCTAAAATGGATGGCGTTGAGGTACTTGAAGCTGTGAAAAAAATCAAGCCGGAAATTCCAATGGTTATGATTTCAGGACATGGCGATTTGGAAACGGCTATTAACACGATGCGTCTTGGAGCTTTCGATTATATTTCAAAACCGCCGGATTTAAACAGGCTTTTGAACACTGTTCGCAATGCGCTGGACAGAAAAAAGCTTGTGGTTGAAAATAAGATACTGAAGAAAAAAGTAAGCAAGAATTATGAAATGATAGGCGATAGTGAAGCCATCAATCATATCAAGCAGATTATAGAAAAAGTAGCCCAAACCGATGCAAGAGTTCTAATTACAGGACCTAACGGTACCGGAAAAGAATTAGTAGCGCACCAGCTTCACGAAAGAAGTGAGCGTTCTGCAGCGCCTTTGATAGAAGTGAACTGTGCTGCGATTCCATCAGAACTGATTGAAAGCGAATTATTCGGACATGTCAAAGGAGCGTTTACCTCTGCTGTAAAAGACAGAGCTGGAAAGTTTGAAGCGGCTGATAAAGGAACCATTTTTCTGGATGAAATTGGTGATATGAGTCTTTCTGCTCAAGCCAAAGTATTGCGTGCTTTGCAGGAAAACATGATTACAAGAGTAGGTGCTGATAAAGATATCAAAGTAGATGTTAGGGTTGTTGCGGCTACTAATAAGGATTTGAAAAAAGAAATCGAAGAAGGGCGATTCCGTGAGGATTTATACCACAGATTGGCTGTTATTCTGATTAAAGTCCCGGCATTAAACGACAGGCGTGATGACATACCTTTATTGATACATCACTTTACCGAAAAAATAGCTAACGAGCAAGGAAATGTACCAAAACAGTTTTCTGATGAAGCGATTGCCCTTCTGAAAGAATACGATTGGACAGGGAACATACGAGAATTAAGAAACGTGGTTGAACGCTTAATCATCCTAGGAGGAAATGAAATTTCCGAAACTGATGTAAAGCTTTTTGCCAGCAAATAATAGGCTTCCCTGAAAAATAGCTCAGGGAGTTATACGATTAAAATGAAACTGAAAAAAATAAACGAAAACCTTCAACGGGCTTTGGTCGAAAACGGCCTTGTTGAAGCCAATGAAATGCAGCAGGAGACTTTTTCAACCATAAAAAGCGGTGCCGATTGCGTAATCATTGCCCCTGCAAAATCTGGGAAAACCACAACATTGGTGCTTAACGTGATCCAAAGGCTTGAAAAAGCTTTTGAAGAATCGCCTAGAGCTCTTATTGTTGTAGAGAGCAAAGAGAAAATGATAGAAATGAAGCAGCTTTTTGAAAAGTTGGGTAACTATACAGACCTTCGGGTGTATGGCGTTCATGATAAAGGTGATATTGATTTCGATAAGAACCATATTTCTCTAGGAATCGATGTTTTGATAGGAACTCCAAACCGATTGAGCGATATGTTTTCATCGGCAGGATTTGATGTAAACCGTTTGAAAATGTTTATCATTGAAAATACTGACGATTTGTTGCGATTGCGTTATGATACCAAACTGGCAAGAATTTCGGAATCGATGGGTAAGACACAAAGGATTTTCTTTTCTGAAAATATCACGGAAAGAGTAGAATTCTTTGCAGACAGAATTATGGTTGAGCCTCTGTTTTTTGAGATGGATGACATAGAGGATGAAGAAACAGAATAAATAACTAAAAAAAAAAAGAAATGGGACTAATGAAAGTATTCTCGGGTAGTGAGGTTATGGCAATAGCTTTAAAAACAAAATTAGAAGAAGCAGGGATTGAGACGCTTATGAGAAATAACAACCAGTCCGCAATTGTCTTAGGAACTGGCGGCAGTATTGCTGTTGAAATTTTTATCGATGAATCGAAATATGGAAAAGCCGATCCGATAATTACAGATTTCAAAATGAATCTTTAAAAAATGGGCCTATGAGAACTTCTTTTGAAACCGAAAGACTGCTGTTGCGTGAGCTGCAGCCTTCTGATGATATAGGTATGTTTGAATTGGATTCCAATCCGGCTGTACATAAGTATCTAGGAAAGAATCCGGTTACTGATATTGAGCAAGTTCGTGAGGCTATTACAAATATCCGACAGCAATATCTTGAAAACGGGATAGGTCGCTGGGCGGTAATTTTAAAAGAAACCGGCGAATTTATCGGCTGGTCCGGATTAAAACGACATAAGAATGTGAACGGACATGATGTCTATTATGATTTGGGTTACCGTTTTATAGAAAAACACTGGGGAAAAGGATATGCCTATGAAACGGCAAAAGCTTTTGTTGATTTTGGCTTTAGTGAAATGAAGCTGAAAAAAATCAACGCCTATGCTGATTTTGACAATTATGCCTCCCGAAAAGTTCTTGAAAAGGCAGGAATGCATTTTGTGAATTTCTTTGATGATGAAGGCGTTCAACAAGCCTGGTATGAAATAAAAAACCCGAATAACTAATTATTCGGGTTCTTCCATTTTTTCAATGATGGCTTTTTCGGTTTCCGTAACAGGAACTTTCGGAACGCTGTCATCTTCTCCCAAAACATAGCCCCATGGCTTAAGTCCGTCAATACGGTCAAAAATCACCTTAAATATGGCAATGATTGGAATAGACAAAAACATTCCTTTGATTCCCCAGATTAATTCTCCCAAAACCAAACCAAGAAGCGCAGTAAGCGTATTTATCTTTACTTTAGAACCTACAATTTTAGGCATGACATAATTGCTGTCAATCAAATGAATCACAAACACGCTGAATATAACCAACAGTACTGATGTTGAATTCATCGTTGAGAAAGTCAGCAATACGGTAAGTATTAGCGAAGTCAATATGCCGATGTATGGGATAACATTAAAAATTCCTGTAATCAATCCCAATAAAAGAGCATATTTTATTCCTATGATTTCAAAAGCGGTGCATGCCAGTACCGATACAATTAGCATTTGGAGAAAAAGCCCAACTATATATTTCTTGACAATATATTGTATGTTGAAAACCACATCATACACAACAGGAGAATGCTCTTCCCGGAATAACGAAACCAAAAAAGTAAGCAGTAGCCTGCGGTGAAGCAATATAAAAAAGGTATATAAAAAGATAAACACCAGAAAAAGCATTACTGACGAAACCGACAATAAAGTCTGTCCTAACAAAGAAGTGCCTTTACTTAAAGCTTCAGTTGTAGCAGAATTGATATAGCTGATCTGTTCGTGATTGTCAATGTTAAAAGTGTCTGAAATCCAATCCTGTAAAGTTGTTGAGGTAGCCAATAACTGTTCCTTGAAGGCTGGCAGGTCGTTGGTCAGGTCGCTCAATTGATTCAAAAGCACATAAGCTACAGACGTAATGGCAAGAAATAAAACCAACAATACGGTTGCCGATGATAAAGAACGTGGGAACTTCCAGCGTTTTTCTAAAAAATTAGCAAACGGAAGCAGCAATAATGAAAATAAAAAGGCAAAAATTAGCGGTGCCAGCAGCGTTTCTCCAATAATAGCAAGATAGAACAGGCAGATGATGGAAACGAGAACATGGGCAAGCCGTGTATAAAAGGGAGTAATTTTAGACATTAGTAAAATCTTTACTATAAATATAAGTCAATTAATTTTGAATTCTCTACAAGGATTAGCAGTTTTTTCAGATTGCCTAATTCCTTAATTGCGTTATCTTTGCACCTTCAAAAATCAGGGAAGCCGGATTTTACAATCAATTTCATAGCAAATCAGATGATTACAGTAAACGATATTTCAGTACAGTTTGGAGGAACCACGCTTTTTAGCGATGTCACTTTTTCTATAAATGAAAACGATAAAATAGCCCTTATGGGTAAAAATGGAGCCGGAAAATCGACGCTTCTAAAAATAATAGCAGGCCAAAACAAACCATCTGGAGGAAGTATCTCTGCACCAAAAGAAGCCACAATCGCTTATCTGCCACAGCATTTGTTGACAAAAGATGGATCTACTGTAATGGAGGAAGCTTCAAAAGCATTCAGTGAAATTTTCAAAATGAAAGCTAAGATTGATGAACTGAACGAACAATTGACTGTCCGTACAGATTATGAATCTGACGATTATATGAAATTGATTGAAAGAGTTTCTGACTTGAGCGAGAAGTTTTATGCGATTGAAGAAGTAAATTATGAAGCGGAAGTCGAGAAAATTTTGATAGGATTAGGTTTCGTAAGAGAAGATTTTGCACGCCAAACTTCTGAATTTTCCGGAGGCTGGAGAATGCGTATCGAATTGGCAAAAATCCTTTTGCAGAAACCAGACTTGATTCTTCTGGATGAGCCTACCAACCACATGGATATCGAATCTATTCAATGGTTGGAAGATTTCTTGATCAACTCAGCTAAGGCTGTCGTAGTTATTTCTCACGATAGGGCTTTTGTTGACAACATCACGAACCGTACGATTGAGGTGACGATGGGTAGAATTTACGACTACAAAGCTAAATATTCACACTATCTGGAATTAAGAAAAGACAGAAGAGTACACCAGCAAAAAGCCTATGACGAGCAGCAAAAAATGATTGCCGACAACCAGGCTTTTATAGATCGTTTTAGAGGAACTTTTTCTAAAACGGATGCCGTACAGTCACGTGTAAAAATGCTTGAAAAATTAGTTATTGTTCAGGTGGATGAAGTAGATACTTCTGCATTAAAACTGAAATTTCCACCAGCAGCCCGTTCCGGAAATTATCCAGTGATTGTAAAAGATTTATCCAAATCCTATGGCGATCACGTAGTTTTCAAAGATGCGAATATCGTAATTGAAAGAGGACAGAAGGTAGCTTTCGTTGGAAAAAACGGAGAAGGAAAATCTACGATGATTAAAGCAATCATGAAAGAAATCGGGATTGATAGCGGTTCTGTAGAAGTAGGGCACAATGCACAGATTGGTTATTTTGCCCAAAATCAAGCTTCTCTATTAGATGAAAATGCTACGATTTTTGAGACTATCGATAATATTGCTGTTGGAGAAGTTAGAACACAAATTAAAAATATCCTGGGAGCATTTATGTTTCACGGAGATGATACTACAAAAAAAGTAAAAGTGCTTTCTGGAGGTGAGAAAACACGTTTGGCCATGATTAAGCTATTACTGGAACCGGTAAACTTGCTGATTCTGGATGAGCCGTCCAACCACTTGGATATGAAAACAAAAGACATCATCAAAGATGCACTTCGTGATTTTGACGGAACCTTGATTTTAGTTTCACACGATCGTGATTTCTTGGATGGTTTGGCAACAAAAGTTTTCGAATTTGGAAACAAGCGTGTGAAAGAACACTTTGAAGACATCAAAGGTTTCTTGGAGCACAAAAAAATGGACAGCCTGCGTGAGATCGAGAAATAATTTCTGATAGATATAATTTATTGATTAAATTGCTTACAAAATCAGAAATATATGATTCCTGACGAAATAAGTCGTTTAAGAAATTCAAGGATAGAACTGCAAGGAGTTGCCGACTTCTTGCCTTATCCGTTTATCATTGCAGAGGTTATAGATAACCAACATCTCAACACCTACTTGAACGAAAAATTTCTGGAAGAAATTGGATATACGCTTGATGAAATTCCAACCATTGAAGCTTGGTATTCTAAAGCCTATCCCAATGACGACTATAGAGATAAAGTCATTTCTACGTGGGATCAGGAAGAAATCTTGTCCCAGCAAGAAGGTAAAGTTTTTGTCAAAAGCAAATCACACGTAACTTGTAAAAACGGGTCGATTAGATGGTATGAAGTGAAAGCTTGTGTTATTAATAAAATACACGTGGTTGCCTTTATTGACTTAGATAAGGAAATCCATTTTCAGGAAGAATTAAAAAACATCAACAAGAATAACGACCGTATGCTGTCTATTTTAGGACACGATTTGCGAAGTCCGGTTGCTAACCTGATGTCGATATCGTCGATGGCGGCAAATACTGAAATTTCAAGTGACGAGTTTGCTTCCCTGATTAAAATGATTAATGAGCAGTCCAAACAAGTATTGGAATTGTTAGACAATACGCTCAATTGGGCGAAGCTGAATTTCAATGCCATAAAATTGAATCTCGTTGAAATTGACTTTCGGGTGGTGATAGCAAATATTCTGGAAATCTATAAATCATCTTATGAAAGCAAGAATATCAGCATTAGTGTTGCCGTTGAAAGCCTTAAAATAAGTTCTGATATTGAAATCGTAACCATAATTATTAGAAACTTGATTTCGAATGCGATTAAGTTTACGCCTCAGAATGGAGCGATTGTTATCGAATCTTTTGGTAATGATTTAAGTGTTAAGGACAATGGAATAGGGATGTCTGAGTCGATGATTAATGACATACTGCAAAATAGTAATTCATCACGAAGAGGAACAAACAATGAGCAAGGAACGGGTGTCGGTTTGCAATTGGTGGTAAATTTGGCCGAAAAAATAAATTGCGAATTAGCTATTCTAAGTGAAGAATCAAAAGGCACGGAAATACGCCTGAAATTTCAATAAATAAAAAAACCGATAATCTTAGACTATCGGTTTTTGATTTTTGCTACTTTATGCCATAAGCATTGGTGTTTAATTCTTTCTTCCAATCTTTTCCAAATTTACCAGATAAATAGGCAAATACATGATGATTGTACATTCTGTAATAATCAAAATCTTTTGTTGCCACACAACCAGAATCATGATAATTGATACCATACTTTTTTTGAAATACTAGATCTTCTTTTTTGATTACGGAAACAATTCCTCCCCGAAGATAAATAGTAATGGTATTGTTTTTAAGATCGTTTTCAAAGTTTGTTTTCGCAGACATGGCAAGGTATTTTGTGCATCCAACTTCATTTTGATTTTGGCCAAATGCAAGTGATGAAATCAATAGTACAATTATATAAATATACTTTTTCATGTTTTTTTATTTTGCGCTTTCTACTAATCGGATAAACTCGGCCTTATAACCTTCTTCATCATTAGACAAACCTTCTTTTGCTAATTTCTTGATGTCTTTTGAAGATTTGTTCGGGATTAGCTTTGAATCTCTCAGTTTTAATCCAAACCATGCAACTGCGGCAGAAAATTTAAAATCATCAGAAGCAGTATTCAATGGAATTGATATGTTCTCAACAACATTTACCAGTTCGATACTTTTATCACCATCCGGTTTTTTGTATCTGAATTTTATAGTGGCCAATTCATTAGTATAAGCAGTTCCGTTTTCTTCTGTTTTTGTATACTTCAAATCAGGCATGTTATTGGAAAATTCACTTTCGACTCCGGCAGGAATAACTTCATATAAGGCTGTAACCGTGTGTCCGCTTCCTAATTCACCGGCATCAACCGCATCATTAGTAAAGTCTTCAGTCTTTAGCTTTCTGCTTTCATAACCAATCAGGCGATAGGATTGAACATGTTTTGGATTGAATTCAATCTGGATTTTCACATCTTTAGCAATTGCGAACAGTGTACCTTTGAATTCTTTTCCTAAAAAGCGGTTAGCTTCCTGTATATTGTCGATATAAGCATAGTTGCCATTTCCTTTATTGGCTAGAATCTGCATTTTGCTATCCTTATAATTCCCCATTCCATAACCCAGACAGGTTAGAAAAACGCCTGATTTTCTTTTTTCTTCTATAAGAGTTTCCATGTCTGCATTAGACGATTTCCCTACATTAAAGTCACCATCAGTAGCCAAAAGAACCCGGTTATTTCCATTTTTGATGAAATTTTCCTGAGCTATTTTATAGGCTAATTCGATTCCTTCGCCACCAGCGGTACTTCCTCCCGCACTTAATTTTTCTATGGCATCAAGAATGGCTTTTTTATCGTTTCCAGAAGTAGGAGGTAAAACCATACCGGCTGCCCCGGCATACACTACTATAGAAACCTTATCTTCTTTTCTGAGTTCTTCAATCAGAATTTTCATAGACTGTTTTAGCAATGGCAATTTGTTGTCCTCGTTCATGGAGCCTGAAACATCAATCAAAAAGACCAGATTGGAAGCCGGCAGTTTTTCTGTCGGGATAATTTTTCCCTGCAATCCGATTTTCAATAATTTATGTTTTGGATTCCAAGGTGCATCGCTGTATTCTGTTTGGATAGAAAAAGGCTCGTCTCCTTTTGGCTGCGGATAGTTGTATTTGAAAAAGTTCACCATTTCTTCTACACGCACTGCATTCTTTGGTACTTCCTGACCGTTATTTATAAATCGGCGTATGTTGGTATAAGAAGCATTATTCACATCAATCGAAAAAGTAGAAAGCGGATTATTTTTAGGACTTTCAAACGGATTTTCTACAAACGGATTATAGTCTTCTGTATGTTCATCCATTTTATAAACTTCGGTATTTTTCTTTCGCTTTAATTCCTTAAGCTTTTTTCTCCATTCTCTTTTAGAAAGTTTAGTTTTAACTACGATTATTCCATTAACACCTCTATGTCCATAAAAACCCGTTGCCGAAGCATCTTTTAAAACAGTAATTTCTTTGATTTCGTTTGGATTGATGCTTTTGAAAGTTTCTTCATCTGCAGGCATACCATCAACAATATACAAAGGTTCATCATTGCCGTTGACTGACCCAACGCCTCTAAGAATTATAGATGTATCTCCGTTTCTATAAGTCCTGTTACCTGAAGTGTTTGCTATATAACCATCATTAGAAGAATTTGGTGAAGCCAATGCCGCTTCTTTTTTAGATCTACGTGTTGATTTATGAGCCTTTTCATCAACTATAGATACAGCGGCTGAGGATTTTGATCTTTTTGTAGCTGTATATCCTGTTACTATTACTTCGCTGAGCATTCCGGATTCTTCTGATAAGGCAATATCCAGTTTGGAATTGTCTTTAACGGGTGCAATTTTTGATTTATAGCCAACATAGGAGAAAGCCAACTGTTCATTAGGATTAACCGCAATGCTATATTTTCCGTCAAAATCAGTCTGTGTTCCGCGGGTTGTTCCTTTGACAACAACATTCACGCCTGGCAATGGCAATTGTTGGGCATCAACAACAGTTCCGGTAATAATTTTTTCTTTTGTAACCGGATCGATTTTAGTTTCGGTAACAACAATTCTTGTTTCTTCGAGCAGTTCCGTTTTTGGTTCGGCTTGAGCTATTTCGGCAGTTTTTGTTGTAGTCTTACTTAGAACTTCTTCATCAGGGTCGAACTCGTCAGTGTCTTCTTTAATCGCCACGGCATCATTTGTTTTGATATTGACAGCCTTACTTTTGATAATTCCAGATGTTTTAGTTTCTGTCTTTTCAGGTTTTGCAGTAACATTAGAATTATCAACAACAGCTTCTTTTTCAGAATTAGAAATTGTGTTTTCCTTTTCTTGGGTTACTACTGGGTGTTTTGGCGTGTCGATTGTATTTTCGTCTGTTTTTAGAAATTGGTATCCTAAAGAAAAGAATAAAAGAAATGAAGCAGCAATCCCAATTTTTTTCCAGAGTACTATTGTTCTTTTATCTTCTTTTTTATCCAGCTTTTCTTCAACACGAGCCCAGACTTTTTCCATAGCAGGAAAGTCTTTCGTTTCAGCCTTTTTGGAGGCGTCTTTGAATTGTTCGAATATTTTATCTTGATTTTCCATCACTATTTTGCTTTTTGATAATAAAGGTTATTGACCAGTTCTTTTAGTTTGGTCTTCGAGACATTCAGTTGTGATTTAGACGTTCCTTCTGAAATATCAAGCATCTTGGCAATCTCTTTATGAGAATAGCCCTCAATGGCAAAAAGGTTAAAAATGGTTCGGCATCCTTCGGGAATAAAATTCAGCAGGTTGAGCAGATCTTCTTCCTCTAGATCGGTCGTGTGATTTGTAATCGGCTGTGAAATGATTTTCACATCGTCAAGATACATGTTAAAGTTGATGTTTTTCTTGAGCGACAGTAAGCATTGATTGACCGCAATCTTTCTGGCCCAGGCTTCAAAAGCCCGAACTTCCTTCAATTGATCGATTTTCGTAAAAATAGTGTAGAAAGCATCGGCCAACGCTTCTTCTATTTCTTCCTCTTTCTTTAGGTACCGCTTGCAAGTCCGGTACAGCTTCGGAGCCAAAAGCTCATACACCTGACGCTGTGCGTCCCGTTGCATTTTTCTGCAGGCTGTAATTAGTTTTTCGTCTATCACAATAAATGTCTTTCCTGTATAGAGAGAGAAAAAGATAAAAAGGTTGGGATGGGTGGGGGAAAAATTTAAGATTTTTTGATTTATGATTTAGGTTGGACATAAATCTAAAATCATAAATCCCAAATCTCAAATCAAAAATCAAAAATCTCAAATCATTTATCCAACGTAAGCTTATATATATCCGACTTCAAGTCATCGTTGTCTTTGTCTTCGCAAAGTAAAAATTCGATTGTCTTGTCATTTTCTTTGTAAATCGTAAGTCCTTCAAATTTATGGGTGTCGGTTATCTTTTGGGTAAAATCGATTTTCATCTTCTCGATGTCCAGTCTGCCGATAAACGTTCCGAGAACCGCTCCGTCATCATAGGTTGACTTGGTGTTCTCGACAGTTGCTAGAAAATAAATTTTTCCATCAACACGAACGGCATCTGTAAAAGAACTCTGTATTCCTTTTATTTTGGGTAGTTTATAGGAATTATACAAAACAGAAAAATCGTCGGTCAGGTTATTTCCGCCAATGGTGAAAATTCCGTTTTTACCAGAAGCGCCATTGCCTCGGTTAAAAAGAAACCAGTTTTCGCCATTATAAACAACACCTTCAATGTTGAAATCTTCCGGTTTTGTATTCCCAAAACTTTGCATGACCAGATAAAGGTCGGTCACATCTGTTTCTTTGATTTTTTCTTTTTTATCCGCATCAAAATGAATCATCTTGTTTCGGTTTTCAGTAGAGCCGGAACCAAAAATATAGCAATCTTCTCCAAATCCGGCAATGGATTCGAAATCGGGTTTTTGAGCTTTTGGGATGTTTTCTGTTGGTACGCCAGCTGCTGTTTCTATTATTTTATGTGATTCAAGGTTTTTGCTATCGATATGGTATTCATAAAGTACGCTGCTATTGTCGGAAATTATAAAGAGAGAATTGTCTCTGAAAACCAATCCGGAAGCAGAACCGATTCCGATAATCTGAAATAATAATTCAAGCTGAAATTTTTGCATGGTATGTGTTTCTTTGAAGAAGTATTGAAAATGTAGTTTGGAAATAAATTTAAAGTTAGAACGCAAATTCTTAGGATAAATATATACATTTATGTAAAATAATATCCTATGAAAACGATAAATACGGACGATTTCAAAATTACCGGTCCAATAAAACTATCCGACCTGCCTACATTGATAGACCTAAAAGCTAAAAATGACGAAGTAAAGGACGCCTTGAATGAAACTCGTGAAGCGTTAAGCGATTTGCAGGATAAGATGTATGCGCACAACCGCTATAGTGTCTTGATTTGCCTTCAGGGAATGGATACTTCTGGCAAAGACAGCCTTATTCGTGAAGTTTTTAGAGAATTTAATCCAAGAGGAGTAGTGGTGCATAGTTTTAAAACTCCCAATTCAACCGAACTGGAGCATGATTATTTGTGGAGGCATTATCTGGCCTTGCCTGAAAAAGGAAAATTTGCCGTGTTTAACAGGACACATTATGAAAATGTTTTGGTCACGCGAGTTCATCCGGAATACATCTTAAATGAAAACCTGCCGGGAATTGAGAAGGTTGAAGATATTCCAAAGGATTTTTGGAAAAAAAGAATGAAGCAAATTGCCAATTTTGAAAGTCATATCGCTGAAAACGGAACTATTGTGTTGAAGTTTTTCCTGTATTTGAGCAAAGAAGAACAGAGACAGCGCCTTTTAAGACGACTCGAAAAAGAAAAGCACAATTGGAAATTTTCGCCTGGTGACTTAAAAGAAAGAGGTTTCTGGCACGATTACCACCATTATTATGAAGAAGCTATTAATGCAACTTCTCAGGAAAAAGCACCCTGGTATGTGATACCTGCAGATGATAAAGATGCTTGTCGTTTACTTCTGGCAAAAGCAATTTGGGATGTGCTGTCAAAATACAAAGACATAAAATATCCTGAACTGGATGATAAAATCAAAGACAATATGTCGTTTTATAAAAACGAGTTGAATAATGAGAAATAAAAAAAGCCTTGGATTTTCCAAGGCTTTTTTAGTATAAGAATTAAAGTCTAAATCCGTACGCCAGACGTAAGGCCAGCTGTCCGACTCCTTCGCCATTTTCCCTTGGGAAATCATTGTAATATTCGTAGCGAATACTGGCGTCAAAATATTTGTTAGCATACCCAATTCCTGGTGCTAACAACAAACTGGTTGTGTTATAATCGTTAGTTACTGGGATGGCAGCTCCTAGCTCACCAAGCACATAAAAACGATTTTCCCATACAAAAGCTTTGAAACCGGCTTTGGCAGGAATGAATCCTAAATCGGGAATGTCATCTCCGATAAATAAATTGGTAAATCCGGTAGTAAACGTAATTGAATACCGTTGATTCAGGTCATACTGAATTCTGGCATCGGCACCTAATGAGAAATCATAAGGATCATCAAAAATAAAACCTCCATTAATTCCAAATCCTAAACGAAACCCTTGGTCATAATTTTCGGTAGCGCCAATTGCAGAAGTGGTTTCCTGGGCTGACATAGTCGCTGTCGTTAGAACCGTAAAGCAAAGTACAAATAAGCCGGTGATTGATTTCAAATTTTTCATAGATCAGGTTTTTAAAAGTTATTACTATAAATTTAACAATAATAACGCCAACCTCCTATATGTTAATTTTTAAAGTATTGTTAAAAGGTCAATAAGCTGATAAGGCTTTGATAGCAAGTGAATTGTTGTATTTATGGTGTTTTGCTTAAAAAATTTAAATATTTTTAAAAGTGTGGAATTCATGGATATGGTGCTATCTTTGCCACACAATTTTCTACACAATCGTGAACTTACATCAATACACCAAAGAGTTTTCATATAACCTGAAATTAGCCTACCCGATTATTCTGGGTATGCTTGGACATACATTAATCGGAATTGTCGACAATATCATGGTCGGCAAGCTGGGCGCTACAGAATTGGCAGCAGTTTCATTAGGGAATAGCTTTATTTATGTGGCTATATCGCTAGGTATTGGCTTTTCTACGGCCATAACTCCAATTATTGCACAGGCTGATGCCGAAAAAGACACTTTAAAAATCAGGTCTGCTTTTCATCATGGATTGTTTTTATGTGCCATACTGGGCTTTACGCTGTTCGGGGTAATTGTGCTTGCCAAACCGTTGATGTATTATATGGGACAGCCGGAAGAGGTTATCGTTTTGGCAAAGCCTTATATTGATTGGGTTGCTTTTTCATTGATACCATTAGTTGTATATCAAGGATATAAACAGTTTGCAGATGGACTTTCCATGACGAAATATTCCATGTATGCAATTATTATGGCCAATGTAGTACACGTCATATTAAACTATTTTCTGATATATGGAATCTGGATTTTCCCAAAAATGGGCATTATTGGTGCTGCTTTGGGAACAGTAATATCAAGGCTTATGATGCTTGCTTTTATGCACCTGATTTTGTCTAAGAATAAAAAACTGACAGCCTATTTCCAGAACTTCAGTTTCCAGGAAATCAAAAAGACAATGCTAAAGAAGATTGTGAGCCTGGGACTTCCTTCTGCTTTACAGATGTTTTTTGAAGTTGCACTTTTTACATCAGCAATATGGCTTTCAGGTTCGTTGGGCAAAAACAGCCAGGCGGCTAATCAAATTGCGTTAAGTTTGGCGTCGGCTACGTTTATGTTTGCCATGGGATTGAGTGTTACGGCAATGATTCGTGTGAGTAACCAGAAAGGACTAAAAGATTATAAAAAGCTAATTATTGTAGCCCGATCTATCTTCCTTCTGGCAATCATTATTGAAATCATTTTTGCGATCTGTTTTGTGCTTTTCCACCAATACCTGCCACATCTGTTCCTTAATATGGAGAAGAATGCTTTGGTCATAGATAATGAAGAAGTAATAACTATAGCTTCGCAGCTGCTTATTGTTGCTGCTGTGTTCCAGATTTCAGATGGACTTCAAGTAGTTGTGTTAGGAGCTTTAAGAGGACTTCAGGATGTCAAAATCCCGATGTATATTACATTTGCGGCCTATTGGGTTGTAGGATTTCCAATTTCGTACTATTTAGGGAAACATACCGACCTCAAGGCAACCGGAATTTGGATAGGTCTTTTGGCAGGTTTGACAGTTGCAGCGGTATTTTTGTATATTCGCTTTAATTATCTCACAAAAAAATCGATAAAAGACGCAGATACAGCTGTCGAAACAGCAATCTAAAATCATAAATCATAAATCAGCAATCAAAAACCATAAATCCAAATAATATGGAATTACCAAAATTTTTATTAGGCGACAATACCGACTTTCCAGAGGATATTTTTATTATCCACATGGATTACCCAAGATTTATTATCAACCTGAAAGATGATGAGGTTGAATTTCTGGAAGAAGCTGAAGACCTTGACGAAGGCGAACTAAATCAGGTAATGGAAGCTTTGATTACAGAAGCAAATGAATTTTACGATAGGGAAGTGGGGAGATACGAAGAATAGTTGATAGTTTATAGTGGATAGTTGGTAGTGGATAGTTTATAGTTTTGGGAGCTTGGTATAAAATATGTTAGGTTAAAAAATATAGTATAATAGCATCCAAAATCATAAATCACAAATCAAAAATCACAAATCAAAAATCACAAATCTAAAATCAGAGATCTAAAATCTAAAATCAAAAATCTGCCATCTACCTAAAGTATTTTTCCAATAAAATAGAGGCGGCTGCAAACGGTGAAATTTCATTGTCATGCACCGCTTTTTTATTTTCCTCTAATAGATTTTTTATTTCCGGATGCTCAAAAAAGTGATTTTTTAGCTGTTCGTTGATGGTTTCCAAAAGCCAATGCTGGTTTTGGTCTTTTCTTCTTTCCGAAAAGTAACCGTTGTCTTTTGTTAGTATAAGATATTCTGAAATCATTTCCCAGATTTCTGCAATACCGTCATGAGTGATGGCGCTGCAGGTTGTGACTTTGGGCTGCCATCCTGAGCTTTTTGGAGGAAAAAGGTGCAATGCCCTATTAAATTCGGTTTTAGCCATCCTGGCTTTCTTGATGTTGTCACCATCGGCTTTGTTGATGACTATAGCATCGGCCATTTCCATAATGCCTCGCTTGATTCCTTGAAGTTCATCTCCGGCTCCCGATATTTTCAAGAGTAGGAAGAAATCAACCATACTATGAACAGCTGTTTCACTTTGTCCAACACCTACAGTTTCAATAATGATGGTGTCAAATCCGCAGGCTTCACATAAGATGATGGTTTCCCTTGTTTTTCGGGCAACGCCACCAAGTGTTTCTCCGGATGCAGAAGGCCTGATATAGGCATTTTCATCTTTAACCAATTCTTCCATACGGGTTTTATCGCCTAAAATGCTTCCGTGTGAAATGGTACTGCTAGGATCAACAGCCAATACAGCTACTTTTTTACCGAATGCAGTTAGAAAGCGGCCAAAAGCTTCGATAAACGTACTTTTTCCAACGCCTGGAACTCCTGTAATTCCGATTCGCACAGAATTATTGGAATAGGGAAGGCAGGCCTGGATGATTTCATTGGCTTTTTCAAGATGTTTGGGCTGGGTGCTTTCAACCAAAGTTATGGCACGACTCAGGGAAATTTTATCTCCTTTTAAGATTCCATCGATTAATTCTTGCGCAGAAGGCTGTTGCTTTCGGAATTGTATGATTTGGGCAACTGAATTTTTACCAATACTTTCGGGTTGGCTGATTCCTTCTTTTTCTTTTAGCGCAGATTTATGTGGACTGGATTTAGACACGATAGCGGTTTTGAGAAGTAAAAGTAATGAAAACAAAAACAGTTTCAAAAAGCCGTTGCTTAAAGAAACTGTTTTTAGTTATTGGATGGCCCTTTTATTAATAAGCAGCTGTAAATCGGACTTGGTGGTGTCTTGGTGTTTCAACCTCATCAGCGATGACTACAGCCAGGTCTTCTGCAGATAAGATACTTCTTTGATTTTCATCAAAAACAGGATTGTCTAAACCAAGACGGTAGTTTCCGGTTCTTCCGGTCGTAATTCCCTGGTGCATTTCAAAAGCCGGGCTGAAAAAAGCCCAATCCAGTTCTTTTTCTTCTTTTAGTAGGTTCAGATAATCTCTGGCTGCACTTGCTCCAGCGTAATATTCTTTTGGAAAGTCAGGCGTATCTACAGCTTGTAGTCCCGGAGCAACAAACAAGCTTCCCGCACCTCCAATAGTTATATACCTTTTTACACCAGAAAGTTTCACAGCTTCCTGAATTGCTTTTGAGCCAGCAATAAAATCCTCATAGATGTTTGGGTTTGTCCATCCGGGATTATAGGCACTCACAACTGCATCATGTCCTTTTAGGGTTTGAGCCAGTTCTTGTGTATTGAATATGTCAGTAGCAACATATTTCACATTCTGGAGGTCAGTATTTTTCTCACTTCTTGAAATTGCTGTTATTTCATGATGGCGGTTTGCCAGTTCAGCGGTAATTTTTGAGCCCACAAATCCTGTGGCTCCAATAATTGCGATTTTCATAGTTATATCTATTTAATGGTAATAAAAAATGTTACAGTTTAGGGTAAAAAAATAGCTAGAACTTACCTGAGAATTCAGTAAGCGATATGGTACTTAATTCTGTGCTAATCTTTTTATTGATTTCGTCATACAGTTCGTCTAGCTTATTATTGATGTTTTTTCCAACAGGACAATCCGGATTAGGATCGTTTTTAGAATAACCTAAAGTTACTTTTTCAAAAGTCATCTTGAAAATATCATCAAGGTTGATTTTCTCAGCAGGTCTCAACAATCTAGTTCCGCCGTTTTTTCCTTCTTTGCTTTCTACAATATTGTGTTTCTTCAGGTTGGCAATTTCTTTACGAATCAAGACAGGGTGCAGGTTCATGCTTCCGGCTAAGAATTCAGACGAAAGATATTCATCCGGAAACTTAGACAGGAGTGTCAGGATATGGAGCGTAATTGCAAACTTGCCAGAAATCATACTGTAATAAAATATGTTACAAATGTATGGCGATTTTATTTCTTAACAAATATTTTGGCTTTTTTTTATGATTCTCAGGTAGCTGATAAATTGTAAGTAATGCCGTAAATTTGCACTTTCAAAATATGCCTCTGAGTATCGACTCTAATATTGTTATTTATGTCGGTAGGTATTTGCCTCTTTTCTCATCACTCAAAAAAACAAAAGACGGAAAACAAATCTGCTAAAAGAGCTTTCCGTAGTTTGAAGTTATAAAAATGGATAGTATTATCTTATTGTTTTTGTGTCTGCTGATTGGATTTGCATTGCAAAGAACAAAGATTTTTCCGGCGAATTCGCATCAGGTATTGAACCAGTTTGTGATTTATATCTCACTGCCGGCTCTGGCCTTATTTTATATCCCTAAGATTGAAATCAGCTCCAAACTTTTGTTTCCTTTGGGTATTGCCTGGCTTGGATTCTTACTTTCATTCTTGTTTTTTTCAGTATTGGGAAGCTATTTCAAATGGTCGAGAAAGTTAGTTGGCTGTCTGGTTTTGATGGGCGGCTTAGGCAATACCGCTTTTGTCGGTTTTCCTGTAATTGAGGCCTTATATGGCAAAGAAGGTATGGAAACCGCCATTATTGTCGACCAACCCGGTACGTTTGTAGTGATGGCAACTTTGGGTATTATCGTAGCATCACTTTATTCAAGAGGCACTCCTAATCCTAAAGAGATTGTTTCAAAAATTGTGCTTTTTCCTCCATTCCTGGCTTTTTTTGCAGCCATGTTGATGAATGCTTTTAGTACTGATTTTACTGAAAGCCTACAATTGGTTTTTCAACGATTGGGAAGTACTGTAACACCGATAGCACTTGTAGCTGTCGGGTTGCAAATCAAAGTGCAGGAAAAAAGCAGGCATTGGAATTTCTTGGCTTTGGGATTGTTTTTCAAACTGATGATTACCCCGGCGTTTTTTTATGTCTTATATAAAATAATTTTTAACGGAAAAGGAATCGAAATCGATGTTGCCATACTTGAGTCGGCTATGGCACCTATGATTACAGCCTCAATCATTGCTTCAAACTATGGGCTAAAGCCTAAACTGAGCAGTATGATGATTGGTATCGGTATTCCACTTTCCTTTCTCACATTAGCCTTTTGGTATTGGATTTTAATTACCTTTTAAAAAAATATGAAAACAACAGATTTAGATTTTCAAGCTCCAGATACAGATAATAAGGAATTGGCACAAAAAACGGTCTATTCTATTCTCTTTTCTATTGCCTTTGCGCATTTACTGAATGATTTGCTGCAGGCAGTTATTCCGTCAGTTTATCCAATATTAAAAGAAAGTTACGATCTATCCTTTACACAAATCGGACTGATTACGTTTGCTTATCAGATGGCGGCTTCTATCTTGCAGCCGTTTGTAGGGTTTTATACGGATAAGAAACCGCAGCCTTACTCGCAGATCTACGGGATGTTTTTCACCTTGTCAGGAATTATCCTGCTTTCGTATGCTTCGAATTTCTATGTTATCATACTTTCGGTAATCCTGGTAGGAATCGGGTCGTCTATATTTCATCCGGAAGCTTCCAGAATCTCATTCCTGGCTTCGGGCGGAAAGCGTGGGTTAGCACAGTCGGTTTTCCAATTAGGAGGAAATGCAGGGACGGCTATCGGGCCTTTATTAGTAGCATTGTTGGTAGTGCCTAATTCACAGCGTTACATTTTATTTTTTGTCATAATTGCTGCCTTGGCATTGCTTGTTTTAGGAAGAATAGCCCGTTGGTATGACAATCATCTTTCGTTAAGAGCTAAGAAAAAAGTAGAAGTTGTGTTGCCGGATTTGTCAAAAAACAGAATTATCTTATCCGTAATCATTTTGCTGGTATTAATTTTCTCTAAATTTTTCTACATGGCGAGCATGTCCAGCTATTTTACATTCTATCTTATTGAAAAGTTTAATCTTTCTGTCCAAGATGCTCAATTCCACTTGTTCCTGTTTTTGGCTTCCTGTGCTTTAGGTACCTTACTGGGCGGGCCTTTGGGTGATAAGTTTGGACGAAAATATGTGATCTGGTTTTCGGTTCTTGGAGCTGCACCGTTTGCTTTGTTCCTGCCTTATGCCGATTTGTTTTGGACAGGTATTTTGTCTGTAGTTATCGGAATTATCATCTCGTCAGCTTTTCCGGCAATTCTGGTATATGCACAAGAATTATTGCCAAAAAAACTGGGTATGGTATCCGGTCTTTTCTACGGTTTTGCTTTCGGAATGGGTGGACTTGGATCAGCATTGCTGGGTTATACGGCAGATCATATAGGTATTGAAGCCGTGTATAAGATTTGTGCTTATTTGCCGCTAATTGGGATTATTGCTTTATTCCTTCCAAACCTTAAGAAGAAAAAGTAAGCCTGTTTGTCATTTTTATCATGTTAATTTTTGTAAATTTATAGGGCGTGAAACCCATTAAATTACAGCAATTATGATGAAAATTTTTAGTACAGCACAGAACAAGAACCTTTCCCATATTATGCTTTTTATAGTGAGAGCTACTGTGAGTAGCTTTATGCTGGTACATGGCGTGGAAAAGTTCGATACGCTTTATGCAGGCGGGCCATTTGACTTTCCCGATCCTTTAGGAGTAGGAACGTCAGCATCCTTATCACTGGCGGTATTTGCAGAAGTTTTATGTTCAGGTCTGCTATTTGTCGGATTTGCAACACGACTCGTTACGATTCCTCTGATTATCACGATGTTTTTTGCCGTTTTTGTTATCCATGGCGCACATGGTTTTGAAAAACAGGAATTGGGCGGATTGTATCTCCTGATTTATGTCCTTTTGCTGGTAACAGGAAGTGGCAAATATTCTGTCGATCATTTTATCTACAAAAATACAAGACCTGAAAAACCTTAATTTTATTCGCAACAAAACCTTTGTGGTATTATTACGCAATCAAATAAATAGTATTTTTGGAGTTCTTTAATGATTTTGAAATCGCTATCATGAAAACCGAAATACTGTCCAAAGAAGCAATCAGCCGACTGGAAGAAATTGTTGGCCCATCTTTTCTTTTCTTAGATGAAGAAACCCGAAACTACTATGGACATGACGAAACGGAAGATTATGTTTTTCCGCCAAGTGTAGTACTGAAACCAGCTTCTGCCGAAGAAATTTCAGCCATACTAAAACTTGCTAACGAATATAAGATTCCCGTAACGCCAATTGGAGGAAAAACGGGACTGAGCGGTGGTGCTTTAAGCATTCACCAGGGAATCGGGCTTTCTATGGAACGTTTTAATAAAATCCTTCACATTGACGAACAGAACCTTCAGGTTATGGTTGAGCCGGGCGTAGTAACACAAACGCTTCAGGAAGCCGTTTTGGAAAAAGGATTGTTTTATCCGCCAGATCCAAGTAGTCGTGGCAGTTGTTTTATAGGTGGAAATGTAGCGGAAAATGCAGGTGGAGCCAGAGCGGTGAAATATGGTGTGACCAAAGATTATGTGCTGAATCTTGAAGTAGTATTGCCAACAGGCGAAATTATATGGACAGGAGCCAATACACTGAAAAACTCTACAGGATATAATCTGACACAATTGATGGTTGGCAGTGAAGGCACATTAGGAATCATTACCAAAATCGTGATGAAGCTGCTGCCGAAAAATACTCATAATGTATTGATGCTCGTTCCTTTCTTTAATTCTAGCCAGGCTTGCGAGGCAGTAGCCAAAATCTTTAAGGCCGGAATAACGCCAAGTGCTTTAGAATTTATGGAACGTGATGCCATTGACTGGACGCTGCGTTTTATTGATGGCGTGAGCCTAAATATAAAAGACGAAGTTCAGGCGCATTTGCTCATCGAAGTGGATGGGAATTATCCTGATGTGCTGTTTTCTGAAGCTGAAAAGATTACTGAAGTTTTAGAACAGTTTGCTATTGATGAAATTCTTTTTGCGGATTCCGAAGATCAGAAAAATGCGCTTTGGAAATTAAGAAGGGCAGTGGCCGAAGCCGTAAAATCAAATTCGGTTTACAAAGAAGAAGACACGGTCGTGCCACGTTACGAACTGCCTAAGCTTTTGGAAGGAATCAAGGCTATAGGAAACAAATATGGCTTTAAATCGGTTTGTTATGGCCATGCCGGCGATGGAAATCTCCATGTGAATATTGTCAAAGGTAATATGTCTGATCAGGACTGGAAGACTGAGATTCCGAAAGGTATCCGTGAAATTTTTGAATTGACGGTTTCGCTCAAAGGAACATTATCTGGCGAGCACGGTATTGGTTATGTGCAGAAGAACTATATGGATATTGCCTTTTCACAAACACAATTACTGCTGATGAAGAATATCAAACAATGTTTTGACCCAAATTCTATACTAAACCCCGGCAAAGTACTGCCAGATTCTTTATAACAAAAAGGAGCTTCAATTGAAGCTCCTTTTTTATTCTATACTAGCGGATTTTGCTTTTGGTAATAATCTATTCGCCAATTTGCCAATAGTAAGTCCTTGTACGATTATAGAAAACACGACTACAAAATAGGTAATCGCTACTATGATTTTTTTATGAGGGCCTTCTGCAATCGATAATGCTAAGGCAATAGAAACACCTCCGCGCAGTCCTCCCCAAACCATTATTTTTATGGTTGAAGATTCAAATTTCTTTTTAAAAGGAATGATTTTGGTTGGAATCCAAATTGATATGAATCGGCAGAGAAGCACGATGAAGATACAAATCAATCCAATAGACCAGAAACTTAAGATGTTCGGAATTAGCAATAATTCAAAACCGATAAAAAGGAAAAGAATAGCATTCAGAATTTCGTCAATCAATTCCCAAAACTTATTTAGGTAATCTTTTGTAGTGGCAGACATCGCTGTCTTTTTTCCATAATTTCCGATAATGATTCCTGCAGCGACCATCGTCAATGGTCCGGAAATATGCATAGCCTGTGCAATCAAATAACCGCCCATTACAACAGACAGGGTAATCAATACAGATACTTTATAATCGTCAACTTTGCGCATGGCTTTGCTTGATTGTATACCTAGGAAAGTTCCAAGAAGGAAACCACCCAAAGCTTCCCTAATCAGTAACCACGAAACGTGTGGTAGTGAAAAGTCGCTTGCAGGATCTTGCGCCAGTTTTAGGATTACGGCAAAAACTACGACAGCTACACCATCGTTAAACAAGGATTCTCCCGCAATTTTTGTCTCCAATGATTTCGGAACTTTGGCGTTTTTCAATATACTGAGTACGGCAATCGGATCAGTAGGTGAAATCAGAGCTCCAAAAAGCAAACAGTAAATAAAGGGCAGGTCAATATGAAGGAGATCGGTAACAAAGTCAAGAATAAGTCCAATAGCCAATGCTGAGATTAATACGCTAATAGTTGAAAAAACCATAACAGGACCTCGCTGTTCACGCAAGTCTTTAAGGTTGACATGAATTGCGCCCGCAAACAAAAGAAAGTTTAGCATGGCACCCATCAGTACCTCTGTAAAGTCAAATTCTGAAAATAGTTTTGAAAAATTGGTGAATGTTTCAGGGAAGATGTTTCCGGTAATTACCAGCAGGATGGAACTGATCATGGCAATAATCATGATTCCGATGGTAGCAGGCAGCTTTAGGAAACGGATATTAAGATAAGCAAAAAAAGATGCAAGTACGATTAGGACTGAAAAGGAGTAGTATAATTCCATATGTTGATTTTGGCATTTTTACAAATATAAAAAACGAGAACAAAAACAGTAGGCGATTGGAGTTTTTTGACAAAATTTTGGCAAAAAAAATCCCCAATAAGCTTGGGGATTTTGCATTAATCTCTTTTCGGATTGTTTTTCTTGTCTCTCTTCTCCGCTTTTTTTTCTTTAGCGGTCTTTGTAGGCTCTTTCTTTGCAGTTTTCTTAGCGTCGTGACTCTTTGCCATGGTTATACAGTTTTTAGAGGTTAATTATTTAATAGTAATAACCGGGTAAATAAAGCAGGAAATACATCCCGTTTTTAGCTACAATCCCAGTTCAGCTTTTATCTTTTCATCAAATATCTTAGAAAAAACCTGTTCATTATAGGTAAGGTATTTCCATTGTTTTTTAGTAAGATTGTCTGATATGGCAATCATTTTGGCTCGTGTCTTAATGTTCATGGTCTTATTTGCCGGATCATAAGATACGTTTTCTGTCTTCATTGCTGTTTTGAACATTTCGGTATAATCCTTAATTTCTAGATTAGGAATCGGTTCGTCCCAAATAACCTGCATCGTATTGTCATGGCTAATTACACAAAATGTTTGTTCGCCTATCTTTTTGGTATTTCCAAAAACAAAATTAGGTGGAGCAGCTACCATTTTAATCTTAAAGCCATCATTGCCTTCAAAGCTTTTCTTTAAGGTTTCAAGTATAGCTTCTTTTGGAGCAATATCGTATAGTTTTGGATAGGCCATATCCATAATCTGTTCGTATTGTTGGGCGACAGTATAATCATACAATTTTTGAGCATTGGCTTTTAGTGAAGCCATATCCTGAGAAAAACCTTGGATAGAAACCAGCATAAATAAAGCCAAACATACTATTTTTTTCATCTTTTTTATTTCAAATATAAATTAAAAATCCTCTGACTGTAAGGAGTGAGAGGATTTTAGGTTTTATTTATCATTTTTATAGAGCCAGATAGTCCAATATCTTTCGGGCGATTTCTTTTTGTCCTGTGTCGCTGCTAAGATAGCTTCTGTCATTTGCATTCGACAGAAAGCCTAACTCCAATAAAACAGCCGGGCTTTTAGCATTTTTAAGCAGATACATTGGTGCGGTTTTTACGCCTCTGCTTCTTAGTTTGTTGTCAGAGAGTACAGAAATCAGTTCTTCTGCGTGGGTTTTGGAAGCTTCAAATTTTTCGTTTTGCTCGCATACATAAGCTTCTATCCCATTAGCTTCTTCTTTGGTATTTTTATTTACGTGTAACGAAATTACCAGATCCGGTTGCAGTTTGTTGATTTTTTCAGTCCTTTCTTGTAATGAACTAAACTCGTCGTCATCTCGGGTTAGGATAATCTCAATTTCAGTATTTCTGTTTTGAGAGGCTATCTGTTTGGCAATGTTGGAAACAATCTGCTTTTCGGAATAAAATCCATGAGTAGCACCTATGTCTTGTCCTCCGTGTCCGGCATCAATAACGATTCGTTTTTTGCTGTCGGGAGTTGTAAACGACAAAATAGAAACAAGTACAGCAGCTCCTAAAAATCTAAAAGTGTTTTTCATACGGTTAAGGTTTAAGCATAACGTTAGAACGATGAATGTATGAAAATATTTGCTAAAAAGCTGATGAATTTTGAAAAAAGAGGTTGGTTATTGTTCTTTTCTCCATTTTTCGGCAGTCATTTCAAATTTGATTTCACCTTTTCGATAGAAACCAGTTTCTTTCCATCCACATTTTCTGTAAAAAGCTTCAGCACGAGTATTAGGTGAAGTACTAAGCCAAACTGTTTGACTTGTTTTAGAGAAATACCAATCCAGCATGTGATGATGAAGCTTCTTTCCAATTCCCTGTTTTTCATAATCAGGATGGAGGAACAAAGCCCAGATATTATTGTCTTTTAAATCGGCAATGGCAAATCCTACAATCTTGCCGTCAATTTCACAAACCCAACCTTTTCCTCTTGAAAAAAGGAAGTCTTCGCAATCTTGGTCGGTCACAAGATTTGGGTCTGACAAGGTGTTTTCCTTGACAGAATTCCGAACTTTCTGAATCTGCGGGATATCCTCTAGTTTTGCCTCCCTAAATTGTTTCATCGCTTATTTTTTTAGCATCATATGCAAAATAGGATAAGGTTTACCACAGCCGTCTACTTCGGAAGAAGCTACAGTGCGGAATCCAAACTTTTCATAAAAGCCTACTGCCTGTGCATTGTCTCGGTTGACATCTACCTTGGTAATACTAAGATTTTCTAAAGCATGTGCGAGCAATATTTTGCCAACACCTTGACCACGTGCATCCGCATGAACGAAAAGCATTTCCAGATTGCCATCTGCAGTACCCATAAAGCCAAGAATCTGGCCATTCTCATCTTTAAGGCCTATTAGTGTGACAGCACTGAAATACTGAGGAACAAGGTTTTTATAAAATTCAAAATCTTCTTCTTTGAGAAAGTCGTGTGTAGCTTTTACAGACGATTCCCAAACGGAGAGAATTTTACCATATTCCGGTTCGGTTACGTTTTCCAGCGTATAGTTTTGAAGTGACATTTTTTGTTTTGTAAAATTATAATTTCAGAATCTCGTCTGCCTTGTTGCATCGAATGTTCAAATCGTTGCACAGTTCTTTTATGCGTGGCACATCTTCTCCGTATACAAGCATTAGCTGTATGGTATCGGCGTAGCTGTCACCAATTTCAATAAGTTCCAGTTCCGGAAATTCTGATTTAAGCTCAGCGGAAACCCATTCGATATAATCGGCGGCATTTAACTTCTTTTCGTACGGATAAGGTGGAAGGGCACCATCAAGCTCGTCAACAATCAATTCGTGGATTTCGTCAATCTTGTCGCCTACAATCATAAATTCGCCTATTTCATTGGAAACGGCAAACTGTATGACACCATCAGGATCGGCTTCTAATAGCCATTCGGCTCCGTTTTCCGCCAGATATTGCTCTGGATTATCGACAGCCAACTGTAATGTATCCCAAATTTCATTTTCGTTTTCTATTTCAAAATCAGCTAACAGTAGATTGATGAGTTCTTTTATTTTTTCCATTTAATTTAGTTTCATCTTTTGTAAAGATTACTTTAGTATTATTTTTTTGGTTTCAATATAATTTTCTGTTTTTACTTTTATTAAGTAAACACCACTACTTAAGTTACTTAAATCAAGGGAGTCTGAAATAAGATTATCCTTTGAATAGTGCATTTTATTGCCTAGCAAATTATAGATTTCAATGTCTTTTATCTTTGAATTGTCATATGTCCATATAGACACTAGACCGTTTGAAGGGTTTGGATAGATTTTTATTTTGTTTGATAGGTTATTCTCATTATCAAAATCTTTTAAGTTTAAGATATTTTGTATATCTGCAAAATAAAGCTCATTTCCTGATTCTTTTGTGATTCCTTCGAAGCCAAGACGATTATTCAAGCCAATTAATTGATTAATACGCACCCCTGAACTTTGGATTAAATTATCTGCATCTGTTACGTTAATTTGTAAAACATTTGACTGTTGCATATTATTGTTTATGTGCCAAATCTTATTGTCATAAGGAGAGGCGCCAAGATTTTTTGTAAAGAAAAAATTGTTTTGTAGACATGTGCAGCTTCCTCCTCCTTCCTGTGCTTCAATAAAAGAAGTTCCTGTAGGTGTCCCATCAGTTCTCCATAGTTGATGATTATTTATTTGATTTTGAACGAAAAAAGAAAAATAAATATAATTTCCACAGGACATAAAAGAAGTAAATTCTTGATTTCTCAATGGTAAATTGTCTATTACAGAAATTGTTCCATTGACCGTTCCATCTGATTTCATTATTGAATATCCATTAATCCCATCTGAAGAAAAATACAATTGATCATTAACTACAGCTGTCCAGCTAAATCTATAAGAAGAAGTATTTGTCCATCTTGAAAGTAATACTGTACCTGCTTGAGTTCCATCAGTCGACCATAAGGTATCATTTCCAGATGTTGGGTTATTAACCACTACTGTGAAGAAGATTTTTCCATTTGCAACATCAATTATTTCGGGCATATTGCTTGAAGGTAGGGGCATAGTAATTGCTTTTGTTGTTCCAGCTGTTGTTCCGTCTGTCTTCCATATGCTATACTCAACTCCATCATGAGCTACGAAATATAAATAGCCGTTTAAGATACCGTAATTTCTATGACTGGAATATCTGGAAAAAAGTAAATTGCTATTGTTTAGGTTGTTATAATGTAAATTGTTGCCAACAACACCATTAGCAGTTCCTGGATTTATATCTTTTAATAAATAAGTTCCGTTTTCTGTTCCGTCACTTCGCCATAATTCTTCCCCATGGATTTGATCGTTTGCTTGAAAAAAAACAGTATTATTTAAAGTCATAAAAAGGGTTTCTTTTCTTATGCTACTTGCAGTTCCGGCGGCTATATCTTTAAGCATTATTGTGCCTGCTTCTGTACCATCTGTCTTGAAAATTTCATAACCATTTGTACCATTTGTTGCTCTAAAAAATAGGTTATTTCCGGCTTTAGCAAAAAATGTTTTCGAATCATTACTCATAGGAATTGAAAAAGAAGTAGGATTAATATTCTTGATCATCTTAGTTCCGTTTGTTGTTCCGTCACTAATGAATGGTTCAGAGCCATTAAATCCATCTGAACCTACAAATACTATTTTATCATTAAAGACTTGATAAGATCTTTCATAGGATCCGAGAACATGGTTGACGTCATGAACTACTTGTGTACCGCTATCGGTTCCGTCTGTTTTCATTAGTTCAGATCCATTTAAGCTACCAAACCCACCTTGGAAATAAACATAATTATTAAAAGGAACGAAATTTAAATCGGGATTGTAGGATAGGTCAATTCTTTTTATTTCAAAAGTGCCATTGCTAGTTCCATCACTTCTCCAGAGCGAATAAGGATTTGCTATATTATCTCTGGCGGTGAATATTAAATAATTATTGGCTAAGGTTAATTTAGAGAGAGAACTGCCATAGCTTCCCGGATAAATGTCTTTTACTAGTTGTGTACCATTTGTTGTTCCATCGGTACTCCATAATTCTTCATCGTATATGCTGTTTTGAGCAGTAAAAAAGACTTTGTTGTTAAATGTCACAAATTCAGTGTCTTCATTACTAAGTCCACTATACGCTAAGGGATTAATATCTTTAAGCATTATAGTACCAGCCGAAGTCCCGTCGCTTTTCCATAATTCCTCTCCGGTTGTATTCGTAAATCCAACAAAAACAAAATAGGAGCTGGTAACACTTCCGTTCATTTCGCTGGCTGAACTTAGCCCGTTAGGATTTAAATTTTTTACAAACTGTGTACCCGCTGTTGTACCATCGCTTTTCCAAAGTCCGGGTTTATTTCCACCGTCAGTTCCAAAGAAGTAAAAGTTGTTATTGAAAATAATAAATTTATGCCCACCGTGATATCCTATTCCGCTTCCTGGATTTATATCTTTTAATAACTGTGTGCCGGCAGCAGTTCCATCGGTTTTCCATAATTCTCTTCCGTGTACTTCATCATTACATGCAAAGTATACGTAATTATTAAACACGAAGGATGCAAATGGAGCACTTGATTCTGGTCCAACAAAAATATCTTTTAATAAATTTGTGCCTTCTGGTGTACCATCGGTAATCCAAAGTTCCTGTCCATTAACTTTATCATCAGCACTGAATAAAATTGAGCCATTATAATAGATTAAATTGGCTACCATGCCGCCTATGATTTCATCTTCCCAACGATCTCCTGTAGTATTGATGTCCTTAAGCATATAAGTGCCTGATTCGGTTCCATCACTTTTCCATAATTCTTTTCCATGCACGCCATCATTAGCAGTAAAATATAAAATATCGCCTACTATATAAAAAAGAGGGTTATTTATTCCTGATCCATAAGGATTAATGTCCTTAACAATATGGGTTTTATTTGTGAGAGTATTATGTACCCATAACTCTCTGCCTCTGTAGCCATCATCAGCAGAAAAATATATTTTTGTTTGTCCTTTGGTAATGTTTTTGGGTTCTGAATCTCCAGCAAAATTCAATTCTACCAACGTTGCGTCGAGTGTTTGTGAGTTTAAATCTGCAATAGAGATCAAAAGAAATAAAATTATTCGTAAAGTTATTTTCATAATATATCTGCTAATGTTTTGGAATAGATGATGTAAAAGGATTTTAGAATTCCCAAAGCTAGGAAAAAAACTGTTGATTTGACTTAATGTAATTGATTGTAGTTTAGAATTTAATAGATTGTTTGATATAAGAATCTCAAATATTATCTTCGTTTTTTAGGTGAAATCAGCTAATAGCAGATTGATGAGTTCTTTTATTTTTTCCATGACTGGATTGTATTTTTAGTTGATGTATGATTTTCGATTGACCCATTGTCCAATCATAGATATAAGTAAAGCAAACGTGAGGGCAAAACCTATAATCATGGATCCAACACCTTCTTTTGCAGAACCGCTTTTGTCAACGGCATTCCAAAAGTTCCAATAGGTTATAAGAGCCAAGAGACCAAGGTTTAGAAGACATATAAGAATGAAAGGAACTCTTAAAGTTCTGGTGAGTACTTTTTTGCCGAGTCTATATTGGGATAGTAGGGGAAGAGGAAAATAGTATGAAAGCGATTAAACCTAACATCAGATGTGTTTATTAAGATTCTAAAAATGAATACTAGCCTTTGTAGATTTTCCTAATGGCAGGTCAAATATTCTATTCTATTTTTTTTACTACGTTATTAATATTGTCAACAAACAGGCTGATGATTATTTTGTTATTTGGGAAAGACTTTTGAAGCTCTGATCTAAGGTAAGCGAATCCCTGTTGAATTTTATATTGTGTAGCAACACCATCGTCGACAGCAATATATATATCGTAGCTGTTTTCTAATTTTTTTACTAAAGCGTATCTAGTTGATGCATCATTAAAATAAGTAACATTTTTTAAGGCTTGAGCTATGTTGTCAACTTCTTTTTCGGTAATACTCTGGTCATATAGAACTTCATTGTGTGTTGGACCATATGTTTTTGATTGAATTTGGACATCTTCTCCAAAAACTACAAAGCCTATAATGATAGGGATCATTAAAACCACTATTCCTATAACAGAAACTGCTATTGTCCTCCACCAGCTATATAATTTTCCTCCCAAACTAATATGGTTTTCGATATTCTTTTCTTGGAAAAGTTGAACAAGAAGAGCGGCAGTAGCTGAATAGGCGATAGGAAAGATCCGATTTGGGGCATCCGGGAATAAAAAAATTATTCCCAAAATGACAATTATAGCTATTATAGTATAAATCCATGTTTTTTTAGCTTTTTCGGGCTCATTGAAAGCTTTGAAGTTTTCGGCCATCATATAGCCGGTTACTAAAGGCCCGCCAAGAAATGTGCCTGTCCAAATCATTCCGTTTTTATAAATTTTTTCTTTAGGCATTTCTAAATCTTCCAACGTTTGTGTCATTTTATCTTTGATTATTATTTGATTTTTTCCCAATTTGGCGAAGTTATAAAAAAATAGTTGCTAATAAATTGCTATTGGAATTAGTTGTTTTAAGATGCTCCTTTTTATTTTTGGGCATGGTATGAAAAAAGATGGCTTTTGATAAAATAAAACTGTGACGATTTATTAAAATATGAGTATATTTCGTTGATTTTCAATATATCGTTTAACAACAATAATGTGAATCATGAAAATTATTCTTTTATTCTTCATAAGTTTTATTAGCGTATTATCTCAGGCACAAACCGGAAAATTGATTTATGGAAGCACGGTGCAAACGGAAGGACGATCGAAAGACGAACTTTATCTAACCGCAAAAATGTGGTTTACTACTGAATTTAAAAATAATGTTGTTCAGGAAAATGAGGCTGAAGGAAGATTGTCTACAGCAGCTTTTTTTGAATATCAGCCTTCTTCTCAATCTGATGCAAGGGCCAAAGGCCGAATAAAATATACCGTTACCATTTTGACCAAAGACGGACAATATGAGTATGAAATTACAGATTTTAGACAGGAACCTTCTAATCGCTCTAAAGGCATAAGTGTTGGTCTGTTAACCCATAGCGATGTTTTTCCTGACAGAAAAGACAAACAAAAAGAAGTAAAGGATAAAATATGGAAAGACATCAAGAACGAACTTAACAGCCTTGTATTTCCTGTTTATTTGAGTCTTAATGAGGCTATGAATACGACCAATGTACCGAATCGTAGTGGAGAATAATAAACGATATATAAAAAAGCTCCGATGTCATCGGAGCATATTATTTAGCAACTAATTTGTTTGATTGAGAAACTTTTCGAGCAACGGAGTAATAAATTCCGTGTTTTTAGTATCAGGTTTTAGTGTCGTGATTTCACCTATATACTCTCCATGACCACTAGGAATAATCGCTAGTTGGCTGTTTGGAATCAATCGGTGCATTTCAACGGCATGTTCCGGTGTCATGACATCCGCATCGCCAATGACAATTAATACCGGAGCTTTGATAGATTGCAATTGCTTATCGCTTATGTCTTTAAAATCAACCATTCTTTTGGCACATTTGTCACACATAATTTTCAGGTTTTCTGGATGTGCTGATGCTTTTAGATAGGCATCTTTATAAGCTTGTGGCATTTGGTCTAGTGTGGCATTTTTCATAAAATCCCAAAATTGGGAAGGCACACCATTACGTTTGCATAAGGCTGAGCCTGCGATTATTTTGCTGACATGCTCCGGATGACGAATACCTATTTGCAAAGCTGTTGTTCCGCCGTTACTAAAACCAAAGAAATCTGCTTTTTCAATGTTTAGGTAATTGAGAAGCGCAACTACATCGTCTGAGTCTTGTTCAAAAGAAAGGTCGGAATTTCTGTCGCTCGTATGTCCGTGGGCTTGCAATTCAACGCCAATCAGCTGTCTGTTTTGTGAGAGCAACGGAATAATACTGCCAAAAGTGGTTTGGATGGTTGAACCACCGCCATGAATAAGAACCAGTGGTTTTCCTTGCCCGTAAATTTCATAATACATTTTGATGCCGTTCACATCGGCATAGCCTCTTTTAGAAGGAGTTTCCATAAGCGTAGTTTTTTGAGTGATTTTAGATTGCCTGCCACTGCTGCATGAGAACAGAAACAAAACAATCAAAACACCAATTATTTTTGCTTTCATAACATTTCGTTGAGACGGTTAAACATCTGAATCCAGCTTGGATGTGCTCCGGTTGTTTTGGCAAGTGATTCGGATACGGTTTGGTGTAACGTTAGTCTGGTTTTACCGTTAAGGTCTTCAAAATGAAGCGTGACTTGTGTTACAGCTGGCCAGTCAGCATCCATGCCCATATCAATAGGATTAACATCATTGCCATTCTCGTTTGTGACTTGCATCGTAAAGACAATCTTTTCCGGTGCTATAATTTCAAGATAGGTTCCTTTACACCAGCAGTTGCCATGTTCAGGATTGTAAATACAGGAATGGAATTGTCCGTTTTCACTTATGTCTATTGTTGAAAAACGAATAGTACAGCCATCCGGAGCATACCATTTTTCTAATTGTTTTGGATCTGTCCAGGAGTCAAAAACCAGTTTTCTGTCAGCATCAAATATATGGGTGATATGTACCTCATTTTGGGTACTCTTATCTTGTGGTTGTATCTTCATTATCTTTTGATTTTAAGGTTTCCAAATGATTTTCTAAAGCAGTAAAACGGCTTGTCCAGAACGTTTTGTACTGCTCAACCCAAGCCGAAACTTCAGACAGCGTATCCAGTCTGGCTTCGCAAATACGTTCCCGTCCTTGCTTTTTGATTTCTATTAGGCCGCATTCTATGAGTATTTTGATATGAAGCGAAACCGCCTGCCGGGTCACATCAAATTTTTCAGCAAGGCTGTTTACATTCTGTGGTTTATGGGCCACCATACCAATTATCTGCCTACGGGTAGGATCTGCAATGGCTTGAAATACGTCGCGTCTTGTTTCCATAATTATTAATATGCAAGTATATGATTGCAAATATAAATGAAAGTATTTGCTTGCGCAATTTTTTTTGTAAAAAAAATTAGTCGAAAGTCGAAAGTCAAAAAATCAAAAGTCAAAAATCGAAAATCAAAAATGTTTAGTTATTGGAATTTTCTTCGATTTCTTGCAAATAAGTCAGGAGGAAATAAAAATCTTCGATAATGGTTTGGAAGTTATCGGGTAGGATTAGATTTTTTTGGTTGAGGTAGTTGAATAGTATATAATTCAGGCTTTTTTGTAGGCTGCTGGGTGTGGTAAATTCGAAAAGATTTATGTGGCTTTGGTCAGTTGTTTTCATGTGTGTTTATTTGAAAACAAAGGTGAGATATTATTTTTAAAATGTTGTCATATAGGAAGTTGACAGATGGAATTTGTTGAAAGAATGATAAAAGAGAGTTTTGTCGTTTATATTTTGTTTAGTTAGGGTAAAACAATTTTCTAATTATATCTAACAATGCTATTACTGCACCGCAACCACCAATCAGATAGGCCTTCCACGGATTCATTTGTGTAGCAAAATCAACTTCTAAACCTTCTTTTTCAAGTCTTTTAATTTTATCAGCTCTCAAGTATCTTACCAACCAAATCATTAAGATACAAAATACTAAAAGAGCAAATGAAGATAATAGTGTGGAATCTTTCATATATTATTGATTAAATTGTATATGTTTTACAATAAAATCTGCTAAAGCTTTACCTTCAAAGTGATCATCATGATCAATCGTGAAAAAATAACCGTCGTCTTTGTTTTGTTTTAGGGAGATAAGAATATATTCTTTATTGATTGTTTCCAAGTTGATGTCTATCCAATATTTAGGACGAACGTTTTCTATATACTTGGCATGCGAAGCGTTTATGATATTACAAAACTCTGCAATCTCGTTTTTGTTTAGTTTGATGGAGTTTTTTTTGTAAAAGTCAAATGTTTGATTATTCCAGTACCATGTGCCTGCATCGCTATATGCTTTGGTAATTTTTTTAGTTGGTACTTCTGCTTTTACTGAGGTATCAAATGATGCCTTTTTATAATAGAAAATATAGAATAGATTGAGAAAAGCAAGTATGTTTATTATTATGACGGCAATTATAATTGGTTTTTTTAATTTCATGTATTACAATATTTAGTTTTCAACAATACCCCAATCATTATCTTTAAATTCAAAAATTCTTGGTGATGTTCTGCCACAGGTAAATACCCATGAAAAATCAACAATAGCTTTTTTTAATTGACGGTCAAAAATAGGTTTTTTGATAGCAAGGATGCCTTGTGGGCATAGCTTAAAAAGCTTGCCGTTTTTTTGGTCTCTTTCTTCTATGACTTGTTCTAATGTAATAATTGTAATGCCTTCTTTTTTGAGTGGCAAAGAATCCAATTCAAACTTACGTGACCAATTAATCATGCTGTCAAGTTCTGTATTGTTAAGTAGGTTTAACTTTTTTATTGCGATGTCTCTGATATTGTAAGGCGATCGCTCAATACTGGCAATTTCAATCAAAGATTCTTTGGGGATTTGTAACACACAGTCACACTCTTCTTTTTTAATGACATGACCAATTATTTCGTTGGCTTTTTCATTATAAAGTGTTGTAGGCTCAGGATTGTTGTCGGTACAACCGGATAGTATGAAACAAAAGAATGCTGCAAAAGACAAATGTTTTGCCATAATAAAGGGAACTTTAAAATTGAAATGTTTCATTAGCATGGGAAGTTTTTCTACTCTTTTCTATAACCAAAACTTATATTGTATTGATTTTAGGTTTTTTATGATTTTTACATTACCGGAATTCCGTTTAAATATACATAAACAGCCATACAAAGAATTATGATTATTTCTACTATCCACAAAACCTTTATGTTCATGTATTTAATATGAACTGCTATTCGATCAATAACTATCAATATAAAAAAAATAAAAGCGAATATAATAGCAATAACACCTGCTAATGCCATACCGCCTTTATTTTCAAAAAAAATATAATGTATTGCTGTAAGGCCAAGAAATATTTCTAAAATTCCAAATACGATTAAAAAAGGAGTGGGTTTAAATAATTTCATAGTTTCTAAAAATAGAATTCTTATTCCAATTTGCTTTTTTGTATTTCACCAATTATTTCATTAGAAACAGCAATCAGGGCTTTTTCAATTTGTTCAGTTAGTGCTTCTAAATCGTTAAAGTTTGGACTTTCTATTAAAACAGTTTCGAGAATAGAATATTGTGGTCTGATGGTTCTGTTTTCATTCCATTTGGTGTTTTTAAAATGAAGCCAGTATTCGTCCTGTATTTTTAGATTTTGTCCTAACAACCAGATTTCAAATCTCATCTTTTGGTGGTTTAAAACCAGTCCGAAACGTAACTTTCGTTTCTTTAAAAAGTCATTGGAGTAGTAGAAATAGGTATAGTCCATATAGCCTTGAAAAAGGCTTCCAAAAGTATAACTGTCGGATAAATTTTTAGAAAGTACGGATCCCAGCTTTGTAACATATTTTACCAATGCGGTATAGGCTTTCTGAATATCACCTTTTTCTAATTGCTTTTTATAGAGATCAACATAGTCGTTTAATTTCTTCATCATTAAATACTTTAAAAGTGGATCTCAATTACAAATATTTTGAAAACAGCGGGTGGGAAGCAAGTACTGCTTCAAACTTTTCCCGACCACTTAGTTCCAGATTAGCGTTTAGGTTTGGATTTCTTGGGTTATAAAGCTGATAATCAAAAAGCGTTATTTTTTTTCCAAGGAAAGTTATTTTTGCCTCGTCTTCGTTTTTGATTTTTAGGGTTTTTACGGCTGTGTTGACTAAAGCTTTGATTTCTTCTGTGCTATATTTCATTTTTAAGCTTTCTTCAAGAATATCTAATGCTTTTGAATTGCTTGCCAATCCATCATCAAAAAGATAAGGCAATAATTTGCTTATCGCTTTTTCGGGTTTGTTTTGTGCTAAAAAGAGTTTTGCATACGATGTGGCAATATAGATATCGTCAGCCCTCATTTCGTTTCCACAAAAATGCAAGTATTTATATTTCTTGTCAAATAGATAGATGTAGTCGGAAGCTTTTTTATATTCTTTTTTTTCGAAATAGATTTCGGCTAATTCTTTTGCACTCCTGTTTTTATAAAGAGCATATTGTTCCATGATTCCACCATAAGATTCTTTTTCATTGTAATCAGAATTTAAAATTTCCGAAAATATTAAAATAGCTTCATCATTTCGACCTAATTTTCGTAAAACAATTCCAATATTAAATTTTGCTCTCGGTTTTAGAAAAGAATCAGGATATTGGTTTAAAAATGAAGTGAAGCTTTCCAGGGCTTTCTCATTTTCTTCGCGATAAGCATGGGTTACAGCTTTTTCAAAGCTGATTTCATCTTCAGCGGTTTCCATTTCTTGGGATGAAGTAAGAAATGAAGAAAACAAAGTAATTAAAATTAGAAGCTTTTTCATAAGCTAAATGTTTTATCAAATATAATAATTCTGAAATATCCAATAATAAAAGATGATTTTAGATAGCTACCTGGAAGTTTACACTCAAACTGATAAAACACACAAACTTAGCAACTCAGAACCTTAACGCCTTAGTACCTTAGAACCTTAGTACCTAATTAAATAAACCCCAACTGTCTCATAATACTCGTTCTATCATATACCTGCGTATGACCCGCAATTTTTCCATCTTTGATATGATAAAACGTCATTCCATGTGCTTCAATCTTTTTGTTTGTAGCAGGCCATTCGCCAATTTTTCCGGTATTTGTTCCGGTCATAATCCAGGTAATCGCAACAATATTGCCATCTGATACTGCGGTTTTGATGTCAAAATATACATCAGGAAATGGGTCAAAGGTATGCTGTAGTCGTATAGCAAATTCATCATGGCTTAGCATCTTTCCTTCCCAGGGATCAGCATTGTCCAGATGTATGGTATATTCTGGTGCTATGTATTTGGGAATATCTTTCTGATTTTTCTCATTCCAGATGCGCTGCATGAATTCTCTTACTAGTGTCTCGTTGGTCATTATTATTGTTGTTTTTATCACTCTGTTAAGCTTTTTAAAGTCTAAAATTTATCAAATATAACAGGCTTGCAAATCTCTCCAAAATATTTTTCCCAGAATTAAAATGTTGCTATCTTGCCGCGCAATTTTTTAACAAACTAACTCAAAAAAACTAACTAATGAAAACTAAAATTACAGCCTTTACTATGCTGTTTCTATTTGTCCTGTTGATGGGATGCTCTGGAGGAGATGATGGAGGATCTAGCTGCGGAAAAGTAGAATCAGTTACTTTTTCTACTACTCCGGCTGCGGTAACTCTTTATTTTACTGGTGGGAATAATGCCAATTCCTTCAAGGTAGAATATGGTCCTTCAGGTTTTACACAAGGAACAGGAACGTCTGTAGTAACTTCAAATACTCAGGTAGAAATTACAGAATTGATTCCGTCTACTACCTATGATTTTTATATTACAGGAATCTGTAGTGCTTCGGAAAGCAGCGCCCCTTACAAGCTTTCAAGTGTTACAACGCAGGCAAGCCAATGTACAGGAACTACTTCGGTACAATTTGGTCAATTGGCTCCGGATCAGATTGATCTTCAATTTACTTATTCAGGCGGATATGCGGAATATTATGAAGTGGAATACGGCACTGCTGGTTTTACTTTAGGAACAGGAACCAAAACGACTACTTCTTTTGGTACTTCTTCAAAAAACCTTACGGGTATTCAGGCTTCAACAACCTATGATTTTTATGTGCGTTCGTCTTGTGTTTCGGGCGAAAAAACTCCTTATGTCAAATTTACCTATACAACAATGAACGGCTGTCCAAAGCCTTTTAATTTAAGTAGCTGGATTGTTTCCGGATCGTGCAATAGTGGTACCGCAACCAGGGCTTTTTCATGGAGCTATTTGTCAGGTACGCCTCAGAGTTATACGATTTCTATCGTTCAGGACGCTACTGATAATCCTGCCGCAGGAAATACTTTTGAGACTTCCACGACAGGTATATCTATTTCAAATATGTTTTGTAACTGGAGAGTTTTTTATGTAAAAGCTAACTGTACAGGCAATGATAGCAGTGAATGGGCCGGGCCTTATTATTTTTAATAAAGTAAAAGGTAATTATAACAAAAAACGCAGGCTTGAAAAGCCTGCGTTTTTTGTTTATGGTTTTTTAGGCATAAACATTTCCGGATTATTTATAATCATTGATATAGTTATACTAAAAATGAGTATAAAATAAATAAGGAGTCCTATCCCTAAGGCCAATAGTACTCTGAGAATAATGTCTCCTATACTTTTTTCGGTATAAAACCCCTTGTAAAACATTACCATAATAAACGGGAAAGGTAGGAATGCTGTGAACATAGTAAAAGTCATGAAGACAGTAGGGGAGGCGTCTTTCAATAGATATGTGATTGGAAAGAAAATAACAATAGATAGAATAGTATAATAAATCAGAATATAGGTATTCATAATAACATGCTCGTAATAATTCTCTCCCCATTTTCTGAATGCCAGCGCTGTTACAAGCGAGGCTAACGGAATCAATAACAACATTGTAGCAGCACTATAGGTTGTCAGGAAAGCCATACTATCATGCATCCAGGGCATTGCTCTATTAATCTCGCTGCCATAGACTTGTTGCATATATTGCTCCATTATTGTACCGTACTTAATGACCTTAAAGGAAAGAAAAGCAGATATACCACTCAATACAAAAGCAAGCAGAATAGGTTTGTAATGATTGACTCTGTCACCCTCGATAAACTTTTTTGCTGTTTTTCCAGGATTTCTGGCAACATTTTTTAAGGAATAGAAAAATCCTTTGTTCGTATGCACAGCCAGATATTGTATTTCGTCAATGAGGTATTTTCGATCAATCCTTTTGTACTTTTTTTGTCCACAGTTGCTGCAAAAATTTTCAGTTATGGGATGGTTGCAGTTCAGGCAATTGTTTTCCATTTTTTAAAAGTTTGTTGGAAAGTTATTATTTAGAATTTCGTGATTTGATTTCGGTATTAAGCTGGCCAAAACGAACATAATTAGGAAGCATCGTTAGCATACAACCCGGAATAATGGCAATAAGTGCAAAATTCTTACTCTTGATAGCCACGAAAAAAAGTCCGGCACAAGCCAGGAACATTACGATGCTGAATGCAATTAGGACACTTTTTAGTGTATTTTTTTGTTTGTGCAGTTCTTCTAATGTTAATTCAGAGAGTTTGTTGGTTTTCATGAGATTGGGATTTTGTTTTTGCATTATGTTAAAAACATGCCAAATATAATAAATCCCCAATTGCAATTGCTAATGGGGATTATTATTTCTAAATTAAAATGGATTGCTTATACTTTGAGCAACTTGAATACCAAAAAAAGAAAACAGACTGTCCAAAAAGGCAGTCTGTTTTTATGTTTACTTTATCTATACTATTTGAACTACTATTTCATGTAGACAATTCTCAAGATATTGTCAAAGAGTTTTGAAGATTAGTGATTCTTTATTTCAGACATTATTCCCATATTTTTGTTCGTATTGTACAGGAGTCAAATACTTAGTGTCAGAAATTTTGTTTACTTTATTAGAAGCATATAAAGTTGTCAAAACCAATACTATTCCAGATATGAATAGCAATAAACTTTTTTTAGTAATTAGATTTTTCATGGCTTGTAAATTTTAATGTTAATAGTTATAAAAATATGAAAATATTTCAAAAAATAGAAATATCATTATATTTCATTGAAAACGAGTTATTAAAACAGTTTGCTTATACTGCAAGCAAACTGTTGGTTTCTGTAATTAAAGCCTGCATCAATTCATCAGCTTTATGATATTTTAAGGCTGTAGTGTTTTGACCCGACCAAAAGTTGATCATGTCTGTTCTTCCTTGTGCCAGAGCAGCTGTTCTTAAAGGTGCTATCAATTTGGTTTGTAAAGGAAAAGGCAATACTTCAGTTTCGAATTTTACTTCGTCGGCTATTTTGTTGCTTACCATTCTGCCCATTCTTCCCGTGAGCGATTTTGAAAGAACGGTGTGTTTTGGGCTGTCAGAAAGCAATAAATTTTTATGAATAGGTGTAGCGCCTGATTCGTCAGTAACCAGAAAAGCAGTACCTAACTGAGCGGCATCAGCTCCCAGCATTAGAGCAGCAGCAATACCTTTGGCATCTGTAATACCTCCGGCTGCAATGATAGGTATTTTTGTTTTGGATTTTAATTGCTGTATAAGCGCAAAAAGACCTGTTTGAGAATCCTGAACCGGCCTAAGAAAAGACGGACGGTGGCCTCCGGCTTCAAATCCCGAAGCTACGATGGCATCAACCCCAGCTTCTTCCAATGCCAAAGCTTCGTCGAGTGTTGTAGCAGCTCCTATGGTTTTGATACCCAATTTTCGGGATTCGGCAAGAATTTCTTTCGAAGGAATACCAAATATAAAGCTAAACACAGCCGGACGAATTTCAAACAAAACTTCTACCTGTTTTTCAAACTTTGAAGGAATGTCTGTTGATAATTCCGGTAACGGAATACTCAATTCGTCAAAGTAAGGCTTGAATAGTGCCTTTACCTTTTCCAAAGATTCTTTCGGATAATCAGCCAAACTTTTATCTACATCAGATACCCATAAATTAATATTATAAGGCTTGTAGGTTTTTGCTTTTATGGCTTTTCCTACTTCTCTTATTTCTTCAGGAGTCAGAGTATAGGCTCCAAAGCTACCTAATCCGCCTGCATTGGAAACAGAGGCAAGAAGTTCGGCAGTTGAAAATCCGCCACCCATTGGACCTTGCAAAATAGGGTATTGGATTCCCAGTAATTCGGTTATTTTGGTCTTATTCCACATGACTTACTCATTTACGTGTGTCAATAGTTTGTTTACGATAACCCATTTTCCATCAATTAAAGACAGGCTGAGTAGGTCGTAATAGTTATATTCAAAAATAGGAACGTGCGTCTTGGCAACAGCAATAGTATTAATAATTTCTATGGATATGATTTCCATGCCAAATTTAGCTCCCAATTCATTTGGACTTTTGCGGTTTTTTACACCTTCTAAATACTGTTCCAGTGTTTTAAAATAAGGCTCACCATTTATATCACCCGATAAAAATGCCATCGGGTGGAAAACGCTTCGGAGCAAATTGGTGTCACCTACAAAAATACCATTAAAATAATCGTCTAGTACAGAAGTTATCTGTTTTCTGTCTTCGTTTCTGTTTTTCATTCTTTCAGTTTTTTGAGAGATTAAGAAATGCGATGCCCGGCTACATGTCCGCCATCCAGATTGATGATTTCTCCGGTTACAAAATTGCTTTCGGCAAGATACAAAGCAAGTTCTGCTACATCTTGTGTTTCGCCAATACGATTGAGTAGATGTAATCCTGCAAGATTATCGGCATCAGCAACTCCAATTTTTGATTGCAATGGACTTCGTATAATGCCCGGCGCTATAGTATTGATACGAATATTATTTCTTCCAAATTCAGCAGCAAGTTGCTTCGTAAGCGCATGAATGCCACCCTTGCTTGAAATGGGTGCGGTTGCCGGAAAACCGTCAATAGCATGGTCAACTAATACAGTGCCAATGTTGATAATGACTCCACCATCTTGAGTTAGCATTTGTCTGATGGCAGCCTGGCTTGTGAAAAAAGTTCCTTTCAGGTTGATGTCTAAAAAACGATCTAAATCTTTTTCTTCTACTTCCAGGAAAGCTTTGGGTTGGAAAACTCCGGCATTGTTTATTAATACATCGGCACTGCCAAAACGATTGACCGCTGTTTCGATAAGTTGTTTTCCAACCGAAATATCGCTTATATCTCCCGTTACTGATGCGAGATGTTCTTCATGTCCCAATTCTTTTTGGGCATTTTCAAGATTGGCTGCATTAGCAGAATTGATTACTACATTATATCCTTTTTCTAAAAATAACTTTGCAATAGATTTCCCTATTCCTGTTGATGCGCCTGTTATTATTGCTGTTTTTGTTTTCATTGTTGCCGATTTAAGAGTTGTTTTTTTGTGCTGTGATACCTTTTTCACGGAGAACCGAAACCTGTTCTCCAGCAAAACCCCAGTCATCAAGTTCTATTTCTTGTATGACTATATGGGTAAGATTGGGATCTTTTCCTAATATATCGGTAATGAGCTTTGTTATGCCAGCAATCAATTGCTGTTTCTGAGTTCTTGTAACACCTTCTCGGGTTACTTCAATTTTTACGTAGGGCATGGCTTTGTACTTTAAATAGTTACTAATTTATAGTACAAAGGAAAGAAGGAATTTTAGGTAGGATGAGTGACATAGGTCACATTCTGCGACAGGCTATTTTGAGGAATTGTATAACCTGCTCAGAGTTTCTCTCGAAACGCCAAGATAGGCCGCAATCAGATGTTTCGGGACCATATTGTAAAGGGCAGGGTAGAGTGCCAGGAGTTCTTCATATCGGGTTTTGGCATCGTTGTTCATGAAAGAAAGCAGTCTTTTTTGGGCCGCAACATAACCTTTGTTAGTCCGCCATCTGAAAAAATATTCGGCCTGATGCAATTCACTACATAATTTCTCTCGGGCTTCATTGGTAATTGAAAGGACTTCAGTATCTGAAATGCAGTCAATAATGATGGTAGCTTTGGTTTTGTTGTATAAAGCGGCGTAGTCTGACGTCCACCAGGTAGGCATAGTGAATTGCAGGATATGCATTTTTATGTTGTCGTTCATAAAGAACGCTTTCAGGCAGCCGGAAAGAACAAAATATTCTTTTTCGACATTGTCACCCTCGTTGATAATAATTTCACCTTTTTTAAAAGACTCAGGTTTGAAATAGGAAAAGAAATGTTCAAACTCCTCTTCCGTAAGGGAAGCGGTTTTTGCTATATGCTGTCTTAAGATTTCCTTGTCTTCCATTTTTAACTATTGCTATTTGGCATATTTCCAGAAGCGGCTTTTTCCTTCTGCTATCCATTCAATAGCCTCGTCCATTCTTTTTTGTCGTGTAGCCTCGGTTTTGGCGTCTATGATCCAAACCGCATATTCTTTTCGGAAAGCAGCCGATTTGCTTTCAAATATCTCTTTTGCTTTTGGAAACGCAGCAAGCTTTTCAAGAAAATAATCTGGAGTTTCGACTGATTTAGGTGTATCGTTTTTTTTCATAGATACTTTTATTCCTTTTTCATTCAGTGCCATCGTTTCTTTCAGAAAAGAAATAAATTCTGAGTCGTCTGGCAAATCAGATAAACTGCTGATTTTTCCCAGATATCTTTCTGTAGGTTTTAGATTTGCTTTGTCTTTTAGGCGAGGGTCGTTCATCAATTCCGCTTTTACGAAGGTAAACGAACAATGGTTTTTATAGGCTGCCATAACGCACATGAAATCTCCTTTGTAATCAAAGTGCGGAAGGCCCCATTTAACAGCTTCTGCTATATCCGGACATGTAGCATGAACAAGCTTACGCCAGTGGTTTAGTATAGGTTTGGCAAAATCTCCTGATTTTGCAATATATTCATCAACTTTCGGATCAAACTGTGACATACTTTATTTTTTAATTACTATACTACTTTTCTTTTATTGCATCTAATAGGTCATCCAATTGGCTAAAACGGCTTTCCCAGATTTTCTTGAACTGCTCGAGCCATTTGTCGATTTCTTTCATTTTGTCAATTTCAAGTTGGTAATAAATTTCCCGACCTTGATGTTCTTGTTTCACCAGCTCGCATTCAGTCAGTATTTTCAGGTGTTTTGATACAGCTTGTCTTGTAGTATCAAAATGTTCAGCAAGCGCATTAGGTGTCATGGGTTGCAATGCAATCATGGCGATAATGGCTCGTCTGGTAGGATCGGCTATTGCCTGGAATATATCTCTCCTCATTTTTTCTTTTATTTTGATAATTGACAGTAGCAACTAATTGGTTGCAAATTTAAACGCAACTTTTCGGTTTCGCAAATATTTTGTCATTTATTTTAAATAGTATGCTGGCGGCTAGTTAGTAATGGTTTGGGCAAATGCAATAATATGCCCGTCAGGATCTGAAAAATAACACACTCGATCTCCCCAGTTTCTATCTTCAATAGGACTTATGAGTTTGGCACCGCTTTTTATAGCATTGTCATATTCCAGTTCAATATCTTCAACATAGAAGTAAAGTTCACATCTTGGTATTCCGTTTCCTTTATCAGGATGAGGTGTTTTATCGGCCAAAATTTTAGCAATGCCATGATTAGGCATTAATCCAAGTTTGCAGCTTTCAGAAATCCTGAATTCTGTCATACCCGGAACATTCAAGTCAGGATTTTTACGGAATAGTTTCTGGTAAAAATCGGCACTGTTTTGCTGGTCACTTACATACAGTATGGTTTCTACAAGCTGGATGTGTTTCATTTGATTGTACTTTTTCTATAACAAGTTTGCTAAGGCTTGGAAAACTCACCAAAATGCCATAAAATGCCCGATGGGTCATGAAGAAAACATTCTCTTCCCCAATCCTGATTGCGGATAGGGACGAGTCTTGCATTTTTGTATTTTGAGGTAAGATCTAATGACAAAAGATTGTCCCAACAAGCTTGAACATCTTCTACTTCTAAAAAAATCATGGTGTTGTCTATCCAATCTTTGACATAAGCATCCTGCAAATAAAATCCCAAACCTTCCTGCGTTTTGAAAAAAGACATATTTGGAAAAAGGACAATTTCTTCAAATCCTAAATCTTTGTAAAAGCCACGGGATATTTCAAAATTTTCAGCTCCGATGAATGGACGAATGGAAGTAGTTTTAATTTTCATGGCTTTCTTTTTCTATAAATTTAGTAAAATTCTTTGCATTTGTCAGAAGAAGGTAGCCAAATATGATTTTTATAAAGTGATAAATAAGCCAGCCGGTTTGAGGATAATCTTTTAAAAGTTCTTTTTGTTGCAAAAAGCTGATGAGGTCTGAACAAAAACTTGGGAGGCTTTCTATCAATATCAATGCACCTATTACAATTATTGCAATGGTTAGAACGGTCGTGCTTTTGATTGTAAGGTCTATTCTTTCTTCTTTGAAATTATCTTTGAGTTTTAGCTTCTCAATTATCCAGCTTGTTTTAAAAAGAAATAATCGTATTATAATTACCAAAATAATGATGGTTGCACAAAGCCCTACCGAGAGTAATAACAGGCTTTGAAAATCAATGCCACCATCGACAAAAGAAATCATTGAAAAAAATTGAGGAATTACAGAAAAGAAACCAAACAATAACCACAATCCGATAATTTTAAGGAGCAATTTCCAAAAGGTGTCGATTAGCATACATTTATTTTTTAAGTTAAGATTGTTTATTTTGAAAACCTTTCCAAGCCTTCAGATAAAGAAGGTAGGAAATAAATCTGTCCAACTTTATTACTCTCAAAAATAAAATCTTTCAAACTCTTACTCTGATATTTGCTAAAATCTCCAACAATAGCAAGACGGACACGATAGGTTGAAAATTTCTGGAGTATTTCGCCCGCAATTCCTGTTTTCAGGTCAAAAAAATCTGGAGTGATGTTTTTCTCATGTACTATGATTTTGTCAAAACCCTGATAATACAGATTACCAAGCAAATCCAGTCCGTCATCGGTGGTTTTGATTATTTCATCATCTGAAATTATTTCAGCTATGTTGGTATTGTTTAAGGTATGCGTTTCTATTTTCATAATCAGTAATGATTAGAAGTTAATTTCTAAAACTTTTTTATGTCTGGGTTTAATTCCTCTTTTTGGTTGTATGTCCAATTATGATGGTATTCAAAAAAGGGTTTTTAGAACATTTTATTTTACATTTTTTTGAATAAATTTGATAGCCTCAGCCTTAAGGGTATCGTATTTAAAGTCGTCGTTAAATCCTAAACCTGAGTTAAGATGCATGGAACCAATATTAGCACAAAGCATATATTTTGCACCTCCCAATTCAACAGATATAGGGGAAAATTCTGTTTGTGCCCTAAACACTATTTCATTATCCTTATCTATGACATAAAATAGGTGCTTATTGTAGATTTTTCCTTTGTTTTCGTTTTCATATCGTTCAAAGACTTGTATTGAATACTCTTTCCATTTGAACTGATCAAAACAAAACATGTCTTCCATATTGCCTTTTAATAAGCCTTTTTTATGAGCTTCATATAATTTGTTTCTATAAGGAATGGCCTTATCATATTGCTTATTGTGATAATAAATTTGAATGAGTCTGGCATAAGAATCATAGTCATTTGGAGCTAATTGAATAAGCTCTATGTAACTGGATTCTGCTTTTTCGTAATTGCCTTTTTGAGATTCTAACAGCCCAATATTAAATAAAGCATTTATATAAGAATTCGACTCTTTTGCGATTTTTGATTTTGCAACATAAAAAGCATCTAATGCTTTTTCATTTTCTTTCAGATTAGTATGGATTTGGGCTATCATGGAGTATGGCCTATCGATACATTTTTTTTGTTCTGTTGCCTTTATATAATTTTCAAGAGCTAATTTGTTGTTTTTGAGATTGTAATAGGAGTCACCTAGTCCGCTATAATAAGTGGAATTATCAGATTTTAGAGCTATTGCTGCCTGGAAACTTTTTATTGCCTCATCATATTGTTGCATATAATTTAATGTAGAAGCTTTGATATAATGAGGATCGGGGTCTGTTGGGTCTTTTTGAATTGAAGAATTTACAAATTGCATGCAATTATTGTCATCTCCTTTCATGTAATAAGCAACCCCGATATGATATAGAGACTTGGCAGAATAGTCTTTAGATTTTGGTGCATATTGTTCAATGATTTGGTCGTATTTTCCATCCTTTGATAAAGCCTTTAACTCATCCGTTATTATATCTTGTGCAAAAAGAGGCAAATTGATAATTGTCAAAATAAATGACACTAAGACTTTCTTCATTTCTATTGTTTTAGGAATCTTATAAATGATATTTTATTTGCTAAAAATAAGAAAAATTGTATATAAAGATAGGAACAAAGTCAAAAGTTAAAAGCCAAAAAACTCAAGTCCCAAATCAAAAATCCCAAATCAAAAATCCTAAATCAAAAATCTTAAATCATTCCCTCAAAGCCGCTACAAGCCCATAACTGTCTTCCAACAAACGATAGCGAACAATTAAACCATCCTGAATAGTGAAATGTATCGAAAATAAAGTTTCATATGTTTTTCCGGTCCTGGTCATTCTGGAAGAAAATTCACCAGCTACCACAGCAAGGTTACCTTCTGTAAGAATAGAATCGATTTTTGCACTCAAAGGTTCTGTGTTAGCCCATAATAATTCAAAGAAAGCTTTAATCTCTGTTTTAGTGCTTTTCTTTCCGAGCCAGGGAGCCACATTTTCATTTCCTGGAATAAACCAGTCTACATTTTCAGGGAAGAAGGTGAGCAGTTTTTCTAGATCTCTTTGACCGAGTGCCCCAAGATAATTTTGAACCGTGTTTAGTGTATTAGAATCCATATAGGTATAGCAATTTTATATATACCAAATATAAAAAATCCCCGACTGCAATTTGCAATCAGGGACTTCTATTTATCAAGGTCCGAAATCTAAAATCAAAAATCAGAAATCAAAAATCAGAAATCAAAAATTTATTCATTCACTATAACCCATTCGCCAGAAGCCAAAAGACTTTCTGCTTTTTTGTATTTCATAGTTTCAGTCTTTCCGCTCATAACATGTTTCACTGTAACATTGTCGTTACGGTTAATTTTTGGCATATCACGTACGATAGTTTCCGTTACAGCAGGTCTTTGTGTTTGACCAGCTTCACGACTTGCAGCTGCAGCTTCATCCGTATTTGGAATCTCGTCTTTTGAAGTCTTGTAATTTTCTTTTGGACGGGCTACTTCTCTTGCTTCGTGAATTTCAGGATTGTTCTGCTGTGGAAGGTCACCTTTGAATAAGAAAGAGATTACTTCTTTATTGACATTATCAATCATGTTCTTGAATAAGTTGAAAGCTTCGAACTTATAGATCAATAACGGATCTTTTTGTTCGTGTACTGCCAACTGAACTGATTGTTTCAATTCGTCCATTTTACGCAAGTGTTTTTTCCAAGCTTCGTCAACAATAGCAAGCGTGATGTTTTTCTCAAAATCGCTTATCAATTGTGCTCCTTCAGTATCATATGCCTTTTTCAGGTCGGTTACAACATTCAAAGTTTTGATTCCGTCAGTAAAAGGAACTACGATTCTTTCGAATTGATTGTTTTCGTTTTCAAAAACATTCTTGATGATAGGGAAGGCTTCTCTTGCGCTTCTTGCCGTTTTTTCATTATAGAATTCCAAAGCCGACTTGTATACTTTTCCTGTCAATTCCTGAACTGAAATTTTTGCGAAATCAGCTTCGTTTACCGGTGAAGTGATAGAGAAGTAACGGATTAATTCGAATTCGAAGTTTTTGAAATCATTAGAAGCTTTGTTAGCCTCAACGATAACTTCGCAAGTGTCATACATCATGTTGGCGATATCTACTTTCAAACGCTCTCCGTGCAAAGCATGGCGGCGACGCTTGTAGACTACCTCACGTTGTGCGTTCATAACGTCATCATATTCCAAAAGACGCTTACGTACTCCAAAGTTGTTTTCTTCTACTTTTTTCTGTGCTCTTTCGATAGACTTAGTCATCATAGAGTGCTGAATTACTTCGCCCTCTTTCAAGCCTAATCTATCCATAACTTTAGCAACTCTTTCTGATCCGAACAAACGCATCAAGTTATCTTCAAGAGAAACATAGAATTGTGAGCTACCTACATCTCCCTGACGTCCGGCACGACCTCTCAACTGACGGTCAACACGACGTGAATCGTGACGTTCTGTACCAACAATTGCTAAACCGCCTGCTGCTTTTACTTCAGGAGAAAGTTTGATATCCGTTCCACGACCTGCCATGTTGGTAGCAATGGTCACGACTCCGGCTTTACCAGCTTCTTCAACGATTTGCGCTTCCTGCTTGTGCATTTTAGCGTTAAGTACGTTGTGCGGAATATTTCTCATCTTAAGCATACGGCTTAATAATTCCGAGATTTCAACAGAAGTAGTACCAATCAATACCGGTCTTCCTGCTGCAGAAAGTTCTGTAACATCTTCGATTACGGCATTGAACTTCTCACGGGTACTTCTGTAAATAAGATCTTCTTTGTCTTTTCTGGCAATTGGCTTGTTAGTTGGAATTTCAACAACATCCAATTTATAGATTTCCCATAATTCGCCTGCTTCAGTTACAGCAGTACCGGTCATACCTGCCAGTTTGCTGTACATTCTGAAATAGTTCTGTAATGTAACAGTAGCAAATGTTTGGGTTGCAGCTTCGATTTTTACGTTTTCTTTTGCTTCAATCGCCTGGTGTAATCCGTCAGAATAACGACGCCCATCCATGATACGACCTGTCTGTTCGTCAACAATCATTACTTTGTTGTCGATGATTACATATTCTGTATCTTTTTCAAATAAAGAATAAGCTTTCAACAGCTGCGTTAAAGTATGGATACGCTCGCTTTTTATGCTGAAATCCTGGAAAAGTTTTTCTTTTTCTTCGGCTTCTGCATCTTTGTCAAGATTCAATTTCTCGATTCTTGCAATTTCAGTTCCAATATCTGGCAGGATAAAGAAATCATTGTCAGTATCTCCAGAAAGGAATTTGATTCCGTTGTCTGTCAATTCAACCTGATTATTTTTTTCTTCAATCACGAAATACAAGGCTTCATCAATCTTGTGCATTTCGCGGTTGTTGTCCTGCATGTAGTGGTTTTCAGTTTTTTGAAGTAGTTGTTTAACACCTTCTTCGCTCAAAAACTTGATTAAAGCTTTATTTTTTGGTAAGCTTCTGTAGGCCCTTAACAATAAAAATCCAGCTTCTTTAGTGTTGCCTTCTTTTAATTGTTTTTTAGATTCGGCCAAAAAGCCATTTGCTAATTGTCTTTGTAAGTTTACAAGGTTTTCAACCTTAGGTTTTAGCTCATTAAACTCATGGCGGTCACCTTGAGGAACCGGACCTGAGATAATCAACGGAGTTCTAGCATCATCTACCAAAACCGAATCGACCTCATCGACAATTGCGTAATTATGTTTTCTTTGTACTAGTTCTTCCGGAGTATGAGCCATGTTGTCTCTCAAATAATCGAAACCGAATTCGTTATTTGTTCCATAAGTAATATCAGCATTGTAAGCTTTTCTTCTTCCTTCAGAGTTTGGCTGGTAGTTGTCGATACATTCTACAGTAAGTCCGTGGAATTCGAAAAGAGGCGCTTTCCATGCGCTATCACGTTTTGCAAGGTAGTCGTTCACGGTTACAAGGTGAACACCGTTTCCTGTAAGAGCGTTCAGGTATAATGGAAGCGTAGCAACCAATGTTTTACCTTCACCCGTTTGCATTTCGGCAATTTTACCCTGGTGTAGTACGGTACCTCCAATTAATTGGACATCATAGTGAATCATGTCCCAAGTAATCTGTTTTCCGGCAGCATTCCAGCTATTGGCCCATACAGCATTATCACCTTCGATAGTGATGTATGTTTTTGTAGCAGAAAGTTCCAAATCTTTTGGAGTAGCTTTTACCGTTATCTGTGTATTATCTTTAAATCTTTTGGCTGTTTCTTTGACAACTGCAAAAGCCTCAGGAAGAATTTCCAGCAAGGTCTTTTCAGAAATATCGTAAGCTTCTTTTTCCAAAGCATCGATAGAAGCATAGATGTCTTCTCTAACATCGATATCTTGTGTCTTTTCTACTTCTAATTTGTAAGAAGCAATTTTTGCATCTTTTTCAGATCTAGCTTCTTTAATTCTTTCTTTGAAGTAAATTGTTTTTGCTCTTAATTCGTCATGCGAAAGAGCAGCTAATGTTTCTTCGTATGCTTTTATCTTAGCGATAAGCGGCATGATGGATTTTACATCCTTCTCCGATTTATCTCCTACAAAAGCTTTTAATATGCTGTTGATGAAACTCATGGGTTGTTATATTTCTATTTATAAAATGTTGCAAATTTAAGCAAAAAAAAAGCCTCGATTGAGACTTTTTCTTTGTGTTTATTATTTTTAATACTCATCCTCGTTCCAAAGATAATCTTCGTCAGTTGGATAGTCTGGCCATATCTCTTCCATTGATTCGTAGATTTCACCTTCGTCTTCTATAGATTGAAGGTTTTCCACTACTTCTAAGGGTGCTCCAGCTCTAATAGCATAGTCGATAAGTTCGTCTTTGGTTGCAGGCCACGGCGCATCACTTAAATAAGATGCCAATTCTAATGTCCAATACATCTGATATCGATTTAATAGTTTTATGCAAAAATAATTTTTTTACTGAAATAGTCAAGTAAAATTGTATTTATTTTAAAAAAGTCAAGAACGTTTTTTCCGGCTTCCAGATTGAGAGTATACAGTTTTGGATTTTTATCCTATTCATTAACTGCTATTGCCTTCTGACGTTTCGATTGGGCTGGTTCAGATTACTGTTTTTCAGGAATCCATTTTACCTCATCGGCCTTAAGGTCGTAGGACAACTTTCGTGCCAGTACAAAAAGGTAGTCAGAAAGTCGGTTCAAGTACTTGATCACAAGCTCATCTGTAGGCTCTTGTTCGTTTAAATGAACCGAAAGTCGTTCCGCACGACGGCAAACACAGCGTGCAATGTGACAATATGACACAGTTGTATGTCCGCCAGGCAGTACGAAATGCGTCATGGGTGGCAGGGCACTTTCCATGTCATCAATTTCATTTTCAAGTAATTCGATGTCCGTTTCGGTTATTTTTGGAATATTTAGCCTTGGTTTTCCATTTTTTAGAATTTCTTTTTCTGGTGGTGTAGCCAAAATGGCACCAACAGTAAACAATCTGTCCTGGATTCGGATTAAAACTTCTTTATAATGGTAATTTATTTCCTGATCGCGTATGAGTCCGATATAAGAATTAAGTTCATCGACAGTACCATAACTTTCGATTCGGATATGGTGTTTAGGAACTCTGTCACCTCCAAATAAGGCTGTAGTTCCTTTGTCCCCCGTTTTTGTATATACTTTCATGTGTTTGCAATTGTTGGTTTTCTGTAAAGACGATTCCTAAAAATAAAACGGTGCTTTTACAGTGAAAAACTATTTATTTGGCTTGTCACTTTCTACCAAACCATCACGAAGTCGTATGATTCTATGTGCATAAGCAGCAATATCTTCTTCGTGGGTTACCAGAATTACAGTGTTTCCGTTGGCATGGATTTCATTGAAAAGGTTCATAATCTCTACAGAAGTCTTACTGTCAAGATTTCCTGTTGGCTCATCCGCTAAGATAATAGACGGCCTATTGACTAAAGCTCTGGCAACAGCAACACGCTGTCTTTGTCCACCCGAAAGCTGATTAGGTTCGTGATCCATTCTGTCTTTTAACCCAACTTGAGTCAGTACTTCTTCTGCTCGTGCTGAACGTTCAGATTTTGAATATCCGGCATAAATCATAGGTAGGGCCACATTATTAAGTGCAGTTGTTCGAGGCAATAGGTTGAACGTTTGGAAAACAAATCCTATTTCTTTGTTACGAATTTCCGCCAGATTGTCATCGCTCATCTGGCTTACATCTTTTCCGTTCAGGATATATTGCCCCGATGTAGGAGTATCAAGACAGCCCAAAAGATTCATCAAAGTAGATTTTCCGGAACCGGATGGTCCCATTAAAGCAACATATTCTCCCTTATTGATAGTAAGGTCGATTCCCTTTAATACATGGATAATTTCATTTCCAAGTACAAAGTCTCTTTTTATATTGGTGATATTGATTAATGACATAGCTTTAATTTGAGCCTAAAAGTAATGAATTTTTGTAAAAATGATTTCATTTTAAGATTTTAAGATAAAATTAATAGCTAGCTGCTTTTGTATTAAATTAATCATAATATTTTAACTAAAAACATAAAAATAATTTTTTATAACTAAATTTATGTAGCCAATTTTTTAATTAAAACCACCAAGTTATGAAAAAGATTAATCTGATTTTAGGAAGTGCACTTATTGCAGTGACTCTTGTCTCGTGTAAAAGTGAAAGTGAACAACAGGCTGAAAAAACAGTCGGAGCTTATGAGAAATATGTAGACTCAGTAATCAATGTTGCTGTAGCTGATGCAAAAGCAAATTGGGAATCGATAGAGGTTGCTTATAACCAAAAAACAGCCGAAGCTGAGGCAGCTCTTGCTGAGCTAAAAGACAAAGCAGCGGCAGAAGCTAGACTTGAAAAATCCAAAGCAAAATATGCCGATTTAAAATCAAAATTAGAAGCGGAAGCTCAAGCAGCAAAAGAAGCCCAGGCGGCAAGTACTCCTCCTAATAAAAAACAGTTGTTACGGGATGCCTACTTTGGAGCTGGAAAAATTGGAGAAGACATGAATTTCTCCTGGGTAAATAAAGATAATATCTTAAAAGTGTATAATGACTTTTATAATGAGTTTGATAAAAACAAAGACACTTATTCAAGAGAAGATTTTGATGAGATAAAGGCGATGTATGAGGCTTTAGATGCTCATAAAAATACGGTTGAAAAAGAAGGGCTTACTTCTAAAGACAACAGGAAGATTGCTGAGCTGAAATTTAAATTCGCTCCAAAATTTAAATGGGAACGAATGGGAGCAAAAGCTGAAGAAAACCAGAAAGCTAAAGAGTAATTACATATTGGTTTGAGTTAGGTATGGCTGTCCTTTTTGGACAGCCATTTTTATTTGTGTTGGCTTTAACGGAGGATTAACGTGTTTAAGATTAGATATTTATTAAATTTATATAATGTCTAACCTGTAAATAAAAGAATCATGCCAAACAAAAGCCCAGGCCCGCAAATCAAAGACAGGGACCAATACGAAGCATTACGTGACAAAGGCTATAGCAAGCAGAAATCAGCACGAATAGCGAATAGTGAAGGCGCTGAAAAAAGGGGAGGCCTTGCCAAAAAATATGAAGACCAGACCAAAAAGGAAATTTATGACCAAGCTAAAAAAGTAGGAATAGATGGTCGTTCAAAAATGACTAAAGCCGAACTGATAAACGCACTTCGAACTAATTAGGGCAATAGGCCCCATAATTTACGGATGCCTAAAATGCTATTTAGAAAGAAAGAATTGGAAGTGCGAAGTATGAAATGTTCTTTCTCTTGTTCTTTTCTGAAAAAAACAAAACCCCATTGGAAAGTGTCAATCGTGACCGTAACCTTTGGATGTTTTTTTATGACTTCCCATGCTTCTTCCATGCCAGACGACCAGTGAATGTCGTCAAAAATCCAGACGGTTTCGTTATTCACCGTTGAAAGGAGTGATTCAAAATAACTTAAAGTGGCCAATTTGGAATGATTGCCATCAAAATAAATTAAATCAAAACTCCCGGATTTTACGGTTTCGGTTTCCAGATAGGATTCAAATTGGGAAATTATAGAATCGATATTGAAATCAAATTCCTGAAATTGCTTTTGGGCAATCTTTGCCGTTTCAGGGCATCCTTCCAGACTTGTGATTTTTGCCTTCGGATTTCCTAAAGCCAAAGCAGAACTTGCCAAACCAAGTGAAGTCCCAATTTCTAAAATGTTTTCGGGTCTAAAATAGTTTACAATCCGAAACAAAAGTCGGGCATCTTTTCTTGAGATTCCTGCGTTTTGGGCAATCTGATTAATTGCCCGTGTATTGGATTTGAAAACTCTTGAACCGGCTCCAAAGTCAGTAACTTCAATTGTGCTTTTATTTTGCAGTAATGAATTACGATATTTTTTCAGAGTGTCATAAGCTCCATATTCTTTTTTGTCATAAAAGCATTTTCTAAGCAAATCAAACACAAATGGCGAATGCACACCATGTGAATTGTTTGAGTACCATAGAAATGCCAGATATGATTTCAAAAGATGCATACCGTACTGATTATCCTTCCATCTTGGCAGAAAGTTCAAACCATCGTTCTTCTTTTGCTTCGATTTTTAAAATTATGTTTTGAAGCTCCTTGGCTTTTTTCTCAATATCAGCGTCGGCTACCTTTCCTTCAGAAAACAGCTGTTCGATTTTGATTTTATCAATTTCCAGATCCTTGATTTCACGCTCAATTTTCTGATATTCTTTCTGCTCGTTAAAAGTAAGCCCAGAAGAAACGTTTTGCTGTTTCCAGTTGTTTTTTTCTTTAACGGTATCGTCTTTAACAGGCTCAACACTATCTTCATAAGCCCGGAAATCAGAATAGTTGCCTGGGAAATTTTCGATGACACCTTCGCCCCGGAAAATAAACAAATGATCTACAATTTTGTCCATAAAATAACGGTCGTGCGAAACAACCAATAGGCATCCCGGATAGTCAAAAAGAAAGCTTTCGAGTACGTTTAATGTCACGATGTCTAAATCGTTAGTTGGCTCATCTAGAATCAAGAAGTTTGGATTCTGAATAAGTACCGTACAAAGATAAAGTCGTTTTAGTTCACCACCGCTTAATTTTTCTACATAGTCGTACTGCTTTTTACTGTCAAAAAGAAAACGTTCCAACAATTGCGAAGCTGAAATGATTTTGCCTTTCGTCAGCGGAATATATTCACCATATTCTTTAATGATGTCGATTACACGTTGGCCAGGTTTAGGATTGATACCGCTCTGCGTATAATATCCAATCTTAATCGTGTCACCAACGACTACTTTTCCGGAATCAGGTGGAATTGTTCCGGTCAAAACGTTTAGGAAAGAAGATTTTCCCGTTCCGTTTTTTCCAATAATTCCAATTCGTTCGCCACGCTGGAAATCAAAACTAAAATTATCTAAGATGGTCTTGTCGCCAAAACGCTTAGTGATTTTATGGAGTTCGATGATTTTACTGCCCATACGTTCCATGTTGATCTCAAGCTCAACCTGGTTTTCCTTACGACGACTTTCTGCCTTTTGCTTGATAACATAAAAATCATCCTGGCGTGACTTTGATTTCGTAGTTCGTGCTTTTGGCTGTCGGCGCATCCATTCCAATTCTTTTTTGAAAAGGTTTTGTGCTTTATCGATACTTGAGTTTTCTGAAGCAATTCGTTCTTCTTTCTTTGACAGATAATAAGAATAATTGCCTTTATATTGGTAAAGCTTTCCATTGTCAAGCTCTATGATTTCATTACACACACGTTCCAGAAAAAAACGATCGTGCGTTACCATAAACAAAGTGATGTTTTCTTTGGCAAAATAACTTTCCAGCCATTCAATCATCTCCAGATCCAAATGGTTGGTCGGCTCGTCCAGGATTAGCAGATCCGGACGGTTGATTAGGATAATAGCCAGCGAAAGACGTTTCTTTTGTCCACCAGAAAGATTTTTTACTTTCAGTTTAAAGTCTTCAAGTTTCAATTTAAACAATATCTGTTTGAATTGAGTCTCGAAATCCCAGGCATTGAACTGATCCATTCTATCAAAGGCTTTTTGGTATGCCTCTTCATCTTCCGGATTTTCCAATGCTTTTTCGTATTGGTGAATCACATCTAACACCTCATTGTCGGATGCGAAAATGCTTTCTTCAATGGTCAATTCGTCTTGTAGGTTGTTGTTTTGCGATAGAAAAGCCATTTTGATGTCTTTTCGAATGACAACCTGGCCAGTGTCCGATTCGTCATCACCATTGATAATTCTCATGATAGATGTTTTGCCCGAACCATTTTTTGCTATAAAAGCAATTTTCTGGTCTTTATTGATTCCAAACGAAATGTCTTTGAAGAGTGTGCGCTCGCCAAAAGATTTTGAGATATTTTCGACTGATAAGTAATTCACTGTAGAAATTTTTTGCAAAAGTAACTTTTTAAAACCAAAACAGAAGCGAAATTAATTTTCAGGCAAAGATGCAGAGTCGTAAAGTTTTTAAAGAGGAAAGAATTGAAAGCAAATAAAAGTAGTTGCTAAATCTGTGTAATCATTTTAATCTGTGGCTAAAAGAACAAAAGTTCTTAATCAAAGAAGAACATATTTCCAGATTTGATATATTTATATTGAATTAGCAAATAAGAAACTATGGATATACTACAGGAAATAGATAATTTTTATTTGAAACAACCAGAACCTCATCAAAGTTGTCTGTTGGCTTTGAAAGATATTATACTTTCACAAGGCACAGAGATTACCAATGTGCTGAAATATGGCATGCCTATGTTTTGCTACAAACAAAAAATGTTTTGCTATTTGTGGGTTCATAAAAAATACAAACAGCCCTATATCGGTTTTGTAGAAGGGAAACATTTAGATTATCCCGAGTTGTTGGCCGAAAAGCGTTCGCGAATGAAAATATTGCTGTTTGATCCCAATCAAGACCTTCCAATTGAAAAGATCGAAAATATTTTGAAAGAAGCGATTGATTTATATAAGTCAGGTAAAATAGCGTTAAAGAAGTAGTCTGGCTATTTAAGGTGGGAAAACTTTTGCTATATTCGTGAAACCTAAATATTTGGAAATGAAAAAAATATGGTTTTTGCTTTTTATTTCGATAAGCATGCAGGCTCAGAAAGGATATCCTACTCCTACAATAACAGATGATCATTTGTTTTACATACAGCATAGTAAAAATCACAATACGTTTGTTTATGAAGCTAACTTTGATGGCAAGAAGTTTGACGATTCTGAACCCATAAAAATCCATAGAGTAGCTTATACCAAAGGCGGCGTAAAAGAAGAACTTACTAAAATACAACGGAAATTGGCTTATGGTGTAGATGTACACAAGTTAAAAGAAAACCATTATGAGTTTACCTTGGTTTCTTATCCGGATAAGAAACTTTATTTAGAATTAGGAACGAAAGACAAACCTCAGGTAAGGACGGTTATAAATGGCAAAAAAATGATACTCGCTAAAATGTATCTTTCCATGGAAGAATCGAGTAGCCTAAAGCCAAAAGTGGAATATATTGATTTTTATGGTGTAGATCCAGAAACCAAAAAAGAAATCAAAGAACGCTTTTTTATGAAATAACAAGGCTTTATTGCTGCCTTTCGAGTCGCATTTCCATTGGAACAATCTAAAAACTGCTTATATTTGCTCAATGCAGTTATCCGTTATCATTCTTAACTACAATGTCCGTTATTTTCTTGAGCAATGCTTGTTGAGCGTTCGGGAAGCAATTCACGGACTTGATGCTGAAATCATTGTTGTTGATAATAATTCTCCCGATGACAGTTGCCAAATGATAAAAGAACGTTTTCCGGATGTGATTCTAATTGAGAATAAGGAAAATGTCGGTTTCCCAAAAGGGAATAACATTGGCGTTGAGAAAGCCAAAGGAGAATATGTATGCATATTGAATCCAGATACTGTAGTTGCAGAAGACACATTCACTAAAATAATAGCATTTGCCCGAAACCAGACCGATTTAGGAATAATAGGATGCAGGCTAATTGACGGAACGGGTAATTTTTTACCGGAATCAAAAAGAAGTATCCCGACTCCCTGGGTTTCTTTTACAAAAATATTTGGACTGTATAAGCTGGCGCCGACTTCTAATTGGCTCGGACGTTATTATGCAGGCCATTTGCAAGAAAGCCAAACAGGAAAAGCAGATGTTTTGGTTGGCGCTTTTATGGTTTTAGAAAGAACGCTTTATACTGAAGTGGGCGGATTTGATGAACGGTATTTTATGTATGGAGAAGACATTGATTTTTCATATACCGTGCTTAAAAAAGGAAAATCGAATTACTATTTCCCTGAAACCAGTATTATTCATTACAAAGGTGAAAGTACGGTAAAAGACGGGACTTATATGAAGCGATTCCAGAAAGGAATGGAATTATTTTATCAAAAAAATCTTAAGGCATCAGTGTTTTTTATGCTATTTATGAAATTAGGAACACTTTTCTTTTCTTTCATAAAAATGTTCCGGGGAAAGCCAAAACAAAAAACAAAGCCGGAAAATTATATTTTTATTTCGGACAATGATATCCTCAAAGAAAAATTACAGAATACACTGAAAAAAAATATTCAAATCCAGAAATTTGAAAACCAAAAAGCAGTATTTTCGCAAACGTTTTCGGGTTTAGGCTCAGTAGAGGTAATTTTAGATGCTGATTATCTCACGTTTAAAGAGTGCATCTCAATTATGGAAGCGAACAAGGATAAAAATCTGACATTTAAGATTTTACCTAAAGACTCAGACTTTATCATTGGAAGCAACAGTAATAACGAACGAGGAGAATTTGTTCTGTTTTAAATAGAAATCTCCATTACTTTAGAATGTAAATAGTTGTGTTTAAAAAAAGTCTTGTAAAATTATATAATTCATGGCATAACCTGAAAATTATCACTAATTTTGCAAGCAGAAAATAAAAATTCACCATTAGGTTAGCAATATGGCAAAATTTGAATTGAAACTTCCAAAAATGGGAGAAAGCGTTGCAGAAGCAACAATTACCAACTGGCTAAAAAAAGTAGGCGATCCAATTGAAGCTGATGAAGCTGTATTGGAAATTGCAACCGATAAAGTAGATTCAGAAGTGCCTTCTGAAGTATCTGGAGTTTTGTCTGAAATCCTTTTTAACGTTGACGATGTTGTAAAAGTAGGTCAGACAATTGCTTATATCGAAGTATCGGGAGGTGTTGCTGTAGAAGCACCAAAAGAAGAAGCTCCGGCTTCAGTAGCTGAAATTGAAAAAACAGTAGAGACTGCACAACAAGCTGTTGCTGCTCCACAAGATTTTTCAGGTTCAGATAAATTCTTTTCTCCTTTGGTTAAAAATATTGCCAAAGAAGAAGGAGTTTCTGTTGCAGAACTAGAATCAATTCAAGGTTCTGGTAAAGATGGAAGAGTAACAAAAGATGATATATTAGGCTATGTTGCCAATAGAAAAGAACCAAAAGCAGCGAGCCAGCAAGCTCCGGCTCCGGTTTCGGCAACTCCGGCAGCAAGTACTCCTGCTCCTAAAGCAGCAACAGCAGTTCCTGTTTCTGTAAATGGAGGCGATGAAATCGTTGAAATGGACAGGATGCGAAAACTGATCTCTGGCTATATGGTGGCTTCGGTACAAACTTCAGCTCACGTACAGTCGTTTATTGAAGTCGATGTAACCAACATTGTGAAGTGGAGAGACAAAGTGAAAAATGCATTCGAAAAGAGAGAAGGTGAAAAACTGACTTTTACGCCAATTTTCATGGAAGCTGTAGCCAAAGCATTGAAAGATTTCCCAGGAATGAACATTTCTGTCGATGGCGAATTTATTATCAAAAGAAAAAATATCAACCTGGGTATGGCGGCTGCCTTGCCAAACGGTAACCTAATCGTTCCGGTAATCAAAAATGCTGACCAGCTAAACCTTGTTGGAATGGCAAAAGCAGTTAATGATTTAGGAAACAGAGCCAAAGCAGGTAAATTGAAACCAGACGATACACAAGGTGGAACTTATACAGTTACTAACGTAGGTACTTTTGGAAGCGTTTTCGGAACACCAATCATCAACCAGCCACAAGTAGGAATCTTGGCTCTAGGAGCTATCCGAAAAGTGCCGGCAGTTATTGAAACTCCAGAAGGTGATTTCATCGGAATCCGTCAAAAGATGTTCCTTTCTCATAGTTATGACCATCGTGTTGTTGATGGTGCTTTGGGTGGAAGCTTTGTAAAGCGTGTTGCTGATTATTTAGAAGCATTTGATGTCAATAGAGATTACTAATTGACTTAGTTTATAAAAAAAAGAAACCTCTCAAACGAGAGGTTTTTTTATGGGATAAATTATGCTATTCAATAATTAATGATGCTGTGGTCTCACGAATAAATACGATGGCATCAAAATCAGAACCTGGCAGTATAGGCAATGCTCTGTCATTTGTCCATACAGAATAAATGTTGGTGATTTTGTTTTTGGTTTGTGTAAAAGGATTTGATTTCTTTGAATTAAAAGAAATAAAGATTTGGCCGTCTTTTGCTTTGGAAAATAATCCCGAGAAAGTATCTGGGGCTGATTCAAAACTATGTTTAGTGATTTTACCTTCTGCAATCACGTTCACGCTTCCTTTATAAGTGTCAAAGCCTAAAGCATAATATTTAGAACCCAATTCTTGTTTTAGATAACCGCCCATTGCTTCTACTTCGGCCATAGTGATATCTTTTGCGATATGTACATTATGGCTCCAGATAATTGCTTTTGATGCCTCGCTTTTTTGTGTTTTAATAATTATTTCGGCCATGCCTTTGTCTCTCGTAAGAGGATCGTGCCAAAAATCTTCGCTGTCAAATCCAAAAAGGACTACTTTTTTAGCCGCTGTCTGACCTTGATTGTATTCTTTTATCCACTGGAAAAGATCAAAAATTTCCTGTGCATTGTAGAGCATTAGTGATTTCATCAGCGTTTTCAGATCGCCGTTTCCATTTTGGAGATAGTCATTAATAGGGCTGATGTTAGTTTGAGTAAGTTCAAAACCAAGCAGTCTGTAATTGCTGTTTGTGATTAGATACTTGATGATGTGTGCCTTCTGGATATAAAACTCATGGGTTCCGTGGGAAGCCTCTCCGAGCCCGAGAATCGTTTTTTCGTTTAATTCCGAATCCAAAAATGAAAAGTTTTTGGATTGTGAGTTTTCAACTAAAGGAATCGAATTCTCGTTTATCCATTGTAGTGTTTTGTTTTGCGAATGGGCAAGGAAACTTGAAATAGTAAGGACAAACGTAATGAGTATTCTTGTTTTCATGGTAGAGTTGTTAATTACCGGAGGCATGAAGTAAATCTAATGAAAAACGCAGAAGGAGTAGTTTTTTTCTTCATAAATTTTTGAAGACCTTAGAAAATAAGAAACTGAAAATAAAAGGATTTGATGTTTGTTGCTTGCATAAACAGTAAATTTTAGAGCAAAAATTCAATTCAAAAACCGTTATCTTTGCAGTCCATAAAAACAAGAAAATGGAACTTAAACTGACAAAGCCAATCTGTTTCTTTGATCTCGAAACCACAGGAATCGATATCAGTAAAGATAGGATTGTAGAAATATCGATATTTAAAGTCTTCCCTAACGGAAATAAAGAAAGCAGGACTTGGCTGGTTAATCCAGAAATGCCTATTCCGCCGCAAACAACAGCCGTGCATGGAATTACAAATGAAAAGGTAGCTAACGAACCTGTTTTTAAAGAATTGGCAGCTACAGTTCATAACATGATAAAAGATTCTGATTTGGCAGGATTCAACTCTGACCGATTTGATATTCCATTATTGGCTGAAGAATTGTTGAGAGCAGGACTCGATTTTGATATGAAAAATCGTGTAGCAGTAGACATTCAGACTATTTTCCATAAAAAGGAAGAACGTACTTTAAGTGCTGCTTATAAATTTTACTGCGGACTAAGTCTTGAAAATGCGCACTCTGCCGAAGCAGATACTATGGCTACCTATGAAATCCTAAAAGCACAATTAGAACGATATGATGACCTGCCGCAGGACATGAGATCGCTTTCTGAATATACGACCCGAAAAAAATCGGTTGATTTTGCTGGATTTATCGGTTTGGACAAGGATAACGAAGAAATTTTTACGTTTGGTAAGCACAAAGGAGCCAAGGTTGAAAAAGTTCTTGAGGCCGAACCGGGTTATTTTGGATGGATTCAAAATGCCGACTTCCCATTGTATACTAAAAAGGTACTGACAGCAATCAAGCTAAGAAAACTGAATAATAAACTGAGCTAGCTTTTAAGCGCCGAAAACAGGACTTATGAAAATAATCTGCGTTGGAAGAAATTACGCCAAGCATATAGAAGAACTGCAAAATGAAAGACCATCGGAACCGGTAATTTTTCTTAAACCGGATACCGCAATATTGCCTAAAAATTTTCCTTTCTTCTTACCGGAATTTAGTAGCGATATCCATCATGAAGTTGAAATTCTGGTGAAAATAAACAGGGTAGGGAAGCACATTGAGCCTAAATTTGCGCATAAATATTATGAAGAAATTGGTTTAGGGATAGACTTTACAGCCCGTGATGTTCAGACCGACCTTAAAGAAAAAGGACTTCCGTGGGAAAAAGCCAAAGCATTTGACGGTTCAGCAGTCATTGGAGAATTTTTACCGAAATCTGAATTCAATTCACTGGAAAATCTTACATTTGAATTGACCAATAATGGAAAATCAGTCCAAATTGGCAATACAAACCAGATGCTCTGGAAAATTGACGAATTGATTTCCTATGTTTCGCAATATTTTACGCTGAAAATAGGTGATATCATATTCACAGGTACTCCGGAAGGAGTTGCAAAGGTCAATCCAGACGATATTCTTGAAGGATATTTAGACGGACATAAATTATTTAGAATACAGGTAAAATAATGGCTATACACTATAATCTGGCAAAAGTCTACGAGATTTCAGATAACGACAGCGAATTCGTTCAGGATATTATAAACCTTTTCGTGACTGAAGTTCCTGCCGACCTGAAGAATGTAAAAGAAGGAATAAAAGAGAAAGACTATAAGATGGCTTACGCATTTGCTCATAAAATCAAGCCTACTCTTGATTTGCTGGGAATGACTGTCGCTTTTGAAGAAATTCTTCTTGTGGAAGATTGGACAAAGCGAGAAGGAAAGAAAAAAGAAATCAAGGATACTTATAAAAGTATTGCAGACAAAGTCGAAAAGGCAGTAAAGGAAATCAAGAAAGACTTTAACTTGTAATTCTGACTGCAAGCCTGAAAAATCAAAATCCGTGAAAGCAACCGTAGTAACTATAGGAGATGAGATCCTTATTGGACAAATCATCGACACCAATTCTGCTTTTATTGCAAAATCATTAGACAAGATAGGGATTGATATCCACGAAGTCATTTCTATAAGTGATAGCAGAGAACATATTTTGGAAACGCTGGAACGCCTCCAGAATCAAGTTGATTTGGTGATTTTTACTGGCGGCTTGGGACCAACCAAAGATGATGTTACCAAAAAAACGCTATCCGACTATTTTGAAGACCAATTGGTGGTAGACGAGAAAGTCCTTGCTCATGTAACCGAACTGATAGAAGGTTTCTACAAGCGTCCGATATCCCAAATCAATAAAGACCAGGCTCTAGTTCCCTCAAAAGCCACAGTCCTATTTAATAATGTAGGAACAGCACCTGGAATGTGGCTCAAAAAAGAAAATACCGTTTTTGTTTCCTTGCCTGGCGTGCCTTATGAGATGCAATATCTTGTAGAGAATAGAGTAGTGCCTAAGGTAATCGAAGAATATAAACGACCTTTTATTATCCATAAAACAATTCTTACCTATGGGCAAGGAGAAAGCCTTGTTGCGGAAAGGATAGAAAATTGGGAAAATAATCTCCCGGAATTTATAAAGCTTGCCTATCTGCCAAGTCCGGGAAGAGTAAGGTTGAGATTGTCTGCACGTGGCACTGACGAGCAGTTTCTGAAAAAAGCTATAGAAGAAAACACAGACTCGCTATCAAAAATCATTGGGGATATCATTGTAGGATATGACGAAAATGAAACGATAGAAGTGGTTCTTGGCCGATTACTAACCAAAAATAAAATGACAATAGCTACTGCCGAAAGTTGTACCGGTGGAAAAATAGCCCAAATGATGACTTCAATTCCGGGTTCATCAGCTTATTTCAAAGGCAGTGTAGTGAGTTATGCTACAGAAGTCAAAGTAGAAGTGTTAAAAGTGCCTCAAGAGCTTATTGATGCACATTCTGTCGTAAGCCGTGAAGTAGCAATTGAAATGGCATTAGGTGCTCAGAAGCTGCTAAAAACAGATTATGCCATTGCTACTACTGGAAATGCGGGTCCTGAAAAAGGAGATTCTCCGGCTGAAGTAGGTACGGTTTTTATTGCACTGGCAACACCTTATCCGGCTCCGGATAACATCATCTGTGAAGAATTTAATTTTGGGCAACCGCGTGAAAAAGTCATTGATAGGGCTGTAGGTAAAGCTTTTGAAATGCTTCAAAAAGAAATCTTGAAAATCAGATAAGAATTTTTTAAGCATTTGGCATCGTTTTTGGTCTTTTCTGAGAAATTTACATTTTCGTTCACGAATAATTTTTTAATCCCCCTTTTTTAATACATTAAAAAAAAATCAATTATTTTTTATGAGAAAACTTTACTTTACCATTGCTGCAACTCTCACCGCAGCATTTGCTTTTGCTCAGGCTCCAACAGGAAATTTGACTATTTTTTCAGAAGACGGAGATCCTTTCTTTCTTGTGCTGAACGGAGAACTGCAAAATGACATTCCGCAAACCAACATCCGCATTGAAGAGCTGAATCAGCCGTATTACAATGCCAAAATACTTTTTGAAAACAAGTCTCTTGTAGAAATAACAAAAAAGAATCTGGCTATTGCAGATGTGGATGGCGAATACATGGATGTTACCTATAAAATAAGGCGAGATAAAAACAATAAGAATAAGCTTAAGCTTAATTTTTTCTCTGAAATTCCGGTAGATCGCCAGTATAGAGCTCCAAAAAATGTTCATGTAGTGCATTATGGCGCTCCACAGCCTGTAAGTACAGTATCGCAAACTACAACCACAACCACTGTTGGAAATACAGGAATGGGAGTAGGAGTAAGCGTAGGAGGAGTAGGTGTGAATGTCAATATTAAAGAGCCAAATGGCGTTTATACAGAAACAACCACTACAACAGTAACGCATTCTGGTCAGCCGCAGGTTAATTATGACCCACCGCTAATTAAAAAAGGATGCAACAATAAATATCCGATGGGTTCAACTGACTTTAACAGTGCGCTGACATCTGTAAAGAAACAAGGTTTTGACGAAACCAAGCTAAAAGTGGCGAAACAGATTGTTTCTGCAAATTGCTTGGATGTAAATCAAATAAAACAAATCGCTAATACGATCAGTTTTGAAGAAAACAAATTAGATTTTGTAAAGTTTGCCTACGATTATTGCACGGAAAAGAAAAATTATTTCAGGCTAAATGATATATTTTCGTTCAGTACAAATGTAGATGATCTAACAGAATACATCCAGAATAAATAGAACCTATAATTTGAAATACAGGATTTTTGCCTTTTATAGGCTGCATATGGAATCGAAAAAGATTTTGAAAAAAAAGGAGTAGAATGTTTTGTAAATACAGTTTATTTTTTGTTTCTTTGCACCCTGATTTTGAATAACGATAAAAGATAAGCATAATGTCAAGAGTTTGTGACCTTACAGGTAAAAGAGCGATGGTTGGAAATAATGTTTCCCACGCGATGAACAAGACTAAGAGAAAATTTTCTGTAAACTTAGTTAAGAAACGTTTTTATCTTCCTGAAGAAGATAGATGGATTACTCTTAGAGTAGCTGCATCTACAATAAAAACTATCAACAAAAACGGGATTGCTGCAGTTTTGAAAGAAGCTAAAGCTAACGGATTTATTAAATAATAATCCTTCCTCTAAATATATAGCAAGATGGCAAAGAAAGGTAATAGAATTCAAGTAATTTTAGAGTGTACAGAGCACAAAACTAGTGGTCAGCCAGGTACATCAAGATACATAACAACAAAGAACAAAAAAAATACTCCAGATAGATTAGAGATTAAAAAATTCAATCCAATCTTGAAGAGAGTAACTGTTCATAAAGAAATTAAATAATTATTAGTCATGGCAAAGAAAACCGTAGCAACGTTACAGACAGCTTCTAAGAGATTAACAAAAGCTATCAAAATGGTAAAATCTCCTAAAACTGGTGCATACACTTTCGTTGAAAGCGTTATGGCTCCTGAATTAGTTGAGGATTTTTTGAAAAAGAAATAATCATTTAGACATTATATAGATAAGCTACTTTCATTCGGAAGTAGCTTTTTTATTTTTATATTTGTTCAAAATTTAAGGAAAGTACTCTTTGTAGTTGTTTTCTTGAATTTTTGGATTATTAGGAAGACCAAAATCTAATAAGCCGAAAAAATCTAACGAATCACAAAATGAGTTTTTTTAAAAAAATATTTTCATCAGAAAAAAAAGAAAGCCTTGATAAAGGTCTTGAAAAAACAAAAACATCTTTCTTTTCGAAGCTTACCAAAGCTGTAGCAGGAAAATCAAAAGTTGATGATGAGGTTTTAGACAATCTGGAAGAAGTTCTGGTTTCATCAGATGTAGGCGTAAATACGACATTGAAAATCATTGGTCGTATTGAAGAGCGTGTTGCTAACGATAAATATTTGGGTACTGATGAACTAAACCAAATTCTTCGTGAAGAAATTGCAGGCCTATTGTCTGAAACAAATTCTGGAGAAGCTACAGAATTTGAAGTTCCTAAAGACAAAAAACCTTATGTCTTGATGGTAGTAGGCGTGAATGGAGTTGGAAAAACAACTACTATTGGAAAACTGGCTTACCAATTCAATAAAGCAGGATATAAAGTCGTTTTAGGTGCTGCGGATACTTTTAGAGCAGCAGCAATCGATCAATTGCAGATATGGGCTGACAGAGTTGGTGTTCCTATCGTAAAACAGCAAATGGGAAGCGACCCGGCTTCCGTAGCATTTGATACATTGCAATCAGCGGTTTCTCAAAATGCTGATGTTGTCATTATTGATACTGCAGGACGTTTGCACAATAAGGTAAATTTGATGAACGAATTGACTAAAGTAAAACGCGTAATGCAAAAAGTAGTAGCTGACGCCCCACACGATGTTCTTTTAGTACTCGACGGCTCTACCGGACAAAATGCTTTTGAACAGGCAAAACAGTTTACAGCTGCAACAGAAGTATCGGCACTTGCTGTTACTAAATTGGACGGAACTGCAAAAGGTGGTGTTGTAATTGGAATTTCTGACCAGTTTCAAATTCCTGTAAAATACATAGGCGTAGGAGAAGGTATAGAAGACTTGCAAGTATTTAATAAAATTGAATTCGTAGATTCTTTCTTTAAATAATTTTTGCAATACAACTTTAATAACTTCTTTGATACTGAGTGATATAAGTTTAAATCTTAAGTATGCATTTAGTTAATAAAAGTGTTTAATGGCCTTTTCAATACATAATGTAAAACCGCTTCATCTTTATATTTTATTTGTACTGCTGATTTTTATTTCAACATTTTTTGAAGGCAAAGTACAAGTAGTCTATTACTTGTTTGTTATTTTGGGTTGGGCCTCATTTTTTATGGCTGTCCGAAATTTTTTCAGGCAAAGAAAAAGCCCCGTAAAAAAGGCCAATACCAGAAAGAAATAAAAATAAATGCGCTAATTGATTAGCGCATTTATTTTTTCCCACAAAACTTCATCAAAGTCGGATAAGGCTAAATTGACATTGTCTGCCGCCTCGCCCATTCGGACGATTACCATTTTTTTGCTAGGGACTACGTAAATTTTTTGATCATTTTTGCCCAACGCCATAAACATATCATTTGGACCTTCTGGTATTATGCCTCCTGGAAACTGTATTTGTGTCTGTGGTAAATGATAGCTGGACTTTCCGTTTAGCCACCATAAATATCCATATCCCAGATTAATGTTTTGGGATGTATTTGTCGCAGTATTAAAATAGTTTTCATTCAATACTACCTCATTATTCCATTTTCCTTTATTGAGCATCAGGAGGCCAAAACGAGCCATACTTCGGGTAGTACTCCAATACACACTGTTGTTTCCCGATTGGATCCAGGCACCATTCATTCCGATTTTGTCTCTTAGTTTTGTGTTGAAATAACTGTTGAAGGTTGTTGATACGGCAGAAGCTACAACATCTTGCAATTTTACATAAACGTTGTGATAGGCCCACCGTGTTCCTGCATCTGCTCTATAGGTAAGGCACTCAGGGGCTACACAATCACCATTATCAATGTCTTCAAGTCCGGAAGTCATAGTCAACAAGTGTTTGTTTGTAATCAGGTCTTCTTTTGCCAGAGGAAGGCTTGTCCACCCACGACCTAGATAATCTGAAACTTTATTATTGCTATTAAGATGGTTTTCCTGTTCTGCAATTCCGACCATGGTTGCTGTTAATGTTTTTCCAGCGCTTGCCCAATACCAATTGGATGAAGCAGAATGGCCATTAAAATAATTTTCCATGACAATCTTGCCGTCAACCAAAATAATAAAGCCTTTAGTGTGCTTTTCTTCCAAATAGGTAAGGAGCGGAGCAACTGCATTCTCATTCCATCCTAATGAATTCAATGATTTTGTTTCCCATATGGCACTTTGTTCCAGAGGAGGAAAGTATATTATTGATTCCGTAGGATTGGATTCATTACTTTCAGAACTACAGCTAATTAAAGCTAGAATAAAGAGTAAAGGGTAGCCTATTTTTTTCATAAGGATAGGGTTTACTATATAGACTTTAAAAATACCAAATAGTTTAAACCGGAAACTTTTTTTATCATAGCAAATAGTAGTAATTTTATTTTTTAAAATAATGAGATGAAAAAAGGAATTTTATTACTGTTTGCAGCAGTGATTACCATGGCTTGCAGCCAGAAAGCGTCAAAAGAAGATGCCAAAAAAATAAATGGCTATTGGGAAATCGAAAAGGTGATTATGGCTGACGGTTCAAAAAAAGAATATAAAATCAATACAACCTATGATTTTTTTGAAATTGGGAATGATTACAAAGGTTTCCGAAAAAAAGTAAGTCCGCAGCTTGACGGGAAATTCTTGACAGATGATACTTCTGAAGCCGTTGAAATCATAGAAAAAGATGGCAAGATATATTTAGATTATAAAACAGAATATGCAAAATGGGAAGAAGAACTAAAATCGATTTCTGAAAACCAAATGACCATTGTTAATCCGCAAAAAATAGAATACCAATATAAAAGAGCAACCCCAATAAACCTGCTAGATGGCAAAGAGACTAAATAATGAAAATTCTGTAGGCGACGTTCTGAAACACATCATAGAAGCAAACAAACTGCAAACCGGAATTGACCGTATTGCAGTAAAAGAAGCATGGATATCTTTGATGGGCAATGGCGTGAATAGTTATACTAAAGATGTTGTTTTAAGGAACAACACGCTCTATGTAGAACTTACTTCGGCTGTATTGCGCCAGGAATTGAGTTATGGGAAAGAAAAAATCATAAAGATGATAAACGAGGAATTCCGCCGTGATATCGTCAAAGAGATTGTCTTTAGATAGAATTAGGAATAAAGCAAAAAAAATCCGTTTCAATTTGAAACGGATTTTTTTATTTATTGTATTTCGATTAGAACTGCTCTCTTCCTGAAAAGTGGAAAGCACCTTCGATAGCAGCATTCTCATCGCTATCAGAACCGTGAACAGCATTTTCTCCGATTGATTTTGCATATTTCTTACGGATAGTTCCTTCAGCAGCATCAGCAGGATTAGTAGCACCAATAAGTGTTCTGAAATCTTCAACAGCATTTTCTTTTTCCAAGATAGCTGCTACAATAGGACCTCTTGTCATGAATTCAACTAATTCTCCAAAGAAAGGTCTTGCACTGTGAATTGCATAAAATTGTTGAGCATCAGCTACAGTCAATTGAGTCAATTTCAAAGAAACAATTTTAAAACCACCTTCAGTAATCATGTTTAAAATTCCACCGATGTGTCCGTTTTCAACACCATCAGGCTTAATCATTGTGAATGTTCTATTCGTTGCCATTATATTTTTTTTGTTTAGATTTGGCGCAAAAGTAGTGTTTTTGACAGAAAACGAAAAACAATCGCAAGAATTAGCGACAGAAATTTTTGTATTCCTGACAAAACAAAAAGAAACGGATTGCTTTTGCAGATTTTATAAAAGGAACTGCTAAAGAATTACGATTTTGAATTCCTGCTCTAAAGGTTGCAATTCTTCGAATAATTTATCTATAAGTGTCTCTCCGTAGCCCAGATAGAATTCAGAGAAATTTATAATTCTTTCCTGTAAACTCTGGTTAGGAAATAATTCATTTTGCAAATCTGAAATCCGCTCCAGTTCTTCCTGATGTTTTTTCTTTTCGGCCTTCAATAAGCGTTTCTCAAGATTTTCCAAACCTTTTATTTGTTTTACTTCCTGAGCTTTTACCGCTCCTGTAAAAGATTTGTCTGTCTGTTCTGCTATTTTATTAAGATTGTCAAACTGCTGTCTTAAAAACGCTTTCTGTGCGGTCAAGTCAATTGAAAACTCTGAAAAAGATTTCACTTTAGTATTCATTAAATCCTGTTGTTTTGAAAACAAGTCTTTCCATGACAAATTAAGCTTGTCTGCTTTTTTGGCTTGCTTTTCAGTAGCCAGAAGAACAGAATTCCTCAAGAGCAAAATTGGGAAAGGAACATCAGAAGCTTCAAAATAAGATTTTAGTTCCAACCAATAAGCTAATTCGCCGCCACCGCCAATATAACAAAGATTAGGAAGAATGACTTCCTGATACAGAGGGCGCATAATAACATTAGGGCTAAATTTTTCAGGATGGTTTTCCAACAATTTCAGGATTTCAGTTTCAGTAAACTTTAAGTCTGTGTTGTTCACATAATAGAAACCGTTTTGAAGAATAATTCGTTCACGCAAATCATTTTCAATATAAAAAAGGTTGATTTCGCGTGGATTGACCTGAATATTATAATCCTTCAATTTTTCAGATGTTTCCAAAACTTTTCTATGGGAAGTTTGTTTTAGAAGTTCTTCCTGGGCATAAGGAGCGAAATGTTTCTTCAATTCGGCAATATCTGCATCTAATATCACCAAACCGGTTTTTCCGAATAATTCATTGGCTAAAAACCGTGTCGCATCTGCCAGATTATTATGACGGACATACGATTCTTCGAATAGTTTTTTTAAATATTCTGCATTTTTTCCAATGCCTAATTCCAATGAAAAAACCTCAAAAACTTCTTCTAATCCTTGAGTTGACAGTCTTCCAACTGGTCCGCCACTTTCTGTATTCCAACGAACTTTTTTTCCATGCAGGTTGAAATAATTAATTTCTTCAAAGTCATGGTCCTCGGTTGCCATCCAATAAATAGGCACGAAATTATACTCGGGATATTTTAATTTTAATTGCTTGGTAAGATTGATTGTAGAAACAATCTTATACAAAAAATATAAAGGCCCGGTAAAAAGATTGAGCTGGTGTCCGGTTGTGACCGTAAATGTTTTTGGGTTTTCCAAAGCCAGTATGTTCCATTTTGTCAGGTCCGAAACAGCTAGGTTTGAATATTGTTTTTCTAAAACAGAAACTAGAGTTTTACGTTTTGCAATATCCGAATTGAAATTCTTTTCTTTTTCAAAAAGCTGTTTTTCGAAATTTTCTAAAGATGGAAATCGGTGATAAAGCGACTGTATGTCTGGATTTTGATTTAAATAATCATTGATTAAAGAAGTAAAGTAACCAGATTCTTGATAGCTGATACAGTCGGTTGGCATAGTTGGTATTTTTTTGTAAAAATAAATAAAATAACAGCATGAGTGATTAGTTTAACAAAAGCGTAAGAAAGGGGATAATTGATAGTGGATAATTGATAGTGGGTAGTGGATAGTTGGGAGTGGATAGATGAAAGTTGAAAGTGGATAGTTGAGAAAGTGCTGAAGTTGAAAGTGAAAAAGATAAAGAGATAAAAGTTAGATAGTTAGTGAGAGTGCTAGTTGAAAAAAAAAACAAAAAATAAAGCTTTTCATTGCGTATCTGAATTTTCTTTTCGAAATTTCACCTTAGCACCTTAGCACCTTAGCACCTTAGCACCTTAGCACCTTAGCACCTTAGCACCTTAGCACCTTAGCACCTTAGCACCTTAGCACCTTAGCACCTTAGCACCTTAGCACCTTAGC
>NZ_VFJE01000001.1 GCF_006385255.1 Flavobacterium microcysteis
CCACGCAATGCTACTCTGTTGCGCCGCTGCAGCTGATCGTGAACCCGGTTCCGGTAGTTCCCGCAGCGATCGACGACCTTGTGGTATGCGACACGAATGCCGACGGCATGATGAGGGTAGACCTCCAGGGACATGCGGAACAGGACCTTCTTGATGCGCAGGTTCCGGGCGGCAGCTATACGGTACGCTTCTACACGCTAC
>NZ_VFJE01000002.1 GCF_006385255.1 Flavobacterium microcysteis
ACACTGCTGAGTACACTCAGACTGTAACCGTGACTGATACGCAGGCCCCTGTATTTACAGGAACATTGCCATCAAACATCACAGCAGCTTGCGGAAATATCCCTGCTGCGGCTACGCTTACAGCGACCGATGCCTGCGGAAGCGCAACTGTAACATTTGCCGAGACAAGGACTAATGGTTCTTGTGCCGGAAACTACACGCTTA
>NZ_VFJE01000003.1 GCF_006385255.1 Flavobacterium microcysteis
CAAGCACCGTCAGTTCTAGTCTCTGCAAAAGTTACGGTTGCAGTTCCGCAAGCATCGGTTGCAGTAAGCGTAGCCGCAGCCGGGATATTGTCGCAAGACGCAGCCAGTTCGGCAGCAGGCAGTGTTCCTTCGAACGCAGGAGCCTGAGTATCGGTCACACTAACCACTTGAGTATGCTCGGCAGTATTACCGCATAGGTCAGTAGC
>NZ_VFJE01000004.1 GCF_006385255.1 Flavobacterium microcysteis
ATACTCAGGCTCCTGCGTTCGAAGGAACACTGCCTGCTGCCGAACTGGCTGCGTCTTGCGACAACATTCCGGCTGCGGCTACGCTTACTGCAACTGATGCTTGTGGAACTGCAACCGTAACTTTTGCAGAGACTAGAACTGACGGTGCTTGTGCCGGAAGCTATACATTGACAAGAAAATGGACTGCTACTGACCTATGCGGTAATACTGCCGAGCATACTCAAG
>NZ_VFJE01000005.1 GCF_006385255.1 Flavobacterium microcysteis
GTAACTTTTGCAGAGACTAGAACTGACGGTGCTTGTGCCGGAAGCTATACCCTTACAAGAAAATGGACGGCTACTGACCTTTGCGGTAATACTGCCGAGCATACTCAAGTGGTTAGTGTGACCGATACTCAGGCTCCTGCATTCGTTGGAACACTGCCTGCTGCCGAAGTGGCTGCGTCTTGCGACAATATCCCGGCTGCGGCTACGCTTACTGCAACCGATGCTTGCGGAACTGCAAC
>NZ_VFJE01000006.1 GCF_006385255.1 Flavobacterium microcysteis
ATATCCCGGCTGCGGCTACGCTTACTGCAACCGATGCTTGCGGAACTGCAACCGTAACTTTTGCAGAGACTAGAACTGACGGTGCTTGTGCCGGAAGCTATACATTGACAAGAAAATGGACGGCTACTGACCTATGCGGTAATACTGCCGAGCATACTCAAGTGGTTAGTGTGACCGATACTCAGGCTCCTGCGTTCGAAGGAACACTGCCTGCTGCCGAACTGGCTGCGTCTTGCGACAA
>NZ_VFJE01000007.1 GCF_006385255.1 Flavobacterium microcysteis
AGCATACTCAAGTGGTTAGTGTGACCGATACTCAGGCTCCTGCATTCGTTGGAACATTGCCTGCTGCCGAACTGGCTGCGTCTTGCGACAATATCCCGGCTGCGGCTACGCTTACTGCAACTGATGCTTGCGGAACTGCAACCGTAACTTTTGCAGAGACTAGAACTGACGGTGCTTGTGCCGGAAGCTATACATTGACAAGAAAATGGACTGCTACTGACCTATGCGGTAATACTGCCGAGC
>NZ_VFJE01000008.1 GCF_006385255.1 Flavobacterium microcysteis
CTGAACTGAAACATCTAAGTAGGCGGAGGAGAAGAAAACAAAAGTGATTCCGTGAGTAGTGGCGAGCGAAAGCGGATTAGCCCAAACCGGAGATGTTACGGCATTTCCGGGGTTGTAGGACTGCGATATTTCCTGCGTAAAGAATTAGAACCATCTGGAAAGTTGGGCCAAAGACGGTGACAGCCCGGTACAAGTAATGAGCGTAAGGGATAGCGGTATCCTGAGTAGGGCGGGGCACGTGAA
>NZ_VFJE01000009.1 GCF_006385255.1 Flavobacterium microcysteis
CTGAACTGAAACATCTAAGTAGGCGGAGGAGAAGAAAACAAAAGTGATTCCGTGAGTAGTGGCGAGCGAAAGCGGATTAGCCCAAACCGGAGATGTTACGGCATTTCCGGGGTTGTAGGACCGCGATATTTCCTGCGTAAAGAATTAGAACCATCTGGAAAGTTGGGCCAAAGACGGTGACAGCCCGGTACAAGTAATGAGCGTAAGGGATAGCGGTATCCTGAGTAGGGCGGGGCACGTGAA
>NZ_VFJE01000010.1 GCF_006385255.1 Flavobacterium microcysteis
TCACACTAACCACTTGAGTATGCTCGGCAGTATTACCGCATAGGTCAGTAGCAGTCCATTTTCTTGTCAATGTATAGCTTCCGGCACAAGCACCGTCAGTTCTAGTCTCTGCAAAAGTTACAGTTGCAGTTCCGCAAGCATCGGTTGCAGTAAGCGTAGCCGCAGCCGGGATATTGTCGCAAGACGCAGCCACTTCGGCAGCAGGCAGTGTTCCAACGAATGCAGGAGCCTGAGTATCGGTCA
>NZ_VFJE01000011.1 GCF_006385255.1 Flavobacterium microcysteis
ATACCGCCACGGGATGCTACAAGCTAGGCAGCTTCAAGGTAGTGATCAACCCGTCGCTGTCCTTCCCGCATGTGGAATACTCGCTTTGCGACGAGGCCCTTCCTAATGACGGGTACACGGTGTTCGACCTTACCACGCAGATCGGCAACCTTACAAGTAACCTTCCGGGGTATACCGTTGCGTTCTACACCCTTGCGGGCACGCTTATCGACCCTGCCAATGCCTATACGAACCAGAACCCTGGCG
>NZ_VFJE01000012.1 GCF_006385255.1 Flavobacterium microcysteis
ATACCGCCACGGGATGCTACAAGCTAGGCAGCTTCAAGGTAGTGATCAACCCGTCGCTGTCCTTCCCGCATGTGGAATACTCGCTTTGCGACGAGGCCCTTCCTAATGACGGGTACACGGTATTTGACCTTACCACGCAGATCGGCAACCTTACAAGTAACCTTCCGGGGTATACCGTTGCGTTCTACACCCTTGCGGGCACGCTTATCGACCCTGCCAATGCCTATACGAACCAGAACCCTGGCG
>NZ_VFJE01000013.1 GCF_006385255.1 Flavobacterium microcysteis
CTGCAACCGTAACTTTTGCAGAGACTAGAACTGACGGTGCTTGTGCCGGAAGCTATACATTGACAAGAAAATGGACTGCTACTGACCTATGCGGTAATACTGCCGAGCATACTCAAGTGGTGAACGTGACCGATACTCAGGCTCCTGCGTTCGAAGGAACACTGCCTGCTGCCGAACTGGCTGCGTCTTGCGACAACATTCCGGCTGCGGCTACGCTTACTGCAACTGATGCTTGTGGAACTGCAACCGTAAC
>NZ_VFJE01000014.1 GCF_006385255.1 Flavobacterium microcysteis
TTGTTATATTTCTATACTAAAAATTTATTTCTTTGCGTTTTAATACAAATTAACAGGACTTAACTTAAACAAATACAGACACATGACCCTCATCAAACCCTTCCCGGCACGCCTGGCAGTTGCCGGACTATGCGCTATGCTCTGCACCGATGCGCTCCAAGCCCAGGACATCCTCTGGGAGAAATCCTACGGAGGAAATCACTCCGAATACCTATTCGACGCACAGCCCACTCCCGACTACGGGTTCATACTCGCAGGAAGCTCACTATCCCA
>NZ_VFJE01000015.1 GCF_006385255.1 Flavobacterium microcysteis
GCAGCTTGCGGAAATATCCCTGCTGCGGCTACGCTTACAGCGACCGATGCCTGCGGAAGCGCAACTGTAACATTTGCCGAGACAAGGACTAATGGTTCTTGTGCCGGAAACTACACGCTTACAAGAAAATGGACGGCTACTGACCTATGCGGCAACACTGCTGAGTACACTCAGACTGTAACCGTGACTGATACGCAGGCCCCTGTATTTACAGGAACATTGCCATCAAACATCACAGCAGCTTGCGGAAATATCCCTGCTGCGGCTACGCTTAC
>NZ_VFJE01000016.1 GCF_006385255.1 Flavobacterium microcysteis
AGAAGAATCCTCCCGCAAGGGTCACCTCCGGCAACTTGTTCACCGTAAGCTGGATGTTGGCAATGGCCGGGCAGCCCGTTACCGACAGCCTGTTGATTACCAGCGCATAGATCATCCTAGTGCCCGTATGGTATGGGTTAAGGTTGGTGATTGCCTGCGGGTTGGTCGATGTTATGCCCAGGTTGCCGTCGGCCTGTGCCTTGGCAAGGTCGTCATAGTAGTGTACCGTAAAGTCCCCTACCGGCTGGGTGCCCAGTACCGTGGCATCGAACGCCGTAAGGTCGAAGTCCG
>NZ_VFJE01000017.1 GCF_006385255.1 Flavobacterium microcysteis
AGAAGAATCCTCCCGCAAGGGTCACCTCCGGCAACTTGTTCACCGTAAGCTGGATGTTGGCAATGGCCGGGCAGCCCGTTACCGACAGCCTGTTGATTACCAGCGCATAGATCATCCTAGTACCCGTATGGTAAGGGTTAAGGCCCGTGATTGCCTGCGGGTTGGTCGACGTTATGCCCAGGTTGCCGTCGGCCTGTGCCTTGGCAAGGTCGTCATAGTAGTGTACCGTAAAGTCCCCTACCGGCTGGGTGCCCAGTACCGTGGCATCGAACGCCGTAAGGTCGAAGTCCG